>CAVSKQ010000004.1:0-643616 GCA_963728615.1 uncultured Gammaproteobacteria bacterium
GCACTCGATGCGCACCGGCAGCGCGTCGATCTCGAGCGACGGCCACTCGACGAAGGCGCTCCGCTACGTCGACCTCGGCGTCGCGCAGGCGCGCCGGGCGTGGCTGACGAAGGAACAGATCCTGAACACGCGGCCGTGGCCGGAGATCGAGAAGCTGCGCAAGTGAGCTTCCGTGAGGACGGTGCGGCGGCCCTCGACTGGGTCGCGTCCTACCTCGAACGCGTCGGCGAGCTGCCTGTCCTCGCCCAGATCGAGCCGGGGAGCTTCGGTCGCGGCTCCCGGCGGCTCCGCCGGAGACGGCCGAGCCGTTTGCCGCCGTTCTCCGCGACCTGGACGAGGTGCTCGTGCCGGGGATCACGCACTGGCAGAGCCCGCGCTTCTTCGCGTACTACCCCAGCACCGGCTCCGAGCCGGCGATCCTGGCGGAGCTGCTGATCGCAGGCCTGAACCAGGTCGGGATCCTCTGGCGGACGTCGCCGGCGCTGCAGGAGCTGGAGGAGGTGACGCTCGACTGGCTCGCGCAGCTGCTCGGGCTGCCGGCCGGGCTGCACGGGCACATCGAGGACGGGGCGTCGATCGGGACGATGGCGCGCCCTCGCGGCTGCACGCGAGGCGAAGCCCGGCGCCCGGGTCGTCGTCTGCTCCGAGCACGCGCACTCGTCGGTGCAGAAGGCCTGCCGGATCCTCGGGCTCGAGGCGCGCGCGATGCCGGTGGACGAGGCGTTCCGCGCTCCGTCCCGACGCGCTCGACCTCACCGACGCCTGCGCCGTCGTCGCCACGATCGGGACGACCTCGACGAGCTCGATCGACCCGGTCGGCAAGATCGCGGACGCGTGCGAGCGCGAGGGCGTCTGGCTGCACGTCGACGCCGCCTACGCGGGCTCGGCCGCGGTCTGCCCCGAGCTGCGGGACGCGTTCGCCGGCTGGGAGCGGGCGGACTCGATCGTCGTCAACCCGCACAAGTGGCTCTCGACGCCGATGGGGTGCTCGGCCTTCTGGACGCGGCGACCGGAGGACCTGCGTGCCGCCTTCAGCCTCGTGCCGGAGTATCTGCGCGTGAGCGAGGACGTCGCGAGCCTCTCCGAGTACAGCCCCGCGCTCGGCCGCCAGTTCCGGGCGCTGAAGCTCTGGGCCGTGCTCCGCTGCTACGGGCGCGAGGGCTTGCAGCGGCGGATCCGCGAGGCGATCGCGCCTGGCGGCGCTGTTCGAGGGTTGGGTCCGCGACGAGCCGGGGTGGGAGGTGACCGCGCCGCGGCCGTTCTCGCTCGTCTGCTTCCGCCGCGACGGCACCGACGAGGAGAACGAGGCGCTGCTCGAGCGCGTCAACGCGACGGGCGAGATCTTCATCTCGCACACGAAGCTGAACGGTCGCTACACGCTCCGGCTCGCCGTCGGCAACGCGCGCACGACCGAGGCGGACGTGCGGCGCGCCTGGGAGGTGCTCAGGCGGGAAGCGCGCTAGGGCGCGCGGCGAACCCGTCGAGGAGCGGCTCGAGTGCGGCCATGTCGCCGTCGATGCGGACGCCCTCGAGCTGTCGGTCGACCACGAGGTGGTAGAAGCCGGCTGCATCGGTCTCGACGAGCACGTCGTAGTCGTCGACGATCCCCGGTGTGGCTGTGCAGTCGACGAGCGACGCCTCCTCATCGCCGATCCGAAAGGCGATCCGGCTGCCGCGGCAGAGCGGCGACAGCGCCACGTCGAGCGCACCCACGAGCCACCCCTCGTCGAGAGCGTCCGGCGGCGGCGGCCCCATCAGGCGGGCGCCGAAGCGCGCCAGCTCATGCAGGACCGGCCGCAGCTCGTGCCCCGCGGGCGTCAGCTCGTAGACGGTCGATGCGAACGGCGGCGGCAGCTTCTTCTTCACGACGATGCCCGCGGTCTCGAGCTCCTTCAGCCGCGTGGCGAGGACGTTCGTCCCGATGCCGGGCAGGTGCTCGGCGAGATCTGTGTAACGCCTCGGCCCGCGCAGGAGCTCCCGCACGACGAGCAGCGTCCAGCGCTCGCCGACGAGGCCCAGTGAGTGGGCGACCGGGCAGTAGTGGCTGTAGAGCTTCATCGGTCAAAAATCATTCTCAAGGATGACTTGCGATTTGCAAGTATAACCTTCTGATTCAGAAGAGCAAGCTGCCGAAAGGATAGCGGATGGTTACGTCACCTCGGATGAAATGGTTCGGACTCGCCCTTCTTGGCGCGGTCCAGTTCATGGTCGTCCTCGACATCGCGATCGTGAACGTCGCACTTCCCTCGATCCAACTGGATCTCGATGTCTCGCAATCGAACCTGCAGTGGGTGATCTCCGCCTACGCGCTGGTCTTCGGCGGGTTCCTGCTCCTCGGCGGCCGCACGGCCGATGTCCTCGGACGCCGGCGTGTCTTCATGGCAGGGCTCGTGCTCTTCGCCATCGGCTCGCTGCTGTGCGGTCTCGCCTGGTCCGAGACCTCGCTGATCGCCGCCCGTGCGATCCAGGGCCTGGGCGCTGCCACGATCTCCCCCGCGGCGCTCGCGATCCTGATGACGACGTTCGCTGAAGGCCGGGAGCGGAACATCGCTCTCGGCGTCTGGGGCGCGGTCGGCGGCTTCGGTGCCGCGGCAGGCGTCCTGCTCGGCGGCGTCCTCACCGACGCGCTCTCCTGGGAGTGGATCTTCTTCGTCAACATCCCGGTCGCACTGGTTGCGGTCGCACTCGCGCCTGTGCTGCTCCGCGAGAGCCGTGACACGACCGTGAAGACGTTCGACGCGCTCGGGGCGGTGCTCGTCACCGGCGGGCTCTCGCTGCTCGTCCTCGCGATCACGCAGGGTCACGGCTGGGGCTGGGACTCGGTCCGGACGATCGGCGTCTTCGCCGCGTCCGCTGCGCTGCTGCTCGGCTTCGTCGTCTGGGAGCAGCGTGTCGCCGAGCCGCTGATGCGCTTCGGGATCCTGCGGACGAAGACCGTGCTCGGGGCGAACGTCGCCGGGTTCATCCTCGGTACCGCGCTGTTCTCGATGTTCCTGATGCTGACGCTCTACATGCAGCAGGTTCTCGGCTACTCGGCGATGAAGACCGGCGTCGCGTACCTCGCTGTCGCCGGTACCTCGATCATCTGGGCCAACGTCGCGGCGGCGCTCGTGAACCGCGTCGGCGTCAGGCCGCTGATCGCGGGCGGCATGGGGTTGCTCGCCGTCGGGATGCTCCTGTTCACGCAGATCCCGGTGGACGGCACCTACGTGGCCAACCTGCTGCCGGGCTTCCTGATCATCGCGCTCGGGATGGCGCTCTGCTTCGTGCCGATCTCGATCGCGGCGCTCGCCGGCGTCTCGAGGGCCGAGGCCGGGATCGCGTCCGGGCTGATCAACACGTCGCAGCAGATCGGCGGCGCAGTCGGGATCGCGATCCTCTCAACGGTCGCGATCACCCGGACCGAGAACGAGTTCGCGGCCGGCACTGCGCGGCCGGAGGCGCTGACCTCAGGCTTCCAGCTCGCGTTCTGGGTCGGTGCGGCGATCGCGATCGTTGGGCGTCGTTGCGTCGCTCGTGCTGATCCGGCAGGAGGAGATCGCGCACGCCGGCGAGGCTGCTCCGGTTCCCGCCGCCTAGAGCCGCGCCAGCAGCTGCAGCAGTTCCGTGGGGCCGCCGACGACGATGTCGGCGGCCTCGCGCAGCTCCGGCGGTCCCTCCGCCGAGGAGACGGCGACCCTGACGCCGAGCTCCAGCCCTGCGAGGGCGGCGAACGCGTCGAGATCGGTCGTGTCGTCGCCCGCGTAGAGCGCCCGCTCGAGCCCGCGTTCGCCGAGCAGATGCGCGACCGCGGTGCCCTTGTGTGCGGCGACCGGCGGACGCAGCTCCAGCACCTTGCGGCCGAACCGCGCGACGAAGCCCTCGTGACGGGCGCGGGTGGCGACCGCTTCCAGCATCGCCAGCGCCTCCTGCTCGTCGTCGGCGCGGCGATAGTGGAGGCTGACGGTCAGCGGCTTTCGCTCGATGTCGTCCCAGTCGACGCTGGCTGCGAAGGCCTGAAGCCGCTCGCTCCACGCCATCGCCTCGGGCTCGAGCTCGAGGCCGTGCTCGCCCACGTAGACGAGCTCGTCGAGACCGACGATCCGCCGCGCATCTGCCCCCGAACGGCCGCTGATGCAGGCGACGAGCGCGTAGCGTCCATGCAGGCGGCGCAGCTCCTCCCGGGTCGGCTCGGGCACCGCGGCGTCGTGCGGCACGTCCACGATCGGTGCGAGGACGCCGTCGACGTCGAGCAGGACGGCCGCCCGTTCGGGCTGCTCGGCGAACCGCGCGAGGAGAGAGGCGTCGCTGTCCACGGGCCTAGGATACGAGCGGTGGCGCTGAAGCTCGTCCTCATCGGCCTCGTCGCGGGCCTGTTCAGCGCCCTCTTCGGCGTCGGCGGCGGCATCGTGATCGTTCCCCTGCTGATCCTCCTCATCGGCTTCGAGAGCCGGGTCGCGACCGGGACGTCGCTGGCGGCGATCGGGATCACGGCGCTCGCCGGCACGATCCTCTACTCGTTCGAGGGGCATGTCGACGTCGCCCACGCCGCCCTCGTCGGCCTGCCGGCGGCCGCCGGAGCGGTGGTCGGGACGGGAGTCCAACAGCGCGTCTCCGGGCGCTCGCTGACGCTCGCGTTCGCGGGGCTGCTCGCGGCGCTCGCGGTCTGGCTGCTCGTCTCATGAGCGCGACCACCGTGGTCTTCGCGATCGGCCTCGGCTTCGCGGCCGGCCTGCTCGCCGGCTTCTTCGGCGTCGGCGGCGGGATTCTCTTCGTGCCTACGCTCGTCGCGCTGGGGCTGTCTCAGATCGAGGCGGAGGCGACGTCCCTGCTGGCGATCCTGCCGACCGTCGCGGCCGGCACCTGGCGGCAGCGGCACTACGGCAACGTCCGCTGGCACACGGCTCTCGTGCTGGGTGTCACGTCGATCGCCAGCGCCGTCGCAGGCGTCCAGATCGCGACCGCTCTGCCGGAGGACGTGCTCAGGCGCTTGTTCGCTGTCCTGCTCTTCTGCGTCGCCGCACAACTCGCATGGCGGTCGCGTCGTAGCGCCCCGTATCCTTCTGAGCGATGAGCGAGCACGAGGAGATCTGGCTTCCGCTCGTCGACGAGCCGATCGGAGGCATCGTCGCGCAGATCCAGGCGGACGACCCCGAGATCGAGCGTCTCGTCGGTTCGCCGCGGCGGATCCTCGCCTTCCGGACCTTCGCGTACATCCGCGTCGGCGTGAAGCTCGGCGAGCTGCTGGTCGACAACGACGTGCCGCCCTACGACGGCACCGACAACTGGATCGAGCTCCTGCTGCGTGCGCCGGAGAACCGCGCGGCGATCGCGCAGGAGGTTCGCGCCGTCGCCGAGGAGATCGCGGCCGACCCGCGCTATGGCGAGGACGAGCAGATCGGGCCGGACCAGGCCGCGCGCGACCGCTTCCGCGACTTCGCCCGCAAGCTCGACGCCTAGCGCTACTGGCCGATCAGGCTGACGAGGAAGATCGCGCCGAAGCCGGCGAGGGTGAGGGCGACGCGCTTCACGGACGGATGCTCGTGCGCGTGCGGAAGCAGGTCGGTGGCGCCCATGAAGAGGAAGAAGCCGGCGTAGACGGCGAGGATCCCGCCCAGCCCTTTTTCCGAGATCGAGAGCATCGTGCCGACGATCGCTCCGGCGAGCGGGGCCGCTGCGTCGATCGCGAGCCAGCGGATCGCGCGGGCGCGGTCTCCCGACTGGCGCAGGACGAAGCCGACCGTGTTGAGGCCGTCGGCGAAGTCGTGCGCGACGACGGCGACGAAGACGAGCAGCCCCGTCTCGGTCGAGAGCCCGAACGCGAGCCCGATCCCGAGGCCGTCGATGAAGCTGTGCACCGAGAGGCCGGCCGCCCCGAGCACGCCCACGTTCGCGTGGGCGTGGATGTGCGCGTCGTCGTCGCGATGGTGGAGCACGAGCGCGCGCTCGGCGAGGAAGAAGAAGACGAAGCCGGCGCCGACCAGCGTGCCCACCAGGTGCGGGTCGTCGAGCGCCTCGATCGCCTCCGGGAGCACGTTGAAGAGCGCAACGGCGACGACGATGCCGCCGGTGAGCGCGATCGCGGTCGTCAGCTCACGCGCGAGCCGCAGCGCGACGATGCCTCCCGCAAGCGTCGACAGCACGGTCACGCCCGCCAGCGGAACCGCGATCCAGTTCACGTCCTCGGTCGCCTTTCGCTCCCGCCCGGCGGAGCCGGGCTCCGCGAAAGGCTGACGCCGCTCGCGCCGCTCCAGCCGGCGGCCCGTACGTTCGTACTGGGCCACCGGCCTACGCGACGCGAGCGCCGCCCCGAGAACGTCAATGGGTTCACGCGCAGCGCCTGCAGGTGCCGTAGATGTCGAGCTCGTGCGCCGCCGGGCGAAACCCGTGCCGGCGCTGCAGCTCGGCCTCGGACGGCGCCGCGCAGAGCTCGGTCTCCTCGACGCCGCCGCAGTTCGTGCAGACGAGGTGGTGGTGATGCTCCGGGCGGCAGCGGACGTAGGTCGGCCGGCCGTCGCCGAGCAGGGGGTGGACGCCGCCGTTGGCGCGGAGCAGCTCGACCGTTCGGTAGGTCGTCGCGAGCCCGAGCCGCGGCTCGAACCGCCGCGCGCGATCGTGGAGCTCGGCGACCGTGAAGCTGCCCGGCGACTCGGCCACCGCGCGTACGACGGCCAGTCTCTGCGCGGTCGTTCGGACGCCGTCGGGGAGTGCGAGCTCGCCTGCCACGCGGCGAGGATAGCTGAAAACGATTCTCATTCTCAACTAGAACGCCGCATCGTCTCGCCAGATCCGGATAATGGAGCCGCGTGTACCCGAGGTTGATCGCACTGCTCCTGATCGCCGGGTCGCTTGCTGCTGCAGCGACCGGCGCCAGCGCGCCCTCGGAGCCGGCGATCGTCTCCGCCGGCGCGAACGGTCTCTCGATCCTCGTTCCCGGCCAGCCTGCCTCGGTCGCGGCCGAAGCGACGGCGCCGGGGCCGGCCGCAACCGGTGTCGCCGACGCCTTCGTCTTACCCGCCGACGGCTCGCTCGTGCGCACCGGCGCGCTCTCGTCGAGCGTCTCCTCGCGTGCGACCGGGGCGGCCGGCGCCCAGGCCGTCGGCGACGTCTTCGGCGTCACGCTCTTCAACGGCGAGATCACCGCGGAGAGCGTCGCGGTACGTGCGAAGGCATCCGCGGCCGGCGCCGACGCGGCAGGATCGAGCGTGACGAACCTCGTCGTCTTCGGGACGCAGGTGGCGCCGACGCCGAACCTCCGTGTCCAGCTCGGCGACTGGGGCTACCTGATCGTGCTCGAGCAGGTCGTCGAGGCGCCCGTTGCCGACGGGACGAAGAACGCGCGCGGCGCCGTCAACGCGCTGCACGTCGTCCTCACGGCCGACCACGCCGGCTTGCCGACGGGCACCGAGATCCTCGTCGGCCATGCCGAGGCGGCGGCATCGACACCGGCGGAGGAACCGGCCACGACGGCGCCGGCGACCACCACGGCGAAGCCGGGTCACCCCGCCGGCGTGCCCGCGAAGGCACGGAAGCCGCTGCCGAAGCCGCCCGAGCCCGGGATCTTGAACAGGCCGGGAGCGGTGTTCCGGCTGCCGCCGACAGACGTGTCGGCGCCGCTCTCGCCGGCCGGCTACGTCTTCCCCGTCTACGGAGCCGTCGTCGTTCATCGACACGCTTCGGCAGCGCGCGCGCCGGCGTCGGCTGGCATCACGGCCAGGACATCTTCGCGCCGCTCGGGGCGCCTCTGCTGGCGGTCGCCGACGGGACGGTCTTCTCGGTCGGCTGGAACGATCTGGGCGGCTACCGCCTCTGGCTGCGCGACCGGCAGGGCAACCAGTTCTACTACGCCCACCTCTCGGCCTTCTCGCCGCTCGCGGTCGACGGCAACGAGGTGAAGGCGGGCGACGTCGTCGGCTTCGTCGGCAACACGGGCGACGCGCAGACGACGCCCTACCACCTCCACTTCGAGATCCACCCGGTCGGGCTGCTGCCGCTCGGCTACGACGGTGTCGTCAACGCCTTCCCGTACCTGAGCGCATGGCGGCGGCTGGAGGACATCACCTTCGCGGCCGGCCGCGGCTGGGCGCCGCCGGTGCCGTCGAACGCGACCGCGCCGCGACCGGCCGCGATCCTGCTCGGCTCGACCGACATCTCCAGCGCGAGCGGCCTCGACCCCGGGCTCGCTGGACCGCGCGCTGACCGCCCCGGTCTCCCAGGGCGACAGCGCGGCTCTCGGTGCCGGCTAGCGGCTAGACCGCGTCGTCGCTCGCCGAGCTCGAGCTCGACGGCGGCGTGTACGTGTAGTCGTCGGACCCCTCGCCGGTGATCTTCTCCATCAGCCAGGCGCGGGTCTGCGGGCCCGTCATCGGGTTGAAGAGGACGCCGATGGTGATCCCCGCCAGCAGCAGCATCGTGTTGCGGCCGCTGTGGTCCTCCTTGCCCTGGATCCGGTTCGCGGCCGTGCGCAACTCCTCGACCGCCTTCTTCAGGTTGTCCTGGATGTCCTTGTCGGTCGCCGCCCGCATCGCGGTGCCGGTCAGGTTCCGGTTGCCGAGCAGCTCGGCGTAGACGTCCCGCGCAGCCTTGAAGGCTTCCTTCATGTTGTCGTGCAGATCCTCGTCGTGCAGAGCCCGGTCGACATACGGCTTCATCGTGTCGGCCGTGTCGTAGAGCCTCTCTTTGGTTTTTGTGGCCATCCGGCCCGTCCTTTCCTTTTCGTGGTCGCCGGACCAGTGTTGCCGTACTGCGATCCTTGCAAACGGGAGCTACCTGCGCGAGGCCGCCGCCTGCCGGTGCAGCGTCGCATGCTGCGGCCGCCGCTTGCCGGCCTTGCCGCGGAAGGCGTCCTCGAAGACCTCCTCGACGTGGTCGACGAGCACGAACTCGAGCTCCGAGCGGGTCTCGGCCGGAAGGTCGTCGAGGTCGTGTGCGTTCTCGAGCGGGAGGATGACCCGCTTCAGCCCCGCGCGCTCGGCCGCGAGGACCTTCTCGCGCACGCCTCCGATCGGCAGCACCTGGCCCGTCAGGGTGATCTCACCGGTCATGCCGACGTCGTCGTCGACGGCGATGTCGCGGACGAGCGAGACGATCGCCGTCGCCATCGTCACGCCCGCCGACGGCCCGTCCTTCGGCACCGCACCCGCGGGTACGTGAATGTGGATGTCGTTCGCGGCGAACCACTCCGGCGCGAGGCCGAGCTCGCCCGAGCGAGAGCGCACCCACGAGAGCGCCGTCTGGGCGGACTCCTGCATCACCTCGCCGAGCTGGCCGGTGATCTTCAGCTTGCCCGTGCCGGGATACGCGGTCGCCTCGATGAAGAGCACGTCGCCGCCGACCGCGGTGTAAGCGAGGCCGGTCGCGACGCCGGGGTCGGCCGTCCGCCGGCGGGCGTCGGCCGAGAACTTGCGCGAGCCGAGCCACTCGCGGACGCGTTCCCCGTCGACCCTGATCTTCTCCGTGTGCCCGGTCGCGACGAGCGTCGCGGCCTTGCGGCAGAGCGCTGCGATCTGCCGCTCGAGGTTGCGAACGCCGGCCTCGCGCGTGTACTCCGCGATCACCAGCCGCAGCGTCTTGTCCGGGAGTCGCGATCCGGCTCTTCTTCAGGCCGTGTGCCTCGATCTGCTTCGGGACGAGATACCGCTTGGCGATCCCGAGCTTCTCCTCGTGCGTGTAGCCGGAGAGCTGGATCACGTCCATCCGGTCGAGCAGCGGCCCCGGGATCGTGTCGAGCGTGTTCGCGGTGCAGATGAAGAGCACCTTCGAGAGGTCGTAGGGCAGGTCGAGGTAGTGGTCGCGGAAGCTCGAGTGCTGCTCGGGGTCGAGCACCTCGAGCATCGCCGAGGCGGGGTCGCCTCGGAAGTCGGCGCCCATCTTGTCGATCTCGTCGATCAGGAAGACGGGATTCGACGACTCGGCGTCGCGGATCGCGCGGATGATCGTGCCGGGCATGGCCCCGATGTACGTCCGCCGGTGCCCGCGGATCTCGGACTCGTCACGGACGCCGCCGACCGAGATCCGGGCGAACTTGCGGCCGAGCGCTCGGGCGATCGAATGGCCGAGCGACGTCTTGCCCACGCCCGGCGGCCCGACGAAGCAGAGGATCGGGCCGGTGAGGTCGTTCTTCAGCTTCGAGACGGCCAGGTACTCGATGATCCGCTCCTTCACCTTCTCGAGGTCGAAGTGGTCCTCGTCGAGGATCTGGCGTGCGTGCTCGAGGTCGAGGTCGTCCTCGGTGAACTCCCTCCAGGGCAGCGTCAGGATCCAGTCGAGGTAGGTGCGGATGACGCCGTACTCGGCCGCCGCCGGCGGCAGTTTCTCGAGCCGTTTCAGCTCGCGCAGCGTCGCCTTCTCCACGTCTTCGGGTAGGTCCTTCTGCCCGACCTGCTCTCGGAGCTCGTTGAGCTCGGCCTGCTGGTCGTCGGTCTCGCCGAGCTCCTCCTGGATCGCCTTCAGCTGCTGCCTGAGGAAGAACTCCCGCTGGCCCTTGTCGATCTCGCTCGCGACCTGCGACTGGATCTTCGAGCCGAGCTCCGACATCTCGACCTCGCGGCCGAGGATCACCGCGATCCTGCGCAGCCGCTCCTCGACGTCCGCCGTCTCGAGCAGCTCCTGGCGCTCCTCTGTCTTCAGCCGCAGCGTCGAGGCGATCAGGTGGGTGAGCGCGGTCGGGTCGTCGACGGTCGCCGCCGCCAGCTGCAGCTCCTCGGGCAGGTACGGCGTCATCCCGATGATCTGCGCGAATTGCTGCTGCACGGTGCGCGTGAGCGCCTCCACCTGCGGCGAGTCCGGCACGATCTCCGGCAGGTCCTCGAGCTCGGCGACGAGATAGGGCTCGTCCTGAACCGGCTTGACGAGCCGGACGCGCTGGACGCCCTGGACGAGGATCCGCAGCGTCCCGTCGGGCACCTTGATCATCTTGTGGACGACGGCGACGGTGCCGACCCGGTGGAGGTCGTCCCAGCCCGGCGGGTCAGCCTCCTGGTTCGCGACGGTGAAGAGGGCGAGCATTCGCTCGCCGGAGACGACCTCGTCGATCAGCTTGACCGAGCGCTCCTGGCCGACCGCGAGCGGCGTCATCGACTCGGGGAAGACGACGGTCTCCTTCAGCGGCAGGATCGGCAGCCGCAGCCGGTCGGACGCGGTCTCGCTCATCTCGTCCCGCGCACGACGATGACCACCGCCGGCCCGCTGGGCGCCCGGCGGGCGACCGGCAGCGTGATTCGGAGCATGCCGGCCTCGTAGGCCGCGCTCGCCGTAGCGGTGTCGATGTCCTGCTCGAGCGGAATTCGGCGCTCGAAGCGGCCGTACTCGATCTCCGCCTGCTGGTAGACCTGCCCGGGTACGCGGGGGCGTGGCCGGCTGCCGGAGATCGTCAGCGCACGCTCCTCGACCGAGAGCTCGATCGAGTCGGGGTCGACGCCGGCCAGCTCGACGACGACGACGAGCTGTGGCGGATCCTCCGTGAAGAAGCAGTCGACCGCGGGCCGGAAGCCGTTTCGGATCCCGGAGAACCGGGGCATCTGCCAGAGGTCGGCGAAGAGCTCCTCGATCTCCCCCTGCAAACGGTCGATGTCACGCCGCGCCATGTGGGAGACGTTACCCCCCGCGATACCATCGGACCCATGACCCGGGTGAAGCGGATCCTGAAGCTGATCGGTGCCGCGTTCGCCTTCGTGCTCTACGTCTGGTTCGCCGCAGTGCGCTACGCGCCGGACGTGAAGGCCCGGAAAGCGCGCCGCCGCGGCCGTTAACAGGATCCTGATGTGTCGGAACGGGTATCGCCGGGAACCCGCGCTGAATGCGACTTTCCCTCGCCGCTGTCTGTGCCTGCGCACTTCTCGGGCTCTACGCGCCCGCGGCTGACGCCTCGCCGAACGTGCGCTTCGGGATCCAGGACGACGCCTGGCTCGTCCACGGCGCCGGCACGCTGGACGAGCGCCTCGATCGGCTCGAGCAGCTCGGCGTCGACGTGGTGCGGTTCAACCTCCACTGGGACGAGATCGAGCCGGCGCACGGCGAGTACGCCTGGGAGGACAGCGACGCCGTCCTCAAGGGCCTCCGCAGCCGGGGCATCCCGGCGGTCGTCGGGATCGTCGGGTCGCCCGGATGGGCGAACGGCGGCCGGCCGAAGAACTTCGCCCCGGGCGCGTCCTCGTTCGCCGGCTTCGCCCGCGCTGCCGCGACGCGCTACCGCTGGGTGACGCAGTGGCTGATGTGGAACGAGCCCAACCAGGCACGCTGGCTCCGCCCGACAACGGCGAGCGTCTACGTCCGCCAGATCCTCAACCCCGGCTATGCGGCGATCCATGCCGTGATCCCGCGGGCGAAGGTCGCCGGCGGTGTCACCGCGCCGCGCGGCTCGAGCGGCGGCGTCTCCCCCGTCAAGTGGATCCGCGGCATGCGCGCGGCCCGTGCTCGCCTCGACGCCTATGCGCACCATCCCTATCCGTCGAGTAGCCGTGAGACGCCGTTCTCCGGCGGCTGCGGCCACTGCGAGACGATCACGATGGCGACACTGGAGAAGCTGATCGCCGAGGTCGGTCGCGCCTTCGGCCCGAAGCGGATCTGGCTGACGGAGTACGCCTACCAGACCGGCGCCTACGGCGTCACGCAGCAGCGGCAGGCCGAGCTGCTCGGCCAGTCGGGGCTCCGTGCGCACAAGGCCCCCCGCGTCGACATGCTGATCCACTACCTCGTCAAGGACGAGCCGCAGGCGAGCCGCTTCCAGAGCGGCCTCTTCAACATCGCCGGCCGTCCGAAGCTCGCTGCGCTCGCGTTCCCGCTCCCACTCGCCCAGGCCGGCCGAAGCGGCGGCAAGCTGGTGCTCTGGGGCCAGGTCCGCCCGCGCGGCGGCATCCAGTCCTACCGCGTCCAGGTACGCGTCGGCGGCGGCGTCTGGCGCTACAGCGGTGGGATTCGCAGTACGAGCGCTCGCGGCTTCTTCAGCACAACGGTCGCCGTGCCGGCGGGCGCGAGCGTTCGCATCCACTCGCCGCAGGACGACGCCTACAGCGCGACGATCCGCGCCCGCTAGACGTCCGCGCACAGCTACGTTCCGAGCGTGCTCGCACCACCTGCTCTCTACGGCGGTTTCGCATCACGCGTCGCGTGGCTCGTGACCGGGCTCTTCCTCTGCGCGTGCGGCATCGTGCTCTTCCTCGAGTCCGAGCTGGGCCTGCCCCCGTGGGACGTGCTTCACCAGGGCCTCGCCGAGCAGCTCGGGATCTCGTTCGGCGCCGCCAACGTCATCGTCTCCGTCGTCGTGCTCCTGCTCGCCTGGCGGCTGAAGGCCAAGATCGGGCTGGGGACGCTCCTGAACGCGACCCTGATCGGCACGTTCGTGATCGCCCTGACGGCGATCGACGCCGTCGACGCACTCTCGGAGGAGTCGCTCGGCGTCCGGATCGGGCTGATCGCCATAGCGCTCCTCTGCTTCGGCGTCGGATCGGCGTTCTACATCTGCGCGTCGCTCGGCGCCGGGCCGCGCGACTCGCTGATGCTCGTCACGTCCCGTGGTCTCGGCGTCAGGCTCGGCACTGCACGCACCGGGCTCGAGCTCGCTGCGCTCGTCGTCGGCTTTCTCCTCGGCGGCACCGTCGGGATCGGCACCCTCGTCTTCGCGGTCGGGATCGGCCCGGTCGTCGAGGTCTCGTTCTGGCTGTTGGGGCGAACGCCCCTGGCCGCTCCCGCAGTAGCATCGTCGACGGCATGAGGGCGAAGGGACTGATCGCGGCCGGGGGCGAGGCCACCCGGCTCGGTGAGCTGACGCGTGTCGTCAACAAGCACCTGCTCCCGGTGGGCGACTGGCCGATGATCTTCTACCCGCTGCAGCTGCTGCAGGTGGCCGGCGTCGAGGAAGTGATGATCGTCACCGGGCAGGGCCATGCGGGGCAGGTGATCGACCTGCTCGGCAACGGCCGGATGAGCCAGCGCGGCAACACCGATCCGCTCTTCGACCTCGATCTGACCTACAAGGTCCAGGTCGAGGCGGGCGGCATCGCGCAGGTCGTCGGCATGGCCGAGAGCTTCGCCGGGAACGACGACCTCGTCGTCTGCCTGGGCGACAACATCTTCGAGTACGCGGAGGCGGCGGCGATCCGCAGCTTCGTCGACGGCGACGACGGCGCGGCCGTGTTCGTCAAGGAAGTGCCCGACCCGGAGCGCTTCGGCGTCGTCGTCTACGGCGAGGGTGAGCGCGTCGTCGATGTGGTCGAGAAGGCCGGGGTCGTCGACATGCGCTACGACGCGCCGCCGTCGAGCGACGCCGTCGTCGGTCTCTACTGCTACTCCCCCGACGTGTTCGAACTGATCCGCGGGCTCGAGCCCTCCTCCCGCGGGGAGCTCGAGATCACCGACGTCAACCGCCACTACGCCGAGAACGGCACGCTCGCGTGCCACCGCGTCAGCGGCTGGTGGGAGGACGCAGGGACGCAGGATTCCCTGCGCGAGATCGGCGCTCTGATCCAGCGCACGGGCGTCAACAAGCTCGCATGATCGAGGGCCTGCTCCGGATCCCGCTCCGCCGCTTCGAGGACGAGCGCGGCTGGTTCGCCGAGATCCGGCGCGAGTCGCTGCTGCCGAAGCAGACGCGGCAGACGAACCTCTCCTTCTCCCGGAAGGGCGTTCTCCGAGGGCTCCACTACCACGAGCGGGGCCAGGACGACCTCTTCGTGTGCCTGCAGGGGATGGCGCGCGTCGTCGTGCTCGACCGCGAGAGCGGCGAGACCTTCACGGAGGACATCGGCGACGACAACCCGGTCGCGATCTACATCCCCGGCCGGCACGCGCACGGGTTCGAGGCGCTCACTGATCTTTACTTCTGTTATCACGTCACGGAGGAGTACGACCCCGCCGACCCGGACGAGCAGGGGATCTGCTGGGCCGACCCGCGCGTGAAGCATCTCTGGAGCACGGAGACGCCGCTCCTCTCCGAGCGGGACCTGCAGGCGTGTATCTAGTCACCGGCGCCGGCGGGCAGCTCGGCCGGGCACTCGCCGAGGAGTTCTCGCCGGACGGCGTCACGGCGCTGACGCGTTCCGAATGGGACGTGGAGCTGCCGCCCCCGGCCGGGCTCGAGCCGCCCGACATCACGCTCCACGCTGCCGCGTGGACGAACGTCGACGGCGCCGAGTCGGATCCACAGGGCGCAGCCGCCGTCAACGTCGGCGGGACGGCGAACGTCGCCGCTCTCGGCGCACCGCTCGTCTACTACTCCACCGACTACGTGTTCGATGGCCGCGCGCAGGAGCCGTACATCGAGTCCGACGGGCCGAACCCGCAGTCAGCCTACGGGCGGACGAAGCTCCACGGCGAGGCCGCCGCGGGCGAGCGCGCGTGGATCGTCCGCTCCTCGTGGCTCTTCGGGCCGACCGGCAACAACTTCGTCCGCACGATGCTGCGGCTCGGCGAGGAGCGGGACGAGGTCGCCGTCGTCGACGACCAGCGCGGCTCGCCGACCTACGTCGGCCACCTCGCCGCCGCGACCCGTCAGATCCTGCTCCTGCCGCACGGCGTCTACCACGTCGCCGCCGAGGGCGATGCGACCTGGGCCGACTTCGCCGAGGCGATCTTCGAGGAGGCCGGTCTCGACACCCGCGTCCGCCGGATCACGACGGCGGAGCTCGCGCGACCGGCGCCGCGCCCCGCCTACTCGGTGCTGCGGAGCGAGAAGGGCGCGCCGAAGCTGCCGCACTGGCACGACGGGCTGCGCGAGACGATCGCCGCCATCCGAGCCGGGGCCGTCAGCGAATAGATCTGCGTGGCCGGCTACTCGTTCCTCACGACCTGGATCGTCGGCGCCCCGCGGGAGGACGTCTGGGACGCGATCTACGAGGTCGAGCAGTGGCCGAGCTGGTGGAGCGGCGTCAAGCGAGTCGACAAGCTCGAGCACGGCAACGGCGACGGGATCGGCGCGCTCTACCGCCACGAGTGGCGCAGCGTGATCCCGTATCCCGTCCGCTTCGAGACTCGGATCACGGGCATCGAGCGTCCGTTCCTGATCGAAGCGCAGGCTGACGGCGAGCTCGCCGGCACCGGTCGCTGGCGCTTCTTCGACGGTCGCGAGACGGCGGTCACCTACGAGTGGAACGTGCACACGACCCGTCCGTGGATGAACCTGCTCGCCCCGATCGCCCGGCCGGTCTTCCGTTGGAATCACAACGTCGTCATGCACCAGGGCGGCCGAGGACTGGCCGATTTGCTGGGGGCGCAGCTCCTGGCCGTCACGTAGCCTTTGGGCGTGCGCGTGCTCGTCACCGGCGGGGCCGGGTTCATCGGCTCCCATTTCGCCAAGCGGCTCAAGGCCGCGGGCGACGACGTCCGCGTGCTCGACAAGCTGACGTACTCCGGCAACCCGGCGAACCTCGACGGCACCGGGATCGAGCTCGTCGTCGGCGGACATCTGCGACGCGAGCGACGGTGGCCGAGGCCGCCGAAGGCTTCGACGCGATCGTCAACTTCGCCGCCGAGACCCACGTCGACCGCTCGATCCTCGGGGCGACGGACTTCATCCAGACGAAGTTCTTCGGCACCCAGGTGCTGCTCGAGGAGGTGCGCCGCACCGGCGCAGCGCTTCGTCCAGGTCTCGACCGACGAGGTCTACGGCGACTCGCCGAGCGGCGCGCTCGGCCGCCGAGGACCGACCCGATCAAGCCCGTCCAGCCCCTACAGCGTCGCCAAGGCGGCCGGCGACCTGCAGATGCCCCGCGTATGCGCGCACGTTCGGCGTCAACGCGTCGATCACGCGCGGCTCGAACACCTACGGCCCGAACCAGTACCCGGAGAAGCTGATCCCGCTGATGACCACGAATGCGCTCGCCGGGGAGCCGCTGCCGGTCTACGGCGACGGCCGCCAGATCCGCGACTGGCTCTGGGTCGAGGATCACTGCGCCGGCATCGAGCTCGTGCTGCGCGAGGGCGCGGCCGGCGAGGTCTACAACGTCGGCGGCGACGACGAGCGCGACGAACGTCGAGATCGTGCATCTCGCATCCTCGAGCTGACCGGCGCCGACGAGTCGTTGATCCGCCAGGTCGAGGACCGCGCCGGCCACGATCGCCGCTACTCGCTCGACACGGCCAAGCTGCGTGCCGCTCGGCTGGGCGCCTCAGAAGTCGTTCGAGGAGGGCATCGCGGAGACGGTCTCCTGGTACCAGGACAATCGCTCCTGGTGGGAGCCGATCAAGTCCGGCGAGTACCGCGAGTACTACGAGCGCCAGTACGCCGCCAGGCTCGCCAACTCCTGAAGCCTCCGAGGCTCACTGGTCGCCGCAGTTCCGCTCGGCTTCCTTTCGCAGCCGGCTGATCTCCTTCCGCCGTCCCTGCACCTGCTCCGAGCGGTCGAGCAGCTCGAGGACGCCGTCGCACCTGCCGAGCGCGAGGCGCGCGAAGGCGAGGTTGTAGCTCGCGTACGCCTCGGCGAGGCCGCCGTCGCCCGAGAGCCCGGCGACGGCCTGCTCGAGCAGCGGCAGCGCCTCCTCGTAGCGGCCGGCGCGCAGCAGCTGGAAGCCCTGGTCGTTGAGCTCGGATCGCGCTCTGTCGCGGGCGGCGAGGCGGCGGTCGTGGTCGCCGGCGGCTCGGGAGCAGTCGTCACGGTCCGGACGACGGTCGCGCCCGGGAGCGTGACGGTCTTCTGGACCGTGCTGCGGCGCCGTCGTGCCGGCGGTCTCGCCGTCGCCGCGGGCGAGGAGGGCTGCGGCGAGGATGCCGGCGAGCGAGCGCGCCGGCGAGCGAGCAGCAGCAGCAGCAGCGGCACGCGTCTCCGGCTGCGTGCCGGCGGGACCGGGGCGATCGCGGCGACCCGTGTCGTCCCGGCCGCACGGCCGAGAGCGTCGCGCAGCGAGTCGACGAAGTCGGCGGCGGTGGCGAACCGGTGCTCCGGCTCCTTCGCGAGGCCTCGAGCGAGGACGTCGTCGAGCTCCCGCGGCAGCTGCGGATCCGAGTCCGACGCCGGCGGGATCGGCGCGCTCACGTGCGCCATCGCCTCCGCCGTCGACGACTCACGCTCGAACGGACGCTTGCCGGTCAGGAGCTCGAAGGCGACGACCGCAAGCGCATAGAGGTCGCTCGCGGGCGTGGCACGCTCACCACGCGCCTGCTCGGGCGCCAGGTAGCCCGCGGTGCCGACGACCGTTCCGGCCTCGGTGAACGAGCCGAGATCGGCTGCGCTCGCGACGCCGAAGTCGGCGACCTTGACGCGCTCGTCGTTGTCCAGCAGCAGGTTCGCCGGCTTGACGTCGCGGTGGACGATCCCGTTGGCGTGCGCGGCGTCGAGGGCGGCCGCGGCCTGCCCGAGCCATTCGAGCGACACGTCCCACCGGTTGCGCGCCGTCACGCTCGAGCCGGTCGGCGAGCGAGCCGCCGGGGAGGTACTCCATCACGATGTAGGGACGCCCGTCGTGCTCGCCGACGTCGAAGATCGTGACCGTGCTCGGTGCGTGCGAGAGCCGGGCCACAGCCAGCGCCTCGCGCGTGAAGCGGCCGCGGATCGCCTCGTTGTCGGCGAAGCGGCCCGAGAGCAGCTTCACCGCGACGACCCGGGCGAGGTCGGCGTCCTCGGCCCGGTAGACCTCGCCCATGCCTCCGCGCGCGATCAGCTCCGGGTTGCGGTAACGGTCGAGGAAGCTCGCTGTCATCCACCACGACGGCGTGCCCCGGTCGGCATGGATGAAAACGCGCTCCAAGGCTCTCCCGAGTTGAAGGTTCGGTAAAGAACCCCTGGATGCAGGCCATGTTCAGCTAGCCTCGGCGTCGGGTCGCCCATGCGGCGGATGCTGCTCGCTCTCACCGGTCTTGGTCTCGCGCTCGCGGTTTCCGCGTCCGCAGGCGTTCGCGCACCCTCGCCGACCACCCCGACGGCCGTGACGGCGACGACCTTCCTCGTCAGCGGCCGCGGCTGGGGGCACGGTGTCGGCATGAGCCAGTACGGCGCGCTCGGCTACGCGCAGGACGGGTGGACCTACGACCAGATCCTCGGTCACTACTACACCGGCGCGCAGCTCGGCCCGTCGCCGGTGGCCGGCGTCCGGGTTCTCGTCGCCGAGGCCAAGGGCAGCGTGACCGTTCGTTCCTCGGTCCCGTTCCGGGTGCGCGACGTCTTCGGGAAGACCTATCCGCTCCCGGCCGGCGACGTCGCTCTCGGCCCGAAGCTGCGGGTCGCCGTGAACGGGACGCCGACCGAGCTCGCAGGCCCGATACTCTTCCTGCCCGGTACGGCGCCGCTCGAGCTCGACCGGCCCTACCGCGGTCAGATCGCCGTCACGGTGACGGGGCAGAAGCTCGACGCGGTCAACGTCCTCGGTCTCGAGGCCTACCTCCAGGGCGTCGTCGCGCAGGAGATGCCGAGCGCATGGCCGGAAGAGGCGCTGAGGGCGCAGGCCGTTGCCGCACGCTCCTATGCGCTCGCGCACCGGCTGAGCGGCAAGGCCTTCGACCTCTACGCCGACGTGCGCAGCCAGGTCTACGGCGGGATCCCCGGCGAGCACGTTCGCACGACGGCAGCGGTCCAGGCCACAAAGGGGCAGGTGCTGCTGTGGGAGGGCAAGCCGATCGACGCGCTCTTCCACTCGACCTCGGGCGGGACGACGCTCGACGCGGCGGAGGTCTTCGGCAAGCCCGTGCCCTACCTCGTCGGCGTCGACGACCCGCACAGCGCGCTCTCGCCGGTTCACCGCTGGGGGCCGGTCGCGGTGGCGGAGGCGACCCTGCGCAAGGGCCTCAAGTCCCGAGCGCCGGTGACGTCGCTCCGGCTGACGCGTGGGCCGTCCGGGCGCGTGTCGAACGTCCAGGTGACGACACCGGCGGGGACGACGAAGATCTCCGGTGCGGCGCTCCGTCTCGCGGGCGGGCTGCGCTCGACATGGGTCACCCAGCTCGTGACGATGTCGCTGACGCGCCCGGGCGGGCCGGTTCGGTACGGCAAGACGGTGGCGCTCACCGGCCGGGCGAACGGCGTGAAGGCGCCGATGCTGCAGCAGCGGGTGGACGGCGTCTGGACGAAGGTTGCCGGGCCCGCGCTCAAGGCGAAGGTGAAGTTGCTGGCGCCTGGGAGCTTCCGGATCGCAGCCGGCAAGCTGGCGGGCTCGGTGCTGAAGGTGCCGGTAGCTCCGCTGCTGACCGCGCGCGCGTCCGGACCCCTGACCGTGGCGGGGACGGTCAAGCCGCTGGCGCCCGGGGCTCCCGTCGAGCTCCAGGTCGAAACCGAGGGAGCATGGTCGACGGTGGGCACGACGACGACAGGGGTCGAGGGGGAATACACGCTCGTGGCCGACCAGCCCGGGCGCTACCGGGCGAGGATCGCGCCCGTCCAGGGGTTCGCCGAGGGCCTCTCGGGCCAGATCGAGCTGCGATGACGCGCATCGCGCTCGTGCTCGTCGCTGCGGCGCTGCTGGCGCCGCAGGCCGAGGCTGCCCGCTACGCGGTCGGCGTCGCGTCGCCCGCCGACCTACCTGCGCTCCGCGCCGCGTTGCCCGGGACGGAGAGCCTGGCGCCGATCCCGGCGGTCGTCGTCGAGCGGACGACCGCGCCGCGCTTGCGCGACCTTCCCGGCGCCATCTACGTCGAGCGGCTCGGCACCCGCCGTGCCGCGTACGTCCCGAACGACGCGCTCGCATCGAGGCAGTGGCACCTCGACTTCAACCGGACGTTCGACTTCTGGGACACCCCGACCCTCCTGCCGGCGGTTCGCGTCGCCGTGATCGACTCCGGAATCGACGGCGACCATCCCGACTTCGTGGGCAAGATCGCGGACGCGAAGTCGTTCGTCGGCGGCTCGGCCCGCGTCGACGAGGAGGGGCACGGGACGTTCGTGGCCGGCCTGATCGCCGCCGGCGTCAACAACACCGTCGGCATCGCGGGTGCGTCCTCCTCGGCCGAGCTCCTCGTCGCCAAGGTCGTCGACGGCAACGACCTGATCGACGTCGAGGCCGAGGTCAAGGCGATCACGTGGGCCGTCGGAAAGGACGCCAGGGTGATCAACATGAGCCTCGGCGGCTTCCGCGACCCCCGCGACCCCGACCGGGACGCGTTCTCGCCGCTCGAGGCGCAGGCGGTCGGCTGGGCGCACGGCAAGGGCGTCGTGATCGTGGCCGCGGTCGGGAACAACACCGACACGCCGCCGCGGCCGTGGCCGTATGCGAGCTACCCGGCGGCACTTCCGCACGTGCTCGGTGTCAGCGCGCTCGCACGAGACGGCTCCGTTCCCGTCTTCTCGCACCGGGACAAGATCTACAACGACATCGCGGCGCCCGGCGTGGGCATCCTCTCGACCTTCCCGCGTGCCCTCACCGCCGAGACGAAGGAGTGCCCGGAGCAGGGCTACTCGAGCTGCGCACCCGACGACTTCCGCAAGGGCCAGGGCACGTCGTTCGCGGCCCCGCAGGTGAGCGCCGCCGCGGCCGTGCTGCTCGCGGTCAGACCGAACCTGCGGCCCGAGCAGGTGACGGAGCTGCTGACGCGGACGGCGCACGACGTCAACGGCGCCACCGGCTGCCCCGGGTGCGCCACCCAGCGGGACCCCCTGACCGGCTGGGGGCGACTCGACGTGAACGCGGCGCTGAAGCAGCTCCTGACCGCAGGGCCTCCTCCCAAGGACCGGCTCGAGCCGAACGACGACGCCGCGAACGACGCCGCGACCCTCTGGGGCAAGGCAAACCGGATCGAGGCGACGCTCGACTTCTGGGACGACCAGAACGACGTCTACGCGATCAAGCTCAAGCGGCGTCAGCAGGTCTTCGTCAGCGTCCGCGGGCCCGCGGGCACGGACACGAACGTGATCCTCTGGCGGCCGGGGACGCGCCACGTCGACGACTTCGGCTCACTCCGGCTCGTCGCCCGCCAGGCCGCTACCCCGGGCCCGAACGAGTACCTCTCGTTCCGCGCGTCGAAGGCGGGGAGGTACTACGTGCAGGTGAAGCTCGGCTCGCGTGGCGCCGGCAAGTACACGCTCAAGCTCGTCAAGAAGTAACGCGCGCTACTGGTTCTCGAGCAGTTCGTCGTCCGGGACGTCGCGGAGAACGCGAGCCGGGTTGCCGACGACGAGCATCCGTGCCGGCACGTCCTTCGTGACGACTGCGCCGGCGCCGACGAACGCCTCTTCTCCGATCTCGACTCCGGGGCAGAGGATCGCGCCGCCGCCCACGCGGGCGCCGCGGCGGATCGTCGGGCCCTTGATGTTGCCGAAGCGCTTCTCGGTCCTGCCCATCCAGTTGTCGTTCGTCGTCACCACGCACGGCGCGATGAAGACGTTGTCCTCGAGCGTCGAGTAGGCGGTGATGTACGCCTCGGCCTGGATCTTCGTCAGGGCGCCGACGGTGGTGTCGTTCTCGATGTAGGAGCCGCGGCCGAGGACGACGTCGTCGCCGACCTCGACGCGCTCGCGCACGCAGGACTGGTCGCCGAGGATGACGCGCGCTCCGATCGTCGAGCCGGCGAAGACGATCGCGCCCGTGGAGACGATCGTGCCGTCGCCGATCGTCGTCGGCGGCAGCGGCTCGCGCTTCGCGGTCGAGCGCGGCGACAGCGTCGGCTGCTTGCCCACGACCGCCCCTTCCAGCACCTTGACGCCCTCGCCGAGGACGGTGCCCTCGTAGACGATCGCGCTCGGGTGGATCTCAGCCACGGAGGCTCTCGGTCAACCGATCGAGCGCCCGCACGACCATGGCGCCGTCCTCGGCGACGGCGCGCCGGTCGCCCTCGCCGGCGATCAGGTCGAGGAACGCCTGGCACTCGAGCCGCAGCGGCTCGGACGTGTCCACCTTCGGGATGTGGATGTCGCCCGTCCGCGTCTGCCACTCGCCGTAGGCCGCCGACTGCCGCCACGGCCCCTTCTCGTACACGGTCACCTTGCGCTCGAGCTCCATGTCGTCGAAGACGACCATCTTCTCGTTGCCGACGACGGTCATCTTCCGCATCTTGTGCGGGTCGAGCCAGGACAGGTGCATGTGCGCGATCTTCCCCGAGGGGAAGCGGAGGTAGCAGAAGACGACGTCTTCGACGCCCTGGTTGAGGAAGTCGCGGCCGTGGGCGGCCACCTCGACCGGGTCCTCGCCGATCAGCCAGAGGATCACCGAGAGGTCGTGGACGCCGAGCGACCAGAGCGCGTTCTCGTTCGCGCGCACGATCCCGAGGTTCTGCCGGTTCGTGTAGACGCAGAGCACGTCGCCGAGCTCGCCCGAGTCGACGAGCTCCTTCAGCTTCCGCACGCCCGGGTGGTAGAGGAGCAGGTGCCCAGGCATCAGGACGAGATCACGCTCGGCGGCCAGTGCCACGAGCTCGTCCATCTCCGCGCCCTTCATCGCCGGCGGCTTCTCGACGAGCACGTGCTTGCCCGCCTCGAGCGCCTGCTTCGCGAGCGCGTAGTGAGTCGGAACGGGCGTCGCGATCACGACCGCGTCCAGCTCCGGGTCGGCGAGCATCTCCTCGAACTCCCCCGTCACGCGGGTGCGCGGATAGCGCGCGGCAGACGACTCCCGCAGCTCCTGGTCGAAGTCACAGAGCCAGGCGAGATCGGCGAGGTGATCGAAGTTCCGGGCCAGGTTCGGCCCCCAGTAGCCGAGCCCCACCAGCCCGACCTTGACGCGGCTCACAGCTTCCAGACGTTCTCGCTGGTGCGGCCCCGCTCGCCCGTCGCGTTGCGGAAGTCGACGATCACCGGCCCGCTGTCGACGAGTGCCTCGTAGTCGATCCCGCCGTGGTCGGTCACGATCGCGATCGCGTCGAACTTCGCAGGCTCGAGCGGCACCGACGACAGCCCGTGCCCCGTCAGCTCGGGCACGTGCGGGTCGTGGTAGGAGACGTTGGCGCCGCCGGTCTCCAGCAGGTCGATCAGCTTCAGCGCCGGGCTCTCCCGCATGTCGCCGATGTTCGGCTTGTACGCGACGCCGAGCACGAGCACCTCTGAGCCCTTGAGCGACTTCTGCTTGCCGTGGTTCAGCGCCTGCGAGATCAGCGAGCGGCAGTACCAGGGCATGTTCTCGTTCACCTTGCCCGCCAGCTCGATGAACTCGGTGTAGAAGTCGTATTCGCGCGCCTTCCACGTCAGGTAGAAGGGGTCGATCGGGATGCAGTGGCCGCCGAGGCCGGGGCCGGGCTTGAAGCTCATGAACCCGAACGGCTTCGTCGCGGCGGCGTCGACGACCTCCCAGAAGTCGATCTTCATCCGCTCGCAGAGCTGCGCGAGCTCGTTCACGAGCGCGATGTTGACGGAGCGGAAGATGTTCTCCAGCAGCTTCGTCAGCTCCGCCGACTCGGGCGAGGTGACGCGATGGACGGTGTCGACGGCGGAGCCGTACAGCTCCGCGGCGCGCTCCGTGCAGGCCTCGGTGATGCCGCCGACGACCTTCGGCACGTTCTTCGTCGTCCAGTCCTCGCGGCCCGGGTCGACGCGCTCGGGCGAGAACGCGAGGTTGAAGTCCTCGCCGACCTTCAGCCCCGAGGCCTCGAGCCGCGGCAGGATCTCCTCGCGCGTCGTGCCGGGGTAGGTGGTCGACTCGAGCACGATCAGGTGGCCCTTGCGCAGGCGCTTCGCGATCTCCTCGGCGGCGCCGTTGACGATCGACAGATCGGGCTCGCGCTGTTTCGACAGCGGCGTCGGCAGGGCGATCAGGATCGCGTCCGCGTCTGCGAGCTCGCCGTAGTCGGCGGTCGCGCGGAGCCCGTGGTCGTCGACGAGCCGCTTGAGCACCTCCGACGGGACGTCCTCGATGTAGCTCTCGCCACGGTTCAGCTGCGCCACACGGCCCTCGTCACGGTCGACGAGGAGCACGCTGCGGCCCGCCTCGGCGAACACCTGAGCGAGCGGGACGCCGACGTAGCCGGCTCCGACAATGGCAACGTCGGTCATCGGCGCGGAATCGTACAGAGCGCGTCTGATCCCGCGCCCCACCCGTCTGAGGAGGATTGCGAAACCCTGGCTACAATCGATCGCCGCGGGCCGTTAGCTCAGCTGGTAGAGCAGGGGACTCTTAATCCCAAGGTCGTAGGTTCGATCCCTACACGGCCCATAGCGCAATCGCTGCGTGACCATCGCCTTGGCATTCACGGGGAACCAGGAGCACGATTCGGGCGGCGAGGACTTCGCCGCGTTCCCGGCGCGCGGAGTCGGGCTCGACGTCGTCCTCGACAACATCGCCGAGGGGATCACGGCGCAGCGCGTGGACGGGTCGCTCGCCTATGCGAACGACGCCGCCGCGCGCCTGCTCGGGCTGACGTCGGGCGACGAGCTGCTCGGGCTCTCCGGGTCGGAGTTGATGCAGCGCTTCCTCATGATCGGCGACGACCGGGAGCCGCTCGCCGCCGACGACCTCCCAAACCGTCGCGCGATCGTCTCCGGCCAGACCGAGGAGGGCCTCGTCGGCTACCGGCTCCTGCCGGACGGAGAGGAGCGCTGGTCGTTCGTCCGCTCGACGCCGATCGTCGCCGGCGACGGCACCGTCGAGCACGTGATCAACGTCATCCACGACGTCACCGCCGATCGGCAGGCGCGCGAGCGGGCGAAGCTCGTCGACGAGACGGGTGCCGTCTTCGCTGCGTCGATCGATATCGACGCAACCTTCGATGCGCTCGCGACTCTGCTCGTGCCGCGGTTCGCCGACTACTGCATCGTCGACATGGTCGACGACGGCGGGCTGCGCCAGGTCGTGATCGCGCACCGCAACCCAGAGCGGGCGCAGCTGCTGCGAGAGCTCCGCGAGCACTATCCGCCGGATGCGAACGAGGCGCATCCGGTCTCGGAGGTGCTGGCCACCGGCGAGCCGTACCTCGTCGAGGATGCGCGAGAGGAGGCTCTGGCCCACGCCGCCGTCGACGAGGAGCACCTCGCGCTCTACCGCAGTCTGGAGGCGATGTCGTACATCGTCGTGCCGCTCGAGGCGCGGGGCCGGATGCTGGGCACGATCTCGCTCGGTACCGGCGAGTCGGGCCGGCGCTTCGGCGAGCTCGACCTCGCGCTCGCACGCGAGCTCGCGCGGCGTGCGGCGCTCGCGATCGACAACGCGCTGCTCTTCGGCGCAGCGCAGCAGTCGTACGCGCAGCTGAACACGCTGCTCGTCTCGGCCCCGGTCGGGATCGGCTTCTGGGACCGCGACCTCCGCTTCGTGCGGGTCAACGACGCGCTCGCGACGATCAACGGGCTCTCGCCGGAGGAGCACGTCGGCCGTGACCTCGGCGAAGTCGTCGGCGAGCTCGCGCCCGTGCTCGTCCCGCTCTACCGCCGCGTGCTCGAGACGGGCGAGCCGGTCGTGCACACGGAGTCGACCGACGACGCCGCCCTGCAGATGGGCGAGCGGCGCCACTGGCTGTCCAGCTACTACGACCTTGGTCAGCCCGAGATCCTCCTCGGCATCATCCCCGGCGGCGGCGGCACGCAGCGCCTGCCCGGCTCGTCGGCCGCTCGGGCCAAGGACATCATCCTCACCGGCCGCCAGGTCGACGCGGACGAAGCCATGGCGATCGGCCTGGTCGATCGCGTCGTCCCCGGCCGACCGTCGTCTTCGACGAAGCGCTGGAGTGGGCGGCGGAACTGGCGGTGGCGCCACGGTGGCGCAGGGCCTGGCCAAGGGGGCCATCGACGCGGGCTCGACGGCCCGTTGGCCGACGGCCTCGATCTCGAGATCGACCTTTCACCGAGGTGTTCACCACCGAGGATGCGGCGATCGGTGTGACGTCGTTTCGCGAACACGGGCCTGGCAAAGCCCGCTTCAAGGGCCGATAACCGTCACTGATGGCCGCTATGCGTCTCGATACCGCCGACCCACGCTGGTACAAGCGCGCCGTCTTCTACGAGATCTTCGTGCGGGGCTTCTTCGACTCGAACGACGACGGATGCGGCGACCTCAAGGGCGTCGATCGAGAAGCTCGACTATCTCGAGTGGCTCGGCGTCGACTGCCTGTGGCTGTTGCCCTTTACCAGTCGCCCCTGCAAGGACGGCGGCTACGACATCAGCGACTCGTTCACGGTGCTGCCGGAGTACGGCGACCTGGGCGACGTCGTCGACCTCGTCGAGCAGGCGCACCGGCGCGGCATTCGAATCATCGCCGACCTGGTGATGAACCACACCAGCGACCAGCACCCGTGGTTCCAGGAGTCGCGGCAGGACCGGACCAACCGGCGCGCCGACTGGTACGTGTGGAGCGACGACGACCAGCAATGGCCTGACGCCAAGATCATCTTCTGCGACGTCGAGCACTCCAACTGGACGTGGGATCCGCAACGCGAGCAGTACTACTGGCACCGCTTCTTCAGCCATCAGCCCGACCTCAACTTCGCCAACCTCGAGGTGCAGGAGGCGATGCTCGAGGTGCTGCGGTTCTGGCTCGACCTCGGGCTCGACGGCTTCCGGCTCGACGCCGTGCCGTACCTGTTCGAGCGGGACGGCACCACCGGCGAGAACCTGCCCGAGACCCACGAGTACCTGAAGCGAGTCCGCAAGGAAGTCGACGCGCATGTACCCGGGCCGGGTGCTTCTCGCCGAGGCCGATCAATGGCCGGCCGAGGTCGTCGACTACTTCGGCGAGTCGGGCGACGAGTGCCACATGTGCTTCCACTTCCCACTCATGCCGCGCATGTTCATGGCGGTGAGCCAGGAGCAGCGCCGGCCGATCACCGACATCCTCGCCCAGACGCCGGCGATCCCCGACGAGCTGCCAGTGGGGCATCTTCCTGCGCAACCACGACGAGCTGACGCTGCAGACGGTCACCGACGAGGAGCGCGACTACATGTGGTCGACGTTTGCCAGCGATCCGCGCATGAAGCTCAACATCGGCATCCGACGTCGCCTGGCGCCGCTGGTCGAGAACGACCGCCGTCTGGCCGAGCTGCTCCACGCGTTGCTGTTCAGCCTCCCCGGCAGCCCTGTGCTCTATTACGGCGACGAGATCGGCATGGGCGACAACATCTTCCTGGGCGACCGCGATGGGTTCGCACCCCGATGCAATGGTCGAGTGACCGCAACGCCGGTTTCAGCCGGGCCGATTTCGCCCAGCTGTACCTGCCGCCGCTGATGGACCCGGTGTACGGCTTCCAGGCCTGCAACGTCGAGGCCGATCTCCGCAGCCCGCATTCGTTCATGCACTGGATGCGCCGCATGCTCGTCGGTGCGCAAGCAGCACCCGTTGTTCGGCACCGGCAGCTTCGAGTTGCTCGACGCCGACAACCCGGCCGTTTCGCCTATATGCGCGAGCGAGCGCGACGACACCGTGATCTGCGTGAACAACCTGTCGCGTTCGGCCCAACCGGCACAGCTGCCCCTCGAGCGTTTCGCCGGGCTTCAGCCGGTCGAGTTGCTCGGCGGGGTCACGTTCCCGCCGATCGGCAACGAGCCGTACTCCGTGACCCTCGGCCCCACGGGTTCTATTGGTTCCAGCTGACGCGCCCCGTCCTGATCGTCGTCGCCGGCTGGCCCGGTGTCGGCAAGACGACCCTGGCCGGCGCCCTGGCGCGCGCGACTCGGTTTGCCGTTGTTCACCAAGGATGGCCTGAAGGAGACGCTCTACGACGTCCTCGGCGTCGGGGACAGGCCGTGGACCAAGCGGCTCGGTGTCGCCGCCTTCGCGCTGCTCAACGACATCGTCGAAGCAACGCTCGAGGGCGGTAGCTCGTTGATAATCGAGGGCAACTTGGACGCGACGTACGCCAGTCCGGAGCTCAGTCGCATCGTCGGCGCGGCCGGCGCATCGTCTCTTGTTGTCACGGTCACCGCCGACGCGGCAACGGCAGCGGCGCGGTTCCGCGCTCGTGCCGGCACGCCGGAACGACACCCCGGTCACCCGGACGCCGACTTCTTCGGTGAGCTGGAGACGGTGCTCTCGAAGCCCTACCAACCGCCCGATCTGCGCGGCGGCGCGATGGTCGTCGACCTCAGCGACCTGTCACGGTTCGACGCCGCGCTCGACGAGGTCGCGCAGGCGCTCGAGGTTGCCGCGCCAGAGGCGGCGGAGGACGGGCCGGGCGAGTGAGGCGGCGACGGCCCCACCTTGCCGCCGCGGAAAGCGCAGCACCTCGGTCCACACGAACCTGGTGCCGGTGGCGATGGGCTGGAGCTCGAACCGGCCCTCGCCGGTGACGATCCCGGTGTGACGGATCGCCATCACCCGGCCCGGCTCCCATGCCGTGACCTCCATGTGGTCGGTGAGGCGGAAGGGCCCGACCTTGCGTGTCGCATTCGAACGTGGTGCCGACGCCTGCCGTCGTGCCTGAGGTGAACCTGATGGCGACGGCGTCGCGCATCCACTCGCGTGTGCGTGGCGATGTCCTCGATGCGCTCCCAGACCTCTGCCGGGGGCGCCGCGATGTCGACGCTGACCTGAATCCGGCTCACGAACGGCCAAACTAGCGACGCGTGTTTGGTGATTCCGAGCGTCCGACGCGTGCCTTCACGCCGAGCAGGACCGGGCGCTGCGCGCCTACGTGCGGCGCCAGGTGTATCCGTACTCGGCGTTCAACCGCACCCGCCTCACCGCCGCCGGCATCGGCCCCTTCGGTGTCGCGCGAGGTCGCCGACCTGCGGGCGGTGGAGCCGGTCGCGTGGAACGACATCGGCGACGGCGCCGACGCCGTCTTGCGTCCGAACCGCACGACCATCACGCGCCTCGGTAGCCCCGCGCTCGCCTTCCGGGTGCTGTTCGCGACGTTGCTGGGCCGCCGTCACACGTTGAATCGCACGATCATCGACCCGATCTACCGGCCGATCCTGTGGTTGTTCCAGCAGGGCGTTCCGATGGGCGTGAGCGCCAACGACCTCGAGCGGCTCAGCGAGTTGGGCCGCCGCTGGATCGAGGCCGCCGGCATCCGGAGCGGCGACACGCTCGCGTCGATCCTGCCGCCGGGGAAGGATCTCGATTACTGGCAGCTCGTGGCCGCGACGCGCCGGGCCGGCGTTCCCGCCGCGTTCCTCTCACCGCAGCCGTCGGTGGAGGCCCTGGCCCGATTGCGGCCCGCAGTACTGGCCGGGCGCCCCGGCGATCTGCTGGCCGCCGTCGAGCAGGCGCAGCCCCACACGTCGGCCCTGGCCAATCTGCACACCGTCCTCGCCACCGGCGAACTGATCGACGACAGCGACGCGCCGCGATCGCCCGGGCCGTCGGTCCCGATGTCGCGGTGCTGGCGGCGTGGGCGCCCTTCGGCGTGCGCGCCCTGTGGGCGGAGTGCCGGGGACGGCAAGGGCTTCCACACGTGGCCGGCGGCTGAAGATCGATCGACGTGGTGGACCCGAGTTCGCTCGAGCCGGTGCCTCCCGGCACGCAGGGCGAGGTCGTCTGGTCGCCGTTGGGATGGGCCGGCACCGTCGTGCTTCGGTTGCGCACCGGCGTCCGCGCTGTCGTCGAGGAGGCGGCCGTGCCCCAGTTGCGGCCGGACGACCCCGCGCGTCGTCCCGGTGGCAACGGTGGCCACCGTTCGCGCCGAGTACTCGACGGGCATCCCGGCGTCGCCGCGTGGCAGGGCGAACTGACGCGCCGCAACGGCAATGACGGAACTGGTCGTCTTCCTCGCGCCCGTCGCGGCCCGGGTCATCCGGGGCGGCTCATTCGTGAGCTCGACGCACGGCTGCGAGCTGACGCCGGCCGGCGACGCAGTTCGTGGTGCTCAGCCGGCCGAGGACCTCGAGCGCAGGCTGGCCGACCACGGCCACAACCGAATCGTTGACCGGCGGACAGCGGCGATGACGGCCTACCTCGACCACGCGGCGACCACGCCGATGCGGCCCGAGGCGGTCGCGGCGATGCTGCCGTTCCTCACCGAGCGGTTCGGCAACCCGTCGGGGGCGCACGCCGTCGCCCGCGCCGCCCGGCAGGCGCGATCGACGAGGCCGGCGACGCGGTCGCCGAGGCGCTCGGTGCGCAGCCCGGCGAGATCGTGTTCACCGCGACCGGCACCGAGGCCGACAACCTGGCCGTCGTCGGCGCGGCGGCCGCGCCGGGCGGGCGTGCCGTCTGCAGCGCGGTCGAGCACCACGCGGTGCTGCACGCGGTCGAGGCGGTCGGCGGCACGGTCGTCGCGCGTCGACGCCGACGGCGTGATCGACCTCGACGCGCTCGACGCGCGCACTGAGCGACGACGTGGCGCGTCGTGTCGGTGATGCTGGCCAACAACGAGGTCGGCACGATGCAGCCGCTCGGCCGAGGTGGCCGAGGTGGTCCGCCGCGCGCGCACCGGGCGCGGTGCTGCACACCGACGCGGTGCAGGCGGTGACGTGGCTCGACGTCGCCGACGCTGGCGGCCGACGCCGACCTGGTCGAGTATCAGCGCCCACAAGTTCGGCGGGCCGAAGGGCGTGGGCGCGCTCGTCGTGCGCGAGCGGCGTCGCAGCTCGCGGCCGATCATCCACGGCGGCGGCCAGGAGCGCGAGCGGCGCAGCGGCACGCACAACGTCGCCGGCATCGTCGGCATGGCCGCGGCGCTGGAGGCCGCGCGCGAGCCGAGCGAGCCGCCACCGTCGACGCGGGTCGCGCGCGCTGCGCGACCGGCTCGCCGACGGCGCTGCTCGCCGCATTGCCCGGCGCGTCGGAGACCGGCGTCGGCGCCGGACAAGGTCGCCGGCACGTGCCACCTGCTGTTCGACGGCGTCGAGAGCGAGGCGCTGCTTGTTGCTGCTCGACGACGCCGGCGTGTGCGCGTCGGCGGGCTCGGCCTGCGCGAGCGGCGCGCTCGAGCCGTCGCACGTGCTCGACCGCCATGGGCATCGACGCCGCGGCTGCGCGCTGTCGAGCCTGCGACTGTCGCTCGGCTGGTCGACGACCGACGACGACATCGACCTGCGCGTTGAAGGTCGTACCCGAGGCCGTCGCGCGGCTCCGCGGCAGGCGCGTCGATGAGCGTGCTCGTCGCCATGTCCGGCGGCGTCGACTCGTCGGTCGCCGCCGCGCTGCTGCGCGACGAGGGCCACGAGGTCGTCGGGCGCCACGATGAAGCTGTGGGGCGGCGCGAGCGACTCGGGCTGCTGCTCGGTCGCCGATGTCGACGACGCGCGGCGGGTCGCGCAGCAACTCGGCATCGCCCACCACGTCTTCAACTTCACCGACGACTTCGACGCGCACGTCGTCGGCCCGTACGTCGACGCCCACCGGCGCGGCCGCACGCCGAACCCGTGCATCGAGTGCAACCGCCACCTCAAGTTCGACCGGTTCCTCCGGCCGCGCCACGCAGCTCGGGTTCGACGCGGTCGCCACCGGGCCACCACGCCCGCATCGTGCGGTCGACGGCGACGGCTGGCGGCTGCAGCCGCGGCGCCGACGCGGCCAAGGACCAGTCCTACGTGCTGTCGATGCTCGGCCAGGACGCGCTTGGCGCCGCTGCCGGTTCCCCGTCGGCGAGCTCACGAAGGCCGAGGTCCGCGCCAGCGCGGCGCGCGCTCGGGCTGCGTACCGCGGCCAAGCCCGAGAGCCAGGACGTGTGCTTCATCCTGGCGTCGCGACGGTCGGCGCGACGTTCCTCGGCTGACCGCATGCCGCTCCATCCCGGCGCGGTGGTCGACGGCGGCACCGGCGACGACGGTCGGCACGGTCGATGCGGTCGAGCTGGTGACGGTCGGCCAGCGCCGCGGGCTCGGCATCGGCGGCGGCGCGAGCCGCGGTACGCGGTCGCGGTCGACGTGCCGACGGCGCGCGGTCACCGTCGGCGCGCCGAGCCGACCTCGCCGACCGGACTTCACCGGTTCGACGGGCTGACGTGGGTCGGCGACGCCCTGCCGGCTCGGCACCGACGTGCGCGTGCAGACGTCGGCCCACGGCGCGCCGCGCCCGCCACGTTCACGGGCTGCGGGCTGTGCGATGGTCGCTGCCGGCACGGCGGGTCGCGCCGGGCCAGACGCGTCGCGTTCTACGACGAGGCCGACATCAACGTGCTCGGCAGCGCCTTGGCCCGATGACGCCCGCGAGATCCCCGTCGCGAGGCCACGCCGCGGCTGGCGTTCATGGCCATCGCCCTCGTGTTCTTCGTCGGCCTGGTGCTCGGCTTCGTCCTCGGCCGAACGCTCTAGCCGACGCGATAGCCGCGTGCCGCGGCTTCGGTGAGAACCGCGGCCATGTCGGGTCGGTGTGACGACGAGCGACGTGGCGGGTGTCGATTTCCGCCGTCGGCCGGCGACCGGGCGGGTGATCACGAGGACGTCGGTCGGCTCGGTGAGGCGCAGCTCGAGGGCGAGGCCGAGCGCGCCGGCGGTCAGGTCGAGCACCCGCGTCGCCGTCGGTCGGTGCCGGACCCATCCCGATGACCGATGCCTTGCGCAGGAGGACGGGGTCGGCCAGCGTGAGCGGGTCGTGCACGACGATGCCGGCCGGTACGAACACGAGCCACCGCCGCGACAGGCCGTGGAGGGCCGGGCGGCGACAACGGCACCGCGGCGACAGCGAGGGCAACAGCAACCGCGCCGGGCAGCCAGCCGGCCGTCGGCGAGAAGGAGAACGGCCGCCGTCGGTAGCCCGGTCAGCACGATCCACGCTGCGGGCGCCAGCCCGGCGACGGCGACCGCCGGGAGGCCGGAGCGGGATAGCGGCGCTCGTCGCCGTAAGCCGGCCCGTTGACCGCGGCCGCACCGACGCGGGGGCGAAGGCGATGCCGGCGGCAACCACCGCGACGGCCACGCCGATGGGCGACGCGATCGCCGCCGACGGCGGCGGCGAGCACGGCCACGGCCGCCGCGGGCGCCGACCACGCGCCAGGCGGTCAGCGCCAGGGGTGGGGGACCAGCGTGGCGACGAGCGTCGCCGGCCACACCGACCAGAGCGCGACCGTCGCCGCCGCCCGGACGCCGTCTGACCACGCCGTCATGGCGTCGCCGAGCGGTGTGCCCAATGTCACTGGGAGCGCGGCCCACACGACTCGGGCGGCCCACAGTGTGGCCCGTTCGACCATCAGGGCACTCGAAATCGTGCCTGAGGGGGCGTCATTGACGCCCATCCTGCCTTTCGATAGCGTTCATGACACATCACGCTCTGTGGTGGCTTGGGGTGCGCTGGGCGACACTGGGGTCTGGGCGTACAAACGCGAAGGGGACTCAAACCATGAGTAAGGCAGGCGGCATCATGCACGTACGGCGGCAGTCGACGAGGTCGTCGTGTCGATCTGTGAGCTTGGCGATCGCGGCGCTGACGGCGCTGCGCATTCGTCGCAGTCAACCCGTTCGAGCGGTGCGCGGAAGCCGCGGCACCGAACACGCAGCTGATCACGGCGCCGTTCTCGGATCCGGTCGGACGGGGTCGTCTTCGACCGCACGTTCCCGCTCGTCCTCAACAACGGCGGCACGGCCCGCATCGGCTCGAACCCCGACGGGTCGGGCAACATCAACGTCGACGACGTCATCGCCGTCATCGTCCAGCGCCAGGATGGCTCCAGTCGCCATCTTCGGCCACGAGTTCAACGACGTGGCGTGCACGACGGACATCCCGCGTGGCCCGATCAGCCTGGCTGGGCTCGCCCTGCCCGGCAACAACGTCGTCCGGGTCATCATCAGCAACAATCCGGAGTGCGGTCCGCCCGCCGGTGCGATCACGCCGCTGTGGCTCGCAGTCAACGGCCAGCCGACGACCATGCGGGCCACGCCCGGTCGTGCTCGACCTGCTGACGGCGATTCCGCCGCTGGCGACGGTGTTCGTGCCGAACCTCAATGGCAAGGTCACTGAGGCCAGCACGTCCAACCCGATCGCCGGCGTCACCGTCGACATGCACGCGGGCGATGCAAGCGGCGACGTCATCTGCTCGGCCGTCACCGACGCCGACGGCGTTGCCGACCTGCGGCGGTGTGGCTGAGGATCTCGCAGCCATCCTCGCTCTCGGCTACACCGCGGTGTTCAACGGCAACGCCTTCTACGCCGGCAGCGACGGCCACGCCCCGCTGATCCTGGCGGGTGGCCAGCCGATCCTGCCGTAGCACGTACCCCAAGCAACGTCGACTCGGGCCGGCCCTTCGGGGCCGGCCCTGTGCGTCCGGGCCCGTGTTGCCGTGCCAGACTGCGCCGATGCCTGACGTGAACCTCGTCGACCTCGACGTGATCCGGCGCTACAGCTTGGCTGTGCGCCAGGAGACGGCTCCGGCCGAAGAAGTGCTCGCCGTGCTCGACGCCAGCCGCGAGGTCGTGCTGGCCGCGCTCGACTCGCCGCTCGCCTTTCGAAGGCTGAAGCTCGCCGCATGACCTGCACCGCCTAACCCGGCGGCGCGGGCCGACGAGCTGCGGGCCGCGATCGCGCACCACAACCGGCTGTACCACGAGCTGGACGCAGCCCGAGGTCAGCGACGCCGACTACGACGCGCTCGTCCGCGAGCTCCAGGTCATCGAGGAAACCCACCCGGAGCTGCTGACGCCGACGTCGCCGACGCAGACCGTCGGTTCGGCCCCATCGGCGCTGTTCGCGCCCGTGAAGCACCGGTCGCCGATGATGTCGCTCGACAACGCGATGTCCTTCGACGAGCTGCTCGCGTGGGGCAAGCGCATGGAGCGCTTCATCTCGGGAGACATCGACTTCGGCACCGAGCTGAAGATCGACGGCGTCGCCATCTCGCTGGTGTACGAGAACGGCCGCTACGTGCAGGCGGCGACACGCGGTGACGGGCGGACGGGCGAGGACGTCACGCCGAACATCGCGACTGTCGCCGCCATCCCGCGAGCGGCTGGCGATGAAGAAGCCGCCGGCGTTGCTCGAGGTGCGGGGCGAGGTCTACATGCCGTCGCGCGCATTCGAGGAGTTGAACCGTCGCCAGGCCGAGGCCGGCCTCCGCATCTACCCGAACCCGCGCAACACCGCGGCCGGCTCGCTGCGGCAGAAGGACGCCGAAGGTCACGGCCAGCCGAGAGCTGTCGTTCTTCTGCTACCAGGTGGGCGCGGTCGAGGGCGGGCCCGACCTTCGCCCGCCACAGCGAGACGCTCGCGTTTCTGCGCCGACGCCGGGCTGCCCGTGAACCCCGAGGCGAGCGTGCTGGGCAGCCTCGACGAGGTGCACGCGTTCTGCCGCCACTGGCAGGAGCACCGCCACGACCTCGACTACGAGATCGACGGCGTCGTCGTGAAGGTCGACAACCTGGCGCAGCGAGGCGAGCTGGGAACGACGTCGAAGGCGCCCGCGGTGGGCCATCGCGTTCAAGTTCCCGCCCGAGGAGCGCAACACGCTTCTGCGGGACATCGAGGTGTCGATCGGCCGCACCGGGAAGGCGACGCCGTTTGCCGTGTTGGAGCCGGTGTTCGTCCTCGTCAATAACGTCGGCACCAATGTCCGCGTGCCGACCCTCGAATACACGGCCGACAACCTGCGCCAGGTGCTGTCCGCCAACGCCGAGTCCGCCTTCGGGCTCTGCCAGCTCATGCATCCGCTGCTGTGCGCCTCGCGCGGTGCGATCGTGAACATCTCCTCGATCGCGAGCCGCACCGTGGTGCGCACGTCCACGGCCGCCTACTCGATGTCGAAGGCGGCCATCGACGCGATGACCGACTTCATGGCCGTCGAATGGGGCCCGGACGGCATCCGCGTCAACGCGGTGCACCCCTGGTACATCCGGACGCCCCTGGTGGCCGCCGTGCTAGACGACGAGGCGAGGAAGCAGCGCATCCTCGACGCGACTCCCCTCGGCCGCATCGGCGAGCCGGAGGATGTCGCGCGCGTCGTGGCGTTCCTCGCGATGCCCGCGGCGCGGCACGTGAGCGGCGCCCACCTGCCGGTCGATGGCGCATTCGAACGGGTGGGAATCTAGGCCTACATTTGCTTGAAGAGGTGCAGGAAATTCCGGCTGACCGGCAGCACTTCGGGACGGCCCTTCAGGTGGATGTCTGCCGTCTCATTGTCGCCCCGGCGGACGTGGTCGATCGCGCGAAGGTTCACGATCGCCGAACGGTGCACCTGCGCGAATTGCGCGGGATCGAGCTGCGCCGCCAGGTCCTTGAGCGGCATGCGCACCAGCGCCTCCGCCGGATCGCCGTCGTCACCGCGCCAGGCGACGAGCGTGTACTTGCTGTCCGAGCGCAGGTAGGCGATGTCGTCCGTCGAGATGAGCCGGAGCGTGTGGCCTACCTGGGCACGGATCCAGCGCAGCGGTTCGATGCCCGCGCCGCCTTGCAAGCGGGCGAGCTGCTCCGTCAGTTGCGCAAGCAGGGCGTCGGTGTTGGTCGCCGGCTGTGCGGCATGCAGCCGCTCCTTCAGTCGCGTCACGGTTTCCGCGAGGCGGGCAAGCTCGACCGGCTTGACGAGATAGTCCAGCACGCCGTGCGTAAAGGCCTGCACGGCGTAGTGGTCGAAGGCCGTGACGAAGACGAGGTGCGCGCGCCGGCCGATCTGCCGCGCGGCCTCGACGCCCGACACCCCCGGCATCTGCACGTCGAGAAAGCAGACGTCCGGCTTCAGGGCCTCGAAGAGCTTCAGCGCCTCGCGGCCGTTTCGGGCCGCCGCGACGATCTCGAGCTCCGGCCAGGCCTGCGCGAGCTGGCGCGCGAAGGCCTCGCGCAATAGCGGCTCGTCGTCCGCGACCAGCGCCGTCGGGCGCGCGAACTTCACGGCGCGGCCTCGCGCGCGGGAAATTCCAGCTCCGCGACGACGCCCCTCGGCTCGCGCGCGCGAATCGACAGCCTTGCCTCGCCGCCGAACACGAGTGCGAGCCGCTCGCGCAGCGTCGTGAGTCCCGTGCCCAGGCCGCCACCGGAGGCCCGCAGTCCGACGCCGGAGTCCGCCACGCGTATCCAGCAGCGCCCTTCCGCAAGGCGCACGTCGATCGCGATCCGTCCGCCTTCCTCGCTGGGGTCGATGCCATGGCGCACGGCGTTCTCGACGAGCGTCAGCAACGTCATCGGCGGGCAGCGCAGGGGCTTTGCCGATTCATCCACGTTCATGTCGAATGCGATGCGGTCGGGCATGCGCATGCGCATCAGCTCGAGGTAGGCGCGCACGAGTTCCAGTTCCTGGCCGAGCGTCGTGACCGGGTCGTTGAGCCGGGGCACGGCGGCGCGCAGGTAGGCGACGAGGCTTCGCAGCACGTCCGGCGCCTTCGGCGAGCCGGCCTCGACGAGTGCCTGCACGTTCGCGAGCGTATTGAACAGGAAATGCGGCGACACCTGGGCCTGCAGCAGGTTCAGCCGCGCATCCAGCGCCTGGCGCTCGGCTTCGCTGCGCGCAAGGCCGAGGGCGAGGGCCTGCTCGCGCGCCAGCGCTTCCTTCTGCAACACCAGTGCACCGAGCGCGACCCACGGCGACAGGAAGACGCCGAGCCCGGTCAGCATCGCGAAGCCCTGCATTCGCAGCGGGACTTCCCAGAAGGGCGGGGCACCGTCGTCCGTGGACAACGTGTAAATGACGAACGTCGTGATCGGCATCGATATGGCGACGGCGAGGACCTGGACGATCCAGCGCGGAAGCCAGCGCGGCAGCCGCCTCGGCCACTGCTCGAACAGGCCGAAGACAACCAGAGCCGTGAACCCGATGCCGACCACGCGGACGACGGCCGACCACCAGCCGGACGTCCAGCCGAGCCCGACGAGCCCGCCGATCACGAACGAGAAGAAGAATGTAAAGGCCACGCGGTGCCAGCCGAAAGCGAGCGCGAGGCCGCGCCGGGCGGGATCTAACGTCACGGCTGACATGGCGAAAGAATAGTCGAGCGGCCGCGCCATGTCCCGGTTCCGGGCGCTGCTGCGACGGACGGCGGCATCGCGCGACGGGACACGAATACGTCGGACGGCGGGCATGGCGGCGCGGCGGTCACGCGCCCAGAATGGCTGCCGCGCAACAATGTGGAGAATCCGATGGCGTCGCTGCGTCGCAAGATCACGTTCTCGGTGCTGGCGGTCCTCGCATTGGCGGTCGTGGCCATTGCCTATGCGCTGAGCCATGAATCCGGCTGCGAGCCGGCGGCCGCGCTCGCGCCCGGTGTCGCCACCATGAAAGCCGTGGTCCGGCGCTGCTACGGCCCGCCCGAAGTACTCGCGCTCGAAGACGTCGAAAAGCCCGTGCCCGCGCACGACCAGGTCCTGGTCACGGTTCATGCCGCGAGCATCAATCCGCTCGACTGGCACTACATGCGGGCAACGCCCTACCTGATGCGGATGGACAGTGGGTTCGGCGCGCCCGCCAATCCGCGACTCGGCGTCGACTTCGCCGGCGTCGTCGAATCCGTGGGCAAGGACGTCACGCGGTTCGAGCCGGGCGACGAGGTATTCGGCGGCAAGTTCGGCGCGCTCGCGGAGTTCGTGGCGGTGAGCGAGGACGGCTCAATCGCCAGGATGCCGGAGAACCTGGGCTTCGAGCAGGCGGCCGCAGTCAACGTCGCCGCGGTCACCGCCCTGCAGGCTTTGCGCGATCGCGCCGGCCTGAAGGCCGGGCAGGCGGTGCTTATCAACGGCGCGTCCGGCGGCGTCGGCACGTTCGCCGTGCAGGTCGCGAAGTGGCTCGGCGCCGAGGTGACCGGAGTCTGCAGCACACGCAACGTCGAGCTCGTGCGCTCGCTCGGCGCCGATCACGTCATCGACTACACGCGCGAGGACTTCACGCAGGGAACGGCGCAGTACGACGTCGTGATGGACAATGTCACGAACCGCGGCGTGCTCGAGGTGCGGCGCGTGCTGAAGCCCGCGGGCAAGTACCTCGCGATCGGCGGCGGTGGACCGGACGCGAACCCCTGGATCGGGCCTTTTGCGACGCCCCTCAAGGCGATGGTCGTCTCCTGGTTCGTCGACCAGGACATGGGCATGTTCATCTCGCAGGGGAGCGGCGAAGACCTCGCCGTCCTCGCGGGATTGATGCAGGAAGGCGAAGTTACGCCCGTCATCGACCGCACTTACCCCCTTGCCGAGATCGTGGAAGCCATGCGCTACCTCGAGACCGGCCGCGCGCGCGGCAAGGTGATCGTCACCATGGGCAACGCGAAATCCGATTGAGTGCACGGCGCGACTCGCGATAGTCTGGCGGGATGAGCACACTCAACCGCCGCTTCTTCCTGGGCGCCGCCGCGGCCGGTGCCTGGCTCGCAAATGCCGCTGCCCGGGGCGAGTCGCCGCCGACGGGTGAAGTCGGCGCGTCGGTCACGGGCGCCAAGCCGATCACGCCCGAAGAGCACGCGGCACGCGTCGCCAGGCTCCAGGGCCTGATGCAACGCGACAAGGTGGCGGCCCTGCTCGTGGAAGCGGGATCCTCGCTCGAATACTTCACCGGCATCCGCTGGTGGCGCTCGGAGCGCACGACGGCGGCGCTGATCCCGGCCTCCGGGCAATCGATCGTCGTCACGCCGTTCTTCGAGGTGCCTTCGGTCGAGGAGACGCTCCGGATCAAGGCCGACGTGCGGCCCTGGCACGAGGACCAGAGCCCCTTCGCGCTGATCGCCGACGGGATGAAGGCCTTGCCGGCCACTGGACCGCTCGCTATCGAGTGGACCACGCGGTTCTTCATCGTCGACCACGCGCGCGCGGTCCCGGGCTTCGGCCGCGATGTCGTCTCCGGCGAGGCGTTGGTCAACGCCTGCCGCATGGTCAAGTCGCCGGCCGAGCTCGCGCTGATGCAGGCCTCGAACGACATCACGATCAACGCGATCCGCAGGACGCGCTCGCAGGTCACGCCGGGCATGCAGGGTTCCGACATCCTCAAGATCCTCTATCAGGCGGTGGAATCGCAGGGTGGGCAGGAACCGTTTGGACTCGTCCTCATCAACGAGGCGAGCGCCTATCCGCACGGCACCACCCGGGTGCAGGTCGTGCGCGAAGGTTCCGTGATCCTCATCGACACGGGCTGCACGTACCACGGCTACGCCTCGGACATCTCCCGCACCTGGATACACGGCGAGCCGACGAAGCGCCAGCGCGAAGTCTGGGATACCGTCAAGCGCGGCCAGGAAATCTGTCTCGAGACGGCGAAGATCGGGCAAGCCGTGGGCGACATCGACGTCGCAGTCCGCAACCACTACGAGGGCCTCGGCTGGTCGAAGAACTACGGCCTGCCCGGCACGTCGCACCGCACCGGTCACGGGATCGGGATGGACGGCCACGAGCCGCCCAACCTCATGCGCGCGGATCGCACGCCGCTCCAGGCCGGCATGTGCTTCTCGGACGAGCCGGGAATTTACGTTCCCGGCGAGTTCGGCGTGCGCATGGAAGACTGCTGGCACATGACGGAGAAGGGGCCGAAACTCTTCACGCCGCTCGCAAAATCGATCGACGACCCGGTCTAGACGGTCGCATGGATTCGGTCTCGGCACTGCAGCGCATCCGGCCGCACGTCCGGGCAACGCCGCTGCAGCATTCGCCGGGGCTCAGCGACGCCACCGGCGCGACCGTGTATCTCAAGCTCGAGAACCTGCAGGAAACCGGGGCCTTCAAGCTGCGCGGGGCGGCCAACAAGCTGCAGTCGCTGTCGCGCGCGGACGCGGCGCGGGGCGTCGTGACGGCCTCGACCGGCAATCACGCCCTGGCGGTCGCGACCATGGGCGGCAGGCTCGGCATCGCGACCGAGATCTTCGTGTCCGAGCACATCCATCCGCGCAAGCGCGGCCGCATCGAGGCACTGAATGCGCGCTTGCACGCCGTCGCGGGTGACGCGCTGGCGGCGGAGCTTGCGGCGCGCCGCGAGGCAGATCGCTCCGGCCGGCCGTACGTGTCGCCGTACAACGATCCCGTGGTCATCGAAGGGCAGGGGACGCTCGCGGTCGAAGTGCTTCAGCAACTCGTGGTCATGGGCGCCCGCCCGCCCGACGCGGTCTTCGTGGCCGTGGGCGGCGGAGGGCTCATCGGCGGCATCGGCGCGCACCTGGAGCGGGCTTCACCGGAGACTGAAGTCGTCGGCTGCTGGCCCGAGAACTCTCCTGCCTTGCACGAATGCATGCAGGCCGGCGCGATCATCGACGTGCCGGAACGGCCGACTTGGTCGACCAGCACGGCCGGCGGCGTGGAGCCGGGAGCGGTGACGCTCGAGTTGTGCCAGCGGGTTGTCGATCGCGGGATCCGCGTGACGGAGGCGCAGATCCTCGACGCCGCGCGCCAGGTTCACCGCCAGGACGGCGAGCTGATCGAGGGTGCGGCCGGCGTCGCCGTCGCGGCGTTCGTGAAAGCAGCGGACGACTACGCGGGCAAGTCGGTGGTCATCGTCATCTGCGGCGGGAATGCCGAACCGGAGTTCGAGGCGCGCGTTCTGCTCTAGTCCGACTTGCGGGTCCTGTCGGAGGGTTGAACGACCCGCTGGCTGGGGCTGGGGTCCAGGTCCTTGCGGTCTTTCGACGGCCGGTCCCGGCTCCGTTCCACCTTGCGCGCGCTTTCGCGGCTCTCCCGCTGGTACATGTTTTCCGTCTCTTCGACGCTATCTTTGCTGTCTTTCTGGTCGTTCATGCGCGTGGTCCTTACGGGTGACGCAGGCAGCCCTATTAGGAAGCATCGGCGGGCCGAACGTCCGTCGGACCCGGGCGCAGCCTCACGTAAGTCTCGTTGCCTGCAACCCGACAATGCGCGGGAAGAATCGATAGTATTCACGCATGAAAACAACGAAGCTCGCGGCGCTTGCCCTTGCGCTCGCCGCGGCGCTGACCTGTACCCTGGCGGCGGTCGCCGCGCCGCTGACGCCCGGTTTCCGCATCGAAGGCAACGAACTGGTGTGGACGAGCGAGGAGGCGCTGCGCATGGGCGGCGCGCGCTACGAGATCCGCTCCGGCGATCGATTGCTCGGTTATCCCGTCCAGCGCGGCGACACGCTGCGCTTGCGCCTGCCGCCCGGGGCGACGCTCGAGGACCTGTCCGTCTGGGCCGGCGGGCGCCGCCTCGACGGCGTCGCGGCGCAGCTGCGCATGCGTGCAGAGTCCATCGCACCGCCGCCCGAGCCCGCAATCGCGCAGGCGACTGTCGACCCGGCCGCGCGCGGCCCGTACGCGACGCGCCGCCTGAAATACGAATTGCCCGGCCTCACGCTGCCGGACTATCCCGCGCCGCTCGAGGTGCTTGCCGAAGTTACGACGCCTGTCGGCCATGCCGGGCCGCTGCCGCTCGTGCTCTTCCTGCATGGACGGCACAGCACGTGCTACCGCGGCGGCCCCGGGGGTGAGTCCTCGGGGGACTGGCCATGCCTGCCAGGCTGGCGTCCGGTGCCGAGCCACACCGGGTATCGCTACATCACGGACGTCCTGGCCTCGCAGGGTTACCTCGCGGTGTCCATCTCCGCGAACGGCGTCAACGGCCAGGATGGAATGTTCGAGGACGGCGGCTCGTCCGCACGCTCGGAGCTCGTGCGCCATCACCTCGCGCAATGGGCCGAGTGGTCCGCCCACGGCGGCGACCCCTGGGGCGGACGATTCAAGGGCCGCGTACGCCTCGACGAGCTCGTGCTGGTGGGACACAGCCGCGGCGGCGAGGGCGTCGAGCGCGCGGCGATCGATTCTTACCCGGACGACCCCTGGCAGGTGCAGGGTCTCGTCCTGATCGGCCCGACGGCGTTCGGCCGCCAGGTCGCGCCGGGCGTGCATACGGCCGTCATCCTGCCGTTCTGCGACGGCGACGTGTCCGACCTGCAGGGCCAGCAGTACGTGGACGTCGGGCGGGATCTCGCGCGCGATCCCGCGTTGCGGTCCTCCATCATGGCGATGGGCACCAACCACAACTACTACAACACCGAGTGGACGCCGGGCCTCTCGAAGTCGCCCGCCTGGGACGACTGGTTCGACGCCCGCGATCCGCAGTGCGGCGAGGAGCGCAGCCGCCGCCTCACGCCCGCCGAGCAGCAGGCCGTCGGCCTCGCGTATACGGCGGCCCTCGTGGATCTCGCCGTTGCCGACGACACGCGCGCTCTGCCGTTGCTCGACGGCACGCGCGTGAAACCGCGCTCGATCGGCCGGGCGAGCGCGTTCGTGCACGCGATCGGCGGCAACAAGCGCACGCTGTACGCGGCCGGGCGCGGCGCGTCCGTCGCGGCCACGGCGCTCACGGCGCGCGAATGCCGCGGTTATTACGTGGCCGGCCCGTTCGACATCCGCACCGGCTGCACGCCGGAACTGTACTTCGAGCTCCTGCCGCACTGGTCGCCCATGGCCTTCGCGGAAACGGCCCCCCCGCCGCGCGCGTTGCAAGTGGACTGGACGCGGCCCGGCGGGAGCGTGCGCATCCCGGTGACCCCGGCGTCCGGCCATGGCGACGCTCTCGACTTTCGCATCGCGGGCAAGCCGGACGCGGCGCCGGTCGAGATCGACGTGCGCGTGCGCGATGCCGCAGGCGCGTGGACGGCGCTCGGCCAGCGACCCATGACGCTCCGTTCGTATCACGGGCTGGCGCCGCTCGGAAAGGTCGTGGCGCGGCAGCTGCGTGCGCCGCTCGGCGGCCTGGATGCGGGCCGCATCACCGCGATCGAGCTGATTCCGCGCACGCCGCGCGGCCGGTTCTGGCTGCTCGACATCTCGACGAAGGAGACGACGCTCCCCGAGAGCGGGCCGGTCCTGCTTCCCGGCGTCAGCATCGGCCGGTTCGTCGTGCCGGAGGGACGCGGCGGCGAAAACACGATCGAGCTTCCGCTGACGATCGAAGGCGAGGTCACGAAGCGCGCGCAGCTGTGGGTGCAGCTGACGAACTTTGCGTCCCTCGACGACCCGACGTCCGGGTTCCCGCTCGTGCTCGAGCCCGGCACGACGAGCGCGACGATTCCGTTCACCTACCGCGCCGACGAGGTCTACGACCCGTTCGCGCAGGTCACGCAGGTCACGCTGCTCGCGCGGAAGAACGCCGTGACGGGCGATTTCGCCGGCACCGTCGAGATCGAGGAAGACGACCCGGCGCCGACGCTGAGGCGTGGTTTCGGCCGACGTGGCGTCTGCCGAGGGCGGCACGCTGTCCTGGACTTTCCGGCTCTCGGAGCCGCTGGCGAACTGGGCGTTCTGGAGCCTGCAGTTACTGCCGGCGGGAAGCCGTTTCCCCGAGCTCGACACCGACGACGTGGACCCGTCCTTCCTCGAACAGTTCGGCATCACGCCGCCCGATCCCGCCGTGCCGCTCTCGGATCTCGGCCTGTCGCTCGGCGTGGAGTTCCAGCCGGGCGACACCGCGGTGACCGTGTCGCTGCCGATCCGCGCCGATGGCAGGGCGGAGCCTTCCGAGGGCGTCGTGTTGGTGCTCGACGGCTTCGGAGATCCGGTCGTGCCGAGTCCGATCGAGGTGACGGGCGTCGTCCCGGCGCACTGAATGAAAAAAGGCCACCCTCGCGGGTGGCCTCTTTGGCCTGGTTGCGAGAGAGTGCTGTCAGGCCGTCTTCGGCTGGTTCGGATTCGGGTCGCGGCGCGGAGACTGGCGCTCGTTGTCGCGATCGTCTTCCTCGCGCGTGCGCCGCGGATCCGTGCGGTCGTCGCCTTCCTGACCGGGCGTCGGGTTGTTCTGCGGGCGATCGGGAGATCCCTGGTCGCGCGTGCGGTCCCTGTTCTCCATGAGCATTTCTCCTTGGGCGGATAACGTTCCATTACCACCATAGGCCCGCTGCGCAGGCCTCAATGCAGGAAGGGCACTGATTCAGAGTCGGTGACGTCCGACGGATCATTCCTTGCCCGTGTGCCAGTGCGGTGCATCGACTGGCTTGGATTCCGGCGATCCGCGCTGGCGCAGCCAGATGCTGAGGACCACCATCGCGACGAGCGAGAGAAACTCGCTCTGCCAGTTCTGGAATGCCTCGAACCAGAATTGCGAGCTCGCCATGTATTCGATAACCGACACCGGCGCGCCGCCATGCAGGACCTCCTCCGCGTTGCGGGCCCGCGCGCCGCCCACGGCGTGGACGCCGAACGACAGCAGGAACAAGGCAAGAAAGGCGAGCGACAACGAATGCTCGTAGAACTTCAGCCGCCAGCCGCCTTTCCGCACGGGCCCGGGCGCCTCGGCGAGCCTCTTGCCGCTGGCATCCCGCGGGTCGCGGTCCACGGCCTCGCTGCGGTTAGGGTCCTTCGACTCGGAGGAACCCTTCTGGTAGAGGCCGACCGTGAGCAGGACGTAGGCCGCCATCTGGAGAAACTCGCTCTCCCAGTTCTCGGCTGTTGCTTCCCAGAAGTGGCCCGAACGCAGGTACTCCGCCAGCGCCAGTGCGCGCTCGCCGTGCTGGCGCCTTTCGTCGTTGTAGTGCAGCAGGCCACTCCAGGCCTGCGCGGCCATGCAGGCGATGAAGACGGCCAGGACGACGGCGGAAAGGCCGTTCTCACGCAACCGTCGCATCATGGCTCACGTCAGGCGTCGAGCTTCCGGTCCGCCAGCTGGTCCTTCCTGGCCTTGAGCCGCTGGCCGAGCGCGTCCAGGTCCATGCCGGACTTGCGAGCCTCGGCGAACATGCCGCCCGGTTTCTCTTCTTCCTTCACGTGGTGCTTGATCATCTCCGACAGCACCTTGACCCGCGCATCGAAGTACTCGTCATCGGGGCCGGCGCTTTCGATCTCTGCGATCAGCTTCTTCGCCCCGTCGTGCTCGACCTCGGCCTCGTGGTGGATCTCCTCGTCCTTTGTCGCTGCCAGGAATGCGGGGTAGAAGATTTCTTCCTCGATCGTCGTGTGGGCCTTCAGCGCATGGCAGATCTGCTCGGCCAGGGATTTCTTGCGGCTCGCGACCCGCGCCTTCTTGAACTGCGCAAACCACTTCTCGACTTGCCGGTGATCGGCCTTGAGGAGAGCGATCGCGTCCTTCGAGCCCGACGCGCGCATCGCCCGGCCCTCGGCAGTCCTGCTCGATTTTTCCATGGCATCACCTCCACTGTGTGAACGCAGTCTAAGAGCCGGGACGACACGCTCTTGTCGTCCCGCCGCTATTTCACGTGTAGGCCTGATTCTCCAGAATCTGCAAAACCGGCAACCCGGACTGGAGTATCGTCGGCGGGCACAACGTTCGTGGCGTGACTCGGGAGGACCAAAGATGCGACCCGAACAGACTTACATCGGGCAAGGCTTGCACGTCTGGACCGGGGCCTCCGGCACGAAGTACCGGTACAGCGCGTTCATGTTCGGGACCAGTTTCGGCCCGGGCGCCGCCAACGTCATCTTCGCGCGCGAGACCACGCGCGGGCACTACACGGCGGTCTACGTCGGCCAGACCGCGGACCTCTCGGAACCGTTCAAGGACGAAGCGGCGCTGCGATGCATCACGGAAGGCCGCGCGACGCACATTCACGTGCGCTTTGCGGGCGATGACGAGGCCGCGCGAAATGCGGAATGCGAGGACCTCATCTCCGCCCTGAAGCCGCCCTGCAGCCAGAGCCCCTGATGCGGAGGGGCGGAAGCAGCCCGAACGGGGTTGCGCCGGACCGGTCGGCGATCGCGGTCCTGGTCCTCGACATGGTTTCCGATTTCAGGTTCCCGGGCGGCGCCGCCATGGCGCGCGTGGCGCTGCCGGTCGCCCGCCGGATCGCCGGCCTCGCGGAACGTGCGCGCAACGCGAAGGTTCCCGTCATTTACGTCAATGACAACCTGGGACGCTGGCGATCCGACTTTGCCGGACTCGTGCGTCATTGCCGGCGAGATGGATCCCGCGGCGCCGCGATCCTCGACCTGCTCGCGCCGGAACCGCGCGATTACGCCATCCTGAAGCCGAGGCACTCGGGCTTTTTCGCGACGCCGCTGGCGACGCTCCTGGAGTACCTCGGGACGAAGAAACTCGTGCTGACGGGAGCCGCGATGCACCAGTGCGTGCTGTTCACCGCGAACGACGCCTACGTGCGCGAATACCGCCTGTCGATACCGCGCGACTGCGTGGCGTCCGCCACGGAGGCCCAAAAGCGCCTGGCCTCGCGCTACTTCCGCAGCGTGCTGGGCGCCGACATGCGGCCGTCCGGGAAGGTCCGTTTCCCGCGCTGAGGCCGCGGGCAGCTCAGGCGGCCTTGCGCCGGCTGCGGGTGCCTCCGCTCTTCTCGAGGCTGCGCTTCAGCACGGCCATCAGGTCGATGACTTCGGCCGTCGGCCGCTCATCCGCCGGCTCCACCGCTGCCGTCAGCTCGTGGGTCTGGCGCTTGCGGATCTTCTCCTTGATGCGGCGCATGAGGTCGCGCCGGTACGTGTCCTTGAACCGCTCCGGCTTCCAGGCGTCGCTCATCTCCTCGACGAGGCGTCGCGCCATCGCGACCTCCTGCCGCGACACCCTGGCTGACCGGGCATCGGCCGAAGGCAGGTCGAGGTCGTCGGCCGCGACCAGCTCCTCGGCGAAGCGCAGGGTATTGAGCATCAGCGCGCGGCCGCGGACGACGATGGCACAGAAATGCTGGCGGCCGCGGTTCACGAAGCTGCCGATCGCGACCTTCGAAGCATTGCGCATCGCCTCGCGCAGCAGCACGTATGTCTTCTCGCCACCCTCCGTGGGCTCGAGGTAGTAGGGCTGCTCGAAATACTCGAACGGGATGTCCGCCTGCTCGGCGAAGCTCACGATGTCGATCGTCTGGGACGCCTCGACGTTGGCGCGCCGGAAGTCCTCGTCCGTCAGCGCGACGTATTGCCCCTTCTGGTACTCGTAGCCCTTGATGATGTCTCCCCAGTCCACCACCTTGCCCGTGCGCTTGTTGTAGCGCTGGTAGCCGACCGCGGAGAAATCGCGGCTGTCGAGGAGGTCGAGGTCGAGTGCGCTGTCGCGCGCCGCGGTGTGCAGGTGCACGGGGATGTACACCAGCCCGAAGGAGATTGCGCCTTTCCAGACGGCGCGCGGGTGGCGTCCGCCGGACTTGGGGCGCGCCTCACGGCGTTGCCGGCCCGCGGACCGCGTGACGGCTTTCCGCTTCTTCGTGGTCTTTCGAGTCCTGGTCGTCTTTTGCTTCTTCATCGTCATTTCCTCAGGAATTCCCGGGGTAACTGTCCTTCCGACTTGCAGTAATCCGCCCAGGCGCGGCTCTTCGCGATCAGGCCGGGTACGGTGCGAACGGTGAATCGCGCGGGGTCCAGCCCGCGTTTGACCTGTGACCATTCGATGGGCATCGACACCGGTGCGCCCTCGCGCGCGCGTGGCGAAAGCGGCGCGATCGCGGTCGCCTTCTCGCCGTTTCGCAGGTAGTCGAGGAAAATGCGGCCGGTCCGCAATTTCTTCGACATGTTGACGACGAAGCGCTTCGGGCTTTCGGCTGCGATGTGGGTGCACAGGCAGCTTTGCAAAGCGCTTTGCAGTCGCCCAGTCGAGCGTCCCGCGCCGGGGCTGGGCGAGCGGCGTCACGACATGAAGGCCCTTGCCCCCGGTGGTCTTGCAGAAAGCGACGAGCCCCAGCGCCTCCAGCCGCTCGCGGAGCTCGCGTGCAGCGTCCACCACGTCGTCGAAGTCGACGTCCGGCGCGGGGTCGAGGTCGAACACGAGGCGGCCGGCAACCTTCGGCCGGCCGGGCTCGCAGTTCCACGGATGCAGTTCGATGCCGCCCATCTGGGCGATGGCGGCGAGGCCCTCGACGCGGTCGACCTGCAGGTAGGGCTTGGCGTCGCCTGGAAGTTTCACGAGCTTCAGCAGGTTGGAAGTACCCGGCATCGCGTGCCGCTGAAAGAACCGTTGGCCGTCGATGCCGTCGGGCGCGCGCACGACCGAACAGGGCCGCCCCTGGACGTGCGGAATCATCCACGCGCCCACGGCCTCGAAGTAGCGCGCGAGGTCGAGCTTGGTGACTGGCCGGGAATCTCCTGCGTCTGGCCACAGCGCCTTGTCGGCGTTGGAAATACTGACGCCCAGCACGCTGCCTCCGTCGGAAGTCTTCACCGCGCTTGCCTGTTCGGCTTCCACGTCGCCTGGCGATTTGTCTTCGCGCAAACCCTTGAAAGCAGCCTGTCGCAGCATTCCGGACCCGGTCCAGCCCGCGAACGCGATTTCGGCGACCAGTTTCGGCTTCGCCCAGTGGACATCGGCGGCCTTGCGCGGCGCGTCCTTGCCGCTGAACGGGCTCGCGTCGGCTTCGAGCGCACGCAGCCTGGTGGCCAAGCCGGCTGCGGATTTCTGGCCGAATCCGGTGCCAATGCGACCGACGTATGAGAGATGTCCGCGGCGGAAGACCCCCGCGAGCAGGGAGCGGAGCTGTCCTTCGCGCACCGTCCAGCCGCCGATGACGACCTCGTGCCCCGCGCGGCACTTGGTCTTGAGCCAGGCGTCGCCGCGCCCGGAACGATAGGGCGAATCGAGGCGTTTCGACACGACTCCCTCCAGCGACATCTTGCATGCCGATTTCAGGACCGCCTCGGCGCCCGTCTCGAAGTGCTCGACATAGCGCAAGCGCGCAGGGCCCGCAGCGATGAGTTCCGAAAGGCGTTGCTTGCGCGCCGCCAGCGGGGATTTCCTGAAGTCCTTGCCGTCAGCGTGCAGCAGGTCGAACACGAAGTAGATGAAGTCGCCGGTTTCCTCGTCGACGAGCCCGGCCTGCAGGGCCGAGAAACTCGGCACGCCGCGCTTGTCCAGGGCCACGATCTCCCCGTCGACGATGCAATCGGGCAGCGCTTCGCCCGCGCGCGCGATCTCCGGGAAACGGCTCGTCCAGTCGAGGCCCTTACGGGTGCGCAGCGTCGCCGTGCCGCGGTCCACGCGCATCTGCATGCGGTAGCCGTCGAACTTGATCTCGTGACCCCAGCCGGAACCGGGCGGCGCGAACGGGACGAGCCGCGCGAGTTGCGGCGGGACGAACCGCGGGGGCGGCACTGCGGCCCTTCGCTGCGCGACCGCACCTCTCGCTCGCGCGGCCGGGGCGCGCTTTGCTGCGACGCGCTTGGGAGCGGTGCGCCTGGCAGGAATCGCACGGCGCGCCGTCATGAAGGGCTTCGGCTTGTCGCCCCGTCCAGCCGTGATGTCGGCCATGCGCCGCCCGGAGGCGACCGAGCGGTCCTTGCGCAGCAGCGCGTCGCCATTCTCCCGGGCGAACCGGTCGCGGTGCTTGATCAGCAGCCAGTTGTTGCGCTTGCCGCCGTTGCGGTCGCGCTTCATGCGCACCAGCACCCATTCGCCCTTCAGGCGCTCGCCGACCATCAGGAATTTCAGGTTCCCGGCCTTCAGCGCCTTCTGCGGCGATACGCCGGGCAGCGGCGCCCAGAAGCCTCGATCCCAGAGTTGCACGGTTCCGCCTCCGTACTCGCCCTTCGGGATCGTGCCTTCGAAGTCGCCGTAGTCGAGCGGATGGTCCTCGACCTCGACCGCGAGCCTGCGTTCGGCGGGATCGAGCGACGGTCCTTTCGTCACCGCCCAGGAGCGAAACGTGCCGTCGAGCTCGAGGCGAAGGTCGTAGTGAAGTCGCCGTGCAGCATGCTTCTGCACGACGAAGCGCAATTCAGCGGAGCGCCGCGCACCGTCCTCGCGCCCGCTCGGCTCGGCAGTGCGCTCGAAGTCGCGCTTGGCACGGTAATGGGACAGGCGTGAATGCGGCATAGCGGCCACGTTCACGCGGGAGCAGGCGGCAGTCTGTCGGCGCGCGGCGCGACGGCCGTCGGCGTCACGCTGACACGATTACCGGATCACGGGGCCGGTTCGAGCAGGGTCGCCGCGCGACGCAGTATGCCCGCTGCGCGGTCGAACGCGGCGACGATTTCCGCCTCGTAGCCCGGAATGGCGGCGCGGTCGTCGCGGTCCAGCGCGTCCCAGATCCGCGGCAGGTACGCGCTGCGATAGCTCGGTTGCGGTGCGACCAGCAGGTGACGGATGAATGGCCGGCCTTTCTGTCCGGCCGGCTCCACCAGCGCGCGCTCCACCTCCATCAACCGCTCGTTCACCGCGCGCGCGGTCGCCGCGTCGGGCGCCGCCTGCGCCAGGCGCTGTTCGAACAGGGTCGCCGCCGACTCCCAGCGCGCGGCCGCGGCCCGCGCGGCCTTGAGCTCGAGCGGCATCGTCGCGCCTGCGTGCTGCTCGGCCGACTCGATGTAGCCGATCGACGCGCGCGCGTAGTCGGAGTAGCGCATCGGCAGGATGGACGTGTTTGCGAGCCGCCAGGCGAGAACGCCCCAGAGCCGCGACAGGCCGACGCCGATCTTGAAGCCCGGATCGACCACGGTGCTCTGGCGGAAATAGTTGTCGTACATCGAGTGGTAGACGCCGTACGGCCCGTCGAAATACATGTCAATGCAGGAAATGCCGAGGTACTCCTGGAAGGCGGTGTAGTCGGTGGCGCCGACGATCGTCTCGACGCGCGGCGCCTGCCCTTCGAAGCGGGCGGACCAGCCCTCGTAGAACGGCTTGCCCGAGACGGGATCGACGACGGCCCGGGTGACGTCGCGCAGGAATTCCGCGAGCGCCGGCGTCGCTCCGCCGACGAAGTCGCCGCCCTGTACGCCGGAGTCGACGTTGACGTAGGCGACCGCGTTCTTGCGCAGGTCTTCGGCGTTTTCGAGGGCCCATTGCGTCGAGCCGCCGAGCAGGGGCTCCTCGCCGTCCCAGACCGCGAACACGATCGTGCGGCGCGGGCGATGGCCCTTCTTCGCGGCCTGCGCCGAGCGCGCGTGCGGTCTCGAGGATCGCCGCGGTGCCGCTCGACGGATCCACGGCGCCGTACATCCAGGCGTCAAGGTGATTGCCGAGGATCACGAGTTTCAGTGGCTCCTCGCTGCCCCGGATCACGCCGATGACGCTGCGCATTTTCGTCACGCGCTCTTCGTTCCGCACGTCCATCTCCACCGTCACCGGGCCCGGCCCGAGGCGGTAGGTGATCGGCAGGCCGCCCTGCCAGTCGTCCGGCGCCCTGGCGCCGCCCAGTCGCTTCAGGATTTCGGCGGCGTTGCGCTCGTTGAGCGGCATCGACGGAATCTTCGGCAGTTGCTTGTCGCGCACGGGGCCTTCCGTCCAACCGCCGTCCGGCTGCTGCTTCCAGTGGAACGTGAAGGGCTCGCCCTGGCCAAGCCAGTCGTACAGGATCGCACCCCACTGGATGTGCGAGTCCGGGCCCCACGGTCCCGTCGGGTACGTCGCGCCCATCCGGCTGCCGTCTTCCGCGGGGTCGGAGTAGATGATCGTGCCGGCGGCGCCGCGCCGCTCGGCCTCATATACCTTGTAGCCGCGATACGAATAGGGATTCGAGTACCGCATGAGCACGATCTTGCCCTCGAGGTCGATGCCCATCCGGTCGAGCTGCAGGAAATCCTCCGGGCTCCCGCCATTGGCGTACACGACTTCCGCGCGAACCTTGCCCGAGGGCGCGTAGCCGTGGAACGCGACCTGCGACGCATCCTCGTAGAGCCGGGAGTCCTTGTCGGCCGGGTGCGGGTCCTCCCGCAGGTCAAAGTCCTTCTCGACGGGCGAGGTGATCGAAAGCGCCGCGGACTTCGGAAAGCTGAGGAGCGCCGGGAATTCGTGGAAGCTCACCTCGTCGAGCCCGTACTCGCGGAAGCGGTCCCGCACATATTCCGCGAGCGCGAGGTTGCGCTCGGTGCCGGCCATGTGCGGTTCTTCCGTGAGATGGAGGAGGTGGCGGCCGTAGGATCCGCCGTCGGGGGCTTCAACCAGGATCTGCTCGACGGCCGGCTCGATGGCGAGTGCCGGCCAGACAGTGAACAAGGCGACGAGGACCGGCAAACGTTGCGCGTGGTGCATTCCCAAATGATAGCGAACGCCCTGGCGGCGCGCCGGTCTGATACGGGCATGAACGCCGGTGCGAAATTGCGTTGCGCGATTTTCGTGATCGTCGCGACCGTCGCGACTTCCGCGCTCGCCAATGATGGCGCCCGCATCAGCCGCCTCGAGTCGGAGATCCAGCAATTGCGGACGCAGATCGACGCGCAGAATCGGCGCATCCGGAAACTCGAGGCCGAGCTTGGCCGGCGTCCGGGCAAGGCGCCGGCAGGTCCTGAGTCGCCGCCTGCCGGCAGCGACGAGCCAGCCAGCCAGCCGGCGCCAGCCGGGCCGCAACCCTGGCATGCGGCCGCCGCCTGGGATCGCGTCGCGAAGGGCATGACCGCGGATGAGGTCACGGCGATTCTGGGCGCACCGACCGCGGCCGAATCCGTAGACGCACTGAAGACACTGTTCTATCGCGGGCCGACGCCTGCAGGCGGCAACCTCAGCGGGATGGTGAACCTCCGGGAGGACCGCGTGGTCGCAGTCGTCAAGCCCGCGTTCTAGAATCGCGGCATGCGAACACTCATCCTGGTGACGACGGCTGCCGTGGCGTCGATGGCCCACGCCGCCGATCCTCATTCATACGCCGAGACCGACAAGTTCGTGGTCCGGCACGTGGCCCTGGACCTTCGCGCCGACTTCGAGGCGCATCGCCTCGCGGGCACGGCCGAGCTCACCGTCGAGCAGGTGGACCCCGCGGCCGACAGGCTCGTCCTCGACACGCGCGACCTCGAGATCAGTGCCGTTCACCTCGTCGAGACGAGCGGCCGCAGCAAGGTGCTCGCGTTCAAGCTGGCCGAGGCCGACCCTGTCCTCGGGAGCAGGCTCACGATCGAGTTCCCCCACTGCTGCGCGGCGACGTCGCAGATGCGCATCCGCATCGCGTACCGCACCTCGAACGAAGCGAGCGCCCTGCAGTGGCTCGAACCCGCGCAGACCTTCGGCACCAAGCCCTACCTCTACAGCCAGGGCCAGGCCATCCATACGCGCAGCTGGATCCCGCTGCAGGACACGCCGTCCGTCCGCGTGACCTATGACGCCCGCATCCGCACGCCGCCCGATCTCGTCGCGGTCATGAGCGCGAGCCGCGTCGAGCGGGCGTTGCCCGCAGGCGAGCACGCGTTCGCGATGAAGCAGCCGATCCCGTCGTACCTGATCGCGCTCGCCGTCGGCGACCTGAAGTTTCAGGCGCTCGGCGGCCGGACGGGCGTGTGGACCGAGCCCTCGCGCCTCGCGGCTGCCGCCCACGAGTTTGCGGACCTGCCGCGCATGCTCGAGGCCGGAGAGCAGATGGCCGGACCGTATCGCTGGGACCGCTACGACCTGCTCGTCATGCCGCGCGCTTTCGCGTTCGGCGGCATGGAGAATCCGCGCCTCTCGTTCATCTCGCCGTCGACCGTCGCCGGGGATCGCAGCCTCGTCGCCGTGATCGTGCACGAGCTCGCGCATTCCTGGTCCGGCAACCTCGTCACAAACTCGACTTGGGACGACTTCTGGCTCAACGAGGGCTTCACGACCTACCTCGAGCACCGCCTCGTCGAAAAGCTGTACGGCGAGCGACGCGCCGAGATGGAAGCTGCCATCGCCTACGAGGAACTCGTCCGGACGATCAAGGACCTCACGGCTGACGGCCGGCCCGAAGACACGGCACTGCACCTGAATCTCGCCGGCCGCAACCCTGACGAGGGCATTTCGGACGTCGCCTACCAGAAGGGTCGCTGGTTCGTCAGCTTCCTGGAGGAGCGCTTCGGGCGCCCCGCGTTCGACGCATTCCTGCGCGAGTATTTCGACGCGCATGCGTTCCAGAGCATCGACACCGCGACGTTTCGCGCGTGGCTGCTGGAGTACCTGAAGCGACCCGGCGCACCCGCCGTGACGGCGGACGAGATCGACGCGTGGATCTACCAGCCCGGCCTGCCGGCCACGATGCCGAAAGTTGCGACCGGCGTATTCGCATCCGTCGACAAGGTCGCTTCCGACTGGCGGGCGGGTCGCATCGACACGGACGCGATGCCTGCGAAGGACTGGATTCCGCAGGAATGGGTGCGCTTCCTCGACCAGCAGCCCGCGGACCTTCCGGACGAAAAGCTTGCGGAGCTACGCTCCACGTACGGGCTGGGCGCGGACGGCAATGCCGAGATCGCGCTGAGCTGGCTCGAGCTCGTGATTCGCACCGGCTACGAGCCCGCTTACCCGGACCTCGAGCAGTTCCTCCTGAGCACCGGGCGCTGGAGGCTGGTCGAGACGCTGTTCAGCGAACTGTCGCGCACCGGGTCCGGCCGGGCGCTCGGCGAGCGGATCTACGCCAAGGCGAAATCCGGCTACCACGCGAGCATCCGCCAGGCCGTCGAGCGCCTGCTGTACCCGGAGCCGGGGCGCGCGGCCTCTCAGTAATTCGTCCCGAAGCCCGCGAGCTTGAGGACGTACGCGAGCCAGAGCAGGATTACGAACGCCAGCACGAGCAGCAGGCTCCAGCCCCGTGTTGCCCAGCTCCTGCCGCTCCAGCCGCGACGCACGTCCCAGCCTGCGACAACCAGCCCGCCGCCGCACAGGATTGCCGTCGAGAGCTTCAGCAGCGCGATCCAGGGATCGAGCGCGGGCGAGAACGCGAATATGTTGCCGTTGAGCTGCGCGAACAGGGCGGTCCAGCCCGCGAGCGTAGCGAGCGCGCCTGCGGCCGCGATTCGCGAGAGGCGATAGTAAAATCCCGACGGTCCGGCATTCGCAGGCCAGAGGCCATAGTGCCGACGGAGAATCGCTGAGACCGGCCATGCCAAAAGCGACGCGAGAATGACGGCGATCGCCGCGACGAGCAATGGACCGAATATCGCGGTTGATTTCCACCAGGGCGCCGGAAGCATGACCAGGAAAGGCGAGGCGGAGTCCACGCTGAACATCTCGATGCGCCCGCCCTCGACGCGCGCCGCGAGCCGCTCCTTGCCGCCGACCTGCTGCCAGACATAGGGCCGGACCTCGCGCCATTTCATCGGCTCGCCGCGCGCATCGAGCAGCGCGGGTACGAGGAGGCCGCCGTCCTCGTCCACTGCGACCTTCACCTGTGTCAGGAAGCCAAGGACGCTGAAGAAGTTCGACTCCTGCCCGCGCGAGCTCATGTAGGTTCCCGCCATCTGCCTGGCATGCGCGGCCGCCGCCGCCGCGCCGACCGCACTATCGATGGCCGGTTCCGGGAAATAGCGGTCCGAAAACCCGCTCATGAAGCTCGCGGGCAGGGCGGCCGCGGCGCCGTCGCGACCCGTGCTGTTGATGACCAGGTACACGCCGACACCCTCGTCTGGATACAGGTTCAAGGTGCTGTGGAAATACTGGGAATCGCCATCGTGGCCGACGATGCGCCGGCCGCCGAAACCCTGCTCGAAGAATCCGAGCAGCATGCCGTTGAGCGGCGGCACGATCGGAAGCCGCGTGCCGAGCGCGCGGCGCGCCGTTTCCGTCTCCAGGATGCGGGCACCCTGCAGTTCGCCTTCCTGCAGCCAGGCGATCATGAATCGCGCCATGTCGGTGACGGTCGTCGTCGCGCCGCCGGCCGGCGACACGCCGAACAGCTCGAAGGCCTGCGCGGGCCCGGAGCCGAGCATGTATCCCTGCGACACATGCTCGCGGAAGGAATCCGGCAGGATCTGCCGGGTCGTGGACTGGTTCATGCCGAGCGGACTGAAGACATGCCGCTCGACGTACTCGTCGTAGCGCTCGCCGCTCACGCGCTCGACGAGGTACCCCGCGAGCGTCACCCCGTAGTTGCTGTAAGCGGGCACCTCGCCCGGCGGAAAGATCCGCTCGGGGATCCAGCCCTTGAGGTATTCGTCGGGCTTGGCGAGCCGATCGGGCCGGTCCGTCACGAGGCGCTTGATGGCCTCCTCGAAGCCGGGCGTGTGTGTCATGAGGTTCCGCAGCGTGACGGGCTTTCCGTCGCGCGGCGGAATCCGGAAGTCGAGGTAGTCGTTGACGTCCCGGTCGAGCTCGAGCCGGCCCGCCTCGACCTGCTGCATGACCGCCGTCCAGGTGAAGAGCTTGCCGACGGAACCCGTACGGAACAGCGTGCGCTCCGGATCGACGCGCCTGCCATTCGCAACATCGGCCAGTCCGTAGCCGCGCAGCGCGACGATCTCCCCGGCCCGGACGACGACGACCGCCGCGCCCGCGATGTCGTCGCGCGCGAGCGCGTAGGGGAAGTAGCCGTCGAGCCAGGATTCCAGGTCCTCGCGGGTCAGCTCGCGCGGCGCGATCTCGGCCCGGCCTTGCGTGGCAGTGGCGGCAGCGAGGAGGGCGAGAACAGCGAGGGCGATGCGCATGGCGGTGTTCCTGTAGACCTACACTGTAGGTTCCGGTAACCTACAGTGTAGGTTTATCCGCGTCAAGGAGTCCCGCCGTGATCAGCCCGCGCCTGTCCCGCGAAAACATCGTGGCGGTTGCCATCGAGATCGCGGACGAGGAGGGCCTGGCCGCCGTGACGCTGCGCGGCATCGCCGCGCGGCTCGCGGTGCACGTGACCTCGCTCTACCACCACGTGCCGACGAAGGAAGCCGTGATCGGCGAGATGGTCAAGGCGCTGCTGGCCGAGGCGCGCCTGCCGGTCGGCCGTATCAGCTGGGAGGGCTGGGTGCGCCAGTTCGCCTCTGGAATGCGCGCGCTGGGGCGCAAGCACCCCGGCGCCTTCGAGGCCTTTCACCACAGCCCGGCCGCGGGCGAGCGAGCCGCCGAGCCTTTCGAATCCGCGTTCGCCGCTTTCCGGTCGGCGGGCTTCGATGCGTCTTCGACCTACAACGCGGTCAAGGCGACCGTCGTCTCGATCCTGGGCTACATGCTCGAGGACACGCTCCCTGCGCGCAAGAAGGAGGCCGCCCGGACCGACATCCGCGACCTGCCGGTCGAGCGCTTTCCGCAGGTCCATGCCATGAACCGCGTCGCCGGCAGGACGGACACCTTTGCGTACCTGGTCGAGGCGCTCATTGCCGGGTTCGCGGCGACGAAGAAGGGCAGGAAGCGCCGCCGCAAACCTCTATCAGATTGACCGATTGTACCGATCGCCGGGCATGGGCCTATAGTCGGGCCTCCAAGGGCTGGATAGGGGAGAAGGCCATGGAATTCGTCTGGTTCATCATCGTCGGGCTCATCGCAGGCTGGCTCGCAGGGGTCATCATGAAGGGCGGCGGCTACGGTGTCGTCGGCGACATCATCGTCGGCATCGTCGGCGCGCTCATCGGTGGCTGGCTGTTCAGCACGATGGGCGTGTCGACGGGCGGCGGCCTGCTCGGCGCGATCATCGTCGCGCTGGTCGGCGCGATCGTCCTGATTTTCCTGCTACGGCTGATCAAGCGCACGTAAGCGCGCTCGCGCCCGGATGTCGTAACATCGAGGGCGATGACCGCGACGCCTGACTTCCGCGAGCTGACGCACACGCTCTACCGTGCCATCTCGGCTGCGCCGGGCGAGCGTGACTGGGCGTCCGTGCGCCGCGTGTACCACCCCGAGGCCAGGCTCGTGCGCACAGGGCTCAATCCCGACGGCACGCGCTTTGCGACGGTGATGAGCCTCGATGCCTACATCGAGAACGTCGAGGCCCTCCTCAAGAACGTGCGCTTCTCCGAGACGGAGATCGGCCACGAGGCCGAGGTGTTCGGCAACGTCGCGCGCGTCACGAGCCTCTACGCATTCACGTGGGCCTCGCCGACCGACCGCCGCGAGGGACGGGGAGTCAATTACCTCACGCTGATCTTCGAGGGCGGTCGCTGGCAGGTCATGAGCATCGTCTGGGATTCGGAGCGCGCGGGTAACGTCCTGCCCGAGATCGGCGCGCGATGAAACCGCCGTCGATCCCCCCGCCGCCGCACCGCGGCGGCTGCCTGTGCGGCGCCGTCCGCTATCGCTACGACGCCGCGCCGGTGGCGACGGTCGCCTGCCACTGCCGCGACTGCCAGAAACTCACCGGCGCAACCAATCTCCTGACCCTCTACGTCGACAGCGCGGAGTTTCGCCACGAGCAGGGCGAGATCTCGACCTGGCGCAAGCGCGGCGACAGCGGGCGCGAGGCTGACTACGCGCGCTGCGCGCGCTGCGGCACGCGACTCTGGCACCAGCCGCTCGCGGCGCCGCAATGGGTCATGATCGCCGCCGGCACCCTCGACGATCCGTCCTGGGTCGTGCCCGCCGCGCACATCTGGGTGTCGCGCGCGGCGCCTTCGGCCCGCATTCCAGAGGGAGTCGCGGCATGGGACAAAGGGCCTGCGGACCGTTCCGAGCTGGTCGCCGCGTTCAGCGCGGCCTACGGGACTACATGACATGAGCGGCGATGCGATCAACCTGGCCGCGAAGCTCGCAACGTTCAGCGAACACTACCGCCCGCGCACCGTCGGCACCTTCAACGGCCACGACCTCATGGTCGTGAAGCTGAAGGGCCCGTTCACCTGGCACACGCACGACGACACGGACGATTTCTTCCTAGTGTTGAAAGGCCATCTCCGGATCGAGCTTCGCGACCGCACGATCGAGCTCGACCCCGGCGAGATTTTCGTCGTGCCGAAAGGTGTCGAGCACCGGCCCGTCGCAGACGAGGAAGTGCACCTGCTCCTGATCGAGCCGACCGGTACTCCGAACACCGGCGACCCTGGGACGGCCGCGCCGCGCACGGTGATCTGAACTTCAGGGCAGGACGTCCACCCATTGCGTGCGGCACTGCCGCACGGACTCACCGACGCCGTGCCAGCAAGTGCGAAACACGTAGCGCACGTGTTCGTGGCCGGTGTCCACGGTGAAGCCCCACAGCTTGTCGAAACTGACCGACTCGCCCGGCGCAAGCTGATGCTCGCCGGACGGGTAGTCCCAATAGTCCTTGACGTCGCCGAGGCCGCTCGCGCGCGCGGTACCGTGGCTCGTCAGTTTCACGCCCTCGATCACGACCGGGCGCCGGCTGTGGTTCGTCATCGTCACGCGGAACTGGCTGCGGTCGTGGACCGTCACGCCATCGCTCTGGACCGTCGTTTCAGGATGGAAAAGCGGCGACGCAGGATCGAACGTCAGCCAGACCGGGTTCGCGAGGCGCTCCGGGCTCGCGCGCACGAGCGCCACCGCGGCTTGCGCTATCTCACGCTCCTGCGCGGTGCCATGCCGCGTGGCGAGGTGCTCGCGCCAGTTGAGGGCGTGCAGGTTGTACCGATCCTCCGCGAGCGCGCGCGTGACCCAGAGGTTCGCGGCCTCGGGCTCGCCGAGGTCGTTGTAGGCTTCGGCGAGCGTCAACTCGAATCCCGGGCCCGACTTCAGCAGCGCCGGGATCGCGAGTTCCGGAAAGCCGAGGTACAGCGCACGGTCCGCGAACGTCTGCAGCACGTACGGGTCTTCCGGCGCCATCGCAACGGCTTTCTCGTATTCGGCCAGGGCCGGTGCAAACACGAATGCGTTGCGGAAATGGATTTCCGCGCGCATCAGCGTCGAGAGCACGTCGTTCCCGCCGTCGAGGCCCGCCAGCGTCTGCGCGATCGTGCGTCCACCGAGCGACAGTTGGCCGATGTCGTACCAGCGGCCCTCGCCGAACTGCGCGAGGCCGAAGCGGTACGGCGTGTTCGAGTTGCGCAGGAAGTAGTTGCCGTCCGGGTCGAAGAAAAGGTTCTTCCAGGTCTCGACCAGGTCCACGCGCCAGAGACCGCTCTCGCGGCGCAACAGGACCGGGACGAATCCTTTCACGGGCCGCGTGCTGGTGGCTACCGCGTATTCGCCCTCGATGCGGTATTCGAGCGGTTGCGAGGCAACCACCCGCTCGAGGCGCTTCAACTCCTCGAAGCGCGCAAACGGGTACTGCGCGCGCATCCGTCGCGAGCCCTCGGTGAAAAGCGGCAGCGTGGGATCGCCCGCAAGGTCGCCAGCGGCACGCAGGAATGCCGCGACCGACTCCTTTGCGTCGGCAGAGGGCGCATAGCGGGCCCGCCGCTCCGGCGGCACGGCGCGCTTGAGATCGGCATCCATCGGCAGGTCCGCGAGCGCAGTTTTCGCTCCGGCGCCGCCGGAGACGAAGCGCTGGTAGTCGGCATACGCGGGCCGGGTGCGGTAAGCCTCGCCGAGCTCGATGTTGCCGAGCGCGGCCGAAAGCAAAGCCTGGTCACGCAGGTAGTGCAGCACGTCCATCGCCGCCATCCCGGCGCTCGCATGGGACACGTAAGGCGCGAGCTGGTCGCGCGCGATCCGGCCCATGTGCAGGTCGGTGAGGCCGCCCTCCAGCGTGTAGCCGACTTCGATGCGCGCCTCGCGCGTCCTCGAGTTGAGTAGCAGCAGAAGGCCGCCCGTGGCGGCATTTCCGCCGATACCGCGTTCCCGGAAGATCCGCTCGGATTGGGACTCGATCGTACCCGGCTCGATGATCGTGACGACGTGCACGTCGATGCCGAGGTCCGACTCGAAGTCGTCGGTCATGCGCCCGAGGCGCGGCCCGAAGGGTGCAAGGATCCCGGCCGTGTCGGAAACGCGCGCATGGCCCGGTTGGGCCGGCATTGCCGCCGCCGCAATGGCCGCGTCCGGCGGAGCCTCTGCGTGCTCACGCTGCAGCCAGTACCAGCCGCCGGCGGCGGCCACGCAGGCGAGCAGAGCCAGCAGCAGGAACGTGCGGCGATTCAATCGAGGCTCCGGTTGCAACGCAGGTGGCCGTAATCTACCGTGCCATGCCATATGCTGCGACGAATCACCGCCCTGATTGTGACGCTGTTCCTGACGGCGGCAGCCGCGGGGCAGCAGGACGCCACGCCGGATGCCGCCGAGCTCGAGCGGCTGCTGACGTATTTCCTCGACGGCGCTTCGAGGAATGACATTGCGGTCCACGAACGCTTCTGGGCGGATGAGCTGATTTATACGCGTTCGGCGGGCGTGCGCACGGACAAGGCCGAGATTCTCGCGGAGCTGCGGAAGGGTGCCGATCCGGGTGAGCCGCCGACGGCCTATTCGGCGGAAGACATCCGCATCCAGCAGTACGGCAATACGGCGATCGTCGCGTTCCGGCTGGTCGGGAAGGTGGGTGGCGACAGCCCCGAGACGCTGGAATTCCTGAACACCGGCACGTTCCTGAAGCGCGACGGCGAGTGGCGTGCCATCGCCTGGCAGGCGACGCGCGCGCCCGTCGAGCCGAAGTAACGCCTGCCGCCGGATCCGCCGCACTTACATACGACCGCCATGCCAGCGCGTCTTCTCGTGACCGTCGCCCTGTGCCTCGCGGCCGCCGCGGCGGGCGCGCAGGACGCCGAAGCGTCGCGGAAGTCGGTCGGCGCCGTGCGCGTCGCAGCACCCCCGGTGCTCGACGGCGAGCTCGACGATGCCGCCTGGGAGCACGCGGCACTGGTCGATGACCTGCACATCGTGGTCTCGGACGAGTTCGGCACGCCCGGCGAGCGCTCGCGCATCTACGTCGCCTTCGACGACGACAACCTCTACTTCGCGGCGCGCTTCTTCGACTCGAGCCCGGACTCCATCGTCGCCAAGGTTTTGAGCCGCCGCGACGCGTCTTTCGGCGAGGACGGTTTCTCGGTCACGCTCGACCCGTTCGACCAGGGCCGGACCGGCTACGTGTTCGACGTCAACCCGAATGGCATGCGGAGCGAAGCGATCTACACGGACAAGGATCGCCAGAACTGGGAATGGGAAGGCATCTGGGATGCCGCGGCGAGGATCGACGGCGAAGGCTGGACGGCAGAAGTCGCGATCCCGCTCAAGACGCTGTCCTTCGATCCTTCGAAGGACGCCTGGGGCGTCAACTTCACGCGCTGGCACGGCGTGGACAACGAGCAGTTCGGCTGGATGTCCTATAACCGCAATCAGGATCTCTCGCGCACGGGACTCGTGACGGGTCTCGCAGGCCTGCACCAGGGCCGCGGCCTCGACGTCGTGCCTGGGCTTCGCACCGGTGCGACGCGAGACCACGAGACCGACGAAGAGGACGACTTCCTCGAGCCCTCGCTCGACGTGTTCTGGAAAGTCACGCCGTCGCTCACGGCGGCCCTGACGCTTAACCCGGATTTCGCCGGCACGACGGCGGACACGCGGCAGATCAACCTGACGCGCTTCGACCTGTTCTTCCCCGAGCAGCGGGCATTCTTCCTGCAGGACTCGGACATCTTCGATTTCGCGGGGCTCGAAGCGCAGAGCGGGATCCCGTTCTTCTCGCGCCGCGTCGGTCTCGACGAGAACGGCGAAGCGCTGACGCTCGATGCCGGCCTCAAGCTGACCGGGCGCGCGGGGCCGCTCAGCGTGGGCGTGCTGGGCGTGCGCCAGGATGCGGCCACCGGTCCCGATTCCGCGGATCTCTTCGTCGGCCGCGTCGCGGTCAACGTCCTCGAGGAATCGAGCGTCGGCGCGATCGTGACGCACGGCAATCCCGACCCGGGCGTCGACAACAGCCTCGTGGGCGTCGACTTCCGCTACCTCAACACGCGCCTCGGCGACGACCGCAGCATCGAGGCCACGGCCTGGTACCAGCAGACCGACACGGAAGGGCTCGAGGACGACGACTCCGGCTACGGATTCCGTTTCGCGATGCCGAACAGCGAAGGCTGGAGCGGGGAGATCGTGCACAAGGTCCTCGAGGAGAACTACTTTCCCGCGCTCGGATTCGCGGCGCGCACGGATTTCGAGGCGACATTTGGCGGGATCGGCTACACCTGGCGCCCGGAGAACAGCTGGCTGCGGAGCATCGAAACCGAGGTCGGCGCCGAGTTCGTCGAGCCGATCAACGGCAGCGACCGCAGCCACGAGATCTTCTTCCAGCTTTTCGAGGCGGAGAACCAGGCAGCGGACAGATTGAGGCTCGAGCACATCTTCTTCGAGGAGGAGTTCGTGGAGCCTTTCGAGATCTCGGAAGGCGTGGTGATTCCCGCAGGCACCTACAGCTACGCCCATCCATGCCTGACCGTCTACACCGGCGAGCAGCGCGACTTCGCCACCGAGTCCACGCTCTGCGACGGCGACTTCTACGACGGCCGCATCTTCGTGTTCCAGACGAGGACGACCTGGCGGCCGAGCAGGCACCTGAAGGTCATCGTCGGCGGCGAATACAACGACGTAGACCTGCCGCAGGGCGACTTCATCACGCGCCTCGCGACGCTGAACCTCGACGTCGCCTTCAACACGGCCTGGTCGTGGGAGAACTTCATACAGTACGACAACGTGTCGGACACGATCGGGCTCAACAGCATCCTGCGCTGGATCCCGCGGGCGGGGCGGGAGACCGTGCTCGCCGCCAACACGCTGCGCCAGGATTTCGACCGCGACGGACGGTTCCGCGCCTACGCGTCCGACGTCACGCTCAAGCTAAGCTACACATTCCGCTTCTGACGGGGAGATCGCCAATGCCGAAACTGACCCGCCGTTCGTTCGTGGCCGCGGGCACCGCCGCCGCGGTCGCCGTGTCGCTTCGTCATGGGGCCTGGGCGGCCGGCGCGGACGTATACAGGCGCGCGATCGTGATCGACGGGCTCGGCGGCCTCGGGAATTCCGAGACGGACGGGCCCCTGGCGGTCGCACAGGTTCAGGATGTCCGGAATTCCGGTCTCACCTGCCTGCACGTGACGCTGCGGCCGGTCGGCACGACGGCGCCGGACACGGGGTTCACGGAGGCCGTGATCAACATCGGCCAGATGGAGTCGGAGATCGACAGCCATCCCGAGGTCCTGGCGCGCATCCGCACCGTGGCCGACATTGCAGCGGCCAAGCAGGCGGGGCGCACGGGCCTGATCTACGGCTTCCAGGATGGCGTCGCCTTCGAGACCGACCTGTCGCGGCTCGACGAGCTGTATCGCCTCGGCCTTCGCATCGTGCAGCCGACCTACAACCGGCGAAACCTGCTCGGCGACGGATGCCTCGAGCCTGCCAACGCGGGGCTCAGCAAGGCGGGCGTCGAGGCCGTCGAGCGCATGAATGCGCTCGGCATCCTCGTGGACCTCAGCCACTGCGGGCGGCAGACGGCGGCGGATGCGATCAAGGCCTCGAAAAAACCGGTCGCTTTCACGCACACGGGCAGCGCCGCGATGAACGACCACCCGCGCAACCGGACGGACGCGGAGCTGCGCGCCGTCGCCGAGAAGGGAGGCGTCGCAGGGATCTATTTCATGCCGTTCCTGAGCGAAGGCAGGCAACCGAGCGCAGCGGACGTGATCCGCCACCTCGAGCACATGCTCAAAGTCGCGGGCGAAGACCACGTATCGATCGGCACGGACGGCGGCATCTCCGCGGAAGTGCTGACGCCCGAGTTCAAGGAGCGCCACGCCGGCTTCGTCCGCGAGCGCCGCGAGGCGGGCATCTCCGCGCCGGGCGAGACCGAGGAGGGCTACCTGTTCGCGAACGAGCTCAACACGCCGCGCCGGCTCGAGACGCTGGCCGACATGCTGTCCTCGCGTGGCCACTCCGACGCGCGCATCGAGAAGATCCTCGGCGCGAACCTCGTGCGGGTGTTCACGGACACCTGGAAGGCGTAGCGCGGAGAGTTGAAGGGGACGCGCACCTTCACGAATGTGAAGGTGCGCGTCCCCTTCGTAAGCTATTGATACCCCCGCGCCTGCAGCTCGAAGAGACGGGCGTAGTGGCCGTTCGCGCCGACGAGCTCACCGTGGCTGCCGCGCTCGACGATGCGGCCCTCCTGGAGCACGACGATCTGGTCGGCCATGCGCACGGTCGAGAAACGGTGCGAGATCAGGATCGCGATCCTGCCCTTCGTCAGCGAGCGGAAATGCTCGAACACGGTGGCTTCGGCGGCCGCGTCCATGGCAGCGGTCGGCTCGTCGAGCACCAGGATGTCGGCTTCCGTGCGCATGAAGGCGCGCGCCAGCGCGACCTTCTGCCACTCGCCGCCCGACAGGTCGCGGCCCTGGTTGAACCACTTGCCGAGCGGCGTGTGGTACTTCTGCGGCAACTCCTCGATCACCGGCGCCGCCATGCCCTTCTCGGCGGCGTCCCGCCAGCGTGCCTCGTCGTCCAGGTGGCGCACGTCGCCGGTGCCGATGTTCTCCCCGACGATGAGCTGGTAGCGGACGAAGTCCTGGAAGATGACGCCGATCCGCCGGCGCAGCGCGGATTCCTCCCAGTCGGCGAGATCGAGCCCGTCGAGCGTGATGCGGCCGCCCGTCGGCCGGTACAGGCGCGTCAGCAGCTTGATCAGCGTCGTCTTGCCCGAGCCGTTCTCCCCGACGAGGGCGAGCGAGCTGCCGGGCCGGATGTGCAGGTTCACGCCGGCGAGCACGGGCGTCTCGGCGCCGGGGTAGGTGAAGCTGACGTCCTCGAAGCGGATGCCGTCCTCGGGCTTCGGGCCGCGAGGGGCCGTGCCCGGGCGCACGTCCACCGGCGTCTCGAGGTACTCGTAGAGCGTCGCGAGGTAGAGGTTGTCCTCGTACATGCCGCCGATGGCGGCGAGGCTCGCCGACACCGCCGCCTGGCCCTGGCGGAACAGCATCACGTACATCGTCATCTGGCCGAGCGTGATCCGCGCCGCGATCGTCGCGAGGGCGACCCAGACATACGCGCCGTAAAGGGTCGCGGTCGCAATGAGCCCGAGCAGGAACCCCCAGGTGTCGCGGCGGATCGTGAGGTTGCGGTCCTCGTGGTAGAGCCTCCCGAAAATGTCGCGGTAGCGCTGCAGGAACATCGGCCCGACGCCGAACAGCTTGACCTCCTTCGCATGGTCCTCGCGCGCGAGCACGGTCTCGAGGTAGAGCTGCATGCGCGTCTCCGGCGAGCGCCAGAGGAACAACCGGAAGGCGACGCCGGAGAAGCGCGCCTCGGCAACGAACGCGGGCAAGCCCCGCGAGCACGAGCACGGCGACGGCCCAGGGCGAGAACTGGGCGAGGAGCGTTCCGTAGCTGACGAGCGAGATTGCGTTCTGGGCGAGGCCGAAGGTGCGCATGACGAGCGACAGCGGCCGGCTCGACGCCTCGCGCCGCGCGCGCGTCAGCTTGTCGTAGAACTCCGAGTCCTCGAAGTGCGCGAGCTCGAGCGTCAGCGCCTTCTCGAGGATCATCGCGTTGACCCGCTGGCCGAGCTGGGCGCGGAACAGCGACTGGCAGAGCGAGATGCCGCGCTGCGTGCCCGCGAGCGCGGCGACGAACAGGGCTTCCGCCCCGACCAGCAGCAAGGCGTGCGTGGTCAGCGCATCCCGGGCCGCGGCGTCGGCGCTGATCGCGGCGACCACGGCGTCCACGATCAGGGCGCCGACCCAGGCGACGCCGGCCGGCAGCACGCCGCCGAGGAGCGTCAGGACGCCGAGCGCGACGCTGAGCCCGCGGTTCGTGGTCCACACGAGCTCGAGTGCGTGGCGGCTGTAGCGGAACACGCCGAAGAAGCCACGCGTCAGCTGCGGTTGCGGTGCAGGGAACGTGTTCCGGCGCCGCGCGCTCACGCGTCGAGCAGTTCCAGCGCGCACTCCGGCGGCCGCCCGATCGCCGCCTTGCGGCCTGCGACGACGATCGGCCGCTCGATCAGGATCGGGTCCCTGACCATCGCCTCGATCCACTCCGCGTCGGTCAGCGACTTGCCGGCGTACTTCGACTCGTAGACGTCCTCGCCCTTGCGCACGAGCGCTTCCGGCCGGATGCCGAGCCTCGCGACGATGGCCGACAGTTCCGCCGCCGTAGGCGGGTCCTTCAGGTACTCGACGATGCGCGGCCGGATGCCGCGGCCCTCGAGCAGCGCGAGCGTCGCGCGGCTCTTGCTGCACTTCGGGTTGTGATAGAGGGTCAGGTCGTCGTTCGGCATCGCTCACAACAAGTATAGGACACCGCCGTTCGGCCCAGGCGCTAGAATTCCGCGATGCCTTTCGTGAATGCCGCAAGCCTGGGCGAATACGACGTCATCGTCGTGGGCTCGGGCGCCGCGGGCGGCCAGACGGCCTACACGCTCGCGATGGAAGGCGCGCGCGTCCTCATGATCGAGGCCGGGCGCCGCTACTCGCCCGAGTCCGAGACGCCGATGTTCCATGCGCCGCACCAGGCTCCGCTGCGCGGCACCTCGACGCCCGAGAAGCCCTTCGGCTTCCATGATGCAACGATCGACGGCGGCTGGCAGGTGCCCGGCGAGCCCTACGTCAATACGTCCCAAGACGATGCCGGCCGCTTCGACTGGTGGCGCGCGCGGATGCTGGGCGGCCGGACCAATCACTGGGGCCGCTATTCGTTCCGCAACGGTCCCTATGATTTCAAGCCGAAGGGACGCGACGGACTCGGCTTCGACTGGCCACTCGGCTACGAGGAGCTGGCGCCGTACTACGACAAGGTCGAGATGCTGATTGGCGTCTACGGGGCGAACGACGGTCTCGAGAACACGCCAGATTCCTCGCCCGGCTGCCTGCTGCCGCCGCCGAAGCCGCGCGTCAGCGATCTACTCATTCAGAATCGAGCGCGCCGCCTCGGGATTCCGGTCGTGGCCGGCCATCGCGCCGTGCTGACGCAGGCGCTCGATCATCGCAACCTGCCGCGGAAACTCCATCCCGGCAACGCGAATGCGCAGGCCATCCTCGCCGCGCACATGCAACGGCGGGCCGCCTGCTTCTGGGCCACGCCCTGCGGCCGCGGCTGCTCGGTGGGCGCGAACTACCAGTCGACCACCGTGCACCTGCCGCCGGCGCTCGCGACGGGCAAGCTCGACATCCTCGTGAGCGCGATGGTGCACGAGGTTTCCCTCGGCAAGGAAGGGCGGGCGAGCGGCGTGCGATTCGTCGACAAGACGACGGGCACGAGCGGCGAGGCCCGCGCTCGAGCCGTCTGTCTCGCCGCGAGCGCCTGCGAGACGGTGCGCATCCTGCTCAACTCGAAAAGTGCGCGGCACCCGGAAGGCCTCGCCAACTCGAGCGGAAAGCTCGGCCGCTATCTCATGGACACGGTCGGCACGAGCGTGCAGGGCCAGGTTCCGCTGCTCGAGGACCTCCCGCCGCACAACGAGGACGGCGCAAGCGGCGGGCATCTCTACGCGCCCTGGTGGCTCTACGGAGAGCAGCTCCGGGGACGCCTCGGCTTCGCACGCGGCTATCACATCGAGTTCCAGGGCGGCCGGACGATGCCCTCGATGCGGACGGTGTCCGGCCTCGAGTGGCTCACGGGCGGAAGCTACGGGCGGAGGTTCAAGGAGGATGCGCGCCGCTATTATGGCTCGATGGTGAACTTCGACGGTCGCGGCGAGATGATCCCGAACGAGCACTCGTGGTGCGAGATCGATCGCGCCGTCAAGGACCGCTGGGGCATTCCGGTGCTGCGCTTCCACTGGCAATGGTCGGAGCACGAGACGCGGCAGGCCGCGCACATGCAGAAGACGTTTGCCGCCGTCATCGAGGCGATGGGCGGCCGGGTGCGCGGCGAAGTCGTCGCCGACGGCGCCAGGGCGATCGCGCCCGGCGGATCCATCATCCACGAGGTCGGCGGCGCGATCATGGGCGACGATCCGCACAGCTCCGTCACGAACGGCTACGGCCAGGCCTGGGACGTTCCCAATGTCTTCGTGACCGACGGCGCCACGTTTCCTTCGAATGCCGACAAGAATCCGACGCTCACGATCATGGCGCTCGCGTGGCGCAGCGCCGATCATATCCTCGAGCGCATGCGCCGCCGGGAGCTGTGAAGTGGATGGGCCGATGCGAATCGATCGCCGCACGACGATCCAGTGGATGCTCGCCGCATCCGCGGCGCTGCGCGTCGCGCCGGTCCTCGGCGTTGCCGGTGTGGGGGCCGCCGAGTCGCCCGCCGCGACCGTCGCGGGCTACGGCACGGACCCGGACCTCATGCGCGTTTACGAACCGGGCGACGTCTGGCCGCTCACGATGAGTGCAGCCGAGCGGCGCAGCGCGGCGGCCCTGGCGGATCTCATCATTCCTGCGGACGGCGACTCGCCGTCAGCCTCCGAAGTCGGCGTCGTCGGGTTCCTGGACGAGTGGATCAGCGCGCCGTACCCGGTGCAGCAGGCGGACCGGAAGATGGTGGGCTGGGGACTCCAGTGGCTCGACGAGCAGGCGCAGCGCCGGTTCCGGCGCAATTTCGCGGCACTCGCCGCGGATGATATGACTGCGATCTGCGACGAGATCTGCTTCCTGCCGCGGGCGCCCGACGGACTGAAGGCAGCCGCGACGTTCTTTGCGCGATTCCGCGACCTGGCGGCAGGAGGCTACTACACCTCGCCCGCGGGCATGCGGGCGATCCGCTACGTCGGCAACGTCGCGCTCCCCCGATTCGACGGCCCGCCGCCCGACGTCCTGCGGCGCGTCGGATTGCTGGATGGCGGTGACGAGGGCCCACGATGACGCGGGATTCGAGGCGCCTCGGCATCGGCCTCGTCGGCAGCGGCTTCAATGCCGGCTTCCACCTGCAGGCCTTCCGCGCGGTGCGCGACGCGGACGTGCGTGGTGTGTGGAGCCCGAATCCCGCGAACGCCGGCCGGGCCGCGGCCCGCGCCAGGGCGCTCGATGTCGGCGACGCGCGGCCATTCGCGTCGCTCGGCGAGATGGCATCCGATCCCGCGATCGACGCCCTGTGGCTCACGGGCCCCAATCATCGGCGCGTCGAAAATGTCGAGGAAATCGTGGGCGCCCACGAGCGCGGCCGCGGGAGCCTCTGCGCTCTCGCCTGCGAAAAGCCGCTGGCGCGCACGGTCGCGGAGGCCGAGCGCATCGTGGCGCTCGTCCGGCGGGCGGGACTTGCGCACGGCTATCTCGAGAACCAGGTCTTTGCCCCGCAGGTGGAGGCGGGGCGCGAGCTTGCCTGGAAGCGCGGGGCGCGCGCGAGCGGACGGCCATACCTCGCCCGCGCGGCCGAGGAGCACGCGGGCCCGCACGCGCCCTGGTTCTGGCGCGGCGACCTGCAGGGCGGCGGCGTGCTCAACGACATGATGTGCCATTCGGCGCTGCTCGTGCGCCACCTGCTGACCGAGCCGGGCGCGGCCCGCGATTCGCTCCGGGTCGCGCGCGTCACGGCAAGCATCGCGAGCCTCAAGTGGTCGCAGCCCGCTTACGCCCAGGCGCTCCAGCGCAGGCACGGCGGCGAGATCGACTACGTGAAACGGCCGTCGGAGGATTTCGCGAGCCTGACGATCGAGTTTGAGACCGCCGAGGGCCAGACCGTCATCGGCGAGGCGACGGCGTCCTGGAGCTTCGTCGGCGCGGGGCTGCGGCTCTCGGCCGAGTTGCTCGGCCCGGAGTACTCGATGTCCTGGAACACGCTCGACAGCGGGCTCAAGCTCTTTTTCTCGCGCGCCGTGGAAGCGACGGCCTCCGAGGACCTCGTCGAGAAGCAGAATGCGGAGACCGGCCTCATGCCGGTCGTCGCCAACGAGCCCGCCGCCTACGGCTACGAGAACGAGGACCGCCACTTCGTGCGCGCGTTTCTCGGCAAGGAGCCGCCGCGGCTCGACTTCGACGACGGCCTCGAGGTGGTGCGGTTGCTGATGGCGGCCTACCAGAGCGCGGAAGAGCGCCGCACGCTCGAGTTTCCGCCGCCAGGCCTCGAACGGTTCGTTCCCGCCGTGGCCAAGGGAACGTGGCGGCCCTGATCCAAGGCTCATCCAGGAGGTTTCATGAAGGCTTTGCCCTGGCTCCTGTTCGCATGGTTGACGCCGCTCGCAGTTGCGGCGGAAACGCCCGCCGTGGATGAGTGGCAGCGGCTCACCGGCGACGAGATCCGCCAGTTCTGGCGCGGCTGGAAATCCCCGGATTTGCCCGACGGCTGGCAAGTCGACGGCGACGTGCTGCGCAAGGAGGGCGAGGTCGAAGACATCGTGTCGCGCGAAAGCTTTGGGGACTTCGAGCTGGAGTTCGAGTGGAAAGTCAGCGAAGGCGGCAACGCCGGCATTTTCTTCCACGGCACGCGCGAGTACGACTACATCTACTGGAGCGCGCCGGAATACCAGATCCTCGACGACGCGAGGCACCCGGACGGCGGGAACCGGCTGACTTCCGCCGCGGCGGCCTACGCGCTCTACGCGGCGCCCGCCGGCGTGGTCAAGCCGGCGGGCGAATGGAACCAGGCACGCATCGTCGTCGACGGCGCGCGCGTGGAGCACTGGCTGAACGGGCAAATTGTCGTTAGTTACGAGCTCTGGAGCCCCGACTGGACGGCCAAGGTCGCGGCGAGCAAGTTCGCGAAGTATCCGAACTACGGACTCGCGAAGGAGGGTCTCCTCGGCATCCAGGGTGACCACGCCGGGACACTCGAGTTGCGCGGCATGCGGATCCGGCCGCCGCGCTGACCGTCACGTCGCGGACATTCGCGGGCGCCGGACATTCGACGCGGGCCGATACCACGTGAACGCAGCCAGCACGTAAAGCGCCGCCGCCATCAGCAGGACCGCGCTGAAGCCGAGGTGAACCGCCAGCAGGGCGGCCAGCAGCGCCGCCAACACCGATGCGCAGCCGTTGATTCCCCAGGCCCAGGGTATGAATGCCGGCGCCTCGGCGGCGAGCCGTGACAATCCGATCGGAAACGGCATGCCCATCAGGAACGCGAGCGGCGCGATCAGCGCCAGCGTCGCCATGACACGCGAAGCGGTCGAGTCGAAGAATCCGGGCGGCGGCGGCAGCGCCAGGACCTGCAGCAGCAGGAGCAGCGCGATGCCGGCGACCGCGTAGCGCAGGGCACGGGGGCGATCGTGAACGCGCGAGGCGAAGTAGCTCCCGGCCGCGGCGAACACGAGGAATCCGGCCAGCACCGTGACGGTGGCAAGGAGCGGATCGCCGACGAAGAGGCCGTAGCGCTGCATGCAGGCGATCTCGACGAACAGGAACGCGAGGCCCAGGCAGAGAAAGTAGAACGCGGGCCGCCACCGCGAGCCCTGGCCCTGCCGCCGGAGGGCGGCGAGGGGCACCAGGATCAGGAGCAACGACAGGGGCGCGGCGAGCGCGAGCGTGCCGGCAAGCACCAGGTAGCCGGTGTCGAGCAGCGTGAGCCCCCCCTGGCTGCGCAGCGCGATCAGCTCCGGTACGAGCGGCCAGCGGAAGAAGTGAAAGAAGTAGGGCCGGTCGTCCGTCGCGGGCGCGACGTGAAACTTGTACCGCGCGAGAAAGTGCGATGCATCCTCGCCGAGCAGCGCCACGGCGCCTTCGTGCAGCCAGGCGCGCGGCACGCGATGACGGCGATTCACCTCGCCGGGCTCGATGCCGGCGAACCAGGCCGGGTCGAAGCCGCGCTCGTCGCAGAATGCGCGCAGCCGCGCGACGTCGTCTCCGGTCAGCGTCTCCATTCCTGATCAGGAGCGTGCTCGTCTGCCAGCCGCGGATCAGGGCGATGCGATTGCGCGGGTCGAGGCCGAGCGACCGCAGGGTCTCGACGGCCGTGGCGAACAGCTTGAGACCCTCGCGCGGCGGGTGCTGCACGAAGCGGGTCAACGCGAGGTAGCCGCCGGGCGCGAGCCGTGCGAGGTAGTCGCGAATGGCTTCCACGGTATAGGCGTAACTTTCAGCCGTCGCATGCACGCCGGCGCCCGCGCCGCCGCCCGCGCCGACCGGTGCGAGCTGGACCAGGTCGTAGAGCCTCGTATCGGTGCGCGCGAAACTGCGGGCGTCGCCCGCGTGCAGGCGGATCCGCGGATCGTCCAGCCAGGCGCGCAAGAGCGTGAGCATCGCGGGGTTCAGCTCGACGGCATGTATCTCGCGCGCGCCGTGATAGACGGCTTGCTGCACCTCCGCCCCGCCACCCGCGCCCAGCACCAGCACTCGTGGGCGCGAGAGCAGGTGGTAGGGGAGGGCCGAGGTCGTTTCGTCGAGCCATGCGAGCGATTCGCGCCCATCGTGCGCGGAGAGGGCAGTCATCGAGTCGCCGTCCGTGAACACGGCGAGCTGCGCGGGGACTTCCGTCGTCGCAGCGAGGCTGCGGCCGGGCGCGTGGCGGAACGGAATCTCTTCGTTGCGCACGACCGTCAACAGGCCATAGGGGCTCGAATGCTCGGCCACGACTTCCGCGCCGGCGACGGCGAGCGTGCGCGGCAGCGGCTTGAATTCGGTGATGCGCGGGGCAAGCCAACCCTGGGGAAGAGCAAGGGCCGCGATGACCGCGATCGAGGGCAGCGCGAGGCGGGTGACGGCCTTGCCGGCCGGGAGCATGGCCGCGACGGCGCCTGCGATCGCCGCGATGCGAATGGCGCTCTCGGCGGGCAGCAGGAACAGGAGCCCGGTCGCGGCGGCGGCGCCGAGGCCGGCGCCCAGGAGATCGGCCGCGTACAGGACGCCGATCCGCTCGCGCGCGTGCATGAATGCGAGCCCGAAGCAGCAGGCCGCGAAAAAGAAGGGCAGCGAAAGCAGCAGGAAGATTCCCGTCAGCCAGCCGAGCTGGGCGGGGTTCCAGACGAGCTCGAGCCCGTTGAACGGCAGCCGTTGCGCGAGCGCCCAACAGGCCGGCACGGCGAGCGCGAAGAGAGAAGCGAGCACGGCGAATGCCGCCGGGAACCGGGATAGCAGCCGTCGCCCGGCGAGCGCGAGCGTCGTCCCCGCCGCCCCATGACCCAGGAGCGCGAGGCTGACGATCATCGCGACGAAGGGATGCCACTGCACGATCGCCAGCAGGCGAAAAAGGAGCACCTGGAAGGCAAGCGCCGCGGCGGCGAGCAAGCCGATCGCAATCGCGAGCAGCGCCTGCTCGCGCCGCACGGTCAGCGCTCGCCGGTGAGCGGCACGAATGCGACCGGCAGCACGCTCTCAGTCGAGATTTTTCCTTTCGCGTCCTTCGTAAGCAGGATCAGGTCCTGCGTGAAGAACGGCGGGCCGACGGGAATGACCATCCGGCCGCCCGGCTTGAGCTGCTCGATGAGAGGCGGTGGAATCGAAGACGCCGCCGCGGTGACGATGATGCCGTCATACGGCCCGTGCTCGGGCCAGCCATGGTAGCCGTCGCCGAGCTTCACTTCGACGTTCTCGAACCCGAGCCGGCGGAGGCGCGCGCCGGCGCTGCTGGCGAGGGGCGGTACGATCTCGATCGTCTTGACCGAGGCCACGAGCTTCGCGAGCACCGCCGCCTGGTAGCCCGATCCCGTACCCACCTCCAGCACGACGTGCTGCGCCTCCGGATCGAGAAGCTCCGTCATCAATGCGACGATGTACGGCTGCGAGATCGTCTGGCCGTGCCCGATCGGCAAGGGGCGGTTCTCGTAGGCGTTTTCGATCGAGCTCTGCGGAACGAAGCGATGCCGGGGCACCGCGTTCATCGCGGCGATGACGCGTGCGCTGAATTTGGGCCGCTTCGTGCTGTCCGCGGTGGCCTCGGCATCGCGCTGGATTTCCGAGAGCAGCGCCCGGCGCTCCGCGGCGAATCGAGACTCGTCTGCAATCGAGGCCGCAGGCAGCAGGCACAGCGCGAGCACGGCGCCCGCGATGGACCGGCGCCGGACGGTCATCGCGCGCTGTGGGCCTTGACCCGCTCGAGATAGCGGTCCCGGAGTTCCATCTGCCGCGAGCGCATCTCCACGGGACGGCCCGCGATCCAGACGTTCTCCGCGACCGTCGTGACCTCGAGCGGGTCGCCGCTCCAGAGCACGAGGTCGGCCGCCTGGCCTTTCTCGATCCGCCCGCGCGAGCCGGCGACACCGAAGATCTCGGCCGGGGCGGAGGTGATCGCCGCGAGGCCAGCCTCCCAGGGCAGGCCGTGGGCCACGGCATTGCCTGCGAGCTGGCGGTTCTTGCGCAGGTGGAAGCCGTCCGACTGGGAGAACGCGATGCGCACTCCGGCCTCGTGCAGGATCTTCGCGTTGTCGAAGCGCGCGCCGAGTCGGTCGAAATCGCCCGGCAGGTTCTCGAGCGGGTCGAGAATCACCGGCACCTGGGCGTCCGCGAGCTCGCGCGCAACGACCCAGGCCTCGGCCGCGCCGGCGATGACGGGCTTCATGCCGCGCGCTTTGGCGAAGCGCACGACCTCGCGGATGTCGGACGCCCGGTTGACGAAGAAGACGACGCGCCCACCCGCGAGGTAGGACTTCAGCGCCGCGCGGCCCTCGGGCAGCAGCAGCGCAGCGGGCCCGGAAGAACCGGGTTCACGCACTTCGCGGATCGCCTGGTCGAAGAGCATGTACTGCGCCGCACGACTGCCGCCCGACGCTTCGTGCGCGTCGCTGCCCCAGTTGACGAAGAGGGTGGGGCTGCCTTCGAGGGCTGCGTCGAAGCTGCCGTCGAGCGAGACCGCCGAGCCTTGGCCGATGACGAGGCTTTCGGCCGCGAGCGGCGAGAGCATGCTCCAGGTGACGCCCTCGACGCGCATCACCGGCAGCACGATCGACCGTGCGTTGAACGCCGGGGTCACGTCGAATTCCGGGCGCCACATGTGCTGCCATGCCGGCGCGGTCAACTTGAGTTCCGCGTCGAACGTCGACTCCTCGAGGCTTACTTCCTCGAGCCCGAACTGGGTGACGCCGCCGAACAGCCCGGGCGTCACGGGACGGCCCTTGGCGTCGACGACCGTCGCACCCGCTGGCGCAGCGAGGCCGCTGCCGACCGCCGCGATGCGCCCGTCCTGCACCAGGACGTCGGCGTTCTCGAGCGTGCCGGCCGTCCCCGCCGTGTGCACGCGCGCGCCGCGGATCAGGAGGTCCTGCGCACCGGCGAGCGCGGGCGCCACGAGCAGGCAGGCGGCAAGGGCTGTCAGCTTTCTCATAGCTGGAAATCCGAGCGGGGCTTGGGCGCGGGATGGGCGCGGTCGTAGAGCAGCACGCCGTCCACGAACACGAGGTCTGCGAGCGCGTAGACGGAGAACGGCGTGCCGTTCCAGACGACGACGTCGCCCATCTTGCCGGCGTCGAGCGTGCCGGTCTGGTCCAGGATGCCGAGCGCCTTCGCGGCATTCGCGGTCACCCAGCGGATCGCGCGTTCCGGCGGGATGTCGAGCCCCGCGAGCTGGCCGCGGGTCATCGCCTTCGCGGCTTCCTGGTTGAGCCGCTGGATGCCTTCCTCGGAATCGGAATGCACGATGGCGCAGCCGCCCTCCGGGTAATCGACAATCGCGAGGTTCTCCTGGATCCCGTCGTAGGCCTCCATCTTGAAGCCCCACCAATCGGCCCACAGCCCGCCGCAAACGCCCTCGGCGGCGAGGCGGTCCGCGAGCTTGTAGGCCTCGACCCCGTGATGGAAGGCAGCGATCCTGTAGCCGAACTCCTGCGCGATATCGAGCATCGTCGCCATCTCGTCGGCGCGATAGCAGTGGTTGTGCACGAGGATGTTGCCGCGCATGACCTCGGCGAGCGTCTCGAGCTTGAGGTCGCGCTTCGGCGGCTGCGGCGGCGTCGAGTCTTCATCGCCTTCCGCGACGTCCTTCTCGTGCTTGGCGAGCTTGGCGTCGTACTCCTTCCAGTCCTCCATGTAGTCCTTCGCGTCCGCAAAGGCCTGACGGTAACCCGCCACGTTGCCCATGCGCGTGGAAGGAAACCGGTCGTCACCACCGTAGACGCGCTTCGGGTTTTCGCCGCAGGCCATCTTGAGCCCATGCGGGGCGCCGGGAAACTTCATGGACTGGTAGGTCGTCGCGGGTACGACCTTGACCGTGACGCCGCGTCCCCCGATCAGGTTCGCGGAGCCTGGCAGGATCTGCATCGAGGTCACGCCGCCCTGCAGCGCCGCCTCGAAGCCTGGGTCCTGCGGCCACACGCTGTGCTCGGCCCAGACCTGCGAGGTCACCGGGTCGGTGGACTCGTTGCCGTCGTCGAGGGCGTCCGTGCCCGGGCTCGCGTACACGCCCATGTGCGAATGCACGTCGATGAGGCCCGGCGTGACCCAGCGGCCCTTCCCTTCGACGATGCGCGCGCCCTCCGGAGCCGCGAGCGCGCTGCCGACCGCCTGGATCTTCCCGCCCGCGATCAGCACGTCGCCGTTATCGATGCGCGTTCCCGTGCCGGTCAGCACGGTCGCGCCGCGGATCAACGTCGGCGGGCTGGCCGCGGGTGCGTAGGTCGAGGAGAAGGGCGCGCGGCTGGCTGCCGCCGGTTCGGCCGCATTCGCGGCGGTTGCGGGCGCCTGTGCCGGGGCTTGCGGCTGTGCGGCGCATGCCGCGGTCAGGGCGGCTGCAACCGCCAGCCAAAGTGCTCTCGCGGAGCTCATGACGAGCATTCTATTCATACGGGACGGTGCCTGTACAATCGCGCAATCTCGTTTATGACTCCCGAACAGCTCATATTCCTGGCGATCGTAGCCGTCACGCTGGTGCTCTTCATCAGCGAGAAGATCCGCATCGACATCGCGGCGATGCTGACGCTGCTCGCGCTGGCGGCGACCGGCATCCTGACGCCGGGCGAGGCGCTCTCGGGCTTTTCCAGCGAGCCCGCAATCATCGTCGCCGCGGTGTTCGTGATCTCCGCCGCGCTGACCGAGACGGGCCTCACCGAGCGCATCGGCGCCGGGATCGCGCGCGCGGCCGGCTCGAAGGAATGGCGCGCGATCCTCGTGGTGATGCCAGCGGTCGCCGCGCTCGCGGCGTTCTCGCACCACCTCATGGTCACGGCCATGATGCTGCCGATCATGATGCGGCTCGCGCGGGTCCAGAACCTGTCGCCGTCGCGCCTGCTGATGCCGATGTCGCTCGCGGCCTCGCTCGGCACCACGCTCACGATCTTCAGCGCGCCCGCATTCCTGTTGATGAACCACCTGCTGCAGACCAGCGGTCAGACGACGCTCGGCATCTTCGGCATCACCCCCATCGGCGTCGCGCTGATCCTGCTCGCGATCGTCTACATGTTCCTCAGCCGCTGGATCCTGCCAAAGCGCAAGGCGCGCGCGGACGAGGCGGACTACCTGCGGCTCGACCGCTATTACACGGAGCTGATCGTCGAGCCCAAGTCGCGCTGGATCGGCAAGGCGATGGCGGAGTTCAACCAGTACTACGACGGCCGGCTCGAGGTCGTCGAGTGGCTGCGCGACGGGGTGCCCCAGCACAACAAGAACCGCGGCTCGGTGCTGGCCGCGGGTGACGTGATGTTCGTCAGCGCGACGCCCGACGAGATCGTCTCGGTCGAGAGCGAGCCGGGACTCGCCCTGCACGCCGTCAAGAAATACGGCGATACCAGCGAGCGGGAGTTCGACGAGTCGCCGCAGCTCGTGCAGGTGGTCGTCGCGCCGCATTCGCCGTTCATCGGCGAGACGATCGGGGCGATCGACTTCCACAAGACATTCGACGTCGTCGTCGTCGGCATCTGGCGCCGCCAGTCCTGGATCCGCGACCGCATGTCGCAGGTGCAGCTCCGGGAAGGCGACCTGCTGGTGCTGCGCGGCACGCCCGACCGCTTCGCCGAGCTCGCCTCGCACCACGGCTTCCTGATGATGATGCCGTTCTCCGGGCGGCCGCGGCGCCGCCAGCACGCCACGCGCGCCATGCTGATCGTGGCGGCGGTGGTGCTCGCAGCGGCTTCCGGCGTGGTGCCGGCGCAGATGGCCTTCCTCGGCGGGGCCGTCGCGCTGATCCTCACGTCCTGCGTCAGCGTCGATCACGCGTACCGCGAGATCGACGTGCGCATCTTCGTGATGATCGCGGGCGTGATCCCGCTCGGCCTCGCCATGGAGAAGACCGGCACCGCGGCCTTTCTCGCGCAGCAGCTGAATGAGGTGACGATCGGCTGGACCCCGTTCGCCGTGCTGATCGCGCTCTACTGGGCCGCGGCGCTCGTGACCCAGATCCTCTCGGACGCGGCTACCACGGTGCTGCTCGGGCCGATCTCGCTCGCCCTGGCGATCGCCCTCGGGCTACCGCCGCAGCCGTTCATCGTCTGCACGGCGCTCGGCGCAGTGACCGCCTTCCTGACACCGATCGGCCACCACGGCAACCTGCTGATCCTGAATCCGGGCCAGTATACGTTCGGCGACTTCTTCCGCATCGGCGTGCCGCTGACGATCTGCATCAGCCTGGTGAGCGCCTGGCTCGCGCAGTACATCTGGCTCGGCGGGCCGCTGCTGCCGGCCTGGGCCGGCGGCTGACTCAGCGTTCGCGCTTGCGGCCGTGCAGCATCGACGCCAGCAGGTTTTCCCGGTGCCTCTTCGAAGTGAAGGCGACGCCGAGGATGTGCAGCGCGACGAAGACGAAGAGCACGTCCGAAAGCGTCGAGTGCAGGCGCTCGACCCAGGCGATACCCCAGAACCGGTCGGTCGTGTAGAGCCAGCCGGTGAAGCCGACGAGCGCGACGAGCGCGAGCAGGGCGACGACCATCAACCCGCCGAGCGGGTTGTGACCGAGGTGCCGATCCTCACGCCCTTCCAGGACGGTGCGCGCATACGCGGACGTGGCCGCCGGCGAGCGCACGAAGTCGGCGAACCGCGCGTGGCCCGTCCCGAGGAATCCCCAGGCCGTCCGCGCCGCGACGATCGCGAGCGTCGCGTAGCCGAGCCACTCGTGCCAGCTTCCCGGTCTGTGCCGCGTGAGCCACGCGGCCGCGACCGACAGGACGAGGGACCAATGCAGGACCCGCACGGCCAGGTCCCATACCGGGATCATCCCCTGCGGCATCGCGGCGCCGGCGTTCACTCGTCGGCGGTCTGCACGCGCTCCAGGGTGACCGGGTGGAAGTACGCCTCGACGCGGTCGCCCTTGTCGTCGATTGCGTAGACTTCATAGCAGCCGCCGTCGACCTTGACGTTGCGGATCTCCCAGCCCTTTTCCTTCAGGGACGCGGTGAGTTTCTCCTGCGGCTGCCAGCCGTCCTGCGGCCCCGAGTCGCAGGTGGCGAGCCCGGTCGCGCCGGCGACCTGCACGAAAGCGATGGCGAATGCTGCGGCGGCGAATGCCGCCGCCGGAATGTTGCGGTGCATGGCGGGATCCTCAGTTTGACGTGCCTTTCCCTTAGTATCAGACGCGTGAAGCCGCGTGTAGTGGTGCGGAAAATATAGTCGTGCGTGGCCCGCCTGCGACGAATTCGGACCCACGCAAGGCATTTGGCTGCGGGCGGGTCATGGTATGAACGTCGTTTCCCGCGAGGTGGCAGGAATGGCCGCTGGCCCCCGCAACCCGACAGGCGCGTTCGCGTGCAAGTCCATCGAGGCGCTGCAGGCCGAAGCCGGCTCGCACGGCCTCAGCCGGACGCTCGGTCCGATGCACCTCGTGCTGCTCGGCATCGGTTGCATCCTCGGCGCCGGCATCTACGTGCTGCCGGGCACGGCCGCCGCGAACTTCGCGGGCCCCGCCGTGATGGTCTCCTTCGTGCTCGCGGGCACGGCCTGCGCGCTCACCGCGCTCTGCTACGCGGAGCTCGCCTCCACGGTGCCCGTGTCCGGTTCGTCATACAGCTATTGCTACGCAGCGCTCGGCGAGGTGTTCGCCTGGGGCCTCGGCTGGATCCTGATGCTCGAGTACACGCTTGCGTCTTCGACGCTTGCCGTCGGATTCTCGAGCTACCTGACGAGCCTCCTGCGCGATTTCGGCATCACCGTGCCGCCCGTCCTCTCGACGCCGCTGGTCGGGTCCGGCGGCGGATTCGCGCTGAATGCGGTCGCCGCGATCGCGATCGCCGCCGTGACGGCCGTCCTCTGTGCCGGCGTGCGGCAGTCGGCCGGCGTCAACGCCTTCCTGGTCGTCGTCAAGGTGGCCGTAATCGTGGTCGTGATCGCGGTGGGGGCATCGGCGATCGACCCCGGTCTGTGGACGCCGTTCATTCCGCCGCACGAGGGCGAGTTCGCGTTCGGCTGGCCCGGCATCGTGCGCGCCGCGTCGATCCTGTTCTTCGCCTATCTCGGCTTCGAGACCGTCTCGACGGCGGCTTCCGAGTCGCGCAACCCGCAGCGCGACATGCCGGTCGGCATCCTCGGCGCGCTGTGCGTGTGCACCGCGCTCTATCTTGCCGTCGCCGCTGTCCTCACGGGTGTCGTGCCGTATCGCGAGCTCGGCGTGGCGGATCCCGTGGCACTCGCCGTGGACCGGATGGGCCGGCCGGGCGTCGCGGTATTCGTGAAGGTCGGCGCACTGATGGGGCTCGCGTCCGTGCTGCTCGTGAACGCCTACGGCCAGTCACGCATCACGTTCCAGATGTCGCGAGACGGCATGCTGCCGTCGCTCTTCAGCCACGTGCACGAGCGGTTCCGCACGCCGCATCGCGGCATCATCGCGCTCGGCGTCGTCTCCGCCGTGTGCGCCGCGTTCTTCCCGATCGCGATGCTCGCCGACCTCGTGAGCCTCGGCGCCGGCCTCGCGTTCGCGACCGTGTGCTTCTCCACGATGTGGCTGCGGTCGCGCCGGCCCGACCTGCCGCGGCCGTTTCGCGTGCCGCTCGGCGGGTTCCGGATCGGGCGGGCCTGGATCGGCTACATACCCGCGACGGCGCTCGTGCTCTGCATCGCCATGATCCTGCCGGTCCTGATCGACATCGGTTTCCAGGCCGCGTCGGGCGAGCCGCTGATGGCGGTCTTCCTCGCCGTGTATGTCGCGGTGGGCGCGTTCCTGTATGCGGGCTACGGCAGGCGCAACTCGACGCTCTCGCGCGGGGGCGGGCCGTCGTGAATGCGCCACGCGACGTCTTCGCCCCGAAGAGCGACGAGCAGGTCCTGCGCCTCGTGTCGTCCAATCCGCTCGCCTGGGTGGTGTCGGCCGGCGATGACGGCTTCCGGGCGACGCCGCTGCCGCTTCGCCCGCGCGTCGGCGGAACGGGGAAGATCGAAGCGCTCGAAGGCCATATGGCGCGCTCCAACCCGCACTTCGCGGCGCTGCAACGCGACCCGCGCGCGATCCTGCTGTTCAGCGGGCCGCAGGGCTACATTTCGCCGTCCTGGGTGAGCGACCGGACCTGGGCGCCGACCTGGAACTACGCGGTCGTGCAGTTTCTCGTCACGATCCTGTTCGACGAGACACCGGCCCGGCTCGACGCGCACCTTCACGACCTCGTCGGCGCGATGGAGCGCGGCCGCCCGAAGGCCTGGCAGCCCGCGGAGATGGGCGCGCGCTACGAGAGGCTGAAGCGCATGATCGTCCCGTTCGAGGCGACGGTCGTCGGGCAGCGCGCCAAGTTCAAGCTGGGGCAGGACGAGCGCGACACCGTCTTCGCCGATATCACTGAGGCGCTGAGCCAATCGGGATCAGACGAGTTGCTCGCCTGGATGCGTGAGCTCAATCCGGGCCGCTGACCCTAGTGCGGCTGCTTCGCGAGGTATTGCGTAGGCGCCCGGCCGAACGCGCGGCGGAACATCGCGGTGAAGGCGCTCGGGCTGTTGTAGCCGACGTCGTAGGCGACCGTGGTGACGGGCTGGCCGATCGCCAGCCGCGACAGCGCCTCCATCAACCTGACGTTCTGCCGCCAGGTGGCGAAGCTGATTCCGGTCTCGCGGCGGAACGTGCGCGTGAAGGTGCGCCGCCCCATGCCGGCAATGTCCGCCCAGCCGTCGAGCGGCTCGTTCTGCCCGGGCTCGCGCAGGATCGCCGTGCACACCTTGACCAGCCGCGGATCCTGCGGCATGGGCACGTCGAGCGGCGTCGCGGGCATCGCGATGAGCTCGGCCATCAGCAGGTTCATCACCAGGCCGTCACGGCCCTCGAGGTCGTACTCGACTGGGATGCGGCAGGCCTCGATGATGAGCTCGCGCAGGAGGCTCGACACCTCGATCACGCGGCAGGTCGTCGGCAGGTTCGGAAATTCTGTTGAATCTATATAAAGAGTGCGCAACGACACGTGGCCGCGCATGTGCGCCTCGTGCTCGACGCCCGCGGGCACCCACACGGCACGCTGTGGCGGCACGACGAAGCTGGCCTGGCCGGTGATGACAACCGTCACGCCCGCGCAGGCGTAGATCAGCTGCGCCCGCTTGTGGTGGTGATTGGGGTCGTGGTGGCCGGGCGGATACTCGTCGGCGAGCGCGGCGATCGGACGCGGAATGTCCTGGTAGTCGGCGCCCCGGGTGCTGCGTCCCATGTACCAGCGTACATCTGGCCCGCTCACGATGACAAATGAGCGCCCGGCGACGGCGACCGGCGGCGGCCGACCCGAGGATGCGGCCATGGACCACGCGCGAGACGAGGCGGAAGCCGCCGACGGGAACGACCTCGATCCCGACGTCCGCCGTTTCGTCCACGCGGTGACCGAGGCGGCCGCCCGCCATCCGCGATCCGACAGCACGCCCTATCCTGACGCCCGCCGCTGGGCGGAGGACGCGAGGGCGCGCTGGCGACAGGGCGGGCCCGCGATGCTGGAGACGCGGGAACTCTTCGTGCCGACCCGCCACGGCCCGGTACGCGCCCGAATCCACCGTCCCGCACAGGGAAACTTGCCAGGCCTCGTCTACCTGCACGGCGGCGGCTGGACGCTCTTCAGCATCGACACCCACGACCGCGTGATGCGCGAGTACGCGGCTCGCGCCGGTTGCTGCGTCGTCGGCGTCGACTACGCGTTGTCGCCCGAGCACAAGTTTCCCGTGCCCCTCGAGCAGGTCGTCGACGTGGTCGGCTGGCTCGCGGGGGAGGGCCCCGCGCTCGGCATCGATGCCGGCCGGCTCGCGATCGGCGGCGATTCGGCCGGAGCCAACCTCAGCGTCGCGACCTGCATCCTGCGCCGGGACAACGGCGCCGGCCCGCCCCCGTGCGGCATGCTCCTCAACTACGGCGCGTTCGAGACGCGCAGTTCCGCAAGGGCCTGCCGGCTCTATGGCGGCCCGCACTACATGCTCGGCTGCGAGGAAATGGGCGAGTACTGGCGAAACTACCTGCGCGACGGCAGCGATGCGTGGAACCCGCTCGCCTGCCCGCTGCTCGCATCGCTCGCGGGCTTGCCGCCCGCCTTCCTTGTGATCGCGGAATGCGACATCCTTGCCGAGCAGAGCGTCGCGATGGCAGGCCGGCTGCTCGGCGCCGGCGTGCCGGCACAGAGCGTCGTCTATGCCGGCGCGTCGCACAGTTTCATCGAGGCCATGTCGATTGCGGCGGTCAGCAACAAGGCCCTGGATGACGCGTCCCGGTGGCTCCGTGGCCTGAACGCGACGGTTTGAGACCCCGCCGCGCATGCGGTGGGTGGGGTCAGGTTTAGATTGTGTAGCAAGGGGGACCCTACCTATGGATGCCAGACACACGTTGCTATTCCTGGTGGGCGCAGCGGTGGCCGGACCGGCACTCGCCCAGGAACAGGGCGCCGCCGACGAGCTCGGCCCCGTGGTCGTCACCGCGGAGCGGTACGTTTCCACGGAGGGCAGTTCCGCCTCGAAGTCGGACATCCCCCTGGTGGAGATGCCGCAGTCGGTCAGCGTGATCTCGCGCGACATGATCGACCTCCTCAACTGGACCAGCCTCAACGAGTCGGTGCGCTATTCGGCGGGCGCGACCGGCGAGGCATTCGGGCCCGACGAGCGCTACGACTGGCTCCAGATCCGCGGCTTCGATCCCGTGCAGTTCATCGACGGCGTGCAGGCGCCGATCGGCTCGGTCAACAACACCGGCACGGATCTCTACGGGTCCGAGTCCGTGGAGGTGCTGAAGGGGCCGGCTGCGGTGCTCTATGGCCAGTCGCCGCCCGGCGGGATCGTGAACATGGTGAGCCGCCGACCGCAGGAGGGACGGGGTGGCGAGCTCGAAGTACAGGGCGGCGAGTACAACATGTGGCAGGTGGCTGGTGACCTGACCGGCTCGATCAGCGACCGCACCAGCGGGCGCATCACGGCGCTTTACCGCGACCGCGAGACGCAGGTCGATTTCCTGACCTCCAAGCGCCTGTTCGTCTCGCCCGCCGTCAAGTTCGCAATCGGTGAGGACACCGAGCTCACCCTGCTCGCGAACTACCAGGACGACGACCTCGAGAACCAGAGCACGGGCTTCCTGCCAATACAGGGCACGATGCTGCCCAACCCGCTCGGCAAGGTCCCGGTCGGCCGGAACCTCGGCGAGACGGGCTACAACTTCTTCAAGCGCGAGCAGTGGAGCGCGGGATACGACTTTTCGCACCGGTTCGACGACCGGGTCTCGATCCAGCAGAACCTCAAGTACTTCGACGTCAAGGTCGATTCGCGCGCGGTGTTCGGCGCCGGACTCGTCGACAACGACTTCGACGGCGTACCCGACGACTTCCGCACGGTCAACCGCTTCGATTTCCCGTTCAACGAGCGTATCGATTCGCTGTCTGTCGACACGCGCCTCGCCCTCGAGCTTGGCAGCGGCGGCAGCATCGAGCAGTCGCTCCTGTTCGGCGTCGATTACCGCGACTACGACGGCTACTCCGAGTTCGGCTTCGGCGTCGCGCCCGCGATCGACCTGTTCGAGCCGGTGTACGACGCAGTCATCCCGCCCGCCACGATCTTCCCGTCCATCGACGAAACCCGCGAGCAGATCGGCGCCTATTTCCAGGACCAGATCAAGATGGGCCGCTTCATCCTGACGCTGAACGGCCGTAACGACTGGGTCGAGCGTGATCCGGCGGTGGGCGATGCTGTCGACGACGAGGAATTCACCTATCGCGTCGGCGCAAACTACGTGTTCGACAGCGGCTTCGCGCCCTACGTCCAGACGGCCACGTCGTTCCAGCCCGTGACCGGCGCAACCTTCGCCGGCGAGCCGTTCGAGCCGACCAGCGGCGACCAGATCGAGGCGGGAATCAAGTACGACGGCCGCACGCTCGGCCGCGGCGTGCGGCTGTTCGGCTCGCTTTCTGCCTACGAGATCGTGCAGGAGAACGTCCTGACGCCGGACCCGGTCAACCTGTTCTTCAGCGTGCAGGAAGGCGAGGTCGAGGTGAAGGGCGTGGAGCTCGAGCTGACCGCCCGCATCCGCGAGCGCCTGACCTTCAACCTGGCCTTAACCAGCATCGATACCGAGGTCACGAAGACGTCCGACCCGACCGTTCTCGGCAACGAGCTCGTGGCGGTGCCGGAAATGCTGGCCTCGGCGCTCGTCGACTACACGTTCCAGGAAGGGCCGATAGCCGGCTTCGGGTTCGGACTCGGCCTCCGCCACCGCGGCGAGATGTTCGGCGACGGAGCCAACCAGTTCCAGAGCGACGACGTGACGATGTACGACGCCATCCTGCATTACGATACGGCGAACTGGCGTATCGCGGTGAATGCCAGCAACTTCACGGACGAGATCTTCGTCGATCGATGCAGCAGCACATCCAACTGTTTCTACGGAACGCGTCGGCTGGTCACGGGAAGCGTCACGCGCAAGTTCTGATCGCGGCGCTGACAGAATTCCGGAGATGATGAGAGCCGCGCTCCTGTGCCTCGGTTTTGCGCTTTGCGGCCCGGCCGCCGCGCAGCCCGTCGAGCCGCTGCCCTTCGACCACATCATGCGTCACGAGGAGCTGACCCGGCTCCTGCGCCAGTGGACGGACGCGCGTCCCGACCTCGTGCGGCTCGAGAGCCTCGGCAAGACGCCGCAGGGCCGCGACATGTGGTTCCTCACGCTGACCAACCGGGCGACCGGCCCCGCGGAAGAGAAGCCCGCGCTCATCGTGGACGGCAACATGCACGCCACGGAATGGGCGGGCGGCGTCGCGGCCCTGCACTTCGCGCACAAGCTGCTCGACGCGTACGGCAGCGACGCGCGCGTGACGCGGCTGCTCGACACGCGCACGGTCTATGTCCTGCCCCGCATGACGCCGGATGGCGTCGACGCGACGCTGGCGCAGGGACGGTTCATCCGCTCCGTCGACCGTCCGTGGCCGCCCGGTCCCATCGGTGACGGCATCGTTCCGCGCGACCTCGATGGCGACGGCCGGACGGTGTTCATGCGACTCCGCGATCCCAACGGCCCGTGGAAGCCGCATCCCGATGAACCTCGCCTGCTCGTGCCGCGCGCGCCCGACGAGACGGGCGGCGACTACTGGCGCGTGCTGCGCGAAGGGACGGTCGAGGGCTATGACGGCGCCACGATCGCCGACGAGCCCGAGCACGAGGCGCTCGATTTCGGCGCGAACTTCCCCGGCGATCGCGGCACGACGGTCAGCCAGACCGACGGCACGTATGCCACCTCGGAGCCGGAAGTCGCCGCTTACGTCGCCGCGATCGCGCGCCGGCCCAACATCGTGGCGCACGTCACCTGCCACACTTTCGGGGGACTGGTGCTGACGCCTCCGGTCAATCTCAACGAGCCATTGCCCGAGGCGGACCGACAGGTGTACGCATCGCTCGCCGGAAAGGCGGCGGCGCTCACCGGGTACACCGCGATTTCCTACCTGGACCTTCGCAGCGTGGATCGCGAGACCCACATCCCGAGCGCGTTCGGCTGGCTCTATGACCGGTTGGGCCTCTACTCCTTCATTACCGAGTTCTGGAATCCGCTCACGGCGGCCGGCATCTCGCTCGAGGACACGACGGCGTCTGCCTGGCTGTGGGGTTTCCATCCGATCGAGGACGAAGTCAGGCTCCTGCGCTGGAGTGACGAGCACCTCGACGGCGACGGTTTCGTCGCCTGGAAGCGCTTCGATCATCCGCAGCTCGGCGCGGTCGAGATCGGCGGATTCGACCTCATCCGCTATTGGTACAACGTGCCGTTCGATCGGCTCGAGCGCGAGGTCGCGCCGCACACGGAATGGCTCATCTATCTCGGCCTTTCCACCCCGCGGCTGTCCGTCCGATCGTTCGCGGCCGATCCCGCCGGCGAGAACCTGTGGCGCCTGCGGCTGGTCGTCGAGAATACCGGTTGGCTGCCGACGCACGGCTCGCAAATGGCGCTCGATCGGCAGGCGGTCGCTGGCGCCTCCGCAGAGCTGGAGCTGCCTGCCGGGGCGAGGCTCGTCGAAGGGGAAACCTCGAGGCAACTCGGCCAGCTTGCAGGACGCACCGAGCAACGCTCGACGGCGACCTGGTGGTCTTACGCGCCCGGCACGCCCGATCGCGCGGTCGCCGACTGGTTGATCGCGGCACCCGCCGGCACGGAAGTCACCGCAAGGGCGAGCCACGAGCGGGCCGGCAGTGCGGAGGCCAGCGTCGTGCTGGGCACGAAGGCGGAGTGAACCTGGAGAAACGCATGATCAAGCGCTTTGTCGTCCCGTTCCTGTTCTCCGGCCTGCTTGCAACGGCGCCCGCGCTCGCCGACTCGAAGGAGATGGTGATCGAGATCTTCCGAGTCGCGCCGGGCAAGCACGAGGAGTTCCTGCGCCATGTCGCGCTTCTCGACCAGGCGAACGTCGAGGCGGGCCTGCCGCCGCGGCAGTTCTTCGTGCACCAGGGCGGGGCGTCGTGGGACTTTGTGATTCTCCAGCCCGCGCACCACACGGACGAGGAGAGCGCGAAGCTGGACGCGGCCTACAAGAACCTCGGCCTCCCGCAGGGCGCGAACTTCTTCGTCCATTTCCGGCAGTTCATCGCCGAGCATACGGACACGACCGTCGAGGCCACGACTGCGGCGGAGTACCTGAAGAAGCTGGATTGAGGGTCGTGCGCACGCTGATCGCGGGCCTGGCGATGGCTTTCGCGGGCGTAGCCGCCGGGGAGGCGCCCGATCACGCGGTCGGGCAGCGTCTCTTCGAGACGACCTGCGCGTCCTGCCATGGCGCGCGGGGGAAGCCGGATGCGTCGAGTCCCTTCGTTCAGGCGCTCGAGACAGATCCGGCGGACCTCAGCGATCCGCTATTCAACAGCCGCGAGCCGGCGCTCGACTGGGAACTCGTCGTCGAGCACGGCGGCCGCGCGCTCGGCCTGTCGCCACAGATGCCGGCTTGGGGGTCGTCGTTCACCGATGCCGAGATCTCGGCGCTCGTCGCCTACGTCAAGACGCTTGCGCCCGGGTCGGAACGCTATCCGCCAGGCGAACTCAACCTGATGCTGCCGATCCGCACGCAGAAGGCGTTTCCGGAGGACGAGGTCGTGTGGAAGTCTCGGCTGGAAGACCGGGACGGCGAGGACGTGTGGCGCAACGTCCTCGAGTTCGAGAGGCGCTTCGGCCGGCGCGGGCAGGGGATTCTCGAGCTGATTGAGGAGGAAGGCGAGCTCACCGAGTTCGAGGTCGGCTGGAAGCACGCATTGATTTGGAGCCTTGAGCGCGGTTACCTGCTGTCGGGCGGCGCCAAGCTCGCGATGCCGACGGAGGGTGAAGCTTCCGAGGAATTGATTCCGTTCCTCGCCTGGGCGCAGGAACTGTCGCCAAAGTCCACGTTCCAGGCAAGCGCTCGCGCAGTCCTGCCCGTCGACGACGTCGACGCGGGCGCGCTCGAGTTTGCGGGCATCGTGCACTACACCTGGTCGGACCTGCCACAGCACGTCTTTCCGGCGCTCGAGGCGACGGCCACGGCGCCGTTCGAGAGCGGCGACGGCGACCGTGTCCATTTCACCGTGGTACCCCAGATCCGGATCGGGCTGACGCGCGGCGGCCACGTCGCGCTCAACCTGGGCGCCGAGATCCCGCTGAGCGACCAGGACTACGACTGGCGGGCACACCTCACGCTGCTGTGGGACTTCGCGGACGGGGGATTCTTCAAGGGCTGGGGCCGCTAGTGCCGCGCGCGGCGGAAGGCACCCCCCTCACTCCACGAAGCCGACAGCACATTTAATATGAGCCGCCCCGCGGCGATGCAGGTCAGCCCGTTCGCGAAGTCGTAGGACGGGGCGATCTCGACGATGTCCATACCGACGATTCGGTTCTGCCGCGCGACCGAGCGCAAAAGCGGCGCGAGCTGGCGGAAATAGATACCGCCCGGCGTCGGCGCCATTACGGCGGGCATCTCGGTCGGGTCGAGCCCGTCGGCGTCGATCGTGAGGTAGACCGGGCGGTCCTTCGGAATCGTCGCGAGCACCGGGTCCATGCCCTCGGCGTGGATCTGCTCGGCACCAAAGAGATGCGATCCGAAGGCGCGCGCGGCATCGACCTCCCGCTTGCGTGCGCTACCGATGGCTCGAAGGCCGATCTGGGTCATCCCCGAGACGGCCTTCACCTTGCTCGCCCATTGCAACGGGCTCGAGTAGCCGCGGCGCACGCCTCCGACGTCCTCGCGCCAGTCGAGGTGGGCGTCGATGTGCAGGATGTGCACGGGTTCGCCGACGGCATCGAGCGCGTCCACGACCGGGATGGTGACGCCGTGGTCGCCGCCGAGGACAAAGACCTGCGTGCCCTGCCGCCAGAGGCTTCGCGCGCGCGCCGTGATGGCGGCGGCATAGGCCGAGTAATCGCCGCCGTCGAAGGCGACGTTGCCCATGTCCACGTGCGCAGGCAGGCTGGAGGCGAGGTCCGTGCCGACGTCGAAGTCCCAGTGCGCAGGGTTGTAGCAGAAGCTCGGAGACATGCGGCGGATCGCGTTCGGCGCTTTCGCCTGGTCATTCGGGAAGGGGTCGTGCGAGTAGGGCTCGCTGTGGCAGATGCCGAGCAGCGCGACGCGCGCGTCCTTCCAGCCGGACGGTTCCATGGCCACCGGCCAGTCGAGAAATGGCCGCTCGGGCTCGATCGTCGCTTGCAGGTCCGTCATGTGCGTTCTCCGCGTCCCGGGTCGATGGTAAGCCATAGCAGCGCCGCGACGACAGACGTGACGATGCCGGTCGTGAACACGACGCCCCAGCCGCCCTGGGCGGCAGACAGGGCCGCGATCACCGGAGTGCCGATTACGCCGCCGAGGTTCCCGCCGGTGTTGAGGACCGCTGTCGCCGCCATCGAGTCGTTCGGCGCGAGCCGCATCGCGACGCCCCAGTAATTGCCCTCGTTAAGCTCCACGCTGCCGAAGCCGAGGCACAATGCCGCGATCGCCCAGTAGGGATTGGCGAGCGACACCGTGAGGTACAGGAAGAGTGCCGCGAGCGGCAGCGTGACGAGCGGCAGGATGCGGGGACCTCCGCGGTCGCCGAAGCGTAGGCGCAGCCGGTCTGCGGTGCGTCCGCCGGTGGCCGAGGCGATCCCGGCCACGACGAAGGGCAGGGCGGCGAGCCAGCCGCTCTCGAGCACGGAGAGCCGTCGTTCCTGGACGAGGTAGAGGAAGCTCCAGAACGTCACGAGGTAGAAGACGTAATTCATGACGAGGTAAGAGAGTGTGAGCAGCAAGATCTGGGGATCGCCCAGTACGCGGAACACGCGGCGCGCGGTGAGCGGCGCGGCGGCGTCATACGGCGGATTGTCCGCGAGCTCCGCAATCTCGGCGGGCTTCACCCAGGGATGTCGCTCGGGGAAGTCGCGCACGCAAATGAACCACAGGACGACGAGAACAAGCGACGGCACGCTGGTGATCAGGAGCGCCGCCTGCCAGCCGTAGGCCTGCATCAGCGCGGCGACGAGCGGCGATGCGATCGCCGCGCCTGTCCAGAGTCCCGTCACCATGAGCCCGACCATCGAGGACCAGCGCGTCACCGGGTACCAGTGGCGGATGGTGCCGGAGGCGACCGGAAAGAGGCCGCCCTGCGCGACGCCGAGAAGGGAACGCGCGAGCATGAGCGTCGTGAACATCAGGGCCGTCGTCGCGATCAGGGGCGCGGCGGCCGTCATGACGCTCGCGAGCACGGTCAGGATACCCGTGATCGTGATCACCCGGCGCGCGCCGAAACGCTGGCCGAACAGCGCGCCCGGCACCTGGAACACGGCGTAGAAGAAGAGGAAGGCGGTGATCAGCCAGCCGACCTGCACCTGCGTCAGGCCGAGCTCCGGCATCATGCGTTCGGCCGCGATGCCGATTCCCTGGCGCTGCAGGTAGCCGGTGCAGGCGAAGCCGAAGATCAGGACGAAGATCAGGGAGCGGACGCGCGGGCCGGGCATCACGACAGCTTACCCGGTGGCTGGCCTTCACGGTGAACGCCTGAACACTGTTTCACAGGCTTGGAGACGCCTCGCCATCCGGTTGAGAATCTGTGACGTGTCCTCGAGGCATGCGGCGGGAAGATCATTGGTCATTTCCAGCAGCAGGAATTCGATGCCGGCATCCACCTCTGACAGGCACTCCATGCCTGCATCGGTCACGGCCAGGCGGCGAAACCGCCGGTCGCCCGGTAACCCGCCGATCGACAGGTAGCCGAGGTCACGCAGACGGCTTGCCGTTCGACGCGCGCTGGGTCGCGACACGCGCAACCGGCGCGCCAGGCGTGTGAGCGTGGCCCTGCTTCCCGAGCGTTCGACGAGCCGAAGCAAGCGCCAACCGGGAACCGTGAACTCAAAGTGAATGCTGATAGCGCGCTGACACTTCGATACTCCGGATTAACCTGTGGGGGATCGCCGGAGGAGCATCAGTTCAGAAAAATGCGAAGGCTTCCTTCCCTATTTCTACAAACAACACGTCGCCCGGGCGGGGCGTCGGCTGGCCATCGGCGGGTGCGCGCGCCCGTCAGGCGACGTCGATGCCGAGGTCGAGCCCGAGATCGAGCGAGCGCGCGGAGTGCGTCAGCCAGCCGAGGGAGATCGAATCGACGCCGGTCTCGGCCACGGCGCGCACGTTTGAAATCGTGATGCCGCCCGACGCCTCGAGGTGGCAGCCACGGTCGACGCGCGCAACGGCGCGCCGCAACTGCCCGGAGTCCATGTTGTCGAGCAGCACGGAAGTCACGCCGCACGCGATCGCCTCGTCGAGCTGTGCGAGCGTGTCGACCTCGACCTGGATCGGGAACCGTTCGCCGAGATTCGAACGGGCGCGCGCGACTGCCGCCGTGATGGAGCCGGCAACCCCGATGTGGTTGTCCTTGATCAGCACCGCGTCATAGAGACCGGAGCGGTGATTCACGCCGCCACCGCAGGCGACCGCGTACTTCTCGAGCAGGCGCAATCCCGGCGTCGTCTTGCGCGTGTCCTTGATGGCGGCCCCCGTGCCTTCCACGGCGCGCACCACCGCAGCGGTCGCCGTCGCGACGCCGGACAGGCGCCCGAGCAGGTTCAGGATCACGCGCTCGCCGGTGAGGAGCGTCCGCGCGCTGCCCGTCAGCAGCGCGACCGTTCCGCCGGCGGCGACGTCGGTGCCGTCGGCCGCGACGATGCTCGCGCTCGCCGGCTCCGGCAGCCGCGACAGCACGAGCCGGACGGCATCGACGCCGGCAATGCGGCCGGCCTCGCGGCTGCGGATCAGGCCGGTCATCGGCGTGCCGGCCGGGACGATGGACGTGGTCGTGATGTCACCGCGCTCGCCGAGGTCCTCGGCCAGCGCGGAGTCGATGATTCGCGACAGCGCCTCGTTCGGCGCCTCGAAAGTCATGCGACGCGGCTTCGTGCCGGCGCCAGGGCTTCTACCGAAAATGCCGGGGGCGTCACGAACGCGCGCAACGGAATGCCTTCGGCCGGCGCCGGGTAGTCCGACCGGTAGTGCGCGCCGCGGGACTCGCGGCGACCGAGAGCGGCGGTGAGCATGAGCTGCGCGACCGTGGAAATGTCTTCTTCGGCGCGCGAGTCGCATCGCCAGGCGGCGAGCCGCGCGAGCGCCGCGGCCATGGCCGGCCCCTGGCGCAGGGGTCCGAGGCTCTCGCCGACCAGCCGGCGCAGCGCCTGGACGCGTGCGGGATCGCTGGCGGGCACCTGCGGGCGGTGGGCCACCTCGAGCGCACCGTGCGCCGCTGTCAGCGGCCCTGAGTGCGGCCCTGACCGTGGCGCTGCGCGGACGGCGCGCGCAATGCGCTCGCCGAACACCAGCCCTTCGAGCAGCGAGTTGCTCGCCAGCCGGTTGCCGCCATGCAGGCCCGTCGAGGCCACTTCGCCGCAGGCCCAGAGCCCGGGCATCGAAGTTGCGCCGTCGGCGTCCGTCGCGATGCCGCCCATGTGGAAGTGAGCCGCGGCTGCGACCGGGAGCGGCTGGCGTCCCGGGTCGAAGCCCGCGGCCGTGGCAATAGCCCAGGCGCCGGGAAACTTCTCCGGTAGGCCCGCAATGCCGGTTGCGTCGAGGTACACCGGCCGGCCGGCCAGCGCGCGGGCGGCGACGCTGCGCGCGATGACGTCACGCGGCGCGAGTTCGGCGTCCGGGTGGATCGCGGGCATGAAGCGGCGGCCCGCTTCGTCGCGGAGCACGGCGCCGGCGCCACGCAGCGCCTCGGTCAGGAGCGGCTGCGGATCGCCCGCGACCGCGAGCGCGGTCGGGTGAAACTGCATGAACTCCAGATCGGCCAGACCGACGCCGCGGCGTGCCGCGGCGGCGAGGCCTGCACCTTGGGAGCTTGCCGGGTTGGTCGTGCGCTCGAAGCAGGCGCCGACGCCGCCGGTCGCGAGCACCGTGTGCGGCGCGAGCAGCGCAAGCCGGGTGCCGTCGCGAGCTTCGACCAGGATGCCGGCGGCGCGGGGACCCGCGGTGACGATATCGACGAGGCTGAAGCCCTCGAGCACGCGGATGTCGGGGCGTCGCCGCACGGCCGCCGCCAGCGACTGCATGACGGCGGCGCCGGTGCGATCGCCGCCCGCGTGCACGATGCGGTGACGGTGGTGACCCGCCTCGCGGCCGAGCGCAGGCTCACCGTTCGCGCCCAGGTCGAAGCCGACGCCCATTTCGCGCAGCCAGCGGATTCTTTCCGGCGCGTCCCCGGTCACGAGCGCCGCGACGTCGGCGGCCGCAAGTCCCGCGGAAACCGCAAGCGTGTCTGCGGCGTGCAGGGAAGGCGCGTCATCGGCGCCGATCGCCGCGGCGATGCCGCCCTGCGCGAGGCGTGAAGCGCCGTCGCCGATCGGCCCGCCCGCGACCACGACGCAGCCGTCGAGCGCGAGCGCCGTCGCGAGTCCCGCTACGCCGCCGCCGACGACGACGGCGGGCGCGTTGATGAAATCGTCGGCGATCACGACGTGACGGCGAGCACCGGCTTGACTGCGAGCATCCGCGTGACGGCGAGGCGCGCGCGCTCGGCGACCGCCGGCGGCACCTTGACCTCGTGGCGCATGTGGCGGAGCGCGTCGGCGATGCCGGCGAGCGTGATGCGCTTCATGTGCGGGCACAGGTTGCAGGGGCGCACGAACTCGACGTCGCGGATCTCGGCAGCGACGTTGTCCGACATCGAGCACTCGGTGACCATGACGACCCGCGGCGGGCGGTTCTTCTCGACCCAGGAGATCATGCCGGCCGTCGAGCCGACGAAATCGGCCTCGTCCAGCACGTCAGGCGGGCATTCGGGGTGCGCGATGACGCGAATGCCCGGATGATCGGCGCGGTACTCTCGCAGCTGCGCGCCCGTGAAGCGCTCGTGCACCATGCAGCTGCCTTCCCAGAGGATGACCTCGACGCCGGTCTGCGAGGCGACCCAGCGCCCGAGGTACTGGTCGGGCAGGAAGATCACGCGGTCCGCGCCCAGCGACTCGACGACGGCGACGGCATTGCCGGACGTGCAGCAGATGTCCGATTCCGCCTTCACTTCGGCGGACGTGTTGACGTAGGTCACGACGGGCACGCCCGGGTAGCGCTGGCGCAGCAGCCGCACGTCGGCGCCGGTGATGGACTCGGCGAGCGAGCAGCCGGCACGCAGGTCCGGGATCAGGACCGTCTTCGACGGATTCAGTATCTTGGCGGTCTCGGCCATGAAGTGCACGCCCGCCATGACGATCACGTCGGCCTCGGTCTCCTCGGCCATGCGGGCGAGGGCGAGCGAGTCGCCGCGCAGGTCCGCGACGCCGTGGAATATGTCGGGCGTCATGTAGTTGTGCGCGAGCACGACCGCGTTGCGCTTCGCCTTGAGCGCCTCGATCTCGGCGACCAGCGGCGCGATGGCGGCGATCTCGACATCCGGCAGCACGCCGGCCAGGTTCCTCACGGCACTCACTCCATTTATGCTCGGAGTGAGCATTTTATATCAATAAAGGCGGGTTCGCACAACCTCTTTGCGAAAGCGGAAAAGCTTTGCGGGACGGCCTCTTGCGGCTTTCTCCACGCCGCGCGTCGGCTCCAGGAAGTCGCCGCTCTCGACCAGGCGCCGGAAATTCTGCTTGTGCAGGCGCATGCCCGTCAGCGCCTCGACCGTCCGTTGCAGCTGCAGGAGCGTGAAGGTTTCCGGCAAGAGCTCGAAGACCACGGGACGGTACTTCAGCTTGCCGCGGAGGCGCCCGAGAGCCGTCGCGACGATGCGCCGGTGGTCCAGGGCAAGCTCGGTCCCGGCGACGGGCGTGCGGGCGGAACGGTCGCCGCGGTCGCGCCCGAATTCGGGCACGAGGCCGGCTTCGTACAGGAGCTCGTAGCGCTCGAGCACGCGGATCGGGTCCCAGGCCCGCCGGTCGCCGAAGTTCGCTTGCATGCGGTGGCGACGAGTCGCGTCGCGGCCGGCCCAGCGCGCGAGCGCCGGGAGGATTTCCTGGCTGACGATCGCCGGCAGTCCCGCACGCCGGTCCTCCCAGGGCAGCAGGTCGTAGCCGTTGACCCAGGCAGCGCCGGGCGCAGGCTGCGCTTCCTTCACGAGTCCAAGGTACGCGACGGACAGTTGGCGCTCGCCGTCCACCGTGCGCTGCCGGTCACGGTCGCCAAAGGTGTAGAGCTGCTCGACGTAGCCGACAGCGAGGCCCGTCTGTGCGCGGATCCAGCGGCGCAGGCCCAACTCGAGCGTCGCATCGCCGTTGGCATCGAGCAGGCCGAAGGGGAGGGCCAGCGCCGCAACCGGGGACGAGCTCACGGTCAGGATACGCGGCTGGTCCGAGGTCACAGCCACGATGACGGCGTCGAGGCTGAGGGCGAGGCGACGCGGCATCCAATGATGATGCCACAGTCGCCCCGGTGGTCAGCCGGTCAGTGGCGGGACGCCTCCCAGTAGCGCGGCGCCTTGTAATAGTCGTGCGCGCGATTGCGGAAGTCCTGCCCGTCGTTGCGGGTCAGCTCGTCGAGTTCCCCGACCGGCGCGGCTTCGAGCTGCTCCTTCGTGAAGTCGACGACGTAGTTGCCCTTGCCTTTGTCGTACTTGAGCGAGGACCAGGGAACCGGGTGGTACTTCTCGGCCATGCCGAGGAACCCCCCGAACGAGACCACGGCGAACAGGATGTTGTTCGACAGCTTGTCGAGAACGATGTCCTCGACCTCGCCGATCTTCCGGCCCGACATGTCGTGGACGGGCGTCCCGCACACCTTGGTCGCGCGGATCGCGGATGTGTGGCCGCTGGCTGTAGCCATAAATGTCTCCTCCATGAGTTGTAATGAGTTCGCCTAAGCCTAACCGAGATGACAGCGGCGTCCTGCCGGATGTGCGCGGCACCCGGTGTGGGACGTCCGACGGCGATTTGTCAGGCCCGCGCGCGAACAGGCAGCATGTCGTCATGAGCCGCGCATTCGTAAAGGAAGGCGACGGTGCGGAGGGCGAGCCTCTCGCCGAGCTGCAGGTCAGCCCGCACCGCAACCTCGTCACCGCGGAGGGACTCGCGCAGATCGAGGCGCAAGTGGAGCGCCTGCGCGGCGAGCTTTCCGCCGCGCGATCGGCCGAGGACCGTGCGGCCGTCCAGCGCATCCAGCGCGACCTGCGCTACTGGAGCGAGCGGCAACGCACGGCCGAGCGCGTGCCCCAGGTCGCGGCCGACGGCAAGGCGCGGTTCGGCTCGACAGTCACGCTCGAGAAAGCCGGCGGCATCCGCGTCGCCTATCGCATCGTCGGCGAGGACGAGGCGGATCCCGCCGAGGGAAAAATCTCATACGTCTCCCCGCTCGCGCGCGACCTCATCGGCAAGGAGGTCCGGGACGTCGTGACGCTGCGGGACGAGGACGCGGAAATCCTGGACATCGCATGAGCCTTAAAATCGCGACCTTCAACGTCAACGGCGTGAACGCTCGGCTCGGAAATCTCCTGGCTTGGCTGCGGCACGAGTCTCCCGACATCGCCTGCCTCCAGGAGCTCAAGGCCGTGGACAGCGGCTTCCCGGCCGCGGCGATCGAGGCGGCCGGCTACCGCGCCATCTGGCACGGAGAACGATCCTGGAACGGCGTCGCGATCCTGTCCAGGGATCTGGAAATCGTCGAGCGACGACGGGGACTGCCAGCGCCGCGCGGCGATGCCCAGAGCCGTTACATCGAAGCCGCTGTCGGCGGGATCGTCGTCGCATCGCTGTATCTCCCGAATGGCAACCCCCAGCCCGGGCCGAAGTTCGAGTACAAGCTCGCGTGGTTCGAGCGGCTTAACCGTCATGCCCGTGCACTGCTGCGGGAGGGCGGCCCGGTCGTGCTCGCAGGCGACTTCAACGTCGTCCCAACGGACTTCGACATCTACAACCCGAAGTCCTGGCGCCGCGACGCGCTGCTCCAGCCGGAGAGCCGCGAGGCCTACCAGCGCCTGCTGAAGCAGGGCTGGACCGATGCGCTGCGCGCGTTTTATCCGGACGAGCGCATCTACACCTTCTGGGATTATTTCCGTAATCACTGGAGCCGCGATACGGGGCTGCGGATCGATCACCTGTTGCTTAGCCCCGCGCTCGAGCCGCGGCTCGAGGACGCCGGCGTCGATCGCTGGGTGCGCGGCGAGCCCAAGCCGAGCGACCACGCGCCGGCTTGGATCGAAATCAAGGACGCGTCGAGGCGGCGCCGCGCGACTGCCGCGCGGTTACGGCGGCGTTGACCGCGAGCGCGTTGTCCAGGGCCGCGTTGCCCGTGGTGTTGTCGAAAATGCACCACACGTCGGATCGGGCTTGGCTCTCGCGCAAGATTCGCGTCCAGGCTGCGAGCCGTTCCGGCTCGTAATTTGACCAGTACATGCGCGGCGAGCCGTGCAGGCGAAAGTATGCGATGTCCCCATGGCCTGAGGGCCGTGCGGCGATCGGCACGATCGCCGGGTCGGCCGCAACCCTTGCTATCCGGTAACGCATCAGCAGGCGATCGGCGGCTTCGGTAAACCAACTGGGGTGACGCGGCTCGCAGACGATGTCCCCTGCGTGCCGCTCGCGCATGAGAGCGAAGAATCTGTCGGCGACCTGCCGCCCGTAATCGAGGGACGGGGGAAGCTGGACCAGCAAGGGTCCGAGCCGCTGACCGAGCCCGCCGGCCTGCTGCAGGAATTCGCCGAGCAGCGAATGCGTTCCCCGCAAGCGCGCGTCGTGCGTAATCAGCCGCGGCAGCTTGACGGCGAAGCGAAAAGTCCGCGGGGTCTGCGCCGCCCATTTCCGGTAGACCTCGCGGCGATGCGGCCGATAGAACGAGCTGTTGATCTCCACGCACCGGAGGACGCGAGCGTACCTCGCGAGGTGAGTGCCCTCGCCGGGGACGGCCGCCGCCTTGGACCGGGGTATCGACCAGCCCGCGGTGCCGATCCGAATCACGGCCGCCCGCCGCGGGCCTAAAGCGCCGGCCCCGCCGCCTCGCCTAGCATCGCCTTGCGCGCCATCGGCACCGGAGGACCGCCGAACGACAGCAGCTCGTCGTGGAACTTGCCCCAGGCGGCCCGGCCGCCGCGGCTCGCGGTCCAGTCGTCGCGCAGCTTGCGGATCATCAGCTTGCCGAGCGCGTAGTTGAGATACCCCGGGTCGTAGGTCCCGCGCGCGGCCTGCTGGCGTGCATTGCCCGGGTCCTGGAAGGCCTCTTCGCGGAACATGCGCTCGCATTCCTCGACCTTCATGCCTTGCGTGTGCATGCCGATCGCGCAGATGTAGCGCACGTTGCGGTAGAGCGCCTTGTTGATCTGGCCGACGCGGTACTCGGCGCGCCCGCCGGCGAGCTCGCCGGTCAGCCCGGCTTCCCACATCATTTCTTCCGCGTAATGCGCCCAGCCCTCGGTGAATGCGTAGCTCAGGAACAGCCGCCCGATGAGGCTTTCGGAGCGGTTCGAGTGCAGGGAATGGAGGAAATGCCCGGGCCAGACCTCGTGCACGGAGGTGGACATCAGGTCGGCGACACCGGGCGTGTACGCGTCCTGTTCGGCCTGCGGCCACGACGGGTCCGGCGGCGCGATGTAATACGTGGACGGCATGCCCTTGTCGTACGGACCCGCCGGGTTGATGTAGGCGAAGTTCGTCGCCTGGTAGGGCGGCGCCTGGTCCACGCGGATCGGGTCGTCGGACGGAATGGTGGCGAGCTTCTGCTCGACGACGAACGCGCGCAGCACGTCGAGCTGCTTGCGCGCGCCTTCCACCGCGCCGCCCTTGGGGCGGTTCGCGTTCATCTTCGCCATGCAGCCCTTGCGGTCACGGCCGGGGGCGAACTCCTTGCAGGCCTCGTCGAGCGCGGCGAGGTTTCGCGAAAGGTCCGCCTTGCCGGCTTCGAGCAGGCGGTCGAGCGGCACCTCGAGTCCTTCGGTCTCGGCGAGCATGGCGGAGAAGAGCTCGGCGCCGATCGCATAGTCCTCGGTCTGCGTGGCGCGCTGCGCCTCCAGCCAGTCCGCCAGTTCCTTGAACGCCGCGATCGCCTTTGCATTGGCAGCAGCAAAGGACTTCTGCAGCGCCTCGTCCTTCACGTCCGCGAACACCTGCGGCGCGTCGTCGCGCAGGAACGGCACCATGCCGCCGAACGAGGCGACGCCCTGGTCGATCCAGGTGCGCGGCAAAGGCGTCCGCAGGTTCACCCGGATCTGCTCCGCCGCGGCCGGCACGTTCGAGAGCCACGTTGTGAAATCGCGCAGGCGAGCGTCGAGCGGAGCATATGGCTTCGTCAGGTATGGGTCCGGCGACAGGAAGTCGAGGTTCCAATCGAAGTAGAACGTCGGGTTCCGCTTGGGCCAATCTGCCCGCTCCAGCCAGAACAAGTTGCGATCGACGACGGCGAGCAGGTAGTCACGCTCGAAGCGCTGCGCGTCGGTGAGCTTTGCAACATCAAACGCATTCGCCTGCGCAGCTACGGACTTCAGCCGCGCGATCTCGGCCGAGATGCCCGTTGCGCTCCAGTCGGGAAAGCGTCCGGCGAACTCGGTGCGGCCGGCGGCGAATCCCATCATCGGGTGGGCGACAAACCAGTCCTCGACGAAGTGCTCGACGAAGGCCGGCCAGTCCGGTTCGACGGGAACCTTCGGCTCGTTCCGCTCGCCGCAGGCGATAAGGTTGAGGGCCACGAACAGCAGCGTGGCCAGGCGTGCCGTCATCTTGCAGGCTCCGTTACGGCGTCAAGGCGCCAAAGATTGCGCCAAAATCCTCATGGCATCAATGGTCGAATGGCATAATCCGGGCCTCATGATCGTATTCCTACAACGAGGAGAATTGAGTTGAACAGCAAAAAGTGCGTGTTGCTCGTCACCGCGCTTGCCCTGCCGCTCGCGATCTCTGCGGCATTGGCAAAGCCCGTCGATCCGTCGAAGCTTCCGAAGGTCGAGTGCTCGGAAGTCAAGTTCAGCGAAGCATTCCTTGCACGCTACCCGAAGGCGCCCGCGGCATGCATCGAAGCGCGGGAACTCGAAGGTAAGCGCTATGCGAAGTTCGATGCCAAGGTGTACCTCAAGGGCCCTGACATCACGACCGTGAACCTGCTGAACACGAAAGGCGACGTCGTCGACACGTTCAGCCTGAAGCCGGGCCCGGACCAGAAGATCAAGATCAACGGCAAGGACACGAAGTTCTCGGACCTTCGCGTCGGCGAGAAGATCTCGTTCTGGGTATCGGAAGACCGCATGGAAGCCGCCGAGATGCCAGGCGCGACCGAAAACGTCTGGGCAGTGGCGCCGCCCCCGCCGGCTACGAACTGATTCGCGAGTCAGCATCGAGGGTCCGGCGCAGTGCGCCGGACTTCTAAGCAGCTTTAGGGTTTCCAGCCGCTTGGGACGGACACTTAAAGCTGCGTCGAGAATGGGCGGGTTTCGCTCGCCCCAGCTCCGCCGGCACATCTCTGGAATCTCCGCCATTCCCCGAGCGCAGTGATAAATTACGCGGCTGAAGGGGCCCGTATTCACGGATTCTGACCGCGTCGCAACGAGCGGGCGAAGTCCAACAACCAGGAGGATTCACCTTGAAGAAGTTTCATGGCGCGCTGATAGGCTCAGCGCTTGCCCTGCCGCTCGCGATCAGCACGGCACTCGCGGAAAGCCCGATGGCGTCCGACAAAAAGATCGCGTGCACCGAGATGAAGTACAGCTCGGAGTTCCTCTCGAAATATCCAGACGCACCGGCGGCCTGCGTCGAAGCGGTCGAAAAAGAAGGCAAGCGCTACGCCAAGTTCAAAGCAAAGGTTTACCTCAACAGCGCCGACCGCACGACGGTCCAACTGTTGAACACCAAGGGCGATCCCTTGACGACGTTCAGCATCAAGCCGGGTCCGGACGCCGCTGTCGACATCGACGGCAAGAAGACGAAGTTCAAGGACCTCAAGACAGGCGAGAAGATCTCGTTCTATGTCTCCGAGGACCGCCTCAGCGCAAGCGAACAGCCCGGCTCGACCGAAGAGTCCTGGGCAGTCCTGCCCCCGCAGTAAGAAGCGGGCTTGACTGATAGGGCCCGGCGCCGCGCGCCGGGCCTTTTTTTATGCGCGTCAGTTGCCGGCGGCCTTTGCCGCGACCGGCGTGATCTCGAGGTCGTGGTAGTCGAAGCTGAAGTCCGCGACCGGCGAGTAGGCCTTCATCGTGATGCGCGCGGGCTGGCCGGCCGCGTCCAGCGCGAAGGTGACGATAGGCCGGCTCGATCAGCGGGATCGGGCCAGCGCGCAACGAACGTGTCGTAGGCCCAGTGCTCGAGCGGCGCGACCATTCCGGGCGTCTGCCTGAAATCGATGCTAAGTGCGCCGCCGCTTTCCGTGATCGCGATCGGGCCGTACCAGGGATCCGCATAGTCGCCGGCATAGCCGGCAAGCGGCAACGAGGGCTTGGACGCCGGGCGCGCTGCGACGGCTGCGCGCTGGGCTTCCAGACCGACGCGGCTCCGCTCCGCCAGGAAATCCTTGAACGCTTTCGGCCAATCGTGCTTCGGCAGCCCGAGGTAGTGGTCGAGCAGCTCGTACTGCAGGCCCGGCACGATCTCGTTGTCCTCGGAATTGTTCACGATCGCAAAGCCCGTGTTCATCTCCGGGATGAGCACGACCACCGCGCGGAATCCCTGGGTGCCGCCGCCGTGCTGGATGACCTTGTGGCCGCGGTAGTCCTGGACCATCCAGCCGAGCGCGTACCCGCGGAACTGCGGAATGGCATCCGCGAGCGCCGGCGGGAACGGCGTCGCCGGGACCGGAACGACCGGTTGCCACATCGCCTGTGGCGCTTTCGGCGGAGAACAGCCGCTCGTCCGTTTCCGGCAATTGTCCGGACGCGAGCTGCACGGCGAGCCAGCGCGCGAGGTCGTTTGCCCCGGCGGCGATGGCGCCGGCGGGCCCGACGTTCGCGCCGAGCGCGACCTTCTTCTCGTCGAAGGCCTGTTGCGGCCCGATGCCACGCAGTTCGCCCACCCGGCCGTGCGGGAAGGCGCGATCCGCAGAGGACAGCCGGTCGACGTCGTTCGTGACACTCGACTTCATGCCGACCGGCGCGAAGATCCGTGCCTCTACGAAATCTTCCCAGGTCTGGCCGGAAACGGCCTCGACCAGCTGGCCCGCCACCGCATACAGGACGTTGTCGTAGGCGAAACCCGAGCGAAAGCTCGTCGCGGGCTTCAGGAAACGGATGCGTCGCACGAGGTCGGCGCGGCTGATCCCGGTCGACGGCACGAACATCAGGTCGCCCTGGCCGCGGCCGAGGCCGCTGCGGTGCACGAGCAAGTCGCGCACCGTGATCTCGCGCGTGACCCAGGGGTCGTACATTCGAAAGTCGGGGAGGTGATCGATGACGCGGTCGTCCCAGCCGATCTTGCCTTCCTCGACCAGGATCGCGAGCGCCGTGGCCGTAAAAGCCTTGGTCGTCGAGCCGATCTGGAACAGCGTGTCGGCGCCGACGGCTTGCGCCGAGCCCAGCTTGCGCACGCCGTAACCGCGGGCGAGGGTCACCTGGCCGTTCTCCACGATCGCGATGGCGGCTCCCGGTACTTCTGAGGCTTTCATGACCGCTGCGACGCGAGTGTCGAAACCCTTTGGCGGAGCGGCTGCGGCGAAAGCCGGCAGGACGACGGCAAGTACGGTTATCAGGTGACGCATCGGAGACTCCCGGCAGTTTCAGGCTTTGGCAAGTTTTGCAGGCCGCCCCTTGACCAGCCGCCACAGGCCGAACGTGAGCAGCGGCAGCACGAAGGTGACGAGGATCAGCACGGCAAGCACCCGATAGCCCCTGGCGATCAGGTCGACCAGCCCGAATCGCTGAGCGGCGAAGATCGCGGCGACGAGCAGGAACGACGTGCAGGCGAGCCGGGCGAGGGGCACGAAGCTGCGCTGGTGACGCTCGGCGAGGTAGCCCGCGATGCGCTCGTTGATCGCGTGCACGGAGCTGACGCCGCTCTGCAGCAGGGCCATGAAGATCATCAGCTGGAAGGTGGCGTGCAGCAGCGGCATCCCGAGCTGGCGCAACATGAAGTCCGCCGGCAGGATTTCAGCGCCGATCTGCGGGTACCAGGCCATCATGCACAGGAAGAAGAGCGCGGCCGCGATCATGGTGAGCGGCCCCGCGAGCAGGCCTGCGATGACCGCGTCCCGCGCACTCGTCAGGTGACGCAGGACCGGCAGGATCACGACGGCCGCGAGCACGTTGTAGCCCGTGTAGGTCACACCCGCGGTGGCCCAGCCAGCATGGGAGGATGGGGTGGCCAGGCCCTGCACGGCCTCGGCGCCGAAGCGGCGCAGCGTGAAGAACACGAAGAGCGCGTAAACCGCGTACAGGAAGAGTGAGGCGTACTTGAACAGCCATTCGACCGACGGGTTGCCGAACATGGTGAACACCGCGATGCTCGCGATGAGGCACATCACACCCGCGATCGGCGGCCAGCCGAACATGGCGACGCCGATCGCGCCGGCGGCCGCGCCGTACACGGCGAGGACCAGCACGAACGAGAACATGTAGGCCGCCTCGTACAGCACCCAGAACGGCCCGACGAGGTTGCGAAAGAAGTTCCGGTAGTCCGTGCTGCCGTGCATGCGCGCGAACAGGAAGGTCACGACGCAGATGAGGCTGAACAGGACCGTCGACAGCGCTATGGCGAGCAACCCGCCCCGCGGGCCGACGGACACGAAGAACTCCGCGAGCTCGCGGCCCGTCGCGTAACCGCCGCCGATCACGACGGCTTTGAACGCGAAACCCGGCAGCAGGAATCGCTGGAACCAGGACGGCTGCGTCATCAGGCGAGGCAGGCCTCGATCAGGCGCTCGAAGGCCGGGCCGCCACGCATCGGGTCCGCGACCGGCAGGCGGACTGCTTCCGATGCGCGCTCCATCACGGCCTCCGCGTCGGCAGCGGACAGCGCAGCGGTGTTGAAGCTGACCCCGGCGCAGCGGATCCTCGGGTTCGTCAATGAACCCATCCGCAGGTGCAATGCGATCGCGTCGGCGAGCGACGGCGTCGGGAACTCCGGGTAGCCGAGGAGCCGGTCGCGCCCGGGCTCGTGGCAGAGCACGATGACGTCCGGCTGGCTGCCGTGCAGGAGTCCAAGCGACACGCCGGCATAAGCCGGGTGGAACAGCGAGCCCTGGCCTTCGACCACGTCCCAATGATCGGGCAACGCGTCCGGGCTCAGGATTTCCGCAGCACCCGCGACGAAGTCGGAGACCACCGCGTCCATCGGCATGCCGCTGCCGGCGATCATGATCCCGGTCTGGCCGGTCGCGCGGAAGTTCGCGTCGATGCCGCGGCCCTGCAGCGCCCGCTCGATCGCGAGCGCCGTGTACTTTTTGCCGAGCGCACAGTCCGTGCCGACGGCGAGCAGGCGCTTACCCGTGCGCTTGCGCCCGGTGCCGACCGGTATGTTCTCGGGCGGCCGGCGGACGTCGATGAGCCGCCGGCCGAGCCGATCGGCCGCCGCCCTGAGCTCGCGCGCAGCTGCAAGCTGTCCGTGCATGCCGGAGACGACGTCGAGGCCCGCCTCGAGCGCTTCGACGAGGCTCGGGATCCAGCCCGGCTTCAGCACTCCGCCGGTGTTCGCGACGCCGATGATCACCGAGCGCGCGCCGCGCGCGGCCGCCTCGCGCGGCGAGAGCCGTGGGAGGCCCGCGGTGACCGTCGCCGCCGCCATCGAGAATTCGCCGACGCACTGGTCCGGAGCCCAGTCTCGAAGGCCGAACGCGGTCTTCGCGAAGCCGGCCTCGGTGACGTCGCCCAGAAACAGAAGATACGGCGCCGGCAAGGTGACGACGAGCGTCGCCGGGCCGGCGCCCGTGGCGCTTACGCCGCGAACGGCAGACACGATCTGCCGATCCCCGTCAGAAGCGGACGCCGAGCGCGAGCCCGATCGTACGCGGGCGGATCAGCGCGATGGCGGCGGCGCCGTTCGGGCGGGTGCCCGGCGCGAGAATGTCGGTCATGCCTTCCTCGTCCGTGACATTCTTGCCGTAGAGCTCGAGGGTCCAGTTGTCCCACAGCACGCCGGTTCGAAGATCGACGGTCGTGTAGGCGTCGGCCTCGTGCCGCGCCGAAGTCGGATCCAGCGGATCGAGCCGGTTGTCGAAGTCAGCGAGGCGATCACCCGTGTAGGCGACCTGACCGCCGACGTACGCCGTCGCGTCACCGAATGCGCTCCACTCGTAGTCGCCGCCCAGCGCGAGCGTCCATTCCGGCACGAACGGCAACTCATCGCCGTCGAGGCCGCCGACCAGTGGATCGGTGTCCTCCGTGAGCTCCGCGTCGGTGAAGGCGCCCGAGAACGAGAGACTGAGGCCGCCCGCGCGCGTCGTCGCCGTGAACTCGAGGCCCCTGCTCTCGGCCGTGCCGCCGTTGGCGTTGATGCCGAACCCGTTGACGACTTGAAGCAGCTGGATGTCCTCCCAGTCCAGAAGGAACGCGGCGACGTCGAGCGAAAAACTTCCACTTGCATTCCCGGTCCGGATTCCGAGCTCATAGTTCGTAAGCTCGTCGGAGTCGTAGGTGGCGGGCGCGGGCGCACCTGGGGGCAGCACGTTGGGGCCGCCGGGACGGAATCCGGTCGCGACGCGCAAGTATGCTGACGTCGTATCGCTGAACTCGTAGCGCGGCGAGAACGACCAGGTCACAGGGCTCTCGGAGGAAGACAGATCGTCGAAGTTCAGGACGAGCTGGCCACCCGGCAGGATCGGCAGGATTATCAGCCCGTTCTGCGCGGCTTCTTGGTCATTCTCGCTCCAGCGCGCGCCGAACGAGAGATCGAAGCGGTCGGTGACGTGCCAGGTTGCGTTGCCGAACAATGCGACTTCTTCGTACTTGGAATCGATGGCGAGATCCGCTGGCAGCGGAATGGCCGCGACCGGGTTGCTCGTGCCGGGCTCGACGGCGATGAGCTCCTGGTGAATGAGCGAGTCCTCGTCCGTGTAATAGGCGCCGAGCAGCCACTCGAAATTGTCGGCTTCCGGCGAGACGAGGCGGAATTCCTGTGTGAACTTGTCGGTTGTCACCGTCTGATCGAGGACGCCCGAGAGCAACGTGTCGGTCGTGCCGGGCGTGCTGTACGCAAAGGTCAGCAGCTGGGCCGTCCCGAGCCCGGCGCCGAGCACGTCGACTACGGCAGCATCGCGCGTGAAGTCCTGCGCGAACTCGCTGTAGCTCGTCACGGACTGCAGGCTCACGCCGCCGAGGTCCCAGTCGAGCGTCGCGCTGTAGAGTCGGTACTCCGTGTCGGTCGGCTCGTCGTGATAGCGTGAGGCGACTCGCCCGCCGTAAAGCGGCGACAGGGTGGTTGGATCGACCTCGAACGCGTCCGCGTTGTCACTCTTGATGTCCTGGTAGAGCACGGTCAGGTCGAGCGAGAACGCATCCGACGGCTTGAACAGCGCCGAGAGGCGCCCGCCCGTGACGTCGGTCCCGTTGATCTCGTCTTCGACCAGCGTGCCGTCCACGATGTTCACCGACGGATCCTGCAATGCAGGGATCGGGTTGTTGCCGATAGACTCCACGTAACCGCCGTCGGAGCGGAAGAACCCGCTCGCGCGAAGGGCAAGGCTGTCGCTCATGGGGATGTTGACGACCCCGGTGAGCGCGTAGCCGGTGTCCGCGTCCGCCGTGTCCTCCATCGAGCCCTGGAAGCGGGCCTCGAAACCCTCGGTGGAGGGCGCGTTGGTCACATACTTGATCACGCCGCCGAGCGCGCTGGCGCCGTAGAGGGTGCCCTGGGGCCCGCGCAGCACCTCGATGCGCGCCACGTCGAAGGTGTCGAAGTCGCCGGACAGGACCGCGCCGTTCGCAAGGCCGCTGCTCGAGCCGAACGGCACGTCGTTGACATAGACGCCGACCGTCGAGGCGACGCCGCCCGTGTTGACGCCCCGCAGCGTGACGCGCGTGATGCCGCGCGTGTTGGAGTTCAGGCTGAGCCCGGGTACCGACGACGCGATATCCTGAAAGTTGTCGGCTTGCTGGCGCTCCAGCAAGTCGCCCCCGACGACCGAGACGGACATCGGAATGTCGGCGAGGGCCTCGCTGCGCTTCTGGGCCGTGACGATGACCTCCCCGAGGTTCGTGGTGTCCGCCGTCTGCGCGCTGGCCGCGGCCGCCGCCAGGGCCAGTGCCACTGCGCCCGCCACCGTCAACGAATTGCGTCCGCGATTCGTGTTCATGCTGCTTTTCCCTCTGTTGTCTTGGCTGGCGCCGGGACCCACACGGTCCCCAGCAGCCGCCGGAAGTTGCCGCCCAGCACGGCCTCGATGTTCGAGTCGCCGTAGCCGCGCCGGATGAGTGCCTCGGTCAGGTCGAAAGTCTTCTTCGGATGGTCGAAGCCGTCGGTGTCGAGCTTGTCGCGGAAAGCGTAGCTCGACTTGTACGACTCCATCAGCATCTTGCGCTGGTCGGCCGGCATGTCGTCGTAGCCGTTGAGGTCGGAGTCGGAGCCGATGCCGACGTGCTCGATGCCGGCGAGCTTTACCACGTGGTCGACGTGGTCGACGATGTGCTCGATCGTGGTCGGCTCCCGGTCGCGCACGAAGTTGCGCACCCCGGTAATGCCCATGACGCCACCGCGCGCGGCGAGCTTCGTGATCGCCTCGTCGGTCTTGAGCCGCGGATGGTCGTTGAGGGCGCGGCAGTTCGAGTGCGTGATCGCGATCGGCCGCTTGGAGATCTCGATCGCGTCGAGCGTCGTGCGGTCCCCGCAGTGGGAGACGTCCACCAGCATGCCGACGTCGTTCATCGCCGCGATGATCTCGGCGCCATAGTCGCTGACGCCGCCGTCCACGCGGTCGGTGCTGCCGGAGCCAAGGAGGTTCTGGCTGTTGTAGGTGAGCTGCGAGCAGCGCTGGCCGAGCTGGTGGAAGTTCTTGACGTCCCCGGCATTGCGGAAGTGCTCGGAATTCTGGACGCCCATCATCACCGCGCACTTGCCCGCGGCCTTGGCACGGTCGAGGTCGGCCGCCGTGTCCACGACGCAGAAGAGGTCGGAATTCCGCGCGCAGAATCCCTGCCAGGCGGCGAGGAAGGAGAGCGTCTCCTCGACCACCGCCGGCCCGCCCGTGCCCACCGCATTGTTGAAGCCGGTGATGCCGCTGCTCTGGAATGCCGCGATCTCGGCTGCGGTCAGCGGGTTCGCGTAGGCCTCGGGCTGGAAGTTGATCTTCAGCACCGCGAGCATGTCGATCACGAGGGAGCGCCCGACGAGGTCGATCGCGCGCGCGGAGTAGGTTGCAGGGCTGTCGGCGAACAGGCGGAAGCAGGCGAGGTTGAGCATCGGGAAGCCGACGCCGAGGGCCGCGCCCTGGAGGAGGCGCCGCCGGCTCACCTGACCGCCCCTCATGTGTGCCACTGTGCCCCCGTCGCTAAAAATGTCCCGCGCGGAGATATTAATCCTGATCAGAGAATTGTCAATTTCAGGCCGCCGCGCCCCAGCCACGGTCGGGATAGGCGACCTTGCCGTTCTCGAACGCCATGGTGACCTCGCGGTCGCGCGCAATGAAGAGGGTGCCGTCGAGGTCGTTGATGTCGCAAAGCTGACCCAGGATGAAGGCCGGCGCCATCGCGAGGCTCGTGCCGACCATGTTCCCGACCATCACCCCGAGGCCGTGACGACGCGCTTCCGCGACCATTGCGAGCCCCTCGGTGAGTCCCCCGCACTTGTCGAGCTTGATATTGACGATGTCGAAGCGGCCGACCAGCGGTTCGATGTCCGGCAGCGCCTGCACGCTTTCATCCGCGGCGATCGGAATGGGACAGCGGAACCCGTCGAGGTCGGCCTCGCGCCCGCGCGCGAACGGCTGTTCGACCAGCTTGACCTTGCAGGCGACGAGGTCCGGCATCAGAGCCGTGAGGGTCGCGGGCGTAAAGCCCTGGTTGGCATCGACACCCATCCAGGCGTCGGGGCGCGCCTTGCGCACGGCGCGCACGCGCTCGGCGTCGAGGGGCATTTCGCCCGTCAGCTTCAGCTTGAGCGACTTCGCCTGGGCATATTCGACGCCCTTCGCGGCCATCGTGCCCGGGTCGTTCGCCGGGATCGTGAACGTGGTGAGCAGGGCCCGCGGGCGCTCGAGCCCCGCGATGCGCCAAACCGGCTGGCGCAGCCGCTTGGCTTCGAGGTCCCACAGCGCGCAGTCCAGCGCGTTCCGCGCGCCGCCGGGCGGCAGCAGGCGACGCAGCGCCTCGCGGTCCATGCCGGACTCGACATCGCGGCGCACGCCTTCGATCGCGGCGGCCATGCGCCCGGCGTCGTCGTCGAGGTAGTAGACGCCGGCGGCCTCGCCTTCGCCTGCCGCCCCGCGATCTTCGACGCGCGCCACCACGACCGTCATGTCGGTGAACGTATAGCCCGTGATCGTGAACGGGGCGGAAAGCGGGATCAGCTCCCGCGCGACGGAAAGCTGCATCAGTAGTTCGTGCTGATGCCGACCAGGTGGTAGGCGACCGCCACCCAGGCGCAGACCGCCGTCGCCAGCACCAGGACGATGGCCCAAGCCTTGCCGAGCCGGCGCTTCGGCGCCTGCCACACGACCATGAGGTGCCAGACGGCGAGCGCGAGGCCCGCGAACACCGCTAGCGTGCCGAAGATGTGCAGCGTCGCGACCCACCAGTCGAACTTCGAAGAAAGCAGCTTGAGATTCGAGAGCATCGCAAGGATCGTCCCGACCCACGCGCCAATCGCGGTCAGGGACAGCAGCGCCCCGATTCGTCCGTAGCTATAGGCCTTGGCCTCGCGGCCGCCGAAGGGCAGGGGCTTCCTGTAGTGGCGCCGGACCAGTGCGGACACCGGCCACACCAGGACGGTGAGGGCGAGCGCGGCGAGGCTCAGGATCGTCGCCGGCATGAGCCAGCCGACGCCCTTCGCGCCGGACGAACGCTCCATGTACATGAAGGGCGAGATCCACTCCGGCGCGAAGCGCGTGACCTTGCCGTCCTTCACTTCCGCCGCGAGGCGCGCCTTGCCGTTCACCTCGCGCCAGACGTAGGGCGCGATCTCGCGCCATTTCGTCGGCTCGCTGTTGAGGTCCGTGAGCAACGGCGCCGAGATCGTGCCGTCCTCGTTCACGACGACCTTGAGCGGCTGCAGCATGTTGAGCACGCTGATGAAGTTGCCGTCGGGCCGGCGCGAGCTGATGTAGCTGCCGGCGATCTCGGCCGCGTGCGCTTTTGCCGTTTCCTCGTCCACTTCGCCCGCGGCCGCGGGGCCGGGGAAGTAGCGGTCGGCGAAGTTGCGGTAGAACGCCTCCCGGATCGGGCCTACCGCGCCGTCCTTGCCGCCGGAGTTGAACGAGATGAAGTAGCCGACCCCGTCGTCGACGAACAAGTGCAGGTCGCTGTGGAAGTACTGGGTGTCGCCGCCGTGCGAGATGATGCGGTGCCCGTTGGTGTCCGTCTCGTAGAAACCGAGCAGCATGCGGTTCACGTTCGGGATGATCGTGAGCGGCGTGCCGTGCATCTTGCTCGCGGTCTCCTCGGACAGGATCCGCGCGTCGCCATAGCACGCCCTTCTGCAGGTGCGCGATCATGAAGCGCGCCATGTCGGCCGCCGGTCGCGGCGAGCGAGCCCGCGGGCGCGAGGTTGATCAGCTCGTAACCCTGGGGCTTGCCGGTCGCGACCTCATAGCCCAGGGCCATGCCGGCCGCCAGGGACTCGGGCAGCGGCTGGCGGAAGCTGGAGTGCCGCATGCCGAGCGGCCCGAAGATGTTCTGGTCGAGGTAATCGTCGAAGGACGAGCCCCGACGTGCGCTCGACCAGGTAGCCGGCGAGGCCCGTGCCGTAGTTCGAGTAGGCGGGCATCGTGCCGGCCTCGAAGATGCGTCCCGGCACCCAGCCTTTCACCGTGTCCTCGAGCGTCGCAATCCGCGCCGGGTCCTCGGAGATCAGCTCCTTGAGCGCCTCCTCGAAACCCGCCGTGTGAGTCATGAGGTCGCGCACGCGCACCGGCTCGCCCGCGGGGCCCGGCGGAATCTCGAAGTCGAGGTACTGGTTAACGTCGCCGTCGAGGTCGAGCTTGCCGCGCTCGACCTGCTGCATGACGGCGGTCCAGGTGAAGAGCTTGGAGACCGAGCCCGGGCGGAACAGCGTCGCCTCGGCGTCCACCGGGAGCTTCTTCTCGACGTCGGCGTAGCCGTAACCTTTCTGCAGCAGGACTTCGCCATCTTTGACGACGACGACGACGCCGCCCGCGATGTCGCCGCGCGCGAGCGCGTAGGGCAGGAATCCGTCGAGCCAGGCTTCGAGGTCGGCCCGCGTCAGCTGCGGGCTCGCGGGCGCGGCAGGTGCCGCGGTCTTCTCGGGAATGCCCGGTGCTTCCGCGGACTGCGGAGTCGCCGGCACCTGGGCGACGGCCGACAGAGAGAGAAGCGAGGCGCCAAAAAATGTCGCGATCGGAGAAATGACGCGCATGCGTAAGTCCCGGGTTATTATCCTGATAAGGTCATGGTAGTCCTAATTGGAGAATGACGTCAAAGGGTGCCCGCCCTTAGAATCACGCCCATGACACCCACCAAGCCTCGCCGCCCGACGCTCGGCAGCCTCCTGCGGGGGCTGCGGCTGCGCAACGACTGGACACTCAAGGAAATGAGCGAGCGCACCGGGATCCCGCTGTCGACGCTCGCCAAGGTCGAGCACGACCGGCTGACGCTCACCTACGACAAGCTGCTGCAGCTCAGCCAGCGGCTGAACCTCAGGATGTCCGACCTCTTCAGCGAGGCCGACACCGCAAGCGACGTGCCGATCACCGCGCGCCGTTCGATCGGCAAGCTCGCGGACGCGATCCGCGTCAACACGCCGAACTACGAGTACTTCTACATGTGCCCGGACCTGCGCCGCAAGCGCATGGTGCCGACCGTGACCCGCGTGCGGGCAAGGAGCATCGAGGAGTTCGGCGAGCTGGTCCACCACCCGGGCGAGGAATACATCTACGTGCTGCAGGGCCCGGTCGAGATCCACACCGAGTTCTACGAGCCGGTCGTGCTGCAGACCGGCGAATCCATTTACATCGACAGCACGATGGGCCACGCCTACGTCGCGCCGAAAGGGCACGACGACGCGCTGCTCCTCGGGATCTGCTCGAGCGCGGACGACGGCCTCATGGAGTCGCTGATGATGCTGCACAGCGACGAGAAGCCGGCGCCAGCGAAACCGGTCAGGCGGCTGTCGGCGAAGCGCTGAGGTGTCACCGATGGGCCGAACCGCCGTTGCGCTCAGTCTCTCGTGCCTGGCCGCTGCGGCCTTGGCCGCGGATCCGGCCGCCGCGCCGCCTGTTGCCGCCTGTCCCGACGGCTCCGTTCCGGGGCGCGTATTCCCGATGTACCTCGGCGGCAACCTCGCCGGCTATCACCGCGAATGTCGGCTCGCCGACGGCTCCGGCCTCTACCTGTACGCATTCAACGACCGGGGGCGGGGGCCGTCGATCCGGTCGCGCATCGTGCTGGACTCGGCCGGCATCCCGAGCTCGCTCACGGCGGACGGCCACGACTACCTGAAGAGCACGATTGCGGAGCGCTTCTCCATCGCGGACGGCGAGGCGGCCTGGCAGAACAAGGTCGAAGCGGGTGAACGCAAGCCCGAGCGTCCCGCGTTCTACCTGAGCCAGTCCGGCACGCCGGCCGAGCTCCCCATGCTCGCAAAAGCGGCGCTCGCGGCGCCGGGGAGCACCATCGCCCTGCTGCCGTCCGGCGAAGCGCGCGCGGAAATCCTGGAAAAGCGCACGGTGAAGAACGGCGAGTGCGACGAAGGCCGTGCGCCTCGTCGCGCTGCACGGGCTCGGCTACCAGCCCGCCACCGTGTGGCTCGACGAGGCGGGCGATTTCTTCGCGAGCGTCGAGAGCTGGGTCACGCTGACGCCCGAGGGCTGGGAGCCGGTAACGGCCGAGCTCCTCGCCGCGCAGGAGGCAAGACTGTCGGAGCTGCGCCGCGCGCAGGCCGCGCGTCTGCGCCAGCTGCCGAAAGGCCCGCTTCTCATCGAGAATGCAAACCTCTTTGACGCCGAATCGGGCGCGATGAAACCCGGCAGCAGCGTGCTCGTGGAAGGCAGCACGATCCGGCAGGTCGGGACCGACGGCTCCTTCGACGTTCCGGCGAACGCGGTGCGCATCGACGCCCGGGGCCGCGCACTCGTCCCGGGCCTGTGGGACATGCACAGCCACCCGGAGCCAGCCGACGGCCTGCTGCTGCTTGCCGGCGGCGTCACGGGCGTGCGCGACATGGCGGCGGAACCGGCGAAGCGCGAGCGCATGAAGGCCTGGGACACGGGTGAGACGCTCGGGCCGCGCATTGCCTACGCGGGCATCGTTGACGGTCCCGGCCCGTTCCAGGGGCCGACGCAGGTGCTCGCGGACACAGAGGCCGAGGCACGCGCTGCGGTCAATGCCATGGCGGATGCAGGCTTCATCCTCGTGAAGGTCTACAGCTCGGTGAAGCCCGAGCTCGTGCCGGCGATCGTCGACCAGGCCGGCAAGCGCGGACTGCGCGTCGGCGGGCACATCCCGGCCGGCATGACCGCAGATCGCGCGGTGCGCGCGGGCTACGACGAGATCCAGCACATGAACATGCTGTTCCTCAACTTCATGTTCGATCGCGTGCCGGACACGCGCACGCCTGCACGCCTCACCGCGGTCGCCGACGGGGCCGCTGATATCGACTTCGACGACCCGAAGACGAAGGACTTCATTGCGCTGCTGGCATCGAAGCGCATCACCGTCGATCCGACATTGCAGCTGTTCGAGAACCTGATCGTTGATCGAGCCGGCCAGGTTGCGACAGCGTATGCGCCGATCGCGAATAGATTGCCCCCCACCGTGCTCCGCGGCCTGCTCGAGGGCGGGCTGCCGGTGACGCCCGAGAAGGAGCCGCGTTACCGGGATTCGTTCGCCGCGATGTTGCGCATGCTGGCTGAGCTGCACGAGGCGGAAGTGCCGATCGTCGCCGGCACGGATTCGCTGGGTGGATTCGCGTTGATTCGCGAGCTCGAGCTGTACGTGAAGGCAGGCATCACGGCGCCCGAAGTCCTCAGCATGGCGACGCTCGGCGCCGCGCGCGCGGCGGGCCAGGGCGAGCGGCTCGGCTCGATCGAGCCTGGGAAGCTCGCCGACTTCATCCTGGTGGACGGCGATCCGAGCGCAGATCCCGGTGCGCTCAGGAACCTGCGCCTGGTCGTGAAGGACGGAGTGCTTCTGGAACCCGAGGCGATGTGGCGCGAACTCGGCATCCAGCCGCTGCCGACGCCGTAGCCCTGGTCACGTCAGCAGGTTGAGGAAGACCGTGATGATGATGGCGTTGGTGAAGTCGATGAAGAATGCACCGACGATCGGCGCGACGAGGAACGCGCGCGGCGCCGGTCCATAGCGCTCGACGAGTGCGCGCATGACGGCCATCGCGTTCGCGGTCGTGCCGAGCATGAAGCCGATGAAACCGCCCCCCATCACGACCGCCTCGTAATTGCGGCCCATCATGCGGTATACCGGCACGAGTGCGAGCACGGCGAGCATGACCTGGGCGGCGAGGATCGCGACCAGCGGCAGCACGAGGCCGGTCAGTTCCCAGAGTTTCAGGGTCATCAGTGCCATGACCAGGAACAGTGTCAGGGTGACGATGCCGAAGCTGTTGATGAACCGGTGCGACAGGCCGAACCAGCCGGTGACGTCGTCCAGGTTCCGGATCGCCGCGGCGACCAGCATCGCGCCGATGTAGGACGGCAGCGTCATGCCCAGTGCCGCAAATCCCTTGCTGACCCAGGCTCCGATCCACATCGCGACGAGTATCGCGACGAGATTCTTGGCGATCGGCCAGGCGTCGTCATCGTCCGAGGAGGCGACAATCGTCGTCGCGACTTCGGTCTCGACGAGCGCGACCTCGACGTCGCGGCCGCCGCCGCCGCCGCCACGGCGCGGCGTCGCGATGCGGTTGCGATCGATGAGGATGGTGCTGGCGGGACCGCCGACCAGGCCGCCGGAGACGATTCCGCCGATCGCGATCGCGACGGCTACCGAGGACGCGCCGATGACTCCCGCTTCCTCGAAGAGCGGGGCGAATGCGAGGCCCGTCGCGGGTCCCCCCGTGAGCGTCACTGACCCGGCCAGCACGCCGAACAGGGGATGCAAGCCGAATCCCAGCGCCACCAGGATGCCGACGATGTTCTGCGCCACGGCGAAGACCGTGGCCAGCAGGAAGAACCGCAGCACGTCGGGTCCGCCGACCTTCATGAGCGACAGGCTTGCGCCGAAGCCGATGGTCGTGAAGAAGGCGATCATCAAGGGGCTTTGCAGCGTCGTGTCGAACTGCACGAGTGTCACACCCTGGCCCCGCGCGATGAGCACGGTAATCGCGACCAGGAGGCCCCCGAGCACCGGCGCGGGCAGGTTGTAGCGGGCGAGGACCGGCACGACGCGCCGCAGGCCCTCACCCAGCAGCAGGGCGACTCCCGCGAAGGCCAGCGTCTGGATGAGGTCTAGTTCAAGCATCGGGCAAGCTCCTGCAACAACCTGTCGACTTCATCCATCGACGTGTAGTGCACGAACGAGACGCGGACCGCGCCGTCGTCGGTGTCGATGCCGAGCGCCTGGACGAGGCGGTACGCATAGAAGTTGCCGACCCCGACGCCGAAACCAGCATCAGCAAGCGTGCTCGCGAGTGCAGCGGAGCTCTGTCCCTTCACCGTGAAGGCAACCGTCGGCGCGCGGTCCGCTGCGCGCGTGCGCCCGATGAGCCTCACTTTCGGGTGCTGCACGAGGAAATCGAGCAGGGGCTGGAGCAGGGACGTCTCATGCGCGCGAAACAGGCTGCGCACGCCGGCCGCGCGCGCAGATAGCGGCTGGCCACCGAGGCCGTGATGTTCGGAGACTGCGTCCATGTAGTCGGCGACGCCATTCACCGCGGCGATCTGCGCATGGTCGGGACCGGCGGGCGTGAACCGCTTCCCGGGCAGGCCGTCGTTGAAGAAGTGACCCTGGTTCGGCAGCGCCGCATTGAGCTCGCGCCGCATGTAGAGCGCCCCGAGATGAGGGCCGTACACTTTATACAGCGAGAAGCAGTAGGCGTCGACGCCGAGCTCGCGAACGTCGGGCAATCCGTGCGGCGCAAAGGCGACGCCGTCCACGAAAGCCCAGGCGCCGGCCCGGTGCGCGAGGTCCGCGAAGTCGCGCACGGCGTTGATGCTGCCGACGACATTCGAGCAGTGCGTGAACGCGACGACCTTCGTGCGCGGGCCGAGGAGCGCCTCGAGACCCTTGCGCTCGAGTTCGGCCGTCACGGGATTGATCTTCCATTCGCGCACGACGATCCCGTCGTCGGCAAGGCGGGCATACGCCCCGACGTTTGCCTCGTGGTCCTGGTTCGTGACGATGATTTCGTCGCCGGGCGCGAGGCGCCGCCGCAATGCCTGCGCCAGCACGTAGGTGTTCTGCGATGTCGAGGGCCCGAACTGGACTTCGTCCGCGCCGGCATTGAGCCAGGCGGCGAGGCGCGCCCTCGCGTCGTCCATCTGCTCGCCGGCCCGGGCCGAAGCGGAAAACACGTAGTTGGGTTGGACCCGGGTCTGCCGGTAATAGCGGTCGAGCCAGGCGATGGTCTGGCCGGCCGCGTAGGAACCGCCCGCATTCTCGAAATGCGCAAACCCGGCGAGCGACGGCTCGCTGAATGCCGGGAACTGCGCACGCACAAAATCGAGGTCCAGCATCATGAGGGGCCCCCCGGGAGACCCCATAGGATAGCAACGACGGCGCCGCGGTCAGCGTCTGGCTGCGGCGGCCCGCGGGGAAGCGCCTTCGCGGATCCGCGTTCCCACCCTAACGATCGTGTGGATCACGGGTATTAACTCGCGGCCGAGCTCCGACAGGGAGTATTCCACCGACGGCGGGGACGTCGGCATCACGGCGCGCAATACGACGCCTTTCTGCTCGAGGTCGCGCAGCCGCGTGGTCAGCATCTTGGGCGAGATGCCCGGTATGTCGCGCTGCAACTCGCCGAAGCGGCGCGGCTCGCCGGAGAGCTTCCAGATGAGGCTCGGCGTCCAGGCGCCGCCGAGCACGGCCATGCAGGCGGCCATCGGGCAGCCGGGCGGCGGTGGCGGGGCCTTACTCTTGCGGACCTTGAGGGCCATCGGAAAATCTCCGCAGCGGTTACCCGCAGGATAGTCGATTTTTGCCCTTACGGGAAGGTAGCAACTATACAAAAGTAAGTACCAATGGTAAGTTGCAAGCACCAACCGCAAGGAGACAAGTGATGAAGCTGTATTTTTCCCCCGGAGCGTGCTCGCTCTCGCCCCACATCGTCGCGAACGAGGCCGGCATACCCCTCGAGCTCGTCAAGGTGGACACGAAGACCAAGACCATCGACCGCGACGGCGATTTCTGGGAGATCAATCCCAAGGGCTACGTGCCCGCGCTCGAGCTCGACGACGGCCAGGTGCTGACGGAGGGCCCGGCGATCGTCCAGTACCTCGCGGATCGCGCGCCCGCCGCGGGACTCGCGCCGGCGAATGGCAGCTTCGAGCGCGTGCGGCTGCAGGAGGCGCTCAACTACCTCACCTCCGAGATCCACAAGTCGTACTCGCCGCTGTTCAAGGACGACGTGCTGCCCGCAGTGCGCGAGGAACGCCTCGAGTACCTGAAAAGGCGCTACGCGCTCATCGAGAAGCAGCTCGAGGGCCGCAACTACCTCACCGGCGACCGCTTCTCGGTGGCGGACGCGTACCTTTTCACGCTCACGCGCTGGGCGCGCGCCGTGAAGCTCGACCTCTCTGGCTTCCCGAACCTCGAGGCTTTCCAGAAGCGCGTGGCGGGCCGCAAGGCCGTCATCGCGGCGATGCGCGCGGAGGGGCTGATCGCGGACAGCAAGGCCGCGTAAACTAGCGGCTCACTCGCGCGTCGAAGAACGGGGCCACGGGGCCCCGTTTTTTGGCGTTCGCCCAGGAGGACCGCATGTCGATGATCCGCACGTTTGCCGCCGTCGTTCCACTGTTCGCGCTCGGCCTTGGCGTCCCGCGCGCACAGGAGGCGGCACCGCCGCCCTCGGTGTCGGAGATCCCGGCGACCTTCACGCCGAAAACCGACAGCTTCGACTTCGTCCGCCGAGACGAGATGGTCGCGATGCGGGACGGCGTGAAGCTGCGCACCATCGTGCTCGTGCCCAGGGGCGCGAAGGACGCGCCGATCCTGCTCGCCCGCACCCCGTACAACGCGGCCGAGCGCATGGCACGCACGAATAGTCCGCACCTCGTGTCGGTCGCGCCGCAGATGATGGATACCGCCATCGAGGGGGGCTACATCGTCGCTTACCAGGACGTGCGCGGTAAGCACGGCTCCGAGGGCGACTACGTCATGAACCGCCCGCTGCGCGGGCCGCTGAACGCGACCGGCACCGACCACGCGACGGACGCGTACGACACCATCGAATGGCTGGTGCGCAACGTCCCCGAGAGCAACGGGCGCATCGCCACGATCGGCGGCTCCTACGAGGGCTTCACGGTGCTGATGTCCACGGTCCGGCCGCACCCGGCGCTCCGGGCTGCCGTGCCATTCGCCCCGATGGTAGACGGGTGGATGGGCGACGACTGGTTCCACAACGGCGCGTTTCGCGGCGAGGGCGCGCTCGAGTTCACCTACAACCAGCAGGCGACGCGCGGCAGCACCGAGAAATGGTGGAGCGACACCTACGACAGCTACGAGGCCTGGCTGCGCGGCGGTTCGGCAGGCAGCATCGCGGCCTCCCGCGGCCTCGGGCAGGCGGGTTTCTGGCGACAGCTCGCGGCGCATCCTGCTTACGACGACTGGTGGCAGGCGCAGGCCATGGACCGCGTGCTCGCGAACGAGCCGCTCAAGGTGCCGATGCTGATCGTCGGCGGGCTCTTCGACCAGGAAGACATCTACGGCGCGCCGGCGCTCTACGAGGCGCTCGCGCCGAAGGATCCCGACGGCCGTCTGGTGCACCTCGTGCTCGGGCCGTGGAATCACGGGCAGGGCCGGCGCGAAGGCCGCGGCATCGGCATGGTGCAATTCGAGGGTGACACGGCCGCGTGGTTCCGCCGCGAGATCATGCAGCCCTTCCTGGATCACCACCTGAAGGACGCGCCCGAGCCGGACACGCCGCGCGTGCTCGCTTACGAGACGGGTGCAAACGCATGGCGCCGCTACGACGACTGGCCGCGCGCCTGTCCCGAGGGCTGCGCCGCGAAGAGCCGCGATCTCTACCTGAGTGCGGGCGGCAGCCTGGGCTTCGAGCGTCCTGCCGATGCCAGGGGCGCATACGATGAATACCCTTCCGACCCGGCGAAGCCCGTGCCGTATCGCCCGCGCCCGACGATTTCCTCCGGTGCCGAGGGCTCGACCTGGGGCGACTGGCTGATGGACGACCAGCGCCACGCGTCTGCGCGGCCCGACGTGCTCGTCTACGAGACCGCGCCGCTGACGGCGCCGCTGCGCGTCGCGGGCGAGCCGTGGGCGCGCCTGTTTGCGTCGACGACGGGCAGCGATGCGGACTGGGTCGTCAAGATCATCGACGTCTGGCCTTCCGAGGACGCGAACAACCCGAAGCTCGGTGGTTACCAGCAGATGGTCTCGGCCGACATCCTGCGTGGGCGTTACCGCGAGGATTTTTCGGTCGCGAAGGCGATCGAGCCGGACAAGGTGCTCGAGTATCGCGTCCGCCTGCCGCAGTTGAATCACACGTTCCTGCCCGGACACCGGATCATGGTGCAGATCCAGTCGAGCTGGTTCCCGCTCTACGACCGCAATCCCCAATCTTTCGTGCCGAACATCATGTTCGCGCCGCCCGAAAGCTATGTGAAGGCGACGCACCGCGTCTGGCGCACGGCCGCAAAGGCGTCCGCCATCGAGCTGCCGGTCATCGAGTAGCGCGCGCCCGCGCACGGCGGAAGGGTCACTTGCGGGTGACCCTTCCTTCGTTCCGCGGCGGGTTCAGGGCAGCGGCTGACCCGCGCAGGTGACGCGCGGGTTCCAGTCCGCGAACGCGCCGTCAGGATTGTCCCGCCAGGCCCACACGTGGATCTCGTAGAACGCGGGAATGCCGTAGCGGTTGGGCGCGCCGACGTAGTGCAGCAAATGGCCGTCGAGCACCGGCACCTCGTTCACCCAGTCCGACGCGAACGTGATGATCTCCACGCCGACGAGACGCAGCTTGCCGTTCGGGAGCGGCTCGTAGATCAGGGCCTCGGGCGCCTCGGCGTCGATCTCCTTGCCGAGCAGCGCCCCGTTGATGTAGTGCACGCCCATGGCGCCGCTGTTCGGCCCGCTGACGCAGGGCGTGCCGGGCAAATAGCCTTCCGACATCGCGACGTTGATGTCGCGGTACTTCGCAGTCGCCTTGCGCACTTTCTGCACGAGCGGCGATCCCGCGTGCCAGGGCGTGTCGGCGGATCCGTGCTGATGAGATTCGGCGGCCGGCGCGGCATCGCCCGCGAATGCACGGGCTGCAATGAGCAGCGGCAAGAGTGCCGTCAAGGTTTTCATCGTCGCCTCCGTTCGGTTTCGGTTGAGGTCTGCGGGTGCCGATGACCGGAGACCTGTCACGAGCCGAAGGCGATCGGGTGCTACTCCGCGGTCGAGGGATCGATCACGGCCGCGACGCGCGAGATCCTGTTGGCCGGAAAGCCGCCAAGCTCCGCGTGCCGCATGACGAGCGACTCGTCCGTCGCGTGGTAGATGCAGTAGATCCTGTCGGCCGTCACGTAGCTGTGGATCCACTGCACGCTGGGCCCGAGGCTGCTGAGGACGCCGCAGGACTTCTGCGAGATTTTCTTCAGTTCCGCCGGGCTCAGCCTGCCTGCGCCCGGTATGTCCCTTTCAATCACGAACTTCGGCATGTGACACTCCCCAAATGGTCATCGGCTGGAGCGGATGCTGATGCCGGCGCCGGGCCGGTGTCTTGAATCGCTCCTGAAATTATTCTAAAGGGTCCCTGCATGGACCTGATACGGGTCGGCGCGTTCGAGCTTTGCCCGGCTGAACGGCTGCTTTCGATGGACGGCAGGCCCGTGGACCTCGGTTCGAGGGCCTTCGACCTGCTGCTGGTGCTGGTGGAGAACGCCGGCAGGCTCGTGACCAAGGCCGTCCTGATCGAGCGCGTGTGGCCGCGTCTCGTGGTCGATGAGAACAACCTGCCGGCGCAGGTTGCGAGCCTGCGCCGTGTCCTGGGCGCCGGGGCCATCCGGACCGTCCCGCGGTTCGGCTATCGCCTCGACCTGCCGGTATCCCGCCCGGTCGCCCGGCCCGGTGAAGCGGCCGGGATCCCGGCCGTCGCGCCGGCCATGCCGGCACGGCAGCATGCACCCGGAAGTTCGAGTTCGCTCGTCGGGCGAACTGCGGATCTCGAGGCCGTGCGCGAGTCGCTCGAGCGGGATCGGCTGGTGACGCTGGTGGGCGCTGCGGGTGTCGGCAAGTCGCGCCTCGCCCAGGAGATCCTCGCGCTCGAGCACGGCCGCGCGGATGCCGTCACCGCCCAGGTGTCGCTCGAGCCCCTGGAGACAATCGACCACGTGCCGAAGGCGATCGCGCTCGCGGCCGGCATCTCGATCCCGGAGGCGAGCGACCGCTTCGAGGCGCTGTGCCAGGCGCTCGAAAACATGCGGATGCTGCTGGTGCTGGATGGCGCGGAGCACCTCGCAGTGGAGCTGGCGAAGCCCGTCGAGACCCTCGTCGCACGCGCGTCCGCGGTCCGCATCCTCGTCACGAGCCAAACGCCCCTCGGCGGCAGTGGCGAGACCGTCTATCGCCTCGGTCCGTTGCCGGTCGAAGAGGCCGCCCGGCTGTTCGGGTTGCGGGCCGCGCAGGCGGACCGGTGCTTCGACCCAGGCAAGGGCAATGCGGCGCTGGTCGAGGAGATCTGCAGGAAGCTCGACGGCAATCCGCTGGCCTTGGAGCTCGCGGCGGCCCGCGTCCCGTCGTTCGGGATGGCAGCGCTCATCCGGCATCTCGACGACCGGTTCCGCCTCCTGAAGCTCGCCGGGCGCGCCGATGGCCAGCGACATGGGGTATTGCAGGCCGCGTTCGACTGGAGCTACAGCCTGCTCACCCCGGTCGAACAACGCGCGTTCGACCAGCTCGGCACGTTTGCCGGCAGCTTCGCGCTCGACGTCGCCGCAGAGGCCGTGGCCGACGATTCGATCGACGTGCCCGGCGCCATCGACCTCATCGGGCGTCTCGTCGATCGCTCACTGGTCACGATGCTGCCGACGGAGCCGCCGCGCTATTCATTGCTCGAAACGGCGCGCTGCTATGCGCGCGCGCGCCTGGATGCCACGGCGACCACAGGCGACGCGGAGCGCCGCATGGCCCAGGCGATGCTGCACGGACTCGATCGCGCGTACGAAGACTACTGGTCGGTGGATGAGGCGTTCTGGCTGCACCAGCACGAGCCCGAACTCGAGAACGTGCGCGCGGCGCTCGACTGGGCGCGCCGCCACGACGGCGGGCTCGCCGTCGCGTTGTACGGTTCCGCCTGGCCCCTGTACGTCGAGACCGACCTGCACGAGGAGGCGAGCGCCGCGCACGACGAGGCCGTCGGGCTCGTCGGCGGCAGCTTGCCGCAGGCCCGGCTCGCGCGCTTCTGGGAGGCCGTCGCGACCTACGATTCCGAGCGTCACGCCGACCGCGCCCGCTACGCGGCGGAGATTGCCGCCGCCGCCCACGCAAAGGCCGCGCAGCCCCGCTCGCAGTACTACGCGCTGCTCCAGCTCGCGCGCAACTGGAGCGACGACCTGGAAGGCGCGAGCCGGACGCTGGCGGCGGCACGCAGGCTCGAGCAGCCCGACTGGCCAGCGCGCCTTCTCGCACACGGCGCGATCGTCGAAGGCGCGTTGCTGACGAGCGCCGGAAATTTCGCGCTGGCACGGGCCGCCTACCGTCGCGCGCTCGACCACGCCCTGGCCGCCAGCGAGCGGCAGGCACTCTCGGCGACCGTGCACATCGTCGAGCTCGACCTCGCGTGCGGCGCGATCGCGGGTGCGCTGCAACTCGCCCGGCCGCTGGCCATGAGCCTGCGTCACTCCGGCCGGCGCGAAACGCGCCACGAGCTCCTGGTGCTGCTCTTCGGCGCTTTGCTTCTTGCGGGCGAACTGGATGAGGCGCGTGCGGCCGGCCTCGAGCTCTACGAGCTCGCGAAACGGCTCGACCTGGGCCGGCTCTATCTGGCGCTCGACGCGATGTCGCTGCTTGCCGCCAGCGACGGCCGGCACGGGCTGGCGGCCCGGATCTCGGTCGCGGCCGAGCAGTCGCGCGAGAGACATGGCCAGGCGCGGCCGCGGCCGGCGGCGGAGCGGATCAGGAGCCGCGTCCGGGACATCCTCGATGCGACACTCGGCGCAGGCTGGCGCTCGCGCGCGGCGCTCGAGCTCGATCCACTGGGCGAGGAAGAAGCCTGCCAGTTGTCGCTTGGATTGCGGGCCGAAGCCTGACGCGCCTGAATGCGCTTCAGTGCGGAAAGAGCCGCGTGCTCGCAATGCGCGCGCCTTCGACGAGGGAGCCGAGCTTCAGGTAGACGATGTCCGGGTCCACCGGCCCGAACCCGCCAAAGGTCCCGAAACCGCAGTCAGTCCCGGCGATCACACGTTCCCGGCCGACGATGTCGGCGAAACGCTGGATGCGTTCGGCCACCAGCTCCGGATGTTCCACGTAGTTCGTCGTCGTGCTGAGCACGCCGGGCACCAGGATCTTTTCGTCCGGAACCTTCTGCTGCCTGAACACCGCCCATTCGTGCGCATGGCGCGGATTCGAGGCCTCGAACAGCAGTGCCTGCGGCTTCGCCTTGATCACGACCGGCAATAGCTGCTCGAGCGGAATGTCGTGGTGGTGCGGCCCCTCGTAGTTGCCCCAGCAGATGTGCATCCGCATGCGATCGGCCGGCAGGTTGCGCAGCGCATGGTTCAGCACTTCGACATGGCGTGCGGCGGCCTTCAGGTAGTCGGCGGCGCTCGCGCTGCGGTACATCGTGTGGCGGCCCATGCCGAAGTCCGGCGCGTCGATCTGCAGCAGGAAGCCGGCACCGACGATCGCCTCGTACTCCGCCTGCATCGCGTTGCCGAGCGCCTCGAGGTAGGCGTCCTGGGTCGGGTAGTGGTCGTTCGGCTGGAACAGGGCGAGCACGCCCGGGGAGGCGGCGTTCATGAAGGCCTCGACCGGCTTCGCGGCATCCACGGCCGCGCGAAAGTTCCGCAGGTCGTCATTGAGCGGGCCGGCGTCCTTCAGCGAGATGTCGCCGGTGCAGCGCGGGCGCCGGTACTTGGCCGTCGCGCCGCTCGCCGCGAGCTTCGCCATGAAGCGCGGGAACTCGACCAGGTCCTGGCCCGGGTCGCGCGGCGTGTCGCCGCCGAAGCCCGCGAAGCGGTCGGCGATGTAGGTCGCGTAGCTGATCTTGCTCGTCTCGCCGTCGCTGACGACGTCGATGCCGGTCTCGACCTGGCGGCGGACGACGTCGGCGACGGCGCCGGTGATCACCGCGGCTGCAGCGCGCGCGTCGCCGATCGTGCCGCCCTCACGTCCGAACAGGACGTCGGTCACCGCCTGCGAGCGCGGCAGGCTGCCGACGTGGGTCGTGAGGATGCGCCCGGTACTGCCCCTCATCGATACGTGTTGTTTGAGGTGTGATCGCCCGCGAGCCAGCGCTTCAGCTCGGCATGCGCGTCCTTGCGGCGGTCGGCGTTGATCTTCTCGACGGCCGGGTGGTCGAGCGTGAACTCGACGATCATTCCGTTCGGGTCCGTCGCGTAGACCGACCGGCAATAGCCGTGCTCCAGCACGAAGGATTGCGGCTCCTTGTAGCCCGCGTCCTTGAGGCGCTTCTCGATGCCTTCCTGCGTCTCCCGGTCGACGTGCAGCGCGATGTGGTGGAAGGGCGAGAACGGCATCCTGGGGCCGAACTGCTCCGCGTCTCCCGGGTCCGCGAACTGGAAGAAGGCGAGCGCCCCGCCGTCGCCGAGGCCGAAGAAGCAATGGCAGTAGGTGCGCTCCGCGCCGAACAGCATGTCCTTCTCGCACCACGTGGCTAGCAGCGGCAGGCCGATCACGTCCTCATAGAACCTGCGTGTCGCCTCGAGGTCCTTCGAGACGTACGCGTTGTGGTGCAGCCGGGTCGGAAGCTTTGCCTGTGTCGCCATGCCTGATCTCTCCGTGTGTCCCTCGTGTCAGAAGCGATACGTGAAGTCCACGCCCCATACCATGGGCTGTGCCTTGAACACGAAGTTGTTCGTGTACCCCGGGCTCGGGAAGAACTGCGGCCCCGGGGACCATTCCGCATTGTATTCCTCGTCCGTGAGGTTCCTCGACCAGGCGACGACCGACCACTTTTCCGCGTCGATTCCGGCGCGGAGGTCGAGGATCTCGACCGGCGAGCGCTTCGTGAAGTTGTCCGGGTACCACCAGGTGTCGCCGATGATGCGGAAGTCCGGCCGGACGAAGAACTCGTACGCACTGCCGAACGGGAACCGGAAGTTGGCGCCGAGGTTCAGCGTGTACTCGGATACGAGCGGCGCCTGGTTGCCGACGTCGTCCGGGCTGCGCGCCGACTCCTGGATCTCGCTGTCCGTGTAGCCGCCGCGCGCGTAGAGATCGATGTTGTCGTTGACCTGGCCCTGGATCTCGAGCTCGAAGCCCTGGTACTCGACCTCGTCCAGGTTGCCGAGGTTCTGCGTGCTGGTGCCGGCATCGAAGACGAAAAAGTACGAGCCCTCCGCCTTAGTGTGATAAACGCTCGCGCTGGTTCCGACGCGGCCTTCGGCGAAGCGGGCCTTGACGCCGATTTCGTAGGTGTCGGCTGTCTCCTCGTCGAACAGGTCGTCCACGCCCGTCAGTACGGGATTCGTCGCGGCGAGCGCGCCGACGCCCGTCTGGTTGAACCCGCCACTGCGGAAGCCGCGGCTGTAGCTCAGGTAGGTCGAAACGTCCTCGTTCGGCTTGAAGCGCAGCGTGAACTTGGGCTGCAGCTCGTCCCAGGTCTCTTCGCGGACCTGCCCCGTGAAAGCGCAAGGCACCGGTTGCGGGTCAGTCGCGCAGCTGATCAGTGCCGGCAGGAACTCGGTCGGCGTCTCGGTCGTGTTCTCGCGCGTGTCCTCGTCGTAGCGCAGGGCGACCGAGGCCTCGACGCGGTCCGTGACGTCGTAGGACATCTCGCCGAATACCGCCCAGGCGAGGTTGTCCTGGGAGTCGGCCAGGAAGGTGAACTGCGGGGCGAACAGCGGCAGCGGTTCACGCTTGACACGTGGAACCTCGCCGGTGCCGAGGTCGAACACGTTGCCGGTGGAGATGAACCGGTCGGTCTGGATGGCGTAGGCCCCCAGGATCCAGCGCAGCCGGTTTTCGGCCGGTGACGTGTAACGGATCTCCTGGCTCACGGCCTCCACGTCCAGCCACTGGTGCTGCGCCTGGTCTGCGCCGAAAAACTGGAAGAGGACCGATTCCGGGATCGGCAGGAAATTGAACTGGTCGCCGGTGAGCAGCTCCTCGAGCGTGTCATATGCCGTGACCGAGGTCAGCGTGCCTCCGCCCAGTTCGAAGTCGAGCTTGAGCGAGACGCCTTGCAGGTCGCGCTCGTTCTCGCCCGCGTTGTTGACCCGGACTGGCAGGCTCGTGTCGTCTACCTGCTCCGTGATGTTGAAGTAGAGCGCCTGCGTATCCACCTGCGACACGTACGCGCGCAGGTCGGCGCGGAACGAGTCGTTCGGCTCCCAGATCAGCTTCGCGCGGCCGGACACGTCCTGGAACGGATCGGCCTCCTCGCCGCGGAACGGATTGTTGATGTAGCCGTCGGTGTCCAGGTACGACCCGGACAGCTGGAACTTCCACGTGTCGGAGCCGCCGACGGGTCCGCCCACGCTGGCCCGCGCCCGGTAGCCCGGCCCGGAATCGTAGCCGGCCGTGAGCGAGCCCTCGATCTCGTCGCCCGGCTCGCGCGTGCGGATGATCACCGCGCCGCCGATCGCATTGCGCCCGTACAGCGCGCCTTGCGGGCCCTTCAGGACCTCGATGCTCTCGATGTCGAACAGCTCCTGGTTGAACTGCGAGGGATTCGCCATCAGGACGCCGTCGATCAGGACCGCGACCGAGGGCTCGCTGTTGCGCGCCTGGGAGATGCCGCGGACCACGATGAAGGAAGTCCCCTGGTTCTGCGTCTGGACCATCGTCATGTTGGGCGTCAGGCCGATGAAATCCTGCGGCCGGACGATTCCCGCAGACTGGATTTCCTGGGCGTTGAAGGCATTCACCACCACTGGGACATCCAGCAGCGTCTCGTCGCGCTTGCGGGCCGTGACGATGATCTCTTCCATCTCCGTGCCCTGCGCTGCGGCCGGCAACGCAACCGCGGCGGCGAGGATGGCGGCCACGGCCGCCGAAAGGCACGTTCCCTTGGATGTGGGCATGAAAGTCTCCGCGTTAAGAGTTCAGATGCAACCTGACGGACCCGGGCGTCCGCGCCATCTCCATGCGGAGTATGGCGGCCCCGGCGACCATCGCCTTGAGCTTTCCGAGAGCGACATCCCGGCCCAGGTACTTGAGGCCGCAGTCGGGCGCGACGATTACGTCCTCCGCGCGCACGAAGGGCAGCGCGCGCCGGATGCGCGCCGCCACGGCCTCCGGCGTCTCCACCTCGGGACTACCGAGGTTGAGCACGCCGAGCATGATCTTCTTGCCTCTGAGCGTTTCGAGGATCGAGCAGTCGAGGTCGGGTTGGGCGGTTTCGAGCGAGACCTGCTGGCAGTGGCAGCCCGCCAGCTCCGGCAGGAACGAATAGGCCGACGCGCGCGCGTGGATGAGTGCGGCGTAGCCAAAGCAGATGTGAACCGCCGTGGTTCCGGCGACACCGTCCAGCGCCCGGTTCAGCGCCTCGAGCCCGTACTGGCGCGCCTCGTCGGGCCGCGCCTGCATGTAGGGCTCGTCGATCTGCACGACATCCGCGCCCGCCGAGAAGAGGTCGCGGATCTCGGCATTGAGCGCCGCGGCGTAGTCCGCGGATGCGAGGTGGCGGCTTCCGCCGTAGTGGTCGATCTGCGCCTGCTGCGACATCGTGAAGGGTCCCGGGACGGTGACCTTGACGGGCCGCGACGTGTGCCTGCGCAGGAACTCCAGGTCGCGTACGCCGACCGCATGGCGCCGGCGGATCGGCCCCGTCACGCGCGGCACCGGGACGGGATGGCCGCTGCGGTCGAGCGCCGTGCCGGGGTTGTCGAGGTCGACGCCCTCGAGCGCGTTGGCGAACAGGTTCGAATAACTTTCACGTCGGATCTCGCCGTCCGTGACGATGTCGAGGCCGGCGTCTTCCTGCGCGTGAATCGCAAGGATCGTGGCGTCGTCCTGCGCCTCCTGCAGGTGCGGCGGGGGAATGCGCCACAATTCCAGTGCGCGCACGCGCGGCGGGAAGCGACCGGCGAGCTTCTCGCGGTCGATGAGCCAGTCCGGCTGCGGCATGCTGCCGACGAGGGTGGTGGGAAACAGGGCGGCGCGCGCGTCGCTCATCGGCCTATCCCGCAGCCCGGCGCGCGGGAGCCGTCGCCGCGTCTGGCCAGCCGCCGGACTTTGCGAGCGCGGCCCGGATCGCGTCGCCATGCTGGTTGAGCAGCGGCGCAGCGGTTACCGACGTCGCGCGCCGGCCGTCGAACTGCAGGGCCGGGCGCACCGCTTCGCGGCCGCCCTCGATGGCCGCCTCGACGGGAACCACGAGTCCCAGGTGGCGCGCCTGGGGATCGTTCACGACTGCATCGATCCCGTTGATCGGCGCGAACGGTACGTCATGGCCCGAAAGGCGCGCGACCCATTCGGCGAGCGGGCGCCTGCGGAATCGCGCGTCGAGTTCCGTTCCGAGCACTTCGTAGTTCCGGATGCGCAGGAGCCGGTCGTTGAAACGCGGATCTTCGCGCAGTTCCGGCGCCTCGATCGCGGTCGTGAGGCCGGTCCAGAATTTTTCGAGCGACGAAAGGTGGATCGCGAGAAGGCGCTCGTCCGCCGTGCCGAGGATGTAGGCCTGTGCGAGACGCGGCCGGTCGCTCGACTTCGGAGTTTCGCCGAGCGCGAAGTACGCGGCGAACGGCTCGACCGCGAAATGGGCCATGGCCTCGAACATCGAGACCTCGACGTGGCGGCCCTGGCCGGTGCTTGCGCGCTCGAGCAGTGCGCCGAGGACGCCATATGCCGCATAGATGCCCGTGATCGCGTCGGCGAGAGCGGGACCGAGGAAGCGCGGACGGTCCGGGTCGACGACGACCGAGAGGAACCCCGACAGCGCCTGTGCCACGGAATCGTAGCTCGGGCGCTCGGCGTAGGGTCCATCCGCGCCGAAACCGCTGATCGAGCAGTACACCAGCCTCGGGTTGAGGCCGCGCAGGCGCTTGACGCCCGCGCCGAGCCGCTCGGCCGTTCCCGGGCGGAAGTTCTGGATGTAGACGTCGGCGCTGGCAACCAGCCGTTCGAAGAGCTCGCGATCGGCCGGCAGCTTGAGGTCGCAGCCGAGGCTGCGCTTGTTGCGGTTGTATGCCTGGAAGTGCGGGGAGTAGTGGCCACGCTGGTAGGCGCGGTAGGGGTCGCCGTCCGGGCTCTCGACCTTGATCACGTCGGCGCCGAGGTCGGCGAGCATCATCCCGGCGCATGGGCCGGTGATGAACGTTCCCTGTTCCACGACCCGGACCCCGCGGAGCGGTGCGTTGAACATCAGTCGCCCGGCACGAATCCGGGAGGGGAGGGCCCGTCATAGGCGACGCTCGCCGCCCCCGAGTCCGCGAGGATGAAGCCGATCGGGCGCTCCTGCTCCTCGAGCAGGTGCGCGATGAGGCTCGCGGTGCGGGCCAGGATCGGGACGCCCTTCACGGCAAGGAGCGGGAAGCCCGCATCGAGCATGACCGCCGCGATCGCGCCGGACACGTTCATCACCAGCGGCCTGCCGGTGACCTCCGGCAGCTTCTTCTCGACCAGGCGCGCGACCTCGACGTGCCGCCCCGCGACGCCGGTTTCTGCCGCGATCGCGAGCAGGCGCCCCACGCGAGGGTCGGAGTGCTTGTGAAGCGGGTGTCCGTAGCCGGGCACCGCGCGCTTTGCGTCGCGAGCCTCGACGAGCGAGGCATGCACGGCCGAGGCGATGTCTCGCGTGCCGTTGCCGGAGAGGATGCCGGCCAGGAAGCGCGCGGCCGATTCTGCGGAGCCGAGGATCACCGAGCCGCAGCCGAGGATGCCGGCCGCGACCGCGCCCTGCAGCGCCTCGGGCGCCGCCGCGAGCGTCATGCGGCCCGCCGCTACCGACGGCACGAGGCCGTGCTCGGCGATCGCGACGAGCGTCGCGTCGAGGATGCGGCGCTGTTCCGGCGTCGGCAGCTTTCCGGCGACGAGCAGCCAGGCGTGGTCGGTGAACGTGACATTGCCGACCAAGTCGTTGCAGAGGTCGAATCCGCGCACGACGATCGAGTCGGGATTCGACGCCGAGATCGCCGACAGCTTCCCGGTCTGAGAACCGATTTTCATCCCGTGCAGCCCCCGGCGCCCGGATCCCGTTTCGAATACCGAAAAGAGATTCGACTGACGAACATGCTGAACGCGGCAACCGCCCGGCGTCAAGTGCGCGGGCCCGCGACGCTTTTGCTTCTTCGCATATCGAAATACACTCCGGGGATGCCGCGCCGCCAGAACACGCCGCTGCGCCGTGAAACCATGGGCGGGCTCGCCAAGGGCCTGGCCGTGATCCGCGCCTTCACGCGCGACCACTCGGCGCTGACGCTGACCGAGGTCGCGGGCATCGCGCGCATGCCGGCGGCCACCGCGCGCCGCTGCCTGCTGACGCTCGAGGAGCTCGGCTACGTGACGCGGCGGGGGAGGCAGTTCCTGCTGCGGCCCAAGGTGCTCGAGCTCGGCGCGGCCTACCTCGAGTCGATGGACATCGAGCACCTGACGCAGACGCACCTGGAGGAGCTCGCGCGCCTGACGGGCGACTCTGCCGCGCTCTCGGTGCTCGACGGCAACGACATCGTGTACGTGGCCCGCACCTCGGTGCGCACGCTGATGCGGCTCGAGGCGCACGTCGGCAGCCGCTTTCCCGCGCACGTCACCTCGATGGGACGGGTCCTGCTCGCGGGACTCGCACCGGAGCGGCTCGAGGCCTATTTCCGCACGCAGCAGTTCGTCGCGCTGACCGATTCGACGGTCACCGACCCCCGCAAGCTGCGCTCGCTCATCGCGGAATGCCGCAAGGCCGGCTACTCCGCGGTCGAGGACGAGCTGGCCTACGGCGTGGTTGCCGTCGCCGTGCCCGTGCACGACCAGTACGGGCGCGTGGTCGCCGCGCTCAACAGCTCGAGTCACTCCCGCAAGGTCACAAAGGCGGGGATCGTGCGCGAGCGGCTCGCGATGCTCCGGCAGGCGAGCCGCGCGATCTCGGCGGAGCTCGCGCGCGTGCCCGGCCTCTCGCTCTCCGCCCAGCTTTGAAGGCGTGCAGGCCGCCGCTTGACGCCCCAGCCCGGCACTCGTAGCCTGAATGCGAACTTTTTTTCGGTATTCGAAAACAAATGCAGGACCGCGACCGCAGCTTCCGCGCCGGTGACGCCCGGCTTCGCCTCAGCGACGAAGGCGCGGGAGCGGCCGTCGTCTTCATCCACGGCTGGACGCTCGACCTCGACGCGTGGGAACTGCAGGTCGCGGCACTCGCAGGGTCGTTCCGCGTGGTCCGCTACGACCGGCGCGGCTTCGGGCTCTCCGAGGGCACGCCCGGGCGCGCGGCGGATCTCGAAGATCTCGGCGGCCTGCTCGATCATCTTCAGATCGAGGCCGCGGCGCTCGTCGGCCACTCGCAGGGTGCGCGGGTCGCGCTTGCCTTCGCGCTGCGCCAGCCCGAGCGCGTGGCGGCGCTCGTCCTCGACGGCCCGCCGGACGAGACTGGCGACGCCGCTGCGGCGGGCGACGAAGACTTCTCGATCGCGGAGTATCGGCGGCTGGTCGAGGAGCAGGGCGTCGACGCGTTCCGGCGCGCCTGGCGGAGCCATCCGCTGATGCGCTTGCACACGGATGACGCTGCGGCGCGCTCGCTCGCCGCGCGGGTGCTCGAGCGCTATCCGGCGCGCGACCTGCGCGGCGCCGCCGAACGGCCGCCGCCGCCTGCCGGCGAGGGCGCGCTGGCACGCTTCATGAGACCGGCGCTCGTCGTGAACGGAGAGTTCGACACCCCGATCCGCCGTCGCGCAGGCGAGTCGCTCGCGCGCGCGCTGCCGCTGGGGGAGCGGGTGGTGGTGGCCGGCGCGGGTCACCTGCCGAACCTCGATGCGCCGCGCGCCTACAATGACGCCTTGCAGGCATTCCTCGAAAGGCAATCGCGGGCCGCCGCCTGAGGCCGGGAGACACCGATGGCGAACATGCTGGTCCTCTATTACAGCAGCTGGGGCCACGTCGAGACGATGGCCTGGGCCCAGGCCGAGGGCGTCGCGAAGGTCGCGGGCATGTCAGCGGACGTCAAGCGCGTGCCGGAACTGGTGCCCGATTCGGTCGCGGCCGAGTTCCACTACAAGCGCGACCAGAAGGCGCCGCTCGCGGACCCGCTCGAGCTCGGCAACTACGAGGGCATCCTGTTCGGCGCGCCGACGCGCTTCGGCAACATGTGCGCGCAGATGCGTAACTTCCTCGACCAGACCGGGCCGCTGTGGGCGAAGAACGCCTTGCTCGGCAAGGTCGGCAGTGTCTTCACCTGCTCCCAGAGCCAGCACGGCGGGCAGGAAACGACCATCACCTCCTTCCATTCCACCCTGCTGCACCACGGCATGGTCATTGTCGGGCTGCCCTATACGGCGCCCGGCATCATGACCATGAAGGAGGTGACGGGCGGCACGCCGTACGGGGCGAGCAGCATCACCGGTAAGGGCGACGAGACGCGCATGCCGAGCGAGCTCGAGCTCGGCATGTGCCGCTTCCAGGGCGAGCACGTGGCGCGCATCGTGCGTGACCTCGTCGCGGGACGGCAGGCCCGCGCGCCGTGAGCGCGGGCCGGGCGAGGAAGCCGCAGGCCGCCCCGGGAGACGCCGCGACGCCGTTCCGCTTCTACGACAACCGCCAGAAGTACCTGGCGTTCGTCAACACCTGCAACGAGAAGTCGACGGTCGCGCAGCGCGCGGCGCGCGAGCTCCGGCACGCTGCGGCCGACGCCGCCCGCGCTGCGCATCTTCGACGCCGGCATGGGCGACGCGACGGTGCTCGCGCGGCTCATGCGCCACGCGCATCGCGCAGTTCCCGACCGTGCCGTTCTTCGTGGTCGCCAAGGAGATCAGCCTCGAGGACGTGCGGCTCGGCCTCGAGAAGATGCCGGACCGCTTCATCGAGCATCCCGCGACCGTGCTCGTCATCACGAACCTCAACTATGCCGAGGCGCCGCGGCTGATGCCGCGCGACGTCCAGGCCGCGGCCGCGCTCAACTGGCACGAGGTGCGCCTCAAGGGCCAGACCTCGAACGAGTACGCCGAGCAGATCGAGGAGCTCGCGCGCGACGCTCGTCTTCGGCTGGCAGACGAAGCCGAGCCCGAAGACCGGCAACCCGGTGTACGTGCGGCCGTCGGTGCTCGTCATCTACCGCAAGGACCACAAGTTCCTGCTCGACCGCGTCATCCCGAAGCCGGGCCAGATCTTCGGCAACTACGATCTCGTCGTCGCCTCGCAGCCGTGGCGCGCGCGCATGAGCGCGGAGTTCAAGGCGAAGAAGGTGCTCGCGCCGCTGGTGCGCAGCCTCGCGCCCGGCGGCCGGTTGCTGGCGATCCAGTCGTACGGCCACGACCCGGCGCTCGAGATGGTCCAGAGGCTCTGGCCGGACGAGAACCCGTTCAAGGTGGACCGGCACGAGCTGATCGCGGCGCTGCGAGACGAGCTCGGCCGCGAGGCGCGCGACTTCAACTTCGTCGTGCCGGGCCCGACGACAAGTCGATCTTCCGCTACGAGATGCACACGCTGCCGAGCGAGATCGGCGACGCATCGGCACCTCGACGCTGTTCGCGGCGTGGAACGCGGCGATCTACGTCGAACCAGATCGAGGACGAGCGCCTCGAGAGGTGCGATGCGTGACGGGCGCCTACCTCGACGCGACGCAGGACGTGCTGAAGAAGCACAGGGGCCTGTGGTTCAACGACGAGAGCTTCGTCGTGCACGCAGGCGCCAGAAGTAGCCGATGGCCGACGACGAGCTCAAGGAACACATCGCGGCGTTCCCGCGCGCTACTCGATCGAGATCACGCCGCCGACGCGGGCAGCTCGGCTGCGATCTCGCGCGGCGCTGCCGCCCGGCACCGCGGTCTACGTCGCGCACCGCCGGACGCGACGATCGACGACGTCGCGGAAGTCGCGTGCGCCGCCGAGCTCGCAGGATTCCGCGGCTGCCCGCACGTCGTCGCCCGCGCAAGCTCGCGCGCGAGAGCTCGAGCGCGGCGCTCGCGCGCTGCAAGCGGGCGGCATCTCGCGCGCGCTGCTGGTGGCCGGCGACAACACGCCGCCCGCGGGCGACTACGCCAGCAGCCTCGAAGTGCTGCAGACCGGCGTGTTCGCCGAAGTACGGCTTCCGACGATCGGCGTTGCCGGCCACCCCGAAGGCAACCCGAGCAATCGGCGAGGACGCGTCGGGGAGGCGCTCGCGCGCAAGAGGCCGAGTGCGCGGAAGACCGGCGCTTCGACGTCTACTTCGCCACGCAGTTCGGCTTCGATCCGGCCGCGTTCACCGACTGGGACGCCGAGCTACGGCGCGAGGGCATCACGCTGCCGATGCACGTCGGCATCCCGGGCCCGGCCTCGCTCAAGCCGCTCGCGAAGTTCGCGATGCATTTGCGGCGTCGGCGCGTCGCTTGCGTATGCTCTCGAACCCGCGCGGCGCGATCGGCGGGCCTCTGAGCACTCGTGAGGACCGTCGACGAGATGTTCCCGGCGCTCGTGCGCCTGCAGGGCGGTCCGCCCGAGTCGCGCTTCAAGAAGGCCGCATTTCTTCGCCTTCGGCGGCGTCGTGAAGACCGTGCGATGGGCTGGATGCTGTGCTCGCGCCGGTCGCTTGAACAGCGGCGACTGGCTCGCTCGTTGAGACGCAACTGAAATCATCGACGGAGTCACTCGAACCATGAGCGAAGCTATTTCTTCACGTCGGAGTCCGGTCGGAAGGCCATCCGGACAAGGTTGCCGACCAGATCTCGGACGCGGTGCTCGACGCGATGCTCGCGCAGGAGCCGCAGCGCCGCGTCGCGTGCGAGACGATCTGCAGACCGGCATCGTGATGGTCGCCGGCGAGATCACCACGAATGCGGTGATCGACTGGCAGCGCATCGCGCGGCGCGTGATCAAGGAGATCGGCTACGACAACTCGGAGAATGGCATCGACTACCGGGGCTGCAGCGTGCTCGTCACCTACGACGAGCAGTCGCAGGACATCGCGCAGGGCGTCGACGAGGGCCGCGGACTCGACCTCGAGCAGGGCGCGGGCGACCAGGGGCTCATGTTCGGCTACGCCTGCGACGAGACGCCGACAGCTGATGCCGGCGCCGATCCACCTTTCGCACCGCCTGGTCGAGAAGCAGGCGGAGCTGCGCAAGTCCGGCCGGCTCGCGTGGCTGCGCCCCGACGCGAAGTCGCAAGTGACGGTGCGATACGACGGCGGCCGCGCGGCCGAGATCGACACTGTCGTGCTGTCGACGCAGCACGCCCCGGAGATCGGGCACGCGACGCTCACCGAAGCGGTCGTCGAGGAGATCCTGAAGCCGGTCCTGCCGCGGGACATGGTCTCGAAGAAGGTGAAGTACCTCGTCAATCCGACCGGGCGGTTCGTGGTCGGCGGGCCGAAGGGCGATACGGGCCTCACCGGGCGCAAGATCATCGTCGACACCTACGGCGGCGCCGCGCCGCACGGTGGCGGCGCGTTCTCGGGCAAGGATCCGAGCAAGGTCGATCGTTCCGCCGCGTACGCGGCGCGCTACGTCGCGAAGAACGTGGTCGCCGCGGGCCTTGCGCGGCGCTGCCTCGTGCAGGTTTCCTATGCGATCGGGGTCGCGCGCCCGACCAGCGTGATGCTGACGACCTACGGCACTGGCAGCGTGCCCGATCAGAGGCATCGCGGAGCTCGTGCTGCGGCACTTCGACCTGCGTCCCAAGGGCATCATCCAGATGCTCGACCTGCTGCGGCCGATCTACCGGAAGACCGCGGCCTATGGCCACTTCGGGCGCGACGATCCCGACTTCAACTGGGAGAAGACCGACAAGGCCGCCGAGCTCGCGGCGGACGCCGGGCTAGAGTGCCGCGCGACGGCCTGAGCGGCTGACGCTAGACTGGCCCATCTGGGCGGCGCGGGGTTGTCGTGGGCGCGTACCTTTCGGATGGGCAGCAGGCAGCCTATGACCGGGACGGCTTCCTCGTGCTGCCCGGCTTTGCGGACGCGGCGCGATGCCTCGGGCTTCGCGAGCGCGCACTGCTTCTCGCGCGCGAGCACGTACCGCCGCCCGAGACGGCGACGGTCTTCACGGCAGACGGCGGCGCGCGCCACGCGGCGGAACGTTACTTCCTGACGAGCGGCGAGGCGATCCGCTGCTTCTTCGAGAAGGACGCATTCGACGGCGAGGGCCGCCTGCGCGGCGAGGCGCATCTCTCGCTCAACAAGCTCGGGCACGCGATGCACGACCTCGATGCGGTATTCGACGCGTTCAGCCGCAGACCGGAGCTCGCAGCCGTCGCGGAAGACATCGGCTTGGCCGAGCCGCTGCTCCTGCAGTCCATGTACATCTTCAAGCAGCCGCGGATCGGCGGCGAGGTCGTCTGCCACACGGACCACACGTACCTGTGGACCGATCCGCCGAGCGTCGTGGGGTTCTGGTTCGCGATCGACGACGCGACGACGGACAACGGCTGCATGTGGGCGCTGCCGGGCGGCCATCGGCTGCCGGTCAAGGCGCGCTCGAAGCTGAATGCCGAACGCACGGCGACCGAGCTCGAGGTCTTCGACCCGTCGCCGTATCCGGCCGAGTGCCTGGTGCCGCTGGAGGCGGAGCGCGGAACGCTGATCCTGCTGCACGGGGCGCTGCCGCACCTGTCGGGGCCGAACCGCAGCGACAAGCCGCGGCACGCCTACACAGTTCACGCGATCGACGGCGCAGCCGATTACCTCCCGGACAACTGGTTGCAGCGGCCGAACCTGCCGCTGCGGGGATTCATGGCCTAACCCGGGGACTCCGAGCTGTGCCACCACTCGCGAAAGACGCGGCAGCGGCCCGGGGCCGAGAATTCCGCCGACAGGACGCCTTCGATGCGGACCTTGAACTGGTCGGGCAAGCGCGTGAAGTCCGCGCGCCAGGTCGCCATGCCGGTGGCTCCCGACACGCCGAAAACCGTGAATGTGAATCGCACGTCGCGCTGCTGGCTGACAGCTGCGTTCCAGACCGAGGCGATCTCCGCCGGGCCCTGCTGCGGGGGCACCAGTGGCGTCCAATGGTAGCGCGCGTCGTCCGAGAACAGCTTTGCTGCCGCGTCAGCATCACGGCCTTCCCAGGCCGACTGGTAGCTGCGGAGCCACTCGGTGAATTGAGCACTGCTGAGGGCGAACGAGCTCATTCCGGTTCCTCGCTTCGCGTCGGACGGCGCCGACGGCAAGATCGGAGTTTACGCAATCCCCGCCGCCCTGCGGCGCGCGCAGCATGACTCTCGAGGAAGTTGCTGATATTCATCCTTAACCGGATAAAGACCTGGCAACAACCCCCAGGGGCCGCGAAAGCGGCCCCCGTCATTTTCAGGCCACCCGGTCCTTCATCTCCGGCTTGCCGGCCGACTGCGCGCAGTGGGCGCAGCAATAGAACTTTCCGCTGGCTTCCATCCCGTGCCCGACGATGCGCACGCCGCAGAAGTCGCAGGTCGGCGCAATCACGTGGATGGCGCATTCCATGCTGTCGAACACGTGCCGCTCCCGGCCCTGGATCACCTCGAACGCCTTGTCGTAGTCGTTGCCGCACACTTCGCACTTCATGACGCACCTCGCGGGTCGATGAACAGCTTCCACCGATACCGCAGCCGGCACGACCGGTCTGTCGGATGGGCTGAGGCCCGAGCGTCAGGCGACCGATCGCCGTTCGAGCGCGGCATCCAGGGAGACGGGCCCGGCGCCGGCGATCGCGAGCCACAGGAACAGCGCGAGGTACATGGTTTCCTCGAGCCCGAGGAAGGTGAGCAGCGAATCGACTTCCGGCCCCTGGACCGCGGCGATGGCGACGATCATGACGACGCCGAGGGCACCCGCGGAGATGCGAGTGGCGAGCCCCGCCAGCAACAGGATGCCGCCGAAGAACTCGACGCCTGAGGCGAAAGGCGCGAGCAGCTGCGGTGCCGGGATGCCCCAGCCCTCGAAGTTTTGCGTGACGAGCGGCAGGTGGGTGAGCTTGCCCCATCCCGTCCAGAGGAACACCCAGCCGACCACGATGCGGGCGAACAGCGGCCCGAGCCATTGGATGTGCCCCGCGACGCGACGCGGCCATTCGATCAATGCGTCGACGATGATGTTCATGGTTGCGCTCCCTGTCGATGTCAGGAGACCCGGCCGGCCGCCCGGATGTTACGGCCTGCGCTCACCGCGGCGCGAGAATCTCGTCGACGATGGCCCCGATGCCGTGACGGATCGGGTCGCAGCAAGGCAGGGCGGTGCGCGCGGTGACCTCGGCGACCGCTCGCCCGGCCGCCGAATCGTCGACTGACGACGTGTTCAGGCTGATGCCCGCAAACCGCGCCGCCGGATTCGTGAGCCGTGCCGCTGAGAGGTACGCCTCGAAGCAGGCTTCGTAGGTCGGGATGGAATATCCCTCGTAGTCGGCGATGCCCGTGCGCGCGAGGTCGTGGCACAGCACCATCGCGTCGGGCTGGCTGCCGTGGATGAGCCCGAGCGTCACGCCCGCGTAGGCCGGGTGGAACAGCGATCCCTGGCCTTCGATCACGTCCCAGTGTTGCGGCGCGGCGTCCGGGGACAGCCATTCGGCCGCACCTGAGACAAAGTCCGAGACGACCGAGTCGACCGCGATGCCGCGGCCCGAAATGAAGATGCCCGTTTGCCCGGTGGCGCGAAAGTCGGCGTCTACGCCGCGCGCGCGCATTTCCTTCTCGATCGCGAGTGCCGTGTACTTCTTACCGACGGCGCAGTCGGTTCCGACCGTGAGCACGCGATTTCCGCTGCGCTTCCTCCCGGTACCCGGCATGAACGACTCCGCCGGCTGGCGAACTTCGAAGAGCCTGCGGCCGCTGCGCGCTGCTGCCGCGGCGATCTCCGGCACGCCGGCCAGCGGCTCGTGCAGGCCCGAGGCCACGTCGAGGCCAGCGTCGAGCGCTGCCACGATGGCGGCAACCCAATGCGGCGCGATGAAGCCGCCGTCGTTGGCGATGCCGATGAGGAGCGTGCGGATGCCGCGGGCGGCCGCCTCGCGCGGTGTCAGGTCCGGAAGCCCGAGGTCCACGCGACAGCCCGGGAGGCGCAATTGTCCCGCACAGAGCTCGCCGCGCCACTGCCGGATGCCGGCCGCGGTTTTCGCGGTGGCGAGATCCGGCGCATCGCCGAGGAAGAGGAGGTAGGGACTTTCGATCATGATTGGGCGTTGCTTCAACCGAACAGTTTGAATCAAAATCGAGCTCTTGTCCCACCGCAGGTCTCCCATGACAAACTTCACTGGGCGCTGCCTCGCCGGCGCCGCGCTCGCGCTTTCGGGGTCAATCGCGTCCGCAGCGCAAGGACTCACGGACGCGGCCATCGCCGCCGTCATGGACAACTACGTGAAGCCCGGGGAGCCCGGCTGCACGGTCGGCGTGCTCGAGGTTGGCGCGCTCACGCACGCAGGCGCCTTCGGCCTTGCGGACATCGGGCGCGGGAAACCGCTCGACACGCACGCCGTGTTCAACCTCGCCTCGGTCTCCAAGCAGTTCACCGCTTTCGCGCTGCTGCTCCTCGAGCAGCAGGGCAAGCTGAAGCTCGACGACCCGGTCGTGAAACACGTGCCGGAAATCGCCACGAGCGCCCGGGGCGTGACGCTCCGGCAGCTCATGCACCACACCGGAGGCCTTCGCGACTACATCGAGCTCCTCACCATGAAGGGGCGAGGCGATGCCGACGGCTCGACGATCCACGAGACCGTGCTCGCGTTCGCGAGGCAAACCGCGCCGAACGAGAAGCCCGGCGTCGAATGGGACTACAGCAACACCGGCTACTTCCTGCTCGGCGTCGTGATCGCGCGGGCGAGCGGGCTGTCGCTCGCCGAGTTCTCGCGGCAGCAGATCTTCGAGCCTCTCGGCATGAAGAACACGAGCATCGTGGACCGCTACCCGGACGGCATCGCCGCCCTTGCGCGCGGCTACCGCAGGGAGGGCGAGGCCTTCGTCGTGGACGAAACCGGCTGGGAGCAGGTCGGCGACGGCCAGGTGCACAGCGACATCCACGACCTGGCACTCTGGGACGAGAACTTTTACACGGGCAAGGTCGGCGGGCGGGCGCTCGTCGAGCGGATGTACGAGGTCGGCCAGCTGAATGACGGCACGTCCACGGGGTACGCGGCGGGGCTCAATGTCGAGGAGTCGCGGGGCCTCACCTGGGTGACGCACGGCGGTTCCTGGGTCGGCTACCGCTCGAGCCTCGTGCGCGTGCCGGCCGAACACGCGTCCGTGGTCGTGCTGTGCAACCGCGCCGAGCTCGACGCCGGCGAAATCGCCATGGACGTCGCGGAGTTCCTCCTTGAGGACAAGCTCGGCCCGTCGGAGCCCGAGGAGGCCGAGCCGGAGCGCGAGCCCGTCACCGCGGCGTGGGAGCCGAAGCCGCTGTCGCGCTACGCCGGGGCTTACTTCAGCGACGAGGCGAACGCGCGCTGCGTGATCGACGAGCGCGGCGACAAGCTCGTCCTCGAGACCTGCGCGGAAGGCCTGGTGCTCAAGCCCGGGAGGAACGGCGAGTTCGGCGCGGCCGGCAGTCCGTTGATCCTCCGGTTCGCCCCCAACACCGGCGAAGCGGACGGCTTCGTCTACTGGTCGCCGGGCCTGCGCGGGATCCCGTTCAGCAGGGTCAAGGAGTCCTTCGAGTGAAGTACCTGTCCGTCGCCGGCGCCGCATTGCTGTTCGCGGCGCTCGCAGCCGGCTGCGCCGGCGAGAAAACAACCTCCACGCTGATCGTGAATGCCTCGATCATCGACGGCACGGGCGCCCCGGGGCGCGCGGGCGCGGTGCGCATCGACGGCGACCGGATCGTCGAGATCGGCGATCTCGAGCCGAAGCGCGGCGAGGCGGTCGTCGACGCCCGCGGGCTCACGCTCGCGCCCGGCTTCATCGACGTGCACAGCCACCACGAGGACGGCCTGTTTGCGATGCGCGACGCGGCGCCGGTCGTGAGCCAGGGCGTCACGACGATCGTCGCGGGCCAGGACGGCTCCATGACCTACGCTGTCCGCGACCTGTTCGAGAACATGGAGAAGACTCCGCCCGCGATCAACGTCGCGACCTTCGTGGGACATGGGAGCCTGCGCGAGGAGGTCATGGGCAAGGATGGCTACCGGCGCCACGCGACTGCGGAGGAAGTCGAAAAAATGCGGCTGGGCGTGGAGGAGGGCATGAAAGCGGGTGCGCTCGGGCTCGCCACCGGCCTCGAGTACGACCCGGGCATCTACTCCGCGAGCGAGGAAGTCATCGAACTCGCGAAGGAAGCGGCGCGCCACGGCGGCCGCTACATCAGCCACGTCCGCAGCGAAGACCGGAATTTCTGGGAGGCGATCGACGAGATCGTGCGCATCGGCCGCGAGGCGAAGATCCCGGTGCAGGTCACGCACATGAAGCTCGCCATGGTGGACTGGTGGGGCCAGAGCGCACGGCTGCTCGGCATTCTGGAAAAGGCGCGCGCGGAAGGCATCGACATCACCGGCGACATCTATCCTTACGAATACTGGCATTCCGACCTGACGGTGCTGTTCCCGAAGCGCGACTTCACGAACCGCGAGACGGCGCAATTCGTCCTGGACCACGTGACGCCGGCGGACGGCATCATCCTCACCGACTACAGCCCGCAACCGGACCTGGTCGGCAAGTCCCTGGCGGAGATCGCGGCGGCCAAGGGCACGGATCCGGCGGCCGAGCTGATGGACCTGATCGCGCGCTCGAGCGGCGAGGACGACCGGCAGTCGATCATGGGGAAGGGAATGGTCGAGAAGGACATCGACGCGCTCATCGTCTGGCCCCATGCAAGCATCTGCTCGGACGGCTCGCTCGACAGCCTGCACCCGCGCGGCCGCGGCGCGTTCACCAAGGTGCTGCGCACGTACGTGCGCGAGAAGAAGCTGCTGACCCTCGAGGAGGCGGTGCGTAAGATGACCGGGCTTTCGGCCGCCAGCATGGGGCTCGCGGATCGCGGCACGATCCGACCAGGGGCTTTTGCCGACCTCGTGCTGTTCGACCCGGCGACCGTGGCCGACCGCGCGACATTCGAGGATCCCAAGGCGCTCTCGGTCGGCATCGATAAGGTCTGGGTCAACGGCGTCACCGTCTGGCAGGACGGCAAGGCGACGGGTGAGCACCCGGGACGGGGAGTCAAGCGGCCATGAAGCATCCGCTTCGCGTGCTCCTCGTCGCCGCAAGCTGGGCTGCGCCGGCGGCCATTGCCATCTCCGCCGAGAATGAGCCGTCCGCGACTTCCGCTCGCACTCTCAGCTTCGAGGACCAGGAGGCCGTCAAGTCTCCGGGCAGCCCTGGCATTTCGCGGGACGGCAAGCTGCTTGCCTATGTCCTGGACAAGCAGGTCTACGTCGTGCCGCTCGCGGGCGGAAGGCCGCGCGCGGTGACGTCGGCGGGATCGAGCGCCTCGGATCCCACGTGGTCGAAAGACGGGAGCGCGCTGTACTTCCTGTCCGACCGTTCCGGCACCGGCCAGCTGTGGAAGCTTCCGCTCGCGACCTTCGGCGAGTCCGAGCAAATGACGAAACTCGAGCAGGGGATCGGCGAGATCCACTTCTCGCCCGACGAGTCGCGGTTGCTGCTCGGCTTTACCGACAGCGCGTTGAAGACGCCCGCGGAGGCGGCGCAGGCGCAGGGGCAGGAGAAGGGTCCGAAACCCTTCGTGATCACGCGCCTCGAATTCAAGGAGGATGCGGGCCCAGGCTATCTCACGGGCGACCGCGCCGACCACCTGCATGCGCTCGACCTCGCAACCGGGAAGCTCACGCAGCTCACGTCCGGCGAGCATTCCGAAGCCGATGCCGCCTGGTCCCCCGACGGCAGGCGCGTCGTCTTCGCGAGCAACCGCGAAGCGGACCCCGACGCGACGTATCGCACGGATCTCTGGATCGTTGACGCCGTGAATACGGACAAAACCGCGTCTCTCCTGCGCCTGACCGACGACGGGCGGACCAAGAGCGACCCGGCGTTCAGCCCGGACGGCCGGTCGATCGCGTTCCTGGTCGCGGAGGACGGCGTGTACGGCGCCCCGCAGGTCGCCGTGATGCCGGCGAGCGGCGGCGAGGGGCGGGTCCTGACGGCACCGCTCGACCGCTGGGTGAACGACTTCCGCTATTCGGCGGACGGCGAGTGGATCTATTTCACCTACGAGAACCTCGGCGGCAACCAGCTCGCGCGCGTGCGGCCGAAGGACGGGCGGCTGGAGACGGTGGTCGAGGGCGATCGAAGCATCGGCGGTTTCGACGTCGCGCCGGACGGCCGGATCGCCGCAGAGGTCGCAGGCGGCCATGCGGGACCGGAGATCGCCGCGTTTTCGGGCGGGCGCGAGCGCAAGTTGACCGCGGTCAACGCGGAGTTTCACGCGCGCGTCGCGCTCGGCGCCAAGGAAACGGTCAGCTTCAAGAGCTCCGACGGCACCGAGGTGCAAGCCTTCGTGACCAAGCCCCCGGGCTTCGTCGCTGGCCGCCGCTATCCCACCATCCTGCACATCCACGGCGGGCCGGTCGGCCAGTTCGGCTGGGGGTTCGACTTCAAGCCGCAGTTCTTCGCGGCGAACGGTTACGTCGTCATCGAGCCGAACCCGCGCGGGTCCACGGGCCGCGGGCAGGACTTCGTGCGCGCGATCTACCAGACTTGGGGCATCACCGACTACGACGACCTGATCGCCGCCGTGGATTATGCCGTCGCGCAGGGTTACGCGGACCCGGAACGCCTCGCGGTGACGGGTTACTCCTACGGCGGCTACATGACGAACACGGTCATCACGCGCACGGATCGCTTCAAGGCCGCGGCCTCCGGGGCGGGCCACAGCTACATCGCGGCCAACTACGGCCATGACATCTACCAGAAGTGGTACAACTGGGAGCTCGGCTCCCCGTGGGAGAACCGCGAGAAGTACGACCGGCTCTCGCCGCTGCTGCAGGCCGGGCGCGTCACGACCCCGACGATCTTCCTCGGCGGGCGCGAGGACTGGAACGTGCCGCTGATCAACGCCGAGCTCTTCTATCAGTCGCTGCGCAAGCGCGGCGTCCCGACCGAGCTCGTCGTCTATCCGGGCGCGCACCACGGCGGCTGGCCGAAGGAGTTCGAGCGTGATTATCTCGAGCGGGTGCTGGCGTGGTTCGACCGGTACCTGAAGTAGCCCCAGACCAGAGTGTCGCGGCTGCGCTCGCGGCGCTGCGCGACAACCGCCCGCTGCGCGCCGAGTTCATCTGCCGGGAGCACCTGGAGCGCACACCCGGTTCGATCGACCACATGCGGCTGCTCGGCAATGCGCTCAGTCGCCAAGGACGCCACCCCGAGGCGGAGCAGGTCGTGCGGCAGGCCATCTCGCTCAGGCCGGATCATCCGCACCTGCATGAGGACCTGGGCAGCGTCCTCGCGCTCCAAGAGCGCTACGCGGAGGCGGTGCCCTGCTTCGAGCAGGCCATCCGGCTCGAGCCGCAGTTGCCGCTCGCGCACAAGAAGCTCGGTCAGGCCCTCGCCGCGCTCGGCCGAGGCAGCGAGGCCGATGAGTCCTTCGAGGAATTCTTCGACCGCGATCCTGCCCGCGGCAAGGTCGCAGTTGCGCTCGATCACCTGCGGGCAGGCCGCAAGGAAGAGGCCTTGGACACGCTGCGTGCGGCGCTGCGCGAGAATGCGGACAACATCGATGCGCTGCGCGTCCTCGCGCAGCTCTACTGGCGCGAGGACAAGCAGCTCTCGGATGCCGAGGCCCTCTTGCGGCGGGTCACGCAGCTTGCGCCAGGGCACACGATGGCCTGGACGATGCTTGGAGGCATCCTCCTGGAATCGCACCGGCACGCGGAAGCCAAGGAGTGCTACCTGGCGGCGATCCGGACGGATTCCGCCAGTGCGGTCGCGTGGTCGGGACTCGGGATCACCCATTCGCACGCCGGCGACGTCGACAAGGCCATCGAGGCATTCGAACGCTCGATCGCCCTGCGTCCTGGCAACGCAAACGTCCATCTGAGTTACGGACATGCGCTCAAGACGCGCGGCGACCAGGCGGCCGCGCTGCGCGCGTATCGCGCGGCGATTGCCGCGAAGCCGGATTTCGGCGAAGTTTACTGGAGCATGGCCAACCTCAAGGTTTTTCGCTTCGACGACGCGGAGATCCGTGCCATGGAGGAGCAAGTTGCCCGCAACGACTTGAATGAGAGCGCCGACATCCACTTCCGGTTTGCGTTGGCGAAGGCCTACGAGGATCGCGGCGATTTTGACCGCTCGTGGCATTACTACGAGTCCGGCAACGAGCGCCAGCGCAAAACCGTGTTTCACGATCCCGTGGCGATGGAGCTGCGCCATGAGCAGATCGCGTCCGTCTTCACGCCTGAGCTGTTCGCAAAGTTTGCAGGTGAGGGCCACCAATCGGCCGCCCCGATCTTCATCGTGGGGTTGCCGCGTTCGGGATCGACCCTGGTCGAGCAGATTCTGGCGAGCCACAGCCAGGTCGAGGGCACGGCCGAGCTTCCGACCTTGGTGCACCTCGCGTTCTCGATTGGCCGCTACCGTCCGGACAGGACGAGATACCCGGAATCGGTCCGCGACCTGCGTGGCCGGGACCTCAAGGCTTATGGTCGGCAGTACATCGAGGAGGCCGCGGCCTTCCGCTCGACGGACCGGCCATTCTTCACCGACAAGATGCCGAACAACTTCTCGCACGTCGGCCTCATACACATGATCTTGCCGAACGCGAAGATCATCAACGCGCGACGCCATCCCTTCGACAGCTGCCTAGGCGGCTTCAAGCAGCTGTTTGCCAAGGGGCAGCACTTCACCTATGACCTGGCGGAGCTTGCCGCGTACTACCGCCAGTACGACGAGACGATGAAGTATTGGCACCGGGTCCTCCCGGGCAAGGTACTGGACGTGCATTACGAGGAAACGGTCGCCGACCTCGAGACCCAGGTGCGACGCATCCTCGCGCATTGTCGGCTGCCCTTCGAGGAAGCCTGCGTGCACTTCCACGAGAACAAACGCGCGGTAAAGACCGCAAGCTCCGAGCAGGTGCGCCAGCCGATCTACACGGATGCGCTCGGTTACTGGCGCCGCTACGAGAAACACCTCGGCACCTGGCAGGAGGAGCTCGGCGATATCGTCGACGCGCTGCCGGAGACCGTCCGCAACGCCGGGCTCTGAGGCAGAGCCGATCTCCCGCTTCAGTCGAATGGCCACACGGCGAGGCCGTGGATGGCGTTGCGGATGTCCATGGTCAGGTTCACGGACAGCTGCCGCTGATTGGAGGCGAGATCGTAAACGGAGACGGTCGATGGCGAGGACCCACCGGCCACGACGGTATCGGACAACAGGCACAGACCGCGGGCGAAACCCTGGCGCGCGACGCCACTCGTATCCAAACCAAGGTTCTGCAGCCTGTCCTGCCCGTAGAGGGGCACCTTGAAGGCGCGGTCCTCCAGGCCCTCGCCCCGCCCGGCGTAGCGCAGCGCATCCGCTTCCGTGTCGTTGAACAGTACTCCGTCGCGGAAGGGTCGCGCATTGTGCGTCCCGGGCGGCAACTGTGCGGACATCTGCACCTTCGTGCCGTTGTAGAGCAGCATGCCTCCCGATCTTCAGGCCGGTGATGTACATCCCGCCCCGGGTGCAATGCACGCTGTTCAGGTGCAGCTTATTGAGTTGCAGGGGCCCGCCCGCCCCGCGCGGGTCATAGGGCACACCCTTGAACCGGAACTCGTGCGTCATCACGTGCAGCGCCCAGGAGAACTCGCGCCGGTCGAGATCGAAGGCGAGGATGCTGTCGAAACCGGTCGAGGTGAGGAACAGCCGCCGCTCGTAAACCGCGATTTCGTGGCAATGCCGGAGATACGGGTTGCGCCACGACGCGACCGGCTGGAAATCCGGCGTGTAGGCAAAGAGCTCGTCGCTAGCGGCGATGTAGACGACCTCGCCATCGAATGCGATGCCGCGCAGGCCCCGGTCCCAACCGCGGCCCTGCCAGTCGATGGCAGTCGTGTTCCAGTCGAGGGCCTGGCGCACGTCCCGCCGTTCCAGATCGATCAGGAACACGCCGCCGTGACTCTCGCCCTGGTGCGTGCCACGTACGACCGACGTCGTGACGAGCTTCACGGGCGTGTCCGCGCCGGGCACACGAGCGCGTGCCTCAGCGCCGGCGCGACAGTCTCACCACTTCTTGCTGAACGACAGACCGATCGTGCGTGGGCGCTGTAGGGACCTCACGTGCTTGAACCGGGTCTCGCCGACCCAGGGCAAGATGGCTTCGTCGGGTCCGGTGCTGTAGTCGGCCGAACTCATGTAGTCGACGCCACGCTCGTCGAACAGGTTGCGGACGACGAGTGCCGTCTCCCACCCGTTGTCGTGCGTGAAACCCAGTTGCAGCGTCGTGGACGTATAGGACGGCAAGAGCTCCTCTAGCGCGTCGGCACGTTCCTCGGGCGTCACGGCTTCCTCGAAGTCCGAAATGGCGTCCAGGTTGTTCCAGATCTCGGACTGGTAGCTCCAGGACACCCGCGTCCAAAAATCGCCCTGCATGCCGAGCAGGTTCGGGAAGGTATAGCTCGCCGCAACCCAGTACTTTTCCTCGGGCGAAACCGGCATCGTGGTGCCGGATTCGATCGCGAGGTCGCCGTCCGGGGCGAACGTGTCTTCGGAAAACTCCGGATCGGCGACGAACGCGCTCACGTCGAAGCTGAGATTGGCCGTCGGGCTCCAGTTGACGGTGAGCTCGACGCCCTTCTGCTCGGCCTTTCCGCCGTTGAAGGTTCCCCGCATCCACCACGGATTTCCGGCCGACGTCCCCGACCGGTTGAGCTGGATGTCCTCCCATTCCATGAAGAACGCGGTCATGTTGACCTGCAGGGACGCATCCAGCCAGCGCGTCTTGATCCCCGCCTCGTAGTTCTTGAGCGTGTCCGGCTCGTACACGAGCGGCAGGATGCCGGCCTCCGCGGCCCGTGCGGCGTTGTTGCCGCCCAGGCGGAAGCCCTCGCTGTAGAGGGCATAGATCATCTTCTGGTCGCTGAAACGGTACTGCGTCGAGAACTTCAGCACGGTGTCGGATTCCTTGCCTTCGCTTTCCACCACGCCGCCGCCCTCGAAGTCGCCGCCGACCGGATAACCCAGCGGCGTCTGCCGGAGCTCGTAGGTATCGCGCTGGTATTCGAACCAGCGCGCGCCGCCGGTGACCGTCCAGTCCTCGGTCAGGTCGAACGAGAGTTCACCAAACAGGGCAGTCTGCTTGACGGTGCGGTCGAGGATGCTCGTGTAATAGACCTCGGTCGGGTCGAGCGGATACTGGATGTCGTATCCCTGGGCGTTGTAGTAGTAGGCGAGGTACTGCGCGTAGGCCCAGCTGGTCGTGGACATGTAGCCGGGTATGTGAGCGCCGTATTGCCACCAGTCGTACACGTCCTCGTAGAACGCGCCGGCCATCCACTGGAAGCGGCTCTCGCCCTTCGAAGTCAGCCTCACCTCAGCGGAATAGCGCTCCTGGAACTGGTCGTTGAAGAACGCCCCGATCAGGTAATCCGTGTTGTAGAGGTCATAGCCGAGGTGCACCCCGTAATAGGCCGTGCGCCACTGGTCGTAGTTCGCGTTGTCGTACTCGTACTTGATGTCGCGGTCGAAATAGGACCCCGTCACCGACAGGTCGGCGAAGCCGAGGTCGCCCTTGACGTTGAGCGATGCCTGGTACCAGTCGTCGTCGTAAAACTCGTCCTGGAACGAAGTAATCTTGTAGTCGCCGAGAGCCGGGTCCGATTCCCAGCCGCCCTCGCTCTCGCCCTTCTGGCCGATCAGGCTGAGCGTCGACTCCCACGCCGGGCTGATCTGCCAGCGCGCGGCCACGCGACCGCCATACACCTTGTAGTCGTTCCAGTCCTCCTCGACGGCATCGGCGTTGTCGAACTGCCCGTTGAGTGTCGTGCCGAAGACATTGTCGACGTAGCCGCCGTCCTCGGAATAAAAACCGACGGCGCGGATCGCCACGGTGTCGGAGATCGGGACGTTGACGTGACCGTTGACGTCGTAGCTTTCCTCGCCGCCGCGGGTCGTGCTGACTTCCATGTCCATCTGCGACGAGTAGCCACTCACGTCGGGCTTGTTCGTGATGAAGACCATGGTGCCGGTCTGGGAGCTCGATCCGAACAGCGTGCCCTGCGGTCCCGGCAGCGATTCGATGCGCTCGAGGTCGATTGGCCGGACCCCGACCTGCTGCGAGTTTGCGGTCATCGGCGCGTCGTCGAGGTAAACCGCGACCTGGCTGTCGGTGCGGAATTCCGCCGACGAGGTGGAGACGCCGCGCATGACGATCGCGTTCGAGCCGGGCTGCCAACTGATCAAGTTGACACTGGGAATCGCGTTAACGACGTCGGAGAGACTCTGGAACGCCTGCTTCTCGATGTCGGCGGTCGAGAAGGCGGTGATGCTCTGCGGCACCGACTGGACGTTGATTTCACGCCGCGTCGCCGTGACGACGACTTCTTCCAGGCGGCTGGCCTGGGGACCCTGCGCGAGCACGGCAGTCGCTGGGTAGAGGACGGCGATAATCGCTGCAGCCAGCGGCGTCTTCGGGTCGGTCATCAGTCGTTCCCCCAATTCACGTCAAAGTGTCCGATCGGTGCAACAACTTGAACGAGCGTACAACTAGCGTCCGCCAAGAGCGTATCTCAAGCGCCTCCCTTTGCCAACGCGCCGGGATCAGTAGTTGCTCTCACGCGACGAATGTAGGACGCCGGCCTCGACGCGCAGCTCGTAGGCGACTCCGTTTTCCCCGCGCCAGTTTGCGAGATCGAAGCGCCCGCCGGGTCCGAGCCGGTATACGGCGATCGCGCCGGACGTGAGTGGCGCGCCTTCTTTGCACTGCAAAGGCGGCCCGGCGGGCGCCATGAAGTACACGAAAGGCGTCGGATGGTCCGCCGTCGCGAAAACCTCGGCCATCCCGGTGGCAGGGTTGACGTGCAAGGCAGTCTCCCGATCGGCCGCGATCGCGCGCGGGCGCGCGGACCAGCCGTCCGCCTGCAGCCGCGAGAGCAGGGCGATCGTGCGGCCGATGCGGTCGCGCTCCTGCAAGTGCTGGTCGGTGATGAGGTTCTCGAGCCCCGGCAGCTCGAGAAAGCCCCGCGCGAGCGTCAGGTCCGGAGCGAATGGATCTGCGAGCGCGACCGCGCTCGTGAGGCTCTCCTCGCTTTCGGCGGAGTAAACGTACTCGCCGAGCACCGCCATGCCGGCGCTGGTGCCGCCCACGGGCGCGGGCTTGGCCGCGACGAAGTTGATCGCGTCCTCGACCGGCGTGTCCTTCCAGTAGCGGGTGTAGTTCGACTGGTCGCCGCCGGCGATGAAGATCGCCTCGGCATTGCGGATCGTCGCCAGGACGAACGGGTCGGAGGTCGCCGCGGCCCGGTCAAAGACGATGGTCTCGACGGAATCGCAGCCGCAGTGCCCGAACACGTAGTCGTTGTACTCACCCTTGCCCGATGCGCGCAGCACCACGAAATCGCCGCCGCCGCCGTATTCGCCCATGCGGGCGTAGTTTTCGTTGACGTCGTCGCCGCCGCCCTGGGCGACCCAGAGCCCGCGGGTCGGCTTGTGCACGTCCGCGGGATTGCCGACGACGTAGTACTTGAAGCCCGGACCGCGGCGGTCGGCCTGCGCGACGGTGCAGGACCCCATCGTCACGCAGGCAAGAAGCATGATCGCCGCGAGTCCGGAGCGGTTCATATGAAGCACTTTTAGTGGAGCTATTGGGGCGCCATGCCCTTGGCGCGAAGCTCCGCGAGCGCTGCTTCCGATTTCTTCAGTTGAGCGAGGCCCATGCCGCGCAGGACGTCATCGGATTTCGTGTACTGGATGTTGGCGTAGCGTCGTGATCTCGACGCGGTTGCCCCAGGGATCCAGGAAATCGAGAAAGCGGCCATCGAGCAGCCTGACCCCCATCGACGCCAGCGTCTTGCGCACGAGCGGCTTGTCGTCAACCGCGATGCCGAAGTGGCGCATCGCATCGGGCCTGCGGTCCGCATTGCGGATGAAGTTGATGAACTGGTCGCCGAAGTAAATGATCGCCATGTCGTCGGTCCGTTCATCGACGGCAAAGTCGAGGAAGCCCCCGTAGAAATCGAGCGCCTGCCCGATGTCCCCGACCTCGATCGCCACGTGATTGATGCCGATGGCATGGGCCTTTCCGTGGATTGGCTCGCTCATGGTGCACCTCGATGATCTGCTCGATCCGGATAGTGTACCCTCGCGCCTGACCGCAGCCGCCAACCCGGAGTCGTCGATGCGAAACCTGTTCGCCTGCCTGCTGTTGCTGCCTGCGCTCTCCGGCGCACAAGAGATGCGCCTGCCGCCGGAAACCGTCCGGCTCAACCAGATGGCCGCGCGTTTCGCGCCCGTGGACATTCGCGTGGATCTCGCCGGACTTCCCAAAGGCGAGCGCCGCGCGCTCGCGAGCCTGATCAAGGCCGCGCGCATCACCGACGCGCTCTTCATGCGCCAGATGTGGGCCGGCAACGAGGCGATGCTGCTCCGGCTCATGGAGGACGACTCGCCGCTCGGCCGCGCGCGCCTCGATTACTTCCTGATCAATCGCGGTCCCTGGTCGCGGCTCGACGACAACGCCGTCTTTGTCCCCGGTGCGCCGGTGAAGCCCGAGGCTGCCAATTTCTACCCGTCCGGCGGTACCAAGGCGGACGTCGAGGCCTGGCTCGGCGGACTCGCCGAGCCCGAGCGCGCCGTGGCGACCGGTTTCTTCACGACGATCCGCCGCGACGCGGCCGGCAAGTTCCAGGCCGTGCCTTACAGCCTCGAGTACCAGGGCGAACTGGCGGAGATGGCGCGGCACGTGCGCGACGCGGCGTCGGCGACTGCAACGCCGTCCCTGAAGGCCTTCCTCGAATCGCGCGCCGAGGCCTTCGCCAGCAACGACTATTACGCCAGCGACATCGCCTGGATGAAGCTCGACTCCAAGCTGGAGCCGACGATCGGGCCCTACGAGGTGTACGAGGACGGCTGGTTCAACTACAAGGCGGCGTTCGAGGCGTTCATCACCGTGCGCGACGATGCCGAGACGGCGAAGCTCGATCGCTTCAGCCAGGAGCTGCAGTGGCTGGAGGACCGGCTCCCGATCGATCCGGCCTTCCGTCGCAATAAGCTCGGCGGTCTCGCGCCGATGCGCGTCGTCAACGTCGTGTTCGGCGCCGGCGACGGCAACCACGACGTGCAGACGGCCGCCTACAACCTGCCAAACGACGAGCGCATCGTCGCCGAGATGGGCTCGAAGCGCATGATGCTGAAGAACTACCAGCAGGCGAAGTTCGACAACACGCTGCTGCCAATCTCGAAAGTCGCGCTCGCCGCCGGGGACCAGGCGCACGTCGACTTCGAGGCCTTCTTCACCCATATCCTGATGCACGAGGTCATGCACGGCCTCGGGCCGACGAACACCGGGCCGCAGGGTTCGGGTGGCGGCGTGCGGCCGGCGCTGAAGGAGCTCTACAGCACGGTCGAGGAAGCCAAGGCGGACATCTCGGGCCTGTGGGCGCTGCAGAAGCTGATGGACAAGGGCGTGATCGATGCCGCCGGCGAGCGGCGCATGTACACGACCTTCCTTGCCTCGGCGTTTCGCACGCTGCGCTTCGGCATGGACGACTCGCACGCGCGCGGCATGGCGCTGCAGGTGAACTACCTGATGGACGCGGGCGCCTACCGCGTCGGCGAGGACGGCACGTTCAGCGTCGACCTCCGCAAGGCGCGCAAGGCCGTCGAAGGCCTGTCGCGCGAGCTGCTGACGATCGAGGCCAAGGGCGACTACGAAGGCGGCAAGCGCCTGATGGACCGCCTCGTCGTGCTGCGGCCCGAGGTGCAGGCGGTCCTCGGAAAGCTGGACGGCGTTCCCGTCGACATTCGCCCGCAATTCGTCACCGCGGACGAGCTGGAGAAGGAATTTCCCTGAGCGCGGGGCTCGCTCTCATCGGCCGCAAGGTCTTGCGAACGGCATGACTGCGGTTGCCGCGGGCCGGGCGGATTGTGCGCGGGCATTGGCACTGGCCGCCCACTGCGCGCACGCTTGCCAGGTCGAAAAGGATCCTGGAGCGCCACCATGTGGAGAGCGACGTTGTGTCTATGCCTGGCGGCAGGTTCAGCCTTGGCGCAGGCGACGCCCGACGAGGCGGCGAAGCTGTTCGACGCGCGTCGGTGGGGCGAAGCTGCGGCCGCCTACCAGTCCATCGTGGACCGTGAGCCTGCCAATGCTCTCGCGCGGATCCGCCTGGCGCGCGCGCGTGCGGCGAACGGCGAGGATGACGCGGCGCTGGCCGCGTTGCAGGCCTGGCTTGCGAGCGGCAACGGCTCGTTCCAGGTCGCCATGGCGGTGCCGGAGTTCGAGTCCCTGCGGGCAGATCCGCGATTCGCCGCCATCGTCGAACCGCACCGGCCGTGCAACACGCCGGAATTCCGCCAGTTCGACTTCTGGGTGGGCGACTGGGACGTAGAAGCGGCATCCGCCCCGGGCACGGTGAGCCGCAACCTGATCACGCGCGCGTACGACGGCTGCACGCTGCGCGAGGAGTACACGACGCCCTACGGATACGCCGGCACGAGCCTCAATTTCTACGATGCGACGCGCAAGGTCTGGCATCAGACCTGGATCGACAACCAGGGCGGCGGCCTCACCCTCGAAGGCGGCCTGCACGGCAAGTCGATGGTCCTGCAATCCACCACCGACCCGGTCAACGTCCAGCGCATCACCTGGACGCCGCTCGACGACGGGGGTGTCCGCCAGCACTGGGAATCCACGACCGACGGCGGCAAGACCTGGACGACCGCATTCGACGGTACCTACACGCGGCGCGCTACAGCGGCTGCATCAACGCCTTGAAGCGCGGCAACTCGCGCAGCGACGTGAGGTCGGGGTCGGATTCGTATTGCGCGCGGCGCTTCGCGCCAGCTTCGATCGCGCGTTCGACGTTGTCGAGCGCCCTGTCCGCGTTGCCGGCGAGGGCGTAGGCGCAGGCCAGGTTGTAGTAGTCCACCGCGGTGCCGCCGCCGATCTCGATCGCGCGCTCGAGGCTCTTCACCGCGTCCGGGTATTTCTGCTGCTGCACCTGGCTGGTGCCCAGGCGATTCCACGCAAAGGCGTTCGCCGGGTTGGCCTCGATGTATTGCCGGTATGCCGCCTCGGCGTCCGCCCAGCGTCCCTCGAGGTAGGGTGCTTCGGCGCGCATCAGCTCGCCCGTGAGCGGATGCACGCCGGCCGGCACCGGGCTCACCGTATCCATGACGATGCGCCACTCGTTCCGCTGGTCCTTCTTCCAGACCCGCGCGAAGTACCCGGCCTCGGGCGACCCGCCGATCCGCTCGTAGCTGCCCCAGGTGTAGGCGAGCTCGCCCGATCGCGCGACGTCGGCGAAGAGCGCCTCGCCGCGAAACTTGCCCGCCTGCGCCTGCGCCCACTCGTTGAGCGCGACGCGGCCGACGACCGGCATGACGCCGGGCCGATGCACCCGCGCTTCGTCCGCGAGGCGGCTCACGTATGCGCGGCCGAGGCCCTGCGCTTCCGAGGCCGTGAGAAACGACCCTTCGACCGCGAGAAGCGCGGCTTTTTCGACGGCGACGTCGACGCCGGTCGGGCGTCCGAGGCCCGGCCGCCAGGACGAATGCGGGCGGCTCGGCGATCGGCACGACGGCCGACGGCGTGTCGCTGCCGATGTCGAGGACCACCTTGAAGCTGCCGTCGGACTGGCGCTTCCAGACGGAGAAGAACATGCCGTGCCGGTCCGGCTGCCCGTCGCGGCCGGCATAGACGAGCGGCCCCGTGTTCCAGCCGAGGTCGCCGGCCGCGGCGATGTCTCCGTAAACCGGCGCCCAGTCCGCACCCATCGGCGCCGGCGTCGCCGGCTGGCCCGCGAGCGCGACGCGCACGCGAAACGGATGAGGGTTGAAGGCGATGCCGTCGTCCGCGAAATACGCGTAGAAGGAATCCCGAAAGCCCTTCTCGGCGGCGCGGCGCGCGAACGAGCGCTCCGCATCGAACAATTGCTGCTGTGCCGGCGGCAACTGCGCCGCGGCAGCGAGCGCGAGTGCGGGGAGCAGGGCGACCGATGCGAGTGCGGCTTTCATGACAGTCCGAGGCTACCGTCCGGGCGGACCGCGGTTCAATACGCGACTTTGGGATCGGTTAAGCTGCATGGCGGGCGGCAGTCGCGCGCCTGCGCGGAGGGGGCCAGGATGCCTTGGTGGGCTTGGATGGTGCTGGGGATCGGCCTGCTCGGCGTCGAGATGTTCGTCATCGACGCGCAGTTCTACCTCGTGTTCATCGGGCTCTCGGCGGCGGTCGTGGGCCTGCTCGGCCTCGTCGGCGTCGACATTCCGGCGTGGTCGCAGTGGCTTGCTTTTTCGGTGCTGGCGATCCTCGCGATGCTCGCGTTCCGGCGCCGCGTGTACGAACTCCTGCGCGGGTCGGCCGGGCACGTGGACGAGCGGCTGACGATCGGCGACCGCGTGGTCGTCGCGAGCAGGCTCGAGCCCGGCCAGACCGGCCGCGTCGAATACCGGGGCTCGAACTGGTCGGCCCGCAACGCGGGTGAACTGGCAATCGAGGCTGGCCGCGAGGCAGTGATCTCGCAGGTCGACGGCCTGACCCTGCACATCAAGGTGGAGTGACCGCACGCATGGAAACCGGATACGCAATTGGCGTCATCGTACTGCTCGCGGTCATCGTCATCGCCAAGACGGCCGTCGTCGTGCCGCAGCAGAGCGCCTATGTCGTCGAGACGCTCGGCCGCTACAACCGCACGATCCAGGCCGGGTTCCACATCCTGAAGCCCTTCTTCGACCGCGTGGCGTACAAGCACAACCTCAAGGAAGAGGCGATGGACATCCCGGAGCAGGTCTGCATCACGCGCGACAACGTCCAGGTCGGCGTCGACGGCGTACTCTACATGCAGGTGCTGGACGCGAGCAGGGCCTCCTACGGCATCACGAACTACCGCTTCGCGATCGTGCAGCTCGCGCAGACGACGCTGCGCAGCGAGATCGGCAAGATCGAGCTCGACCGCACCTTCGAGGAGCGTGGCACGATCAACGCGAACGTCGTCGCCGAGCTCGACAAGGCCTCCGCGCCCTGGGGCGTCAAGGTGCTGCGCTACGAGATCAAGAACATCAACCCGCCGAAGGACGTGCTCTCCGCGATGGAGAAGCAGATGCGCGCCGAGCGCGAGAAGCGTGCGGTGGTGCTGACGTCCGAGGGCGAGCGCGACGCCAAGATCAACCAGGCCGAGGGCGAGAAGCAGCGCGTCATCAAGGAGTCCGAGGCCAACAAGCAGCAGCAGATCAACGAGGCCCAGGGCGAGGCCGCGGCGATCCTCGCGGTGGCCACGGCGACGGCCGAGGGCCTGAAGCAGGTCGGCGAGGCGCTGTCCGGCCGCGGGGGCGCCGAGGCGATGCAGCTGCGGATCGCCGAGGAGTACGTCAAGCAGTTCGGGACGCTTGCGAACGAGGCGTCGAGCACGCTGGTCGTGCCGGCGAACGTCGCCGACGTCGCCGCGATGATCGCGCTCGCGACCAACGTCGTGAAGAGCCAGAAAGCGGGTTCCTGACGTGCCTGTCCAGTCTCCGCGCCGCGCTGCGGCCGCCGTCGCTTGCCTCTGCGTTATTGCCGCCGCGGCTGCGGATGGACCGGGCGCGTTGCTCCTTCACGGCGGGACGATCCACACCGGCAATCCCGCGCAGCCGCGGGCAGAGGCCGTGCTCGCGATCGGCCAGCGCATCGCCTACGTCGGCGACGAAGCCACGGCGCGAGCGCGGGCCCCCTCCGGAACGCGGATGGTCGACCTTTCCGGGAAGACCGTATTGCCCGGCCTGTCCGACGCGCACGCCCACCTCGCCGACATCGGCGAGCGCGAGCTTGGCTTCGACCTGACCGGCGTTGAAAGCGTCGATGCGCTCACGCACCGCCTCGCGGAGCGCGCGAAGACCGACCGCTTGCCGTGGATCGTCGGCGCAAACTGGATCGAGTCGAAATGGAAACCCGCCGTCTTTCCGTCGCGCCGGGACCTCGACGCTGTCGTCGGCGATCGGCCGGTCGTACTTTCGCGCGTCGATGGGCATGCGGTCGTCGTGAACTCGAAGGCGCTCGAGATCGCCGGCATCACGCGCGCGACTCCCGATCCGCAGGGCGGGCAGATCCTGCGCGACGCGGCCGGCGAGGCGACCGGCATTCTGGTGGACAACGCGATGGACCTCGTCTACCGCCACGTCCCGCCGGTGACGGACGAGGAGGTCGCGCGCTACCTCGAGGCGGGCGCCGCGCACTACGTGAAGCTCGGCTGGACGGAGCTGCAGGAGGCGGGCGCGACGTTCCGCGAAGTGGAGCAGCTCTGCCGGCTCTACGCCGCCGGCCGCATCCGGCTTCGCGTCTATGTCGCGATCGGCGGGCCGTCCGCGGACGCCGAGAAGCTGCTCGCGGCAGGACGCGGTTACCGGAGCTGCGACCCGAGGCTCACGGTGCGCGCGATCAAGCTCTACATGGACGGTGCGCTCGGGAGCCGCGGCGCGGCGCTCGATGCGCCGTACAGCGATGCGCCGGCGAACCGGGGTCTCTACGTGACGCCGCCCGAGGAGATCCTGCGCATCGCGGTCGCCGGCCTGCGCCGCGGAATCCAGGTCGAGACCCACGCCATCGGCGACCGCGGCAACCGCGTGGTGCTCGACCAGTACGAGAAGGCTTTTGCCACGGTCCCCGCTACCGAACGTCCGGTGGCCGCCCCGCGGTTCCGCATCGAGCACGCCCAGGTCGTCGCGGACGCCGACATTCCGCGCTTCGCGAAGCTCGGCGTCATCGCCTCGATGCAGACTTCGCACGCCATCAGCGACATGCTGTTCGCGCCGGCGCGGCTCGGGCCTGACCGCATCGGCGGCGCCTATGCCTGGCGGAAGTTCCTCGATGCCGGCGCGACGATCGCCGGCGGCACGGATGCGCCGGTCGAGGCGGGCGACCCGCGCGTCGAGTTCTATGCGGCCATCGCGCGCCGCACGCTCGAGGGCTTCGCGGGGCCGGACTGGGGGCTCGACCAGCGCCTGACGCGCGAGGAGGCGCTCGCGATCCTGACGCGCAACGCAGCCTATGCCGCGTTCCAGGAGCGTGACCGCGGCAGCATCGAGCCCGGCAAGCTCGCCGACTTCAGCGTGTTTTCCGCGGACTGGATGAAGGTTCCGGAGGCACAGATCCCGCGCTCCGAGGCCGTGATGACCGTTATAGGGGGCGTGGTCGTCTGGGAGACGGAGGAATGAAGGGGACGCACACCTTCATATTCGTAGCGGTCGGCAAATGTGAAGGTGCGCGTCCCCTTCGCGAATATGAAGGTGTGCGTCCCCTTCATTCCGTCCTTTCATTCCGTCAGGCGACCGAGCGCGTCTTTACTGTCCCGACGTGGAAGCGGCCCGTCGCCGTCAGGCGGTCGCCGAGTGCCTGCGCGTTCCGCAGCTCCGCGCGGCGCGTCGCGAACGACATCGCCGCGACGTCCTTGAGCGAGGCGGAGCGGGCGAACAGGAATCCCTGGGCGGCGACGCAGCCGAGTTCCAGGAGCTTTGCCACCTGCTCCTCGTGCTCGACGCCCTCCGCGACGGTCTCCAGGCCGAGCGTTTCGCCGAGCATCACCACCGCGCGCGCGAGCTCCGGCCCGTCATCCTGCTCGGTCAGGCGGCCGACGAAGGAGCGGTCGATCTTGAGGATGTCGATCGGGAAGCGGTGGAGATAGGAGAGCGACGAGTAACCCATCCCGAAGTCGTCGATCGCGAGGCGCACGCCGAGCGATTTCAGCTCGCGGAAGCGCTCGAGGTTGACCTCGGTGTTGTGCATGATCGTGCTCTCGGTGAGCTCGATGACGAGGTTTTCCGGTTCGAGGCCCGAGGCGTCGAGCGCGGCGCGGACGTCCGCCACCAGGTCCGCGTGTTGCAGGTGACGGCCGGAAACGTTGATCGCGACCCGCAGGCCCTCGCCGGCGGCGACCGCGTCGCGCCATTCCTTGACTGCGCGGCAGGCCTCCGTGAGCACCCAGCGGCCGAGCTCGATGATCTGTCCGGACTCCTCGGCCGCGGAGATGAACGCGCCCGGCATCACCAGGCCCTGCTCGGGGTGGTTCCACCGCACGAGCGCCTCGACGCCGAGCAGCTCGCGTCGTGCGAGGTCGATGACCGGCTGGTACTCGAGGAAGAACTCGCCGCGCTCCAGCGCCCGGGTGATGTCCTCCTCGAGGCGCAGGCGCTCACGCAGCTGCTCCTGCATGCGCGGCTGGAACACGACGAAGCGCGCCTTGCCGGCCGCTTTTGCGTTGTACATCGCGATGTCGGCGTTGCGCAGCAGCTGTTCGGTGTCGTCGCCCGGCTGCGAGAAAGCGATGCCGATGCTCGCGGCTATCTAGGTGTCGCTGCCGTCGAGCTGCAGCGGCTCGTCGAAGGAGCGCGTGATGGTCGCGGCGACGCGCTCGACGTCGGCCGACTCGCTGATGCCCTCGAGCAGGATTGCGAACTCGTCGCCCCCGAGGCGGGCGACCGTGTCCGAGGGCCGCGTCGACTTGACGAGGCGCTGGGCGGCGGCCTGCAGCAGGCGGTCGCCGGCGTCGTGCCCGAGCGAGTCGTTGACGTTCTTGAAGTTGTCGAGGTCCAGGAACAGCACTGCGACCCGCTGGCGCGAGCGCTGCGCGAGCGTGAGCGCGTGCTGGACGCGGTTGCGGAACAGGCTGCGGTTGGCGAGCAGCGTGAGCGGGTCGTGGAAGGCGAGCTGGCGCAGCTGCTCCTCGAGCGCCTTGCGCTCGCTCACGTCGCGGAAATTGAGCGCGAGTCCCGCGATTGCGGGGTCGTCCAGCAGGTTGCTGCCGACGCTCTCGAGCGTGCTGCGGCGCGCGCCGTTGCCGACGACGACCTCGACCGGCCCGATCGTGCGGCCGTGCGTCGCGGCCACCTCGGCGAGGAATCCCGAGAGCCGCTCGCGGTCGGCCTCGCCCCAGAGATCGAGCAGGTTGCGACCGACGAGGTCGTCCGGGTGCATGCCGAAGGTGCGCTCGGCCGCGGGCGAGGCGAAGCGCAGGCGCCCGTCGACGTCGGCGATCATGATCACGTCGGACGCGTTCTTGATCAGCGAGGCGTAGCGCGCCTCGACGATGCCCGCGGCGCGGCGTTCGCGCAGCAGCGCGTCGTCGCGGGACATCACGCCCTGGCGCAGCATCACCAGCAGCGTCAGCGCGAAGATGATGACCGTCATCGCGGTTGCCGGGCTCGACATCGAGCTGCTTTCGACGTAGACCAGCACGAGGAAGGAAACCAGCATCGCGACGTACGGCATGCCCTGGACCAGGGCGCTGCCGAGCGCCGTCGCCTCCTGGGGCGCAGCGGGCGCGCCGCGCAGCTGCTCCCGCGCCGCGGCGATGAGCGCGGCGTAGCAGGACAGGTAGATGGCGTCCGACATGCCTCCCGGCAGGTAGCTGCCGGTGATCTTGGCCATGGCCCAGACGATGTCGGCGAGCTGCATCGTGGCGAACCCGATCGTCAGCAGGACCAGCGTACGGCGCGCAATCGCGCCGGTGCCGGCATGCATCAGCAGGACGCCGAAGGCGAGCAGCACGAGGCAGTTGAGCGCGATGTAGCTCTGCGTGAGGACGAACTTCAGCATGTCGGGGTCGCGGTCGGCGGCCGCGGCCGGCGCGATCACGAAGAACCAGAAGAAGGCGCCGAAGCCGAGCATCAGGATCGTCGCGTCGAGCGCGAGGCGGCCCCACTGGACGCGCACGGCCGCCGCGCGGATGCCCGTGAAGATGGCCGCGAAGAGCAGCGGATAGAAGCCCAGGAAGAAGACGTCGCCCACGGACGGGAAGGGGTCAATGCCGAACACCCAGTAGGTCGAGTTCAGCAGGTTGCCGGTGGTGTAGACCCAGAGCGTGGCGGCCAGGAACGTCCAGGTGCGGCGTACCGCCGCTTCCCGGGCCTGCCAGGCCGCGACGGTTGCCAGCAGGGCGGAGCCGAAGCTCGCCGGGAAGTCGGAATACAGCTTGAAGATCTCGAATGCCGGGCCGCCGGTGCCCTCGGCGAAAGTCAGGAGCAGCGTGATCGGGATGTAGATGAAGAGGCCGACGGCGAGCGCGCCCGTCCAACGGGCGACAAAGGGCTCGCGTTCCGGCCTGGCATCTGGGCTTTGTCCGGCTGGCGACATGTTCCGGGCACACGCTCCACGCAGGGCCGCCCAACCGGACGGCTTTTGAGTGGACATATGTAGCCTGACCCGGTCGGGTCCTAACTGTGATTCCGGTCAGGAAACGGGCCCCGGCGGGTGACCGGGTGCACACTCTCGGTGCCAGACCGTGTCCGCGACGCGCAGGAGGTTGTCGCCGAGGATGCCCCGGATGGCGGCGTCGGGATACCCGAGATGCTCGAGTCCGGCGCGGATCTCGGGTATGACCTCGGGGGGCGCGAAGCCGGTGCCCCGCCCGTAACCCCATTCGCGCGGCCAGATTTCCGGGCCGCCGCGCCCGGGTTCGTCGAGCTCGGAGCTCTTGAACATGTAGTCGAGGCCGAGCGCCGCGTGCTCGGGCCCGACGAGCTGGGCCAGGTAGTCGACGTTCTGCACGATGACTTCGGGCGTGGGCGGGCCGGCGCCGAGGAAAAGGCCGACGCCGTTGACCCCGACGACGCCTCCGGTGGCGGCACAGGCACGGATCAACTCGTCCGGGATGTTGCGCGGGTGGTCGCGCAGTGCGCGCGGGTTGGAGTGCGAGAAGATTACGGGCCGGTCGGTCGCGTCGAGGATCTCGCGAGCCGTGCGGTATCCCGTGTGGGAACAGCACTTGACCATGCCGACGCGATCCATCTCGGCGAGGATCGCGCGGCCGAGGTCGGTCAGCCCGCCGTCTTCCGGATCGTGGCAGCCGCTGCCGGCGAGGTTTCGCCTGTTGTAGACGAGCAGCATCCAGCGCACGCCGATCTCGTGCAGGAACTCGACCAGCGACACCTGTCCGCCCAGCGCCTGGACGCCTTCCACGTTCATGCACACCGCGAGGCGCCCGCTCGCGCGCGCGAGGCGCAGATCAGCCGTCGTCGTGCCGAGCAGGTAGCGGTCCGGGTTCGCCCGGACGAAATGGCGGATGCTCGCCGCGGTGCGGATCATGCGTTCCAGCGGGACGAGGCTGTCGCCGATATTCACGGTCACGACGTCGACGCCCGCCGCGCGGTAGCGCGCGAGCTGCGGCAGGTACTCGTCGATGTCCCGCAGCGGCAGGCAGGCGTGATTGTCCCAGACCAGCCCGGGCTCGTTCATAATGCGGGCATTCTAGGCGAAGCGGCGGGGCGGACGATGAAGATCAGCATGTACGACGCGGCGGTGACGCCGGGAATCCGGATGATGACGAACCTGGCGGCATTGCTCGAGAAAGCCGGCGAGTACGCCGAATCGAAGAAGATCGACCCCGCGGTCCTCGTCAACGCGCGGCTCGCGCCCGACATGTTTCCGCTCTCGCGCCAGGTGCAGATCGCGTCGGACTCGGCGAAGCTGGGGGCCGCCCGGCTCGCGGGCGTCACGGCGCCTTCCTTCGAGGACGACGAGGTAACGCTGCCCGACCTGGTCGAGCGCGCGCGCAAGACCGCGGGCTTCCTGGAGTCTCTGAAGCCGGAGCAGTTCGAAGGTGCCGAAACACGCGCCGTGCGCTGGAAGACCCGGAGCAGCGAGCGCGAGATGCCAGGATTGCCCTACCTGCTGCACCAGATGCTGCCGAACCTGCACTTCCACTGCACGACGGCCTACGACATCCTGCGCCACAACGGCGTGGAGCTCGGCAAGATGGACTACCTGGGCCGCGAACCGCCGGCCTGACGAACTGGCCTACATCCGGCCGAAGCGCCCGCCCTGGAAATCGGCGATGGCCGCCGCGATCTCGCGTTCGCTGTTCATCACGAACGGCCCGTAACCGACCACCGGCTCGGCAATCGGCTCGCCCGCGAGGACGAGCGCGGACAATTCGCCCTCGGCGGCAATCGTGAACTCGCCGCCGTCGCGGTCGAGTCGCACGATCTGCGCCGGTCCCGCCGCATGGGTGCCGTTGACCTTCGCGCGGCCCTGCATCGGTACGATGGCCGTCGTATGTCCATCGGGCGTCTTCAGGGTCACCGATTTGCCGTCGGCCACACGAAGGTCCCAGACCTCCATCGGCGTGTAGGTCTCGGCCGGCCCCTCGTGTCCCGCGTATTTGCCCGCGATGACGCGGAGCGACCCGTCGCCCGCGCCGAGCTCGATGCGCGGGATGGAAGCGTCGAGGATCGTCTGGTAGCGCGGCTTCTCCATCTTGTGGCGCGCCGGCAGGTTCACCCAGAGCTGCATCATGGACATCGTCCCGCCCTCGCGCGTGAAGCGCTCCGAGTGGAACTCCTCGTGCAGGATCCCGGAGGCCGCCGTCATCCACTGCACGTCGCCGGGGCCGATGCGACCGCCGTTGCCCGCCGAGTCGCGGTGCTCGAGCTCCCCGTCGTAGACGATCGTGACGGTCTCGAAGCCGCGGTGCGGATGCACGCCGACGCCGCGCCGGCGCGGGGCCGGGTCGAAGTGCCGCGGCGCCGCGTAATCGAGCATCAGGAACGGCGACAGCGCCTCGCGGCCGAGGCCGTCATATGAAAAGACCGAGCGAACGGGAAAGCCGTCGCCTACCCAGTGGGGCGGGGCGGCGTCGTGCACGGCGAGTACCTTTCGCATCGCGGATGTCTCCTTCATTCGTGCGTCTCGATGATGCTCCGGCTGGCAGGGGCCCGCAATCGCGTTGCTGTTGCTATCATCGTTCCCAGCCATGGCGAATCCCGCCCACACGCCCGAGGCACGGCTTGCAGCCGCGGGCTTCACGCTGCCTCCCGCTCCAAGACCGGTTGCGACATACGTCACGTCGGTGCGTACGGGCAACCTGTTGTTCCTGTCCGGTCACGGAGAGTGCGGCGAGTCGTACACCCGCGGCAAACTCGGCGCCGACGTGACGCTCGAGCAGGGCGTCGAATCCGCGCGCAAGGTCGGCCTGTGCATGCTGGCGACCATCAAGGCGGCGGTCGGCGAGCTGTCCCGCGTCAAGCGCTTCGTCAGGATCCTCGGTATGGTGCAGGCCACCGAGGATTTCAAGGACCACCCCACGGTCGTGAACGGCTTTTCGGACCTGATGGTGCTCGCCTTCGGCGAAGCGGGCCGCGGCGCACGATCGGCGGTCGGCATGCAGTCCCTGCCGTCCAACATCGCGGTCGAGATCGAGGCCACCGTCGAGCTGCATGACGGGACCTGATGGCGCGGCACGTGCGCCAGGTGTTCATGGTCCTGCTCGTGCCCGCAAGCCTGTACGCGGGACTTTGCCTGCTGGTGTTCCTCACCCAACGGTCGCAGATCTACTATCCGGTGCGCGAGTCGGCGGCGCCGGGCGCGAAGCCGATGCTGTTCGCAGGCAAAGGGGCCGAGATCAAGGTCTGGACCGTCAAGCGGCCGGGTCCTGCGGCGCTCCTCTATTTTGGCGGCAACGCCGAGGACGTCGGCGCCAGCATCGGCATGTTTGCCGAGCGACTGCCCGGCCACTCGCTCTATTTCGTCAACTACAGGGGTTACGGCGGCAGCACCGGCCGTCCGTCCGAGGACGCGCTCGTCGCTGACGCGATCGCCCTGTATGACCACCTGCGCGCCAAACATGCGGCGATTTCCGTCGTGGGCCGCAGCCTCGGCAGCGGGGTGGCCGTGCAGCTCGCAAGCGCGCGGGACGTCGAGCGGCTCGCGCTGGTCACACCGTTCGACAGCCTGGTGAACGTCGCCCGTGCGCACTTCCGGTGGCTTCCCGTCGGGCTGTTGATGCTCGATCGCTTCGATTCGGCAGACGGGGCCCCGGCAATCGCAGCCGACGTGCTCGTCGTCATTGCCGAGGCGGACGAGATCATTCCGCGGGGCCGGAGCGATGCGCTCGTCGGGGCGTTCCGCTCCCCGCCGCGGGTCGTCGTGCTCGAGGGCGCGCGGCACAACGACATCGACCTGGATCCGCGCTACCTGGACGAGGTCGCAGGCTTCCTCGAGGGTTGAGCCGCGAGGCGGGCGAGCGCGTCGCGGCCGTCGGCAGCGCCGGGTCCGACGATGACGTGCACGCTGCCGCTTGCGGGTCGCGCAAAGCCGCGCGGCGAGGCGGCGGCAAGCGCCATTTCGTCGACACGCGTGTCGTCGGCGACGCCGACCAGCAGGCGTGTCGAGTTTGCTTCGACCGCGCGCACGTTGGTTGCGCCGCCGAGCGCGGCCAGGAGCGCCGCGCTATCCAGTGACGGGGCCGTGTCCTGCGGGCCGCCGCGCAGGCTTCGTCGGATGGCGCCGGCGAGCTGGTCGGCCACGGGCCCGACGACCACCTGCAGCGTGTCTGCCGACGGACGGATGAGGCCGCGCGCACCGAGCGCCTTCAGGGCCCTGTCGTCCACGGCGGACTGGCTGGCGACCACCACGCGCAGGCGTGTCGTGCAGGCATCGAGCTCGCGAATGTTGCCAGCGCCGCCCAGCGCCTGAAGAAATGCGGCCGCATCGCCGGAATGGTCCGCGCCAGCCACGACGACCGGTGTCTCATCGGGCTCGCGGCCCGGCGTGGCGAGGCCGAAGCGCGCGATGACGAAGCGGAAACTCACGTAGTAGACCAGGCCGTACAACAAGCCGACCGGAAGCATCAGGAGGGGATTGGTCGCCTGGCCATAGTTGAGGACGTAGTCGAACAGCCCGGCCGAAAATCCGAAGCCCAGCCGGACGCCCAGCAGGTCCATCAGCACCATCGCCGTCCCCGTCAGTACCGCGTGCACCGCGTACAGGGCCGGGGCGAGGAAGACGAAGGTGAACTCGATCGGTTCGGTGACGCCGGTCAGGAACGAGGTCAGCGCCATCGACAGCAGCAACCCGCCCGCTGCCCGCCGGCGTGCCGGTGGCGCGGCGTGGTACATCGCGAGGCAGGCCGCCGGCAGGCCGAACATCATCACCGGGAAGAACCCGGACATGAAGACGCCCGCCGTCGGGTCTCCGGCGAAGAACCGGTTGAGGTCCCCGGTGGCGCCTGCGTATTCGCCGACGATGAACCATGCGAGGTTGTTCAGCACGTGGTGCAGGCCGGTGATGATCAGCACGCGGTTCAGGACACCGTAGACGAAGAGGCCAGCTTCGCCAGAATCCAGGACCGCGCGGCTCAGGCCGTCCATCCCGCGCTCGAGCAGGGGCCATCCCCAGCCGAATGCGCCGGCGAGCAATAGGCCCGCGACGCCCGCGGCGATCGGCACGAAGCGCCTGCCGCCGAAGAACGCGAGGTAGCTCGGCAGGCGGATCTCGGAGTAACGGTTGTACAGCAGCCCCGCGATGTAGCCGGACAGGAGCCCCGCAGGCACCGAGAGCTTGGTCATCGAGCCGGCTGCGACCATCGCGAGGACCTCGGCGCCTCGCGTCGCGACGAAATAGCAGACGACCGCAGCGAGCCCTGCCGCGCCGTGGTTCTCGCGCGCAATCCCGACGGCGATGCCGATCGCGAACAGGATGCCGAGGTTCGAAAAAATAGCCTGCCCGGCGGCCGCGACCGCCGGCAGGTCGAGCAGGTCCGGCTGCCCGAGACGCAGCAGCAGGCCCGCGATGGGCAGCACGGCGATGGGCAGCATCAGAGCCCGGCCGAATTGCTGCAGGCCGGCGAACAGGCCGCTCACGGCGAATCCCCTGCCATCGCGTCCGGAAGCAGCGCGCGTACCGCGGCCGCATCGGTACCGTCGAGCGCGCGCGTCGCGAGTGCGCGGCATTCGGCCAGGGTGCGCCGCCGCACGGCGTCCTTGACGGCCGGGATGACGCCCGGCGTGGCGGACAGTTCTGCGACGCCGAGGCCGACGAGCAGCGGTGCCGCGGCCGGCTCGGATGCGAGGCCGCCGCAGACCGCGACAGGCAGGCCCGCCGCGCGTGCGGCCGCGCAGACCGAGTGGATCAGGCGGAGGACCGCGGGATGCAAGGCGTCGAGGCCGTGCGAGAGGAGCGGGTGGGTGCGGTCGATCGCCAGCACGTACTGGGCCAGGTCGTTGGTGCCGATCGAGAAGAAGTCCGCATGCGCCGCGAGCCGCGCCGCGGTCACGGCGGCGGCGGGCGTTTCGATCATGATGCCGATCGCGATGCCCGGGTCGCCGCCGGCGCCTGGCGCGACCTCGCGCACCAGCGCGCGCACCGCCTCGATTTCGGCAGCCTCGTTGACCATCGGCAGCAGGATCCGGCAGCGGCCGGCAGGCCGCACGGACAGTATGGCCGCGAGTTGCGCGCGCAGGATGTCCGGGCGCCACAGGCCGGCGCGGATGCCGCGCAGCCCGAGCGCAGGATTGTCCTGGGGCGGCATCGCCAGAAACGGGATCGGCTTGTCGCTGCCGGCGTCGAGCGTGCGCACCACGACCGGGCGGCCGGCCATTGCGTCCGCGACCGCCTGATACTGCGCGAGCTGCTCCGCGGCCTCCGGCGGCTCGGTGCGGTCGAGGAACAGGAACTCGGTGCGCAGCAGGCCGCAACCTTCGGCGCCGGAGGCGACTGCGGCGGCGGCCTCCGCTGCCGAGCCCACGTTGGCCCATACCGCGATTCGCTCGCCGTCCGCGGTGCGGCAGTCGAGCGCCGCCGCGGCCCGCGATTTCGCGCTCGCTTGATCGCGGGCTGAGATGCGCGAACGAAGCTCCGCGAGTTCCGCTGGTCCTGGCGCAATCTCCACCCGCCCGCGTTCCGCATCGACGACGACCGTCGTTCCCTCGGGCACGTCGAGCAGCGAGGCGTCGACGCCGGCGAGCATGGGCAGGCCGTGCGCACCGGCGAGGATCGCGACGTGCGAAGTCGCCGCCCGGCTCACGGTGCAGATGCCCGCGATCCGCGTCAGGTCGAGCGCCATGAACTGGGAAGGCAGCAGGTCGCGCGCGACGAGGATCGCGCCGGCCGGCAGGGAAGGCGTGGACGTCCCGCTGGCGCCGGCCAGCTCTTCCAGGAGCTGCAGCTCGAGGTCGCGCAGGTCGTCCGCGCGCGCCGCAAATCGCGCGTCGTCCACCGAGCCGAGCGCGCGCAATGCCTCGTGCATGGCCTCGCGCCACGCGAATCCCGCGCTGCGGCCCGCGCCGACGTGCCGGTAGGCGGACGCCAGGAGCGCGGGATCGTCGAGGAACGCGACGTGCGCGCCGAGGATTTCCGCGGCCGCGCCGCCGCCCGCGGCAGCGCGCCGGCGGAGGCGGGCGGCGAGGCGGGCGCGCGCCTCGTCGAGGCGCTGCGTTTCCACCGCCGGACCGACGCCGTGCGCGGCCACCTCGGGCGCGCGCTGCGCGATGCGCGCCAGCGGCCCGGCGCCGATGCCGGGCGAGGCGATCACGAGTCCGGCCGGCGAGTGCACGCGCGCGGAGGCAGTCCGCGGATCCCCAGACGAAGTCTCGGTCAACGAGGCCGCTTGCGCCAGCGCCCGCTCGAGCGCGCCGTGGACGAGCCCGGCATCGGCTCCGGTTGCGCGCAACGCGAGCGTGTCGCCATGGCGCGCTCCAAGGGACAATAGCGACACCGCGCTTCGCACATCGGCGGCGCGGCCGCGCAGCGACAGGGTCGCCTCGGCGCGAAGCGGCCGCATGGCCCGGGCGACCATGGCCGCAGGCCGCGCGTGCAACCCGTGCGGCAGTGCAACGCGGAGCGTCCCCGTCGTCGCGCCGCCCACGGGCGCCGGCGAGCCGGCCGCGGCCGCGACTTCCCGCAGCGTCATCAGCGCATCGCCGGCGCGCAGCAGCCGGCCCGAGCGGCGCTCGACGATGCGGTAGCGCTCAGGCTCGGTCACGATCACCGGGGTGACGAGGCTGCGTGCCCCGCGCGCGATGCGGTCGAGATCGAAGCGCAGCAACGGGTCGCCGGCGCTGACGCGCTGGCCCTCGCGCACCAGGGCCTCGAAGCCTTCGCCCTTCAACGCCACCGTGTCGATGCCGACGTGCAGCAGGAGCTCGGCACCTGCAGCCGCGCGCAGGCTGACCGCGTGGGCCGACTCGGGAATCGTCGTCACCTCGCCGTCGCAGGGCGCGCGCAGCGTGCCATCCGTTGGATCGACCGCGAGGCCGTCGCCCAGCATGCGGCCCGCAAAGACTTCGTCGTCGACCTCCTCGAGCGGCATGGCCCAGCCCGGCAGCGGCGTCAGCAGCACGATGTCGCTCATCGGCTCACTCCCCGAGCGCCATCCATGCGAGGGTCCAGATCGGGTCGATCCGCGGCCGCGCGAAGCGCAGGCACAGGTCGCCGCGGCCGGCCTGCGGGGCGATGCGGACCGGCCCAATCACCGTGACGCCGTCGGACGCGGCGGCCTCCGCGAGCGGGACGCGCGCCACCGGCTCGCCGGCGCAGTCGCCGGTGCGGATCTCGAGCTCACCGGCCGCGGTCTGTGCGTCGCCGCGGCGGATGGCCTCTGCGTCCTGCCCGATCTGGAAATTGAAGGGCACCTGGCCCACGGCGGCCGTGAGCGAGGCGCCGCGCCTGAGATCCACGTCGCGCCAGACCCAGCAGGGATCGACGATGTCCACGTTGAAGACGGCGCGATCGTCTCCGGGCGGCGCGTCGTCCTCGAGCCGGAGCACCAGCTTGCCGCTGCAATGCGCGAGCTCTTCGTCCGTACGCCGGTGGAGCGCCGCCCCGTCCACCGTCAGCGACACGGCTTCGGACAGCGCGAGCTCGCCGTCGAATGCGGCCGCGCGCAACAGGGTACCGGCGGCCGCATCGAAGGGCCCCGCGTAGGCCTCGGAGCCCGGGCCCGGCACGCTGCCGTCGCGCGTCAGGCGGATCGTGCCGAACGGGGATTGCTGCGACAGCGTCACGCGCAGCGCGTCGTCGTCGTCGGCCGCTGCGAACGCGAAGCGGGGCTCGAAGGCGGAGTCCGCGAAGCGGATGCCGAGGCGGCGATAGCGCACAAATTGTGCGCCGAGCCGCGACACAAAAGAGTCCCAGTCGCGCGCGGCGACGGGTGACCAGGTCGCTTCGGCGAGTGCCGCGGCCCGCGGGAATGCCTGGTGTTCGACGCGCCCGGTCAGCCGCATGTGCTCGGTCCAGGCGTTGACCTGCGCGCCGAGGATGCGGTGGGCCTCGGCCGGCGCGAGGTCCGCGGGAACCGGATCGAAGGCGTAGACGTCCGCGAGCGACACGATGTCCGGCCGCCCGGGCGGCTCGCGCGGCGAGTCACTTTGCCAGTGGTCGAGGTACAGGACCGGTGACGGCGCCATCACGACGTCGTGCCCGGCACGTGCGGCCGCGGTGCCGCCGGCGGTGCCGCGCCACGACATGACGGCCGCACGCGCGGGAATGCCGCTCTCGAGGATCTCGTCCCATCCGATCAGGCGGCGGCCGCGCGCGTCGAGGAACCGGCCGATGCGGGCGATGAACCAACCCTGCAGCGCCGCCTCGTCCGCAAGCCCGAGCTCGCGGATCCGCGCCTGCACGCGCGGCGACGCCCGCCAACGGTCCTTGACGGCCTCGTCGCCGCCAACGTGGACGAATTCTCCGGGGAACAGGCCGATCACCTCGTCGAGGACGTTCTCGAGGAACACGAGCGTCGATTCCTCCGCATTGAAGAGCCAGTCGTGCACGCCCCAGTCGGGCGAAACGGGCGGCGTGCCGCCCGTGCCGAGCCGCGGGTAGCTCGCGATCGCGGCCTGCGCATGGCCGGGCATCTCGATCTCGGGGACGATCGTGACGAATCGCGATGCCGCATAGGCGACGAGTTCGCGCACCTCGGCCTGCGTGTAGAAGCCGCCGTAGGGCGGGGGATTGCCGGCACCGGCGGGCGTCCGCCAGGCGCCGACGCGCGTCAGCTCCGGATACCTGAGAATCTCGAGCCGCCAGCCCTGGTCGTCGGTCAAGTGCCAGTGCAGGATGTTCAGCTTGTGCAGCGCCATCCAGTCGATGACCTGGCGGATGAACCCGGGCGGCTGGTAGTGCCGCGCTGAATCGAGCATGAGGCCGCGCCAGGCGAAGCGCGGGCCGTCGACGATCCGCAGCGCCTGGATCGTCGCCGGGCCGGTCGCGGCGCCGTCCGCGGTTGCGAGCTGCCAAAGCGTGACGGCCCCGTAGAAGAGCCCGCGCGGATCCGCGGCGCGGACCTCGACGCCGCCCGACGACACGTCGAGCGTGTATGCCTCCGGGGTCCGGGTGGCCGCCGCGTCGAGCGAAAACCGGATGCCGCCGGCGGCATCGCCCGTCGTAGTTGGCCGGAGTCGGATACCGCGAGTGCGACCGAGCAGGTCCGCGAGATAGCGCGCGACAGGCCCCGCGCGATCGTCGCGCGCGACGATGGCCAGACCATTGGCGACCTGGAAGCTGCCGGGCGCGGGCTCGACGGACGCGGGAGCAGGGATGACCTGGATGCCGGGCGCAGCTCCCGCGTCGGCCCAGGCGGCGAGGGCGGCGAGGCACGCGGCAGCCGCCAGCGGTTTGAAGGCCATCGTCGTCACGGTACTCACCATAGAACAAGGGCGGAGGAGTTGCCTCCTCCGCCCCTCGCAAACCCCCCTCGCACCTTCAGAACTTGACGCGGAGGTTCAGGTAGTACTGTGCCCCGTTCTTGTAGAACGCCCTCGGCTGGTCTTCGTTGAGCGCGAAGTACTTGAGCGTCGGGTTGTTGAGGTTCTGGCCGTCCAGGGTGATCGTGTAATTTTCGTTGAACGTGTACCCGAGCGAAGCCGCCAGCGAAGCGATGTCGTCCTGCGAGAACGCCGTTTGCCGGTCGAGGCCGCTGAAGAATTCCGAGCGGTACGTGTACGTGACACGCGCGTTGAAGCTCGAGTTCTCGAAGTAGGCACTCAGGTTGTAGGTGTTCTCGGAAGTGCCCACCAGCCGGTCGTCGTCGCTCGTCAACTGCGAGGTCTGCTTGCCGTCCGCGTAGGTGTAATTGGCGGCAAAGCCGAAATTGTCGTTGATCGCCTGCTGATAGTTGAGCTCGGCGCCCTGCACGCGTCCCTGCGCATTGACGGGCACGCTCAGGTCGTACTGGATGTCCGCGCCGTCGGGGTAGTTGGTTCCGTACGTAAAGTAGGTCCTGCGCTCGGTTCCAAACGAGACGTAGTTGTCGAGGTCCATGTAGAAGAGGCCGAGGCCTAGCAGTGAATTGCTCGCGAAATACCATTCCAGCCCGGCGTCGAAGTTCGTCGAGCGGATGGGCTCGAGTTCCGGATTGCCGCCTGAACCGGCCCCGATCTCGACCACCGTCGCCGGCGGTGCGCCCAGGTTCACGAAACCGCCGAGTGCCGAGTAGTCCGGCCGCGCCAGCGTCTTGGCCACAGCGAAACGCGCGACCAGGTCGTCCTTGAGGTTCCACTTCAGGTTGGCGCTCGGGAGCCAGTCGTCGTACGTGTTATTGCTGGGAACCGGCTTGAACGCGCCAAAGGCCGAGCCCGTGGTCGCGTCGGGGTCGGACGGGTCCGCCGACACGTACGACACGATGTCTTCTTCGGTCCGGACGAAGCGAACACCGATGTTGCCGGCCCAGTTGGAGCCTTCGAAATTCGCCTGCGCGTACGCCGCCGAATTCTTTTCCTCGACCTGGAACAGGCCCGTCCAGTCGAGTCGTTCCACGGGATCGCGGTTGACGTTGGCGGAACTGTTATAGGCCGCAAGCTGCGCCGGGGTCCAGTACCAGACATCCCTCGGGAATGATCCGCCGATGCTGCTGAAGTCGGACGGATAGTTCTGGAAAGTGTCCGGGTAGTTTGCGGGGTCACTGGCTCCCGGGAAGAGCGGCCCCTGGCCGATGACCCGGAGTGAATCGCGCGAGTGGTTGCTGTAGCGCGCGCCGAACTGGAGCCCGGTGAAGGCGCCGCCGTCGAGCGCGAAGTCGGCATCAATCTGGGCCCAGTCCTCCTGGTCTTCGACGTCCACGGCCTGGGCGCCGAAAACCCAGCCGAAGCCGACCGGAACGCCGCCCGGGAACGGGGTGGAAGTATCTGCGGACCCGAAATTGAAATCTGGCGCGCTGTTGACGCCGTTCAACTGATAGCCGCCGCCCGTGCCGCCGGGAAGGACGGTTTCGGAGACGTCCTGCGACGGGGTCTCGCCATGTCCCTCGGACGTGCCGATTTCGCCGGACAGCGTGAAGGCGTCGCTGAACGCGTAGCTCGCGTTGAAGCTGCCGTAGTTCGAGGTGGCTTTCGAGTCGGGTCGCGAGATCTGATCGTAAACGCCGGTGGACGGCGTGTTCGGTCCTGACCAGTTTGCCTCGACGAGCGTGTTGTTCCGGACGACGTAGCCCGGATCGGGTGCCTGCGCGGTGCCGCCAGGAACCCCGCCTCCCTGGAGAATGTTGCTCGTCCAGAAGAGGAAGTTGCGATTGTAGTTCTTCGCGTCCAGGTCCGACATGAAGTACTGGATGTCGAGACTCAACGCATCGCTCGGCCGCATTTCGATGTCGATCAGGCCGCCTGTCCGTTCGCGTTGCTGCTCGAACAGCGCGGCGCCGATCAGGACCGGATACTGGACTCCGGACAGGTCCGGGTTCGAAGTCGCGATGACGCTGCCAGGGGCGATAGTTCCGTAACCGAGAAGCTCGACCCCGTCCCGCCGCAGGTGCCGTTCCTCGGAGAACGCCTGCACCATCACGCCGAGCGTGCCGCTGTCGTTCTTCCAGTTCAAGAGTGCGCTGAGCTGCGGATCGATCTCGTCCGGTTGCTCGGACCAGACGCCGCCGGCCGACGCGCTCAACGTGAATTGGTCCGCGAAGTCGAGGGGCTTGCGCGTGAGGATGTTGACGGAACCTGCGACGCCGCCCTCCACAAGCGACGCCTGCGCGCTCTTGTGCACGACGATCTGGTTGACGAGCTCGGATGGCAGGAGCGTGTAACTGACGCTGCGACCGACCTGCTGGACCTGGTTCAAGACGAACCAGTCCCCGGCCGCCACATTGTGGCCATTGATCAGGGTCTGGGTCAGGCTCGGATTGGTGCCGCGCATGCTGATCCGGTCGTTCTCGTCGAATCCGCCTTCGTTGGCGCTCGCGGAGCTGACCGTGACGCCGGGGAGCCGCGACAGGGAGTCGGCGACGTTCTTGTCCGGCATCTTGCCGATGTCCTCGGCCGTGACGACCTCGACGACCGAGTTCGCGCCGCGCTTCGTGTCCAGCGATTTCTCGTTCGAGAAGCGGATGCCGGTGACGACCACTTCATCGAGCTGCTGCGCCTGCGCCGGAACGTTCTGCCCGAAGAGGGCGATGGCGACTGCCGTTCCGATCAACGTCGAGCGATTGCTGTTCATGTGCTCAGATCCCCCTCGAGAGCCCAGTGGCAGAACCAATTAGATGCCAATATAATACCACCAAATGCAGATTGGCAAGCCTGCCGGAAATCGACTAGAAGACGATATACGGCTTCTGTGCGGCGTTGTGGCTACGCAACGCACGCCGAGGGAGAGGGGGGTGGTATGACATTGGTATCTTCGCCAGCGGGATCCCGGGAACAACTATCGGGTTCGATCCCGCTCGCCCAGGCCGTCGGGCCTCTACCGGAATCGAGCAACCTGCCTCTCTATCAGCAATTGCAGCGCGCGCTGCGCGAGGCCATCGACCGGCGGATCCTGGAATCGAACGACGCGCTGCCGCCCGAACGCGACCTGGCGGAGGAGTTCGGCGTGTCGCGCATCACGGTGCGCAAGGCCATTGACGGGCTCGTGAGCGAAGGCCTCCTGGTGCGCCGGCAGGGCTCCGGCACCTTCGTGCGCGGCCGCGTCGAGAAGAACTTTTCGCTGTTGACCTCCTTTTCGGAGGACATGCGCGCGCGCGGGCGCACCCCGCGCAGCGAGTGGCTCAAGCGGGCCAGCGGCACCGTCACGCCGGAAGAAGCCCTGGCGCTGCGCTCGAGTCCCGGCACGCCGGTGTACCGGTTCAACCGGCTCCGCTTCGCCGACGACGCTCCGATGTCGGTCGAATACGCGACGATCGTCGCCGCCTGCCTGCCGTCGCTCGAAGCGGTGGAGTCCTCGCTCTACGAAGCGCTCGAGCAGGCCGGCAATCGCCCGTTGCGCGCGCTGCAGCGCTTGCGCGCGGTGCTGCTGACGCGCGAGCAGGCCGAGTTGCTGTGCGCGAAGCCGGGTGACGCGGGCCTGCTGGTCGAGCGGCTCGGCTTCCTCCAGGACGGCCGCGCGATCGAGTTCTCGCAGTCTTACTACCGCGGCGACACCTACGACTTCGTCGCGGAGCTCGGCGCATCGCGGTGAACCCCGAGAGCCGCTTGTGGCAGGAGGCGGCGGCCGCTCCGGCCGTGGTCCGCGCGCAGTTGCGCGCGAACCGCGACGCGATCGGCGAGCTGGGAAGGGCGCTGCGGCAATATGCCCCGCGCGCCGTCGTCACCTGTGCGCGCGGCAGTTCGGACCACGCGGCGACCTACGCGAGATACCTGATCGAAACGCGCACCGGGCTGCTCGCGTCGTCCGCGGCACCGTCGGTCAGCTCGCTATACGATGCGAAAGCGGACCTGCGGTCCGTTTTGTTCGTGGCGATCTCCCAGTCGGGCGCGAGTCCGGACCTGCTGGCCGCCGTAGAGGCTGCAAAGACTGCCGGCGCACTCGTCGTCGCTCTCGTAAACGACGAGGACTCGCCGCTGGCGCTCGCCTCGAGTCACACGATCCCGCTGCGCGCCGGCGCGGAAGAAAGCGTTGCGGCCACGAAGTCGTACATCGCATCGCTGTCCGCGATCGTGCAACTCGTCGGCAGCTGGACGCGCGACCACGGGCTGCTCGAGGCGCTCGACGGCGCGCCGGACCAGCTCGAGCGGGCCTGGCAGATCGAATGGAGTAAGGCCATCGAGCCGCTGCGGGACGCGACGAGCCTGTTCGTGGTCGGGCGAGGCCTCGGCCTCGGCATCGCGCAGGAAGCCGCGCTCAAGCTCAAGGAAGCCTGCGGCCTCCACGCGGAGGCATTCAGCTCGGCGGAACTGCGGCATGGTCCGGTCGCACTGGTGGACCGGGGTTTCCCGGTGCTCGCGTTCACGCAAGGCGACGAGACGCGGGCCGACGTCGAATCGCTCGCCCGGGAGCTCGCCGGCCTCGGGGCGCGCGTCCTGCTGGCCGGCTCGCAAACGCCCGGAGCGGTCGCACTGCCGGTGATCCGCGCGCATCCCGCAATCGAGCCACTGCTGTTGATTCAGAGCTTCTACCGGTTCGCAAACACGCTCGCCCTCGCGCGCGGCCGCGATCCGGACCGCCCGCCTCACCTGCGCAAAGTGACCGAGACGGTCTGATGGCCGTCGCGCTCGTCAACGGCCGCGTGCTCGGCGACGACGGCTTCCTCGCGGGCCGCGCCGTCCTCCTCGAAGGCGGGCGGATCATCGACGTCGTTTCCGCCGACGACCCTCGTTGCGATCGCGCCGCCCGCCACGACCTGGGTGGCCACATCCTGCTGCCGGGCTTCGTCGACACCCAGGTGAACGGTGGCGGTGGCGTGCTCTTCAACGCCGAGCCTTCGGTCGACGCCATCCGGGCGATCGGCGAAGCGCACCGGCGTTTCGGCACGACCGGCTTCCTGCCGACCCTCATCAGCGACGACCTCGAAGTCGTCGCCCGCGCGCTCGAAGCCGTACGCGCCGCGATCGACGCCGGCGTGCCCGGCGTGCTCGGCATCCACATCGAGGGCCCGTACCTAAACGTCGCGCGCAAGGGCGTCCACGATTCCCTGAAGCTGCGCGGGATGGACGAAAGCGCGATCGACCTTCTGACTTCCCTGCGGGGAGGAAAGACCGTCGTCACCCTGGCGCCGGAGATGACTCAGCCCGGCATCATCTCGAAGCTGGCGTCGGCCGGAGTCGTCGTGTCCGCCGGCCACACCAATGCCACTTACGATGAAATTCGTGAGGCCCTGCGGCACGGCGTTACCGGCTTCACGCACCTTTTCAATGCCATGTCGCAACTCACGGCGCGCGCACCGGGCGTCGTCGGCGCGGCGCTCGAGGACGCGGAGAGCTGGTGCGGCATCATCGTGGACGGCCGGCACGTCGACCCGGCGGTGCTGCGAATCGCCCTGCGCTGCAAGCGTCGCGACCGCTTGATGCTGGTGACCGACGCCATGCCGAGCGTAGGTGCGGCCGAGAAGTCGTTCTCGTTGCAGGGGCGCAAGATCTCCGTCGCGAACGGCGTGCTGGTCGACAAGGACGGTACGCTCGCCGGCTCGGACACCGACATGGCGACGACAGTGAGGAACGCGGTCGAGCTCCTGGGCGTGAGCCTGCCCGAAGCCGCACGCATGGCCAGCCGGTATCCCGCGGAGTTCCTGGGCCTCGGCAGCGAGATCGGCAGGATTGCGCCGGGCTACCGGGCCAATCTAGTCCTGGTCGACGACGACGTGACCGTCAGGGAGACCTGGATCGACGGCCGGCTCACCGACGGAGCCTCGCAACCAGGAGATCCCTGACCCGCTGCGCCGCCTCGGGAGAAAGTTTCGCCAGTACGCCGCGCCGGTGTTCCGGTATGTGCTCGAGGTCCGCGTCGCTCGCGCGAAACACGTAGTGGTCGAACAGGCTGGCCCAGGCTTGCCTCAACTCGGCCGGCATGGGCCTCACGTTCAGCAAGCCGTGGACCAGGCAATCCATCCCAGACGCCGTGCTCTCGACCGTACCGAGCGTGCCCGACCACCAGTAATTGACGAGGACGTTGAGCCTTGCGTCGAGCGACTCCACGTGGTGCCACCATAGCGTGGGAATGAAGATTGCGTCGCCGGGACCGAGCTCGGCGGTGCGGGCCGCGGCGAGTGCGTCCTTGAACCTGGGAAACTTCCCGAAATCGGCGGCAGCGAACTGCACCATGCTCATCGCGGCTCCGGTGGGCGCGAAGTCGAGAGGACCGACATACAGGTTGGCGACCTGTTCCGGCGGAAACAGCGTGAACCTGCGCATTCCGGCCACGACACAGGCGACGTTTTGCGACTCGTCGAAGTGGGCCGGCACCGTGACGCGGTTGCCGATCCAGATCCGGGGCTCGACGGCCGGATCGAGGACCGCCAGCCGATTCTCCGCGGCAAAGCCCGGCAGGCTGTCCGATAGCGGCGCGCTCTGTACGGCGACGGCAGGGGGGTCTTCGAACTGCGCATAGCGCGCCAGCTGTTCGAGGATTGTGGTCACTGGCAGACGGTTGCGGACGAAATTGAATCCGTCCATGGCCTCGTTGTACGCAATCCGCCCACGAGCCGCCGGCGGCATCAGGATCGCGTCCACCGGAGTGCCGTTGTCGAACGCGGAGAGATAACGCGCGAGGTTCGCGGGCGCTGTCAGCGCCTCCTGCACGGCCGGCCAATCCTTGACCAGGCCGCGGAGCACGGCAGGCCGGTGACGGGTGAAGACTTCCTCGCGGAGCGTCTTCGCGTCGGCGTTGCGCCACTCGGCGACGGGTTGCAGCTTGCGAGCCTCAGCCGCTGTCTGTGGGCAAGGCGTCGACGAGAGCTGCCATGCGCCCGCGCATCGCCTCGTCGGGGACCTTGCCCGTGGCGCCGCCCAGGTTGTCGACCATGTGGCGGACCTTGCTGGTAGCCGGCGTCACCACGGTCACGGCCGGGTGGCCCAGCACGAACTTGATGAAGAACTGCGCCCAGCTCGCCGCATCGAATTCCGCGGCCCAGTCGGGCAATGGCCGCTCGCCGGCGCGCTGGAACAGGCGCGTGCGCCCGAAAGGCAAGTACACCATCACGGCGATCTTGCGCTCGATGGCAAGTGGCAGGATTTTCTCTTCGGCGCTGCGATTGTCGACCGCGTAGTCGACGCCGATGAAGTCGAGCGGCTCCTCGCGCATCACGCGCTCGAGCTCGCCGTATTGCGACTTGTTGGTCGAGGTCACGCCGATGTAGCGCACGCGCTTCGCGGCCTTGAGCTCCTTCAGGATGCCGAGCTGGACCGGCACGTCGCCGAGGTTGTGGACCTGGATCAGGTCGATCGTCTCGACGCCGAAGCGGCGGAAGGATTCCTCGATCTGCGCCCTCGCGGCCGCCGGGTCCGCGGCGCCGCCGGCGCGCGCGACGTTGACCTTGGTGGCCCAGAACAGTTTTTTCGTGAGGCCGTGCTCTCGCGCGAGCCGTCCCGCGACCTCTTCGGACGCCCCGTACGACGGCGCGGTGTCGAACACCGTCGCGCCACGCTCGACCATGGCCTCGAGAACCTCGCCGAGTGCCGCGGCGTCCCCGCTTTCGGCCGCGCTGCGGAAAGTTGCCGAACTGCCGAGCCCGACGACCGGGATCGCCTCGCCGCTCGAGGGGATGAGGCGCGTGTTCAGGAAACCCCGGGCAAAGGCTGAAACCAGTCGCGGCCCGAGCCCGAGCGCCGCGCCCGCGCCGAGCGTCATGCCGATCCATTGGCGACGATCCATCATCCTGGATTTACCTTACCAGATCATCCCGCGACCCTTCGACCGGGCCTCAGAGCTGGTCGTGGCCGGTGCGCCGGTGCACGGCGGCCTGCAGCATCGCCAGTGCCTCGACCGCCACCGTGTCCTGGCCCTCGTCCGTCAGGATCGTGAACCACAACGTGAGGCTGCCGGACTGCAGGGCGCCCTGGTTCATGAACTTGAACTCTCCGGGGCCGGGGCTGCGGTCCGTCGCCGTGAAGTAGAAGCCGACGCCATTGAGGCCGGCGATGTGGCGCACTTCGAGGTAGGTTTCGACCGCGTCGGGCTGGGTCCGCTCCGCGAGGTCGCGCACTGCATCACGAAGCTGCGACAGCTCGCGCACGTCCTTCGCCGTCGGGTCCGCCCACTCGGGCCGCACGAAGACCTGGCGCGGACCACTGTCGCTGACCGCGATCTCGACGGTCGGCGGACCCCCGCCGGCGGGCTGCTCGAAATGGTCGGCCCAGCCGGCGGGCAGCTGGATTTCGAGCGTGTCCTTGTTCGGCAGCACATAGCGCCGCAGCAGCGACTCGTCTGCCCACGCGGCTGCGGCCGCGAGCCAGGCGGCGAGGAGGATCATGGAGGTCACGGACCGCATCCTGGCCCGCGCCCGAGGCTCCGGTTACGAGGCGGGCGCCGGCGCCGGAACGGGCGCGCCCTCGCCGGAGACGAAGCCGACTTTCTGCAGGCCGCCGCGTTGCAGCGTGAACAGCACGTTCGCGACGTAGACGTACGGCACGCGGCGGTGCGCGTCCACGTGCACCTCCGGCTGCGGATCCTTGGTGTTCTCGATGGAGACGTAGTCGCGCAGCGTCTGCCCGTCCACCGGAGTGCCATTCCAGTAGACCGACCCGTCGAACTCGACGAATATCCGCACGACCTCGGGCGGCGTCGTCGGCGGGTTCGGGTTGTCGCGCGGCAGGTCGATCTTGACCGCGTGGGTCATCACCGGGATCGTGATGATGAAGATGATGAGCAGCACGAGCATGATGTCGACGAGCGGGATCACGTTCGGCTCGACCATCGGATCGCCACTGTCGCCCTTGACCGAAATCGCCATTCCGTCCCCCGCGAGCCCCTGTCTCAGGGCCTTGATATTCAGGTCGTTGGAGTTTGCCCCGCCATCCCGAATGGCGCAAGCCAGCGGCCGCCTACGGTGCTATTCTTTTTGAAAAACCGGCCGGCACGGGTCGGGCGGGAGACAGGATGACGACAGCGACCGGCGACCTGCGCAACCTGGCCCTGGTGGGACACGCCGGGGCGGGAAAAACCCTGTTGGCTGAGGCGCTTCTGTTCGCCGCCGGCGCCGTCCGCGCCAAGGGCAGCCTCGCCCGGGGCACCACGGTTTCGGACCACGACCCCCAGGCACGCCGCCTGCTGCACTCCGTCGACGCCACGCTGTGCTGGCTCGAGACCGGCCAGGCCCACGTCAACCTGATCGACACGCCCGGCTATCCGGACTTCATCGGGCGCACGCTGCCGATGCTCGAGGCCGTCGAGACGGCGGCGGTCGTCGTGAGCGCGGTTGCCGGCGTCGAGCGGATGTCGCAGCGGATGATGGACGCCGCCCGCGACCGCGGCCTGTGCCGCATCATCGTCATCAACAAGATCGACGCGCGCGAGGCGAACACGGAAGCGGTGCTGGAGGAGATCCGAGAGCAGTTCGGCCGCGAGTGCCTGCCGATCAACCTGCCCGCGGGCGGCGGCACGAAGGTCGTCGACTGCTTCTTCCACAACGAGGGCGAGGCCGCCGATTTCTCGTCCGTCCAGGAAGCGCACACGCGGATCATCGACCAGGTGGTCGAGGTGGACGACGACCTCATGGCCCTGTACCTCGAGCAGGGCGAGGAGCTCGAGCCCGAGCAGCTGCACGATCCCTTCGAGAAGGCGCTGCGCGAGGGCCACCTCGTGCCTGTCTGCTTCGTCTCCGCGGAAACTGGCGCCGGCATCCCGGAGCTGCTCGAGGCCATTGCGCGGCTGATGCCGAACCCGGCCGAAGGCAACCCGCCGCCGTTCCTGAAGGGCGAAGGCGATGCGGCGGAACGCGCCGCCGTGTCCCCGCATCCCGAGCGGCATGCGATCGCGCACGTCTTCAAGGTGATCATGGATCCTTTCGTCGGCAAGCTGGGCCTCTTCCGCGTGCACCAGGGCACGATCCGTGCCGGCGCACAGCTCTTCGTCGGCGACGGCAGGAAGCCCGTCAAGATCGCGCACCTGTTCCGCATGCAGGGCAAGGAGCACACGGAGATCCCGCTCGCGGTGCCAGGCGATATATGCGCCGTGGCCAAGCTCGACGAGCTGCACTTCGACGCAGTCCTGCACGATTCCCACGACGAGGACCATTTCCACCTGAAGCCCATGACGTACCCGCCGGCCATGCTCGGCGTCGCAATCGAGCCCGAGCGCCGCGGCGACGAGCACAAGCTGGCCGAGGCGCTGCACAAGCTCGTCGCCGAGGATCCCTGCGTGCGCGTCGAGCACAGCACGTCCGTGAACGAGACCGTGCTGTATGGCATGGGCGACCTGCACCTGCGCGTGATGACCGAGCGCATGACCGAGCGCTACGGCGTGCCGGTGAAGACGCGGCCGCCCTCGATCCCGTACCGGGAGACGATCACGCGGCCGGCCGAGGGCCATCACCGCCACAAGAAGCAGACCGGGGGTGCCGGGCAGTTCGGCGAGGTTTACCTGCGCATCGAGCCGCTTGCGCGCGGCACGGGCTTCGAGTTCGTGGATGACGTCGTCGGCGGTTCGATCCCGAACCAGTTCATCCCGGCGGTCGAGAAGGGCATCCGCCACGCGCTCACCGAAGGCGCAGTCGCGGGCTTTCCGCTGCAGGATATCCGCGTCTCGGTGTACGACGGCAAGTACCATTCGGTGGATTCGAAGGAGGTCGCCTTCGTTTCCGCCGGTCGCAAGGCTTTCCTCGACGCCGTGCAGAAGGCGGCGCCGGCCGTGCTCGAGCCGATCGTGCACGTCGAGATCAACGCGCCGGGCACGGTGATGGGCGACATCACGGCCGACCTCGCGACGCGGCGCGCGCGCATCGACGGCAACGAGGCACGCGCCCGTGGCCGCATGATCGTTTCGGCCTACGTGCCGCTGGCCGAGGTCACGGACTACCAGAACCGGTTGAAGGCGTTGACCGGCGGAGAAGGGAGTTTCACCTTGCAGCTCAGCCATTACGACCCGGTCCCGCCGCGCAAGCAGCAGGAACTCGCATCCGCCTGGAAGCCCGCGGCGGGCGAGGAATGAACGCCGCGCCACGTTCGGACACCCGCATCATGGCCGTGTTCTGCGATTTCGAGAACGTCGCGCTCGGCGTGCGCGACGTGAAGATCGCCTCGTTTGACATCAGGAAAGTGCTCGAGCGCCTGCTGCTCAAGGGCAACATCGTGGTCAAGAAGGCCTACTGCAACTGGGAGCGCTACCAGGACTACAAGCGCCCGATGCACGAGGCCGCGTTCGAGCTGATCGAGATCCCGCACGTGCGCCAGTCCGGCAAGAATTCGGCCGACATCCGCATGGTCGTGGACGCGCTCGACCTCTGCTACACGAAGGAGCACGTGGACACCTTCGTGATCATCAGCGGCGACTCGGATTTCTCGCCGCTGGTGTCCAAGCTGCGGGAGAACAACAAGACGGTGATTGGCTGCGGCGTCAAGCAATCGACGTCCGACCTGCTGATCAGCGTTTGCGACGAGTTCATTTACTACGACGACCTGGTGCGCGGCGAGGGCCGGGCGAAGGTCGCGCGCAAGGAAAAGGTCGCGAAGGCCTCGCCCCGGGCAGCGCCCGGCGGCGACGAGCGGCGCCAGGAGGGCATCGAACTCATGATGGAGACCGCCGAGGACCTGTTTGCCGAGCGCGACTCCGAGGAGAAGGTCTGGGGCTCGATGGTCAAGCAGGCGATCAAGCGCAGGAAGCCCGGCTTCAACGAGAGTTACTACGGGTTCAAGACATTCGGCAAGCTGCTCGAGGAGGCCCGCGACCGCAAGCTGATCGGGCTCGAGTTCGACCAGAAGTCCGGCGGCTACATCATCACGCGCGTGGCCGCCGCCTGAGCCTGACGAGAGTCATGAGGACGTCCGCCATGCTGTCGCGCACCCTGTTCCCGGTCCTCGCCGCCGCGGCCGCCACCGGCGCCTGCCAGGACGCGTCACAGGTCGCGCCGAGCGGCGAGACGAAGGTCGAGGTCAGGACGGTCGCCCGGGGACTCGAGCACCCGTGGTCGCTCGCCTTCCTGCCGGACGGGCGCATGCTGGTCACCGAGCGGCCGGGACGCCTGCGCTACGTCACGCGCGAGGGCGCACTCTCCGAGCCGATCGACGGCGTGCCCGCGGTACACGCCGAAGGGCAGGGCGGCCTGCTCGACGTGATCCTCGACCCGGCATTCGCCGAGAACGCGACGGTCTACCTTTCCTACGCGGAGCCGGCGGCGGACGGGACGAACAGCACCGCGGTCGCCCGCGCGCGCCTCGAGGGCGGATCGCTCGCGGACCTCGAGGTGATCTTCCGCCAGCAGCCGAAATTCAAGAGCAACCACCACTTCGGGTCGCGCCTCGTGTTCGACCGCGACGGCAACCTGTACGTCACCACCGGCGAGCGCAACTCACAGCGCGACAAGTCGCAGGACCTCGGCACGCACATCGGCAAGGTCGTGCGGATCCTGCCTGCCGGCGGCGTGCCCGCGGGCAACCCGTTCGTGGGCAAGGACGGCGCGCTGCCCGAGAACTGGTCCTACGGGCACCGGAACCTGCAGGGCGCGGTGCTTCACCCGCAGACCGGCGAGCTCTGGACCCACGAGCACGGCCCGCGCGGTGGCGACGAGATCAACATCGCGCGCGCCGGGCGGAACTACGGCTGGCCCGTGATCACCTACGGCCGCGAGTACAGCGGGCCCACAATTGGTGAGGGCACGGCCAAGGCAGGCATGGAACAGCCCGTTCACTACTGGGTGCCCTCGATCGCTCCGTCCGGCATGGCCTTTCACGACGGCAACGGCTACCCGGCCTGGAGGGGCCAGCTCTTCGTCGGCGCGCTCGCGGCCCAGCAGCTCGTGCGCCTGGTCGTCGAGCCGGACGGCAAGGTCCTCCACGAGGAGCGCATCGGCATCGGCAAGCGCGTGCGTGACGTGCGCGAAGGGCCGGACGGCGCTCTCTACCTGGTGACGGACGAGGACGCCGGAGAGATCCTGCGCGTCGTGCCGGCGGGTTAGCGAGCCCGTGGACCGGACCGAGCGCTTCTACCGCATCCGGCAGCGCCTCCTCGAGAAAGGCTCGCTGACGCGCCGCGAGATCGAGGACGACCTCGAGATTTCGCACGCCACCTTCAAGCGCGACATCGAATACCTGCGCGACCGGCTGAACGTGCCGATCGTCTGGTCGCGCGAGCTGGGCGCCTACGTGATCGACCCGAAAGCGGAGCAGTCCGAGCTGCCCGGCGTCTGGTTCAGCCCCGCCGAGGTCTATGCACTCCTCGAGATCGACCACCTGCTCGGCTCGCTGGGCGGAGCCCACTTCCGCCGCCAGCTCGAGCCGTTGCGCGCGCGCCTCGCAGCCCTGCTCGAGAGCGGCGACCACGGGCACCGCGAGATCCGCCGGCGCATCCGCGTGCTGGCGCTCGGCACCCGGCGCGTCAATCGTGACGTATTCGAGGCACTTTCACTCGCGCTGCTCGGCCGCAAGCGGGCCTTCATCCGTCACCTCAAGCGCGTGGACGGCGACGTCACGGAGCGCGCCGTCTCGCCGCAGCGCCTCGTGCACTACCGCTACAACTGGTACCTCGACGCCTGGGACCACGGGAAGGAGGCGCTGCGCACTTTCGCGGTCGACGCCATCATGCACGCGCGCGTCGAGGATGCGGCTGCGAAGGACCTGCCGGACGCCGAGCTGGACCGCGTGCTGGGCGCGGGTTATGGCATCTTCGCCGGCGCCGAGACACAGACCGCAGTGCTGAGGTTCACGCCGGACAGCGCGCGCTGGGTGGCGGACGAAATCTGGCACTCGCGGCAGGTCGGGCGCATCGAGGCGGACGGCAGCTACGTGCTCGAGCTGCCGTACAGCCGCGAGCAGGAGCTGGTCATGGACCTCCTGCGGCACGGCTCGGGCGTCGAAGTCCTGGGTCCGCCGGCATTGCGGGAGCGCGTCGCGAGCGAGCTGGATGCGGCGGCCCGCCTGTATGAGTGACGCATGCCTCGCCGCTGCGACCGGCCGTGCTGACGGCGAGCCGGACCGATGCGGGTCCCTGCGAATATCAAATAACTTGACCGGATGAACCTCGACCTCCTGCGCGGCAACCGCAACCTGCTGTTCTGGGCGCTGCACACGCTCGGCTGGAGTGCATACGGGCTCGCGCAGTACGTCGGCTCGGCGGTATACGGCAAGGAACCAGGCTACGTGCAGGTGATCGCGATCGCCGCCGCGGCGGGCTTCCTGCTGTCTGCGCCGCTGCGCTGGCTCTACCGGCGGCTCTGGGCCGTCGGCCCGCGCGCGATGCTCATCGGCTCGGCCCTGGCCTGCTGGATCGTCGCGCTCGGCTGGCGCGCGATCATCAACACGGCCTACATCGGGATCGTGAAGCCCGACTGGGCCGTCGAGCACGCGCCGCGGCCGCTCGAGATCTTCGTCGGCACGCTGACTTCGATGGCGCTGCTCCTGTGCTGGACCTGCCTCTACTATGGCGTGAAGTTCTACGAGCGCCTGCAGCTCGAGCGCGAGGCGACGCTCCGGCAGTCGGCGCTCGCCCAGGAGGCGCAGCTCAAGATGCTGCGCTACCAGCTGAACCCGCATTTCCTGTTCAACACGCTGAACGCGATCTCGACCCTGGTCCTGGACAACCAGAACCGTACCGCGAACCTCGCGGTCTCGCGGCTCTCCGAATTCCTGCGCTATACGCTCGACCAGGATCCCATGAAGAAGGTCACGCTGCGCCAGGAGCTCGACGCCCTCAATCTCTACCTCGGCATCGAGAAGCTGCGATTCGGCGACCGGCTGCGCCTCGAGTTCGACGTGGACGAGCGCGCCGAGTCCGCGCTCGTCCCTTCGCTGCTCCTGCAGCCGCTGGTAGAGAACGCGATGAAGTACGCGATCGCGCCGCGCGAGCAGGGCGGGTCGGTCACCGTCATCGCCGGCATCGAGGGCCGGCAGCTTCGCCTCGCGGTCCTCGACGACGGCCCCGGGCTGCCCCCGGTCGCCGCCAGTAGCAACGGCCGCGGCGTCGGCTTGCGCAACACGCGGGAACGGCTCAAGGTGTTGTACGGCGACGCGCATTCCGTGGAGGTGGCCGACGCCTCCCCGGGGCTGCGCGTCGAGATGCGGTTGCCGCTGGAGGTCTAGGCCTGGCGATGGCAGGGGGGATACGCGCCATCATCGTGGACGATGAGCCGCTGGCGCGCCGCGGGCTCGAGCTGCGCCTGCGCGCGTTCAGCGACTTCGAGATCGTCGAGCAATGCGCGAACGGGCGCGAGGCGATCGAGGCGGTCGCACGCCACGAGCCGGACGTCATGTTCCTCGACATCGAGATGCCGGGCATCGACGGCTTCGAGGTGCTGCGCCGCATCCCGCAGACCAGCATGCCGATGGTGGTGTTCGTGACGGCCTTCGACCGCTACGCGATCGACGCCTTCGACTCCCACGCGCTCGACTACCTGCTGAAGCCGCTCGTGGACGAGCGCCTCGAGCGCACGCTCGTGCACGTGCGCGAGCAGTTTGCGCAGCGCAAGTCCGTACGGCATCGCGAGCAACTCGTCGCGCTGCTGGCGCAATTGACCGGGGCCGGCCAGCTCGACGCCGACGAGCTGATCGCGCGCGGCACGGCCGGGGGGCCGCGCCGCTTCCCGGAGGTGCTGCCGATCCGGCTCGGCCGGGAGACCGTGCGCCTGCCGGTCGCCACGATCGACTGGGTGGACGCCGCGGGGGACTACATGTGCGTGCACGCGGAGGGACGCACGCACGTGGTGCGTGCCACGATGAAGCAGTTCGAGGAGCGTCTCGACCCGGCGGACTTCCAGCGCATTCACCGGTCGACCATCGTGAACCTGCGGCGCATCCGCAAGCTCAAGCCGCACACCAACGGCGAGTATTTCCTGACGCTGGACGGCGGCCACGAGCTGAAGCTGTCGCGCAGCTACCGCGACCGTCTTGAGCGCATCCTCGGCAAGGCCTGAGTCGGCCCGCCGTTCAGCGGATCGAGGCGGCCTCCGACGGCGCGGCCGGCGGCGCGCGACCGGGTGCTTCCCCGCACCAGCCGAAGAAGAAGTGGAACACCACGATGAGCAGGGCCGCGACGGCGTCCATGTGGCAGATTCTAGGCGCCTGCGCCGCTGCGCGGCAGCTCGCGGATTGCCGTCCGCCGCGCCGTCCATTCGTCCCGTCGCACGCGGCCGGCGGCGTATGCTGGCATCGATGGCCAGCGTTCCGCCCGTCGTGGTTTCAGTCGAATTGCCGGTCCCTCCGGCCGATGCGTACGCCGCGTTCGTCGCCCAGTTCGGCGACTGGTGGCCCGGAGCGACGCATTCGCTCTCGCGTGACACCGCGACGCGTTGCCGGCTCGATGCGACGCCGGGCGGGGTAGTCGAAGAGCGCGGTCCGGACGGCCACTGTCATCGGTGGGGCACGGTGGAGTCGGTCGAGCCCGGCCGGCGGCTGCGTTTCACCTGGCATCCGGGGCGCGAGCCGGAGTCCGCACAGTGGGTCGACGTCGAGTTCCACGCGTCCGGGGCGCGCACCCGCTGCACGCTGACCCACGGCGGCTGGGAAGCGCTCGGCGAAATCGCGCCCATCCTCCGCCGCGAGTACGAGACGGGCTGGCAGCACGTGCTCGAAAACGTCTACTCGGAGTTTGTCGCGCGGGGGGACTGAGGTTTCTCAACCCAGGATACGGGCATGACGGCCGTCATGACCCGCCCGGCCGTCCAGGCAAACACCAGCGTGCCGCCGCTCAGAACCATTTGCGGAAACCCGTTCGCGAGCTTGCCGCCCGCAGGCACGACGATGACGGCCGTGTCCCGTCCGCCGTCCGCACGGATGCGGCGGACGCGCAGTGAGCTGCCTTCGGGTGACGACTCGACCCAGCTGACGCCGGCGCCGCCGTCATCGAGCAGCACCGTGTCCACGCGACCCAGTGGGTGGCCGTCGTCCACGGTCACTGGCGCACCGAAGCTCGCGCCGGCGTCCGTGGAGAATGCGAGCTTGACCCGCGGCGTGTCGTTTGCCGCTGTGAACCAGGCGACCGCCACGCGCCGGCCGCTCGCTGCGACCGCCGGACCATTCACGGGACAGCCCTGGATCGTCCAGCCATCGGCCGGCAGTCCGCGCGGTTCGCTCCAGCGTCCGTCGCGCAACCCGACGACGGCGATGTCACGGCCTTCACGGCTCGAGCGGTCGCGGTAGACGACGAGCGGCCCTGCGGCCGTCACGGCCGCCGCGGTCTGGCAGCAGTCGCACACCCGCGGATCCAGGAGCGCCTCGTCCTGCAGCGTCCCGTCGGGCCCGATGGCTGCGTAGCGCAGCGTCATCGCGCCGCCGTCATCGCCGTGCCCCGCAGCTTCGGGCTCCGTATTGCGCCCGTCCAGCCACGCCGCCGCGAGCCGCCCGTCCCGTGCAGGAAAGAGGGAGACGAACCCGTGCTCCGTCGGCGTGCCGTCCCGGTGCGGGACGAGCGGCGCGCTCCAGTGCGCGCCGCCGTCGGTCGAGCGCGAGATCTGCACGTCGTAGGCGTAGGTCGCGGCCGCGCTCTTCACGAGCCAATGCGCCGCGAGCGAGCCGTCCGGCAACGCGACGATCGAGGGAAAGTCGGCCCAGTTGACGAACCAGCCCGCACCCTCCGCGATCAGGCGGGGCGCCGACCAGCGGTTGCCTTCCTTGACGGCGAAGCGCAGCGCATGGCGCCCGTCATCCAGCCGGTCGATCCAGCTGAGCCAGACACGCCCGTCCGGCGCAACGGACAGGTTCGGGCCGACGCTGCCCTCCCGCGCGGGCGTGGGCAGTGCGGTCAACTCGGCCGCCCCCGCCCGCAGGACGAGGAGAAGTCCGGCCGTGATGAGCATGAATGTTCGCATCGCGGCGGGCCGCACCTACTGCCTCAATACCCAGTCGACGATCGACGCCTGGATCGGCTCGCCGATGCCGTTCTGGGCCCCGGGATGATTGACGAAGACGACGACGGCGTAGACCTTGCCTGAGCGGCCGACGACGTAGCCGGCGATGCAGCTGGCGTCGCGCAGCGTCCCGGTCTTCATGCGGATGCGGCTCGGGTCGTCGACGTCCTGGAAGCGCTTCTCGAGCGTGCCGTCGAGCCCGCCGAGGGCGAGCGAGGTCAGGAACTCCGGCGCGTAGCGGCTCTGGCGCGCCCCGGCCAGGAGCTTCGCCATGCTGTCCGCGGAGATGCGCGCATCGCGAGAGAGGCCCGAGCCGTTGCCGATGACGAGCTCCGGGAACTCGAGCCCGCGCGTCTTCAGCCAGCCGACGATCGTCTCCTCGCCGGCGGCCGGCGTCGCCGGCGTGCCGTTCATCTCCGCGGCGATCGCGAGCACGAGCGAGCGCGCCATCATGTTGCTCGAGTACTTGTTGGTGACGCGCACGATCTCGGACAGCGGCTCGGACTCGTGGGTCAGGAGGAGCCGTGCGGACGGCGGTGTCGGCGCGCGCAGCATGCCGCCGCGGAACTGGCCGCCCGCCTGCGCGCCACAGCGTGACGAAAGTGCCGTAGGCGAACTGCGCCGGGTCCATGATCGCGAGCCGCTGCGACTGCGGGCCGCAGCTCGCGGACAGGCGTCCGGTGACGACGACGCGATCCGGCCTGGCCGGCTCGATCGCATACGACACCTGGTTGTTGCGTCCGACGCAGCGGCCATTCGCGAGCGTCACGCGGTTCTCCACGACGAGGCCCTCCGGGAACGGCTGGATGCTGAGGTCGATGCCATTGCCATCGTCGGACGGCCGGATCGTGAAATCGGACGACTGCCAGTTGACGAGCAGGGCGTCGGGCAGGACGTTGTAGGTGCGCCAGAACTTGCCGTCGAAGTCCTCGGGCCGCTCGTCGGGCGCCGTGAACCGCGTCTGGTCGACGACGATGTCGCCCTCGATGACGCGCAATCCAGTCTGCCGGAGGTCGTTCACGAAGCGCCACCAGCGCTCGATCGTGAGCAGCGGGTCGCCGCCGCCCTGCAGGTACAGGTTGCCCTTGAGCACGCCCCTGGCCACGGGCGCGTCCGCCAGGGCGCGCGTCTTCCAGGCATAGGCCGGGCCGAGCAGGTCGAGCGCGGCCCAGGTCGGCAGCACCTTCATCGTCGACGCGGGCGCGCGCGGCGTCGCGGGATTGAGATCGAGCAGCTTGCTGCCGGAAGCGACGTCGCGCACGACGATGCTGACGCTGGCCTCGGGCACGCCGTGGCGCGTCAGCACTGCGCGGGTTGCCGCCGGAAGGTCGTCCGCGTGGGCGGAAGCCGCGAGGCTTACCCCGAGCAGGAGACATGCGATCCGGATCCTCATTTGGTGCAATACTAATGTGCATGGATGCAACTTGCAGGGGCCGGCGGAGTCAGAGCGCTGCAGCGAAACTTTCTGCTGGAGCATCCATGAAAAAGCCGTTGCGCCGCCTGTGGCCGGCGTTGCTCATCGTCGCCGCCGCATGCACCGAGCGCGCGCCCACCGGCGCCGAGTCGGTCGCGCCGTCCACGCGGGCCGCCGCGCCCGCGGTGGCGCCGGCCGCCCAGCCGGCCGTCGCCGGCGCGCTGCCCAATTTCGCCGCGCTGGTCGAGGCATACGGACCCGCGGTCGTCAACGTGAGCACCATCGCGAGCGCCCGCGACGTCCGCGGCGCGCTTCCCGAGATGTCTCCGGACGACCCGCTCTACGAATTCTTTCGCGGGTTCGGATTCGGGGAGCGTGGCGGCCCGCAGCCGCCGGCGCGCGGCGAGGGCTCGGGCTTCGTGGTCAGCGCGGACGGCTATATCCTGACCAACGCGCACGTGGTGGCGGATGCCCGCGAGGTCACGGTGCGCACGACGGACCGCCGCGAGTACCGCGCCAGGCTCGTCGGCATCGACAGGCGCACCGACGTCGCGGTGCTCAAGATCGACGCGAAGGACCTGCCGGTGGTGCGCATGGGCGACCCGCAGGGCCTCAAGGCCGGCGAATGGGTCATCGCGATCGGCTCGCCCTTCGGGTTCGAGAACTCCGTCACCGCGGGGATCGTGAGCGCGACTGCGCGCTCGCTGGGCACTCCCGACACGTACACGCCCTTCATCCAGACCGACGTCGCGGTGAATCCCGGCAATTCCGGCGGCCCGCTGTTCAACCTGCAGGGCGAGGTCGTCGGCATCAACTCGCAGATCTACAGCCGCACGGGCGGCTACCAGGGCGTTTCGTTCGCGATCCCCATCGACGTCGCGATCAACGTCAAGAACCAGCTCGTCGCGAATGGCCACGTCGAGCGCGGCCGGATCGGCGTCACGATCCAGCAGGTGAACCAGGCTCTCGCCGATGCCTTCGGGCTGCAGCGCCCGCGTGGCGCGCTCGTGAGCCAGGTCGAGGCCGGCGGGCCTGCCGCCGCGGCCGGCGTCAAGCCGGGCGACGTGATCCTCGGGGTCGACGGCAAGGACATCGAGCTGTCGAGCGAGGTGCCGCCGCTGGTCGCGGCGATCAAGCCCGGCAAGCAGGTGACGCTCACGATCTGGCGCGACAAGTCGGAGCGATCGGTCCGCGTCAAGGTCAGTGAGCTCGACGAAGAGCCGGTCGTCGCGCAGCGCAACGCGCCTGAGGGCGGCGGGACGGGCAAGCTGGGACTTGCCGTGCGGCCGCTGAATGGCAGCGAGCGCGAGTATCTCGGGACGACCGGCCGCCTCGTGGTCGAGAACGTCGACGGCCCGGCGGCCATTGCGGGCGTCGAGCGTGGCGACGTGATTCTCGCCGTCAACGACGTGCCGGTCGACTCCATGGGCGAATTTCGCGCCGCCGTGGAGGCGTCCGGCAAGACCGTCGCGCTCCTGATCCAGCGCGACCGGGCGGAAATCTTCGTGCCGGTACGGATCGACTCCTGATGAGGCAGGCCCTGCCCTGGCTCGCGGCGGCGTTCATGGCAGCGGCGCCGGCCTCGCACGCGGCCGAGGGTGCGCCAGGGACGTCGTTCGCGGACTGTGACGGCTGCCCGCAGATGGTCGTGGTGCCGGCCGGCAGCTTCGTGATGGGCACGCCGGGCGCTGCGGCGGTTCGCGGGTCCGGCGCGGCCGAGCGCGAGGTGGTCGTCGTCGAAATTCCCCGCGCGTTCGGGCTGGGGAAGCTGGAGGTGACGCGCGGCGAGTACGCGCGCTTCGTCGCCGACAGCGGCCACGAGCCGCAGGCCGGTTGCCGCGTGTGGGATCCGGCGCTCATGCGCTTCAGCGAGGATCCCCGCCGCAGCTGGCAGGACATCGTGACGCCGGCGAAACCCGGCGACGATTACCCGGTCAGTTGCGTGTCGTTCACCGATGCCCAGGCTTACGTGGAGTGGCTGTCCGCAAAGACCGGCGCGCGCTACCGGCTTCCGTCGGAGGCCGAATGGGAATACGCCGCGCGTGCCGGGAGCCGGACGATGCGGCCGTGGGGCGACGCGGCGGAGGATGGTTGCGGCTACGCGAATACCTACGATCTCGTCGCCGCGGCGCGCTATCGCCTGGGGTGGGAGGAAGTGCGCTGCCGCGACGGGCAGGCCGACCTCGCGCCGGCCGGGCAGTACGGCGCGAACGCGTTCGGGCTGCAGGACATGATCGGCAACGTCAGCGAGTGGGTGCAGGATTGCGCGACGGCGAGCTACGTCGGCCGGCCGCGCGATGCGCGTGCCTGGGAATGGCTGGGCGGATGCGAAGAGCGCGTTCGGCGCGGCGGTAGCTGGCTCACGCCCGCGGAGTCCGGCCGCAGCGCCGCGCGCGCAGCCGCGGCCTCCGGCGAACGCGCAGCCGACGCGGGCTTTCGTGTCGCGCTCGATCTCGCCAGCAAGGCGAAGGACGAGCGATGAGGTTCGCGCTGCTCGCGATCCTCCTCGCGCTATCCGCCACGCAGGCCGTGCCGCAGGCAGCGCCGGCTGCCGCGCCGCGTGATTGCGCCGCCTGTCCCGAGCTCGCGATGGTCCCGCCCGGGCAGTTCCAGATGGGCTCTTCGCCGGACGCGCGGGAGCTCGACCCGGCAAGCGGCGAATCACCGCCGGTGACGCTCGCGTTCTCGCGACCGTTCATGGTCTCGCGCCACGAGATCACCGTCGGCGAGTTTCGCCGATTCGTCGAAGCCACGGGCGCGAAAGCCGTGCCCGGTTGTCGCGTGTGGTCAGGCGGGCAGTGGATCCAGGACCCGGACCGCAGCTGGCGCGATCCCGGCTTTGCGGCGGCGCCCCGCGACGACGAGCCGGTGGTCTGCGTGAACTGGGACGACGCGCGCGCCTACGCGCAGTGGCTGGCTGCGGAAACCGGCAAGCGCTACCGCCTGCCGTCCGAGGCCGAATGGGAGTACGTCGCGCGCGGCGGCACTTCTTACCCGCGCTTCTGGGGCGAAAACGACTCGCGCGAAGACCTGGTCCTTTCGATGGCCTGCGATTACGCGAACGTCTACGACGCCACGGCCGTCGATGCGCTCGGGTTGGCCGGCCCGAATGCGCGCTGCAGCGACCGCGCGCCGATGCTCGCGCCGGCAGGCCAGTACAAGCCGAACGCCTTCGGCGTGCACGACATCATCGGCAATGCGCGCGAATGGGTCATGGACTGCTACACGGCGAGCTACGCCGGCCGGCCGCAGGATGCGCGCGCCTGGACCTGGCAGGGCGGTTGCGAACTGAAGGGCGTGCGCGGTGGCTCGTTCGCGAGCCGGCCGCGCGACGCGCGCGCGCCGGCACGCTCGGCCGCGCCTGCGTCGCTGCGCCAGTCCGACCTCGGCTTCCGCGTCGCGCGCGATTACTGAAGGTGCCGGGTCGCACTTATTGCACGAGCCAATAAGTGCGATAAGTGCGACCCGGCACCATTAAAGCCTCGGCACCATTAAAGCCGGATCCGCTTCCACGCGCCGTTCTTCCAGCGCAGCCACAGCGCGGTGCCGATCGCGACCACGTACACGACGATGGCGCTCCAGCCGCCGACCGCGCCGAGGCCAAGGCCTTGCGCGGCATCGAACCAGCCCTGGCCCGGCGCGAACGTCAGGTAGTGTGTCAGCGGCAGGAACAGCAGCGTACCGCAGGCGAGCACGATGAGCGCAGGGACGCGCGCGTCGCCGGCGCCTCGCAGGCAGAAGGCGCTCGCAAAATTGACCCCGTCGAAGAACTGGTAGGCGGCCGCCAGCCAGAGCAGCGACGCGCAGAGCGCGATGACTTCGGCGGCGCGCGGATCCCCGGCATTGACGAACAGCGGCACCAGCCAGTTGCCGGTGAGCGCGATCATGAGGCCGATGCCGCCCATGTAGCAGGACACCACCAGGATGACGCGGTTTCCGAGCCGCGCGGCCCAGCCGTGGTCCCCGGCGCCGATCGCCTGGCCGACGAGGGTCGTGCCCGCGAGTGCGAGGCCGATCCCCGGCATGTAGGCGAGCGCGGTGAAGATCGTGACGATCTGCGTCGCGGCCCCGTCGACCACGCCGTATTGCACCATCATGAGCTGGAACAGCGCCGCGGCTCCGAGGTCCGCGGAGGCCGTCATCGCCATCGGCAGGCCGAGCGCGATGAGCCCGGCCACGCGGCCGAGGTTCGGACGCCAGGTCAGGTGCGGCGCGTACTGCCAGCGGTCGAGCGCGAGGATCATGCGGATCGCGATCGCGACGCCGATCAGCTCGGCGGCCGTCGTCGCCCACGCGGCGCCCGCGATGCCCCAGCCGAAGCGGAAGATGAAGATCTCGTTCAGCACCGCGTTCGAGGCGAGCACGATGAGGCCGACCGCGAGCGTGACGCGGGTGCGGCCGATGCCGTTGAAGAACGCGTTGGCGGCCCACAACGCCGCGGCGAGTGGTCCGCCGACCATGCGCGGGACCCAGTATTCGATCGCGAGCGCCTCCACGTCCGCGTCGAGGCCGAAGGCGCGGATCATGGCCGGCCCGAACGCGACCGTCAGGCCGAAGGCGGGGATCGACAGCATGGACGCCCACAGTCCCAGCCACGCGGTGCGGGTGGCGCGACGGAAACGGCCTGCGCCATATGCCTGGGCGGCGAGCGTCTGCACGCCCATGGCGACGCCGCCGATCATGAAGATCGCGAGCAGCGCGAGCCAGTGCACCGCCGCGATCGCGGCGGTCGCCGCGGTGGACAGCCGGCCGATGAACCAGGTGTCGGTCAGGTTCAGCACGGCCTGCATCGTGCTGTTCAGCACGAGCGGCAGCGCGAGCACGGCGACTGCCCGCATGTCGATGTGGCGGCCGCCCGCGGAGTCGAGGCGCAGGGCGGGCAGGGCGGCCTCGCGCCGCGGCGTCGCGTCGGCTGCCGTCACGCCGGCGTTGTCCCGATTGGCGCGTGAAACGGGCCGCCGCCGCGGCCGGCGAACCAGGCGTGCAGTTCGGCCGCCACGGCGAGCGCGATCGCTTCCGGCGTGCGCGCCCCGATGTCGAGCCCGATAGGCGCGTGCAGCCGCCCCTCGAGCCGCGCGCCACGCCCGTCGAGCGCGGCCAGCAGGCGGTCGCGCCGCGGCGCCGGACCGAGCAGGCCCACGTAGCCGATCGTGCCGCGGTCGGCGAGCGCCTCGAGATAAGCGAGGTCCGCGTCGAAGTGGTGGCTCATAACGACAGCGGCGTCGCAGTCTGCGACGTCCTGAAGTTCCCGGAGTTCCTGCGCCGGCTGGCAGGACAGCCGGCAGAGCGGGAATCGCGCGGCATCGAGGAGCGCCGGGCGGTGGTCGCAGACGGTCACGGCGAAGCCGAGCGCGACTGCCTGTTGCGCCAGCGGCCGCGCATCCGGCCCGGCGCCGCACAGGAGAAGCAGCGGCGGAGCGGGCAGGGGAATCGCGAGTGCCGCGGCCTGCTCGTGGCCCGCCGTAAAAGCGAGCTGCCGCGGAACGTCGCCGCAGGCTTCGCGCGCGGCGCGCACAGTGTCGGGCTCGGGCCAGGGCGCGTCGCCGCCGCCGGGCCACCACGCGCGGCCGGCATGGGTGCCATCGACGATGAGCGCGAGCGTTCCGCCCGTGCGCGATTCGACGCACGCGGCCATGGCCGCGAGCGGCTGCCAGTTCTCCACGGGACCGACGCGCTGCAGCAGCACTGAAATGGCGCCTTCGCACGCGCTGCCGATGCCGAACAGCCGGTCGTCCTCGCCGCGCATGTCGTACTTCTTGCGGCGCGCAGAACCCGTGTTGACGACCGCGCGTGCGTGCAGTGCCAGATCGGCTTCGAGGCAGCCGCCGGACAGCAGCCCGAACGGCTCGCCTCCCGCGGCGATCAGCATCTGCGCGCCGGCCTTGCGGTATGTCGAGCCCTCGGTCTCGACGACGGTCGCAAGCGCGAAAGCTTCGCCGCGCGCGGCAAGCGTGCGGAAGTCTCGCACCAGCGGGGCGAGGGGCGTTTCGAGGGCGTGGGCCATGCGCAAGGTTCCTTAGCCTATCATCGGTTAGAATGCCGGCCCTCGCCGCACGAGCGCGGCCGGACCCTCACCGGAACCTGACCGTGAACGAATCCGCGGCCGCCGCCATCCAGACCGAATGCCTGATCGTCGGCGCCGGCCCGGTTGGCCTCTTCGCAGTGTTCGAGCTCGGCCTGCTCGGCATGAAGTGCCAGATCGTCGACTCGCTCGCGCACCCCGGCGGCCAGTGCACCGAGCTCTATCCCGACAAGCCGATCTATGACATTCCCGCGCTGCCGGTGTGCGGCGCCCAGGAGCTCATCGACCGGCTGCTGGAGCAGATCAAGCCGTTTCACGCCGGGTTTCACCTCGGGCAGGAAGTCTCGGCGGTCGCGAGGCAGGCGTCCGGCCGCTTTGCCGTGGAGACCGCGGCCGGCACGCGCTTCGACGCCGGCAGCGTCATCATCGCGGCCGGCCTCGGTTCGTTCCAGCCGCGGCGGCTCCTGGTGCCCGACGCGGAGCGTTTCGAGGGCACGCAGCTCCACTATCGTGTGCAGCGCGCCGAGGAATTCCACGGCAGGGACGTGCTGGTCGCGGGTGGCGGCGACAGCGCGCTCGACTGGGTGCTCGAATTCTGCGGCAAGGCGCGGAGCGTATCCCTGGTCCACCGGCGGGCGGAATTCCGCGCGCAGCCGGCATCGGTCGCGCGCATGAAGGCGCTGGCCGCGGAAGGAAGGATCCGCTTCCACGAGGGCAGCATCCAGTCGCTCGCGTCGTCGAACGGCCGCTTGTCGGGCGCGACAATCCTCGGCACCGACAAGTCGATCGTAGACGTCGGCTGTGAGCTCGTGCTCGCCTGCTTCGGCCTGCACCCGAAGCTCGGCCCGGTCGCAAACTGGGGACTCGCGCTCGAGAAGAAGGCGCTCAAGGTCGACACCGAGAAATTCGAGACCAGCGAGCCCGGAATCTTTGCGATCGGCGACATCAACACCTACCCGGGCAAGAAGAAGCTGATCCTGTCGGGGTTCCACGAGGCAGCGCTCGCGGCCTTCGGCGTGCAGCACTACGTCTACCCGGCCAAGCGTCAATTCCTGCAGTACACGACGACGAGCCCGGTGATGCGCGAGCGTCTCGGCGTCGCGCCGCCGAGTTGAGCACATGACGGCCGAACGCCTGCCGGACCTTCTCAGGATCCTCGACCTCGAGCGGATCGAGGACAACCTCTTCCGTGGCGACAGCCGGGACGTCGGCGCGCCCCAGGTGTTCGGCGGCCAGGTCCTCGGGCAGGCGCTGGTCGCGGCCTCGCGCACGGTCGAGGGACGGCAGGTGCACTCGCTGCACGCCTATTTCCTGCGCCGCGGCGACCTGTCGGTGCCGATCGTGTTCGAGGTGGACCGGAGCCGTGACGGCGGCAGCTTCACCAGCCGTCGCGTGGTCGCGATCCAGCACGGCCAGCAGATCCTCACCATGTCGGCGTCGTTCCAGGCCGCGGAGCCCGGGCTCGAGCACCAGGCGCCGATGCCCGCGGCGCCGCCGCCCGAGTCGCTGCGGGACCTCGGCGAGATCGAGGCCGAAGTCATCGAGCGCATGCCGCACAAGGCCGCCGGCTATTTCCGCAACCAACGGCCCTTCGAGTTCCGCGCCGTGAGCCCCGACGACTACCTGACGCGCGAGAAGCGTGGGGCGCGGAAGCTCGTCTGGTTCCGCGTCACCGGGCAACTGCCGGACGACCAGGCCCTGCACCGTTGCCTGCTGACCTACGTGTCCGACTATCACCTGCTCGCGACCGCGACCATGCCGCACGGCGTGAACTTCCTCGAGCTGCAGGTGGCGAGCATCGACCATGCCATCTGGTTCCACCGCGACCTGCGCGTGGACCAGTGGATGCTCTACGAGATCGAGAGCCCGAGCGCATCCGGCGCGCGCGGATTCAGCCGCGGCGCGATTTATGCCCGGGACGGCGCGCTAGTCGCCAGCGTCGCGCAGGAAGGGCTGATCCGCGCGGACAGCAGCTGGACGCGGCCTGCGGGCCAGCAGGTCTAGGGTCGCCAGGCATCCGCATGGCCAGTGAGAAATTGAACCCGCTGGCCTCGGTGCTGCAGGGCGAGGCCGCGCTGCTGCGGGCGATCGGGACGTTCGCGCTGACGGCGGCGGTCATCAATTCCATCGTCGGCGGCGGCATCTTCCGCATGCCGTCCGCGCTCGCGACGCAAATGGGTGCTGCCGCGCCGCTGGCGCTGATCGCAGGTGCGTTCGCAATCGTCCCGATTGCGCTCTGCTTCGCCGCCGTCGGCAGCCGCGTGCAGGTCACCGGGGGCCCCTACAGCTACCTCACGGCGACCTTCGGCCCGTTCGCAGGATTCGTCGGCGGCGCGCTGATGTGGATCTCCAATATCGCATCGAGCGCAGGAGTCGCCGCGGCGCTGTCGGTCCAGGTCGCCAATCTCGTGCCCTCGCTGGCGCCCCCGCTGCCCCGCGCCCTGCTGCTCACTGCCGTGTACGGCAGCTTGCTCGCGCTCAATGCATTCGGCGTCAGGCTCGGCGCCCGCGCGATTACGACGCTGGCGGCGCTCAAGCTGGCGCCCCTGTTCCTGCTCGCGGCGCTCGGGATCGTCGTCGTCGACTGGTCGCAGGTCAGTTTTGCGATCGACGACGTGCCCTCCTGGGGCGCGCTGGGCGCCTCCATGGTGCTCGTCATGTTCGCCTATTCCGGCATGGAGACAGCGCTCATGCCGTCGGGCGAGATCAACCGGCCCGCGCGGGACGTGCCGCGCGCGACGCTCGCCGCGATCGCGCTGGTCGTGGTGCTGTATCTTGGACTGCAGGTCGTGGGCCAGGGCCTGCTCGGGCCGGCCCTCGCGACGAGCGGCGTGCCCGTCGCCGACACCGCAGGCGCGTTGTGGGCGCCGGGGCGCGCGCTGCTCCTCGTCACCGCGTGCATCTCGATGCTCGGTTTCCTGCTCGGAAACCTGCTCGGCACCGCGCGCCTCGTGTTCGCGCTCGGCCGGGACCGCTACCTGCCGCGGGCCCTCGGCACCGTGAGCGCGAAGCACCGCGTGCCGCTCCCGGCGCTTTGCGTTCACGCGGGGCTCGCCTGGGCACTCGCGATCGCCGGCAGCTTCGACCCGCTCGCGCTGATCTCGGGCGGCGCGATCTGCCTGGTGTACGCGCTGGTCAGCCTTGCGGCCTGGCGCGCGCAGTCGCAGGACATCCGCGAGCGCGGCGATCGATCGTTTGACCTGCCCGGCGGCGCACTGATTCCAGTCGTTTCCGTGGCGGCGATGGCCGCGATCGTGACGACGCTCACCGCGCTCGAATGGGCGGCGATCGGCATCGCCCTCGCGCTGCTCGTCGCGCTCTATGCGTTCCTGCGGCTTCGCCGCGGCGTATCTTCCGGGTGATCGCGCAGGACCTTGCCCGGGTTCATGATGCCCCGGGGGTCGATGGCGCGCTTGAGTGCGCGCATGAGCTCGAGCGCAGCCGGGTTCTCGTAGCGCTCGAGCTCGGCCACCTTTGACTGTCCGATGCCGTGCTCGGCGCTGATGCTGCCGCCGTGCTGCGCGACGAGGTCGTGAACGGCGCGGCGGATCTCGGCCGTGCGCGCCGCGAGCGCGCCGCCATCGCCGCCGGCCGGCTCGCCCAGGTTGTAGTGCAGGTTGCCGTCGCCGAGGTGGCCGTAGGCTACCAGGCGCGCGCCCGGCGCGAGGCGCTCGAGCAGCACGCGGCCAGCCTCGACGAATCCGGGCAGGCGTGCCGGCTCGACCGAGATGTCGTGCTTGAGGCTCGCGCCCTCGCGCCCCTGGGCCTCGGGAATCGACTCGCGCAGGCGCCAGAACGCCAGTCGTTCGGACTCCGACGCCGCGAACGCGGCGTCCCTGGCCGCGCCGGATTCGATGGCGGAAGCGAGCACGGCCTGGAACCGGTCCGCCAGGTTCGCGTCGGCGGCGGCGAGCGAGGCCTCGGCGAGCACGTACCAGGGATGCGGCGCGTCGAACGGGTCGCGTGCCCCGGGCACGTGCCGGACGACGAACTCGAGGGCGATGCGCGGCAGGATCTCGAAGGTGGTGACGGCGTCGCCGATCGCGTCGCGCAGCAGGCCGAGCAGCGCGAGCGCATCGGCAGGCGACGCGAGTGCGACGAAGGCGGTCTCGCGCGCGGCGGGGCGCGGAAACAGACGCAGCGTCGCGGCCGTCACGACGCCGAGCGTGCCCTCGGCGCCGATGAAGAGCTGCTTGAGGTCGTAGCCCGTGTTGTCCTTGCGCAGGGCAGACAGCTGGTCGAGCACGCGCCCGTCGGGCAGCACGACCTCGAGGCCGAGCACGAGCGCGCGCATCATGCCGTAGCGCAGGACTGACGTGCCGCCGGCATTGGTGGAGACGATGCCGCCGAGTGTGGCGCTGCCTTCGGATCCGAGCGACATCGGCAGCAGGCGGTTCACTGCGGCCGCCGCGGACTGCAGCTCGGCGAGAACGCAGCCGGCTTCCGCCGTGAGGGAGTCGTTTAACGGGTCCACTGCACGGATCCTGCGCAGGCGCCGGAGCGACAGCAGGATCTCGTTGCCGGCCGGCCGCGGCGTCGCACCCCCGCAATAGCTCGTGTTGCCGCCCTGCGGGACGATGGCGATGCGCTCGCGCTCGCAGATTCCGACGAGCTCGGCGACCCGCGCCGTCGAGTCGGGGAGCGCAACGAGCGGCGTCGTGCCCCGGTGCAGGCCGCGGAAGTCCGTCTCGAACGGCGCGCGGTCGGAGGCCGCATCCAGCCAGCCGCCGCTCCCGAGGATGGCCTTGAGCGCATCGATCGTCGCGGGCGGCAACGTGGCGGGACGGCTCATCCCGGGCATCTTACGTGAGCGGCGCGCGGTGGCGGCCCCACTCAGGCGGTGGTGGCAGCCTGCAGGGCGGCGACACGCTCCTCGATCGGCGGATGGCTCATGAACAGGCGCCGCAGGCCCTCGCCCCTGCGCCCGCTGATGCCGAAGGCGGCCATTTTTTCCGGCAGCGCGTCGCCGTGCGCGCGGCCGAGCGCCTGCAGGGCGCCGATCATCTGTTGCCTCCCGGCGAGGCGGGCGCCGCCGGAGTCGGCGCGAAACTCGCGCTGCCTCGAGAACCACATGACGATCATCGTGGCGAGGAAGGCAAGCACGAGCTCCGCCACGATCGTCGTGATCCAGAATGCCGGGCCGTGGCCGTTTTCGTTCCGGAACACGACCCTGTCCACGACGTTGCCGATGAGACGCGAGGCGACGAACACGAAAGTGTTCACGACGCCCTGGATGAGCGTCAGCGTCACCATGTCGCCATTCGCGACGTGGCTCACCTCGTGGCCGAGCACGGCCTCGACTTCACCGCGGCTCATGCGTTGCAGCAGCCCGGTACTCACGGCGACCAGCGACTTGTCGCGGCGCGCGCCCGTCGCGAAGGCATTGGGCGCGGGCGAGTTGAAGTAGCCGACCTCGGGCATGCCGATGCCCGCCTGGCCCGCGAGCCGGCGCACGGTCTCGACCAGCCAGGCCTCGTCTGCGTTGCGCGGGTTCTCGATCACCTGCACGCCCATCATCCGCTTCGCGGTCCACTTGGAGATCGCGAGGGACACGAACGCGCCGCCGAAGCCGAGCACGGCGCCGAAGACGAGCAGCGAGGTGAAGTTGATGCCGTTCGCGTCGAGCCAGGGCTCGATGCCGAGCAGGCGCAGCGTGACGCTCGCGACCATCAGGATCGCGAAGTTGGTGGCCAGGAACAGCAGGATTCTCTTCATCGTCGCTCCGTCAGCCCGGGCCGTCGTCCTTTTCTTCGTCCTTGCGCGGCTTGGGCTGCGGCACGCCGAGCCCGAGCTCGGCGCGGCGCTCGTCCGAGAGTTGCTCCATTCCGAGGATCCGGCAGTCCTCGACCATGCCGAGCCGCCGGTAGGCGATCGAGTCGCGGCCGAAGCCGCAGATCTGGCCGTTGCGGTCGCCGTCGACGGCGGCGAGCGCCGCCTGGCTGTCCATGTCGAAACAACCGCCTGCGATCTCGACGAGGTAGGCCTTGCGCCCGCCCGACGCGTAGAGGACGACATAGCGGTCGTCGATCGTGTGGAAGTCGTCGATGATCGACTGGAAGACGCAGTCGCTGGTGCGGGACATCTCGATGCGCTTCGGTCTCTTGTCCTCCTTGCCGAGCTGCGATTCCGGGCCGGAACTGACGCAGCCGGCGACGAGCAGGCAGGCGGGGGCGATGAGCCGGAATGTGTTCATGGGGCGGTTCCTGGCCAGTCCTGCAACTTGGACCGGCGGCCCTCATCCTGGTTCCTGCCGCGCCCGGGAAGTCCTGCCCTAGTAGTCGTCGCGGTCTCCGTAGCCGTCCTCGTCTTCGTCTTCGTCGTCTTCGTCGTCCTCGTCGTCCCAGTCGTCGTCGTCTTCATCTTCGTCGGGTTCTTCGTCGTCCTCGTCCTCGTCGTCCGGGCCCGACCAGCCTTCCGGCTCGTCGGTCAGGTCGAGGTCGAGTTCCTGCCAGGTCTCGTAGTCGATCTCCTCGACGTCGCCATCCTCGTACTGCAGTTCGACGAGCTCCGCATCCTCGTCGATCGACAGGACCTGGAATACCTCTTCGTCGTCGAGGCTTTCGTACCACTGGCCGGGTACGGGATTGTGGTCGCGACCCATGGATTCCCTCGTGTTCCGCACCGATATTACGGGCGCGGGCCGACGGCTAGCAAACCGCACTTGAAACGGGCGCTGCCGGATCCCATCCATGGGCCCGTACCCGCCGAGAGCGGAAGGAGAAACGACATGACACTGATACGCTGGGAACCGTTCAGGGAACTGGACGGCATTTTCTCGCGCTACAACCCGCTTTTCGGCCGCATGGCGGCCCGCGCGGGCCAGGTAGACGGGGACGACGCGGCCTGGACGCCGGCCGCCAACATCTCCGAGACCGAGACCGAGTACCTCATCAAGGCCGAACTGCCCGAGGTGAGCAAGGAAGACGTCAAGGTCACGGTGGAAGAGAACGTGATCTCGATCAGCGGCGAGCGCCGCAAGGAAGCGGAGCACCAGGACGAGAAGTCGCACCGCGTGGAGAGCTTCTACGGCCGCTTTTCGCGCAGCTTCCGGCTGCCGGAGGATGCCGACGTCACGGCGATCCAGGCCGAGAGCCGGAACGGCATGCTGAAGGTCCGGGTGCCCAAGACGCCCGCGCCGAAGCCCAGGACGGTCGAAGTACAGGTAAACTGACGGGACCCGTGGGCGGCGGCCCGGCCCCGCCGCCCACGCCATCTGAGGGTCCCATGTCGACCGCGTTCGAGGCGATCCGGCGCAAGCTGGAACAGCAGAAGCAGGAGCTGATGACCCGCGCCGCCAAGGTGCGGGAGGAAATCACGCGCTCGTCCGGACCGCTCGACAAGGACTTTGCCGAACAGGTCGTGCAGATGGAGAACGACGCCGTCCTCGCCGGCATCGGCGAGGCGACGGCCGCCGAGCTCGCTCAGATCAACCGCGCGCTCGCCCAGCTCGAGGCGGGCACCTACGGCGTCTGCAGCCGCTGCGGCCGGACGATCGACGCGCGCCGCCTCCAGGCGCTCCCTTATTCCGACCGCTGCATCACCTGCGCCGAAGCGGCCGGCTGACGACAGGGGCATGCCCGCCTACAAGGCCCCGTTGCGCGAGTTCCGCTACGTCCTTCACGACGTGCTCGACGTCGGCGCGCACTATCGTGCGCTCGGGCGCGACGACATCAACGCCGAGTTGATAGAAGGAGTGCTCGAGGGCGCCGCGCGATTTGCCGAGGACGTCGTCGCGCCGACAAACGAGGCCGGCGACCGCGTCGGCGTCCGCCGCACCGACGACGGGCACGTCATCACGCCGCCCGGTTTCAAGGAGGCCTATCGCCAGTACGTCGACGACGGCTGGGCGGCGCTGTGCGGCCCGCCCGGTGCGGGCGGCCAGGGCCTGCCGGAGAGCATCGGCGGCGTGGTCGGCGAAATGCTCGTTTCCGCCAACATGTCGTGGAAGCTGTATAGCGGGCTCACCGAAAGCGCGGTCCTCTGCCTCGACACGCACGGCGACGACGCGTTGAAGGGCGCATACCTGCCGAAGCTCGTGAGCGGTGACTGGAGCGGCACGATGGTGCTGACGGAGCCGCACGCAGGCACCGACCTCGGCCTCATGCGCACGCGGGCCGAGCCACAGTCGGACGGCAGCTACCGGGTGAGCGGCACCAAGATTTTCATCACCAGTGGCGAGCACGACCTGGCGGAGAACATCGTGCACTTCGTGCTGGCGAAGCTGCCCGACGCGCCCGCGGGAAGCCGCGGGATCAGCATGTTCCTCGTGCCCAAGTTCCTGCCCGACGCCGCCGGCAATCCGGGCCCCGCAAACGGCGTCCAATGCGCGAGCGTCGAGCACAAGCTCGGCATCCACGGTTCCGCTACCTGCACCATGAACTTCGACGGCGCGAAGGGCTGGCTCATCGGCGAGGTCAACGGCGGCCTGCCGAACATGTTCACGATGATGAACCATGCCCGGCTGTGGGTCGGCCTGCAGGGCCTCGCGCAGTGCGAGCGCGGGTTCCAGGCCTCGGTCGCCTATGCACGCGATCGCCGCCAGGGGCGCACGTCGACGGGCGGGCCGGGCCCGGCCGACCCGATCATCGGCCATCCCGACGTGCGCCGGATGCTGCTGACGCAGAAGGCGCTCGTCGAGGGAGCTCGCGTCCTCATCCTGTACGCAGGGACGCAGATGGACAGCATGCTGCACCACCCGGACGCCGCGGCGCGCGCCGAGGCCGGGGAGCTGCTCGCGCTGCTGACCCCTGTCGTCAAGGGCTTCGTCACCGGCATGTCGCTCGAGTGCACGAGCGACGCGCTGCAGGTCCACGGAGGCCACGGCTACGTGCGCGAAACGGGCGTCGAGCAGTACTTCCGCGACGCCCGCATCACGATGATCTACGAGGGCGCAAACGGCGTGCAGGCGATGGACCTGCTCGGGCGCAAGGTCCTGGGCTCTGGCGGGGCACTGGCGCGCCGGCTCGGCGGCCTGATCGGAGGATTCTGCGAGCGTCATGCGGGCCGCGGCGAGCAGGCCGAGCTCGTCTCGCGCCTGGCCGGACTCCTGAAGGAATGGAGCGTTGCGACCGAGGAAGTCGCGAAGCGCGCGGCGCGCAACCCCGACGAGACCGGCGCGGCTTCGATGGACTACCTGCAGCTCACCGGCTATCTCTGTATCGCCTGGTGCTGGGCCTGGATGGCGTCCGTCTCGGCCGCGGCGCTAAAGTCAGGCGCCTCCGATGCCGGATTCCATCGCGCGAAGCTCGCGACCGCACGATTCTACTTCCAGCGCATCCTGCCGCGCGCCGAGGCGCACCTCGACGCCATCTCCGCGGGCGCCCGCTCGCTGATGGAAATTCCCGCCGACGAGTTCTAAGGCGATTCAGGGCGCCTGCGCGGCGAGGCCGCCGCGCAGCGACCACACGTTCGCATGGCCGCGGGCGCGCAGGAACTCGGCCGCGGCGCGGCTGCGCACGCCGTGCGCGCACACCAGGAGGCATGGCCGCGACCCGTCGACCTGAAGCGCGCCGTCGAGCAGGCGCCCGAGCGGCACGGCCTCGTGCCCGCTGAGCGGCATCGGCTCGAACTCGCATTCCATGGGCTCGCGGATGTCCACGATGCGATAGCCGGCCGCGACCGCGGCCGCGAGCGGCAGCGTCACGTCGACGTCGACAGCTGCCGCCGCGGCGCCGATGCGGATGCACCGGCCGGCGCAAGCGGGATTGCGCGGGGCCGCGAGATGCCGCGTATCCTGGGCCAGGAGGTCGACCAGGACGATCTCGTTTTCGAGCTGGCCCGGCAGGTCGAGCAGCAGCTTCAGCACTTCCATCGCCTGCATCTGGCCGAGCACGGCGGGCACCGGTCCCAGCACGCCGGCTTCCGCGCAATTGCCGACGAGACCGTCCCGCGTCGGCTCCGGCCACTGGCAGCGCAGGCACGAGCCGCCGCGGTCGGCGCGCACCACCTGAAGCTGTCCCTCATATTGGTAGATGCTCGCGAGAACGGCCGGCACGCCCGCGCGCATGGCCGCGTCGTTTACCAGGAACTTGGCGGCGAAGTTGTCGGTGCAGTCGACCACCACGTCAGCGGCGGCGACGAGTTCGGCCGCGAGCGCGGCGTCGAGGCGCCGGTCCAGCGGGCGCAGCGACAGTTCCGGGTTGTAGGCAGCAAGCCGCGCGCAGGCGGCCTCCGCCTTGGGACGGCCGACGTCGGCAAGCGCATACAGCGGCTGGCGGTGCAGGTTCGAGGCGTCGATGCGATCCGGATCCACGATGGTGAGGTCGCCGACACCGGCACCCGCGAGGCTTGCGAGGACGGCGCAGCCGAGGCCGCCCGCGCCGACGACCAGCACGCGGGCCGCAGCCAGGCGCGCCTGCCCGGCGTCACCCACTTCCGGCAGCGCGTGCTGCCGCGAATAGTCGAAGGCGGCCGCCGCGGGCGCATGCGCCGCCGCGTGCTCGCAGTTCACCCAGCCGCTGTCGCCGTCGGCGTAGTGTTCCTTCTTCCAGATCGGCAGGCGGTGCTTGATCGCGTCGATGATCTCGCGGCAGGCGGCGAAGGCCTCGGCGCGGTGCGGCGCGACGACGCCGACCCAGACCGCGACGTCGCCGATGGCAAGTGCCCCGAGCCGGTGCACGCAGCGCCCTGCGATCGCGCCGTGGCGCGCGACGGCCGCCTCGACGACGCGCGCGCCTTCGGCCGCCGCGAGCGCCTCGAAGGCCTCGTAGTCGAGCGCGGTCACGCGGCGGCCCTCGTTGAGGTCGCGCACGCGGCCTTCGAACGCGGCAAACCCGCCCGCGGCGGGCCGGGCGAGCGGGGCGGCGAGCGCGGCCGCGTCGATCGGCGTCGTCGAGAACTCGAAGGCGTTCATCCGCCGGCCACCGGCGGGATGAACACGATCTCGTCGCCGTCCTCGAGCGGCTGCTGCCAGTCGCCGAAAGCCGCGTTGACGGCGACCCGAAGCTGCGAGGCCGGCAGGCGGAAGCCATGCCGCGCCGCGAGCTCGGCATAGAGCGCGGCGGGCGTCGCGGCCGCCGTGTCGACGGCCTCCGACTGCCGTCCGGCCTGCTCGCGCAGCAGCGCGTAGTAGCGCAGGTTGACGCGCGGCATCAGGCGGCTCCGCGTGCAACGAGGGCGGCGCGCGCCGCGGCCGCATCCTCGGGCGTGTTGGCGTTGTCGAGTGCCGCGGTCGCGACCGGCTCGAGCAGCAGAGGATCGTTCTCGAGCAGGAACTTCCGCGGGCAGTCGCGGCCGGCCGCGACATGCGCGCGGACGGCCTCGCCGCTTCGCGGCTCGTAGATCGCGCACAGGGGCTCCGGCAACCCGTCGTAGCGGCTGCGGAAGGCGGTCGCTATCCGGCCTGCGTCGCGCCGTGAGACGAGGGTGCCCAGCGTTGCGTCATCAAGGAACGGCAGGTCGCAGGCAAGCACCAGCCAGGCGGCATCGGGGTGTTGCGACTGTGCGGCGATGATGCCCGCAATCGGGCCGCGGCCCTCGGTTCCGTCCACGATCTGCGGGTAGCGCGCGCGCAGCGGGTCATCGGCCTGCTCGGCGCGTACCGAGACGAAAGCGCGATGCACGTGGCGCGCAACCAGGTCGAAGGCTTCGGCGAGCTGCGGCCGCGCACCGTAGGCGAGGGCGGCCTTGTCCGAGCGCATGCGGCGCGACCGGCCGCCGGCGAGCACCAGGCCGTAGAGCGGCGTCACGACGCCGCTCCCGCGGCGAAACCGCCCTTGCCCCCGGATTTCTCGACGAGATGCAGCGATTCGATGACGATGGCGTGCGACAGCGACTTGCACATGTCGTAGATGGTCAGGGCGGCAACCGACGCGCCCGTCAGCGCTTCCATCTCGACGCCGGTCCGGTGGTGGACGGCGGTGGTGCACTCGACGATGAGCGCGTCGCCGCTCGCCGGGGCGATCGCGATGTCGCAGCGTTCGAGGCCGAGCGGGTGGCAGAACGGGATGAGCTCGTGCGTGCGCTTCGCGGCCATCGTGCCGGCGACGATCGCGGTATGGATCACGGAGCCCTTGGCGGTGCTGAAGCCGGCGGCGGCGAGCGCGTCGAAGGCGGCGCGCGGGAAGCGCACGATCGCGGCGGCGCGCGCGACCCGAAAGGAAGGCGCTTTCGCGCTCACGTCCACCATGGCGGGCGCGCCGTCCGCCCCGACGTGCGAGAGCTTAGGGTCGTGAGCCACGGATATCCTGCCAGCCTGAGCCCGCCCGCGGCCGCGCGCCGAGGCGCGCGAGCGAGGGCATGGTGGTTCCATGGCGAGCGAGCGCAACAATGGCGCGCGGCCGCCGGCGGGCTCCCTGCGGGCCGCACGGGACGGCCGCCGCTCTGCGTTGCCGCCGCTCAGCGTATTCCCGATACGCTGTCGCGCCGGCGCCTTGATCGGCGGTCGTGCCGTGCGGCAGGCTGGCAGGATATCCGGGGCTCACGACACTAGCCTCATCCGCCAATGTAGTACATCTCGATCTTGCGCGGCCGCGCGTCCCCGGCAGGCTGTTCGCGCAACTCGCTGTAACGGTCCTCGCGCTGCCGCCACACGGCGCGGATGTGCCGGCGGAGCTCCTCGATGCCCGCGCCGGCGCGCAGGATCGAGCGGAAGTCCGTCCCCGCCGTGGCGAACAGGCAGGTGTAGAAGACGCCTTCCGAGGACAGCCGCGCGCGGGTGCAGCCGCCGCAGAACGGCTGCGTCACTGACGAAATGAAGCCGATCTCGCCCGCGCCGTCCGCATATCCGTAGCGTTCGGCGACTTCCCCCGGCTGGGCCGGCGCCAGCGGCACGAGCGGCCAGCTTGCTGCAATCGCGTCCCGGATCGTGCGCGACGGCACGACGAGCCCGGGCCGCCAGTCGTTGCGGTTGCCAACGTCCATGTACTCGATGAAGCGCACCACCACGCCCGTGCCGCGGAAATGGCGCGCGAGATCGAGCACCTGTCCGTCATTGATGCCGCGCTCGACGACTGCATTGACCTTGACCGGCGCGAGCCCCGCCTCGGTTGCGGCACGGATGCCGTCCAGCACGCGGTCGAGCCCGTCGAACCCGCCGTTCATCCGGCGGAAGGTCCCGGGATCGATCGAGTCGAGGCTGACAGTCACGCGCGAGAGACCCTGGGCGGCCAGCTCCGCGGCGTGCTGGGCGAGCAGGACGCCGTTGGTCGTGAGCGCGAGGTCCTCGATCCCCTCGATGCCCGAGAGTTCGCCCACGAGGTCGGCAAGCCCGGTGCGAAGGAGCGGCTCTCCGCCGGTGAGGCGGATCTTGCGCACGCCTTCGGCCGCGAACGCGCGCGCCAGCCTTTGAATCTCGTCGAAGGACAATCGCTCTGCGGAGGGCAGGAAGCGATAGCCCTCGCCGAAGGTCTCGCGCGGCATGCAATACGGGCAGCGGAAGTTGCAGCGGTCCATGACCGAGATGCGAAGGTCCTGCAGCGGCCGTCCGCGCAGGTCGACGGCCGCGCGCGGCGCTTCGAGGGACACGAGGTTGTCTGGGATTCTTTCGGTCATGGCCTACCAGCAATAGAACGGCACGGCGAGACCCGCGGCATGAATCGCCGGCCCGGCCGGCAACTCGACGAACCCGTCGGTGCCGGCAAGGGCGATGAAGTCGCCTGACCCGCCGGTCGGCCGCGGCTCGGCCAGCGTCCTGCCTTGCTCATCGTAACCGAGCGAGACCGGCAGGAAACAGGTGAGCGGCTTTTCGAAGGTGAAATCCCGCGCCAGGGCGACTTTCGGCGGGGATTCGGGGGGCATGGCCACAAGCCGGCCGAGCGCCGGAATGACATAGCGCGCAAGGCACACCAGCACGGACACGGGATTTCCGGGCAGGGCGAACACCAGCGTGCCGGTGGCACCGCTGCCGAACCACATCGGGCGGCCCGGCCGCTGCGCGATGCCGTGGAACGCCGCCTGCACGCCGAGGGACGCGAGCACGCCGGGCACGAAGTCGAATCGACCCGCCGAGACGCCGCCGGAGAGTACCAGCACGTCGTGCTGCGCGAGCGCCGCAGCGAGCGCCGCGGATATCGCGTCGACCCGGTCGGGAAGCTGCAGGTTCGCAGCCGGCGCAAACCCCGCGAGCGTGAGCGCCCCGGCGAGGCCGTACGCATTCGAGCGCCGGACCTGGTGCTCGAGGATCGGCTCGCCCGGCTCGACCAGTTCGTCGCCGGTGGTGAGGAGCGCGATGCGCGGCGCGCGGGAAACCCGCAGTTTCGCATGGCCCGCCGATGCGGCGATCGCGAGCTCCGGCGCCCCGAGCCGTGTCCCGGCCTGGAGGAGGACGTCGCCCGCGCGCGCGTCGGCACCCCGCCGATGCACGTGGCGCCAGGGCACTGCTTCGCAACCGGACTCGAGGGCGGCGTGGCCGTCCACCGTCTCGACTTGCTCCACGGGAACAACGGTGTCGCAACCACGCGGCATCACCGCGCCCGTCATGACCTCGAAACAGTCGGCTTCCGAGGCCAGGGCGAGAACCGGTGCGCCGGCGGCCTGCGTCCCGGCGATCCGGAATCGCCGCCGATTCCCGGCGCCGCGCGCGAACGCGATGCCGTCCATCGCCACGCGATCGAACGGCGGCGCATCGCGCTCCGCCCGCAGCGCCGTGCGCAGGACGCGGCCGGCAGCCGCCGACAGCGGGACCGGCTCATGCGGCAACGGCGCGACGGCCGCTGCGATCGCCGATTCGGCCTCGGCGGGCGTCAACATGCAGCCGCCCGCGTCAGTCCTGCTTGTCGCGGGCCTTGAAGATCCGCAGCTGTTCGTTGAAGCGGTCCGCGAGGGCCTGGACTTCGTCCACCGCGGCGTTGTTCTTCTTCGCCTGCATGGCCCGCAACTCCGTGAGGCGATTTTCGTCGTACGAGCCGCTGTTCGCGAGCGTGACCATCTCGAGATCGAGGCATGAGTTGTACGAGTTGATGTCTTCGTTGAACTGCTGGACCTGCTTCTGCGCGGCGGCCATTTCGTCGAAGGTGGCCGTCGAGCCGTCGGGTAGCCGGTCCGGTGCCCGCGGATAAATGCAGGCGGCCTGGGCGCTGCCGGCGGCGGCAAGCGCGATCAGGGCGAGCGTCAGTCGGGTCATTGCGTCAATCTCCCCCGCATTTCAGTGACTCTAGGACAGCGCCGGGCCGTCCGGGTTCGCAGGGCCTTGGATTCTAGCGCAGGCACCCGTGCCGGGGCGCTAAACTCGCAAAATCCCCCGCTGGAACCGGAACTCGGGAGTCATGCCGGACTGGAAATCCGTACTGCGCACGGTCTTCGTATCGCGCGCGCTCGATGCGCTGGAAGAAACGCGCCTGGTCCCGGAACGCAAGGTCCTGTACCAGTTCTGCGCGCGCGGCCACGACGTGACCCAGGTCCTCCTCGGGCAGCGCCTCAACGGCCGCCGGGACGCCGTCGCTCCTTACTATCGTTCCCGGCCGCTCGCGCTGACGCTCGGCGTGTCGGCCGAGGAAGCGCTCGCGTCGACGATGATGCGGGCCGAGGGCATGTCGGGCGGGCGCGACGTCGGCGTCGTGATCAACCGGCCGAACCGTGACGGGCCCTGCCTGTTGCCGGCTTGCGGCGGCGTCGGCACGCAGTACACGCCGGCGACCGGCTGGGCCCAGGCGCTGCGCTACCGCGCCCGCGTTCTCGGGGATGCCGCCGTCGCCTCGAGCATCGCGGTGGCCCACGGCGGCGAAGCGTCGACGGCGACCAACGGGTTCTGGGCGTCGCTCAACATCGCGACCACCGAGCGGCTGCCGCTGCTCTATTTCATCGAGGACAACGGCTACGGCATCTCCGTGCCGTCGCTCCGCCAGACGCCCGGTGGCGACATCGCGGCGAATCTTGCAGCCTTCGGCAACCTCAGGATCCTGGCCGGGGACGGCTCGGAGCCGGTAGCGGCCGCCGCGCTCATCGACTCTGCGGTCGACGCCGTGCGCGCCGGCGACGGACCGGTGCTCCTGCGCCTGCGCGTTCCGCGACTTTCCGGGCACTCGGCGCAGGACACGCAGGCATACAAGAAGCCCGAAGAGATCGAAGCCGAGCGTGCACGCGACCCGTTGCTGGCGCTGCGCCGGCTACTCGTGCCCGGGCAGCTCAGCGAGTCCGGCTGGTCGGCACTCGAGGCTGAGGCGGGGCGCACCGTCGAGGCGGCGCTCGAGAGTATCGAGTCGCGCCCGGCGGTTTCGGCGGCGACCGTCGCACGCTTCGCCTTCACCGAGCGGCGTGCGGACGGCAGCCCGGAATTACAGGCCCAAGGCGGGCAGTGGGCCGACGGTGCGATGCCGCTTGCCAGCGATGCGACGCCGCGTCCTGACGGCGCCCGCATCAACATGCTGACTGCCATCCGCCGCACGCTCGAGCACGAGCTCGCGGTGAACCCGCGCGTGCTGGTGTTCGGTGAAGACGTGGGCCGCAAGGGCGGCGTGCACGCGGCGACGCTCGGCCTGCAGGAACGCTTCGGCGAGGATCGCGTTTTCGACACCAGCCTGTCGGAGGAGGGCATCATCGGCCGGGCCGTCGGCATGGCGCTGGCCGGCCTCGTGCCGGTGCCCGAGATCCAGTTCCGCAAGTACGCGGAGCCCGCGGCCGAGCAACTCCACGACTGCGGCACGATCCGCTGGCGCACGGTGAACCGCTTCGCGGCGCCGATGGTCGTGCGCATGCCCGGCGGATTCTTCAAGTGCGGCGATCCCTGGCACAGCCAGTGCAACGAAGTCCAGTTCCTGCACGCGGTCGGGTGGCAGCTCGCGATGCCGTCGAACGCGGAGGACGCCGTCGGGCTCCTGCGCACTGCACTGCGCGGCAACGAGCCGGTGATCTTCTTCGAGCACCGCTTCCTGCTCGACGGCGCGGCCGGCCGCCGGCCCTGGCCGGGCGACGATTACGTGCTGCCGTTCGGCAAGGCGAACCGCGTGCGCGAAGGTTCGGAACTGACGGTGGTCACCTGGGGCGCCATGGTCGAGCGTTGCGAACAGGCGGCGGCGAAATCCGCGATCGACGTCGATCTCCTCGACCTCAGGACCCTGTGCCCCTGGGACCGCGAGGCGGTGCTCGAATCGGTCGCGAGGACGCGCCGCTGCCTCGTCGTGCACGAGGACACGATCACCGCGGGCTTCGGCGCCGAGGTTGCCGCCCAGCTCGCCCAGCACGCCTTCTTCGACCTCGATGCGCCCGTCGAGCGGCTCGCCATGCCCGACGTGCCGAGCCCGCACAGCCCGATCCTCCTGGATGCGGTCGTGCCCGGCGTCGGTGATATCGTGTCGGCGATGCGCCGCACCGCGAGTGTTTGAGCCATGGGCGAACTGATCGACGTCGTGCTGCCGCCTGACCAGGTCGAGGGCACGCGCTCGCAGGTGCAGCGCTGGCTGAAGACGGTCGGCGAGCAGGCACGGCGCCACGAGCCGCTGGTCGAGATCGAAACCGACAAGGTCACCGTGGAGGTGCCGTCGCCGGCCGATGGCGTGCTGGCCGAGATCGTGGCGGCCGAAGGCGTCGACGTCGAACCGGGCGCAGTGCTGGCGCGCCTGCGCTCCGCGGCCACGGCCGAGGTGCAGGCTGCCGTGGCGGCGCGCCCGTCGTCGTCCGCCGCGGGTCCGGCCGCGACGCGCACGCAGCCGGCGCGGGGCGGCGGTGCGGTGAGCCCGGCCGTGCGCCGCCTGCTCGCGGAACGCGGCCTCAGTGCCGGGCAGGTCAAGGGCAGCGGCGAGGGCGGGCGCATCACCGTGGAGGACGTGCTGGCAGCACGCCTCGATGCCGCCGCGTCGGCGACGCTCCCGCGCGCGCCGGCGCCGGAACCCGCCGAGGCAGGCGAGCGCGTGGTGCCGCACACGCCGATGCGCCGGCGCATCGCCGCGCACATGGTCGAGAGCCTCCTGCACACGGCGCCGCACGTGACGAACGTGTTCCAGTGCGACATGTCGGCCGTGCTCGCCGATCGCGCGGCGCGCAAGGCGGATTTCGAGCGCCGCGGCCTGCCGTTGACCTTGACTGCCTATTTCGTCGCGGCCTGCGTCGACGCGCTGCGCGCCGTCCCCGAAGCCAATGGCCGCTGGAGCGAGGAGGCGATCCTGCTCAGCGATCGCCTGGACATCGGTGTCGCCACGGCTCTCGGCGAGCGCGGGCTCGTCGTTCCCGTCATCCGCGACGCGGGTGCGCTCGACCTCGCCGGCATCGCGGCGCGCCCTGGGCGTCCTCGTGGAAAAGGCGCGCAACGAAGCGCTGACGCCGGCAGACCTCAAGGGCGGCAGCTTCACCATCTCGAATCACGGCGTGAGCGGGAGCCTCCTGGCGGCGCCGATCGTCATCAACCAGCCCCAGTCGGCCATCCTCGGCGTCGGCAAGCTGGAGAAACGGGCCGTCGTCGTGACGGAATCGGGACGTGACGCCATCGTTATCCGGCCCTGCTGCTACGTGACCCTTACGATCGACCATCGGGTGCTCGACGGCTTCCAGGCCAACCGGTTCATGGCGGTTTTCGTGCGTCGCCTAGAGGGCTGGAAACAGGCCTGATTCGACATCACCTCCATGCCAATCGCCCGGCCGGTGTGTCAAAGTTGATGCTGCCGGAACGGCGCCGTGGAGGGCATGGGCATGTATACGCAAGGCCTTGATTCTCTTGGAAAAGACTGTTTGCAAGATGCGGCGCAGGATGGCGCCGCCCTGGAGTCGCGGTTCCAGGCGCGGGTCGATGCCGAAGAGAAGGTCGAAGCCAAGGACTGGATGCCCGAAGCGTACCGGCGGACACTCGTCCGCCAGATCTCGCAGCACGCCCATTCCGAGATCGTCGGGATGCTGCCCGAGGGCAACTGGATCACGCGCGCGCCGTCGCTCCTGCGCAAGACGATCCTGATCGCCAAGGTCCAGGACGAGGGCGGCCATGGGGCCTACCTCTACAGCGCGGCCGAGACGCTCGGGGTTTCGCGCGGCGAGCTCGTCGACCAGCTCCTCGAGGGGAAGGCGAAGTACTCGAGCATCTTCAACTACCCCACGCCGACCTGGGCAGACGTGGGCGCCATCGGCTGGCTCGTGGACGGCGCGGCGATCATGAACCAGATCCCGCTCTGCCGCTGTTCATACGGTCCGTACGCGCGCGCGATGGTGCGCATCTGCAAGGAAGAGAGCTTCCACCAGCGCCAGGGCTACGAAATCATGCTGCGACTCTCTCGCGGCACGGAGGCGCAGCGGCGAATGGCGCAGGCTGCGCTCGACCGCTGGTGGTGGCCGTCGCTGATGATGTTCGGCCCGTCCGACAACGACTCGAAGCACAGCGCGCAGTCCATGCGCTGGAAGATCAAGCGCTTCTCGAACGACGAGCTCCGCCAGAAATTCGTGGACACGACCGTGCCACAGGCCGACTACCTCGGACTCAAAGTACCTGACCCGGAACTCGCCTGGGACGAGGCCACGCAGCACTACCGCTTCGGGCCGATCGACTGGCGCGAGTTCGAGCAGGTGCTCGCGGGGCAGGGGCCCTGCAACCGGGAGCGTCTCGAGGCGCGTCGCCGGGCGCACGAGGCGGGACGCTGGGTGCGCGAGGCTGCAACTGCCTGGGCGGCAAAAAAGCAAGCCGCGACCGTGCAGGCAGCCTGACGCAGGTAAGGAGTTCTTTGTGAATAACGAACAACACTGGCCGCTGTACGAAATATTCATCCGTGCGAAATCGGGCCTCGACCACAAGCACGTCGGCAGCCTGCATGCGACGGACGCGCGCATGGCGCTCGAGCACGCGCGCGACCTGTACACGCGTCGCCAGGAGGGCGTCAGCATCTGGGCGGTGCGCTCCGCGGACATCGTCGCATCCGATCCCGAGGACTCGGACGCGTTCTTCGAGCCCGCAAGAGACAAGATCTACCGCCATCCGACCTTCTACGACATCCCCGACGAGGTCAAGACGCTGTGACGCCGCACGCGCGCTATGTGCTGCGACTCGCCGACTCGAACCTCGTGCTCGCGCAGCGGCTCGGCGAATGGGTCGGGCACGCGCCGGCGCTCGAGGAAGACCTCGGCCTCGCCAACGTGTCGCTGGACCTGATCGGCCAGGCGCGGCTCCTGCTCGCGCATGCCGGGCAGCTCGAGGGCCGTGGCCGCGGCGAGGATGAGCTCGCGTTCCTGCGCGAGGAATCGGAGTATTACAACCTGACGCTCGTCGAGCAGCCGAACGGCGACTTCGGCGACACCATCGTGCGCCAGTTCCTGTTCGACGCCTGGCAGCTCGGCCTGTACGAGGCGCTCTGCGGCTCGAGCGACGCGACGCTGGCCGCGGTCGCGGCCAAGGGCCGAGGCGAGGCCGCATACCACCTGCGTTACAGCGGCGGTTGGGTCGTGCGCCTCGGCGACGGCACGGACGAGAGCCATGCGCGCGTCGCGGAATCGCTCGCGCGCCTGTGGCCCTACACCGGGGAGCTTTTCTTCGACGACGACGTGGATCGCGCGGCGGCCGAAGCCGGAATCGCCGTGCTGCCGTCCACGCTCGAGGGCGCCTTCGCTTCGCGCATCGGCGAAACGCTCGCGCAGGCGGCGCTCGCATGTCCGGCGAAAATCGCGTTCCAGTGGTACGGCAAGCAGGGCCGCCACAGCGAGCACCTCGGCTACCTGCTGGCCGAGATGCAGTCCCTGCACCGCGCCCACCCCGGCGCAACGTGGTAGTGGCCGTGGCCGCGCACGCACGCGCCGCGAAGGCACCGCCGCCGGACGTTCTGGCGCGGCTGCGCGGCATCCTCGCGCAGGTCGCGGACCCGGAGATCCCGGTCCTCTCGGTGCTCGACCTCGGCGTGATCCGCCATTTCTCGCTCGGCCCGGACGGCAAGCTCGAGGTCGGAATTTCGCCCACGTATTCCGGCTGCCCTGCCAACGCGGTGATCAAGGCCGACGTGCTGCGGGCGCTCGGCGCCGCCGGCTTCGATGCCGTTGCCGTCGACGTGCTGGCGCCGGCCTGGTCGAGCGACTGGCTGAGCGAGGCGGGACGGCGCAAGCTCGAGAAGTACGGCATCGCTCCGCCGGGCGGGCCGTCGGACGACAGGCCCGCCTGCCCGCGCTGCGGCTCGGCGCGCACGTCGCGAACCAGCGAGTTCGGCTCGACACCCTGCAAGGCTCTCTATCGATGCGAGGCCTGTCTCGAGCCGTTCGACTATTTCAAGTGCATCTAGCAACTTCCCGATGCTGAGGTTCCACCCGCTCATCGTCGCGCAGCGTACCGAAGCCGCGGACGACGCGATCGCGGTGACATTCGCGCTGCCGGAGCAACTGCGCGATGCCTTTCGTTTCCACGCCGGCCAGCACGTCGCGGTGCGTCGCATGATCGGTGGGCGCGAGGAGCGGCGGACCTACTCCATCGTCAATCCCGAAGGTGCCGGGACGCTCACCATCGGAATCCGGTTGCAGGCGGGCGGGCGCATGTCCGCGGAGCTCGCGCAGTCGGCGCTGCCCGGCGCGCGCATCGAGGTCATGACGCCGAACGGCAGCTTCCATGCCGACCCGGCCAGCCAGTCGCGCCAATTCGCCGCGTTCGCGGCGGGCAGCGGGATAACACCGGTGCTGTCCATCGCGGCGACGGCGCTTGCGCGCGACCCGCAGTGCCGGGTCCAGCTATGGTACGGGAACACGGAAAGCGCGCGCACGATGTTCCTCGACGAGGTGCTCGCGTTGAAGGATCGTTTCCTCACGCGCTTCTCGGTCACCTTCGTGATGAGCCGCGAGCCGCAGGACGTCGACTGGTTCAACGGCCGCATCGATGCCGCGAAGCTGCGCGAGTTCGCGCGCCACGACCTTCGCGTCCCCGAAGTCGACGAGTTTTTCGTGTGCGGCCCGGGCAGCATGGGCGAGGACCTGCCGCAGGCGCTCGCCGCGCTCGGCGCGAGGGGGCGCATCCACGTCGAATACTTCACGCCCGTCGCTGCCGCCGAGGCCGCCGCCAGGGCAACCGCAGCCGCGGCGAAGCCGGTGCCCGCGGCCGCTGCTGCCCAGGCGGACATCACGGTGGTGATGGACGGCCGGCGGCGCCGTTTCAGCATGGCACGCGGCGGCGAGGTGATCCTGGACGCCGCAGAGGGCGCGGGCCTGGACCTGCCGTTCTCCTGCCGCGCGGGCGTCTGTTCCACCTGCCGTGCGAAGCTCGTCTCCGGCACTGCCGAGATGGAGCACAACGTCGCGCTCGAGGATTGGGAAGTGGAGGCGGGCTATATCCTCTGCTGCCAGGCGCGCCCCACGAGCGCGGCGCTCGAAATCAGCTACGACGAATGATGGCGAACCGCGCATGAGCTACCAGGCAATCCTGTACGAGACGGCAGACGGCGTCGCGCGACTCACGCTGAACCGGCCCGAGCGGCTCAACAGCTTCAATGGGGCGATGCACGCGGAAGTGCGCGATGCGCTCGCGCGCGTCGCCGCTGATGGCTCGCGCGTGCTCATGATCACGGGGGCCGGTCGCGGGTTCTGCGCGGGACAAGACCTCGGCGACCGGCAGCTGGCGGCGGCCGGCACGCGCGCCGACCTCGGCGATTCCATCGAGCGCAACTACAAGCCCCTCGTCCTGGCGCTGCGCAGCCTGCCGCTGACGACAGTCGCGGCGGTGAACGGCGTGGCCGCAGGTGCCGGCGCGAGCCTCGCCCTCGCCTGCGACCTCGTGGTGGCGGCGTCGTCCGCATCGTTCATCCAGGCCTTCAGCAAGCTCGGGCTGGTGCCCGATTCCGGGGCCACCTGGTTCCTGCCGCGCCTCGTCGGCCGCGCGCGCGCCCTCGGTCTCGCGATGCTCGGCGAACGGCTGTCCGCCGCCGACGCGGCGGACTGGGGACTCATCTGGCGCTGCGTGGACGACGCCGGGTTCGCCGAACACGTCGACGAACTCGCGCGCACGCTCGCCGCGGCGCCCACGCGCGGCCTCGTGCGCACGCGCGAGGCCATGGACGCGGCCGCGACGGCAACGCTCATCGAGCAGCTCGACCTCGAGCGCGACCTCCAGCGTGAGCTCGGTTACACGGACGACTACGCCGAGGGAGTCGCGGCGTTCGCGGAGAAGCGCGCGCCGCGCTTCTCGGGACGGTAGGGGGCGCGATGAACCGGGAGCGCACGAAATCCGGCACCGACCTGCAGGGCCAGGCCGAGCGCGCGACCGAGGCGCTGTGGCGCGGCGACGCGGCGTCGCGGCAGCTCGGCATGTCGATCGAGTCCTGCGGCCCGGGTCGCGCGACCGTGACGATGCGCATCCGGCCCGACATGGTCAACGGCCACGGGATCTGCCACGGCGGGCTCGTCTTCGCGCTGGCGGACAGTGCCTTTGCCTTTGCCTGCAACTCCCACGGAGACAATACCGTCGCGGCCGGCGCCGCCATCGAGTTCCTCCTGCCGGCCCGCGAGGGTGACTCGTTGCGCGCGGTCGCTTCCGAGCGCTGGCGCCGTGGCCGCTCGGGCATTTACGAGATCGAGGTGCAGAACCAGGCGGGGGAGACGGTCGCGCTCTTCCGCGGGCGCAGCCACCAGATTGCCGGGAGACTGATCGATGACTGAGGCATTCATCTGCGACGCCATCCGCACGCCCATCGGCCGCTACGGCGGCGTGCTCTCGGGCGTGCGCACCGACGACCTGGCGGCGCTGCCCATCGCGGCCCTCCTGCAGCGCAATGCCGGCGCGGACTGGCAGGCGGTGGACGACGTCGTGTTCGGCTGCGCGAACCAGGCCGGCGAGGACAACCGCAACCTCGCGCGCATGGCCGCGCTGCTCGCAGGGCTCCCGGCCGACGTGGCCGGCGTGACCGTAAACCGGCTGTGCGGCTCGGGCCTGGACGCGGTCGCGATCGCGGCGCGCCAGATCCGCTCGGGCGAGGCGGAGTTCGTGATCGCCGGCGGCGCCGAGAGCATGAGCCGCGCGCCCTACGTGCTGTCGAAGCCCGACGCGGCCTTCTCGCGCAGCCAGCAGATGTTCGACACGACGATCGGCTGGCGCTTCGTGAATCCGCTCATGAAGGCGCAGTACGGCATCGACTCGATGCCGGAGACCGGCGAGAACGTCGCCGCCGAGTTCGCAGTCTCGCGTGCGGACCAGGACGCCTTTGCGCTGCGCAGCCAGGAGCGCGCGCTGGCCGCGCAGGCGGGCGGGCGGCTGGCGGCGGAGATCGTTGCCGTGACGCTGTCCGCGAAGAAGGGCGCGCCAGCCGTCGTCGACCGCGACGAGCATCCGCGCGAGACGAGCCTCGAGGCGCTCGCGAAGCTCGGCACGCCGTTCCGCGCCGGCGGCACGGTCACGGCCGGAAACGCCTCTGGCGTCAACGACGGCGCGTGCGCGCTCATCGTCGCGAGCGAAGGCGCCGCGAAGCGGCATGGCCTTAAGCCGCGCGCGCGCGTCCTCGGCGCGGCGGTCGCGGGACTGCCGCCGCGCATCATGGGCCTGGGACCGGCGCCCGCGTCCGAGAAGCTGATGGCGAGGCTCGGGCTCGCGATCGGCGACTTCGACGTGATCGAGCTCAACGAGGCCTTCGCCTCGCAGGCGCTCGCCGTGCTGCGCCGCCTCGGGCTGCCGGACGACGCGCCGCACGTCAATCCCAACGGCGGCGCGATCGCGCTCGGGCATCCGCTCGGCATGAGCGGGGCGCGGCTCGCGGCGACCGCGACGCTCGAGCTCGAGCGCCGCGGCGCGCGGCGCGCGTTGTGCACGATGTGCATCGGCGTGGGGCAGGGGATCGCGCTCGCGATCGAGCGGGTCGCTTGAACGGCGCGGGACCTGTCCGCCGCGACGGCGACGTCGCGGTCTTCACGTTCGACAATCCGCCGGTCAACGCGCTGTCGCAACCGGTCCGCGCAGGGCTGCTAGAAGCCATCGAGACCTTCGACGCCGACCCTGCCGTGCGCGCGATCGTGCTCGCGGGCGCGGGCCGCGGCTTCGTCGCCGGCGCCGATGTCCGTGAGTTCGACCGGCCGCCGGCCGAGCCGCTGCTGCCCGCCGTGCTGTCGCGGCTCGAGGCTTGCGGAAAGCCGGTCGTCGCGGCGCTGCACGGCGCAACCCTCGGCGGCGGCGCGGAAACGGCGCTCGCATGCCATTACCGCTGCGCCTCCGGCGACCTGCAGCTCGGCTTTCCGGAGGTGAGCCTCGGACTCCTGCCCGGCGCGGGGGGGACGGTCCGCCTGCCGCGGGTCGCGGGCTGGCAGGCGGCGCTCGACCTCATGACCGGCGGCAGGACGATCGGCATCGATCCGGCGATCGCGCTCGGCATCATCGACCGGCGCGTCGACGGCGACCTCGTGGCCGGTGCAGTGGGCTGGGCACGCGAACTCGCCCGTTCAGGCGCACCGCCCCGGCGCGTGCTCGACTTGCCGGTTCCGCCGTCGCGGCCTGCGCAATTCGAGGAATACCTGCACACCCTTCCGGCATCCGCCCGGCGGTTGCCGGCGCCTCCACGCATCGTCGAGGCGCTGGCGAGCGCGGCGATGCTGCCCGCGGAGGCGGCGCTGGCGCGGGCCCGCACGCTCTTCCTCGAATGCCTCGCGTCGGTCGAGTCCCGCTCGCTGCGGCACCTCTTCTTCGCCGAGCGCAGGCCTGCCCCGGATCCCGCGCTCGTGCGTGAGGTCAGCCAGGCGGCGGTGCTGGGCGCCGGTACCATGGGGTCCGGCATCGCGATCAGCCTTGCGACCGGAGGCATCGGCGTGACGCTCGTCGATGCGAAGCAGGAGGCGCTCGACGCCGGGCTCGCGCGCGTGAAATCCGCCATCGACGCCGCCGAGCGCAAGGGCAGGCTCGATGCCACCGCGGCCGCGGCGGCGCGCGCCCGCGTGCAGGGCTCGTTGACCCTTGCAGCCGTCGCCGGCGTCGACCTCGTGGTCGAGGCGGTGTTCGAGAACCTGGCGGTCAAGCGCGAGGTGTTCGGCCGTCTCGGCGAGCTTGCAAAGACCGGGGCGGTGCTCGCGACGAATACCTCGACGCTCGACGTTGATGCGATTGCCGCGGCCTCGGGGCGGCCGGCGGACGTCGTCGGCATGCATTTCTTCAGCCCGGCGCACGTCATGCGCCTCGTCGAAGTGGTGCGCGGGCGCCAATCCTCCCGCGAGGCGCTCGCGACGGCGCAGGCGGTCACCCGGCGCATCGGCAAGATCGCGATACCGGTGGGCAATGCGTTCGGCTTCGTCGGCAACCGCATGCTGTACGCCTACGGCCGCGAGAAAGAGCTGATGATGCTCGAGGGGGCGAGCCCCGAGGGGATCGACCGGGCGCTGCAGGACTTCGGCATGGCGATGGGTCCGAATGCCGTCGGCGACCTCGCCGGCCTCGACATCGGATTCCAGGTGCGCAAGGAGTGGCAGGAAAAGCCGGACGACCCGCGCTTCTACCGGGTGTCGGACCGGCTCGCGGAGCTTGGCCGCTTCGGGCAAAAGAGCGGTCGCGGCTTCTATCGCTATGACGGGCCGGGAAAGGAGCGCATGCCGGACCCCGAGGTGACGGACCTGATCCGCGCCGAAGCCGATCGCCTCGGCGTCGCGCAGCGCAGCATCGGGCCCGGCGAGATCGTGACCCGCTGTATCCTCGCGCTCGTCAACGAGGGTGCACGGATCCTGGAGGGCGGTATCGCGGAGAGCCCGGACGACATCGACGTGATCTGGTGCAATGGCTATGGCTTTCCGCGGCACCGGGGCGGCCCGATGTTCTACGCGGACACGGTCGGGCTGCGTGGCGTCGTCGATGCGATCCGCGAGCTCGCGCGCGAACATGGCGAGCGCTACTGGGAGCCGGCCGGGCTGATCGCACGGCTTGCGGCCGACGAGGCGACGTTCGCGGGATGGCAGGCCGGGCGTGCGTCCGGCTGACCCGAGAAATGGAGGAAGCGATGCGCCTGCAGAGTTACCTGGGCGGGGAATGGCAGGGCGGCGGAGGCCGGGCCGCGGTCCTGCGCGACGCGAGCACCGGCGCCGTGGTGGCGGAAGCGGCGAGCGAAGGCCTCGATTTCGCGGCGGCGCTGGCGCACTCACGCCGGGTCGGCGGCCCGGCGTTGCGCGCGATGACCTTCCGCGAGCGCGCGGCCATGCTGCGCGCGCTCGGCAAGCGCCTGCTCGACTACAAGCCAGAGTTTTACGCGCTCTCGCACGCGACCGGCGCGACCCGCGGCGACTCCTGGATCGACATCGATGGCGGCATCGGCACGATGCTGGTGTTCGCGAGCAAGGGCGCGCGCGAGCTTCCGGACGGGCACGTCTACCTCGACGGTGTCGTCGAGCCGCTGTCGAAGGGCGGCAGCTTCGTCGGCCAGCACATCTGCGTGCCGCTCGAGGGCGCGGCGGTGCACATCAACGCCTTCAACTTCCCGGTCTGGGGCATGCTCGAGAAGCTGGCGCCGGCGCTGCTCGCCGGCGTGCCGGCAATCGTGAAGCCCGCCACTTCGACCAGCTACCTCACCGAGCTCGTCGTGCGGCGCATCGTCGAAACCGGCCTCCTGCCCGCGGGCGCGCTGCAGCTCATCTGCGGCGGCGTCGGCGACCTGTTCGATCATCTCGGTTGCCAGGACGTCGTCTCGTTCACCGGCTCGGCAGCGACGGCGGCGCGACTGCGCACCCATCCGGCCGTCGTCCGCCACGCGGTCCGCTTCGTCGCCGAAACCGACTCGCTCAATTCCTCGATACTGGGGCCGGACGCAGGGCCCGGCACGGCCGAGTTCCAGCTCTTCGTCCAGGAAGTCGCGCGCGAGATGACGGTCAAGGCCGGGCAGAAGTGCACGGCGATCCGCAAGGCCGTCGTGCCGAAAGCCTGGCTCGGCGAGGTGGTGTCGGCCCTGCAGGCGAAGCTCGCGGAGACGGTCGTGGGCGACCCGCGCGCGCCCGGCGTCGGCATGGGCCCGCTCGCGAGCGTCGCACAGCGTGACGAGGTGCTCGCGCGACTCGCCGAGCTCGAGCGCGAGTCGGAGCGCGTCGCGGGCGACCCCGAGCGCTTCGAGGTCAGCGGCGCCGATCGGCGCCAGGGCGCCTTCCTGCCGCCGATCCTGCTGCTGTGCCGCGACGCCTCCGCCACGCGCGCGGTGCACGCCGTCGAGGCGTTCGGCCCGGTGTCGACGGTCATCGGCTACGACGGCGTCCCTGACGCGATCACGGTCGCGCGCCGCGGCGACGGCAGCCTCGTGGGCTCGGTCTTCACGGCCGACGACGAGGCGGCGGCGAGCCTCGTGCTCGGGCTTGCGCCGTATCACGGGCGCGTGCTGGTCGTGAACCGGCATTGCGCGAAGGAATCGACGGGCCACGGCTCGCCGCTGGCGCCGCTGGTGCACGGCGGTCCTGGCCGCGCCGGCGGGGGCGAGGAACTCGGCGGCATCCGCGGCGTGCTGCATTACATGCAGCGCACCGCGGTGCAGAGCACGCCCGACGTCATCACCGCGGTTGGCCGGCGCTGGGCGCGCGGCAGCCGCGAGCGCGACCCGGGACGGCACCCGTTCCGCAAGCCGTTCCACGCGCTCGAGATCGGGGACACATTCAATTCCGCGGAGCGCGAGGTCACGGTGGCGGACATCGAGAGGTTCGCGGCGCTCTCCGGCGACAACTTCTACGCGCACATGAGCGAATCGGAAGCGGCACGGAACCCATTGTTCGGCGGCCGGGTCGCGCACGGCTATTTCCTGGTCTCCGCCGCCGCGGGGCTCTTCGTCGACCCGGACTACGGCCCGGTGCTCGGCAACTACGGCCTCGATGCGCTGCGATTCGTCAAGCCGGTGAAGCCCGGCGACCGGATCCGGGTCCGGCTCACCTGCAAGGAGAAGTTCCTGCGCGCCGACAAAGGCTGGGGCGAGGTGACCTGGGATACCGAGATTACGAACCAGGACGGCGAGACGGTCGCCGCCTATCACGTATTGACGATGGTGAGCATCCATGAAATCCCCGACCGCGCCTGACGCGCTACGCGAGCAGTTCCCGGGCCTCGGCTTCGAGCTGCCGGCCGACGGCGTGCTCGAGATCGTCATTGCCAACGAGGGCCGGCAGAATTCCGCGACCGAGGCCATGCACCGCGACCTTGCAAATGTCTGGCGCGCAGTCGACGCGCTGCCCGGAGTGCGTGCGGTGCTGGTGCGCGGCGCGGGCGAGCACTTTTCCTCCGGCGGCGACTTCGCGATGATCGAGCGCATGATCGCGGACGAGACGACTCTCCTGCGCGTGTGGCGGGAGGCGAGCGACCTCGTCTACAACCTGGTCGACTGCAGCAAGCCCGTCGTCTCGGCCATCCGCGGGACGGCCGTCGGCGCGGGCCTTGCGGTCGCCCTGCTCGCCGACGTCTCGGTCGCCGGGCGCAACGCGAAGATCCTCGACGGGCACACGCGGCTCGGCGTCGCCGCCGGCGATCATGCCGTCATCCTCTGGCCACTCCTGTGCGGGCTCGCCAAGGCGCGCTACTACCTGCTGACCAACGAGCCGCTCTCGGGCGAGGAAGCCGAGCGCATCGGGCTCGTGTCGCTGTGCGTGGACGACGACAAGGTGCGCGAGCGCGCGCTCGAAGTCGCGGTCAAGCTGGCCGCGGGGAGCGCGAGCGCGCTGGCGTTCACCAAGCACGCGCTGGCGAACTGGTTGCGGCTCGCCGGCCCGTCGTTCGATGCTTCGCTCGCGCTGGAATTCCTCGGCTTCCGCCTCGGCGACGCGCGCGAAGGGCTCGACGCCGTGCGCAACCGGCGATCACCAAAGTTCACTCGTTGAGTTTGCCTCGGGCGGCCACGGCCGCTACGATGCGCGCTGCCTTGGGGTGGTCTCAAAAGACCTGAGATGCCGGTCGCTGCCGGCGAACCCGTTGAACCTGATCCGGTTAGGACCGGCGTAGGGAGCAGGCGTGCCTCTGAATCCACTGCCGTCCATCCTGTGCCTCATGGCCTGTGCCGCCCCGTCGGCCGCACAGCCGCAGGCGGAGCTCGAGCCCGTTCTGGTGACGGCTACGTTCCGACCGATACCGGTATCGGAGCGCGCGGGGGGCGTAACCGTGCTCGCGGCAGGCGACGTGCGCGAAGCCGCGGTGGTCCACCTCGAGGAACTGCTGCCGCAGGTCCCGTCACTGTCCTGGGCTGGGGCGAGCTCGCGCCCGCGCTACTTCCAGCTGCGCGGCATCGGCGAGCTCGAGCAGTACCAGGGCGCGCCGAACCCCTCCGTCGGCTTCCTCGTGGACGAGATCGACTTCAGCGGCATCGGCATGATCGCCTCGACGTTCGACGTCGAGCAGGTGGAAGTGCTGCGCGGTCCGCAGGGCACTCGCTACGGCGCCAATGCCCTCGGCGGGCTCATCAAGGTCAAGACGCGTGACGCGAGGCCGGTGCGCGAGCTCGGCACGGAGCTCACCGTCGGTGGCGACGGGTTGTGGTCGGCCGGCGCGGTCGCGGGAGGCGGACTGGCCGCGGGCGAGAGCCTCTCGGGCGCCTGGCGCGCGGTGCTGCAGCGCGCGGTCGGAGACGGCTTCCGTCACAACCGCTTCCTCGGCCGCGACGACACCAACAGCCGCGACGAGACGACGGCGCGGCTGAAAGTCCGCCTCGATTCCGGGGACTCCTGGCGCGGGGACCTCGTGCTGCTGCACGCCGACTTCGACAACCGCTACGACGCCTTTGCGATCGACAACAGCTTCGACACGCTGTCGGATCGGCCCGGGCGAGACTCGCAGCGTTCCGACGGCATGTCACTCGACGTGACGTTCGACGCCCGCGATGGCAGGCAGTGGCGCTCCATCACGGGCCTCTCCGAGTCCGACATCGTCGCGAGCTTCGATGGCGACTGGGGCAACGACCGGGACTGGGGCGAGGCGGGCCCGTACGACTTCTTCTCGAGCACGCGGCGCGTGCGCCGGAACGCGAGCGAGGACCTGCGCCTGTCGGGCGAGACCGGGGCCGGCCACGCGTGGATCACGGGCCTGTGGCTGCAGCGGCTCGAGGAGGACAACCACGTGGCCGACGACGGACGCTACGTGGCGGATGCCTTCGTGCGCCGGCTCGACAGCCGCTACCGCGCGACGAGCGCCGCGCTCTACGGGCAGGCGGACGTCGTGATTTCGCCGGCGACCACGCTCACGGCGGGCCTGCGCGTCGAAGAGCGCGACGCGCGTTATGCCGACAGCGACGGCGTCGCCTTCGACCCGCGCGAGCGGCTGTGGGGCGGGGAGCTGTCAGTCCTGCATCGCCTGGGGGAGCGCCACGGCGTCTGGGCGACCCTCGCGCGCGGATACCGCGCGGGCGGATTCAACATCGGCGCGAGCGTGCCTGCGGATCGCCAGCAGTTCGCCGCGGAGTACCTCTGGTCCGTCGAGGCGGGCTGGAAGGGCGAGAGCGCGGCGGGCGACCGGCGCGCGGACGCCAACGTCTACTACCTGCGCCGCGAGGATCCACAGGTCTCGACCTCGCTGCAGCTCGATCCGCAAGATCCGCTGACATTCGTGTTCCTGACCGACAATGCCGGGAGCTCCGAGGCATTCGGCCTCGAGTCCTCTGCGGCGGTCTCGCTCGGCGGGCGTGTCGAGGTCGAGGCGACGCTCCACTGGATGGATTCGCGCTATCACGGCTATCGCTTCGGCGACCGTGACCTGGAAGGCCGCGCCTTCGCCCATGCGCCGGAGTGGAAGGCCTCGCTCGCCGCGACCTGGCGCCATCCCGCCGGCTGGATGGCACGGGCCGACCTGTCGGGCGAGGCTGGCTTCTACTTCGACACGAGCCACGACGAGCGGTCGGACTCACGCTTCCTCGCCAACCTGCGGGCCGGATACGAGGCCGAGCGCTGGTCGGTCGAGGCGTGGGTACGGAATCTCTTCGACGAACGCTATCCGGTCCGGGGCTTCTATTTCGAGAACGAGCCGCCGGATTTCCCGACCAGGCTCTACCTGCGCTGGGGCGATCCCCGTCAGGCGGGGCTGACCGCGCGCTATTCCTTCTGAGGTGCCGCCATGCATGTCGCCGTCGAAATGAGCCTCTACCCGCTGACGGGCGAGTTCGTCCCGCCGATCCTCGACTTCATTGAGCGCCTCAGGGCGCATCCGGGACTCTCCGTCGTCACCAACTCGATGAGCACGCAGGTGAGCGGCGACTACGACCGCGTCTTCGCGGCGCTGCAGGCGGAAGTGCGCGGGAGCCTCGCGGGTCCTCACCGTGCCGTACTGGTGATGAAGGTGCTCGGTGGCGGAGGCTGAACTCGCGGCGGTCGCCTTCGGCGTCGCCTACATCGTGCTCGCGATCCGCGAGCACCGCGCCTGCTGGATCGCCGGCGGCATCGGGACCGGGATCTACGCCGCCGTGTTCGTCGATGCCGGCCTGCCGATGCAGGCGGCGCTGCAGGTCGTCTACGTCGCAATGTCGGCTTACGGCTGGTACGCGTGGCGGCGCCGGCCCGCGGACGCAGCGCCGGCCGGTTCCTGGCCGTGGTGGCGCCACCTGGTCGCGGCGGTGGCGATCGGCATCGCGACGGCGATCACGGCGCCGCTCGCCGCGCGCTACGCCTCCGCGGCGGCTCCGGTGGCGGATTCCCTCGGCACCTGGGCGAGCCTCTTCGCCACCTGGCTGCTCGCGCGGCGAATAATCGACACCTGGGGCTGGTGGATCGTGATCGACTCGGGCCTCGCGGCGCTCTTCGCGCGCCAGGGACTGTGGATGACCGCGGCGCTCTACCTTGCATACGCGGTGCTTGCCGTCGCCGGCTGGCGCAGCTGGCGCGCAAGGCGGGCAGTGGCGTGAGCACGCCACGGCGAGACGCGGCAACCTTCGCGATCACCGTGGCAACCCGCGCGCTCGGCTTCGAGCGTCCCGAGGTGACGCCGCTCGCGGGTGGCGTCGCCAACCGGAGCTACCGGCTTCGGGAAGGCTCGCGCGACTTCGTGCTGCGAGTCCCGGGCGATGCGGCGCCAGCCCTCGGCGCGAGCGCGCAGTCTGAGCTTGCGATGCAGGCGCTTGCCGCAGAAGCGCACCTCGCGCCGCGCATCGTGCTCGCAGGGCCCGCGGGCGAATGGGTCGTCTCCGAGTTCGCCGACGGCCGCACGCCGAGCGCCGATGCAATGCGGGAGCACCCGATGCTGCGACGCGTCGGCGCCTGGTTCGCGCGTCTGCACGCGCTCGAGGCGCCCGCCGGCCTCCCGGTCGTCGACTTCGGCGAGCGCGCCGCCGCCTGCCTCGAGCACGTCGCGTCGCAGGATCCCGACGGGCGCACCGCGCGCCTGCGGCGTGAGCTTGCGCGGCGCCGGGCGGTGCTTGCGCCGCCTGCGCGCATCGCGGCCTGTCACCACGACCCGCACCGGCGCAACTTCGTCGACGACGGCGCACGGATCCTCGCGGTCGACTGGGAATACGCGGGCCCTGGCGACCCGACGGCGGACTTTGCGGCTTGCGTCGGGTACCACGCGCTCGACGAGCCCGCCGTCGACGCACTCCTTGAAGGCTATGGCGACGCGGGCGCCGGCGCGGCGGGCGTTGCACTGCGCGCGCGGATCGCCGCGCTCGCCTGGATCTTCGACTGCCTCTGGTTCGGCTGGAACGCGGCGGCGGCTCGGCTCGGACTCTCGCCAGAAGCTGTCGATCAATCCCGGCTCGCGGCGCGGCTTGACCCCTGAGCGGTTGCGCACAGACTGGCGCTTCGGGGAAGATGCGCGACCCATGGTTGACATCACCGTGACCGACCGCGACGGAGGCGTGCATCGCGTGGCTGCGCGCGAGGGCGTCAGCCTCATGGAGACGCTGCGCGAGCTCGAGTACGGCGTGGCCGCCATCTGCGGCGGCATGTGCTCCTGCGCGACCTGCCACGTCTACGTGGCCGAACCCTGGCTCGATCTCCTGCCGCCGATGCAGGGCGACGAGAAGGAAATCCTGCAGGAGCTCGAGAGCTACAGGCCGCGGGGGTCGCGGCTGTCCTGCCAGCTGCCTATGGACGCGCCGCTCGCGGGCCTCGAAGTCGAGATCGCGCCGGAGGAATAGGAGAGGACGCTCACCTTTACTGAAATGCCCCAAGTTCTTGCAGCAAGCGCAAGACGCGCATTTCCGTAAAGGTGAGCGTCCCCTCTTACCGCCGCGCCTGGTCGGCCACCGCGCGGGCGGCGGCCTCGATGGCGGCCGCGTCGCCGAGGAAGCGCCGCGCCGTTCGCGGGCGCTGGCTCGCGTCCAGCTCGTACAGAATTGGCACGCCGGTCGGGATGTTGAACTCCACGATGTCCGCGTCGCTCATCCCGTCGAGCATCTTGACCAGCGCGCGCAGGCTGTTGCCGTGCGCGACGACCAGCACGTCGCCGCCGGCGGCCAGCGCCGGCACCAGCCGCTCGCGCCACCAGGGCTCGACGCGGGCGAGCGTGTCCTTGAGCGATTCGGTCGCGGGCAGCCGCGGCGCGGCGATGCCGCGGTAGCGCGCGTCGAAACGCGGGTGGCGCGGGTCGTCGCCGGCGAGCGGCGGGGGCGGGATGTCGTAGCTGCGCCGCCAGACCTTGACCTGGCCGGCGCCGTACTTCGCGGTCGTCTCCGCCTTGTCGAGGCCCTGCAGCGCGCCGTAGTGCCGCTCGTTCAGGCGCCAGTCGCGCTCGACCGGTACCCACATGCGGTCCATCTCGTCGAGCACGATCCACAGGGTGCGGATCGCGCGCTTCAGCACCGAGGTGAAGGCCTGGCCGAACTCGAATCCCTGCGCGCGCAGCAACACGCCCGCGGCGCGGGCTTCCTCGCGGCCCTGCGCGGTCAGGTCGACGTCGGTCCAGCCGGTGAAGAGGTTCTCCAGGTTCCACGCGCTCTGGCCGTGGCGGACGAAGACGACCCGGCTATTCACCCGGTCTTCCTCAGCGCTCGACCAGCCGGCGCAGCGCCCGCACCGCGACCGAGACCGTCGGGAAGTCGGCGCTGCCGGTCGCGCGCATCTCGCGCACCATGCGGCCTATGCCGGCGACGGCTTCGCCACCGCCTGCGATCCAGCCCGTCACCTGCTCGCGCGCGTCGCCGCGGGTCTTGCCGGCGAGCACGCGGTCCGCGAGCTGGCGCTGCAGCAGGTAAAGCTCCTCGCGCAGCGCACTGCGCGCTACCGCCTGCCAGTGGCCGTCGACCGGCAAGCGCTCGATCTGGTCCCGCAGCCAGTCGAGCCCGAGCTCGGCGCCGAGGCCGAAATACGCCCTGGCGGTGTGGCCGATCGTGCTCCGCCGCATCAGCGCGATCTCGACGATGTCGACTCCGGCATGTACGGCGCCGAGGCTCGCGACGCGGCGCGAGACCTTCGGCGGCACGCCCGCATGCGAATAGTGCGCGAGGGCGCGCTCGTAGCGCGCGACCTCGGTGCCGTCGATCAGGTCGGGAAGGTCGTGCATGAGTTCCCGGATTCCCGGCTGCATGCGCGACACGGCCCGCTCGATGTCGAGGTTGCGGCCCTGGTTGCGGAGCACCCAGTAGCTCAGGTGACGGAGCAGCCGCGAGGTCTCGACCAGCATGTCGTACTGGATCGCGGTCGGCGCCTTGTCGTCGAGCGCCTCGATGTCGGCCCACAGGTCGCGCATGCCGGTCACCTCGCGCGCGATGGAGTAGGCGCGCGCGATGCTGCCGACGTCCGCGCCGGTGTCTTCCTGCATGCGGATCGCGAACACCGGGCCCATGCGGTTGACGAGGCTGTTGGTGATCGCCGTGACGATGATCTCGCGCCGCAGCTGGTGCTTCTGCAGCTCGCGCGCGAACTTGCGCTGCACGGGCTCCGGGAAGTAGCGCGTCAGTTCGCCGCCGAGGAACGGGTCGTCCGCGACGTCGGTCTCCCCGAGGCGGCTCGAGAGCCAGATCTTGGAATAGGACAGCAGCATCGCGAGCTCGGGGCGCGTGAGTCCCTGGCCCTTGCGCCGCCGGTCGGCGACCTCGTCCGCCGTCGGCAGCGCCTCGAGGCTGCGGTCGAGCGAGCCGCCGCGCTCGAGCGTGTGGATGACGTGGCCGAGCTCGGCGATGCGCTCGGCGGCGCGCGCCTGCACGGTCGAGATGGCGAGGCTCTGAAGGTAGTTGTTGCGCAACACGAGCCGCGCGACCTCGTCGGTCATGCCGGCGAGAAGCTCGTTGCGCTCCTCGAGCGGCAGGCGGCCGGAGGCCGTGATCGGGTTCAGCAGGATCTTGAGGTTGACCTCGACGTCCGAGCAGTTGACGCCCCCGGAGTTGTCGATGAAGTCGGTGTTGATGCGCCCGCCGGCGACCGCGTACTCGATGCGCCCGCGCTGCGAGAACCCGAGGTTCCCGCCCTCGCCGACGACCCGGCAGCGCAGCTCCGAGCCGTTGACGCGGACCGCGTCGTTCGCGCGGTCGCCGATCTCCGCGTGCGACTCGTCGGCGGCCTTCACGTAGGTCCCGATGCCGCCGTTCCAGAGCAGGTCGACCGGCATCCTCAGGATCGCCCGGATCACGTCGTTCGGGGGCGCCGCGTTCGCTTCGATGCCGAGCAGGCCGCGCGCCTCGGCCGAGAGCGGCACGGACTTTCCCTGGCGTGAATGGATGCCGCCGCCCTTTGAAAGCAGCCGCCGGTCGTAGTCTTCCCAGCTCGACCGGGCGAGCCCGAACAGGCGCTTGCGCTCGGCGAAGCTGTGGGCGCCGTCCGGCGCCGGATCGATGAAGATGTGGCGGTGGTCGAACGCCGCCACCAGGCGGATGTGCGGCGACAGCAGCATGGCGTTGCCGAAGACATCGCCGGACATGTCGCCGATGCCGGCGACCGTGAAGTGCTGGGACTGGGTGTCCCGGCCAAACTCGCGGAAGTGGCGCCGCACCGATTCCCAGCCGCCGCGCGCGGTGATGCCCATGTCCTTGTGGTCGTATCCGGCCGAGCCGCCCGAGGCGAACGCGTCGCCGAGCCAGAAACCGTATTCGGCGGAGATGGCGTTGGCGACGTCGGAGAACTTCGCCGTGCCCTTGTCGGCCGCGACTACGAGGTAGGCGTCGTCGCTGTCGTGGCGCACGACGCCCGCCGGGGGCGTCACCTTGGCGCCGATTACGTTGTCGGTGACGTCGAGCAGCGCGCTGATGAACCAGCGGTAGCATTCCGTCCCGTCGGCCTGCGCCTCGTCGCGCCCGGCTGGCGGCCGCCGCGGGACGAAGCCGCCCTTGGCGCCGACCGGCACGATCACCGTGTTCTTGACGTGCTGCGCCTTCATGAGCCCGAGGATCTCGGTGCGGAAGTCCTCGCGCCGGTCAGACCAGCGCAGGCCGCCGCGTGCGACGAAGCCCATGCGCAGGTGCACGCCCTCGACGCGCGGTGAGTGGACGAAGATCTCGAACATCGGGCGCGGCAGCGGCACCTCCTGGATCCTGCGCGCATCCAGCTTGAGGGCGAGGTACGGCCGGGGAGTGCCCGCCGCGTCGACCACGAAGTAATTGGTCCGCAGGGTCGCTTCGATCGCCGCGAGAAAAACCCGCAGGATGCGGTCGTCGTCGATGCGCTTGACGCCGGCAAGCTGCCGTTCGAGGGCGCGGCGGTACGTCGCCTGCGCGCGGCGCCGGTCGCGCACCGTAAGCGACGGATCGAAGCGCGCGAGGAACAGGCGCAGAAGGTTACAGGCCGCTGCCGCGTTGCTCGCCAGCGCTTCCTCGATGTACGACTGCGACAGCGGGAGCCCGATCTGGCCGAACCAGCGCGCGTAGGTGCGAAGCACCATCGCCTCGCGCCAGCCGAGGTTGGCGGCCAGCACGAGCCGGTTGAAGCCGTCGTTGTCCGCTTCGCCGGTCCAGACCTTCGCAAACGTCGTCATGAACCGCGGGCCGTCGGTCGCGAGGTCGATGGTCACGCCGCGCGGATGCTCGAGCTCGAAGTCCTGGATCCAGAACGCGCCCGGGCTTGTGCCGACTTCGTATGGCCGCTCGCTGATCAGCTTGAGGCCGAGGTTCTCGATCGTCGGCAGCACGTCCGAGATCGGGATCGGGCGTTCCTTGCGCAGGAGCTTGAACTGCACCTTGTGCCGGGGCTGGTCCTCGCGCCGGTACATGCTCATGTGCAGGTCGGCCGGCAGGGCCGCGACCTGCTCGAGCAGCGCGATGTCGTCCACCGCAGCCTCGAACGGCATGTCTTCCTGGTAGGCGGCCGGGAAGGCGTCGCCCCAGGTACGGAACAACTGCAGCGCTTCGGCCTCGCCGCGGGCGTCGAGCAGCGCGTCCTTGAGCTGGTCCTGCCAGGTGCGGACGGTCTCGGCGATGCTCCGCTCGAGCTCGACCGCTTCGACGCCCTGGTCCGCACCGGGCGGCGTCCGCACGAGCAGGTGCAGCCGCGCCAGCACGGATTCCGAAAGCGTGACCTGGGACTCGATCGCGACGCCTCCGAACGCCTCGAGCGAGAGCTTCTCGATCCGCTTGCGCGCCTGCGTGTTGTAGCGGTCGCGCGGCACGTATATCAGGCACGAGTAGAAGCGGCGGAACGGGTCGCGGCGCACGAACAACCGTACCTGCGCGCGCTCGTAGAGGTTGACGATGCCGCGCACGATCCGGATCAGGTCGGGCAGCGTCGCCTGGAACAGCTCGTCGCGCGGAAACGTGTCGAGCGCGTGCACGAGCGCCTTGTGGTCGTGGCTCGAGGGCTTGAGGTGGAAGTGGTCGATGACGCGCTGCACCTTGTGGCGCAGGACCGGTATCTCGGAAGGCCCGTGGCTGTACGCAGACGACGTCCACAGCCCCAGGAACCTCCGCTCGCCCGTGACGTTGCCCTTCGCATCGAAAGTCTTGACGCCGACGTAGTCGAGGTAGGTCGAGCGGTGGACAGTCGCGACCGAGTTCGCCTTGGTGATGATGAGCGGGTCCCTGGAGCGCGCGAACTCGCGGATCTCGCCGGAGAGGACGATCGTCTTGGCCTTGTGCCCGGCGCGCGGGCGCAGGATGCCGAGGCCCGAGCGCGGCACCGGCACGAGCCGGTCCTGGCGCGGCCCGCGCTGCAGCCGGTACTCGCGGTAGCCGAGGAACGTAAAGTGGTCGCCTTCCATCCACTCGAGGAGCGCCTTCGCCTCGCGCACGTCGCTGCGGCTGCCGCCAAGCGTTGCCGCGGCCTCCCGCGCCTTGGTCCGCATCCGGCGCCAGTCGCCGGTCGCCGCGCGGACGTCGTCGAGGGAACTGCGGATGGACGCCTCGATCGCCGCGAGGCGGGAAGGGTCCGGCTCGCGGTCGGTCTCGATCATCTGCCAGGACTCGGGCCCCGCGTCCTGCGGCGCGTCGTCGAGGTGGACCGATTTCAGCAGGCCGCGCCCGTCGCGGACCACGGACAGGACCGGGTGAGCGAGCAGGTGGACGGCGAGCCCCCGGTGCGTGCACACCATGCCGAGGGAGTCGACCAGGAAGGGCATGTCGTCGGTGACGACCATGATGACCGTGTGCGGCGAGGCGAAGCCGTCGCGCTCCGGCTCCGGGTTGAAGACGCGAACCCTGGATTGGCCGCGGCTCCGCACGCGACCGAGCTCGAGCTGTGCAAGCGCGGCGCCGGCGAGGTCCTCCGGGGCGCGCTGCACGAGATCGAGCTCCGACACGCCGTGGTAGAAGCAGCGCGCGAGCCGGTCCGGCGCGACCGCCATTCCACGGCGCCGCTTGCGGCGCGCGATCGCTGCGACACGGTCGATGATCGCCTGACGAGCGGCGGGAATCCTGCCTAGCATTCGGGAGTCAACCGGGCGCCGGGACGGCCATCCGTGGATTATAGTTGCAAGCGCAACCAAATGCGGAGCGGGCCATGGCTGAGCAATTCGACAATCCGATGGGCACCGACGGCTTCGAGTTCGTGGAGTACACGGCGCCGGACCCGGAGCTGCTGCGGTCGCTGTTTGCGCGCATGGGCTTTCCGGTCTCTGCGCGCCACCGCAGCAAGAACGTGACGCTGCACCGCCAGGGTGACATCAACTTCGTCATCAATGCCGAGCCCGCGGGCTTCGGCCAGCAGTTCTCGCGCGCGCACGGGCCTTCGGCCTGCGCGATGGCGTTCCGCGTGAAGGATGCCGCCGCGGCCTTCCGCCGCGCCGTTTCGCTCGGCGCAAAACCGGTGGAGACCGATGTCGGTCCGATGGAGCTGCGCATTCCCGCGATCGAGGGCATCGGCGGCAGCCTCATCTACCTCGTGGACCGTTACGGCGAGCGCACGATCTACGACGTCGACTTCGTGCCGGCCGCGGGCACGGCGCCGGCGCGCGACGCGAAGCTCGCGCTGATCGACCATCTCACGCACAACGTCGGCCGCGGACGGATGGATACCTGGGCGGGCTTTTACGAGCGCCTGTTCAACTTCCGCGAGATCCGCTACTTCGACATCGAGGGCAAGAAGACGGGACTCTTCAGCCGGGCGATGACGAGCCCCTGCGGCAAGATCCGCATCCCGATCAACGAGAGCCAGGACGACAAGAGCCAGATCGAGGAGTACATCCGCGAGTACCATGGCGAGGGCATCCAGCACATCGCGCTGTCGACGCCCGACATCTATGCGACGGTCGACGCGCTGCGCGCCAACGGCGTCGAGTTCCAGGACACGCCCGACACCTACTACGAGGGCGTCGAGGCGCGCGTCTCCGGGCACCGCGAGCCGATGGAGCGCATGCGGGAGCGGCGCATCCTGATCGACGGCGGCGCCGATGATGGCATCCTGCTGCAGATATTCACCCGGAACGTCATCGGCCCGATCTTCTTCGAGATCATCCAGCGCAAGGGCAACGAGGGCTTCGGCGAGGGCAATTTCCGCGCCCTGTTCGAGTCAATCGAGCTGGACCAGGAGCGGCGCGGGGTGATCTGACACCCCCAACTGACGACCGGTTCACGGACCGGCCCCGCCCGGGTGGACGGACTTCACAGGTTTGGCAGCCCGCCGTGCGGCCCGTCTTCTGTCGCATGACACTCCGTTTTACAGATGACGGCAGGCCGGGGCATGAACGTCGGTACGGCGACTGGGCATTTCGGGGTTACCACACGCATAACGCGCGTCGGCTTTGCCGACGGGTGGACGGGCGTCGTCGCCATCGGCACGATCGTTTACGTCCTCGCGGCGGTTTTTTTCACCGTTGCGGACCTGCCGGCATCGCCGGGCCTCGTGTTCTATCGCCTCGTCTCGGACCAGCCGGCGGCCTTCGCAGCGGCCCTGCTCGCGATCGTCGCGGCGCGGCAGACGCAGCAGCCGTCGGCCCGGCGAACCTGGAGGTTCATCGCCGCCGCGATCGTCGCCTACGACATCGGCAACCTGATCGACGCATTCCTGCGCATCGGCGACCTGACGCCGTTCCCGTCGGTCGCGGACCTCTTCTACCTCGCGTTCTTCCCGATCCTGCTCGCCGGATTCACGATCGCCGTGCGCGCAAGCTCGCTGCGGGTGTCCTGGGGACGCCTGCTGCTCGACTCGCTGATCCTGGTGCTCGGTTTCGGCACGTTCTTCTGGTTTTTCGTGATCAGCCCGGTGGCCGCGGGGAGCGACGAGGAGTTCGCGCGCTTCGTGCTGGCGCAGGTCTACATCGCGTGCGACTGCCTGATGCTGATGGCGATCGGGGTGCTGCTCATGAACAGCTCGCACTGCCCGCTGCGCAAGACGACCCTTGCGCTCCTGACCGGCGCCTTCGGGATGATGTTCCTCGGCGACATCGTCTGGGCGACCGCGGTCGTCGAGAACTCGTATTTCTCCGGCGCCAACTTCTCGGACGTCCTGTACCTCGCCTGCTATGCCGGCCTCGCCGGGGCGGCACAGGTGCAGATCCGCGACAAGTCGCGGCCGGAGCGCCAGCGCGCCGGGGCCGGCAGCGCCCTGACCCAGGGCGTCGCCTACGCGGGCCTCGGCCTGTCCTTCTTCGTGCTCGTGTACTTCGCGGGCGGCGACGGGACGGACACGGTGACGGTCATGACCCTCGCCATCTTCGTGCTGGCCGTGCTGGTCATGGCGCGGCAGAGCGTGATCCTGCGCGACGACGCCAAGGAGCGGCAGCGCAAGGCCGTCGATCTCGTCGAGGCCCGCTTCGCCTCGCTGATCAGGAACGCCTCCGACGCGATCATGATTGTCGGCGCCGACGGACGCATCGAGTACGCCTCGCCAGCGATGCAGCGCACCTTCGGGCTCTGGCACGACGACCTGGTCGGCCGCAGGCTGGGCGAGATCTGGCGCGAGGCCGACCGTGAGCGGATCGCGAGCTTCCTCGCCGAGGTCACGGCGACTCAGGGCGTCTCGATCGGGCCGGTCGAGCTGTCCCTGGGAACCAAGACCAAGCGCTTCATCGCGGAATGCGTCGGCAGCAACCTGCTGGACGATCCTGCCGTCAATGGGCTCGCGCTCAACCTGCGCGACGTGACCGAGCGCAAGGCGCTCGAGGACCAGCTGCGCCAGCTCGCGTTCCACGACCCGCTGACCCTGCTCGCGAACCGCAGCCTGTTCCGCAACCGAGTCGAGCACGCGATAGCTCTTTCGCGCCGCACCCAGGACCGGCTGGCCGTCCTGATGATCGACCTCGACAACTTCAAGAACGTGAACGACACGCTCGGGCACGACGTCGGCGACCGCCTGCTGCAGACGGCCGCGCAGCGGCTGGTGAAGTGCACGCGCGCGGCCGACACGGTGGCGCGGCTCGGCGGCGACGAGTTCGCGGTGCTGCTCGAAGGCGTCTCGACCCTCGAGCAGGCCGAGCAGATCGCGTCGGCGGTGACCGACGGCTTCCGGCAGCCGCTCACGATCGACGGCAACGACCTGCTGGTGACGACCAGCGTCGGCGTCGCGCTGTCGGAGCCCGGCCACGACACCGAGCAGGTGCTGCGCAACGCGGACATCGCGATGTACAACGCGAAGTCCTCCGGCAAGGGGCGGCACGTCGTCTTCCATGCGCGCATGCAGGAGCAGCTGCGCGAGCGCCTTCGGCTCGAGGACGACCTGAACCAGGCGCTGGTCCGCGAAGAATTCTTCCTGGAGTTCCAGCCGATCATCGACCTGAAGACCTCCGAGCTCCTCGGCGTGGAGGCGCTGGTGCGCTGGCAGCACCCGGAGCAGGGCCGGCTGATGCCCGCGCAGTTCATCCCGATGGCGGAGGAAACCGGACAGGTCATCGCGCTCGGCCGCTGGGTTCTGATGGACGCCTGCTGCCGCGTGCAGGAGTGGCGCAAGTCGGTCGCGGCGGGCGACGGCCTGCGCGTCGCCGTGAACATCTCCGGCCGACACCTGCAGCAGGGCGACCTGGTGTCGGACGTCCGTGCCGCGCTCGAGGCGTCGGGCCTCGAGCCCGAGAGCCTGCTCATCGAGCTGACCGAGAGCACGATGATGCACAACTCCGAGGCCAACCTCGTGAAGCTCAAGGAGCTCAAGGCGCTCGGCGTGCGGCTCGCGATCGACGACTTCGGCACCGGCTACTCGTCGCTCTCGTACCTGCACCGCTTCCCGATCGACATCCTGAAGATCGACCGCTCGTTCGTGAGCCGGCTGACGGAATCGGCCGAGGGGCCGAAGCTGGCGCGCGCGGTCGTGATGCTGGGCGAGACGCTCGGCCTCGAGACCGTCGCCGAGGGCGTCGAGGTCGACGACCAGGTGACCCAGCTCCTGCAGCTCGGCTGCGTGGCCGCGCAGGGATTCCTGTTCTCGCACGCGACGACGCTCGACATGGTCGCGGCATCGAGCTTCGCGCTCAAGCGCGAGCAGCTGCGCGTCGCGCACACGGGCTACGACCAGCTGACGGCAACCGGCCGCTACCGCATCGCGGAGATCGTGCGCAAGCGCGGAGCGGCATAAAAGGGGACGTTCACCTTTTCCGCGATCGGAAAAGGTGAACGTCCCCTTTTACGGGCGGTGAGGCTTCGCGAGGTAGGCGCGGCCCTGCATCTCGTGCAGGCGGCTCGCCGTGCGCCGGAACGCAAAAGCCAGGCGCTCCCCCTGATAGAGGGCCTCAGGCGTGTCTGCGGAGGCGGAGACCACCAGCTTGACGCCGCGGTCGTAGAACTCGTCGACGAGCGCGATGAACCGGCGCGCGGCGTCGTCCGCGGCTGCGCCCATCACCGGCACGCCGGACAGGAACACCGTCCCGTAGCAGCGCGCGATCTCGATATAGTCCGCCGCGGACCGTGGGCCCTCGCACAGCTCGCTGAAGTCGAACCAGACGACGTCCTCGGCCTTGCGCCGCACGCGCACCGGCCGGCCTTCGACCCGGATTCTCGCGTCGCGCACGCCGCGCCCGTTCGCGAGGCGCTCGAACTCGGCGGCGAGACGCGCATCGTCGCCGCCCGCGGCCGGGCCCAGCCAGAGGGTCGCGCGCTCGAGCTGCCGCAGCCGGTAGTCGACGCCCGCATCGATCTCGACCACCCGGCAGTGCTTCTCGATGACCGCGATGGCGGGCTTGAAGCGCTCGCGCTGCAGGCCGCCGCGATAGAGCTGCGCGGGCGGGAGGTTCGAGGTGGCGAGGAGCGTCACGCCGCGCCGGAACAGCGCCTCGAGCAGCGTGCCGAGGATCATCGCGTCCGCGACGTCCCCGACGACGAATTCGTCGATGGCGAGCACGCGCGCCTTCTGCGCGATGTCCGTGGCGACCTGCTCGAGCGGCGAGGCGCGGCCGCGGTGGCGGCGCAGGCGCGCGTGCACGTCCAGCATGAGGCGGTGGAAGTGATCGCGCCGCTTCTCGCGGATCGGAAGTTCCGCGAAGAACGCATCCACCAGGAAGGTCTTGCCCCGTCCGACTCCGCCCCAGAGGTAGAGACCGCGTAGCGGAGCCCGGGCGCGCGGCAGGAGTTCGAGGCTGCGCGCGAGCAGGGAACTTCGGGCGATCACCCGGCGGCGCAAGTCCTCGAGCCGCGCAAGGGCGGCGCGCTGGGACGCGTCGAGCGCATGGCCCTGGGCCGCAAGTGCGGCCTCGACCCGCGCGGTGAGCGGCGAGGGCTTGGCTTCCGGGCTCAGTCGGAAAGCTCCGGCCGGCCGCGGAAATGCTCGAGCGCCGCGGGGTTCGCCAGCGCATCGGTGTTGCGCACCGGGCGGCCGTGGATCGCCTCGCGCACGGCGAGCTCGACGACCTTGCCGCTGATCGTGCGCGGTATCTCGGGCACCTGGAGTATCCGCGCCGGGACATGGCGGGGCGTCGCGTTCGCGCGGATCTGCCCGCGGATGCGCCCGGCAAGCGCCTCGTCGAGGGCGAGCCCTTCGCGCAGCTTCACGAACAGCACCACGCGCACGTCGTGGCCGACCTCCTGCCCGACGACCACGCTTTCAAGGACCTCGGGCAACTGCTCGACCTGCCGGTAGATCTCCGCGGTGCCGATGCGCACGCCGCCGGGGTTCAGCACGGCGTCGGAACGGCCGAGGATCACGAGGCCGCCACGCGCGGTGAGCATGGCGTAGTCTCCGTGGTGCCAAACGCCGGGGAAGCGCTCGAAATAGGCCGCGCGGTAGCGCGCGCCGTCCGGGTCGTTCCAGAAGCCGACGGGCATGGACGGAAAAGGCGCCGTGCACACGAGCTCGCCGCGTTCATCCGTCACCGGCCGGCCCGCGTCGTTCCACACCTCTACATTCATGCCGAGCCCCCGGCATTGCAGCTCGCCGCGGTAGACGGGCAGCAGCGGATTGCCGAGCGCAAAGCAGGAGACGATGTCGGTGCCGCCGGAGATCGACGCGACCTGCACGTCCGGGCCGACGGCGGAGGCGACGAAGTCGAACTGCTCTGGCGCGAGCGGCGAGCCGGTGGAGAGGAGCGTGCGCAGGACCGCGAGCCCATGACGTTCGCGCGGGCGGTATCCCGACTTCTCGAGCGCCGCGAGGTAGCGCGGGCTCGTGCCGAAGATCGTGACGCCCTCGTCCGCTGCCATCTGCCACAGGACTTCCGGACCCGGATGGAGCGGCGAGCCGTCGTACAGGACGATCGTCGCCTCGGAGGCGAGCGCGCTCGCGAGCCAGTTCCACATCATCCAGCCGCAGGTCGTGAAGTAGAACAGCCGGTCACCCGGCTTGACGTCGGCGTGCAGCCGATGCTCCTTCAGGTGCTGAAGCAGCGTGCCGCCGGCGCCGTGCACGATGCACTTGGGCACGCCGGTCGTGCCGCTCGAGTACAGCACGTAGAGGGGATGGTCGAAGGGCAGGCGCTCGTACCGCAGCGGGGCATCGCGCTCGCCGTAGTCGGCGAACGGCACCGCGCCCGGCAAAGGCTCGCCGCTTGCCGCGGAACCGACATACGGCACGAGGACGACGCGTTCTACCGACGGAAGCGCCCGCAGCACGCGGGCAATCGGCGCGAGCGAGTCGATCGTCTTGCCCGCGTAGAAATAGCCGTCGCCCGTGAACAGGACTTTCGGCTTCACCTGCCCGAAGCGGTCCAGCACGCCCTGCATGCCAAAGTCGGGCGAGCAGGACGTGAAGGTCGCGCCGCGGCTCGCCGCGGCGAGCATTGCGATCACGGCTTCCGGCAGGTTCGGAGTAAAAGCCGCAACGACGTCGCCGCGACCGACGCCGTCGCGGGCCAGGCCGGCGGCCACGCGGGCAACCTCGGAACGAAGCGCCTGCCAGCTGAGCTCCCGCCGGTCGCCGCGCTCGTTACGGAACACGATGGCGGGCTCGGCATCCGGCCCGCGAAGCAGGTTTTCGGCAAAGTTGAGCTTCGCGCCCGGAAACCAGCGGGCGCCCGGCATGCGCTCGCCGTGTTCTAGCGCGGGCCCGCCGCCGCGATCTCCCGCGACGGCCGCGAACTCCCACAACGCTTCCCAGAAGTCTTCGGGAGACTCGACCGACCAGCGGTGGAGCTCATCGGGGTCCGCGATGCGCGCCCCACGGCCCTCGACGAGCGCCATGAAGCGCGTGAGGTTTGCGTCCGCGATGCGGAACAGGGAAGGCGTCCAGATCGGAGACTCGGCACTCACCTAGAGGGCCTGGTAGTTCGGCCCGGAACCCCCCTCAGGCGTGGTCCAGGTGATGATGCCGTAGGGATCCTTGACGTCGCAGGCCTTGCAGTGCACGCAGTTTGCCGCGTTGATCTGCAGGCGGCGGCCGCCCGCGCCGTCGTCCACCATTTCGTAGACGTTGGCCGGGCAGAAGTTCTCGCAGGGATTGCCGAACTCCGTGATGCAGCGCGTCGCGCAGATCGACGTGTCGTGGACGACCAGGTGCACGGGCTGCGATTCGTCGTGCACGTTGCCGGCATGGAAGACCGCAGCCAGCCGGTCACGCGGCGGCAGGTCGCGCGCGACCCAGCCGCGGTCGACGACGGGCGCGGTCTCGAGGCGGTGCAGCGCGAGGTGGTTCTCGTGGTGCGACAGCGTCCACGGCGTGCGCCCGGCGGTCGCCGTCTCGAGGGCCGCGTTCGCGAGTCCCCACCACAGGCCATGGTGGAAGCCCGGCTTGATGTTGCGCACCCGCTTCAGTTCGCGCCCGCCGTCCGACGCGCGCCAGCGCGCCTCGAAGCCGGCCGTGCCGCCGGTCTCTGCCAGGTGCTCGGCGGCAAGCACGCCGCAGCGGATCGCCTGGTGCACGCCCTTAATCTTCGGCACGTTGAGCGTGCCGGCCGTGTCGCCGACGAGGAGCAGCCCCGGCGCGTCCATGCGCGGCAGCGACTGCCAGCCGCCGGCGGCGATCGTGCGCGCGCCGTAAGCAAGGACCTCGCCGCCCTCGAGCAAGGGCCGGACTTTCGGGTGATGCTTGAACTGCTGGAAGGCCTCGAAGGGCTTGAAGCGCGGATCCTCGTAGTCGAGACCGGAGACGTAGCCGACGTACACGCGATCGCGGTCGAGGTGATACAGGAAGCTGCCGCCGTAGGTGCGCGTGTCGACCGGCCAGCCGACCGAGTGCTGGATCAGGCCTGGCTCGGCCCGGCCCGCGGGCAGTTGCCACAGCTCCTTGATGCCGAGGCCGTAGGATTGCGGCTGCCGCCCATCGGCGAGGCCGAGGCGCGCGGTGAGCTGCTTGGTGACGCTGCCGCGCGCGCCCTCCGCGAAAATGGTCGTGCCGGCGCGGATGTCGGCGCCCGGCGCGTAGTTCGGGCCCGGCTTGCGCTCGCGGTCGAGGCCCATGTCGCCGATGCGCACGCCGACGACGCGCTCGCCCTCGACCAGGGCCTCCGCCGCCGCGAAGCCGGGGAAGACGTCGATGCCGAGCGTCTCGGCGCGCGCGGCGAGAATAGGCGCGAGCTGGCCGAGCGAGACGATGAGGTTGCCGCGGTTGTGCATCTGCGGCGGGTTCGGCAGGCGCGTGGCGCCGGACTTGGAGAATAACCAGAACTCGTCGCGGGTCGCGGGCACGCAGATGTCCGGCGGCGTGTCGCGCCAGCCCGGGAGCAGGGCATCGAGCGGACCCGTCTCGAGGGCGCAGCCCGAGATCAGGTGGGCGCCGATGGTCGAGGCTTTCTCCAGCACGCAGACACTCGTGCCGGGCTTCAGTTCCTTCAGGCGGATGGCCGCCGCGAGGCCGGCGGGGCCGGCACCGACGACGACGACGTCGTACTCCATGACGTCGCGGTCGATTGAAGCCGATTGGGAACCTGATTCCGAAGCCATGAGTAACGGGTTGGCGGTGATTCAGTAGGTTAGTGTCAAGTACTTGATACTAACGTACTGAATGAACCTTCCCGCAGGAACGTCGCGCTCGATTGGGTCCTTGCCCATCAGAGAGTGCCGGCGGGTCAGTCGCCGGAGCGATCGCGCAGCGCGAGCAGCGCGCGACGCAGGCCATGCAGCTGGTCGACGAAATGCAGTACGACGTCCACCCCTTCTTCGTTCACGCCGAAGTCCGCCTGCAAATCCCGGATGAAACAGCAGCGCGCGGCATCTGCCTCTGTCAGGGCGAAACCGGGCCCCGCCTGTGCGGGAGCGATCCAGGCCCGTTCCACCCACCGTTCCAGCGTCCGGAGTTCGATACCCGTGTCCCGCAGGAAGACTTCGAGCTCGATCGTCGTCATCGCGCCGCTTCCTCCCGCGCATTGAACGCCTTCCCGGCTTCCCACTCCGCGATGAACGCCTTGAGAGCGGGATCGGCAGGCTTTGGCAGCACGAGCCGGAGCTTCACGCGCAGGTCGCCGCGGCCGCCGCCCCGCCTCGGCGCGCCCTTGCCCTTGAGCCGCAGGGTGGTGCCGCTGCCGGACTCCGGCGGCACGGTCAGCGTCACGTCCTCCGTCGGCGTCGGAATCCGGATGCGGGCACCCTCGACGGCTTCCGTGAGGGATATGGGCGCCTCGTACAGGAGATCGTCGCCGTCGCGCGCGAAGCGCGGGTCGGACAGAACTTCGACTTCGACGATGGCGTCACCCGCGCCGCCGCTGCCTGTTCCCGGGATGCCCTTGCCCTTGAGTCGCAGCGCCTGGCCGTCGGCGATGCCCGCCGGTATCACGACGTCGAGCGTGCCGCCCTCGGGCAGCGTCACGCGCTTCGTGACGCCCTCAATCGACTCCGCAAGAGTAACCGGCATCCTGAAGCGCAGGTCCCGGCCGCGCCGGTTCGCGCGCGCGTGCGCGGCGCGTCGCAGCAATTCCGCGAACGGGTCCTCGCCCTCGGCGAAGTCGGCAAACGCGGCGTCGTTCGCATAGGCATCTGCCTGCGAGGACTGTGCGAAGTCGCGGTAGTAGCGCTGTCGGGGGCGCTCGACGCCCGATTCGTCGATCTCGCCGGCGTCGAATTGCCGGCGCTTCCCGGGATCGCGGAGCAGGCGCCACGCGTTCGCAACGTCCTTGAACGATTCCTCGCCCGACGCGTCCCCCGGATTCATGTCCGGGTGAGTCCTCATGGCGAGCCGGCGGTACGCCTTCTTTATCTCTTCGGCTGACGCTGTCGGAGCGACGCCGAGGACCTCGTATGGATTCTTCACGGGCCCGACACTCAGGGCGTCTTCGCGGCGACGCCCTTGAACTGCGGCAGTCCCCGCACGCTGTCACCGATTTTCGCCAGGTCGCCGGCAACGACGACGGTCATCTGCTCCGGGCGTATGAACTGACGCGCCATCTCGCTCACCTGGGCCGGCGTCACCGCCTGGATGTCCATGACCCATTCCGTCAGGTAGTCGTCGGGCAGCCCATGCAGGTCCATGAAGGCAAGCTGGCCGAGTACGCCGTTTGGCGACGAGTTCGAGATCACGAAGACGCCCGCGCGGTAGTTCTTGACGGGCGTCAGCTCCGCGTCGGCGGGCGTCTCGCGCTGCAGGCGCTCGATCTCCTTGTAGATCTCGGTGATCGCCGCCGCCGTGTGCTCGGCCGTGACCTCGGCGCTCATGACCCACAGTGCGCCGCCGCGGCGCGCATTGACCGACGAGTCCGGCGAATAGCTGTAACCCTTGTCCTCGCGGATGTTGCTGGTGATCCGCGAGCCGAACGTCCCGCCGAGCAGGCTGTTCATCAGCGTCGTCTGGAAGTAGAGGGCATGTGCCGGGTCGGGCACGGGCACCGCCATGCGCACCGACGACTGCGGCGCCCCCGGGCTGTCGACGAGCGCGAGCTGCAGCGCCTCGGCGGGCACCGCGGGCAGGTCGGTGGCTGCCGCCCCTTCGCGCCAGCTGCCGAAGGCCCCGCGCAGCGCCGCTTCCAGCGCCTCACGGTTGTAGCGCCCCGCCACGTAGATGTGCGTGCGCCGGGCGCCGAAGTTGCGGTCGTAAAAGTCCCGCAGCGTCGCGATGTCGTAGGCCGCGAGCTGGCCTTCCTTCGGCAGCATGCGGCCGAACGGGTGATCGCCGTAGACGAGCTTCGCCAGCGCCTCGTCCGCGAGCGACAGCGGGTCCGCGCGCGCGACGGCGAGGCTGCGCTCGAAGTTCGCGAGCACGCGCGGCAGCTCGGCTTCCGGGAAGCGCGGGTTCTGCAGCACGTCGGCGAGCAGCCGGACCGCTCCGACGGCGTGGTCCGAGAGCACCGAGAGGCCGGCCGTCGTCTGCTCCGCGCCGACGTTGAGGCCGAGCGCGCCGCCCATGCCGGCCGCTTCCTTCGCGATGTCGAAGGCCGAGCGCGTCGTCGTGCCTTCCTTCATCATTTCGACGGCGACGTCGGGGAGCCAGGTGTCCTCCCCCTCGTCGATGTTGCCGGTGCGCACGACCGCGAGCAGCGTCACTTTCGGCACGCTGCCGTAGTCGATGAAGGTCGCAGACAGCCCGTTGTCGAGTTGCAGCGTTTCCTTGGCCGGCAGGCGGAACTCGTGCGGCGTCCCGGGCGCCGGCGGAACCTCGCGTTCCGCTGCTGCGGCGCCCGTGGCGGCACCCGCGGTGGCGAGCACGGCGGCGAGTACCGCGAGGCGCCTCACGGTGAGCCTCCCGGCGTCTCGGGCGCGCCCGCGCGTCCCGGCTCGACGACCTGCACCGTGCGGCGCTCCGGGGTCAGGTAGGTTCGTGCGACGTCCCGGATGAGATCCGGCGACACCGCGCGGAAATCGGCCTCGAGCCGATTGATGCGCGCCGGGTCGTCGTCGAAGAGCGCGAAGCAGGCGAGGAGGTCCACGAGGCCGAAACGCGTGCTGGAACCCGCGAGGTCGTAGAGCGAGGCGCGCAACTTCGTGAGCGCCCGCACCAGTTCCTCGGCTGTCGGCGGCTCGGCCTGCAGGCGCGATATCTCGGCATCCACGTCCGCGATGATCGCCTCCGGCGTCGCACCCGGGTCGTGCACGAGGTACAGCATCCACAGCATCGGGCCGTCGTAGGTGAATTCGTTGCCGAGCAGGTTGGTTCCGCCGCCGACCGCGTTCGAGTAGCCGCGTTCCTGCACCAGCTTCTGCCACAGCCGGCTGTCCTGCCCCTGCAGCAGGATCGTGTCGAGCAGGCTGAAGGCGAAGTGCTCCGGCGTGTTTCGCGGCGGCGCCTGCCAGGCGAGCGCGAGCGCCGGCCGCGGGGCCAGGCGGTCCACGAAGGAATCCCGCTTTTCGGACTGCTGCACCGGCTCGGCGAGGTCGGGGCGCGCGGGTTGCGCCCGCGCCGGGATCGCCGCGAAATACTTGCCGATAGCCTCGCGCGCGGCCGCGGGGTCGAAATCGCCCGCGACCACGATCACGGCGTTGTTCGGCGCGTAGTAGGTGTCGAAGAACGACTTCGCGTCCTCGAGCGTCGCAGCATCGAGGTCCGCGAGGTCGCCGTAGAAATTGTGCGCGTTGTACCAGTTGGTGTTGGCGACCTGCGGCATCGTGAGCCACGGGAAGCCGCCGTAAGGCTGGTTCATGACGTTGTCGCGCACCTCGTTCTTCACCACGCCCTGCTGGTTCTCGAGGTTGGCCTGCGTGATCGCGAGTGCCTTCATGCGGTCGGCCTCGGCCCACAGCACCGTCTCGAGGACGTGCGCCGGCACGATCTGGTAGTAGTTGGTGTAGTCGAAGCGCGTCGATCCGTTCAGCACGCCGCCATTGCCCTCCACCAGGCGGATGAACTCCATCTTCCCGAGGTTGCCGGAGCCTTGGAACATCAGGTGCTCGAACAGGTGCGCGAAGCCGGTGCGCCCGCGCGGCTCGATGCGAAAGCCGATGTGGTAGTACACACCGACCGTCACCGTGGGCGCAGTCGTATCGCGCGAGAGCACGACCTTGAGGCCGTTGTCGAGCTTGTAGTACTCGACGGGGATGTTGATCGCGTTTTGCGGCGCGGCCGGCGTCGCGACGGTTTCTGCCGGCATCGGCATTGCAGCCGGCGGCTGCGCAGCGCAGCCCGCGAGGGTCGCGAAGGCGAGGAGTCCGAGGCAGCGATGAATCGCGCGCGTCATCATCAGCGTGGCGCCATGCGGATCGCGCCGTCGAGGCGGATCGTGTCGCCGTTCAGCATACGGTTGACGACGATCGCGGCGACGAGGTCCGCGTACTCCTCCGGCCGGCCGAGGCGCGGCGGGAAGGGGACCTGCTTTCCGAGGGAGTCCTGCGCCTCCTGCGGCAGGCCCGCCATCATCGGCGTGCCGAAAATGCCGGGCGCGACGCCGACCACGCGGATGCCGAAGCGCGCGAGCTCGCGCGCGAGCGGCAGCACCATGCCGGCGACCGCGGCCTTCGACGTCGCGTAGGCGACCTGGCCGACCTGGCCCTCGAAGGCGGCGACCGAGGCGGTGTGCACGAGCAGCCCGCGCTCGCCGTCTTCGCCCTGCGCGTTCCCCTGCATGATCGCCGCTGCCGCGCGGTCCAGCAGGAAGGTGCCGAGGACGTTGATGTCCATCACGCGCTGGAAGGCGGACGCCGCGAGCGGGCCGTCCTTGCCGAGGAGCTTGCCGGGCGTCGCGACGCCGGCGCAGGACACCGCGACGTTCAGGCCGCCCATGCGAGCGGCTGCGGCCTGGACCGCGGAATCGACTGCGGATTCGCTCGTCACGTCGCAACGATGGTAGCTTGCCGCCGGACCGAGCGCCGCGGCGGCCTTGCGGCCGGCTTCGTCCTGGACGTCGAGCAGCGCGACCTGGCCGCCGCCCGCGACCAGCCGGGCTGCGGTGGCATGGCCGAGGCCCGACGCGCCGCCACTGATGACTGCCTTGACCCGATCGAGATTCATGGACGTCCCCTGGGCCGACAGTTTACAGCCTAAGTCCCCCGTCCACCTCGATCACGCGGCCCGTGACAAAGTCGTTTTCGGCAATGAAGACGGCGGTCGCTGCGATCTCGGCCGGCTTGCCGAGCCTGCGCAACGGCACGGCGGCTTTCACGCGATCGAGCATCTCGGGTTTCATCGCGGCCAGGATCTCGGTCGCGCAGAAGCCGGGCGCGATGGCGGCGCTGCGGATCCCGTAGCGGGCGAGCTCCTTGGCCCACACCACGGTCATGGCGGCAACGCCCGCCTTGGCCGCGGAGTAGTTGGTCTGGCCCGGGTTACCTTCGCGCGAGATCGAGGAAATGTTGACGATGAGGCCGCCGTTTCCGAGCTGGATCATGCGCTCGGCCCCCTCGCGCCCGCACAGGAAGACGCCCGTGAGGTTCACGTCCAGGACGGCCTGCCACTGCGCCAGCGACATCTTGGAGTGGATCGCGCCGTCCTGGGCCTTGACCAGCAGCGCGTCGCGCGTGATGCCGGCGTTGTTGACGATCACGTCGAAGCGCTTGAAGTCCGCGGCAATCGCATCGAAGGCTTTGACGACCTGGGCTTCCTGGGTGACGTCGAGGACGTAGGCGCGTGCGCGCGTGCCGAGCGATTCGCATGTGGCGCGCGTCTCCTCGAGCGCCTCCGCGTCGCGGTCGACGGCCGCGATGTGGGCGCCACGCTCCGCGAATTCGAGCGCTATAGCCCGCCCGATGCCGCGCGCCGCGCCCGTGATGACGACAACCTTCTTTCCCAACTGCATGTGTCCCTTTACTGCACTGCGAATACAGGTGCAGAAATATTCATGAATCCGGGACGTTAGCTGTTCTTGCGCCGCAAGACAACTTCAGGCGGCGTCTATGTCAAACAGGACGGCCTCGGCCTCGACCAGTTCCCCGGCGCGAGCCAGCACGTTGGCGATGCGGCCGGCGCGCCCGGCACGGATCGCGTGCTGCATCTTCATCCCTTCGACGACTGCGAGCACGTCGCCACGCGCAACCACGTCGCCCGATTTCACGCGCAGTTCGACGACGCGGCCGGGCAGGGGCGAGGCCGGGTGCATGTCCGCGTCCTCCGCGCTGCGCTCATGCGGCCATGCAGTGGACAGCATGATCTCATCGGCACGGTCGCCGACGACCTGAAGATTGTCGCGATCGCGGATCAGCTCGAGCGTGCGCGCGCCGCGTCCCGCGTCGACCGTGAATCGCGCCGTGTCCTGCGGCACGACCCGCCCGCGGACCGCCATGCCGTCGCCCTCGAGTTCGAGCGCGCCGTCCCGGGGGGTGGCGCGCCAGCGACGGAAGGCCGGCGAGCGCAACCCGATGGACTGCATGTCAGCGCCCGTCGCGCGCCAGCCGTCCGCGAGCGCCCAGGGAGAGGGATTCGCATCCGGCGGCGGCGCCCGTTCGGCGAGGGCGACACTCGCCGCGAGCAGTACGGCTTCGGGCGCGGGCGCGACGTCCGCGGTGAGGGCGACGAGTTCGCGGTCGACGAATCCGGTGTCGACGCCGCCCGCCGCGAACGCGGGATGCGCGGCGAAGGCGCGCAAGAGGGGCAGGTTGCTGGCGACGCCGAAGACGGCCGTGCGGTCGAGCCCGTGCCGGAGCGTCGCGAGCGCGGACTTGCGGTCGGGACCGCTGGCGACGACCTTGGCGATCATCGGGTCGTAGTGCACCGAAACCACGTCGCCGTCCGCGATGCCGGCATCGACGCGCCAGTCGTCGCCCTCGGGCGGATGCGCAAACCGGCGAACGCGTCCGACCGAGGGCAGGAAGCCGCGGCGCGGGTCCTCGCTGTAAATGCGGGCCTCGATGGCGTGACCTTGCTGGCGGACCTGTTGCTGCGCGAGCGGCAGGCGCTCGCCGGACGCGATGCGCAGCTGCCATTCGACGAGGTCGAGCCCGGTGACTTTCTCGGTGACCGGATGCTCCACCTGCAGCCGCGTGTTCATCTCCATGAAGTAGAAGGCGCCGTCGGCGCCCACGATGAACTCGATGGTGCCGGCGTTCACGTAGCCGACCGCCCGGGCTGCGCGGACCGCGGCCGTCGTCATGGCGGCGCGGGTTGCCGCGTCGATGAAGGGCGAGGGGCTTTCCTCGATGATCTTCTGATAGCGCCGCTGCACGGAGCATTCGCGCTCGAAGAGGTGAACGCAGCCGCCGTGCGCGTCTCCGAACACCTGGACCTCCACGTGCCGCGGCCGCTCCAGGAAGCGCTCGAGCATCAACCGCCCGTCGCCGAACGCGCTCTCGGCCTCGCCGCGCGCGCCGCGGATCGCCTCGTCGAGCGCCGGCGCGTCGCGCACGACGCGCATGCCTTTGCCGCCGCCGCCGGCAACCGCCTTCACGAGCAGCGGGAAGCCGACCTGCCTCGCCTCGGCCGCGAGACGGGCAGGGGACTGGTCCTCGCCCATGTAGCCTGGCACGACCGGCACGCCGGCAGCGGATACCAGCGCCTTGGCTTCGTGCTTGAGGCCCATGGCGCGGATCGCCGCGGGCGGCGGGCCGACGAAGGTGATGCCGGCGCCGGCGCAGGCTTCCGCGAACGCGGCGTTCTCGGACAGGAAGCCGTAGCCGGGGTGGATCGCGTCCGCACGCGCGGCGCGCGCCGCGGCGATGACGGCATCGGCGTCGAGGTAAGACTCGCGCGCGGGCGCAGGCCCGATCGCATGCGCTTCGTCGGCGAGCCGGACGTGCAGCGCGTCGCGATCGGCGTCCGAGTGCACCGCGATCGCGCGGATGCCGAGCCGGCGACAGGTCCGGATCACGCGGCAGGCGATCTCGCCTCGGTTCGCGATCAGGAGCCGCGCAATCTTCATGGATCGCGCGTCCACGCGGGCTTGCGGCGATCGAGGAACGCCGTGAGTCCCTCCCGCGCCTCGCCGCCCGCGCGGACGCGCGCGATCCAGCGCGCCGTGTCCGCAAGCATCGCCTCGTCACTGGCGTCGCTGCGCGCGCTCACATGGCGGATGAGGCGCTTGATCTCGGCCTGCGCACCGGGCGCGCCCGCCAGCAGCGCACCGACCATGCTGTCGGCGGCGGCGCCCAGGGCGCCGGCATCGGCAGTCTGGTGGACGAGACCGATGCGCAGGGCCGTTTGCGCGTCCATCGCCTCGCCGGTCAGGAACCAGCGTTGGGCCTCGCGCGTGCCGATCGCGCGGATCACATAGGGCGAGATCATCGCCGGGACGAGCCCGAGGCGGACCTCGGACAGCGCGAAGCGCGCTCGGGTGCAGGCGAGCGCGATGTCGCAGGCCGCAATGAGTCCGACGGCGCCGCCGAACGCGGCGCCGTTCACGAGGGCCACCGTCGGCTGCGGCTGTCGCTCGATGCATTCGAGCATGCGGGCGAAGCGGCGCGAATCGGCCTCATTCTGCTCGGGCGGCGCGGCGCCCGCCGCGCGCATCTCGCCGATGTCAGCCCCCGCGCAGAAAACCTCGCCCGCGCCGGTGAGTACCACGGCGCGCACCGTGGCGTCGCCGGCGAGATTCACGAGCGCGTCGGTCAGATGTGCGACGAGCGCCGCCGACAGGGCGTTCTTCGCCTCGGGACGGTCGAGCGTGAGCGTGACGATGCCGCGGGCGTCGCGGTCGATTTTGAGCATCGCGGTCACATCCGGAACACGCCATAGGACTCGGGCGCGGGAGTCGGGCCGCGCGCGACCACCGCGAGTGCGAGCCCGAGCACCCGGCGCGTGTCGAGCGGGTCGATGACGCCGTCGTCCCAGAGCCGGGCTGTCGCGTAGTACGGGTTTCCCTGGCGTTCGTACTGGTCGCGGATGCCGTCCGTGAAGGCCTGCTGTTCGGTCTCCGGCCAGGTCCCGCCCTTGGCCTCGATGCCGTCGCGGCGCACGGTGGCGAGCACGCTCGCCGCCTGCTCGCCGCCCATCACCGAGATGCGCGCATTCGGCCAGGTCCACAGGAAGCGGCCTCCGTAAGCGCGGCCGCACATCGCGTAGTTGCCGGCGCCGAAGGAGCCGCCAATCACGACCGTCAGCTTGGGCACGGTCGAGCAGGCGACAGCCGTCACCATCTTCGCGCCGTCGCGGGCGATGCCGCCCGATTCGTAGCGCCTTCCGACCATGAAGCCGGTGATGTTCTGCAGGAACAGGAGCGGCACCTTGCGGCGGTTCGCGAGCTGCACGAAGTGGGCGCCTTTCAGCGCCGACTCCGAAAAGAGGATGCCGTTGTTGGCGAGAATCGCCACCGGAAAGCCCCAGAGGTGCGCAAACCCGCAGACCAGCGTCTTGCCGTAGAGGGCCTTGAACTCGTGGAACTCGGAGCCGTCGACGAGGCGCGCGATCACTTCGCGCACGTCGTATGGCTGGCGCAGGTCGCGCGGCACGATGCCGTGGAGCTCCGCAGCGTCCTGGGCGGGCAGGGCGGCTTCGCGCCTGGCGAGCCAGGCCGGCGCGAGGTGGTTGAGGCTGCCGACGATCTCGCGCGCGAGCGCAAGCGCATGGGCGTCGTTGTCCGCGAGGTGATCGACGACGCCGGAGGTGCGCGCGTGCACGTCGCCGCCGCCGAGGGACTCGGCGTCGACGACCTCGCCGGTGGCCGCCTTCACGAGCGGCGGGCCGCCGAGGAAGATGGTGCCCTGGTTGCGGACGATGATGGATTCGTCGCACATGGCCGGCACGTAGGCGCCGCCCGCGGTGCAGGATCCCATGACCACGGCAACCTGCGGCACGCCGGCTGCCGAGAGCCGCGCCTGGTTGAAGAAGATGCGGCCGAAGTGCTCGCGGTCCGGGAACACCTCGTCCTGCAAGGGCAGGAAGGCGCCGCCGGAATCCACGAGGTAGACGCAGGGCAGGCGGTTCTCGAGCGCGATCTCCTGCGCGCGCAGGTGCTTCTTGACGGTGATCGGATAGTAGGTGCCGCCCTTGACGGTCGCGTCGTTCGCGACCACCAGTAGTTCGCTGCCGTGGATGCGGCCGATGCCGGCGACGAGGCCCGCGGCCGGCGCGTCGTCGCCGTACATGCCGACGGCCGCGAGCGGCGCGATCTCGAGGAACGGGCTGCCGGGGTCGAGGAGGGCCTCGATGCGCTCGCGCGGCAGGAGCTTGCCGCGCGCGACGTGCTTTGCGCGCGCGGTCTCGCCGCCGCCGGCCGCGGCCAGCGCCTGGCGCCGCTGCAGCTCGGCGACCAACCCCGCCATGTGCGCCGCGTTCTCGCGGAACTCCGGGCTGCCCGCATCCACGCGCGAGGCGATTCGCGTCATGGCGCGGTTGCCCGCAGCAGCTCGCGGCCGATCAGCATGCGGCGGATCTCGTTGGTCCCGGCCCCGATCTCGTACAGCTTGGCATCGCGCAGGATGCGGCCCGCCGGGTATTCGTTGATGTAGCCGTTGCCGCCCAGCACCTGGATGGCCTCGAGGCCGGCGCGGGTCGCGTTCTCGGAAGCCGCGAGCAGGCAGGCGGCGGCGTCGTAGCGCGTCGTGCGCCCGGCGTCGCAGGCGCGCGCGACGGCGTAGGCGTAGGCGCGCGAGGCGTTGCAGTCGGCATAGAGGTCGGCGAGCTTCGCCTGCATCAGCTGGAAGCTGCCGATCGGCCGCCCGAACTGCTCGCGATCGTGCAGGTAGGGGACGATGAGGTCGAGGGCGGCGCGCATGAGCCCGAGCGGACCGCCCGTCAGCACCAGCCGCTCGTAGTCGAGGCCCGACATCAGGATCTCCACGCCGCCGCCGGGCTGGCCGAGGACATGATCCTCCGGCACGAAACAGTCTTCGAACACCAGCTCCGAAGTATCGGAGCCGCGCATGCCGAACTTGTCGAGTTTCTGCGCCGAGCGCAAGCCCTTCATCCCGCGCTCGACGATGAAGGCGGTGATGCCGCGCGCGCCGCTGCCGGGCTCGATGGTCGCGTAGATCACCGCCGTGTCCGCCTCGGGACCGTTCGTGATCCACATCTTGGAGCCGTTGAGCACGTAGCCGCCGTCGCGACGCTCGGCCCGGGTGCGCATCGAAACCACGTCCGAGCCGGATCCGGGTTCGCTCATCGCGAGCGCGCCGACGTCCTCGCCGGTCACCAGGCGCGGGAGGAAGCGCCGCTTCTGCTCGTCGGTGCCGAAGCGCCGCAACTGGTTGACGCAGAGATTCGAATGCGCGCCGTAGGAAAGCCCGATGGACCCGACGCGCGGCTGATCTCCTCCATCGCGACGATGTGCTCGAGGTAGCCGAAGCCGAGGCCGCCGTACTCTTCCGGCACGGTCATGCCGAGCAGGCCCATGGCGCCGAGTTCCGGCCAGAGCTCGCGCGGGAAGCGGTTGCTGCGGTCGATCTCGTCGGCGACCGGCGCGATGCGGCGCAGGGCGAATTCCCGGACGGCCTGGCGCAGCTCGTCGACGCGCGAACCGAGGTCGAAATCGAAATCGATGGGAAACATGGCGCCTCCGGCCGGTGGTCCCCGGCTTGCAGTTCGCATCATATTGTCCGACAATCGGACAGGCAAGCTTGAGACTGAACAATATGCCGGTCTTGTTCGAACCACTCGGCTACGCGCCCGCCTATCTCAGGGTGTCGGAGGCCATCCGCGCCCGGATCCTGCGACGCGAGCTGCAGGAGGGCGAGCCGCTGCCGACGGAGACCGAGCTGGCGCGGCAGTTCGAGGTCAACCGGTCCACCGTGCGGGAGGCGCTGCGCAAGCTCGAGAGCGCGGGCCTGCTGGGCCGGCGCGGCGGCGGCAAGCGCCTCTTCGTGACGCGGCCGACGCGTGAATCCGTCGGTGGCGGGTTGTCGCAGGCGCTCGCCCTGCATCGCGCCCGGGTGGTGGACGTGTGGGAGGCTTTGCAGGCGGTGCAGCCCGGCATCGCGGCCGCCGCAGCGGAGCGCCGCTCGGAGGCCGCGCTCGCCAAGCTTGCGGCGACCGCCCGCCGGTTTGCGGTGCGGGCGAGACGGGCGCGACGCTGCGGTTACAGGCGTCGCGGATTTCTTCGACGCACTGGCCGAGGCCGCCGCGAATCCCGTCTTCAACCTGCTGAACGAGCCGCTGCTGCGGCTCCTGAAGCCGAGCCTCGCGGTGATCATCGACCGCGTGCCGCAGGCGCGTTCTCGCATCGAGGCGGCCGAGGAGGCGATCGTCGGCGCAGTGCGCGCGCGGGACGCGAAGGCGGCTGCCGACTGGATGTCGCGCCACGTCCGCGATTTCCGCCGCGGCTACGAAGTCGCCGGGATCGACCTCGCGACCGAGGTCGGGGAGCCGCCGGGGCGGCTGCCGCGGTCAGCTGATCTCGATGGCGACCGCCGTGGCTTCGCCGCCGCCGATGCACAGCGCAGCCAGTCCGCGCTTCTTGCCCTGCTTCTTCAGCGCGTGAATCAGCGTCGTGAGGATGCGTGCGCCGGTTGCGCCGATCGGGTGACCGAGCGCGCAGGCACCGCCGTGGACGTTGACCTTTCGTGCGCGATGCCGATGTCCTTCATGGCCGCCATCGTCACGACGGCGAACGCCTCGTTGATCTCGTAGAGATCCACGTCCGCGGCCTTCCAGCCCGCGCGCTTCAACGCCGACTCGATCGCGCCGACGGGCGCGATCGTGAACCACTCCGGCTCCCGCGCATGGCTCGAGTGGGCGACGATGCGCGCCAGCGGCTCGAGCCCCGCTTTGCGGCGGCGTCCGCGCGTCGCGAGCACGAGGGCGGCCGCGCCGTCCGCGATCGACGAGGAGGACGCGGCGGTGACGGTGCCGTCCTTGCCGAAGGCCGGCTTCAGGTTCGGGATCTTGTCGATCGCGCACGGTGAACGGTGTCTCGTCGCGCGAGACGGAGCGCTCGCCCTTGCGGTCCTTGATCCGGACCGGTGCGATCTCGGCCTCGAAGGCGCCGGACTCGACGGCAGCGACGGCGCGGCGCACGGACTCGGCGGCGAAGGCATCCTGGTCGGCGCGCGAGAACGCGTACTTCGCCGCCGTAGCGTCGGCGAAGCAGCCCATCAGCTTGCCGTCCCACGGACTCTGCAGACCGTCGTAGAACATGTGGTCGAGAACCTCGCCATGCCCCATGCGATAGCCGGCGCGCGCCTTGGGCAGGAGATAGGGGGCGTTGGTCATCGACTCGAGCCCGCCGGCCAATACGAAGTCGGCGCTGCCCGCGGCGATGTGATCTGCGCCGTACATCACCGCCCGCATGCCGGAGCCGCACATCTTGTTGACGGTCGTCGATGGGACGGATTTCGGCACGCCGGCGGCGATCGCAGCCTGCCGGGCGGGCGCCTGACCCTGGCCGGCCGGCAGCACGCAGCCCATGACCACCTCGCCGAGGCGCGCGGGATCGAGGCCCGCGCTTTCGAGGGCACCGCGCATGGCTTCGGCCCCGAGCGCATGGCCGGGAACGCTGGCGAAGGCGCCGAGCATGGCCCCGATGGGCGTGCGGCGGGCACTCAAGATGACGACGGAATCGTTTGCCATGGGTTGGGTCCTGGGAACTGGTATGGGGACTATTTTGCCCTGCAAAAGGCTGCCTGTCGCCCCGCGCGCAGGCGGCGGACGGGCGCCGTCAGCCCGCGACGGGTGCGCGCCAGTGCTCGAAGAGCTGGGCGAGCCGCTGCTTCAGGTCCGCGAAATGCAGCGGCTTGTAGAGAACGGTGACGCCGTCCGGCAATCCGCCGCGCTCGGCGATGGTGTGGGGCGTGAGCGCAGTTACGACGATGATCTCGAGCTCGCCCAGGGCACCGGAGGCCTTGAGCGCGCGCAGCATCTCGAAGCCGTCGATTCCGGGCATGCGCAGGTCCGTGATCAGGAGGTCCGGCCGCACGGTGCCCATCTGGAGCAGGGCCTCGAAGCCGCTCGGCACGCTCGTCAGGTGGATCGGGAAGCCCCAGGAGCGCAGGTGCAATTCGAAAAGCTGGCGGAAGTCCGGCTCGTCTTCGACGACCATGACCTGGAATGCCCCGCCGGGCGCGCGACGGCCGACGACGCCTTCGCGCCGCTGCAGCAGCTCCGCGACCGACGCCGTCAGGATGCGGCGATGTCCGCCCGGCGTCTTCCACGCGCGCAGGAGGCCTGCCTCGGCCCAGAGCTGCACGGTGCGCAGCGACACGCCGAGTCGATCGGCGGCTTCGCGCGTCGAACAGACGTCTCCTCCCGTGTCCACAAAGCGCCACTCCCGGCCGTGCCCGACTGCCGGCATGACAGCATCGCGGGACGCGGATTGCAACGTTAAACTGACGCACCCGCGCTGGAGGAAACCGATGAGCAGCCCGGCCGAACGGATCGACAAGGCGGCAGTCTCCGCCCGCGGGCCGCTGCGCTTCGTCAGCGCGGCCTCGCTCTTCGACGGCCACGATGCCGCCATCAACATCATCCGCCGGATCCTGCAGGCCCACGGCGCCGAGGTCGTGCACCTCGGCCACAACCGCAGCGTCGCCGACATCGTGCGCGCGGCCATCCAGGAGGACGCCGACGGCATCGCCGTCAGCAGCTACCAGGGCGGGCACAACGAGTACTTCCGCTACATGGTGGACATGCTGAAAGCCGAGGGCGCGGGCGCACATCCGCGTGGTCGTCGGCGGCGGCGGCACCATCGCGCCGCACGAGGTCGAGGCGCTGGAGGCCTACGGCGTCGAGAAGATCTACACGCCGGACGACGGCCTGAAGCTCGGCCTCGACGGCATGATCGAGGACGTGTTCCGGCGGGTGCGCGCAACCGCCGCGGCCGGCGTTCGACGGTACCGGCGTCTCGGCGGACGACCCCGCCGGCGTCGCGCGCGCGATCACCCTGCTCGAGCTGGGCGACGAGCAGGTCGTTGCGCGCCTGCGCGCGCACGCGGCCAAGACGCTGAACCGGCCGCCGGTCATCGGCATCACCGGCACCGGCGGGGCCGGCAAGTCCTCGCTCACCGACGAGATCCTGAACCGCATCGTGCGCTTCTTCCCGGACCGGCGCGTCGCCGTCCTCGCCATGGACCCGACGCGCAGGCGATCGGGCGGCGCGCTGCTCGGCGACCGGATCCGCATGAACGCGCTCGCGAACGAACAGCTCTTCATGCGTTCGCTCGCGACGCGGCGCCAGAACCTCGCGACCTCCGCGGTGCTCGGGGACACCGTGCAGCTGCTGAAGGCGGCCGGGTTCGACCTGGTGGTGGTCGAGACCGCCGGCATCGGGCAGAGCGACACCGAGATCGTCGACCTCGTCGACCTGTCGATGTACGTGATGACCGCGGACTACGGCGCGGCCAGCCAGCTCGAGAAGATCGACATGCTGGACTTCGCCGACTTCATCGTGCTCAACAAGTTCGAGAAGCGCGGCGCCGAGGATGCGCTGCGGGACGTGCGCAAGCAGGTGGCGCGCAACCGCAAGCTCTTCAAGACCCCGCCCGAGGCGCTGCCGGTCTATCCGACGATCGCGAGCCAGTTCAACGACGCCGGCGTCAACGCGCTGTTCGGCGCCCTGTGCGCGAAGCTGCACGAGCAGTGGGGGCGCCTCAGGCCCTGGCAGCCCGAAGGACTCGCGCCGGTCGGCATGCCGGCGCGCCAGGCCATCATCCCGGGCCCGCGCGTGCGCTACCTCGCGGAGATCGCGGCCGGCGGCCGCGGTGCCCGCCGCGCCGCGACGCAGGCGGCCGGCGCCGCGAGCCGCGCGCACGGCCTGTACCGCGCGCTCGAAGCGCTCGGCGACGCCGCGCTGCCGGCACCGCTCGATCGCTACGACGAGGCCGGCCTCGCGTCGGCGGAAGCGTCGATCCGACGCCTGCGAGAGGCCTACAACGAGGCGCTCGACGAGGTCGGCACCGAGGGCGTTGCGCTGCTCAAGGGCTGGCCGGCGCGTCGCGAGGCGGCGGCCGCCCCGGAGTTCAGCTACCGCGTGCGCGAGCGCGAAGTGCGCGGACCGAACTACAGCGAGTCGCTCTCGCACCTGCACCTGCCGAAGATCGCGGTGCCGCGCTTCGAGGACTGGGGCGCGCAGCTCGAGCTTCCTGCTCACCGAGAACCTGCCGGGCGCTTATCCCTACACCGGCGGCGATCTACCCGTACCGGCGCGAGGACGAGGACCCGACCCGCATGTTCGCGGGCGAGGGCATGCCCGAGCGCACCAACCGCCGCTTCCACTACCTCGCACGCGGCCACCAGGCGACGCGCCTGTCGACCGCGTTCGACTCGACGACGCTGTACGGCGAGGATCCGGACGAGCGGCCCGACATCTACGGCCGCATCGGCAACTCGGGCGTCTCGATCGCCTCGCTCGACGACATGAAGCGGCTCTACTCGGGATTCGACCTGTGCGCGCCATCGACCTCCGTGTCGATGACCATCAACGGGCCGGCGCCGATGATCCTCGCGATGTTCATGAACACCGCGGTGGACCAGCAGGTCGAGAAGTGGCTGCGCGACAACGGCCGCTGGGAGGAAGCGGAGGCGAAGATCGCACGCCTGTTCGAGGGCCGCGAACGCCCCCGGTACCGCGGCGGGCTGCCCGCCGGCCACGACGGCTCGGGGCTCGGGCTGCTCGGCGTCAGCGGCGACGCGGTCGTCGACGCCGAAACCTACGCGCGGATCCGCGCCGAGCGCGCTCGCGCGCGTGCGCGGCACGGTGCAGGCCGACATCCTCAAGGAGGACCAGGCGCAGAACACCTGCATCTTCTCGACCGAGTTCGCGCTGCGGATGATGGGCGACGTGCAGCAGTTCTTCATCGAGCAACCGCGTGCGGAACTTCTACTCGGTGTCGATCTCCGGCTACCACATCGCGGAGGCCGGGGCGAACCCGGTCTCGCAGCTCGCGTTCACGCTGGCGAACGGCTTCACGATCGTCGAGTACTACCTGTCGCGCGGCATGGAGGTGGACGACTTCGCGCCGAACCTCTCGTTCTTCTTCTCGAACGGGATGGACCCGGAGTACGCCGTGATCGGGCGCGTCGCGCGGCGCATCTGGGCGCGCGCGATGCGCGACCGCTACGGCGCCTCGCCGCGCAGCCAGATGCTCAAGTACCACGTGCAGACCTCGGGCCGCTCGCTGCACGCGCGCGAGATCCAGTTCAACGACATCCGCACGACGCTGCAGGCGATGTACGCGCTGTTCGACAGCTGCAACAGCCTGCACACCAACGCCTACGACGAGGCCATCACGACGCCCACGGAGGAGAGCGTGCGCCGCGCGGTCGCGATCCAGCTCATCATCGCGCGCGAGCTCGGCCTCAACCAGAACCAGAACCCCTGGCAGGGCTCGTTCGTGATCGAGCGGCTGACCGAGCTGGTCGAGGAGGCCGTCTACGCGGAGTTCGACAGCCTGTCCGAGCGCGGCGGCGTGCTGGGCGCCATGGAGACGATGTACCAGCGCGGCAAGATCCAGGAAGAGTCGCTCTACTACGAGCACAAGAAGCACGACGGATCACTGCCGATCGTCGGCGTCAACACCTTCCTCCCCGAACGGGGCGCGGGCGACGAGAACCGCAACGCGGAGCTGATCCGCTCGACCGAGGAGGAGAAGGCCGCCCAGGTCGGCTCGACGCGCGCCTTCAACGACGAGCATGCCGCTGCCCAGGAACCGGCGTTGCGCCGCCTGCAGGCGGCGGCGGCCGAAGGCGGCAACGTGTTCGCCGAGCTGATGGAAACCGTGAAGTCGGCGTCGCTCGGGCGCATCTCGCGCGCGCTGTACGCCGTCGGCGGACAGTACCGCCGCAACATGTGAAGGGGACCGGCGCTCGCAGCGTGGTCAACTCACCTGAACTCGGATTCCAGGTCGCGCAGCTCGTCGATGATCCCGGAGAACCGCCGGCCGAGAGGCGTCAGTCGGTATTCGACGTGCGGCGGAATCTCGGCGAAGGCCCGGCGCTCGAGCAGGCCGAACCTGACGAGCTTGCGTAGCCGCTCGTTCAGCACCTTGGCTGACAAGCCTCGGTAGGCACACTGCATGGCACCCGGCCTGACGATGCCGCGGCCGGCCATTTCGAGCACGCACAACGACCACTTACAGCCGACGATGTCCTCGACCATGCGCGCAACAGCCGGCGGCGGCGGTGCCGTAATTTTTCTTTCCTGCGTGGCCATCGATCTACACCGAAATGTAAGTAGAGAACCTTTTGGCGCCCGCTGTCGGCGGCGCCAGGACGGCGCTACCTTGCAGCGGATTCCCGGTCACGCGCGGAGAATGCCATGAATCGAAGCCTCTTGACCCTGTTGACCTTGATGTCGCTTGCAGCCGTAGCCGCCAACCCGACCGCGCCGGTCACGTACCCTTCCGGCTACCGCGACTGGCGGCACGTGAAGTCGATGGTCATCGAGCCGGGCCATCCCCTCGCGGAAACCTTCGCCGGAGTTCATCACCTGTACGCGAACGAGAAGGCGCTCGAAGGCTATGCCAAGGGAACATTTCCGGACGGCTCGATCATCGTCTTCGACCTGCTCGATGCCGCTTCTGCCGACAGGACCGTCACTGAAGGGTCTCGCAAGCTGATTGGGGTGATGGTGAAGGACGGCGCGCGCTACGCAGCGACAGGTGGCTGGGGCTTCGAAGGGTTTGTGGGTGACTCGAAGACCGAGCGTCTCGTAGCGGACAAGGCGGCGACGGCTTGTTTCGGCTGTCACCAGGCGCAGAAGTCCAGGGACTACGTGTTCAGCTCTACCCGGCCGTGAAGGGCTGACTCTCGCAAGAGGGTTGCGTCCCCTTTAAAGCAGCGGCTCGCCGAGCGCTCGGCTGATTTCCGCGCGCGCTTCGTCGCGCAGCTCCGAAGCGGCGTCGCCGCTGCCCATGCGCGCCGGCAGCGGCGCCAGCACTTCGACCTCGATGCGGCCCCAGCAGGGCCAGGCCCTCCCGCCGCCGAGAACGTCGCGCGTGCCGCGGATGGCGACCGGCGCGACCGGCGTCCCCGTGCGCGCCGCGAGCGCGAATGCCCCGCCATGGAAGCGCGCGACGCCGGGCTCGGGCTCGAAGGTGCCTTCGGGAAAGAAGGCCACCGCATCGCCCTGCTCGAGCGCGCGCAGGATCCGGCGCGCGTCGCTGCCGCCCTCGTGGCGGTTCGTCCGGTCCACGAAGTGGTGGCCGAGCCGGTGCAGCAGCGTGCCGACGAGCGGCAGGCGCGAGGCTTCCTTCTTGATGACGAAGCCGAATCGCGGCGGCAGGAACGCGAACAGCAGCGGGCCATCGACGTAGCTCGCGTGGTTCGCGACGATCACGCAGGCCGCCTGCGGCAGGCGCTCGAGCCCGATCCGCCGGACGGGCAGGCCGCACAGCCCGAAGTACGCGCGGCACGCCGCGCCTGCGGCGGCCCGGCGCGACGCCAGCTTCGGCAAGGCGAGGATCGGCAGCGCCGCGAGCGCCACGAACGGGATGACGAGCAGCAGCGCCCAGAGGCCCCAGGCGAGCCGCAGCGGATTGAGCCTCATGTGGCGCGGCGCCTGCCCACGGGCGGGTACTGTGAACTGGTTCCGGTTATGTTAATGGTCATGGACGTCTGTGAGACGGGTCACGCTGACCGCGTCCGGGCCAAACCATACTGCGTCTGCATTCTGTCGCACCAGCCCAACCCGCGATCCTGCGGCGGCCCGGGTGTCCGCGGCAGGAAGCAGGGCCAATTCATGAGCGCAGCTATGAAGTCTTCGACATCGGTGCGCGCGGCGACGCTCGCGACAGCCAGCGGGTCGGCCGAGGGCGTCGAGCCGATGATCGTGCGATTCCTCGACGCGGTGTGGATGGAGCGCGGCCTTTCGCCGAACACGCTCGCCGCCTACCGCGCCGACCTCACCGCGCTGGCACGCTGGCTGCGCCAGCGGGGGACGGCGCTCGAGCGCACCTCGCGCAACGACTTGCTCGCATTCATCGCCTGGCGCGTGGAGACGGGCGCGCGCCCGCGCTCGACGGCGCGCCAGCTGTCGAGCTTCCGCCGTTTCTTCCGCCACCTCGTGCGCGAGGCGGTGATCAAGGAAGACCCCACGGCGCAGATTGCGATGCCCAAGATCGGCCGCAGCCTGCCGCGCTCGCTCACCGAGGCGCAGGTCGAGTCCCTGCTGGGGGCGCCGCAGACGAGCGACCCGCTCGGTCACCGCGACCGCACGATGCTCGAGGTGCTCTATGCAACGGGACTTCGCGTCTCCGAGCTCGTCAGCCTCCGCCACGGCCAGGTCAACCTGAACCAGGGCGTGCTGCGCATCGTCGGCAAGGGCAACCGCGAGCGGCTGATCCCGCTCGGCGAGGAAGCCGTCCGCTGGGTGACCGAGTTCATGCGCGGCGCGCGCGGCGAGATCCTGCTCGATCGCCAGACGGACCACCTTTTCCCGACCCGGCGCGGCGACCGCATGACGCGCCAGGCCTTCTGGCACATCATCAAGCGTTACGCAAAGAAGGGCGGCATCGAGAAGGACCTCTCGCCGCACACCCTGCGACACGCTTTCGCGACGCACCTCCTGAACCATGGCGCGGACCTGCGCGTCGTGCAGATGCTGCTCGGCCACAGCGACCTGTCGACGACCCAGATCTATACGCACGTCGCGCGTGAGCGCATGAAGGAACTGCACGCGCAGCACCACCCGCGCGGCTGATAGAATGTCGGTCCGAACCGAACCGCCTCGCCCCGCCGGGGTCCAAGCGGAACCGGTTCGACTCCTGAGGCCCGCATCGTGACGACCCGCCCCATCCTGCTTTCCGCCCTGGCCGCACTCGCGCTTGCCGGCGCGGGCTTCGCCGTTGCGCAGGCCGCCAAGACCGACGACGTTCGCGCCCAGATCGCGAAGCGCCTCGAGATCAAGGTCGAGGACGTCCGACCGTCGCCGATCGCCGGCCTCTATGAGGTCCGCTCCGGCGCGGAGGTCGGTTACGTCTCGGCGGACGGCCGCTTTTATCTGGACGGCGACGTCTTCGACATGACGTCCAAGCAGAACCTGACCGAGGACGTGCGCCGCAAGGGCCGTCTGGAACTCCTTTCCGGCATCAAGGACCAGGACGCGATCATCTTTGCGCCCAAGGGCGCGGCGAAGCACACCGTCACGGTTTTCACCGACGTCGACTGCGTCCATTGCCGGCGCATGCACTCGGAGATCGCCGAGCTAAACCGGCTGGGCGTCCGCGTGCGTTACCTGATGTTCCCGCGCGGCGGTCCTGGCAGCGATGCCTGGGCCAAGGCCGAGTCCGTGTGGTGCAGCGCCGACCGCAAGGACGCGCTCACGCGCGCGAAGAAGGGCGACAAGGTGGAGTCGAAGCGCTGCGATACGCCCATCACCGCGCAATACGAGCTCGGCAAGCAACTCGGCGTCAACGGCACGCCCGGCATATTCACCGACTCAGGAGAGTACCTCGCCGGTTATGCGTCGGCGGCGTACCTCGCCGCCTACCTGGCGGAACCCGCGGCCGCGACCGCCGCCGCGACCGACTGACGCTCAGCGCTCGAGCAGCGGGAGCTTTTCCTTGACGTCCTTCCAGTCGTCGGCGTCGGGCGGAGCATCTTTGATCTGCGTGATCACGGGCCACGTCCGGGACAGCTCGGCATTGAGAGCGAGAAATCCCTCCTGGCCCGCCGGGACGTCCTCCTCGGAATAAATCGCGTCCACCGGGCACTCCGGCTCGCACAGCGTGCAGTCGATGCACTCTTCCGGGTCGATCACGAGGAAATTCGGGCCCTCGTGGAAGCAGTCCACGGGGCAGACCTCGACGCAGTCCGTGTACTTGCACTTGATGCAGGCTTCGGTGACGACGAAAGTCATGCGCGCGATTGTGCCACAGGCACGCCGCGACCCGGTCAGTCGAACGTGCGGTAGTGCAGTCCCTCGCGGCCCGCCGCGCGGTCCTCGAAAAAGCGTCGCAGGGTGAACTCGACGCTCGGGAAGGCGATTTCCGGCCAGGGCACGTCGCGCTCCTCGACGAGCCGCGTCTCGAGGCTTTCGACGCCGACTCCGAACGCGTCGCCCGTCAGTACGGCACGAAACATCACGTGCACCTGCTCCACGCGCAGCACGTGCACGACGGCGCAGAGGCTGCCGACCTCGACCCGGGCCAGCGCTTCCTCGTGGCACTCGCGGGCGGCGGCCTGTTGCAGCGTCTCGCCGACTTCCATGAAGCCCGCGGGTACGGTCCAGAAGCCGCGCCGCGGCTCGATGGCGCGGCGGCAGACCAGGATGCGGCCTCCGTGCTCGGGGACGCAGCCGGCGATCAACCGGGGATTGCGATAGTGGATCGTTCCGCATCCGATGCAGACGGCGCGGAGCCGGTGATCGCCATCCGGGATGCGCATCTCGACCGGCGCGGCGCAACTCGGGCAGAACTTCATCGGCGGCATTGTGCCGTATACTCGCGCCCCTGCGGCCCGGATGGCGGAACTGGCAGACGCGCCAGACTCAAAATCTGGTATCCGAAAGGATGTGTGGGTTCGACCCCCTCTCCGGGCACCAGACGACTTTCTTCTTCCGCTGCGACCTTTTCCACTCCCCGGGCATCTAAGCGGGCAATGACCCGCATCTCGGACATCGACCTGCCGGCCGCATGGGTGGCCGCCGCCCGCGCCGGCGACGGCAAGGCCCTGGAATCCGTCTATGGCGCGACCGCGGCTCCCGTCTACACCTTGCTGCGCCGGCTGGTGCGACGGCCCGCGATCGCCGAGGAGCTGCTGCAGGAGACATTCGTCGACGTGATCGAGCACATCGGCGCTTACGAGGGCCGCTGCCCGCTGCCGTCGTGGATCCGGGCCATTGCGGTCAATCGCGCGCTCATGTACCTGCGCTCGCCCTGGCATCGCGGGCTCGAATGGCTCGACAAGGACCCGGGCGGCGCCGACCGGCTGCCGTCGCAGGGCGCAGACCATTCGGCGCCGCTCGACGCCGCGCTCGAGCGCGCGCTGATGACGCTGCCGGCCCTCACCCGCACCGTCGTGTGGCTGCACGACGTCGAGGGCTACACCCACGCGGACATCGGCTTCGCGCTCGGTCGCACGCCAAGCTTCTCGAAATCGCAGCTGTCGCGCGCGCACCGGCGCCTGCGCGTCCTGCTGGGCGATTCCGCGGGCCTCCTGGAGGGCACGCCATGCACCCCGACATGAGCGAATGGAGCGGGCGGCTGTCGTCGCTCGCCGGTTTCGCGCCTCCCGACGCGGGGTGGTCCGGCGTCATCGCGGCACGCGCGCACCGCGAAGCGCGACTCGACCTCGGGCTGCCGGTCGCATTCGCGGCGGTCGTGCTCGCCACCGCCGTCGGCCTCGCCTGGTGGCTGCTGGCGGCCAGGAGCTCGATGTCGGGCGGTCCGGCCGCGTTCGCGGCTGCAGACGCCATGGTGGCTGCGGAAATGCGCGCCGAGAACGAGCGTCTCGAGCGGATCCTCGCGGCGCTGCCGGAGCGCCACAGCATGCGAGGCAGCACGGCGTACACCGTAGCCGAGCTCGAGGACCGCCTCGTGCTGGTCGACGACCGCCTGAGCCGCGTGGCGCTGGAACCGAACGCGCCGGAGCGAGCGGAAGCACTGTGGCGCGTGCGGGTCGGGGTCATGAAATCGCTGGTCCAGGTCCGCTACGCGGACGCGGTCGGCACCTACTGATGCGATGGAGGACACGATGAAGCGCTGGCTGATTGGGGTGATCGCGGGTGCCTTGCTGGCGGGAACCGCCGCGGCCGCGCCCGCCGGGGACGAGGAAGCCACGCCCGAGGAGCGGCTGCAGGACGCGCAGCGCCGGCTCGAGGACGCGGCGCGCGAGGTCGCGGAGCTCTCCGGCGAAGCCGCGGGTCCACGGGCGTTTCGCGAGTTCGACGTCCTCGTGCGGGGGCCTCGCCGCGCGATGCTCGGCGTGAACGTCGGCGGCGCCGAGCCGAACGGCGGCGGCGTGCGCGTGGACGGCGTGAGTCCCGGCGGGCCCGCGGCCGAGGCCGGGGTGAAGGCGGGCGACGTCATCGTCGCCATCGACGCGAAGCCGGTCGCGACCGGGCGCGAGCTGGTGCGGGCGATGGAGGCGATCGAGCCGGGCGAGAAAGTCGAGCTTGGCCTCGAGCGCGACGGCAAGCCGCTCGAGCTTTCGGTGGAAGCGCGGCCGCTCGACCGCACATTCTTCGTCGGCACGCCTGGCGTGCCCGCGCTCAGCGCGATGCCAGCGCTGCCGGCGATGCCGCACGTCGAGGAGCTGCCGTTCCACGGTGACGTGCACTGGCTGCTCGGCGGCTGGGGCGACGCCGAATTCGTCACGCTGACGCCGCAGCTCGGCCGCTACTTCGGCGCCGGCAAGGGCGTACTGGTCGCGCGGGCGCCAGACGATGCCTCGCTCGGGCTGCAGGACGGCGACGTGATCGTCGCGATCGGCGGCCGCGAGCCGCAGGACGGCCCGCACGCGATGCGGATCCTGCGCTCCTACCAGCCGGGCGAACTGGTCGAGATCAAGATCCTGCGGGACCGCCGGACACAGACGCTTTCGGCGAAGGTTCCGGAGCGCGTGATGCGCAACGTCATGCGTCGCGTCACGCCGCCGAAACCCCCGGCTGCCCAGCGGCCGCCGGCACCGCCGGCGCGCGACCCCGCCGCAACCTGAGGCCGATCGACGCTGTGCTAGTCTGCGCGGCCCATGCGCCGCGCCGACTTTTCCTATCCGCTGCCCCACGAACTGATTGCCCACCGCCCGCTGCCGCGCCGCGGAGCGAGCCGGCTGCTCGTGCTCGACGGCGCGACGGGCGCCATCCGCGACCTGGCTTTCGACGGCTTCGGCGGGCTGCTGGAAGCGGGCGACATCGCCGTGCTGAACGACACGCGCGTGCTGCCCGCGCGCTTGCGCGGCCGCAAGGCGAGCGGGGGCGCCTGCGAGCTGTTGCTCGAGCGCGTCCTGGACGGAAGGCGTTTTCTCGCGCAGGCGCGCGCGAGCAAGGGCCTCAGGGCCGGCACGCGCATCGACCTCCCGGCGGGCGCGAGCGCGGTCGCGCTCGCGCGCCACGGCGACCTGTACGAGCTCGAGCTCGACCGCGAGGCGCTGCCGTACTTCGAGTCGCACGGCAGCGTGCCGCTGCCGCCCTACGTCGCGCGCGAGGCCGACGATGCGGACCGCGAGCGCTACCAGACGGTATACGCGAACGTCCCGGGCGCGGTGGCTGCGCCGACGGCCGGCCTGCATTTCGACGAGGAGACGCTCGCGTCGCTCGCACGCCGCGGCATCGGGGTCGAGCGCGTGACGCTGCACGTCGGCGCCGGCACCTTCACGCCGATGCGCGTGGACGACGTCTCGAAGCACCGCATGCACGCGGAGCGGATCCGGGTTCCGCAGTCGACCGTCGATGCGATCGAGGCTGCGCACGGGCGCAAGGGCCGCGTCGTCGCGGTCGGCACGACCGTGGTGCGGGCGCTCGAGGCCGCGGCGAGCGGCGGCCGGCTCGAGGCGTTCGAGGGCGAGACGGACATCTTCATACGCCCGGGCCACCAGTTCCGCGTCGTCGACGCGCTGCTGACGAACTTTCACCTGCCGGAGTCGACGCTGCTCGTGCTCGTGTCCGCCTTTGCCGGGCGCGAGCGCGTGCTCGCCGCGTATCATCACGCCATCGCCGGACGCTACCGGTTCTTCAGCTTCGGGGACGCGATGTTCGTGACGCCGGATCCCGCGGCGCTGGCCGCACGGGGCAGGATGCCTTGATGTTCGAGTGCCTCGCGACGGACGGCGCCGCGCGCCGCGGCCGGCTCCACCTCGCGCGCGGCGCGGTCGAAACGCCGGCGTTCATGCCGGTGGGCACCTACGGGACGGTCAAGGGCGTGACGCCCGAGGAGCTCGTCGCCTGCGGCGCCGAGATCATCCTCGCGAACACGTTCCACCTGATGTTGCGGCCCGGCGCCGAGATCGTGCGCGCGCACGGCGGCCTGCACGGCATGATGCACTGGCAGCACCCGATCCTGACGGACTCCGGCGGCTACCAGGTGTTCAGCCTCGCATCGATGCGCAAGCTCACGGAGGAGGGCGTCCACTTCCGATCGCCCGTCGATGGCGCGGAAGTCTTCCTCGACCCCGAGCGCGCGATGCAGGTCCAGCGCGCGCTCGGATCCGACGTCGCGATGGTGTTCGACGAATGCACGCCATATCCGGCGACCGAACAGGAGGCGCGGGCGTCCATGGAACTGTCGCTGCGCTGGTCGTCGCGCAGCCGGCGCGCCTTCGATGCACAGCCCGGCCCGGGCACGCTGTTCGGCATCATCCAGGGCGGCATGCACGCGCCGCTCCGGCTCGCCTCGCTTGCAGGCCTCGAGGACATCGGTTTCGCGGGCCTCGCAATCGGCGGCCTGTCGGTGGGCGAGCCAATCGAGGAACGCGAGCGCGTCCTCGGCGAGCTGTTGCCCGCCATGCCGGCCGGGAAGCCGCGCTACCTGATGGGCGTCGGCCGTCCGGAGGACCTGGTCGAGTCGGTGGCGGCGGGCGTCGATCTCTTCGACTGCGTGATGCCGACGCGCCATGCGCGGAACGGCCATCTCTTCGTGCCCTGGGGCGTCATGAACATCCGCAATACCCGCTACGCCGCCGACACCGGGCCCGTCGACCCGGATTGCGCTTGCTACACCTGCAGGAGCTTCTCGCGCGCGTACCTTCGGCACCTCGACCGGTGCGGCGAGATGCTCGGGCCGCGCCTCGCGACGCTGCACAACCTGCACTATTACCTTACGCTGATGGCGCGCATGCGGGAGGCGATCGCCGCCGGCCGGTTCGCGTCATTCCGGACGGAGTTTCACGCGGCAGTGGCTAGCCCGGCTCAGCGAGGAGAAGCGCAGTGATCGTCGCCATGTCCTCGATGGATGCGTCCGCGAACGAGGCCCGCAGGCGGCCCTCCCGGTCGACGGCGAAGACCTGCGTCGAGTGCATCACGTTGTAGCTGCCGTCCTTGCCCGCCGGCTCCTTGAAGAACACGGCCGCGAACTGCGCGGCGATCGCCGCCGTGGCCTTCGGGTCGCCGGTCAGGCCGATGAAATCGGGGGACACGGGCGAGAGATAGGACTCGAGCCGCGCAGGCGTGTCGCGCTCGCCGTCCACGCTGATCAGCACGATGCGCGCCGCCTTGAGTGCTCCGCCCTGCGACTCGTGCAGGAGCTTGAGGCGGCCGAGCGCGGTGGGGCAGACGCTCGGGCAGTGCGTGAAACCAAAGAAGACGAGCGCGGGCTCGCCTTTCAGGCTGGAGAAGCGCCGCGGCTTCCCGGCCTGGTCGGTGAGCGTGAAGTCGGCGACCGGCGCGGGCGCCGGGTTGACGTACACCCGCTCGAGGGCAGGAAGGGCAGCGCGCTCGCCCGCCGCCGCGATCGCCGATGCGAGCGCGATGACGACGACGAGCGGCGCGCTAGTTCGCATACAGGCGCGAGGCGGGCACTGCGACAAAACCGGTGGCGGTCGGGCGTCTTCCAGAACAGCCGCGCGACGGCCGTGGCCGGGTTGTCGTAGTGCTCCATCGACGACGGGATAGCGCTGGTCCTTCACGAGCGCGATCGGCGGCGACAGGTCGGTCCTCGTGCTGTGCGCGGCCCAGCTGTCGATCACGAGGGCGCCGTTGACCCAGAGCCGCACGCCATCGTTCGACTGGTCTGGAACTGGAAGCTGCCCGTGGCCGTCGCCTTGACGAACCCGGTCCAGCGCACGGAGAACTGGTTGGCGTTCACGCCCGGGCCCGGCGAGTCGGCCCAGGTGAACGCCACGCGCTCGACGCGCTCCAGCACGGGGCTGCCCGTCAGCGTCGTGTTGTTGAAGTACTGGCCGGCGAGGCCGGCGCCGGCGCCCGGCGTGCCGGTGCCTGGCGGCGACTCCTGGCTCCCGATCTGGGCGACGTATGCGACGAGATTTCCAAGCTCGGCATCCGTCACGCTGACGCTGGCGTGGGCGCGGATCGCGTCGCCCAGCGTCGCGGCCGAGCCGCGGTGCAGGTAGGGCGCAGTCGCCCAGACGTCGCGCAGCGTCGGCACGTCGATCCCGGCCAGCGGGCCGCCGAGGCGCTGGCCGCTGTCGGCATTGATCGTGCCGATGTCCTCCGGGTTGTTGGTCCCGCTCTTCGTGAAGCCGGAGCTGCCGTGGCAGGCGGCGCAACCCTTCGCGGTGAACACGGCGCGGCCGGCCGTCGCCGCCGACGTCAGGGTGCCGTCGGCGTTCCGCAACGGGCTTGCGGCGAATGCGTTCAGCGAGGCGACATAGGCCGCGAGCGCGTCCAGGTCGGCACTGACGCCGGCCTTCGCGTCGCCGAGCGGCTCGCTGCGCGTGCCGGCATTGAACTCCGCATTCGTCATCAGGCCGGTGCCGCCGGCGAGGCTGCGGATCTGCCCTTCGAAATCCTGCACCTCGTCGAAGTTGTTGCTCCAGTGCAGGAAGCCCTGGGCGCCGCCACGCCCGCCCAAGGACACCGTGTTGCGCAGGCCCTCGCCGAACCCCGTCAAGTCCCAGGTCCTGCCGTCCTGGCCGCCGTCGTTGTGGCAGGACGCGCAGCTCACGTACGCGTCGCGGGCGAGGCGCGTGTCGAGGGCGTCGTAGAACAGCTTCTTGCCCTGCAGCACCTGGGCCGTGAGCTTCTCGCCGTGGGAAGTCCTGGTGGCCAGGAGCGGCACGTTGGCGATGCCCTCGCTCATGAGCTCCGAGAGGTCGTAGACGCGGACCGTGCGGTCCATGAAGTTGTTGACAAACAGCCGGCTGCCGCTCGCCGACAGCGCGAGGCCCTGGGGCGCGCGGCCGACGGCGAACGCTGAAGATCTCGTGGCCGCGGTGCGCGTCGATGACCGCGACCTGGCGGCTGGTCTCGAGCGCGACGAAGCCATAGACGCCGAGGCGGTCGAAGACGATTGCGCTCGCGACGCCGGAGTTGTCGTGGTCGATGCGCCGCGCGTGGTCCTCGCTGCCGGCGGTCAGGTCGATGCGCGAGCTGATGGCTCGCACCGTGTTCTGGAAGTTGAGCGGCTGGCCGTCTCGCCGGGTTCCGCGCTTGACGTTGTCCTGCTTCGACGGCACCCAGGCCGAGCGGCCGTCCGGCGAGATCGCGACGGCGCCGAGGTAGTTGGGAACCCCGCGGCCCTGGTTCTCGAAGTCAGGCTTGTCGCTGTGACGCAGCACGATCGTCGAGAGCACGCTCATTGCCGCGGTGTTCACGAGCACGACCTCGCCGCCGAGCGGCTGCCCTCCGGCGGCCGTCTGCACGGCGGCGGTGCTTTCGCCGGGCAGCGGCGGCGAGATGAAGCGCGAGGCGTAGATGCGGGAGCCGTCGCCGGTGATCGAGAGGTGCCGCACGTTCGGGCCGACGTCGAGGGAGGCCAGCACGCTGCCGCTCGCCGGGTCGAGCTTGAGTATGCGGCCGAGGGCCTCGAGCGCCACGTACACGGCGCCGCCGGCCGGGTCCGCGACGATGCCGTATGGCTGTGAAGCGATCGGCAGCTTGATCGTGCGCGACACCGCGAGGCCCGCCGCATCGATGACGCTGATGGACGCGCCCAGCTTGTTGGTGACCCAGACCTCGCCGTTTGCGCGAACGGCCACGGCGCGCGGGGACTTGCCGACCGTAATCGTCGCGAGCTTCGCGTAGCTCGCGGCGTTGAAGGCGGAGACCGAGTCGTGGTCCTGGTTGACCACCCAGAGGCGATCCGGGCTCCCCGAGACGTCCTCGAAGGCGATGTTGCCGGACATCGCCGGCCGGTTCGGAGTCAGGGGCAGGTGCACGAGCACGACCATGGTCGTCGACTGCGTCGTTCCACCGGCATCGCGCGCCGACACCATCACGTAGTAGATGCCGGGCTCGGCAAACGCGTGCTGGATCGTCGGCGACGCCGAGTACGCCGTCGCCGGCGTGCCGTCGTCGAAATCCCACTGGTACTGGATGCCTGCGCCGCCGGTGACGCTGGCGGTGAACGTGACGGTCGCGCCGGCCACGGCCGGCGCCGCCGGCGGCGGCGGGTTGAGAACGAACGGCGGGCCCTGCGCGATCGACCACACGAAGCCCTCGGTGTCCGCGTTGACGCCGTCTGTCGCGGACACGACGACGTTGAAAGTGCCGCTGGCCGAGGGCGTGCCGGTGATCTCGCCCGTCACGGCGTCGACGAATACGCCAGGCGGCAGCCCGCTCGCGCCATACGAGAGCGTGTCGCCGTTCGGGTCCGTCGCGGAGAGCTGGAGTGAAACAGCAACGCCCGCCTGGCCGGACTGGGCGCCCGGATTCTGGAGCACCGGCACGACTGCCGGGTTGGTCACCGGCGCGACCGGAACCCGCACGATCTTCGCAACCGAAGGCGTGCCGGACGCGTTCAGCACGAACAGCAGGTAGAACCCGGGTGGCGAATCCGTCGCACGCGTCGGGGCCTGGGCGACGAGCCGGTCGCCGCTCTGCTGGAACGTGAGCTCGACGAAGCGCTGCTCCATGTTGAAGCTGTGCGAGGCGGAGGTCGTCTTGACCATGGCGACGCGGCTGATCGCAGCGGTGCCACCCAGCTCCAGCTCGAAGGTTTCGCCGACATCGATCGTCGTTGGTGCGCCGTCTATGACCGGGCGCGTCGCGAAGCCGCCCGCCGCGTTGTACAGGTAGGCCGGATAGTAGACCTCGACGTTCGTGTTGTTCTGCGGGCCCGGCGCTCCGCCGCCGAGCACGAGCACGCTCGCGTCGGGCATGAGGACGGCGTTCGAGTGGTACAGGCGCGCGCGTTGCGCGCTGGCGCCGCGCGTCCACTGCCCGGTGGCGGGGTTCCAGACGTCGGCGGTGAACTGGGCACCCGCCATGTCGTTCCAGACGTCGCTGCCGCCGGTCGCGAGCACCTTGCCGTCCGCGAGGATCGTGGCGTTCACGAGCCGTCGGCGCGCCGACAGCGATTGAGTGGTCGAGACGGCCGGCGTGGCGCCGTTGATGTCGATTACGAGGGCGCCGCTCGTGTTGCCGCCGAACTGCAGGATGCGGCCGGGCCTGAACATGGCGGCGCTCGAGTCCGAGCCGATAGGTCCGCTGAATTGTCCCGCCGTCGCGATCGAGCCCGCGCCGGCAGGATTGACGTAGTACATGCGTCCGGCGCTGTCGTAGCCGAAGACGCGGCCGTCCGGCGCGATGAAGTTGCGCGGGTACATGAAGTCGAGCGATGCGGTGTTCGCGCCTGTAAGAAGCCGGAACGCGCCGCTCGTCTCCCGCACTTCGGGGCGGTCCGTGCCCCCCGATCCGCCCTGAATGTAGGTCTCGCCGTTCAGCAGCGTGATCGACGAGGAGTACCACCGCGGCCGGTTCATGTTGGCCTGGCGGGTGATCGTCTCGCTGCCGTAGTCGATCAGGTTGCTGTTGTTGTTCCCCGTGTTCGTCGTGCCGGCGCCGGTCCAGTTGTCGCCTCCGGCGACGAAGACCTTTCCGCCAGCCGGCAAGACGAGCTGCGAGCTGCAGAAGAGGTCCGTGCCCGAGGTGTTGGGCAGCACGGTGTGCCCGCCGTCGAGACCGCCCGCCGGGTCCCAGACATCGTAGATCTCGATGGCGGTCTGTTGGCCACTCGCCTTCGTGCCGTAGGTGAGTACCCGGCCGTCGGGCATCAGCACCGCGTGCACTGCGATGAGCGGCCAGGGCTTCACCGCCGACCACGCGCCGACGGTGTTGTTGGCCGCGGCACGCGGCACGGCCGCGAGCGCGACCGTCAGGACGGCAAACAAGAGCGAAATGCACCGAGCAGCGCCAATGCGCACCAGTCATCCCCTCGATCGTTCTTCGTTCTAGGCAGTCATGGAACCGAAGTTCCGCTGCCGTATTCGGAGGAGAGTATAGACTCGCCCCGGAGTGTTGGCGGTTGTTGACATAATGCCGTCCAGAGGCAATAAAATTGTGACGGAGCCAGCAACTCCGGGCGCGTCGGTGCCGGCGCGAGCGCCTCTCCCGCGCGAGGCGCGGCCAAGGCCGTCCGGGCACCCTGTGTCATAATCGCGCCCCCCAACCGGGCCGGCCCGCCGGCCCCCGCAGAGGAAGGACATGGATTTTTTCATCTCGACCGCCTGGGCCCAGGCCGCACCCTCGGCGACGGGCGGCATGCTGGGCACGATCCTCCCGCTCCTGCTGATCTTCGTCGTCTTCTACTTCCTGCTGATCCGGCCGCAGACGAAACGCGCCAAGGAGCATCGCGAGATGATCGGAAAGCTCGCCGCGGGCGACGAGGTGGTGACCAACGGCGGCCTGCTCGGCCGCATCACCGAGGTCAGCGACAGCTTCGTCACGCTGCAGGTCGCATCCAACGTCGCCATCCAGGTGCAGAAGTTCCAGATCGGACAGTTGATGCCCAAGGGCACGTTCAAGGGCGCCTGAGCGCCCCGTCCGCTTCGCGTGCAACGTTATCCCCTCTGGAAGGGAGTCCTCCTGGCGGCCGTCATGGTCGCCGCGGTCCTGGTCGCGCTGCCGAACTGGTACGGCGAATCGCCGGCCCTGCAGATGTCGCGGCGCGACCGCGCCGAGTTTGACCCTGCGACAGTGTCGGAGATCGCAGGCACCCTGAAGGGCGCGGGCATCGCGGCCGAGGAAGTGTACGTCGACGACGACGGGCGCCTGTGGGCGCGGTTTGCACGGGTGGATGACCAGCTCGAGGCGCGCGACCTGATCCAGTCCCGTTATGAAGGGGACTTCGCCATCGCGCTGACGAACGCCTCCCGCGCGCCTGACTGGCTGAACGCGCTCGGCTTCGAGCCGATGAGCCTGGGACTCGACCTGCGCGGCGGCATGTTGCTCGTGTACGAGGTCGACACCGAGGGCGCCGTCGTCCAGCTCCTGCAGCGGCTCGAGCGCGACTTCCGCAAGGAGCTTCGCGACGCGCGCATCCAGTACCAGGAGGTCGCGGTCACGGGCAACGCCGTGCACGTGACGCTGCGTGACGCGGCCCAGCAGGAAGCGGCTCGCAAGGCATTGCTCGCCTACGACCCGCAGCTGACGTTCGCGTCCGACGCGGCGCCCGGCTCGCTCACGGCTGCTCTGACCGAGACGGCCGTGAAGGAACGGCAGGCGTTCGCCATCCAGCAGAACATCACCGCGCTCGAAAACCGCGTGAACGCGCTCGGCGTCGCCGAGACCGTCGTGCAGCGCCAGGGCCAGAACCGCATCGCGGTCCAGGTGCCGGGCGTCCAGGATGCCTCCGAGGTCGTGCGCCTGCTCGGCAAGGTCGCGACGCTCGAGTTCCGCCTCGTCGACACGACCTCGAGCCCGCTCGAGGCCGAGCGCACCGGTCGCGCGCCGCTCGGCACCCGCCTGTACAAGCAGCGTGACGGCGCGCCGGTCCTCCTGAAGCGCGACGTCATCGCGACCGGCGAGCAGCTGATCGACGCGTCCTTCGTGCCGTCGCAGGGCGAGCCCGCGGTCAGCGTCAGGCTCGACAGCCGCGGCGGCGACGAAATGCTGCGCACGACGCGCGAGAACCTGAACAAGCCGATGGCGGTCGTCTTCATCGAGAAAGAGCGCGAGCTGGTCGAGCGCGACGGCCGCGAGGTCGCCGTCGACCGCTCGAAGGAGGAGGTCATCAGCGTCGCGACCATCCGCGGCGTGTTCTCGAACAACTTCCAGATCACCGGACTGTCGGCGGCCGAGGGCACCGAGCTCGCGAAGCTGCTGCGCGCCGGCGCGCTCGCGGCGCCGATCATCATCGTCGAGCAGCGCGTGATCGGCCCGAGCGTCGGCCAGGACAACATCGAGGCGGGGACCGAGGCGCTCCTGATCGCCGGCCTTGTGCTGTTCGCATTCATGGTCGTCTATTACAAGGTGTTCGGCGTGATTGCCGACATCGTGCTGCTGACCAACGTGATCATCATCGTCGCGCTGATGGGCCTCCTGGGCGCGGCGCTGACGCTGCCCGGCATCGCGGGCATCGTGCTGACCGTCGGCACGGCCGTCGACGCGAACATCCTGATCTACGAGCGCATCCGCGAGGAAGTCAAGAACGGGGCCTCGCCCTGGGCCTCGATCAACGCGGGCTTCGACAAGGCGCTGTCGGCGATCCTCGACTCGAACGTGACCATGTTCATGGCCGGCGGCGTGCTGTTCCTGTTCGGCTCGGGCCCGGTGCGGGGCTTCGCCGTGACCCTGATGATCGGCATCATCGCCTCGATGTTCACCGCGCTGGTCGGCAGCCGCGCGCTCATCTGGCTGGCCTATGGACGCCGCCGCCGCATCGAGCGGCTGGCCATCTGAGGGCAGGCGATGGAATTCCTCAAGGACGTCCCCACGATCCGCTTCATGGCGCTGCGGCGCTGGTGGTACGCAATCTCCGTAGCGGTGGTGATCGCCTCGATCGTGCTGGTGTTGGTGCGCGGCCTCAACCTGACCGTCGACTTCACCGGCGGCCTCGTGTTCGAGCTCGGCTTCTCGCAGCCGGTGGACCTTCAGGAGGTGCGCACGGCGCTTGCCGCCGGGGGAATCGAGGACTTCCAGGTCCGCACCTACGGCACCGCGAGCGAGCTCGAGGTGCGCCTGCCGCCGGCCGCGACCGGGGCCGCCGCGGAGGACGCCCGCCGCGTGACGGAGGCGCTCTCGGCCATCGACCCGTCGGTCAAACTCAACCGCACCGAGTCGGTCGGGCCGCAAGTCAGCCAGCAACTCGGCGAGCAGGCCGCGCTCGCAGTGCTGATGACGCTGCTGCTGGTGCTGATCTACGTCGCGTTCCGGTTCCGCTGGCGCTTCGGCGTCGGCTCGCTGGTGGCCTCGCTCCACGACCCGATCGTCGCGGTCGGCGCCATCGCGCTGCTCGGCATCCCGTTCGACCTCAACGTGGTCGCGGCGCTGCTGACGATCCTCGGCTACTCGGTCAACGACACAGTGGTCATCTTCGACCGCATCCGCGAGCTGTTCCCGAAGATGCGCAAGGCGGAGCCCGCGGAAGTGATCGACCGCGCGATCAACGAGACGCTCGGGCGCACGATCATCGTGGCCGGGTGCGCGCTGTCCTCGGTCATCTTCCTCGCGGTTCTCGGCGGCGAGACGCTGCGCGGCTTCGCGATCGCGCTCTCGATCGGCATCGTGATCGGCACCTACTCCTCGATCTACGTCGCGGGCGCCATCGCGCTCGACCTCGGCGCCTCGGCGCGCGACTTCATGCCGCCGGATAAGCGCGGCGACGTCGACGACCTGCCCTGAGCCGGGACGCGCGGAGGCATCGTGTTCGAGTTGCTGAGCCAACCGGAAGTCTGGATCTCGTTCCTGACGCTGACGTTCCTCGAGATCGTCCTCGGCATCGACAACATCATCTTCCTGTCGATCCTGGTCTCGAGACTCCCAAAGGAGTTACAGCACAAGGGTCGCATCCTGGGACTCGCCTTCGCGATGGTCACGCGCATCGGCCTCCTGTTCTCGTTGGTCTGGCTGATCGGGCTCACCGCGCCGTGGTTCACGGTGCTCGGGGAGGAAATCTCCGGCCGCGACCTGATCCTGTTCGCGGGCGGCCTGTTCCTGCTGGCGAAGAGCGTCAGCGAGATTCACAACGCACTCGAGGGTATCGAACAAGCGCAGCGCGACGTGAAGCTGCGCACCAACGTGCTCGCGGTGGCCGTCCAGATCGGCATCATCGATATTGTGTTCTCGCTCGACTCGGTGCTGACGGCGGTCGGGCTCGCCGACCACCGGCCGGTCATGGTCGCCGCGATCGTCGTGGCCGTACTGGTGATGATGTTCCTGGCGCGGCCGATCCACGAGTTCATCGAGCGCCACCCGACGATCAAGATGCTGGCGCTGTCGTTCCTGATCCTCATCGGCGTCGCGCTGATCGGCGAGTCGCTCGAGTTCCACGTCCCGAAGGGCTACCTGTATTTCGCGATGGCGTTCTCGGTGGGCGTCGAGATGATCAACATCCGGCTGCGCAAGAAGACGACGCCGCTGGACCTGCGCGGACCGGAGTTCGGTCCGGAAGAACGCCGCGAGCGCGAGCCCTGACCGAAACCCCAGCGCACGCGTGAACGGCCCGTGGCGCCGGCGAAGTACGCGCGCGGCGACGCGCCTTGAAGCGGATTACGTGTTGAGCTTGCTGTGACGGCGGCTGTAGGTGAAGTAGATCACCATGCCGATCACGATCCAGCCCAGCATCCAGTGCCAGTTTTCGCGGAACGACTGCAGGAAGAGATACAGGCAGGCTGCCGCGCCCAGCGTGCCCACCAGCGGCGCGGCAGGCACCCGGAATCCGCGCGGCAGGTCGGGCCGGGTCCTGCGCAGGATGGGGATGCCGATGCAGACCGTCGCGAAAGCAAGCAGCGTGCCCATCGACACCATCTCGCCGAGTCTGCCAATCGGCAGCAGCGCAGCGAGCAGTACCGCCGAAATGCCGACGACAACCGTGCCGAAGTGAGGCGTGCGGTATTTGGGGTGAACCCGTCCGAAGGCTTTCGGAATCAGGCCGTCGCGCGACATCGAGTAGAAGATGCGGGGCTGACCGACCATCATCACGAGGATCACCGAGGACAGTCCGGCGATCGCGCCGATCTCGACCAGCGTCTTGAGCCACAGCAGGCTGGGATAGGTTTCCAGCGCAGTGGCGACCGGCTTCGGGGTGCCGAGCAGCTGGTACGGCATGATGCCGGTCATCACCGCCGACATCGCGATGTAGATCAGGGTGCAGATGACCAACGACCCGAGGATTCCGATCGGCATGTCGCGCTGAGGGTTCTTGGCCTCCTGGGCCGCCGTCGAAACCGCGTCAAACCCGATGTACGCGAAGAACACGATGGACGCGCCGCGAAACACGCCATCCCAGCCAAATTGCCCGGGTCCCTGCGATTCCGGGACGAAGGGCGTCCAGTTCGCGGTGTCGATGAACTGCAGGCTGAAACCCATGAACAGGAAGATCACGATCAGCTTGATCACCACGATGATCGAGTTGACGAACGCCGATTGCGTGATGCCGCGATAGCAGAGCGCGGCTATCGCAGTGGCGATCGCAATCGCGGGCAAATTGACGATCGCGCCAGTGGAAACGACGCGACCGTTCATCAGATCGAACGGCGCGGAAGTGAGCGCCGCCGGCAGCGAGACCGAGACGCCTAGACCGCTGCTTATCGAGTCAAGAAGGCTCGTGAAATACCCGGACCAGCCGACTGAGACGGTTGCCGCGGCGAATGTGTATTCAAGTACCAGCATCCAGCCGATGAACCAGGCGATGAACTCGCCGAGCGTCGCGTATGCGTACGAGTAGGCGCTTCCCGACACCGGCAGCATTGATGCGAATTCGGCGTAACAGAGGCCGGCGAGCCCGCAGGCAAAGCCCGCGATCACGAACGAGAGCACGACGGCGGGGCCCGCGTGAGTGGCGGCGGCATGGCCGGTCAACACGAAGATGCCGGCGCCGATCACCGCGCCGATGCCGAGCGCCACCAGGTGCCGCGCGGTGAGCACCCGCTTCAGCGTGGCTTCGCCCTCGAGGCTGCCCACCGTTTCGCCCGCGTCCACGTGCGGCGCGGCTACGACCGGCTTGGTGCGAAACAGGTTCATGCGCGATCCCCCCGGGGCAAAAACCGTGAGGGACTCTAACCCAGCCCTGCAGTGATTGCGAGCCGGGCCCCGCGGGTCATTTGCGAAGCTCGTCGTCGAGGAACGGCGCTAGCAGCTCGGCGAGCGCTGCGTACACGCGCGGCGAACCGGCGAGCAGGTGGCCGCCGTCGCGGTACTCGCCAGCGGCGAGATTGCCGACCCTGCCACCCGCCTCGGTGATGAGGAGGTTGCCCGCGGCGGAGTCCCACGGCGAAAGGCCGATCTCCCAGAATGCGTCGAGCCTGCCGGCCGCGACGTACGCGAGATCGAGCGATGCCGCGCCGGGCCGGCGCACGCCGGCGGTCGACTGCATGACGCTCTCGAGCATCCCGAGGTAGGGCTTGAGCCAGCGGCGGTTCTCGCGGAATGGGAAGCCCGTGCCGACCAGCGCGCCGTCGAGGCCGAGCCGCTGTGACACGCGCAGCCTCCGGCCGTCGAGCAGGGTTCCGGCGCCACGCTCGGCCGTGAACAGCTCGCTGCGCTGCGGGTCGAACACGACGCCGACCTCCGCGCGGCCGCGGTGACGGCAGGCTACCGAGACCGCGAACTGCGGGAAGCCGTGCAGGAAGTTCGTGGTGCCGTCCAGCGGGTCGATGACCCAGGTGTAGTCGTCTCCGTCCGCGGCGCCGCTCTCCTCGGCGAGGAGGCCGTGCGACGGGTAAGCCTTGCGGATGGTCGCGATCAGCACCTGTTCCGCGGCGCGATCGACCTCGCTGACGAAGTCGTTGCGGTTCTTCTCGCTGACCGTGAGCGTGCCGACGCGGTCGAGGCTGCGCACGATGACGTCGCCGGCGCGGCGCGCGGCGCTGATCGCGATGTTGAGCAGCGGATGCATGACTTAGAATAGCAGCATCCTTCACGGAGCCGCGATGTCCTCTGCCATCCGCATCGTGCTCGTCGACACCAGCCATCCCGGCAACATCGGCGCAAGCGCGCGCGCGATGAAGAACATGGGACTCGAGTCGCTGGTGCTGGTGAGGCCCGGTTCGCACCCGGATCCCGAGGCCGAGGCGCGAGCTTCCGGCGCGGCGGACGTGCTCGCGCGCGCGCGCGTGGTCGCGTCGGTGGACCAGGCTATCGGCGACTGCGGCCTCGTGCTCGGCGCCACTGCGCGGGCGCGGAGCGCCCACTGGCGCGAACTCGACGCGCGCGCGCGGCGCCGCCGAGATTGCGGCGGCTGCCGCCAGCCGGCCGGTCGCCGTCCTGTTCGGCGGCGAGCGCAATGGCCTCGCAACGAGGAGCTCGAGCGCTGCGAGGCGCTGATCCGGATTCCGGTCGCCGCGGACTATGGGTCGCTGAACCTCGCGCAGGCGGTGCAGATCGTCTGCTACGAAGTGCGGATCGACGCTCGACGCGTCCGTTCCGGCCGCGGCCGGGGCCGACGCTGCCGGCGACTGCCGACGAGCGGCGTGCCCTCGATGCGCATCTCGAGCGCGTGATGCGAGCCTCGGGCTTCACGCACGACGGTAACGCGGGACAACTCGGTGCGCGCGTTCGGCGGCTCATTGCGCGCGCCCGGCCGGACGGAGGCGAGGTCCGCATCCTGCGCGGCTGGCTGGCCGCGATCGAGCGCCGGCTGCCGCCGGCGGAATGAGCCGATGCGCGCAGGAGCGGACGATCTACCTCGACCATGCCGCGACGACGCCACTCGATGCTCGCGTCGCCGCCGCGATGTCCGCGTGCCTCGTCGATCCGTCGTCTGCAGGCGAACCCGGCCTCCGCCCACGCGGCCGGAAGACGCGCGGCCGCGCGCATCGCGCTCGCGCGGGCCGAGGTCGGCTGCCCTCGTCAACGCCCCGGGCGAATCGATCGTCTTCACCTCGGGCGCGACCGAGAGCGTGAATCTTGCGATCCTTGGTGCGGCGCGCGCGGCCGGCGCAGCGCGACGGCACGTCGTGACTTCCCGCGTCGAGCACCGGGCGGGCGTCGACGCTTGCAGGCAGCTCGAGCGCGAAGGCTTTGACGTCACGTGGCTGCGGCCGCGGCCTGACGGGACGATCGAGCCGGAGCAGGTTGCCGAGGCGCTGCGGCCGGAGACCGCGCTCGTCTCGCTGATGCACGCGAACAACGAGACCGGCGTGCTGACGGATGTCGCCGCGATCGCGGGCCTGTGCAATGCGCGTGGCATTCCGCTGCACGCCGATGCCGCGCAGAGCGCCGGCAGGATTCCCGTCGATGCCGAAGTTTCCGGCGTCGCACTCATGAGTTTCTCCGCGCACAAGATCGGCGGGCCCAAGGGAATCGGCGCGCTCTACGTCCGCCGCCGGCCGCGACCCGTCCTGCAGCCGCTCCTGTTCGGCGGCGGTCACGAAGGGCGGACTCCGTTCCGGCACGCTTGCGCTGCATCAGGTCGTCGGTTTCGGCGCGGCCTGCACGGTTGCCGTCGCCGGCCTCGCCGAGGCGGCGGCGCGCCAGCGCGCATTGCGCGAGAGGCTCTGGGAGGCGCTGCAGGCGGCCGCGCCGCTCTGGCGGAACGGGAAGGAACCCGCCCTTCCGGGAATCCTGAACGTCGGCTTCGCCGGTATCGAGGGCGAAAGCCTGCTCCTCGAGGTGGACGCGGACCTGGCGCTGTCGAGCGGATCCGCCTGCAGCTCGGCATCCGCGGAGCCGTCCTATGTCCTGCGCGGCCTCGGTCGAACGGATCTCGCGATCCAGGCATCGCTCCGGCTGTCCCTTGGCCGGGACACGACTGAACGGGACGTCGATCGAGCCGCCGCGCTCCTCGTCGAGGCCGTCCGGCGCCTGCGTGCCGTGCTGCCGCCGGGAGCGCTGGAGCGCATCGCATGACTGCAACCGGGAGCACGCTACTCGGCGCGCGTGCTCGCACTGTTCCGCACCTGCCTCACGCGGGCGCGCTGCCGGAGACGTCCGGCGGAGTCGCGGCCGCCGAGGCCATGGCGCTCGACCGTGGCGCCTGGGTGAAGTTCGAGGCTCGCGTCGAAGCCGGACGCATCGCGGCGTGCCGCTTCCGGGCCTGGGGCTGTCCCCACACGCTCGCGGCTGCGGCCCTGGCCGCAGGCTGGCTCGAGGGCCCGCCGGAAGGCGAGTCCACGCGTTGCGAGGCCGCGCGCCTCGCGCAGCGAGCTCGACGCGCCGGCCGAGAAAATGGGCCGCTTGCTGGTCGTCGAGGACGCGGCGCGGGCCCTGCTGGCGGAGGTGGCTCGGGTACAATAGGGGCCACTCATGGCCATTTCACTGACGCCCGCCGCTGCAGAACGTGTCCGCCATTTCCTGGCCGAGCGCGGCCATGGCGTGGGCCTCCGGCTCGCCATCCGCAAGACCGGCTGCTCTGGCTATGCCTACGTCGTCAATTACGCCGACCCGATCGAGCCCGGGGACAAGGTGTTCGACAGCCAGGGCGTGCGGGTGCTGGTCGACGCCAGGAGCCTCGAGCTGATCGATGGCACCGAGGTCGATTTCGTCCGCCACGGCCTCAACGAGGCGTTCCGCTTCCGGAACCCAACGTGCGCGGCGAGTGCGGCTGCGGCGAAAGCTTCAGCGTCTGATTTTTCCTTTAGGGACGGGCACTTCCGCGTACGCCGCGATTGCCGCGGCGCACCCGCGGGGCTAGAATACGCGGCCCGTTTGGCCACCCCCTGCAGACCTTGAGGATCCCATGGCGCTCGAGCGTACCCTGTCCATCGTCAAGCCCGACGGCGTCGCCCGCAACCTGATCGGCGACGTCTTCCACCGCTTCGAGAAATCGGGGCTGAAGATCGTCGCCGCGCGCATGCTGCAGCTCACGCCCCGCCAGGCCGAGGGTTTCTACGCGGTCCATCGGGAGCGGCCGTTCTTTCGCGACCTCTGCGCCTACATGACCTCCGGGCCCGGTGATGGTGCAGGTGCTCGAAGGCGAGTCCGCCGTGCAGCGTCACCGCGACATCATGGGCGCCACCGACCCGAAGAAGGCCGCGCCGGGAACGATTCGCGCCGATCTCGCATCCAGCATCGAGGAGAACGTCGTCCACGGCTCCGACAGCGCGGATAACGCCGCGCGCGAGATCGCCTACTTCTTCGCCGAAACGTCGCTCTGTCCGCGCACGCGCTGAAGCCCGTTCGGCCATGAGCGACGAAGCCTGCCGCACCAACCTGCTCGGGATGACGAGGCCCGAGCTCGAGGCCTGGGTCGGCGCCTTCGGCGCGAAGCCGTACCGCGCGCGGCAACTCCTCAAGTGGATCTACCGGCGCGGGGAATCCGATTTCGCGCGGATGACCGACCTGGCCCGGGACTTTCGCGCGACGCTCGTGGAGCGTGCCGAGGTCGCCGTGCCCGGGATCGTGGCCGCGCGCACCGCGTCCGATGGCACGCGCAAGTGGCTGCTCAGGATGCCGGGCGCGGCGGGCAACGAGCAGGTCATCGAGACCGTCTTCATCCCGGAGACGGACCGCGGGACGCTGTGCATTTCGAGCCAGATCGGCTGCGCGCTCGACTGCTCGTTTTGCGCGACCGGCGCACAGGGCTTCAACCGCAACCTGACGGCGGCCGAGATCATCGGGCAGGTGTGGCTGGCGAACCGCGAGCTCGGCTACGACCCGGACGGCGAGCGCATCGTCACCAATGTCGTGTTGATGGGCATGGGAGAGCCGCTCGCGAACTACCGGAACGTCCTGCCGGCGATGCAGCTCATGCTCGACGATTTCGGCTATGACCTCTCGCGGCGGCGCGTGACGCTCTCGACGTCGGGCCTCGTCCCGCAGATCTACCGCCTCGCCGAGGATTGCAACGTCGCGCTGGCCGTCTCGCTGCACGCCCCGAACGACCGCCTGCGCAACACGCTGGTGCCGATCAACCGCAGGCATCCGATCGCGGAGCTGCTCGACGCCTGCTGGCACTACCTCGAGCGCCAGAACGGCCGCAGCGTCACCTTCGAGTACACGATGCTGGATGGCGTCAACGACCGTCCCGAGCACGCGCGGGAACTCGCGCGGCTGCTTCGCGGTCATGACGCGAAGGTCAACCTCATTCCGTTCAACACGTTCCCAGGCACGAAGTACCGCCGTTCGCCTCCCGGTGCGATCCGCGACTTTCGCGACCTGCTGGTGCAGGGAGGCGTCATGGCGACAGTGCGCAAGACTCGCGGCGACGACATCGACGCAGCCTGTGGCCAGCTGCGCGGCCAGGTCCTCGACCGCACCCAGGTCCGGCTCGGCCGCAAGCTCGGCGGCCTTTCGGTGCGGGCATGAGCGCGCGGGCGGCCCTGCTCGCGATCGCCGTGCTGGCGGCGCCCGCGGCCCTGTCCCAGGCCGCGTCGACGGACCCGATCGCGGAAGCAGGGCGCATCAACGCGCGGCTCGCGATGGAGTACCTGAAGCGGGAGCAGCTGCAGGTCGCCCAGGAGAAGATCGAGAAGGCGCTGGCGCAGAACCCGAAAGACGTCAACGTGCAGCTCGCGGCCGGGCTCGTGTACGAGCGCCTGCACGAGAACCGGACCGCGGAGAAGCACTTTCGCCAGGCCATCAAGATTTCGCCGGACAGCCCGGAAGCGCAGAACGCGCTCGGCGCCTACTTCTGCCGCAACGAGCAGCAGAAGAAAGGCGAGGAGATGTTCCTGAAAGCGGCGGCCAACCCGCTGTACCGCACGCCGTTCGTGGCCTACACGAATGCCGGCGTGTGCGCGCGCAGCGCCGGCAACCTCGAGCAGGCCGAGCGCTACCTGCGCCAGGCGCTCACGTCGAAGGTCGACTATCCCGAGACCTACGCGCAGCTCGCCGGCGTGCTGCATGACCGCGGCAACAACCTGCATGCGCGCGCATTCGTCGAGCGTTACCTCGCGGTCGCGCCGGCGACGCCCGACATGCTCCTGCTCGGTTACAACATCGAGGTCGCGATGAAGGACGAGGCCGCCGCCGCTGCGTTCAAGGCACGCCTCGAGAAGGAATTCCCGGATTCCGAGCAGTTGCGCAGGGTGCAAAGCGTCCCGGCCCGGAACTCCGGATGAGCGCGCGGGCGGGGCTCGCGTCTCCTGGCGCCCTGCTGCGATCGGCGCGCGAAGCCTCCGGACTCTCGATCGAGGAATGCGCGGACCGGCTGAGGCTCAACGAGGCACTCGTGCTGGCAATGGAGGAGGACCGCTTCGGGCTCCTCGGAGCGCCGGTCTTCGCGCGCGGCCACCTGCGGAACTATGCGGCCCTCGTGGGCGCGGCTGAATCGGAAATCATGGCGGCATTCGACATCGGCGACGTCCCGGAACCGACATTCCTGCCGGCCCTCGACCGCACGCCGGTCCGCAGCGGAATGCGCGGAAGCTGGCTCGCGGCGGCCGCCCTGCTCGCCATCGCCGCCGCAGCGGCGGCGTGGTGGCTGCTTCGCGGCTGACCCATGACCATCAAATTGCAGGCCATCCGCGGCATGAACGACCTGCTCGCCGCCGAGCTGCCGTACTGGCAGCGCGTCGAAGCGGCCGCCCGCGAGCTCTTTGCCGACTACGGGTACCGCGAGATGCGCGTGCCGCTCGTCGAGCACGCCGATCTGTTCAGGCGCTCCATCGGCGAGCACACCGACATCGTCGAGAAGGAGATGTACAGCTTCGACGACCGCGGCGGCGACCGACTGAGCCTCCGGCCCGAGGCGACCGCAGGCCTGGTGCGGGCCGCGATCGAGCACGGGCTCCTGCACAACCAGAAGCAGCGGCTGTGGACCTCCGGGCCGATGTTCCGGCACGAGCGCCCGCAAGCCGGCCGCTACCGGCAGTTTCACCAGATCGACTGCGAGGCGTTCGGCTACGCGGGACCCGACATCGACGCCGAGGTGATCCAGGTCTCCGCGCGCCTGTGGCGCAAGCTCGGGCTCGAGGACATCCGCCTGTCGGTGAACTCGCTGGGCACGCCGGAATCGCGGCGGCGCTACCGGGCGGTGCTCGTCGACTACCTCGAGGCGCGGCGCGAGACCCTCGATGCCGACAGCCGCCGGCGGCTCGACTCCAATCCGCTGCGCATCCTCGACTCCAAGAACCCCGCGATGCGTGAAGTCGTTGCGCGCGCCCCGCGCCTGCTCGACCACCTCGACCAAGAGTCTCGCCGCCACTTCGACCGTTTCCTCGAGCTGCTGGCGGCCAGCGGGATTTCGGCGGTCGTGGACCCGGCGCTGGTCCGCGGCCTCGACTACTACACGCGCACCGTCTTCGAATGGCGCACCACGGCGCTCGGGGCGCAGGATGCCGTCTGCTCGGGCGGCCGTTATGATGGGCTCGTCGAGCAGCTAGGCGGGGAACCGACGCCCGCAATCGGCTGGGCCCTCGGCATCGAGCGCATCGTCGCCCTCCTGCGGGCGGCCGGCATCGCGGCCGCCGAGGGGGCGCCCGCAATTTACCTGGTCCTGTCGGGCGAGCGCGCCGAGGTCGCGGGCCTCGCGCTCGCGGAACGGCTGCGCGACGCACTGCCAGGGCTCGGCGTGCTCGCCAACATGGACGGCGGCAGCTTCAAGTCGCAGCTGAAGCGTGCCGACAGGAGCGGGGCATCGGTCGCGCTGATCGTCGGCGACGACGAGGCGGCGCGCGGCGTCGCCGCGGTGAAGTGGCTGCGGAGCGGAGCAGAACAACAGGAATGGTCCTGGGACGAATTGCCGCGGCGGCTCGCCGCAGCGCTCGAAAAAAACGGGGCGTCAGGAACGAACGATGGTCGATGAATTCCTTTCCGAGCGCGAGCAGGCCGAGCAGCTGCGGCAATGGCTGCGCGAAAACTGGATCTGGCTGGTGGCGGGCGTCGCACTCACCGTCGGGGGCTACTACGGCTATCGTGCGTGGGAGTCGCGGCAGGCGTCGCGTGCGGTGGACGCCGGGCAGCGCTTCGCGGCGATGCTCGATGCGATCGGCGCAAACCGGCGCGACGAGGGGTTGCGCCTCGCCGGCGAGCTGACGGGCGACTTTTCCGACACGCCGTATGCCGACCAGGCAACGCTGGTGCTCGCGCGCCTCGACGTGGACTCGGGTGACTTCGCCGCGGCCGAGAAGCGCCTGGCGGAGGTCGCCGGTGCATCGGAGGACTCGGACCTGCGCATCGTCGCGCGGCTGCGCCTGGCGCGCGTGCAGATGGCGCAGGGCCGTTACGACGACGCGATCAGGAGCCTCGACGCCGTCGCGGCGCCCGCGGTCGATGCCCGCGTGCTGGAGCTGAAAGGCGACGTGCGACTCGCCCAGGGCGACACGGCCGCGGCGCTCGCCGAATGGCGCAAGGCGCGGGAAGCCGCCGAAGCGGACCCGGCCGCCTCCAGCCAGGTCGACATGGAACTTCTGCAGCTCAAGATCGACGAACTGGGCGTGGCAGGGCCTGTGGAGTAATGGATGACGCGGAGCTTCGGATGACTACGACACGATTCCTGGTATTGGCGGCGATCGCGGTGCTGGCGTCCGCCTGCGACAAGGAAAAGGATGTCGCACCGCCGGCGGAGCTCGTCGACTTCGATCCTGGCGTGCGCATCGACCGGGTCTGGAGCACCGGAACGAAGGGCGGGGACGACGTGCTGCGTCTCGGCCTGCAGCCCGTTGTCCGGGGCGAGCGCGTCTATGCTGCCGGCCACGGCGGCGACGTGAGGGCGCTCGAGCTCGCGACTGGCCGCGACATCTGGCGAGCGTCCCTGGACCTCGAGCTGTCCGGTGGTCCCGCAGTCGGCGAGGGCATCGTCGTCGTCGGCAGCTCGGGTGGCCAGCTGGTGGCGCTGGATGCTGAAACCGGCGCCGAGCGCTGGCAGATCCCGACCGGCGGCGAAGTGCTGACGGCGCCGACCATCGCCAGCGGCACCGTCGTCGCGCGCACCGTGGATGGGCGCCTGCGCGGGATCAAGGCCGCGGACGGCGTCGAGGTCTGGAACTACGAGCAGCCGGTGCCGCGCCTCACGCTGCGCGGCAACGGCAGCCCGGTCGTGGACGGCGACATGGTCTTCGCGGGCCTCGACAACGGCAAGGTCGTCGCGCTGTCGCTGGCGACGGGCGAGCTGCTCTGGACGACGACCGTCGCGCCGGCCCATGGCCGCACCGAGATCGAGCGCCTCGTCGACATCGACTCTCCTGTGCGCGTCGCCGGCGACGACATCTTCGTCGTCGGTTACCAGGGACGCATCGCCATGCTCGCGCGCGCCACCGGGCAGCTGTGGTGGGGGCGAGACCTGTCGAGCCATCGCGGGCTCACCGTGGACAGCGATACGCTCTACGTGACCACGGCGGACAGCACCGTCGTCGCGCTGCGACGCCGCGACGGCACGCCGGTTTGGAGCCAGGACGCGATGCTGCGCCGCTCCCTCACGGCGCCGGTGCTCGCGGAAGGGGCGCTGGTCGTCGGCGACTTCGAGGGTTACCTGCACTGGCTCGACGTCACGACCGGGCAGCTCCTGGCGCGCGGCAAGACCGGGGGCGGCCGCATGAGCAATGCGCCGGTCGCCGCAGGCGACCTGCTGCTGGTGGAGACCGATTCCGGCGAAGTCCAGGCCTGGCGCGCCGCGCCGCGGACCGCAGGCTGACCGCGGGCCGGGTCCGCATGCCATGTTGCCCGTCGTCGCCCTGGTCGGAAGGCCGAACGTCGGCAAGTCGACGCTGTTCAACGCCTTGACCGGCACCCGCGACGCCCTCGTCGCGGACATTCCCGGCCTCACGCGCGACCGCAAGTACGGCTACGGCGAGAGTACGCCGCACCGGTTCATCGTCATCGATACCGGCGGCATCGTCGAGACGCCGCGCGGCCTCACCGAGCTCATGGCGCGGCAGACCGCGCGCGCCATCGAGGAGGCGGACCGCGTCGTCTTCCTGGTCGACGGCCAGGGCGGCCTCGACCCCGCGGACCGGTTCGTCGCGGACGTGCTTAGGAAGAGCGGCAAGCCCGTGACGGTCGCCGTGAACAAGAGCGAAGACCGCGATCCCGGCGTCGTCACCGCGGAGTTCCACGCGTTTGGCTTCGGCAAGCCGCACGCCGTCTCGGCTGCGCACCGCCGCGGCATCGGCGATCTCATGGAGCAGGTGCTCGCGGGCATCGAGCCGGCCGCGGCCGAAGCCGACGACGTCTCCGAAAAGGAAATCCGCGTCTGCGTCATCGGCCGGCCGAATGTCGGCAAGTCGACGCTCATCAACCGCCTGGTCGGCGAGGAGCGCGTAATCACGTTCGACGAGCCGGGTACCACGCGCGATGCCGTGCACGTGCCGTTCGAGCGGGACGGGCGCCGCTTCGTGCTGATCGACACCGCCGGCGTGCGGCGCAAGTCGCGGGTCGAGGAAGACCTCGAGAAGTGGAGCGTCGTCAAGACCCTGCAGGCGATCGAGGATGCCCATGTCGTGGTCGGCGTGGTGGACGCGCGCGAGACCGTCGCGGAACAGGACGCGACGCTGTTCGGCCTGGTCGCCGACCGCGGCCGCGCGCTCGTCATCGCGGTCAACAAGTGGGACCACGTGGCGACGGAGCGGCGCGAGGAAGTCCGTGACGAGGTCGCGCAGCGCCTGCGCTTCCTGGATTTCGCGCCCGTGCACTACATCTCGGCGTTGCACGGCAGCGGCGTTGGGGAGCTCATGGACGCGGTGCGCGCCGCGTTCACGGCGGCCATGCGGGAAATGCCGACGCCCGACCTCACCCGCGTGCTCGAGGCGGCGATCCGCCAGCACCAGCCGCCGCTCGTGCGCGGCCGGCGCATCCGCCTTCGCTACGCGCACCAGGGCGGCAGGAACCCGCCCGTGATCGTGGTCCACGGGGCGCAGGCGGAACGCACTCCGGAAGACTACCGGCGCTACCTGATGAACTGCTTTCGCGAGGCGTTCCGCCTGAAAGGGACGCCGGTGCGGGTGGAACTGCGCACCGAGGCCAACCCGTTTTCCGGCCGGCGCGACAAGCTGACGCCGCGGCAGCGGCGCACCCGCCAGCGCGACGCGCGCCGTTCCGGCGGCTGACTCAAAAAACCCGCGCCCGCAGCGTGCCTTGAGCGAGCCGGGCGTCGATGTCCGTGCCGACTGGCACGCCGGCAGGATCGCGCAGCACGGCACCGTCTGCGGCCCGCGTGACGATCGCGTAGCCACGACCCAGCGTCGCGAGCGGGCTCGTCGCATGCAGCGTCTGCAATGCCGCCTGCAGCCGGCCGCGCGCGAGCGCGAGGCCGTGGCCCAGGCACGGCGCGAGGCGGTTCGCGGCGTGCATCGTGCGCTGGCGCATTGCCGCGAGCCGCGACGCCGGGGAAGCCGCACCAAGCTCCGCGGCGAGCCGCAGCAGGCGCTCGCCGCGGGACCTGCCTTCACGGCGCATCGCGGCCAGCGCGCGGGATTGCAGCTCGTCCAGGCGTTGCATGCGCTGGCGCACGGCCTGCGCCGGGTGCAACCGGCCCAGGCGTCGCGCGACTTCCCGCATCGCGTCGCCCCGCCGGCCGAGCGCGCGCTTCGCAGCCGACGAGAGCCGTGTCGCCGTCGCGCCGAATGCTTCGAGCCAAGCGGTGGCATCCTGGACGGCGAGCTCGGCCGCCGCGGAGGGCGTGGGCGCCCTGACATCGGCGACGAAATCGGCGATGGTGAAATCGACCTCGTGGCCGACGCCGGTGATGACGGGCAAGCCGAGCCCCGCGATCGCACGCGCAAGCGCCTCGTCATTGAAGGCCCAGAGATCCTCGAGCGATCCGCCGCCGCGTACCAGGAGCAGCACGTCGACCTCGGCCCGCTGGTCCGCGAGCGCCAGCATGGCCGCGATCTCGCGGGCCGCGCCCGCGCCCTGGACGGGCACCGGGTAAAGGAGGACCGGGGCGGCCGGGAAGCGGCGGCCGAGCACGTGCAGGACGTCCCGGAGGGCCGCGCCGGTCGCCGACGTGACGACGCCGATCCGACGCGGAAAACGGGGCAGGGCACGCTTGCGCGCGGCGTCGAAGAGTCCCTCGGCGGCGAGCTTCAGCTTCAACGCCTCGAAGCGCCGCCGCAGCTCGCCTTCGCCGGCTTCCTCCAGGTGATCGACGACCAGCTGGAACTCGCCGCGCGCCTCGTACAGCCCGACGCGCGCGCGCAGCAGCACCTGCAGGCCGTCCCGCGGGGCCATGCGAACGGCCAGGTTGCGCTGGCGGAACATGGCGCAGCGCACCTGGGCGTCCTCGTCCTTGAGCGTGAAATACCAGTGGCCGGATGCGGGGCGGGACAGGTTCGAAAGCTCGCCGGTGATCCACAGCGACGGCAGGCCAGTTTCCAGGATGCCGCGCGCCTCGCGGTTGAGGCGACTGACCGTATAAATGTCCCGGGAAGCGACCACGCGGCATGGTACTATGCGCCGCTTCATTCGGACCGCCCGGGGAATGCCGGAAATGCGCATCGTCCAGGAAGCACTCACCTTCGACGACGTCCTGCTCGTCCCCGCGTACTCGGACGTGCTGCCGCGCGAGGTCGACCTGTCGACGCAGCTCACCCGCGGCATCCGCCTCAACCTGCCGTTCGTGTCGGCCGCGATGGACACGGTCACCGAGGCCCGCCTCGCCATCACCATCGCGCAGGAAGGCGGGCTCGGCATCATCCACAAGAACATGACGGCCGCTGACCAGGCCCTCGAGGTCGGCCGGGTCAAGAAGCACGAGAGCGGCGTCATCAAGGACCCGATCACCGTGCGTCCGGACGCGACCATCCGCGAGGTCGTCGCGCTGACGCGCGCCAAGGGCATCTCCGGCCTGCCGGTGACGGCGGACGGCAACCAGGTGGTCGGCATCGTCACGCACCGCGACATCCGCTTCGAGGAGCAGCTCGACCTGCCGGTGTCGAAGGTCATGACGCCGCGCGAGAAGCTGGTGACCGTGCGCGAGAACACGCCGCGCGAGGAGGTCTTGCTGCTGCTGCACCGGCACCGCATCGAGAAGGTCCTGGTCGTGGACGGCGACGGCCGCCTGCGCGGCATGATCACGGTCAAGGACATCCAGAAGGCGCGCGACTTCCCGCGCGCCTGCAAGGACGAGCACGGACGGCTGCGGGTCGGGGCCGCGGTGGGCACGGCGCCGGACACGCTCGATCGAGTCGCCGAGCTCGCGGCGGCGGGCGCGGACCTCGTGATCGTCGACACCTCGCACGGCCATTCGCGCGGCGTGATCGCGACGGTCGAGCGCATCCGCAAGGCGCATCCCGGGCTGCAGCTCGTGGCGGGAAACATCGTGACGGCCGAGGCGGCGAAGGCGCTGGTCGACGCGGGCGTCGACGGGGTCAAGGTGGGCATCGGGCCCGGTTCCATCTGCACGACCCGCGTCGTCGCGGGTGTCGGCGTGCCGCAGGTCACGGCGGTCTCGACGGTCGCGGCGGCGCTGGCGAAGTCCGATGTGCCGCTGATCTCGGATGGCGGCATCCGCTATTCCGGCGACGTCGCCAAGGCGATCGCGGCCGGCGCGCACACGGTCATGATCGGCGGGCTCTTCGCTGGCACCGAGGAGTCGCCGGGCGAAGTCGAGCTGTACCAGGGTGCCTCGTACAAGTCGTACCGCGGCATGGGCTCGCTCGGCGCGATGGCGCAGCGCTACGGCTCCAGCGACCGTTACTTCCAGGACACCGTCGAGGAGCTCGAGAAGCTGGTTCCGGAAGGCGTGGAGGGACGGGTGCCGTACAAGGGCAGCCTCGTCACGATCCTGCACCAGCTCGCCGGCGGCGTGCGCGCGGCCATGGGCTACACGGGCAGCCACGACATCGACGAGATGCGCACGCGCCCGGTGTTCGTGCGCATCACCGGCGCCGGCGTACGCGAGAGCCACGTGCACGACGTGAGCATCACGAAAGAAGCGCCGAACTACCGGATCGGGTGATGGCCGCGCGCATGCAGCCGGCCGCGGCCGACATCCACGCACACCGGATCCTGATCCTCGACTTCGGCGCACAGTACACGCAGCTGATCGCGCGACGCGTGCGCGAGATCGGCGTTTATTGCGAGATCCTTCCCTGGGACTGCGGCGACGACGCCGTCCGCCGGTTCGGCGCGCGCGGCATCGTGCTCTCCGGCGGTCCGGAGTCGGTCGGCGGCGAGAAGTCGCCGGGCGCGCCGGGCGCCGTGTTCGAGCTCGGCGTGCCGGTGCTCGGCATCTGCTACGGCATGCAGACGATGGCCGCGCAGCTCGGCGGCCGGGTTGAGCCGTCCGCGCACCGCGAGTTCGGCTACGCGAGCGTGCGGCGCACCGGGACCTCCCGGCTGCTGGACGGCATCATCGACGAGGGGGCCGCGGATCCCGCTTTGTTGGACGTGTGGATGAGCCACGGCGACCGCGTCGAGGCACTGCCGCCCGGATTCACGGCGATCGCCGCCACGGCGAACGCGCCGCTTGCGGCGATGGCGGACGACGCGCGGCGTTACTACGGCGTCCAGTTCCATCCCGAGGTTACCCACACCCGCGCCGGGCACGCCATCCTCGAGCGGTTCGTGCGCGGCATCTGCGGCTGCGACGCGCTCTGGGACGCCGGCCACATCGTCGAAGACGCCATCTCGCGCGTGCGCGAGCAGGTCGGAGGCGACGGCGTGCTGCTCGGCCTGTCCGGGGGCGTCGACTCCTCGGTCGTCGCCGCGCTCCTGCACCGTGCGATCGGCGACCAGCTCACCTGCGTGTTCGTCGACCACGGCCTACTGCGGCTCGGCGAGGGCGACCAGGTCATGGAGACCTTCGCGGCGCACCTCGGTATCCGCGTCATCCGCGTCGACGCCGCGCATCGCTTCTTCTCGGCGCTCGAGGGCGAGGAGGACCCGGAACGCAAACGCAAGGTCATCGGCGGGCTCTTCATCGACGTGTTCGAGGAAGAGTCGAAACGGCTCGATGGCGTCAGGTGGCTCGCGCAGGGCACGATCTATCCCGACGTCATCGAATCCGCGGGCGCAAAGACCGGCAAGGCCCACGTGATCAAGTCGCATCACAACGTCGGCGGCCTGCCGGAACGGATGCACCTGAAACTCCTCGAGCCGCTGCGCGAGCTGTTCAAGGACGAAGTGCGCCGAATCGGCCTCGAGCTCGGCCTGCCGCGCGAGATGGTGTTCCGGCATCCGTTTCCGGGGCCCGGCCTCGGCGTGCGCATCCTCGGCCGCGTGACGCGCGAGGCCGCCGACCTCCTGCGCCGGGCCGACGCGATCTTCATCGAGGAGCTGCGCGCGCACGACCTCTACGATCGCGTGGCGCAGGCCATGGCGATCTTCCTGCCGGTGCGGTCGGTCGCCGTGATGGGCGACGGCCGGCGCTACGACTGGGTCATCGCACTGCGCGCCGTGGAGACCGTCGACTTCATGACCGCACACTGGGCGCGGCTGCCCTATGAATTCCTGGATCTCGTCGCGCGACGCATCGTCAACGAGGTAAACGGCGTCTCACGTGTCGTATATGACGTCTCGGGCAAACCGCCGGCGACGATCGAGTGGGAGTAGGGAGGAATGATCTCCACGCTCCTGCGCTCCGCCCTGTTCGCAATCCCGCTCGCTGTCGCTGCGGCCACACCCGCCGTCGCGCGCGAGACCGCGCCCAATCCGGCACGCACCGAGGCCTACATCGACAATGCGTGGAACACGCTCACGCGCTCGATGGACGACTGTTCCGCGCTGGCCGACGACAAGGTCGCGACCCGGCCGGTGCTGTACCTGCCGGCGGACCTGCCGCGAACCCCGGACATCGACGACACCGCGAAGCGCTGCAACGTCGACGTGCAGGTGCTGCCGCGCGCGCTGCGCCGGGTCGGCGAGCTCGATCCAAGGTCGTTGCCGGCGCAGGGCCTGCTCTACCTGCCGGAGCCGTACGTGGTGCCGGGCGGGTTCTTCAACGAGATGTACGGCTGGGACAGCTATTTCATCGTGATCGGCCTGCTCGCCGACGGACGCGCCGCGCTGGCGCGCGACATGGTCGACAACTTCCTGTTCCAGGTGCAGTACTACGGCGGTGTGCTCAACGCCAATCGCACGTATTACCTCACGCGATCGCAGCCGCCGTTCCTGTCGGCGATGGTGCGCGCGGTCCTCGACGAGCCGGACAGTTTCCGCGACAAGTCCGAAGCCGGCGCCTGGCTGGCCCACGCCTATCCGCTGACCGTGCGCGACCACGGCACCTGGATGCGCGCCGAGCACCGCGCCGGGGACACTGGCCTCGCGCGCTATTTCGACTACGGCAGCGGCCCGGTGCTCGAGATGCGCGACGCCGGGTACCTGCGCGGCGTGATCGAGTGGCTGCTCGCGAATCCGGAGCGCGACCCGGGCTACCTGGTGGAGTCCTCCGAGCATCCTGACGCCGCGGAAGTCGAACGGCTGAAAACGGCGAGCTGCGACATCCAGGCCTCCCGAGTCTGTGCCGATGCCTGGGCCAGGGGCCACCGCCTCGACGCCGACTACTACCTCGGCGATCGCGCAATGCGCGAGTCGGGTTTCGACGTCAACTTCCACTTCGGCCCGTTCGCCGGCTCCACCCACCACTACGCGCCGGTCGGCCTGAACAGCCTGCTCTACCGCTATGAACTCGACCTGCAGCAGTTCGCGACCCGCCTTGGCAAGGCCGGCGATGCGCGGCGTTTCGGCCAGGCCGCGACGGCGCGCAAGGCGGCAATGGACCAGTACCTGTGGCGCCCGGAAGCGGGCATGTACCTGGACTTCGACTTCGTCGCCGGCAAACCGGCGAACGATCCCTACATCACCACCTTCTATCCGCTGTGGTCCGGCGCCGCCTCGCCGCAGCAGGCGCGGGCGCTGCGCGGCAGGCTGGCGCTGTTCGAGCACGAGGGCGGCCTGGCGATGAGCCGCGACGCCAGCGGTGCGCAATGGGACGCGCCATTTGGCTGGGCGCCCACCAACTGGCTCGCGGTGGCGGGCCTCGAGGCGTACGGGTTCGGCGACGACGCACGACGCATCGCGGCCAAGTTCACCGCGACCGTCGACCGCGGACTGGCGGACGACGGCACCATCCGCGAGAAATACAACATGGCGACCGGCAACGCCGACGTGCGCGTCACCGCCGGCTATGCCGACAACGTGATCGGTTTTGGCTGGACCAACGGCGTCTACCTGAAAATGCGCCAGCTGCTCGCCACGGCCGCGAAGGCGCAAGCCGGTGGTGCCGGTCGGGGACCGGAATCTTCGTCGACCTGAAGCAATTGCGCGTTCGCTACGGCGGGTCCCGTCCGATGGGGTAGCGCTCAAGCACCGGGCCGAGGGCCTCCTTCAGAGGGCCCAGGTGCTTCTCGAAATTGCGCCACTGCTCCAGCCCCGAGCGGTAGATCGGCTGGCGCACCTGCTCCGAACTCGGCGTGCGCACGGCGCGCTCGGTCTCCCAGAACTGAAGGCACTGTTCCTCGAATGGGAGGCGGCAGTATTCCAGCATGCGCCGCACCTGGTTCCCGGTGTCGGCCACCATGTCCTCGTATTCGACCCGCAGGACGCGGCCCGGGAGTACGCGGTCCCAGTGGTCCATCAGGAACACGTAGTCGCGGTAGTACTTGCCGATTTCCTCGAGTCCGTAGCTGAAGGTCTGGCCGCTCGCGAACAACTGCTTGAAGCCGGAAAAGCAGCACGCCATCGGATGGCGCCGCGCATCGATGATCTTCGCGTTCGGCAGCATCAGGTGCAGCAGGCCGACGTGCCGGAAGTTGTTCGGCATCTTGTCGATGAAGAACGGCCGGTCGTTGCGCTGCACGCGCGTGCTCGCAACATAGCTTTCGCCGAGCTCGCGGAAGCGGTCGGCATCGAGCGTCGCGAGCACCTCCGGATACTTCGACGCCGGGATGCGCCGCGATTTCTCGCCCAGCAGGCGCGAGATCTGGATCAGGTCCATCAGTTCGGCCGTGCCCTGCACCTGCGAGTGGCTGGCGAGGATCTGCTCGAGCAGCGTCGAGCCGGAGCGCGGCAAGCCGACGATGAAGACCGGGTCGGGCGCCGGGCATCCCCAACCCTGCCGGGCAGCGAAGAACTCCGCGGTCAGGGTCTTCATCTGGCGCGCGGTGTCGAACACGTTGATCCGGACGTTGTGCCGATGCTTGACCTTGCGGATGCGGTTGCCGCGTTCGTAGCAACTGAAGGACTCGTCGAATTCTCCACGGTCCTCGAGCGCCTTGCCGAGCGCGAAGGCGAGATGCGACTGGTCTCCCGGGCTGCCTTTGGTCGCGGCCAGCTGTTCGCGCATCAGGGCGATTTCCGCATCGGTGAACCGGTAGGTCTTGAGGTTGGCAAGGCTCCAGTACGCTTCTCCGATGGCGGGCTGTAGCGCGATGCAGCGGCGGTAAGCGGCGATCGACTCGTCCAGGCGGCCGACGGTCTTCAGCGTATGCCCGTAGTTCATCTGTGCGCGCGGCTGGTTCGGATAGTTCGCCAGCACGCGTTCCAGGCGTCCCAGCGCGCGCTCGTGATCGCCCATCTGCACCAGTACGTTGCCCTCGAGCAGCAGGTAGTTCGGATTGGCCGGATCGTGCTCGAGCAGGCGCCGGACTTCCTCGAGCGCTTCCGGAAGGCGGTTCTGCCGGGTCAGCACGACGGCGTAGCTGTAGCGCGCGAGGTGGAAATCCGGCGCCAGTTCGAGGCAGCGTGCGAGAAGGTTGCGGGCGTCGTGGTAGCGCGAGAGTTTCATGCCGATGTCGGCCAACAGGCGGATCGCGTTGACGTCGGCCGGATGCGCCTTGAGGTATTCGCGCGCGATGCGTTCCGCCTGGCCGATCTTGCCGCCGCGCATCAGTTCCGCGGCCTCGACCAGTTCGGGTGTGCGTGCAGTCAGCGCGAAATGGCGTTGGTGGGCGTCCCGGCCGCCTGCCTCGTCGCCGTCCAGGACGAGCAGGTCGCCCAGTGCGCGCCAGGCCGCAGCATTCTCCGGATCGAGCCGGACCGTGCCGCGCAGGGCGCCAATCGCTTCCCGGGTTCGGCCGAGGCTGCCCAGGGTGCGCCCCCACTCGTACTGGAAGCCCGGCGAGGCAGCATTGCGGTCCACCAGGGGCTCCAGTATCGCCAGGCTTTCCTGCGGTCGCCCCTGCAACCGGCAGGCGCTGGCGAGAATGTGCCGGGCCGGCTCGGCCCCCGGGAAAACCTTCAGGATTTCAGTTGCTTGCTGCTCAGCGAGCCGCGGGTTGGTGCGCAGCAGTTTTGCGGCATGGTCGAGCGCAGTCCGATAACTGCCGCGCGGTTCGGCATCGGTCGATTCCATCGTGCTCGCTTTGACAATTGGTTTGCGGGATCGAGAACAATCTCGCCAAGACCGGGTAGCATTATAGTTCCGATGGCTCAGTGGCGGTCGCGCCCAAGCGCCGCAGCTCCAGGATGAGCAATGAGGGGACACAAATGACGAAACTGAACCGCAGGCCGCTGACCCAGGCCGTCTTGCTGGCACTGGCCGGCCCTGCCGTCGCCGCAACCGTCGTGACTCCGGCACACGGCGCTGAGTCCGTGCTCGAAGAGGTCGTCGTCACCGCGACCAAGCGCTCCGAGAACCTCCAGGACGTGCCGATCTCGGTCATGGTGCTGGATTCAAAGAAACTCGCGGACCTCGAGGTACGCGGCTTCGAAGACTACATCCAGTTCCTGCCCACCGTGTCCTATACCTCCAACGGCCCCGGATACGGTCAGGTCTACATGCGCGGCATCTCCAGTGGTGGCGACGGCAACCATTCAGCCTCGATGCCGAGCATCGGCGTTTACCTCGACGAACAGCCGGTCACGACGATCAACCAGATCCTGGACGTGCACGTCTACGACATCGCGCGCGTCGAGACGCTGTCCGGCCCACAGGGCACGCTGTTCGGCCAGGGCAGCCAGTCCGGCACCATCCGCATCATCACCAACAAGCCCGAGGTCGGCCAGTTCGAGGCCGGTTACGACGCCTTCGCCGACACGGTTGACCACGGCGACGGAGGCTTCGGCCTCGAGGGCTTCGTCAACGTCCCGATCAACGATCGCATGGCGGTTCGACTGGTCGGCTGGCATACCGACGAAGGCGGCTGGATCGACAACGTGCCGGGCGAGATTCACTACGACATGGGCGACATCACCCGCGACAATCTCGGTCTCCTGGAGGACGACTGGAACACGGCCAAGACTACCGGCGCGCGGGCGCTGCTGAAGATCGACCTCAACGACAACTGGAGCGTGACGCCGGGACTCATGTACCAGGAAGCGAACGTCAATGGCACCTGGTACGACAACGAGCTCTATACCGGCGAGGAATTCGAGATCAGCTCGTTCTTTCCCGCATGGCAGGACGAGGACTGGTACCAGGCATCGCTGACGCTCGAAGGAAAGATCGGCGACCTGAACCTGGTCTACGCCGGCGCCTATCTCGACCGCGACGTGGAAAGCCAGTACGACTATTCCGGCTACGCGGAATATCTCGACTACGCTTACGCGAGCTACGGCTACAGCTGCTGGTACTACGACGCGCAAGGCGGATGCGCCGACCCGTCGCAATACGTGTACGGCGACGAGAACTTCAAGCGCTCGAGCCACGAGATCCGCCTGCAATCCGGCCAGGAAGACCGCTTCCGCTGGACCACGGGCCTCTTCTACCAGCGCCAGGAGCACTACTTCGACCTGCAGTGGACGGTCCCGGCGCTGAACCCGGCGCAGTCGGTGATCGAGGACAGCGACGTGGTCTGGTCGACGAACCAGGACCGCGTCGACCGCGACAAGGCCGTCTTTGGCGAAGTCTATTTCGACCTCACCGACACCGTGACGCTGATCGGGGGCGCGCGCTATTTCGAATACGAGAACTCGCTGTTTGGGTTCAACGGCAACATCGGCCACTGCACCGGTTTCTACGACGCGAACGGGGACTTCGTCGAGGACCGGGACAACGGCACGCCGCAGTTTCCGTGCTTCGACACCGGCATTCTCGACGACGTGTCCGAGGGCGACGACTGGGCCTTCAAGGGCAGCGTCGAATGGGAAGTAACCGAAGACAAGATGCTGTATGCGACCTATTCAGAGGGCTTCCGGGCCGGAGGCGTCAACCGCGCGCGCGTGCCGGGCATACCGTCGTACGAGCCCGACTGGGTCTACAACTACGAGCTCGGCTGGAAGACCCAGTGGGCCGGCGGCGCGGTGCGCTTCAACGGCGCCGTTTACGTCGTCGACTGGGAAGACTTCCAGTACAGCTTCCTCGACTTCACGATCTCCAACCTGACCATCATCCAGAACGTCGGGACGGCGCAGACCCAGGGCCTCGAGTTCGAGCTGGACTGGTTGCCCGCGGAGGGCCTGCTGCTGTCCCTGGCCGGGTCGTACAACGATTCGACCTTGCAGGACGATTTCTGGCGCAGCGCCGAAGACCGGGAGGAGGGCTTGCCTCCGGACGCCCCGGACGGGACGGACATGCCTTACGTGCCGCAATGGCAATACACGGCACTTGCGCGTTACGACTTCCAGACCGCCAGCCTGCCGTTGTTCGCACAGGCAGCCTGGTCGTGGCGTGACGAAGCCTGGAACGACCTCGAAGTCTCCAACGAGCGGCGTGCGAAGATGGATTCCTATGGCGTGCTGAACCTGTCGACTGGCATCGAGAACGAACGCTGGACGTTGAGCCTCTATGCCAACAACGTGACCGACGAACGCGGCCAGATCGACATCGGCGACCCGGGTTATTTCAGCCCGAGCGGTCTCGACTTCAACCGCAACCACATCCGCCCGCGCAACATCGGCCTGCGCTGGTCGCAACGGTTCTGAGCCGCTAGCTCCGCACGGGCGGATCCCAGTCGATGCCCAGCAGCAGGCAACCCGTGACCGTGCGCGTGCTGTGGCGCGTGCCCGGTTCGTAGACGATCCAGTCTCCGGCCTTCAGAACCGTGCCATCTTCCTCGATGGCCTCGCCCTCGAGGATGAGGTACTCCTCGCGACAGCTGTGCTCGTGCGGAATCGTGGCAGCACCTGGCGACATGCGCATGAGGTAGGAGCCGCGTTCGCTGCCCGCCTCGTGCGACAGCGGCGCCCAGGACATTTCCGGCTGCAGCGGACCGTCGAGATCATAGGGCCGCATGGACAGGTTGCGGGTTGCGTAAATGCGCCGTCCGGCGTGCGGTCCACTCAACTTTCACCTCTCATGGCGTCAGAGCCGGGTGTCCGTCGCGATCCAGTTGACTTCATGCAGATGATAACCTGAGTCGTGACGAACGCAGGCGGATCGAGACGAACCAGAGCATGAGCGACGTGGACTGGATGCGGCGCGCGCTGCAACTGGCGCAGCGCGCGGAGCACGCCGGCGAAGTGCCGGTGGGGGCGCTCGTTGTCCGCCACGGAAAAATGCTCGGGGAAAGCTGGAACCAGCCAATCGCGGCGCATGACCCGACCGCCCATGCGGAGATCCTGGCGTTGCGCGCTGCGGCTGCCGCCGTCTCGGACTACCGGCTCGGCGGCGCCACGCTCTACGTGACGCTCGAGCCCTGCCCGATGTGCGCCGCGGCGATCGTGCACGCACGCGTCGCGCGGCTCGTGTTCGGGGCGTGGGACCCGCGTCAGGGCGCGGCCGGAAGCGTGTTCAACCTCGCCGACTCGGAGGCGATGAACCACCGCGTCGACACCTTCGGCGGCGTCCTGTCGGACGAATGCGGTGCGCTACTCCGCCGCTTTTTCGCCGGGCGCCGCTGAGGGCGGCCCGTCGGCAACCATCCAGCGCAGCAGCTCGGCGTAGGTCTGGACGTTGCGGACGAAGCCGACCGGCTCCCAGCCGCGCGCATAGCCGCGGCGCAGCGTCGCGTAATGGCGTTCCTGCGCCAGCAATGGCAGGTTCGCGCGCACGTCGGGCCAGCTGTCGGGGTCCTGGCCCGCGGCGCTGCGTCAGGATTCTCGCGTCCTCGAGGTGGCCGTAGCCGACGTTGTAGGCGGCGAGGGTGAGCCAGGTGCGGTCGGGCTCCGGGATGCGCGCGGGGATCGTTTTTTCGACCACGCGGAAATAGCGCGCGCCGCCCAGGATGCTCTCGCGCGCGTCGATGCGGTTCGCGACGCCGACGCGGCGCGCCGTCTCCGCGGTCAGCATCATGAGCCCCTGCACGCCGGTCGGCGAAACCGCGGATTCGTCCCAGCGCGATTCCTGGTAGCCGATTGCAGCGAGGAGCCGCCAGTCGATGCCCGTGGCGGCGGACGCTTCCTGGAACCAGGCCTGGTAGCGCGGCAGCCGCTCGCGCACGCCCGCGACGAAGTTCGCGGCGTCGACGCGGTCGAAGCGCACCAGCGCGCGCCGGTTGCGCTCGAGGATGTCGTCGAGCCGGCCGTCGGTTCCGAGGTCCGCGAAGTAGCGCTCGACCTCGGGCAGCAGGTCTGCCGCGTGCGGCGACAATGCCCAGGCCACCGCCTCGGATTCCGCAAGCTTGAAGGCCGGGCGCAGGTCCGGATGGAAGTGCCTCCCGAGCGAAAACTCGATCGAGTCCGCGACCGTGAGGTCGGCCTCGCCGAGCGCGACGCGCTCGAGCAGGTCGAGCGTGTCGGCCGCCCTGATTTCGGACCACGTCAGCCCCGCCGCGTGTTGCGCCAGCCGGGCGAGGGCGGCCGCGTGGCCGGAATTTCGCTGCACGACGATGCGCCGGCCGACGAGGTCGGCTGCCGACCGCGGCAAGGTATCCTGCACACGGTAGACGACGTGCTGGTCGATCCGCTGGAACACGGGCCCGAAGCGCACTCGGTCCATGCGGGCCTCGTCCACGACGAGTCCCGCGGCGGCGATGTGGGCCCGGTTCCTCGCCACGGCCGCGAGGGCCGCGGCGGTCGTCCGCACCGTCTCGAGCTCGAGGCCCACGCCGAGCCGCTCGGCAAAGCCGCGGGCCAGCTCGTATTCCGGGCCTTCGGGACCGGCCGCACCCTCGTAATACGCGAGGGGACTGTTGCGGGTGACGACCTTGAGCACGCCTTGTGCGCGAACCTGCTCGAGCGTGCCAGGCATACGCGAGCAGGTGCCCGCCATCAGTGCCACGAGGAGGATCGCGGGTAGGCCGAACCGGCTGCGGAATCGCCGCCATGGCGAGGCGGCCGGAGCGAAATCCGGGTCCATTGATGTAGAATAACGGTTCCGGATCAGCCCGCTATGACGGGTTCCGGAATCCACAACGGAGAGGTACCGAAGCGGTCATAACGGCACCGACTCGAAATCGGTTGAGGGCATTACGCCCTACGTGGGTTCGAATCCCACCCTCTCCGCCAAACAAAAGGGGACGGTCACCTTTTCCCGAAGGATCGAAGGAAAAGGTGACCGTCCCCTTTTGTTTGGCGCAGATACACTAGCTTCATGGCGAAGGCGGAAACCTCGCTGCTGCGCTGGGTCTGGCGCACATACGTCCGCAATGCCCTGATCCCGCTGCTGGTCGTCGAGCTCCTGCTCGTCGTCGTCTACCTCACGAGCCACGCCTGGTCGCTGCGCCGCAACGTCGCCGCACTGTCGGACGTCGCGGAACAGGAACTCTCGCGCATCGCGAGCGACCAGTCCGCGGTGATCGAGCAGAAGCTCGGCCAGGTCGCGGCACTCACCGAGTTGCTGCGCCGCCAGACGACGTCCGCTCTGGCAGGGCCCGCGCCGCGACCACGTGACCGGCAGCGCCTGCGCCGGCAGCCGAGCGGCGCCCTCACGACCGCGAGCGACGATGGCGGCGCCGCCGTGTACTGGTCGGCGCTCGCCTCGAAGGGGCCGGCAGGGTTCGAGCGGCTCGAGAGGCTGGCCACCGTGGACGGCCTGCTGCGCGACGTGACGCTCGCGAACCCGCTGATCGTCCAGGCCTACCTCAACACGCACGACTCGCTGAACCGCATCTGGCCGTGGATCGACACTGCCTCGATGTACGACCCGGGCATGAACATCCCCGACTTCAACTTCTATTACGAGGCGGACGCGCGCCACAACCCGTCCCGGGCCGTCGTGTGGACCGACGCCTACGTGGACCCGGCCGGCAAGGGCTGGCTGGTATCGGCGATCGCGCCCGCTTACCGCGGCGATTTTCTCGAGGCCGTGGTCGGCGCCGACGTCACGATCGACCGGATCGTGGATGACGTCCTCGCCGAGGACATCCCCTGGCAGGGCTTCCTGCTGCTGATCGGCAAGTCGGGCACGCTCCTCGCGTTGCCGCCCGAGGGCGAGCGCCTGTTCGAGCTGCGCGAGCTCAGGGCGCACGAATACGTAAACGCGATCCGGGCCGACACGTTCAAGCCCGATCGATTCAACGTGTACCACCGGCCGGACCTCGCGGAAATCGGCGCGCTGCTGAAGGCGCAGCCGGCCGGGAGCGGGCGGCTGGACGGCCCGTCGCCCCACCTCGTTGCCTGGGAGACGATTCCTTCGGTCGGATGGAAGCTCATGAGCCTCGTGCCGGAGCAGGCGGTGTTCGGGCCCTCGCGCACGCTGAATAGCGACCTCGCCGCCGTCGGCTGGGTGATGCTCGCGGGTCTGGCCGGCTTCTACGCGATATTCTTCACGTTCCTGTACCGCCGCGCGCGCGTCGTGAGCCACCGGATCGCCGAGCCGCTGCGGCAGATCGAGCGCATGGCGCACCGGATTGCGGTGGGCGATTACGACCAGGCCTCGCCCGAGTTCGAGGTCATCGAGTTCCGCCACACGGTCGGCGAACTGCAGCAGATGGGCCGCCTGCTCGGCGACTCCAACCGTGCGCGGGAGGACGCTGAGGCACGGCTCACGGAGCGCAACGAGGAGCTGTCGACGATCCTCAGCCTGTCGCCGGACGGCCTCGTGTCGTTCGACGCCGCGGGACTGGTGACGGAGACCAATCCCGCCTTCCTCGCGCTGACGGGCTGGACGCGCGACGGGTTGATCGGGCTCTCGCGTTCCGCGTTCTGGTCCCGGCTCGCCGACCTCGGAGGGACGGGCCATGCCGGCGAAGCGCAGCCCGGCAGCGCGGCGATAATGCGGCTGCAGCGCCCGCGGCCGGCCGTGCTCGAGTGCCGGGTCGTGGGCGCGCGTTCCGGCGCGCAGGTCGCCTACTTCCGCGACGTCACGCGGGCCGACGAGCTCGACCGCGCCAAGAGCCGCTTCGTGGCGACCGCGGCCCACGAGTTGCGCACGCCGATCGCGGTGATCACCGGCTATGCCGAATACCTCCAGTCGAGCGACCCGCCCCCTTCGCAGCGCGGCGAGATCCTCGCGACCATGCGCCGCCACGGCGACCAGATCGCCGGCATCGTCTCGGAACTCCTCGACCTGGCGCGCATCGAGGCGCGCGCGGGCCGCGACTTCACCATGATCCGCCAGACGCTCGCCCCGGCGGTCCGGCGCTACATCGATTCGTTCCGGATCGGCGAATACGCGCGCGTGCCGAGCCTGGAGGGCGAGATCGGCGACGCCGAGGCGTTCGTCGACGCCGACAAGTTCTGCCAGGCGCTCAGCAACGTCATCGCAAACGCCTGCAAGTACTCGCCACCCGGCGCGCCGATCGTCGTGCGGCTGGTCGCGGGCGCCGGAGAGATCGGCGTCTGCGTGCAGGATCGCGGCGAAGGCATGGACGAGGAAACGCAGCGCCGCATCTTCGAGCAGTTCTACCGCGCCGAGAACGCGTCGGGCGTCGCCGGCACCGGGCTCGGCATGAGCATCGTCAAGGAAATCATGGACATCCACGGCGGGCGCATCGAGATCCAGAGCGCACCGGGGCGTGGGACCGCCCTGACGCTCTGGCTGCCGCGCGCCGGCTCACGCGGTTGACGCCCCCAGGGTGCAACTTTACGATGCCAGCCCGGCCGTTTCATGGTGGCTCGCGCCGGTTCCTCCGCGACGATCAGCCGTGAACCCCGCCAGGCCCGGAAGGGAGCAACGGTAGCGGTGGAATCGGGTGCCGGAGGGGTGCTGGCGCGGGCCGCCTCCTCGCCGCGCGCGGGTGCGCCATGATGTCGAAGCGGCCCAAAGGATTGCGATGAGCTATCTGGTCCTCGCGCGCAAATGGCGTCCCCGCAGCTTCGCCGAGCTGGTCGGGCAGGAGCACGTGCGCCAGGCGCTGGTGAATGCCCTCGACTCGGGGCGCGTGCACCACGCCTTCCTGTTCACGGGCACCCGCGGCGTCGGCAAGACGACGATCGCGCGCATTCTCGCGCGCTCGCTCAACTGCGAGCGGGGCGTCGAGCTCGAGTCCCTGCGGCGAGTGCGGAGCCTGCCGGGAAATCGACGAGGGCCGCTTCACGGACCTGATCGAGGTCGACGCGGCCTCGCGCACCAAGGTCGACGACACGCGGGAGCTCCTCGAGAACGTCCAGTACCTGCCGAATCGAGGCCGCTACAAGGTCTACCTGATCGACGAAGTCCACATGTTGTCGGCCCATTCCTTCAACGCGTTGCTGAAGACGCTCGAGGAGCCGCCACCGCACGTCAAGTTCCTGCTCGCGACGACAGACCCGCAGAAGCTGCCGGTGACGGTGTTGTCGCGCTGCCTGCAATTCAACCTGAAGCGGCTGCCGGCCGCGCTGATCGCGGCGCGCCTGTCGCAGATCCTCGGGGCCGAGGGCGTTGCCTTCGAGGCGCCGGCCGTGCAGCTGCTCGCGCGGGCGGCGGACGGAAGCCTGCGCGACGCGCTCTCGCTCCTCGACCAGATGCTGGCGTTCGGCGGCGGCCGCGTGACGGAGATCGACGCGCGCGCGATGCTCGGCACCGTGGATCGCCAGCAGGTCCTCGGCCTTGCCGCACGGCTCGCGGAGCGCGATGCGCGCGGCGTTGTTCGACCTCGATCGCGGCGATCGACGAGTTTGCGCCGGACTATGGGCAGCTGCTCGACGAGCTCGCGGCGCTGTTGCAGAAGGTGGCGCTGCGCCAGGCCGTGCCCGGATCTGGCGGAGGACGAGGCGCACCCGCCTGAGCGCGCTCGAGTCGCTCGCGTCGCGCATGGCGGCCGAAGACCTGCAGCTCGCTTACCAGTTTGCCATCCTCGGCCGGCGCGACCTCGACCTCGCGCCCGACCCGCGCACCGGGTTCGAGATGACCTTGCTGCGCATGCTCGCCTTCCGTCCCGCGGAATCGGCAGGCCGCCGGCGCGAAGCGGCAGCCGGGCGGCCGGCGCCGGCCCCTGCGGCCTCGCCCGCGCGCGGCCCGGCAAAGGCAGCGGCGGTGCCGGCGGATGGAGACTGGCCGGCGCTGCTGGCCCGCCTCGAGCTCAAGGGGCCGGCCCGCCAGCTCGCGGGCAATTTCCAGCTCCTCTCCCGCGAGGGCGACCACTTCCGCTTCCTGCTCGACGAACGCGCGAGCGCCCTGCACACGCGCCAGCTCGAGGATCGATTCGTACAGGCGCTGCGCGCGTGCGTCGGCGCGTCGGCGACCGTCGAGATCGAGTGCGGAGGCGCAGGCGATACGCCGGCTCGGCGGGAAGAGCAGGCGCGGGACGAGCGCATCGAGCAGGCCCGGGCGGCGCTCGAACGCGATCCCGCCGTGCAGGCGCTCCGCGACCGGTTTGGCGCCGTGCTGCAGCCGGATTCGATCAAGCCGGTCGGGTAACATACGCGCATGAAACCGAACATCGGACAGCTGATGCGCCAGGCGCAGCAGCTCCAGGCCAACATGCAGAAGGCCCAGGAGCAGCTGGCCGCCGTCGAAGTCACCGGCGAGGCCGGACGGCGGCATGGTCAAGGTCGTCATGAACGGACGGCACGAGGTGCGCCGCGTCGAGATCGACCCCACGGTCGCCGCCTCCGACCGCGAGATGCTCGAGGACCTGGTGGCCGCGGCCTGCAACGACGCGACGCGCCGGGTCGGCGAGGCCGTCCAGCAGCACATGGCCGGGGCGATGGGCGGGATGCAGCTGCCGCCGGGCATGAAGCTGCCGTTCTGACGGCGCGCGCGTGAAGTACTCCCCCGGACTCGGCCGCCTCATCGAGGCCCTGCGCGTGCTGCCGGGCGTCGGCCCGAAGTCCGCGCAGCGCATGGCCTTCCACCTGCTCGAACGCAACCGCGACGGCGCCCGCGCGCTCGCGCGCGCACTCGAGGAGGCGGCGTCAAACGTGGTCCATTGCCGGCGCTGCCGGATGCTGACGGACGGCGAGACTTGCGAGATCTGCGCCGCGCCGCGCCGCGATGCCTCCTCGCTCTGCATCGTGGAGTCGCCGGCCGACGTCGTCGCCGTGGAGCAGTCCGGCGGCTACGGCGGCCGCTACTTCGTGCTGATGGGCCACCTGTCGCCGCTCGACGGCATCGGCCCGGAACAGCTCGGCTTCGACCGGCTCGAGGCCCTGCTCGACGAAGGCGAGGTGCGCGAGGTCATCCTCGCGACCAACCCGACCGTGGAGGGCGAGGCGACCGCGCATTTCATCGGCGAGCTGGTCGCGCGCCGCGGGATCCGCGCGACGCGCATCGCCCACGGCGTTCCGGTCGGCGGCGAGCTCGAATACGTCGACGGCGGCACGCTCGCGCACGCGCTCGCGGGGCGCCAGGTCATCGCCTGACGCGGGAGGCCGCGCGCGCGGCCATTTCCTCGGCGAGGTCGAGCAGCCGGCGATAGCTCTCCAGGCGGCGCGGCGAGATGCTGCCCGCGGCCGCGACCGCGCAGCCCGGTTCGCTGCGGTGCAGGCAATCGCGGAACCGGCAATCGGCGGCCACCGCGGCAATCTCGCGGAAGCCGCCGGCGACGTCGCGTGGCGGCGGCAGCGGCGGCGCGAAGTCGCGCACGCCTGGCGAGTCGATCAACTCTCCGCCGGAAGGCAGTTCGTAGAGTGCGGACGTCGTCGTCGTGTGGCGGCCGCTCTCGCTGGCGCGGGTACATCTCCGCGACGGCCGCCTCGACGCCCGGAACGAGCGCGTTCGTCAGCGAGCTCTTGCCCACGCCCGACTGCCCGACCAGGACGCTGGTTACGCCCGCGAGGCGCTCGCGCGAGCCCGCTGCACGCCGTCCGCGAGCCGCTTGCTGGCGCGCACGACGGGGTAGCCGATGCGCGAGTAATCCGCGAGCACCGCCTCGAGCCGGGCGTCGCCGTCGGGAAGGTCGCACTTGTTCGCGACGACGCAGGCCGTGAGCCCATTCCATTCCGCTGCCGCGAGATACCTGTCGCACAGGCCGAAATCGGGCGTGGGCACGGGCGCGAGCACGGCGACGATCTGGGTCAGGTTGGCGGCGACTGGTTCGGGAATCGCCGCGCAGCGTCGATGCGCGCGAGCACGTTCCGGCGCGGCAGGACTGCGACGACGATGCCCGCGCCGCCCTCGGTCGTCGCCGGCGACCAGTGCACGCGGTCCCCGCATACGACGGCCAGCCTCCGGCCCTGGAGCCGGCAATGCACCCGCGTGCCCGGCCTCGTCCACGACCGTCGCGTCGCGACCGTGGCTCGCGACGACGCGGCCTGCTACGACGCGCGCCCCATGCGGAGGCTCGTCGGCGCGGCCGGTCTGCCTCACGCGAGCCGGTCCGGCGCGAGCCGCGCGATGCGCGCGAGCGCGGGCGGATGCGAGGCGTGGAACGCCGTGTACAGCGGGTCTGGCGTCAGGGTCGAGGCATTGTCGCGGTGAAGCTTCACCAGCGCGTCCGCGAGCGCTTGCGCGTCGGCGTGCCTTGCGGCGAATCGGTCGGCCGCGAATTCGTGGCGGCGCGAGAGCAGCGCCGCGAGCGGCCGCAGGCCAAACAGGAACGCGGGCGCGGCGACCACGAACAGGAGCAGCAGCGTGTGCGGGCCCCCGGCATCGACGCCGAGCGATGGCCTGGAACCAGGGTTCCTGCCCGAGCCAGGCGAGCAGGGCGAAGCCCGCGAACGCGGCCGCGAGCGAGAGCGCGAGCCGGAGCGCCACGTGCCGGAGCCGGTAGTGGCCGAGCTCGTGCGCGAGCACCGCCTGCAACTCCCCGGGCGCGAGCGCCGCGACCAGCGTATCGAAGAACACGATGCGCTTGTTGCGCCCGAGCCCGGTGAAGTAGGCGTTGCCGTGCGTGCTGCGGCGCGAGCCGTCCATGACGTAGACGCCGCGCGGCTCGAATCCGCAGCGGCGCGCGAGCGACTCGACGGAGTCGCGCAGCGCGCCCGCCTCGAGTTCGCGGAAGCGATTGAAGAGCGGCGCGATGAAGCGCGGCCACGCCCAGCCGACGAAGATCGAGAACGCGGCCCAGGCGCCGAATGCGTACAGCCACCAGGCGGCACCGGTGCGTGCCATGAGCCACAGCAGCAGCGCGACGAGCGGGAGCAGGAGCAGTGCGCCGACCGCGAGGCCCTTGAGCGCGTCCGCCGCGAACAGCGCAGGCGTCGTGCGGTTGAAGCCAAAGCGCCCCTCGATACGGAACGTGCGCCAGGCGTCGAATGGCAGACCCGACGAGGGTGGTGACGAGGCCGAACGCCGCGACCGTCGCGACCTGCTGCGCGAGCGCCGGGAGTCCGAGCCGCACCGCCGCCGGCGTCGATTGCCTCGATGCCGCCGCCGACCGTCAGGGCGAGCGCGAGCGCCGCGGCCATGGCGCGTTCGGCGATCGCGAAGCGAGACTTGGCGGCCGTGTAGTCCGCGGCGCGGGCGTGGTCTGCGGGCGCGATCACCGCCGCGAACGCAGGCGGAACCCGATCGCGGTGTGCGCGCACGGCGCGGACCTGGCGCGCGAGCAGCCACAGCTCGACGGCGAGCGAGGCCGCGAGCATGAGTACAAACAGAATCGTGAAGGGATGCATGGCGTGCGGGCGAGGGGCACTCTAGCCTCTGGTAAGATCAGCGGCAACATGACGCAGGACGACCGGCTGATCTGGATCGACCTCGAGATGACCGGCCTCGTTCCCGAGCGCGACCGGATCATCGAGATTGCAACGGTCGTGACGGACGCTGACCTTGCCGTGATCGCGGAGGGCCCGGTCATCGCCGTTCGCCAGCCGGAGGCGACTCTCGCCGCGATGGACGAGTGGAACACCCGCACGCACGCCGCGACCGGTCTCGCCACCCGCGTGCTCGCGAGCCCGATCGACGAGGCCGCTGCCGAGCGCGCGACGCTGCAGTTCCTGGCGGCCCATGTCGGCGCGAACCGTTCGCCGATGTGCGGCAACAGCGTCTGCCAGGACCGGCGTTTCCTCGCGCGCTGGATGCCGGAACTCGAGCGCTGGTTCCACTACCGCAATCTCGACGTCAGCACCGTCAAGGAACTGGCGCGCCGCTGGGCGCCCGAGGTGGCGGCCGGCGTCGCCAAGGAATCGCGCCACACGGCGCTCGCGGACGTGCACGAGTCCATCGCCGAGCTCCGCCACTACCGGGCGCAACTCGTGAAGCCGCCATGGAACGAGCCGCGGGCCTGAGCGGCCGGGCCCGCTTCTGGCACGCCGGCGCGTGCCATTGCGGGCGCGTGCGCATCGAGGTCCTCGCGCCGCGCGACCTCGAGCTGCTCGAATGCAACTGCTCGATGTGCGCGCGCGCGGCCTACCTGCACCTGATCGTCGACGCCGCGGGGTTCCGCCTGCTGGCAGGAAGGGACGATCTCGCCGAGTACCGCTTCGGCACCGGCGTCGCCAGGCACCGATTCTGCCGCCACTGCGGCGTGAAGACGTTCTACGTCCCGCGCTCCCACCCCGACGGCTTCAGCGTCAACGCCCGCTGCCTCGACCCGGCGACAATCACCTCGATGACGATTCGGCCGTACGACGGCAGAAACTGGGAAGCCGCGCGGAGGGAACTCGACGTGCGCTAGCGGGCTGGGCGGGGTCCCGAGCGAAGCGCATCAAGTTCCGGCGCGAGCGAGGGAACCCCGCCAGCCCGCTTTCGTGCGTCGCTAACTCTTCGCGCCGTTTGCCAGGTACAGCCACGTCTCGACGACCGTATCCGGATTGAGCGACAGCGAGTCGATGCCCTGGTCGACGAGCCAGCGCGCGAGGTCCGGGTGGTCGGACGGGCCCTGGCCGCAGATGCCGATGTACTTGCCGGACTCCTTGCAGGCCTTGATGGCCATCGCGAGAAGCGCCTTGACAGCGGGGTCGCGCTCGTCGAAGAGCGGGGCGACGATCGCCGAGTCGCGGTCGAGGCCGAGCGCCAGCTGCGTCATGTCGTTGGAGCCGATCGACATGCCGTCGAAATGCTCGAGGAACTCGCGCGCCAGCAGCGCGTTGGCCGGCAGCTCGCACATCATGATCAGCTTGAGGCCGTTCTTGCCGCGCTCGAGACCGCTCTGCGCGAGCAGCTCGACCACGCGCCGGGCCTCGTCGACCGTGCGCACGAACGGCACCATGATCTGGACGTTGTCCAGGCCGATGTCGTCGCGCACGCGGCGCAGCGCCCGGCACTCGAGCTCGAAGCAGGGCCTGAAGGCGGCGTCCGTGTAGCGCGAGGCGCCGCGGAAGCCGAGCATCGGGTTTTCCTCGTGCGGCTCGTACTGGCGCCCGCCGATCAGGTTCGCGTACTCGTTGGACTTGAAGTCCGACAGCCGCACGATCACCGGCTGGGGCGCAAAGGCAGCCGCGATGCTGGCGATGCCCTCCGCGAGCTTCTCGACGAAGAAGCCCACCGGGTCGTCGTAGCCGGCCATCTGCCGGCGCACCTGTTCGCGCACGGCGGGTTCCAGCGTCGCGAACTCGAGCAGTGCCCTCGGGTGCACGCCGATCATGCGGTTGATGATGAACTCGAGACGCGCGAGACCGACCCCGTGGTTAGGGATCGACGAGAAGTCGAAGGCACGGTCCGGGTTGCCGACGTTCATCATGATCCGCACGGGCGGGGGCGGCAGGGCGTCGAGCTCGATCCGGTGCTGCTCGAAGTCGAGGCGCCCCTCGTAGACGACGCCGGTGTCGCCTTCGGCGCAGGACACGGTCACCAGATCGCCGTCCCGGATCTTGGTGGTGGCGTCGCCGCAGCCGACCACCGCGGGAATCCCGAGCTCGCGCGCGATGATCGCAGCGTGGCAGGTGCGGCCGCCCCGGTTCGTGACAATGGCCGCGGCGCGCTTCATGACCGGCTCCCAGTCCGGGTCGGTCATGTCGGAGACGAGCACGTCGCCCGGCTGGACGCGCGACATCTCGCGGCTGCCTGCCACGACGCGGGCCGGACCCGCGCCGATGCGCTGGCCGATTGCGCGCCCCTGTGCCAGCGCGCGCGAGCGCTGCTTCAGCGAGTAGCGCTGGATCGTGCGGCCGGCGCGGCTCTGCACCGTCTCCGGGCGCGCCTGCAGCACGAAGATGGCCCCGGTCTCGCCGTCCTTGCCCCACTCGATGTCCATCGGGCAGCCGTAATGCGACTCGATGACGAGCGCCTGGCGCGCGAGCTCGTGCACGTCGGCGTCGTCGATGCAGAAGCGCGACCGCTCCGCCGCGGCGACCGCCACGACCTCGGTCCAGCGCCCCGGCGCAGGGTCCGACGCGTAGACCATGCGGCTCGCCTTCGAACCCAGGTTGCGGCGGATGACCGCGTGGCGCCCGGCACGCAGCGCCGGCTTGTAGACGTAGAACTCGTCCGGGTTCACGGCTCCCTGGACGACGAGCTCGCCGAGCCCCCACGAAGCGGTGATGAAGACTGCGTCGCGAAAGCCGGACTCGGTGTCGAGCGTGAACATGACGCCGCTCGCGCCGACGTCGCTGCGAACCATGTGCTGCACGCCGACCGAGATCGCGACCTGTGCGTGGTCGAACCCCTGGCGGGCGCGATACGAGATCGCGCGGTCGTTGTACAGCGAGGCATAGACCTGGTGCATGGCCGCCAGCACCGAGTCCGGCCCGCGGACGTTCAGGATGGTCTCCTGCTGCCCGGCGAACGACGCGTTTGGCAGGTCTTCGGCCGTTGCGGAGGATCGCACGGCGACGGCCGCGCCGCCGTTGCCGAGCCTGGTCGCGGCGGCGAGCACCTCGCGCTCGAGTTCCGGCTGGAAGCGCGTGTCGAGGATCCAGCTGCGGATGCGCGCGCCGGCTTCGGCGAGACGCGAGACGTCGTCGACGTCGAGCGCGGCGAGCTCGCCGGCGATGCGCGAGCCGAGCCCGTCCTGCGCGAGGAAGTCGCGATAGGCCTGCGCGGTAGTCGCGAATCCGCCGGGCACCTGGACGCCGGCGCCGGACAGGCTGCCGATCATCTCGCCGAGCGACGCGTTCTTGCCGCCGACGGTCTCGACGTCCTTCATCCGCAGCTCGGCCAGGGGAACTGTGTAACCGGTCACGCGCGATCCTCGCTCGTTCCGCACCTGATACGATCAGCTGCGCGGCGGCCGGCGACGTCGGCCGCGACGGCCAACGGAAACTCCGCCATGAAGCAGCGACGAACCGTCTTCTTCGTGTCCGACCAGACCGGCGTCACGGCCGAGACGATGGGACACAGCCTGCTGACGCAGTTCGACGGCATGGAATTCAGGCCGGTCACTTTGCCATTCATCACCACCGTTGACAAGGCGCGCGAGGCGGCCGGGAAGATCGACCAGGACGGGCTCGACGAGGGCATCCGCCCGATCGTCTTCGCGACGCTCGTGAACGACGACGTCCGCGACGCGCTCAAGCAGGCGGACTGCCTGTTCCTCGACTTCTTTGACGCGTTCCTCGGTCCGCTCGAGCAGGAGCTCGGCCAGACCTCGGCCCACGTGCTCGGCCGGGCGCACGGCATGGCCGACCTCAACGCATACACGATGCGCATCAATGCGACGAACTTCGCACTCGCCAACGACGACGGCGCGCAGACCCGGGACTACGAGCGCGCGGACGTGATCCTGGTCGGGGTTTCACGCTCCGGCAAGACGCCGACCTGCGTGTACATGGCGCTGCAATACGGCGCTTTTGCGGCTAATTACCCGCTCACCGAGGACGACCTGGAGGGCCTGCGGCTGCCGGCGGCGGTCGAGCCCTACCGCCGCAAGCTGTTCGGCCTCACGATCGAGCCGGGCCGACTGCAGCAGATCCGCCAGGAGCGGCGTCCCGACAGCCGCTATGCGTCCGCGCAGCAGTGCGCATTCGAGGTGCGCGCGGCCGAGCAGCTGTTCGACCGCAACAGCATCCCGTACCTCGAAACGACCGACACGTCCATCGAGGAAATCGCGAGCCGCGTGCTCGAACGACTCGCCATCCCGAGGCGCGTGAGGCCGTGACGGATTCGTGAACAGGCGCACGGATCGCGGGGGGTTTCCGCCGGAAACCCCGTGATATAGTCAAATCCATGTTGTCGGACAGCCTCTGCTCGATCTCCTGGCGCGCGCGGCCACGGTCGTTCGTGAGCCTCATGACGCTCTACGAGAGCAACTACATCCGCCTCGGGTGGCTGGCGCCGGACCTCAGGCGGCTCAGCGGATCGCTGACCTCCGAGGTCGCGGGCGAGCCGTCGCTCGAACTCTCGGTCGTCGAACAATGCCGCTACACGACCGCGCTGCAGATGACTTACCTGTTCGGCGAAGGCGAGCGGGCCGAGCGCGAGCCCGGTCTCGAGATCCGCGTCTATCACGATGCCCGCCTCGCGGAGGCCTGCGGCACGGGCGCCACGCCGAGGCACCCGCGGCTGCGGAGTCTCGTTGCAGGCGTCACGCCGAACCACGGCAAGCGCTGGTCCTGCAACATGCTCCTCAACAAGTGGCTGGAGTACTGCGTGGGCAACGGCCACCGTTTCGCGGTACCCGCCGCCTGAGCGAGACTCATGGCCGTCATGCTCCCGGACAAGTGGTCGCAGCTGAAGCTGCCCTCGATCGGCAAGGCTGATCCTGCCGAGCAGGAGCGGCTGCTCAAGCTGTTCTGGAATCGGGCCGAGCTCAAGAAGGAGTTGCAGAGCCTCGACGACCAGCTGCACAACCTGCGCAACAAGCTCAAGCAGCAGGAGAACGCCAACACGCGCCTGCAGCAGCAGCTCGAGCAGCTCGAGGTGCTGCTCGGCAGTCCCGAGCGCGGGCTCGACGCGCTGGTGCATTTCGGCCTGAAGGCCCTGTGGCGCGCGTGCCGCGAGCAGCTCGAGAAGTTCGCGGCGGAGCTCAAGCGCGACCGGCAGGACGCGCAGCGCAAGCAGCAGCTCGCGGAGTTCCAGCAGGACCGCGCCGAGCGGCTCAAGGTCGCGGACGAGCGCCTGCGCCAGGCGCAGGAAGTCGCGGACGCGGAGCGCGGGCGGCTCGAGGAGCGGGAGCGGCGCCTCGGGCAGCTGCAACGCTTCTGGCACTACTTCAAGCGCCGCGAGCTCACGGCGGAAATCCTGGGCCAGCGCGAGCGCTGTGTAACGGCCGACCATCAGCTCGGAGAGATGCGCGAGTCCCACCGGACCATCGAGAAGGAGCCGTGGCCGGAGTTCCCGGGGCTCACGATCGAGGGCCGCCGCCTGGTGAACCTGGCGGTGATCGCCTACGCGCAGCACCTGTTCGCGCGGCTCGCGGTGTCCGGCCTCGCCATGGACGCCAGGCTCGCGAACAATCGCAGCGTCGAGAGCGCCAAGCACGGCAACCTCGACGCCTGCCTGTCTCGCCTGCGCGAGATCGCGCAGGCACTTGCGCTCGTGGGCGCCCAGGACGGGCTCGCCTCCGACATCAAGAAGCGCGGCGAGAAAATGGCGGCCGGCGCGACCTGGCGCAACGCCAACGAGACCGTTCCGCAGCCGGCTTCGCTGCCGCCTGCGGCGACCGGCGGCGTGCCCGACGCCAACGTCCTCGTGGACGACTACTGGGACGTGTACAAGGTGCTACTGCGCTGAAGTAGCCACCGCCGCCCCGCGCGAGTGCAGCATGATGCGCTGGCGCCAGACATTCATGTCGTCGAGCCAGACGTAGAACAGCGGCACGAAGAACAGCGACGTCACCGAGCCGAACAGCAGCCCGGACATCAGCGCGCGCGCCATCGGGTAGTACGCGGGTCCGTCGCCGCCGATCTGGATGTCGCCGGCCGCGAGCGGCAGCATCGCGAGCAGCGTCACCACGGTCGTCATCAGGATCGGCCGCAGCCGGTGGCGAGCTGCCTCCAGGATTGCGTCGTGCCGGTTCAGGCCTTCCTTGCGAAGGTCGATCACGTGCGCGATCAGCACGATGCCGATGTTCACGATCACGCCGATCAGGATCATGATCCCGAGCATCGCCATGAACGACATCGGCGTCGCCGTGATCGCGAGCCCCCAGAAGACGCCGACGATGGCGAACACGATCGAGGTGATGATCGAGACCGGGTAGAGCAGGGACTCGAACAGCGAGGCCATCACCAGGAAGATCAGCGCGATGGCGAGCACGATGTTGGTCTGCATCGTCTTCGCGGTGTCGTCGCTGTCCTCGACGCTGCGCCCGTACTTCCAGCCGACGCCCGGCGGCAGCGGGAAATCCTCCATCACCGCCTCGACGCCCTTCTTGACGTCGTCGAGGGACGAGTCGTCGGCGACGATGCCCTCGATCGCGACCGAGGTGAGGCGGTCGACGCGGTCGATCGTGCGCGCGGTCTGGTCGATGCGGAAGCTGGCCACGGCTCCGAGGGTGCTGCGGGTGCCGTCGGGCAGGTAGAGCGGGGTGGCAGCGAGGTCCTCGAGCGTCTGCCGGTTGTCGGCGCGGAAAGCGAGCCGCATCTGGATCTCGCGGTCATCCGCGCGGAACTCTTTCAGCGGGTCGCCGCGCATCGCCACCGCGACCGTCTGCGCCACCGCCTGCGGGGACAGGCCGAGGAGCGAGGCGCGATCGCGGTCGACGACGACCTGTACCTCGTGCTCGCCGGCCTTGGCGGTCGAGCGCGGCGCGTCGAGTCCCTTCACGTCACCGAGCCGCCTCACCACGGTGTGCGACAGCGCGACCAGCTCCTCGGTGGATTCGCCGGTCAGGCGCATGGCGAACGCGCCGGTCTGGCCCTGCTCCTCGTCGAAGCGGAAGCTCGGCTTGCCGATGATGATCTCCGGTATGCCCTTCTCGATCTCCTTCATGAGCTCGCGCGGCTCCATGGGCAGCTCGTCGCGCGGCTTGAGCCTGATGACGCTCGACGCCTCGTCCGGGAGGTAGTAACTGTAGACGAGGTCGATGCCGAATCGCTCCTTGTTGGCCTGGAGATACTGCTCGACACGCGTGACCGCCTGCTCGGTGCGCGCGAGCGGGTATGTGCCCTCGATGTGGAAGGGCAGGTAGAGCCGGTCCGAGGCGTCCTGCGGGAACATGTCCATCTTCACGAGGCCCGTCGCGAACAGCGGCACCGGGGAGGCCACGGTCAGCACCACGATCAGCGCGCTCCACCACTTGTGCGCGAACAGCCAGTCGAGGCGCCGCAGGTACCACCCCTGGATCCGCGCGAAGAACGAGCCCGCGCGGATCGCCGGCGGCGGCGGGAAGCGCGCGGTCAGCGTCGGGATGATGGTCTGGGCGACCAGCAGCGAGGCGACCATCGCGACCACGATCGGCACCGCGACGTGCACCATGAAGATCGAGATCTCGCTTTCGTCGCCGAAGATGATGGGCAGGAAGACGATCACCGTCGAAAGCGTGCCGGCGAGCACCGCCAGCCCCACCTCGGTGACGCCCGTGAGCGTGGAGGCGATCGGGTCGGCGCCGCTCACCTGGCGGTGCCGGAAGATGCTCTCGGTGACGACCACCGCGTTGTCCACCAGCAGGCCGATCGCGAGCAGCATTCCCATCATCGTCAGGATGTTCAGCGAGAAGCCGAGGAAGTACATCGCCGCCACCGTGATCAGCAGCGAGAACGGCACGGCCAGCCCGACGATCAGCGTCGTCGGCCAGTCGCGCAGGAACAGGAACAGCACGACGAGGGCGAGGCCAGCCCCGATGAGGCCCGCGTTGCGCAGCTCGTGCAGGGAGCTGCGGATGCTCTCGGCCTGGTTCTGCAGCACGATGACGTTGACGCCCTGGAGCTGCGGCAGCTTGCGCTGCTCGTCGACCACCGCCATCACCCGCTCGGCGACGTCCACGATGTTCGCGCCGGTCGACTTGAAGACGTCGAGGCCCACGCCGGGCCGGCCGTTCAGGTGCCGGCCGACGGTCAGCTCGGGCGTGACGAGGCTGACGTCGGCGACGTCGCGCAGTCGCACGTTGCCGTTCACGATGAAGTTGCGGACGTCCTCGATCTCGCGGAACTCGCCGATCGGGCGCACCAGGAAGCGCTGGGTGCCGCCGGTGATCTCGCCCGCGCTGACCGAAAAGTTCGCGCCCTCCAGTGAATCGCGCAGCCGCGCGATGTCGACGCCGTGGGCGGCGATGCGGACCGGGTCGACCAGGATCCGGAGCTCGAGCGGCTCGACGCCCTCGAGCGCGACCCGGGCGACGCCCTCGAGGCGCTCGAGCGGCTTCTTCAGGTAGCGGTCGAGCGTGTCGTACTCGCGCGTCATGTCCTCCTGGCTCGAGATGCGGATCGCCACCACGCGGTCGTCCCCGGCGGCGAACATCTGCGTCAGGATGCGGTTCGCGCTCGGAGGGAACTCGTGCCGGATCGACTCGAGCTTGGTGCGCACCTCGAACCCTACGGCCGACGGGTCGCGGTCCCACTCGAAGAATACGACGAGCTCCGCGCCCGTCTCGGACGACGTGGAGCGGATCTCCTTGATGCCCGAGAGGGTCGCGATCGCCTCCTCGGCCGGGCGCGCGATGAGCTGCTCGACTTCCTCGGGCGTCGAGCCGGCGTAGGGGATCGTGACCTGGATGCCGGGGAAGCGGATGTCCGGGAACAGCTCGAGCGGCAGCAGGCGCAACGCGATCACCCCGATCAGCGAGATCGCGATGAAGGTCATCAGCGTGGTGACGGGCCTGTTGAGCGCGAATCGCGTGTGGACCATCTCAGCCTCCGGCATGCTCCGCCGCGACGCGCGCCCCGGCGCCGGCGCGCGCCGGCTGGAACCGCTTGCGGTCGAGCAGCGAGTAGACGACCGGGATCACCAGCAGCGTGAAGAAGCTCGCCACGGCAACGCCGCCAATGACGGTGATCGCCATCGGCTTCCTGATCTCGGCGCCCTCGCCGAGCCCGATCGCCATCGGCAAGAGGCCGAGGATCGTCGTGAGCTTGGTGATGACGATGGGGCGCAGGCGCAGCCGCGCCGCCTCGACGATCGCCTCGTGCTTCGCCAGCCCCTTCTCGCGCAGCTGGTTGACCGCGTCGATCAGCACGATCGACTGGTTGACCACGATGCCCGCCAGCATGATGAGGCCGATGTACGCGACCACGTTCACGGTCGTCCCGGTCAGGAACATCGCCCAGACCGAGCCCACCAGTGCGAGTGGGATCGTCAGCAGGATCACGAACGGGTGCAGCAGCGATTCGAACTGCGAAGCCATGACGAGATAGACGAGGAACACGGCGAGCAGCATCGTGAACTGCAGCGACTGGAAGGACTCCTGCATGTCGTCGCTCTGGCCGCTGACCGCCGCCGCCACGCCGACCGGCATGTCGACCGACGCGACGATGCGCTCGAGCTCCGCCACCGCCGCGCCGAGGTCGCCGCTCGACAGGTTCGCCGACACGACCGCCACGCGCTGCTGGCGGGTGCGCCGGATCTCGGCCGGGCCCGTCGCGACCGTGACATCGGCGACCGCGGACAGCGGCACCGGGCGGTCGCTGCCGGGGTTGACGATCAGCGCTCGGATTTCGTCGACCGAGGACGAGCGCGTGTCGACGCTGCGCACCAGCACGTCGATCTTCTTCTCGCGCAGCTTGTAGCGCGTCGCGACGTCGCCGCGCACGCTCGACACGACCCGGTCGGCGAGCTCGCGCACGGTGATGCCGAGCTGGGCCGCGCGCTCCTGGTCGAACACGATCTGGATCTCCGGGTTGCCGGCCTCGACGGTCGACTTGATGTCGCTGAACGTCGGGCTCGCCTGCATGCCGAGGCGCACCTGCTGCGCCGCGGTCCGCAGCCGGTCGAGGTCGTAGCCGGTGATCGTGACCTCGAGTGGCGAGGAGAAGTTGAAGAGCGCGGGACGGCTGAACTGGTATTGGACGCCGGCGAGGCCCGCGAACCTGCCGCGCAGCGCGGCGATCGCGGCCTGCTCCTCGCGCGTGCCGGCTCCGGGCTGCAGGGTGACCGACAAGCGGCCGGTATTCTCGCCGGCGTCCGTCGGGCTGGCGTCGAGCCGGTTGCCCGTGCCGGTCACGGCGTACGAAAGGGCGATGCCGTCCAGTTCCATGGCCTGCGACTGGGCGACGGCCATGGCGCGATCGGTTTGCTCGAGCGGCGTGCCCGGCGCGAGCCGCAGGTCCGCGATGAACTCGCCCTGCGACAACTGTGGTATGAGCTCCGAGCCGAGGCGCGGGACCAGCGCCGCGGTCAGCAGCAGGATCGCGGCCGATACCGCCACGACGCGGCCGCGGTTCTCGAGCGACCAGCGCAGCGCCGGCAGGTACGCGCGCTGCACGGCGGCAAATCCGGACTGCGTCGGCCGCGCGAGGAAGCCGAAGAGCCACGCCATGAAGTCCGAGGCGCGGGTGGCGAGGCGACGCTTGACGGCGAGGGCGCGCGCGATGCCGCGGCCCGCGCGTCCCGGGTTGCGCTCCGGGTCGGGGACCGCGTACCCGGGCTTGCCGGCCGCGAGCATCGGCACCAGCGTCATCGCGACGACGAGCGAGAACAGCAGCGAGAAACTGACGGTCAGCGCCTGGTCGCGGAACAGCTGGCCGGCGATGCCGGTGATGAACACCATCGGGAAGAACACGGCGACGGACGTGAGCGTCGCCGCGGTGATGGCCGTGCCGACCTCGCTGGTGCCCAGCGTCGCCGCCTCGACGCGCGAGAGGCCTTCCTCGCGGTGGCGCACGACGTTCTCCAGCACCACGACGGCGTTGTCGACCAGCATGCCGACCGCGAGCGCGATCCCGCCGAGCGACATGATGTTGAGCGACAGGTCGAACATGTACATCGCCACGAACGTGCCGATCACCGAGACCGGGATGGCGAGGCCGGTGATGAAGGTCGCGCGCGCGTCGCGCAGGAACAGGTACAGGACCAGGATCGCTAGCAGGCCGCCGAGCAGGGCGGCCTCGCGCACCTCGCCGATCGCCGACGATATGAAAGTCGACTGGTCGTAGACCAGCTTCATCTCGCTGCCGGCCGGCAGCGACTTGGCGAGCTCCTCGATGCGCTCGCGGATGCCGCGCGCCAGCTGGACGGTGTTCGCGTCGCCTTCCTTGTAGACCGCGAGCTCGACCGACTCGCGTCCGTTCACGCGCGTGATCGCCTCGCGGTCCTTGTAGCCGCTCGTGACCGAGGCGACGTCGCGCAAGTACACGGCGCGGCCGTCCACGGTCGCGATGATGGCGTCCGCCATCTGCTGCACCGACGTGAACTCGTTCAGCGTTCGCACCAGGAAGCGCTGCGTGCCCTGCTCGAGCCGGCCGCCGGAGAGATTGACGTTCTCCTCTCGCAGCCGCTGCGCAATCATGTCGATCGAAAGGTTGAGCTGGGCGAGCTTCTGCTGGTCGACGAATATCTGGATCTCGTCCTCGTAACCACCGCTGACCTTGACGGCCGCGGAGCCGTCGACCGACTCGAGGTCGGGCTTCAGCCGGTCGTCGGCGAAGCGGCGCAGGCCCTTGAGGCGCTCGATTCCGCCGGATTGGCCAGGGCTCGCCTTCGCGAACTCGTCGGTGTCGACGAAGGCATAGCGCATGACGGGCTCGGTGGAGGGGTCGAACCGCAGGAGGATCGGCCGGCTCGCCTCGAGTGGTAGCTGCAGCAGGTCGATTTTCTCGCGCACGTCGATGCCCGCCAGGTCCATGTCCGTGCCCCAGGCGAACTCGAGGATCACGTCGGCCTGGCCTGCGCGCGACACCGAGCGCACCGAGCGGACGTTCCTGATGATGCCGACCGACTCCTCGATGGGACGGGTGATCAGGGTCTCGAGCTCGAGCGGCGCGGCGCCCGGCAGGTCCGTGCGCACCGTCAGCGTCGGGTAGGAGAGGTCGGGCAGCAGGTTCAGCTTCAGGCGCGACAGCGACACGAAGCCGAACAGGACGATCGCGACCGTCACCATCAGGATGGTGACGCGCCGGCGCGTCGCAAACTCGACGATCTTCATCGCCGGGACCGCGCTCAGCCGGCCGTGGCGGCGGGGATCTTCGCCGCCGCGGGGCGAACGGTCGAATTCACGACCTTCACGGCCGCGCCCGGCTTCACGGCGCCCTGGCCGACGACGACGACCTGCTCGCCGTCTTTGAGGCCGTCGGTGACCTCGATCCAGGCGCCGTTGGAGAGGCCGAGCTTGACGGCGCGCTCCGCCGCCTTGCCGGCCGTGACGACGAACACCTTGGGCGGGCCCTCGGAGTCGAGCAGCGCGGTGCGCGGTATCTGCAGCGCGTCCGGCTTGCGCTCGTAGACGATGGCGACGCGCGCGAACATGCCCGGCCGCAGCAAGCCGCCGGTCTCGGTCACGCGGATGCGCACCGAGAAGGTCGCGGTGGCGGCGTTGACGTACGGGCTGATCAGCGAGATCTCGCCGCGGAAATCGCGCCCCGGCACCGCGTCGAAGGTGAGCGCCGCCGGCTGCCCGACCGAGAGCTTCGCGAGCTCGCGCTCGGGCACGTTGACCCGCAGGATCAGCGTCTCGAGGTCCTCGACGACGAACAGCGAGCTGTCCGCGCTTTCGATCACGCCGCCGACCGGCGTCACCGTGTTGCCCACCTTGACGACGTCCAGCCGCTGCGTGACGGTGCCGTCGATCGGCGAGCGGATGTCGCAGTACGAGAGCTGCAGGCGCGCGAGGTCCCAGTTCGCCTTGGCGGCCTCCAGCTCGTACTTCAGGTTGTCGATCGCGGTCGCGCTGACGAGCCCCGTCTTCTGCAGCTCGAGGTTGCGGTTGTAGTCGCGCTCGAGCTTGCGCATGGTCGCCTCGTTGAGCGCGACCTCGAGCCGCAGCTTGTCGCCGTCGAGCCGCGCCAGAGCCTGCCCTGCCTTTACGCGCTGGCCCTCGTCCGCGAGGACCTGGCGGATCTCGCCCTGCACTTTCGGCATGACGAAGGCCTTGCGGTCCGATTCCACCGGCGCGGTGCCGGTGTAGAGGGCCGCCATCTCGGCGCGCTGCGTGGCCGCGACCTCGACCGGAATGGCCGGAACCTCGTCCTTGCCGTCCTCGTCGCTGTCGCCATTGGCCTGGCCGCAGGCCGCAAGCGCAAGCGCGCAGGCGGCGAGGAGGGCGGCGAGCAGCATCCGGTCGGGGTGTGCAAGCGACGGAAAAACTTGGGCTACGGTGCGCATCGCAGGCAACTCCAGGCGGTCAGGTGGGGTATGTTACGGTCCCTTAGTGTTGTAGTCAAGTATAACACTAAAGGCAGTCGGACTGCCTTAACTCATTGATTCAAATCGGAAAACGGCGAGAATCGCCGGCGGATCAGCTGAGGCGAGCCGGCTCCTGGGCCTTGGGCAGCTGGGCCGCATCCGCTGCGATCTCGACAGCCTCGTCCAGGACGGCATCCGGTGCCTCTTCCTCGTCCAGCGCGCCCACGTCAGCCACCGGCGCAAGTCCACGCGCCGCCCGCCGCGCATTTTCGCGCTTGAGGCGCTCCGCGTCGACGGCGTCGCGCTCCGCGCGGCGCTTCTCGAGGTTCAGCGATACGTCGCGCTGGCTGCGCAGCTCCGCGAGTGCATTTACGTCGCCCTGCAGCGCCACGAAGTCCGGGTTCTGCGCAATGCGCTCCTCGTGCTCGCGCGAGATGATCGCGACGACGGGAAGCCCTGCCGTCTCGGGCGTATAACGGGCTGCGTTGATCCGGTCCCAGGGCAGTGCGCTGTCGCGCGTGCTCTCGCCGATGTCGTCGGTGTCGAGCAGCGAGGGCAGGGTGATGTCGGGCTCGACGCCGCGATGCTGGGTGCTGTCGCCGGTCACGCGGTAATACTTGCCGATCGTGACGGTCAGCTGGCCGAACCCGGCATTGGGACCGAGCGCGTAGCGGTCGAGCGGGTAGAGGTTCTGTACCGAGCCCTTGCCGTAGGTCTGCTGGCCGACGACGAGGCCGCGCTGGTAGTCCTGGATCGCGCCCGCGAAGATCTCGGACGCGGAAGCACTCGCGCGATTGACGAGGACGACCAGCGGGCCGTCCCAGGCGACGCCCGGCTCGGGATCGTCGAGCACCTCGATGCGCCCGTTGGTCTCCCGCAGCTGCACGATCGGGCCGCGCTCGACGAAGAGGCCCACGAGGCTCGTCGCCTCCGACAGGTGGCCGCCGCCGTTGTCGCGCAGGTCGATGACCAGCGAGTCGATGTTTTCCGCCTTGAGCTCGCCGACCAGGCGCTGCACGTCGCGGGTGGTGCTGCGGTAATCGGAATCGCCCTTCATGCGCGCCTGGAAGTCCTGGTAGAAGCTCGGCACGGCGATGACGCCGACACGCAGCTCCTCGTCCCCGCGGCGCAGCGTGTGGACCTCCTTCTTGGCGGCCTGCGACTCCAGCGTGATCTTGGAGCGCTTCAATGAGACCTGGGCTTCCTGGGTGCCGGGGGAGGCGGAAGCGGGCAGGATCTGCAGGCGCACGAACGAGTTCTCCGGGCCGCGGATCAGCTGCACGACGTCGTCGAGGCGCCAGCCGACGACGTCGGTCAGCGCGCCGGACTCGCCCTGGCCGACCGCGGTGATGCGGTCGCCGACCTTGAGCTCTGTCGAGACTGCCGCGGAGCCGCCCGGCAGCACGTTCATGATCGTGACGTAGTCGTCGACGAGCTGCAGCGACGCGCCGATGCCCTCGTATGACAGGCTCATCGCGATGTTGTATTCCTCGGAGTTGCGCGGAGACAGGTAGTTGGAATGCGGGTCATACACGTGCGAGTACGCATTCATGAAGGTCTCGAACACGTCGTCCGCAGTGATCTGCTCGATGCGCTTCGCCACGCGCTCGTAGCGCTTGCGCAGCACCTCGCTCGCCTCGGGCCAGGTCTTGCCGGCGAGCACGCAGCGAAAGCGCCTCGTTCTTGACGCGCTTGCGCCACAGCTCGTGCAGCTCGTCGACGGACGCGGGCCAGCCCTCGTCCGTGCGGTCGAAGCGGAACGACTCGTCGATCGTGAAATCAGGCTCGACGTCGAGCAGCGAGATCGCGTGGCGCAGCACCTCGCGATTGCGCTCCTGGAAGCGCGTGAACATCCGGAATGCCGGGCCCGCGTCCGCCTTCTGGATCGCGTCGTCCAGCTGGTAGCGCAGCGGCTCGAACTCGGCGATGTCGCTCGCCAGCAGGTAGCTGCGATTGCCGTCGAGCGCCTCGAGGTAGCGTTCGAAGATCTGCGACGACATCGAGTCGTCGAGCGCCGCCTGGCGATAGTGCTGGCGGTCGACCACTTCGGACACGAGGCGCATGACGCGCCGGTGACGCTCGTTCGGGACCAGCTCGCCGGAGGAGGCCGCCGCCGGCGCGATCGTCGGGGTCAGGGAGGCGCGCTCGGGGCTCGGGCCCGTGAGCAACACGAGGCCGGCCACCGCCGCACAGGCAATGGCAAGGCGAAGCCTCGAAGAGGTCGGCGATCTGAGCCAGGCTGCCATCGGCTGCTACACTCCTCCTGAAGGCCCCTTTCGGGGCCGGAACCGGTCGAAACAGGCTATGGGCGCGCGCGCGCGGTATCAAGTACCCGCGTCACGCCCGGCAAGGGACTCGCGATTGAGGCCACTTGGCTTCCTGACAGGCGTGGTTTTGGGTTCGGCGGCCTCGATCGCCCTGGTCCTCCTGATGGTCGTCATCATATTTGCCTTTACCGCCGGAGGCCAATCCGCGGTCGGGGACGAATACCCGGGCCTCGCTCCTCACGGCGGGCCTTTTCGGCCTCCTTGCGGCCGCGGCCGGCGCCGCCTTTGCCGGGCTGCAGCGCGAGCGGCCGTGGCGCTGGACGGCGCAGGCCCGATGTGGCTCCTGCTGGCGGCAATTGCCTGGTATTACTGGCCGGCGGGCGAACTGCCCCGGGGATGACATGAAGGGCTTGGACATGGGATTTCGGCTGCTGTTCCTGCCCGGCACTGCTCGCGATCACGCTCGGCGCCTTCAACGCCGACGACAAGATGCTGAAAAAAGCGTCGGAGGCCATCACGGGCGCTGCGTATCGTGCCCATGTCGCGGGACTCGCGGCCGACGAGCTGCAGGGCCGCGAGCCGGGGTCCGAACGGCGAGCGCAGGACCCTCGAGTACATCGAGAAAGAATATCTCGAGCTCGGGCTGCAGCCGGCCGCGGGCGGCGATTTCCGTCAGGACGTCGCGCTCGTCGAGATCACCGGCCAGCGCGCAGAGCCTGTCGTTCAACCGCGGGCGCCGGCGGCATGACGCTCGCCTTCGGCGACGACATGGTGCATCGGCTCCCGCGGCGCGTACAGCCGGCGTCTCGATCGCGGACAGCGAGGTGGTGTTCGTCGGCTACGGCATCGCTCGCGCCGGAGTCCGGGTGGAACGACTATGCAGGCGTCGACATGCGCGGCAAGACCGCGCTGATCCTGGTGAACGATCCGGGATTCGTCACCGGAGACGAGGCGCTGTTCCGCGGCAAGGCGATGACCTACCACGGCCGCTGGACCTACAAGTTCGAGGAAGCCTCGCGCCAGGGCGCGGCCGCGGCGATCATCGTCCACGAGACCGCGCCCGCGTCCTACGACTGGGGCGTCGTCAGGAACAGCTGGTCAGGCCCGCAGTTTTACCTCGATCGCGCGGACGGCAATGCTGGGCGCACAGCGCTCGAGGGCTGGATCACCGAGGCGCGCGCGCGCCAGCTCATGGAACTGGCCGGCCAGGACATGGACGCCCTGAAGGCGGCAGCCGTGAAGCGCGGGTTCAGGCCGGTGCCGCTCGGCGTCAGCACGACGGCCAGCGTGCACAACGAGATCCGGCACAAGCGCTCGCCAAACGTCGCCGGCCTGATGCCGGGCAAGGACCGGCCCGGACGAGTACGTCATCTACATGGCGCACTGGGATCACCTCGGGGTCGATGGCGAGGAGCGACGGGCGATCGCATCTACAACGGCGCGGTGGACAATGCGACGGGCGTCGCGGGCGATTCTCACGATCGCGCGAGGCCTACCGCGACATGCTGCCCGGGCCGTCGCGCTCGGTGCTGTTCATGGCCGTCACGGCCGAGGAGTCGGGACTGCTCGGGTCCGAGTTCTACGCCGAGCACCCGCTGGTCCCGCTGGAGAAGACCGCGGCCGTGATCAACATCGACGCGCTGTATCCGCTCGGACGCGCCCGGGACGTCGAGGTCATCGGCTTCGGCGCCTCGGAAATCGAGGACCTGCTGGCCGCAGCGGCAAAGTCGAAGGGCCGCACGCTGACGCCGGACCGCAAGCCGGAAGCGGGGCGGTTCTACCGGTCCGACCAGTTCAATTTTGCGAAGAAGGGCGTGCCCTCGCTCTACATCAAGTCGGGAGCGACGCTGCGTGACGGGCCGGAAGGCGCCGGCAAGGCGCTAGCTCGACGACTACGACGCGAATCGCTATCACAAGCCGGGAGACGAGTATTCCGAAGCCTGGGACGTCAGCGGCTCGGTGGAGGACCTGAGGCTGCTGTTCGAGGTCGGCGCACGCCTGTCCAATGCGACGACCTGGCCGGCCTGGCGCGAGGGCAACGAGTTCAGGCCCGCGCGAGAGGCGAGCGCGAAGAGCCGCCTTCCGGCCGGGGAGTGAGCGCATCAGGCCGCCCGGCGCAGCGGGCGGGTCAGCAGCCGGATGGCCGTGAAGAGCAGGTAGGGCCCGACGACCAGGAGCCACGCTGTCGGCTTCGCGGTGAAAAACGCCGCGAGCAGGGATCCCAGGAAGGCCAGCAGGCCCCCCTCGTACGGACCGAGCGTCAGGAAGCCCGCGAGATAGATCAGGAACGGCATGACGAGGAGGCCGAAGCCGAGCCACAGCGCGCCGATTCGAAGCTCACGCCGCCAGGCGGGCGTCAGTCCCACGTACCAGTTCCGGACCGGATCGTGCCAGGCCATGGGCGGAAGTGTCGCGCGCAGGCCGGGCAGGGGCAAGCCGCGCCGCTATACTGTCGGGACATGACGCGACTGCGCTGCGCCGTCGTCGGCGCCGGCTACCTCGGCCGATTCCACGCCCAGAAATACGCCGCCCTTGCCGACAGCGAACTCGTCGGCATCGCGGATCCGTCGGCCGCGGCGCGGAAGCTCCTCGAGACCGAGCTCGGCGTCGCGACCGTCGCGGACCATCGCGAGCTGCATCGGCCGCGTCGACGCCGTCAGCATCGCGACGCCGACCGCGCTGCACCACGCCGTCGCGCGCGACTTCCTCGCTGCGGGCGCCCATGTGCTGGTCGAGAAGCCGATCACGGCGACGGCTGACGAGGCGCGCGAACTGATCGCGCTCGCGGGACGGCAGGGGCTCGTCCTGCAGGTCGGCCACCTGGAACGGTTCAATCCCGTGATCCTCGCCGTCGCGGATGAACTGTCCGCCCCGCGCTTCATCGAGTCGAACCGGCTCGCGCCGTTCAAGCCGCGCGGCACGGACGTCAGCGTCGTGCTCGACCTCATGATCCACGACATCGACCTGATCGAGCACATCGTCAGGTCGCCGATCACGTCGATCGACGCGGTGGGCGCGCCGGTTTTCACGGACGAGATCGACATCGCGAACGCGCGCATCCGGTTCGCGAACGGCTGCGTCGCGGACGTCACGGCCAGCCGCATCAGCCTCAAGGCGGAGCGCAAGCTGCGCGTGTTCCAGGCGGACGCCTACCTCTCGATCGACCTGCAGGCAAAACTGCTCTCGATCGTGCGCAAGCCGGCGGTGATCGAGGAGGGCGCGCTGCCGAAGGTGGACCTCGAGGAGCGCAGCTTCGAGCAGGGCGACGCTCTCCTCGCCGAAATCGAGTCGTTCGTCGACGCCGCCCGGCGGGGCGCCCGCCCGGTCGTGATCGGGCGAGGACGGCCTGCGCGCGCTCGAAACCGCAACACGCATCGCGGAACTCGTGAACCGGGACCGGCCGGTATAATGCGCGCCAGATGAAGCCAACCGACACGTCGCGACCCGGACTACTACCACAAGGTGGTGGACTGCCAGTGGGCATGTCCCGCGCACACGGACGTGCCCGAGTACATCCGGCTGATCGCGCAGGGGCGCTACTCGGACGCCTACATCGTCAACCGCGAGTCGAACGTCTTCCCGGGCATCCTCGGGCGCGTCTGCGACCGGCCCTGCGAGCCGGCGTGCCGCCGCGGCGGGTCGAGGAGAAGCCCGTCGCGATCTGCCGGCTGAAGCGCGTCGCCGCGGACCTGCGCGACGACATCACGCCGCGGCTGCCAAAGGCGCCGCCCCGGAAGAACGGCAAGCGCGTGGCCTGCGTCGGCGCGGGCCCGGCGACGCTCACCGTCGCGAACGACCTCGTACCCCTCGGCTACGAAGTCGTGATCTTCGAGCAGTTTGCGACGGCCGGCGGCCTGATGCGCACGAACATTCCCGCGTTCCGGCTGCCGGCGCAGGTGCTCGACGAGGAGATCGGCTACGTCGTGGACATGGGCGCCGACCTCCGGCTCGGCACGCCGGTCGCGAGCATGCGCGAGTTGCTCTCCGGCGGCGGCTTCGACGCGGTGTTCGTCGGCACCGGCGCGCCGAAAGGGCAAGGAGCTGAGCCTTCCGGGCCGCGCCGAGTCCGACCGGATGCACATCGGCATCGCCTGGCTCGAGTCGGTTGCCTTCGAGCACATGGACTCGATCGGCGAGCGCGTGCTGATCATCGGCGTCGGCAACACCGCCATGGACTGCTGCCGCACGTCGCTGCGGCTCGGTGCCAGGAGCGTCAAGGTCATGGCGCGCAAGCCCCGCGGCTTCTTCAAGGCTTCCGAGTGGGAGCTCGAGGACGCCGAGGAGGAGCAGGTCGAGATCATCGTCAACCACGCCCCGAAGTGCTTCGTCGTCGAGGGCGGAAAGCTCAAGGGCATGAGGTTCGAGCGGCTCGAGTACCAGATGGACGGCGCCGAGATCCGCAGCCAGCGCGTGGTCGAGGAGGTCTTCATTCCCTGCGACGACGTGATCCTCGCGATCGGCCAGGAGAACGCCTTCCCCTGGATCGAGCGCGACCTCGGCATCGAATTCGACAAGTGGGACGTGCCGAGGCTCGATTCCGTCACGTTCGAGTCGACGCGCCGGGGCGTGTTCTTCGGCGGCGACGCTGCGTTCGGCCCCAAGAACATCATCTGGGCCGTCGAGCACGGCCACCAGGCCGCGATCTCGATCCACAAGCATTGCCAGGGCGAGCCGCTCACGGAGCGGATGCAAAACGGCGTCAAGCTGCAGAGTCGCAAGGTCGGCATGCACGAGTGGTCGTACAAGAACGACTACGACGCCGCGGCGCGGCGCCTGATGCCTCACGTCAGCCTCAAGGAGCGGTTCCGCAAACTGGACATCGAGGTCGAGCTCGGCTTCGACGCGGAGCGCGCGGCCGAGGAAGTCTCGCGCTGCATGAACTGCGACATCCAGACCGTGTTCCACGCGAAGCTCTGCATCGAGTGCGACGCCTGCATCGACATCTGCCCGACCGACTGCCTGACGATCACGGCGAACGGCGAGGAGGCGGAGCTGGTGACGCGGCTGAAGGCGCCGCGCCGCAACCCCGACCAGCCGCTGCTGGTGTCGGAGCCGCTCGCGCAGACCGCGCGCGTCATGGTCAAGGACGAGGACCTCTGCGTGCACTGCGGGCTCTGCGCCGAGCGCTGCCCGACGGACGCCTGGGACATGCAGAAATCATGGATCGAGATTCCACACGCCGAGGACGAGGCCCGATGCCAGAGCGCAAAAGCGCTGCGCCGCGCGTAAACGACTTCACGCTCAAGTTCGCCAACGTCAACGGTTCGGGCTCGGCGAGCGCGAACGCACTGGTGATGAAGGCCATCTTCCGCATGGGCGTGCCCGTAGTCGGCAAGAACTTCTTTCCCTCGAACATCCAGGGCCTGCCCACCTGGTACGAGATCCGCGTCACGCGCGACGGCTGGCGCGCCCGCTCGGGCCGCATCGACCTCATGGTCGCGATGAACGCCGAGACCTATGCGCGCGACTTGCGCGAGGTGTCGGCTGGCGGCTACCTGGTGTACGACTCGACCTGGCCGAGACCGAACCTCCATGCGCGCGACGACGTGCACACGCTGGGCGTCCCGTTCGCCGAGCTGTGCACCGAGAACTTCGAGGGCGCCCGCGCCCGCACGCTGATGAAGAACATCATGTACGTGGGCACGGTCGCGGCGCTGGTCGACATCGACCTCGAGGTCATCCGCGGCCTCCTCGCGGAGACCTTCGCGAAGAAGCCGAAGCTCGTCGACTCCAACATGAAGGCGATCGAGATCGGCTACCGCTACGCGAAGGAGCACTTCGAGTGCCCGCTGCCGATCCGTGTCGAGCGCATGGACGCGACGGCCGGACACGTCATGATCGACGGCAACACCGCCGCCGCGCTCGGCTGCCTGTACGCGGGGGCGACCGTCGGCGCCTGGTACCCGATCACGCCCTCGACCTCGCTGATGGACGCGTTCCGCTCGTTCTGCGCGCGCCACCGCACCGATCCTGACGACCGGCCGGCGCGACTACATGATCGTGCAGGCCGAGGACGAGCTCGCCGCGATCGGCATCGTGATCGGCGCGATCGTGGAACGGGGCGCGCGCCTTCACGCCGACCTCGGGCCCGGGAATCTCGCTGATGGAGGAGTTCATCGGCCTCGCGTACTACGCGGAGGTGCCGGCGGTGCTCTTCGACGTGCAACGCGTCGGGCCCTCGACCGGCATGCCGACCCGCACGCAGCAGTGCGACCTGCTCGCCTGCGCCTACGCCTGCCACGGCGACACGCGCCACGTGATGCTGTTCCCGGACTCGCCCGAGGAAAGCTTCCACATGGCGGCGCAGGCCTTCGACCTCGCCGAGCGCCTGCAGACGCCGGTGTTCGTGATGCTGGACCTCGACATCGGCATGAACGACTGGATGTCTCCCGACTTCAAGCTGGGACGACGCCTGGCGTCCGGATCGCGGCAAGATGCTGACGCCGGACCAGGTGGCTGGCGTCGGGAAGTTCCAGCGCTACCTCGACCCGGACGGCGACGGCATCCCCTACCGGACGCTGCCGGGCATCAGCCCGAGAGCCGCCTATTTCACGCGCGGCTCCGGCCACAGCCGCTTCGGAGCCTACACCGAGGACTCGGCGGAGTACCAGGACGTGCTCGATCGCCTGTCCCGCAAGTTCGAAACCGCAGCCAGGCACGTGCCGCCGCCCGTGGTTGACGGACGTGGCGCCGCGACCGCGATCGTCAGCCTCGGCTCCTGCGACGCGCCCGTACGCGAGGCGCTCGCTTCCTTGCGCAAGTCCGGGGTGGCGATCGACTACATGCGGGTGCGCGGCTTCCCGTTCGGCACGGAGGTCGAGGAGTTCCTCGCCTCACACCAGGCTATATTCGTGGTGGAGCAGAACCGCGACGCGCAGCTGCGGGCGCTGCTGACGCTGGAGACCGCGGTGGACAAGAAGAAGCTGCGCTCGATACTGCATTACAACGGCTTGTCGCTGACCGCCGGCTTCGTCGTCGACGCGGTCGAGAAGGCGCTAGACAAGGGAGTCGCAGCATGAGCTTCATCGCCAAGCCGAACGTTGCAAACCCGGGCCTGTTGCGCAACGACATCGGCCTGAACCGGCGCGACTACGAGGGCAGCATGTCGACCCTCTGCGCCGGCTGCGGCCACGACTCGGTGACGGCCGCGATCGTCCAGGCCTGCTTCGAGCTGTCGATGCCGCCGCAGAGCGTGGTAAAGCTCTCGGGGATCGGCTGCTCGTCGAAGACGACGGCCTACTTCGTCGCCGGCGCGCATGGCTTCAACGCGGTGCACGGGCGCATGCCGTCCATCGCGACCGGCGCGAACGCGGCCAACCGGCACCTGCGCTACATCGGCGTCTCGGGCGACGGCGACTCGCTCTCGATCGGCGTCGGCCAGCTCGCGCACGCCATCCGCCGCAACCTCGACATGGTCTACATCCTCGAGAACAACGGCGTCTACGGGCTCACCAAGGGCCAGTTCTCGGCCTCGGCGGACGTCGGCTCGAAGTCGAAGAAGGGCGAGGCGAACGAGCAGCAGCCCATCGACCCGGTGCTGTTGTCGCTCGCGCTCGGCGCGTCGTTCGTGGCGCGGAGCTTCTCCGGCGACAAGGAGCAGCTCGTGCCGCTGATCCAGGCGGGCCTCGCCCACAAGGGATTCGCGCTCATCGACGTCCTCTCGCCCTGCGTGACCTTCAACGATCACGAGGGATCGACCAAGAGCTACGCCTACGTGCGCGAGCACACGGAGACGCCCGTCGCGGCGGACTACATCGCGCCGCGGCAGGAGATCCGCGTGCAGTACGCGCCGGGCGAGACGGTCTCGGTGCCGATGCACGACGGCAGCAACGTGCTGCTCAGGAAGCTCGACCCCGGCTATGACCCGGCCGATCGCGCGCGCGCGGCTGCTTACGTACAGGAGCGGGCGATGCGGAACGAGTACGTGACCGGACTCATCCACGTGGACACGTCGCGGCGCGACTTCCACGAGCAGCACGGCACCTCGGAGTCGGCGCTGAACGCCGTGCCCTTCGAGCGGCTCTGCCCGGGCGCGGCGAAGCTCGACGGGATCCTCTCCGCGTTCCGCTAGCGCAAGCGCATGCCCGACGGGATCGAACCGGTCAGTTACACGCTCGCGACGCGCGATCCGGCCGCGTTCGTCGAGCGGTTCGCCGGCAGCTTCGAGCGCTACGGGTTCGCGGTCGTCAGCGACCACGAACTGCCGCAAGCGCTGATCGACGCCTGTCTCGGGCGCTTCAAGGACTTCTTTGCCCGGGAGGAGTCACTGAAGCTCCGCTACCACGTCGCGGGAATCGGCGGCGCCCGCGGGTACACGCCGTTCGGCGTCGAGACGGCGAAAGGGGCGACGCACCACGACCTCAAGGAGTTCTGGCAGATCGGCCGCGAGCTGCCGCCGGGCCATCGTTACCGTTCCTCCATGCCGGACAACGTCTGGATCGAGGACGACCCCGGCTTTCGAAAGGCGGCGCTGGAGCTGTGGGAATCGTTCGACCGCATGGGGCGCAAGCTGCTCGAGTCGATCGCCGACTACCTCGGGCTGGATCGCCACTGGTTCGACGACAAGGTCGCCGAGGGCAACAGCGTGCTGCGCGTGATCCACTACCCGCCTCTGCGGGACGGCGCGAGCGGCGTGCGCGCGGGCGCGCACGAGGACATCAACGTGATCACGCTGCTGCTCGGCGCGGAGGAGGGCGGCCTCGAGCTGCTCGACCGCAATGGCCGCTGGCTGCCGGTGAACCCGCCGCCGGGGACGCTGGTGTGCAACGTCGGCGACATGCTGCAACGCCTGACCAATCACGTGTTGCCGTCGACCACGCACCGCGTCGTGAACCCGACCGGCGAGCGCGCACGGCGGCCGCGCTACTCGATGCCTTTCTTCCTGCACTTCAACTCGGACTTCCCGATCGCGACGCTGCCGGGCTGCGTCAGCGCCGATCGCCCGGACCGGTACCCGGAGCCGATCCTCGCCGACGACTACCTGCGCCAGCGACTGCGCGAGATCAAGCTCCTTTATTAAGTGGCGAAGCTCTATTTCTACTACTCGACGATGAACGCGGGGAAATCGACCTCGCTATTGCAGTCGAGCCACAACTACCGGGAACGCGGGATGCACACGCTGGTCTACACCGCACTGCTGGACCAGCGCGGAAGCGGCAGGGTGCACTCACGGATCGGGCTCACGAGCGAGGCGCGTCACTTCGCGGTGGACACGGACCTGTACCGGGAAATTGACGCGGAGCACGGCCGACGCAGTGTCAGCTGTGTCCTACTCGACGAAGCGCAGTTCTTGACCCGGCAGCAGGTGGAAGATCTCGCAATGGTCGTCGATCAACTCTCGATTCCCGTTCTCTGCTACGGCTTGCGGACGGACTTCCGTGGCGAGCTGTTCGAGGGCAGCGCGCGCCTGCTCGCGCTGGCGGACGAGTTGTCCGAGCTCAAGACCATCTGCCACTGCGGGCGCAAGGCCACGATGGTGGTCCGCGTCGGCGCCGACGGCCGCGTGGAGCGCGAGGGCGAGCAGGTCGAGATCGGCGGCAACGAGCGCTACCTGTCACTGTGCCGGCGCCACTATTTCGACGAGAGCGGACGAGGCGGTCCGTCCTGAAGATGGCGGCCAAACGCTGGTCGCCGCTCGCGATCCTCGTGCTGTCTTGCGTCCCGGCGGCGCTGTGGGCAGACGACCCGCCGCCGCCAGACGTGTTCGTGGAGCGTGAAACAGCGGCGGTGGACGGCTGCCGCGGCGAGCTGCCGGCCGAGGCGCAGGGCATCGATACGGTGCGCGCCGGCATCCAGCGTGGCGTGTGCAGCACGGCCCGGTTCGTGGACCGGATCTTCGGGCGCGAGAACGAGTATTCGGAGTACGAGGACGAATCGAGCGGGCGCGCGAGCGTGACGCTCGGCTGGGACGAGCAGGACGGATTCGAGGTCGGCACGCGCTTCCGCGCGAGCGTCAACTTGCCGCAGATCAACGAGCGCTTCAACGCGACGATCGGCCGCGCGACCAGCGACGAGTACCTCGCCGACGAGAGCGAGGTGTTCAACCCGGCGGTCGGCGCGTTCTCCGACGACGACCCGGCCGAGTGGTTCGCGGGACTCGGCTACCGCGCATACCGTGGACGCGACAACCGTTTCGACCTCGGCGCCGGCGTCAAGCTCGAATCGCCGCTCAACCCGTACGCCAATGCGCGCTATCGCCACTACATCTACGGTCCGTCGGGAACCTTGCTGACCCTCAGGACTACGGCCTTCGTGGAGAACGACGAAGGCTTCGGCGTGACGCAGGCGTTTGACGTCGACAAGGTGCTGAACGACGCATACCTGTTTCGCCTGAGCAACTCGCTTCGCATGTCGGAGGAGACCGACGGCGTGCGTTGGCGAGTCCGGCCTGCCCTTTACCAGGCAATCGATTATCGTCGTGCCATGCGCTACGAGGCGTTCGTGCGCGGCGAGACCGACGGCACGCAGCCGGACCTGTACGGCGTCGGCATCACGCATCGCCGCTCGGCCTGGCGCGACTGGCTGTTCTTCGAGTTCGGCGCGGAGCTGTTCTGGGAAGACGGTCCGCTGCCGGCGGATCGCTGCAGCGCCTGCTACGGCGCCACGATTGGCGTCGAGATCCTCTTCGGGGAAGCGTACGACCGCCTCCTGCGCCGCGACGCGCGCAAGCTGCCAGCGGACGCGCCCAGCGACGAGGGTCAATAAGGCGCGCGCGCTTACCATAATGCTCGTCGGCTGATCGACTCGCGGTCGCGGCCTTGCAATCCGCTACCGCGCTTCGACAGACTTGCCGGAGGCGCATACTAACCGGCAGATGCGCGCGCAAACGGAAGGGCATGAGCGCAACGAGTCACGACGCGGTCAACGGAGTCCAGGGCACGATACGAAGTCTCGACGTGCCGGCGGACGCCGAGCCCGACGTGCCTGACTTCACGGAGGACCTCGCCGACGAAGTCACGAGCGAGCTGGCGCCGGGAGCAAAGTCGCCGCGACGGTCGACGCCCGCGGCGCAGCCCGCCCTGCATGCGAGCGGAGACGAGACTGCGGCCACGGGTGGCGCGACCGCGACCGGCGCCAACCTGCTGCGCGGACGCTACCTGCTTGAAACCCAGATCGGTAATGGCGGAACCGCGACGGTCCATCGCGCCGTGGACCTGCGCCGCGACGGCCGGCGGGTCGCGATCAAGCTGCTTCGCCCGGAGCTGCGCGGGCGTCCGCAGAGCGTCGCGCGCCTGCAGCGCGAATTCCGCCAGACGCAGGCCGTTGCGCATCCGAACGTAGTGCGGTTCTACGATCTCGATTGCGACGGCGACGCCTGGTTCATCGTGATGGAACTGCTGTCCGGCGAGACGCTCGGACCGCACCTGCGCCGGGTCGCTCCGGCAGGCCTGCCGGTCACCGAGGCGCTGCGCATCGCAGCCGCCGTCGGCGACGCGCTCGCACATGCCCACGCGCGCGGCGTGACGCATGGCGACGTGAAGCCGGACAACATCTTCCTGACCGGGGCGCGTGACGTGCGCCTCTTCGACTTCGGTGTCGCGCCGGAGTCGGCTGGGCACGTACCGGGTGGCGGGGCCGGCGTGCAAGTCGCGGCGGCGGCGACACGCTTGTACGCGGGCCCCGAAGTGCTTGCGGGCGAAACACCGGAGCCGCGCGACGACGTGTTCAGCCTCGGCTGCGTCATCCACGAGATGGTGGCAGGCCGCCATCCATACGGGCGGCAGAGCGCCGATCGCGTGCGCGACTCGTCCGTCGTGCCCGAGCGGCTTGCTTCCCTCGGGCAGGCCCGCGCAAATGCGGTCTCGTCGGCGCTGTCCCTGGCCCGCGACGCGCGTCCGACGATGGCCGAGCTGGTGCGCAGCTTGCGCGCTGGAGACGGACCAAGCTCGACTCCGCCGCCTTCGCAGGTCGACGTGGCCGCGGTGGCATTGTCGTTGGCCAGGGCACCCTTGCCGGTCGCCGCGCCCGTGCGGCCCGCGCCGGCCACGGCCGCCCAGGGCCTGCAACGCTCGCGCGTCGCGCTCTGGATCGGCCTCGCGGCCGGCCTCGCGCTGTTCCTCGGCATCCTGATTGGCCGCTTAGACTCGGGTCCCGGATCCACCGCGGTCATGGCATCCGCGCTGCCCCGGGCCGCGGAGCCGGATTCGCCGCCTGCCACTCAGCCGTCGGCTGCGGACGCGGATATCCATGCCGCCGCTCCGCAGGCAGAAGCGCAAGCTGCGGTCGCGACGCCGGTAGAGCAGATCCCGGCGCGCGGGCCGCCCGGCCTCGTCTTCTTCGACGTACCGAAAATGATCGTCAGCAACCGGGCGGTCGTGGCGGCGATCCCGCTGCGTCACCTGAGCCACGTGCGGCGCGCGGTGAACGTCTCCTGGCGGATCCTGGACGGTTCGGCCCGCGCCGGCCGCGACTACGCGGGTCCGGCGTCCGGCGTCGAGCCCTTCGTCGAGGGCAACAGTTTCCGCATCCTCTACGTGCCGATCCTGCCGAACGCCCGCGCGGCGCCCGAGCGCACGTTCACCGTAGAGCTCACCGACGTGTCGGACGGAACGGACATCGGGCCGACGCCGCGCATTGAGGTCACGATCCTCGGGTCGACCTGAGTGTCCTGCAGGACAGGACACTAGCGCAGGTTGCGTATCCGTGCGCCGCGCGACCGCGCGATGGGCACGGCGTTCGACGGCAGGGAGACCTGTAGCAACGCGTCCATGCGGGCGGGTATCGCGTTCAGCACCGTGAGCAGGTCCGCCTCGGACACCGGCGCGGACAGCAGGTAGCCCTGCAGGTGCATGGCGGGATAACCGAGCAGCCAGGCCAGCTGCTCCTGCCGCTCGACGCCTTCAGCCGTAACCTCGAGCCCGAGGCTCTGGCAGAGTGAAATGATCGCGCGCGTGATCGCCTGTGAGCGTGCGCTGCTGTCGATCGTCGCAATCAGGCTGCGATCGAGCTTCACGCGCGTCAGCGGAAGCTGCTGCAGCGACACGAGCGACGAATAGCCGGTCCCGAAGTCGTCGAGCGCAACCCCGACGCCGAGCTCGCGCAACAGGGCGAGAGCCTCGGTCGTGTGGCGGCCGGTCTGCAGGACGTTCTCCGTCAGCTCCACCTCGATGCAGTGCGCAGGAACCTGGTGCCGGTCCAGGGCCTGGCTCAGGCTCTGCACGAAGCGGCTGTCGAGCAGCTGCAATGCGGACACGTTCACCGCGACGCGCACCGGCGGCCAGGCGGCCGCCCGCCAGCGCGCCGCGTGCTCAACGGTGGACTGGATGACCCATTCGCCGATTTCGCGGATGAGGCCGCAATCCTCGGCGACCGGGAGGAAAGCCTGGGGCGAGGCGTGGCTGCCGTCGGGCAGGCGCCAGCGCAGGAGCGCCTCGACGACGCCGGCCTCGCCGGTCGCAAGGTCGACCTCCGGCTGGAAATGCAGCTCGAACTCGCCGCGGTCGACCGCGCGGCGCAGGCCCTGCTCGGTGGCGAACTTTGCAGCTGCCGCCTCGAGCAGCTCCGGGCTGAACATGCGCACGCGGCTGCGGCCTTGCGCCTTGGCGTGGAACAGGGCGGCGTCGGCCGCGCGCAGGAGCCCTTCCGGGTCGCGGCCGTGCACCGGAAACAGGCTGGCGCCGAGGCTGAGCCCCATGAGCAGCTCGCGTCCGTCCACGAACAGCGGATCCTGGAAGCCCTGCACGAGCCGGTCCGCGGCGTGCTCGATGTCGCCGGCCGACTGCACGCGCTCGACGACGACGGTGAACTCGTCGCCACCGAGGCGCGCGCAGAAGCCGATGTCGCGCACCACCGAGCGCAGGCGATCGGCGACCGCCTGCAGCACGCGGTCGCCGAATACGTGGCCCATGCTGTCATTGATGTTCTTGAAGTTGTCGAGATCGAGGAAGAACACGCCAGCGAGCCCATCGCGTTCCGTTGCGCGCGCCAGCGTCTCGTGCAGCTGCACCAGGAACTGGCGCCGGTTGGGCAGGCGCGTCAGCGGGTCGTGGGCCGCGAGGTGCTGCAACTGCCGCGTGCGCTCCTCGACCTTCGCCTCGAGCTGCCCATGGTACTGGCGCGCCAGCTCCTGCGCCGCGGCCAGGCGCTCGGCCATCTGGTTGAAGGAAACCGCCAGCGTGTCGAGTTCCTTGACGCCGCCGCGCGGCACGACGACGTCCGGCTCGCCGCGGGAGATGCGCTCGGTCGCCCGCAGCAGCCGCCGCACCGGCAGGACGACGCTGCGAACCGTGCTGACGATCGTCGCAAGCAGGAGCAGCAGCACGATCGCACTCAGCCAGGCAAGCACGGTGCGCTGCCGGCGCTCCTGCTCGCTGACCGCGCTCAGGACCTCCGCGGACTGCCGCCGCGCCGTCTCCAGCGCGCGAGCGGACTCGAACTGGGCGTGCACGCGGCGGATCGTGGTTGCGAGCGCCACGTGGCTGGCGGCGAAGGATTCGTTCGTCTCCTTGCGCTGCCCGTCCGTGCGCACCAGCAGCTCGCGCAGCCACGCGACGCGGCCGACGCTGGCACGCGTCTCGGCGAGCCATTCCGCTCCGAGCACGCGGCCGATGCCCTGCTCGTTTTCGGCGAGGAGCGCAGCGAGCGCCTTCTCGCGCACGACGAACGCGCGCACGGTCGCCGGGCTGTAGCCGTGCAGGTCATCCATGTCCCCGAGGTAGCGCGCCATCTCGTCGAGCGTCCGGCTCGCCTCCACGAGGTAGTCGCGGCCGACGACCTTGCCGAACATGGCCCAGACGCGATTGAGCGAGGACTTGACCCGGCCGTCGAGAGACTGGAACTCGATGTCGAGCTCGTTGACGAGCCGGCGCCGGGCGTCGGCGGATCGCACGGCCTGGGCGCCAAACCCGGCGTGGGCCGCCACCTCGTCTTCGAGTCCCGCGAGGACCGGCGCGCCGAGGTGTGGCCGGAGCGCGTTGGCGTAGGCCTTGCTGGCATCGTCGAGGGCCGAGGTCGCCTCGGCCTGGGCCGTGACGCGCGACGTGGCCTGCGATTCGACGCGTGCGAGCACGGCGCGCTGGAACTGATCGAGCGCCGCAGGCAGCAGTTCGGCCGTCCGCTCGTCGAGGCCGGCGGTGACGACGGGCGCCGCCGCGATCGCACTCAGCAGGGTATTGCCGCGCTCGGCGATCTGGTTGGCGGCAACCGTGAGGATGGCGACGGCGCCGAAGGCGAACGACAGGCGCGCCGCGATCCCGAAACGCGAGGCGCGCGGCAGCCGCCCGAGCGAAGCGCGCCAGGTACGGGCAATGGTGGCCGCCGGGCGCAGCAGTGGCGGCAGCTTTTCCATCGGCGATGAAGCATCCCGTGACCCCGGTGAGGCGGATGTTGTCCTGCACTCGAACCCGCGCAATGTGTGCGGTTGGCCAAAACGAGCGCAGCCGGGCGGTGTCGCTGCCGGTTGGCGCGCCAACTGTGACGCGAGTCCCAGTCTGCCTGCGGGTCCGGGCCCTCAGCGGGCGAGGGAGACGATGACCTCGACATCGTGCTCGACATGATCGTCGACGAGTGGCACGCGGCCATCGCCCAGTTCCCGGCCATCGAGGATCGCACGGACCCCGGCGATGCCGGTCGCAGACGGGACACGCGCGAACCTGACGCGGTAGTACGTGTCACCGAAGCGGTAGCGCAGGGAATAGGTTTCCCAGTCATCCCGCATGCACGGGGCAAAATGCAAGGTGTCCGCCTCGCGGCGCAGTCCGAGCAGCGATTCGACGGTCAGGCGGTAGTACCAGCCCGCCGCGCCCGTGTACCAGGTCCAACCGCCGCGGCCGATGTGGGGAGGGACCGCGTAGACATCGGCCGCAATGACGTAGGGCTCGACCTTGTAGGTCGCCACGGCTTCGGCCGTGCGCGAGTGATTGAGCGGATTGATGAGTCCCGCGAGCTCCCAGGCGCGCCGGCCGTCCCCGAGGGCCGCAAACGCCATGGCCGCCCACACCGCCGCGTGCGTGTACTGGCCGCCGTTCTCGCGCACGCCCGGGACATATCCCTTGATGTAGCCCGGATTCAGCGCCGACTTGTCGAACGGCGGGTCGAGCAGCTGGATCAGGCCTGAATCGCGCCGCACCAGGCGCTCGTCGAGCGCATCCATCGCCATCTTTGAGCGGGCGACGTCGCCCGCACCCGAAAGCACCGACCAGCTCTGGGCAATCGAGTCGATCGAGCACTCGGCATTCGACCAGGTACCGAGCAGCGCACCGTCGTCGAACCAGGCGCGCCGATACCAGGCTCCGTCCCAGGCGTGCCGGGCGAGGTTGCGGCGCAGGTCCTGCGCTTCGCGCTGGCACAGCTCGGCAAAGGGCCGGTCACCACGACGCTCCGCGAGTCCCGCAAACGAGTGCAACACGGTGTGCAGGAAGAACCCGAGCCAGACGCTCTCGCCCTTGCCGTGGATGCCGACCAGGTTCATGCCGTCGTTCCAGTCGCCCGATCCCATCAGGGGCAAGCCGTGCTCCCCGTACCGAAGTCCGTGCCGGATCGCGCGCGCGCAGTGCTCGTACAGGCTCGCCGATTCGGCGGAACGCCCCGGCAGGTCGTAATACGATTCCTCGTCGGGTCCCAGCGCGCGCCCCTCGAGGAAATGCACGCCTTGCTCGAGCACGTCGGCGTCACCGGTCGTCTCGACGTACCGACAGGCCGCGAGCGGGAGCCAGAGGTAGTCGTCGGAACAACGGGTCCGCACGCCGCGCCCCAGCGGGGGATGCCACCAGTGCAGGACGTCGCCTTCCGGAAACTGTTGCGCCGCGCAGCGCAGCAGGTGCTCGCGGGCAAGCCGCGGCTCCGCGTGAACCAGCGCCATCGAGTCCTGCAGCTGGTCGCGGAACCCAAAGGCGCCGCCGGACTGGTAGAAGCCGCTGCGTCCCCAGAAACGGCAGGCCAGCACCTGGTACAGGAGCCAGCCGTTGGCCAGGACGTTGACTCCCGGGTCGGGTGTCTCCACTTGCACCGTTCCGAGCGTGCGACTCCAGTAGTTGCGTACGTTGTCGAGCGCCGCGCGTGCCGACCCGGGCAGTCGCAGCCGCTTGGCGAGCGAGCGCGCCTGCTCGACGTTGCGGCCGGCGCCGAGGCGGAAGATGATCTGCCGCTCTTCGCCGTCGGCGAGCTCGAACGGTACCTGGATCGCGCCGCAGGGATCGAGTGCCGGGCCCAGCTTGCCGGAGAGTCGCGACCTCGCCAGGGCATCGGGATTCGCGAGCGTCCCGTTCCTGCCGAGGAATTCCGTTCGGTCCCCGCTGAGCGTCCGCGCGATGTCGTCGACGTCGAGAAAGGCGATCCGGCCGGCAAACTCGCTGTTGTAGGCGTTTCGCGCAAGCAGTGCGCCGCTCGCGGGGTCGATCTCGGTAACGATGTGCGGCGCGGACTTCGTCCGCAGGTCGCCGAGCACCCACTCGACGAATCCGGTGGCCGACAGGCGCCGCGTGCGGCCGGACGTGTTGCGCACTTTCAGCACCGAGAACTTGACCGGATCTTCGATGTCCACGTAGACCCACAGCTCGGAATGGATGCCGTCGGCGGTGTGCTCGAAAACGCTGTAGCCGAATCCGTGGCGGGTGCGGTACGGCATCGCCCCGCCCGCCGGGAAGGGCGTCGGCGACCAGAAATGGCCGCTTTCCTCGTCGCGCAGGTAGAGCGCCTCGCCGCCGGTCGCCCCGACCGGATCGCCGCTCCAGGGCGTCAGGCGGAATTCATGCGCATTCTCGTGCCAGGTGTAGGCGATGCCGCTTTCCGAAAGGACGGTCCCGAAGCCGGGATTCGCGAGCACGTTGACCCAGGGAGCCGGGGTCATCTGCGATGCCGTCGTGGTGATGACGTATTCGCTGCCGTCCTGTGTGAATCCGCCGAGGTGATTGCCGAGCACGAGGTCTGGAATCTGCGGCTCCGGCGGCGACTGCGGCTCAGGGCGGTGCGTCCGGATCGGCGACAGCCGGGCCACGCTCTTGTCGACGAGGTTCCTGCGGTTCACCTGTTCGACCAGGCTCCCGCGGATCTCGGAAATGACGACGCGCGCCGCGGCCTGCAGCAGGATGCGGTCTTCGTTCGCGATTTGCTCGGCATAGCGGACGAAGATCCCGCCCGGCCTGTCGACGGCGTGTGCTTCCGCGCCGGTCGCGATCAGCCCGATGATCTGGTCCTGCAGCCGCTGCCTGTAGCCGATGTGTTCCTCGTTCCAGATCACGAGATCGACGACGAGGCCCTTCAGGCGCCAGTAAGCGTGGCAGCGGATCAGTTGCCGTGCGAGCTCGATGTTCGCGGAATCCGCGATCTTCAGCAGCACGATCGGGTGATCGCCGGAAATGGCGTATCCCCAGAGACCCGACTGACCCCGCTGGTTGCGCATCAGCACGCCGGCGTCGGCGCGCATCGCCGCGTTCGCGTAGACCACGTGACCGGCAAGCCGGCGGTAGATCCGGGCGTCATCCGGCGTCGCGTTGATCTGCCGCAACATCACGCCGCCATGGGTCCAGGCCAGGTCGAAGACGCGGTTCGCGAGATGGCGGTCCCGGTACTTGGCGGCGAGCGCGAGGCAGGCATCGCGCGAATCGGCCGCCCCCGACACCAGGTCGAGCGTGGCCGATTCGCCGGGATCGAGTTCGACCCGGCACCGGATCGCCATGATCGGCTCGAGCACGGAACCGTCGCTGCCGGAAAGCTCGGTGCCGCCCTCGAGCGCGAGCGGGGCCGCGGGTGTGCGGCCGCGCCCGACGAAACGGGTCCGGTCGGTCTCGAAGCTCGGCGTGCCGGCAATGCGTCCGTGCGGTGCGACGAGATGGAACATCCACGGCGTCGGGTCCGTGGCGGATCGCGGCCGGCGCGTACACAGGATCGCGCGTCGCTCCGGCACGATTTCGGACTGCACGAACAGGTTGCCGAACGACGGCTGCAGGGCGTCGGCGGCCTGCGGCGCCAGCACCACCTCGGCGTAGCTCGTGACTTCGATCGTCCGGCGCTCTTCTGCATGATTGGTCAGGCGCAACCTGCGCAGCTCGATGTCGTCCTCGGGCGAAACGACGATCTCCGTGTAGGTCTCGCAGTCGAGGTCACGACGGCGGAACTCGGCGCGCCCTTCGGTGAACATCGCCTCGTAGCTTTCCGCCCGCCTGAGCGTCGGCTGGTGCGTCGCCGACCAGTACTCCCCGCTGCCCACGTCGCGCACATAAATGAATGACCCCCAGTTGTCGCAGGTGGTGTCCTCGCGCCAGCGCGTGAGGGCGAGATCCTTCCAGCGGGAATACCCGCCCCCTGCATTGGTGACCATGACGTGGAGCCGGCCGTTCGACATCAGCTGCACTTCGGGGGTCGGCGTGTCGGCGGCTAGCGGGGCCTGGAACGAAGTCTCGGGAGCACCGAAGATGGCGCGTCCCTCGGCGTGCTGGGCCACATGGGTGTGGAACGTCGAGGTCTTCGGGACCCGCTCCTGCAGGAGCATGAGCGTGGCCTGGAATGACGGATCGGACTCGAAGCGCCTCGGCATCGGCCGGCCGAGAAGCGCGTGCGACAGTGACAACAGGTTCATGCCCTGGTGGTGCGACATGAACGAACGCACGATCGTGCTTGCCTGCCCGCGTGGCAGGCGAGCGGGCGTGTAGTCGACGGCCTCATAGAACCCGTACGGCCCTTCCATGCCGAGGGCCGCCAGCTTGTCCAGGTTCTCGCAGGCTTCCCCGGGCTCGACCAGCAGGGCGAGCGCGGACGCATACGGCGCGACGACCAGGTCCTCCGCCAGCCCGCGCGTCAGGCCGAGCCCCGGCACGCCGAATGCGTGGTACTGGTAGTTCAGGTTCGCATCGACGACGTTGTACCCGGATTCCGAGATGCCCCACGGCACCGAGCGCTGCCGGCCGTAGGCGATCTGGCGGGCGACGGCGGCCCTGCAGGTCTGGTCCAGCAGCGTGCCGTCATAGCCCGGCATCACGAGCTGCGGCATGAGGTACTCGAACATCGAGCCGCTCCAGGACACGAGCACCGGCTTGCCGTTGGCGGTCGTCAGCAGGCGACCCAGCGCGAACCAGCAGTCCTGTGGCAGCCGTCCTTGTGCGATGGCGACGAAGCTGGCGAATCGCGCCTCGGACGCGAGCAGGTCGTAGTAACTCGTGTCACGCCGGGACTCGTCGGCGTTGAAGCCGATCGCCAGCAGGTGGCGCGTGCGGTCGTACAGGAACTCGAATTCCATCTCGGCGAATCCGGTCGCTTCCCGCGCCAGCGCTTCGCAGGCCTCGAGTCGTGCGGCGGCGCGTGCATCGCCTGCCACCGCCAGTTCTCGCAGGGTCGGGATGCCGCTCCGCGCCTGCGGAACGTCCGGCGTTGGCGCCAGAAGCAGGAGATCATCGAGCGCCGCGCGGCACTGCCGGACCAGCGCGGCAGCCCAGGCTTGCGCGGCACTCTCTGGCGCTTCCTTCACCGATGCGGCCAGAGCCTCGGCGCATTCCGCCGCCGCCGAAAGGGCATCGCGCATCGCAGGCAGCGCCTCGGGGGGTCGATCGCGCACCGAGTCCAGCAGCACGCGCATCCGGCCTGCTTCCTGCTGACCGGAGCCAGGCGCAAGGTCCACGAAGACCGCGAGCGTGTCAGCGAGGCCGTCGAAGACGCGCGCATCCACGATCGGCAGCTCGGGCAGCCCCGCAAGCCCTGAACGCAGCGTCAGCAGGTACCCCGCGAGATTTCCGCTGTCGACCGACGAGACGTAGCGCGGCGGGAGCGGCTGCAGGGTTCGCGTGTCGTACCAGTTGTAGAAATGTCCGCGGTAACGCGGCAGCCGGGCCATGGTGCGAAAGGTCGCGGCCGTCCGCTCGAACAGCGATCCGGCGGTGATGTACCCGAAATCGTGGGCCGTCAGGTTCGCAAGGAGCATGAGGCCGATGTTTGTCGGCGAGGTGCGATGCGCGATCGTGGGGCCCGGCTCTTCCTGGAAGTTGTCGGGCGGAAGCCAATGGTCTTCTTCCCCGACAAACGTGTCGAAGAACGACCAGGTCTTGCGCGCAATCCTGCGCAGGAAGAGCGACTGGGCCGCGGACAACCGGACCTCGCGGCGCCGCAACGGGCGACCCAGCCACCAGGCGACCGCGGGCGCCGAGAACCAGAGCGCAAGGACAGGCAGTGCAGCGATGAGGGCAATTGGTCGCGCGGCCGCGAGTCCCGACAGGGCCGCGACGGACATGAACGGGGCCGCCCACATCGTGCGGAAGCTGGCGTCGAGACCACGCATCGTGGCCGGGCCCTGTTCCGCGTAGGGGCTCCATTCGAGCAGCCTGCGGCGCGTCACGAGCATGCGCCACACGGTGCGCAGCGCCGCACCCAGGCTGATCACCGCCTCGTGCGGAAGGCAGGCAATCCTGAAGGCGGCCTGTGCCAGGCCGCGCCCGGTGTCGCGGGCGACCGCGGACGCATGCCGACCGAGGCGCAGCTCGCGCGGCTTGCGCAACAACGCCACGAGACCATGCAGCAACGCCGGGATCGCGACGAGGCCGACCAGGGCGATGCTCCACGCCCAGGCGCGCGGTGCAACGAACCAGCCGACCAGGGGCAGCACCACGAGTGCGGTGGGTACGAGACTGCGCCGCAGGTTGTCGAAAATCTTCCAGCGCGACAGGCCGGAAAGCGGGTTCGGTTCGCCGCGGCCCGCGGTGACCGGTACGCGCGGCATCAGCCAGCTGACGATCTGCCAGTCGCCGCGGATCCATCGCTCGTGCCGGCGGACATCGCTCCCGTAGTCAGCGGGGTAGTCCTCGTACAGCAGGACGTCGCTCAGCAGTCCCGAGCGCGCATAACAGCCCTCGAGCAGGTCGTGGCTGAGGATGCAGTCGTCCGGAAAACGCGCCTTGCACGCGCGCTCGAACGCATCCACGTCATAGATGCCCTTGCCGATGAACGAGCCTTCCCCGAAAAGGTCCTGGTAGACATCGGAAACGGAGCGCGTGTAGGGATCGATCCCCGGTTCGCTGCCGTGGAGCTGGGCATACCTCGACCGGTTGGCGCCCGGCAGCGTGGCCGCCATTCGCGGCTGGAGGATGCCGTAGCCTCCGACCACGCGCCGCTTGCGTTCGTCGAAACGGGGCTGGTTGAGCGGGTGCGCCATGACGCCGACGAGCTGCCGGGCGGTGTCCCGCGGCAGTTCGGTGTCGGCATCCAGCGTGATGACATAGCGGACGCCGGCGAGGCTCGCGACGTCACCGACGATGAGCGAGAAGCGGTCGTTGCCTTCGCCGCGCAGCAGGAGGTTCAGGTCGGCCAGCTTGCCGCGCTTGCGCTCGTAGCCCATCCAGGCCCGCTCCCGCGGGTTCCAGGTTCGCGGCCGGTGGAAGAGGTAGAACGGCGGATGACCGGTCTCCCGGTATTTTTCATTGAGACCCTCGATTCCGATCCGGCACTGCGCGAGCAGGGGCGCATCACCCGGGAGCTCCGCCTGTTCCGCGTCGCGGAAGTCGGTCAGGAGGCCGAACCGGAGATTCGCGTCCTGGTTGCCGAGAAACCGGACTTCGAGCGCGTCCAGCAATTCCTCGACGACTCGCTCGCTGGTGAGAAGGCAGGGAACCACGACGAGCGTCGGGTTTTCCTGCGGCAGGCCCTGCGAGTAATCCATGCGCGGCAGGGTCTGCGGCGTGACCAGCAGGGTCGACAGCCAGTTCGCGAGTGCCGACGCGAGCTGGCTCCCGGCAACCAGCGACAGGACCGCCATCAGCTCGAGCCGCCAGCCCGACATTCCCGCCCCGTGCATCAGTGCGATCAGGACCCCGCCGACCGCGAGCGTCATCAGCAGGATCGCGGCGAGGTACTGGAACAGCGGGAACCGGCCGATCCATCGCCGCACGCGCAGGGTCAGCGGGCGACGGTATGCCACGGCGGGCTCCAGCTGCCGGACGCCCCGGTCAATCAGGTAATAGCCGACGTGTGCCGCATGGTGCCGCGCGCCACTGCTTGCGGCTTCCGCCCGCGCAAGACTGATCGCCGACTGCGCAACCGCGGACTCCGGCTGCGGGCTGTGCTTCGCCAGCCTTGCGACGACGTGCCGGTACCGGTCGCGCGTTGCGAAGTCCATCAACCGGTAGGCCCCTGACGGGTCCTCGCGCAGTGCCTGCTCGACGAGGCTCAACGTTTCGACGAACACGCGCCAGTCCATCGCGCCCAGCGAGCGCAGGCTCCCGATGGTGTTGCTCACCGAAACCTGGTCCGCTGCCTGCTGCTGGGTCTCCGACTGCACCATCTGTTCGATCGTCAGGCTCGACTCGGCGAGCCGCTGCTCGACCCAGGTGAGCGGCAACGCAAGCGCGAGACCGTGGTCCTGGAGGCGGCGCACGAGCTCCGCGACGAACGGCCCCACCATCGGGGGGTTCGAGCGCGCCATGTCGGCGATGACCAGGATCAGGCTCTTGGGATCGCTTTCGGCGATCTCGGTCATCTGGTCCGCCCAGCGCTGCGCTTCGCCCGTGTGGGTCCGCGCCGTCATGATCCGGGCGCTGACGCGGCGCAGGTTCTCGATCAGCGCGAGCCGCAACATGATCGGGATCGCCCACAGTTCACCCAGCGTGAGCGGCGTGACGGTCTGGTAGGCCGCCACGAAGCGCGCAAGAGTGCGCGAGTCGACCCGGCCGTCGCCGTGGGAGATGGCCTCGAGCGCGATGTCGTAGACGCGCGGCAGTCCGCGCGACGTGCCCTGCGCCAGGTGGGGGAGGCCGCGGCTGTATTCCTTGGGCAGGTGCTGCCGGGCCGTCCGGATCTGCTCCTCGATCAGGTAGAAGTTGTCGAGCAGCCATTCGCCCGATGGCGCGATGCGCAGCCGTGACCTCACGGCCTCCGTCAGCATGTCGAAGGTCTGGACAAGGACCCGCTCGTTCTCGTCGAGGCGCTCTAGCAGCCGCGTATGCGGTCGCGACTTGCTCAGCGCGTGCGTGGCCGCCAGGGACCTGCCGTGCCGCTCCATCTGTTCGACGCTGAACAGCTCGGCGCGCAGCGGGGTCTGGTCGTCCCGTTCCCCGGAGCGGGAGTCGGCCCCGCGCATGCTGTCGCGCAATGCCGCCGAAGCGCGCAGGAATGCGCCCGTTAGGTATCCGCGGTTCACCGGAACATACTATTCCAACGTGCGCGTCCGACGTGCGCCTGTAGTCCTCTTACAGTCAGCTCGTATCATGTGTGCTACCGTGCCGTCGTCCGTGCCGAACTCCGATACTTTCCCGATCCCACCATCGCAGCCCCCGCCCGCGGGTCCGCAGTTGCGCCGGTTGATTGCGCCATTTGCCGGTGCCCACGACGGCCGTGCCTGGTTCCAGCTCGTGACGACCGGCCTCCTGTTCATCCTCGGATGGGGCGCCATGGCTGTCGGCGTGGGGCATGGCTGGAACTACGGATGGGTGCTGCTTCTCGCGCTTCCAGTCGCGGGGTTGTACGTCCGGTTGTTCATCCTCCAGCACGACTGCGGGCACGGCTCGTTCTTCAGGAGTCCCCGGCTGAATGACGCCGTCGGGCGGGTTCTCGGCGTGGTGACGCTGATGCCGTATGGCTATTGGCGGTACACCCACGCGGTCCATCACGCGACATCGGGCAACCTTGACCGTCGCGGGATCGGCGACATCGTCACGTTGACCACGAGCGAATATGCGGCGGCGGGTTGGTGGAAGCGTGCCGGCTATCGCTTCTACCGCAGCATGCCGGTGCTGCTCGGCCTCGGACCGCTGTACCAGTTCGTGCTCAAGCATCGACTGCCGCTGGACCTGCCGCGCGCCCGCCGGAAGGAATGGGCCAGCATCTGGCTCAACAACGTCGCGCTGGCCCTGGTCGTCGTCACGCTGTCGCTGGCGTTCGGCTGGCAGGCGGTGCTGCTCGTGCACCTTCCGGTGCTGCTCCTGTCGGGAGCAGCCGGCGTCTGGCTGTTCTACGTGCAGCACCAGTTCGAATTCGCCTACTGGGAGACAAGCGGTGCCTGGAGCATCGAGCGATCGGCTCTCGCGGGCAGCTCCTACTACGACCTGCCCGCGATACTGCGCTGGTTCAGCGGCAACATCGGCTACCACCACCTGCATCACATGGCGACGCGCATTCCGAACTATCGCCTGCGGGCGTGCTTCAACTCGGACCGCAGCCTGCAACAGGTTGCGCGACTGACGCTCTGGTCCAGCTTGCGATCCGCACGCCTGCGGCTCTGGGACGCGCGAGCAAAACGCCTGATCCCGTTCTCCGCGATCTCAGCTTCGTCATAGCTGACTCATTGTTCTTGTCGACAGCCGTTGGTCCCCGGCTTCTTGGCCGGGGACACAATTGGTGGAGGCGGCGGGAATCGAACCCGCGTCCGCAAGCACTACGCTACAGGTTCTACGTGCGTGTCCAACCTATTGATCTCGCCCCGTGCTACCCGGTTGGCGGGGAAAACACGAAGCCAGCTTCGGAGCGTTTTAGCGGTTCCAGCCCGGAGCACACCGGTCCCGCGATCCTGTGAGCGCGTCCCCCGGGTCTGGATGCACAGGCACATGCCAGTCGGGGGTTAGGCGGGATTAAGCCGCCAGAGCGTAGTTGTCGTCGTTGGCAACTATAGTTTGCAAGCAGATTAACGAGGTAGCCTGCACCTCGGCACGCCCCTGGAGTTTCGCAACCCACGTCGAAACCGATCGCCCCCAGAAGTCGCCGCCATTCTACCAGATCGGGCGTTCAGCGGCGTCCCTTCATCACCCGCGCCTTCTCTCGCTGCCAGTCGCGCTCCTTCGTGTCGGCGCGCTTGTCGTGCTCCTTCTTGCCCTTCGCGAGGCCGATCTCCAGCTTGGCGCGCCCGTTCTTCCAGTACATCGCGAGCGGCACGATCGTGCGTCCCTTGCGCTCGACCGCGCCGACCAGGGAGTCGATCTGCCGGCGGTGCAGCAGGAGCTTCCGGCTGCGCGTCGGATCGGGGTGCACGTGCGTCGAGGCGGTGGGCAGCGGGGAGACGTGCGCGCCGAACAGCCAGGCCTCGTCGTTCCGCAGCAGGACGTACGCTTCCTGCAGCTGCAGGCGGCCCGCGCGCAGCGCCTTGACCTCCCAGCCCAGCAGCGCGACGCCGGCCTCGACCGTCGCCTCGATGAAATAGTCGTGCCGCGCGCGCCGGTTGACGGCGATGCGGCCAGCCGATTCGTCCTTCTTTTCTGCCATCGGTCATTCTAGCGGCAAGCCGCGGTTGTCCATGCGCCGGTCGCCTGTGACAATCGGCGACCCATGCGTGAAGTCCGGCGCAGCGCGCTCCTGCCTTACACCGTCCAGCAGGTCTACGGCCTGGTCGCCGACGTCGAGCGCTACCCAGAGTTCCTGCCGTGGTGCACGGATGCGAGGATCCTCGCCGCCGATGATCGCGAGGTCACGGTCAGGCTGGGCTTGGCGAGCGGCTTCGCGCGTGCGCACTTCACGACAAGGAACCGGCTCGAGCCCGCGAGCGCCATCACCATGAGCCTCGTGGACGGGCCGTTCGATGAGCTCGATGGGCGCTGGGACTTCACCCCGGTGGGCGGAACCGGCACGCGCGCCGACCTCCAGGTCCGTTTCTCGACCCGCGGCGTGATCGGTGCGCTCGCGCTCGGCCGCGCGTTCGAGGGCATCTGCAACCAGCTCGTCGACGTCTTCGCGCGCCGCGCGCGGCAGGTGTTCGGTGCGCGTTGAGCACATCGCGATCGTGGTCGCCTGCGCCGAGGCGGAGCGGCAGACCGTGCTCGCGCTCGAGGTGCCGGCGGGCTGCACGGCTGGCGAGGCGATCGAGCGCTCGGGTGTCCTCGCGAGTCACCCGGCGCTCGACCCCGCGGCCTGCGGCGTCGGAATCTTCGGTCGCGAAGTGGCTCGCGATTGCGTGCTCGCGGCCGGTGATCGTGTCGAGGTGTTGCGACCGCTTGCGGAAGATCCCCGCGAGCGCCGGCGGCGGCTGGCGCGGCAGGGCCGCTCGATGAGCGGGCGGTCAGCCGGCGGTGGCTGACGCCGGCCGCGGCAGCGGGATCGGCTCCTCGATGCGGGCGACGGTGTCGCCGTCGAACCAGACCACCAGGTGCCGGCGCGTGATGTCGCGCGAATACCCGCGCCGGAGGCTGTACACGTAGTCCCAGCGGTCGGCGTCGAAACTGTCGATCACCATGGGCGTGCCGAGAAGGAAACGTACCTGGCTCCGCGTCATGCCGACCTCGAGCTGCTCGACCTGCTCGACATCGAGCAGGTTGCCCTGCTGGATGTCCATTCGATAGACGCAGCCCGCGAGGAGCAGCGAGAGGAGGAAGGCGCCGCACGGGGCGGCCGTTCGCAGTTCGGGTCGCATCAGCGGGGGTCCTGGAGGATAATGGCGCGCATCATAGCGGAATCGCCGCGGCTCGCGGCGGGAGCCTCACGGTGGAAACCAGCGACCTGCGCAAGGCCGGGCTCAAGGTCACGCTGCCACGCGTGAAGATCCTCGAGATCCTGGCCGGAAACCATGGACGCCACCTCTCTGCGGAAGACATTTACCGCGCTCTGATCGAGCAGAGCGAGGACATCGGCCTCGCCACCGTGTATCGCGTGCTCACGCAGTTCGAGACAGCCCAGCTCGTCAAGCGCCATCACTTCGAGGGCGGCACCGCGGTCTTCGAGCTGAACGAGGGCGCGCACCACGACCACATCATCTGCATGGACTGCGGCCGGGTCGAGGAGTTCATGGACTGCGGCATCGAGCGGCGGCAGGACGACGTGGCGCACCGGCTCGGATTCACGATCGAGGAGCACAACCTGATCCTCTACGGGCGCTGCCGGCGCGAGAACTGCCCGCACCGCCGCAAGCGCAGCTGAGCGTGGCGCGCCTGGTGTCCCACTAGGCGCCCGCGACCGCGGCTTTCAGCATTTCCCGGGCGTGCTCACGCGCCTTGCGCGTGACTTCGACGCCGCCCAGCATGCGCGCGAGCTCCTCCACCCGTTCGTCGGCGCCGAGCGCGGAGATCGTGGTGCGGCTCGTCCGCCCGTCCGTGAGCTTGCTGACCCGGTACTGGTGGTGGGCCTGGCTCGCCACCTGCGCGAGGTGCGTGACGCAAAGAACCTGGCCGCGCTCGCCGAGCTCGCGAAGCCTGCGACCCACGATCTCGGCCACGCCGCCGCCGATGCCGGCATCCACCTCGTCGAAGATCAGGCAGGTCCGCGACGCACGGCGCGCGGCGGCCACCTGCACCGCGAGGCTGATGCGCGAAAGTTCGCCGCCCGACGCGACCTTCGAGACCGGCTTGACCGGCTCACCCGGGTTCGCGCTCACCCGGAACTCGATGCGGTCCGAGCCGGCTGCCTGCGGCTCCGACTCGGCGTCGGACTCGACAGCAATCTCGAACCGGCCGCCGGGCATGCCGAGCTGGCGCATCAGGCCCGTGACGGCATTCGCGAGCTTGCGTGCCGCTCCCCGGCGCGCCGCGCCTAGCGCGGACGCGGCCTCGGCATATCGACTCTTCAACACGAAGAGACGCTCGTCGAGTCCGCCGAGGGTGAGTTCCGACTTCTCCAGATCCTCGAGCATCGATCGCAGCTCGTCGAGCTTGTCCGGCAGCGCGGAGCCCGGGGCCCGGTGCTTGCGCGCGAGGTCCTCGATCGCCGCGACGCGCCGTTCGACCTGTTCCTGGCGCGCGGGATCAGCATCGAGGCTTTCGAGATAGGCACCGAGGCTGCTGCCGGCATCGCTGAGCGCGATGAGCGACGCCTCGACTTGCGCCAGCGGCCCTTCGAGCCGCGCGTCAAGCGCCGCGGCGTTACGCAACTGGCTCGCCGCGCGCGCGGCGAGCGCGTGGGCATCGGCGCCGTCGCCCTCGAAACAGAACGCGAGGGCTCCCTGAACAGCCTCGGCGAGCCGGCCGCGGTTCGCGAGCCGGTTGCGCTCGCCAGCGAGGGCCTCGGCTTCGCCGGGGCCGAGCGCGAGGGCTTCGAGCTCGCTGACCTGGTAGCGCAGCAGTTCGAGCCGCGCGCCGCGGTCCTCGGCCGCCGCGGCAAGCGAGTCTCGCTCGGCGCGGCAGCGGCGCCATTTGGCGGCAAGCAGCGCAACGTCCGCCGCAAGACTGGGCTCGACGCCGTGGGCGTCCACGATCTCGCGCTGCGCATCGCGGCTGACGAGCGACACGAATTCCTGCTGTCCATGGATATCGATCAGGCACTCGCCCAGCTCGCGCACGCTCTGGGCAGGAAGCGACTTCCCGTTGACGTACTGGCGCGAGCGCCCGTCGCGGCCGATGACGCGCCGGAACACGAGCTCGCCGCCGTCTGCCTCGATCGACTGCTCCTCGAGCCAGCGCTGCACGCCCGGATTCGCGCCGGCCTCGAACGTCGCCGTGACCTCCGCGCGTTCCGCGCCATGGCGCAGCGCGTCGGCGCTGGCGCGGGCGCCGAGTGCCAGCATGACGGCGTCGACGATGATGGACTTGCCGGCTCCCGTTTCGCCGGTCAGGGCCGAGAGGCCGCCCTCGAGCTCGAACTCGGCGGCATCGATGACTGCGAGGTCGCGGATCTGCAGGTGCACGAGCACTAGATATCTTCGCGGCCAGAGCGGCCGCTGCGGCCCCAGTGCAGCTTGGAGCGCAGAAGCCGGAAGTAATCGTGGCCGGGCGGGTGAAGAAGTGTGATCTCCTGTTCCGCGGGCCCGATCTCCAGGCGCGAATCTGCCTCGAGCTCGCCGAGCACCGCGCCATCGCAGGTCACCTGGGCGCGAGTGCCAGAGCGCGCCACCAGGCGGATTTCGATCCGGCTGTCGCGGCCGACGACGATCGGCCGGTCGGAAAGCGTGTGCGGCGAGATCGGCGCAACCACGACCGCGCCCAGCGCGGGGTGGATGATGGGCCCGCCGCAGGAGAGCGCATAGGCCGTCGAGCCCGTGGAGGTCGCGATCACGAGCCCGTCTCCGCCGTGCGTGTTGACGAAGCCCCCGTCGATCCAGACTTCGAGCTCGACCATGCGGCCGGATTCCTGCCGCTGAACGACGACGTCGTTGAGCGCGAGGTACGCGCGCCCGGCGCCACCCGCTGGCACGAGGCGCGCCTGCAGCAACCGGCGACGATCGGTCTGGTAGCGGCCTGCCAGCACGTCGTCGACATTGGCGATCATCTCGTCGGGCAGGACGTCCGTCAGGAACCCGAGTCGGCCGCGGTTTACGCCGATGAGCGGGATATCGCGGGGGAGCGCGAGTTGTGCTGCAAACAGCAGGGTACCGTCGCCGCCGATCGCCACGATGAGGTCCGCCTCCTGCCCGAACTCTTCGACCGCCTTGCGCACTAGGCCCTCCGGCAGGCCTTCGATCGTGGCTGCGTGATCGAGCAACACCGTGAGCCCGCGCGCGCGCAGGTGCCTGGCGAGCAGGGCCAGCGAGTCGGCGACCCGGGCGTCTTCCACCTTGCCGACCAGGGCGATGCGCGAGAAGTGAGTATTCATCCGGATGCGGGGCTTTTTAGCACGCGGGGCCCGGATCCCCGGCCACAATCCTTGACACTCGACGAGCGCGATTGCTAGTTTGGCCGCCACGGCCGGACCGTTTGCCATTTTCCTTTGATAACAGGCACTTATGTCGGACGCGAACGGGGCACCGAGGGCGAGCCTAGCGACCGGGCGCAGCAGCTGCTGCGTACGCTGGTCGAGTGCTACGTGCGCGACGGGCAACCCGTCGGCTCGCGCACGCTGACGCGCGAGTCGGGACTCAGCCTTTCGGCGGCGACCATCCGCAACGTCATGGCGGACCTCGAAGAACATGGATTCGTCACCTCGCCCCACACCTCGGCCGGCCGGGTGCCGACCGACAAGGGCTACCGCTATTTCGTGGATGCACTCCTGCGCTACCAGCCGCCGGGACACGCCGAAATCGCGGAGCTGAAGCGCCAGCTCGAGCAGCGGGCAGGCGACTCGAAGGCACTCGTGGCAGCGGCCTCCCAGCTGCTGTCGGGCCTCACGCGCCTGGCCGGCGTCGTGACGGTGCCGCGCGAGACGCACTCTTCGCTCTCACAGATCGAGTTCGTCGGGCTGTCAGGCAACCGCGTGCTGACCATCCTGGTGGTCAACGGCCGCGAGGTCCAGAACCGCGTGGTCCAGCTCGACCGGCGCTTCAGCGCCGAGGAGCTGCGCCGTGCCGCGGCGTATCTCAACGAGTTGCTTCGCGGGCCAGGAACTCTCGTGCGTGCGCGCCCGCCTGGTCGCGCAGCTTCAGGAAACCCGCGAGCAGATGAACCGCATGATGGTCGACGCGATCACGCTCGCGCAGCGCGCGTTCGCGGCCGAGCCGCAGGCTCCGGACGCCGACATGGTGGTCGCGGGCGAGACGAACCTGATGGGCTTCGCCGAGATGTCGAACGTCGAGCGCTTGCGCCGGCTGTTCGAGGCGTTCGCCGAGAAGCGGGACATCCTGCATTTGCTGGACCAGAGCCTGCACGCGGAGGGCGTGCAGATCTTCATCGGCCATGAATCGGGATACCGGATTCTCGACGAGTGCAGCGTGGTGGTCGCGCCCTACACGCAGGACGATCGTGTCGTGGGGGTGCTCGGCGTCATCGGCCCGACCCGCATGGCGTACGAGCGCGTCATTCCGGTGGTGGACATCGCGGCACGCATGCTGGGTTCCGCCTTGAATTCGCGCGGCTGAGCCCCAACGCGGCCCGCATGAACGGATCGGAGAGCAAGCAACCCGGGCAAGTTCCGGAGGACGGGCAATCCCCGGACAGCCCGATCGGCCGAAGCGCGCTGGCCGACGCCGAAGGCGCGCGCCGAGCAGCACCGGGCGGATTTCCTGCGTGCGATCGCCGAGATCGAGAATTTCCGCAAGCGCGCCGGCGCGCGAAGTGGACTCCGCCCGGCAGTACGGCATCGAGCGGTTCGCCGCCGATCTCCTGCCGGTCGTGGACAGCGCTCGGCGCTCGCGATGGAGTCCGCCGGGGCTGCGGACGCGGCGACGCTGGCGCGAGGGCCAGGAAGCGACGCTCCGGCTCCTGCTGAAGGCGTTCGAACGCGCCGGCCTCGTGCCCGTCGACCCGGCCGGCCAGCCCTTCGACCCGTCGCAGCACGATGCGATGGCCATGCAGCCCTCGGCCGACCATCCCGCCCCACACGGTGCTCCAGGTGGTGCAGAAGGGCTGGCTCCTGAACGGCCGTCTGCTGCGGCCGGCCCGGGTCATCGTTTCGGCCGAGCCCGTGCCGCCCGAGGCGCCGCCCGGCGGTTGAAAGCCCGCTCCGCGCGTCCCCACAACGCTGACCAGACCCACTTTCCGGAGCACCAGCACATGGCCAAGATCATCGGAATCGACCTCGGCACCACCAACTCCTGCGTGGCCGTCATGGAAGGCAGCATCGCCCAAGGTCATCGAGAACAGCGAAGGCGACCGCACGACGCCTTCCGTCGTCGCGTTCACCAAGGACGGCGAGATCCTCGTCGGCCAGCCGGCCAAGCGCCAGGCCGTGACCAACCCGCAGAACACGTTCCACGCGGTAAAGCGCCTGATCGGCCGCCGCTTCGAGGACGCGGTGGTCCAGAAGGACATCCCGCTCGAGACCTACAAGATCGTGCGCGCCGAGAACGGCGACGCCTGGCTCGAGGCCCAGGGCAAGAAGATGGCGCCGCAGGAGATCTCGGCGCGCGTCCTCATGAAGATGAAGAAGACCGCCGAGGACTACCTCGGCGAGAGCCGTGACGGACGCCGTGATCACGGTGCCCGCGTACTTCAACGACTCGCAGCGCCAGGCGACCAAGGACGCCGGGCGCATCGCGGGCCTCAACGTGCGGCGCATCATCAACGAGCCGACGGCGGCCGCCCTCGCGTACGGCATGGACAAGAAGGGCAAGGACCGCAAGATCGCGGTCTATGACCTCGGCGGCGGCACCTTCGACATCTCGATCATCGAGATCGCGGACGTCGACGGCGAGCGCCAGTTCGAGGTGATGTCCACGAATGGCGACACCTTCCTCGGCGGCGAGGACTTCGACCGGCAAGCGTGATCGACTACATCGCGGCCGAGTTCCAGAAGGAGAGCGGCGTGGACGTCCGCAAGGACCCGCTCGCGGTGCAGCGCCTGAAGGAAGCGGCCGAGAAGGCCAAGATCGAGCTGTCCTCGGGCCAGCAGACCGAGATCAACCTGCCCTACATCACGGCGGACGCCTCGGGTCCCAAGCACCTGACGCTGAAGCTGACCCGCGCCAAGCTCGAGTCGCTGGTCGAGGACCTCGTGTCCCGGACGGTCGAGCCCTGCCGCATCTGCGCTGAAGGACGCCGGGCCTTTCGATCAGCGACATCGACGAGGTGATCCTGGTCGGCGGCCAGACCCGCATGCCGCTGGTGCAGAAGGCGGTCAAGGACTTCTTCGGCAAGGAGCCGCGCAAGGACGTGAACCCGGACGAGGCCGTCGCGGTCGGCGCCGGCGATCCAGGGCGGCGTGCTCGCGGGCGACGTCAAGGACGTGCTGTTGCTCGACGTGACGCCGCTGTCGCTCGGCATCGAGACGCTGGGCGGCGTCATGACGCGCCTGATCGAGAAGAACACGACGATCCCGACCAAGGCCACGCAGGTGTTCTCGACCGCCGAGGACAACCAGAGCGGCGTGACGATCCACGTGCTGCAGGGCGAGCGCGACCGGGCGAGCCGACAACAAGTCGCTCGGCAAGTTCGACCTCTCGGACATCCCGCCGGCCCCGCGCGGCATGCCGCAGATCGAGGTGACCTTCGACATCGACGCGAACGGCATCCTGAACGTGTCGGCGAAGGACAAGGCGACCGGCAAGGAACAGAAGATCGTCATCAAGGCCTCGAGCGGGCTCTCCGAGGAGGAGATCAAGCAGATGGTCCGCGACGCCGAGGCGCACGCCGCGGAGGACAAGAAGTTCCGCGAGCTCGCGGAGACGCGCAACCGCGCCGACGCGCTCGTGCACGCGACCGAGAAGTCGATGAAGGACCTCGGCGACAAGGTGACGGGCGAGGAGCGCGCCGCGATCGAAGCGGCGATCTCGGACCTGCGCGGCGTGCTGAAGGGCGACGACCAGTCGGCGATCGAGCACAAGGCCGAGGCGCTGGCAAAAGCGAGCGCGCCGGTCGTGCAGCGGGCCTACCAGGCGGAAGGCGCGGGCGCGGGCGCGGAGCCTTCGGGTGCGGCAGGCGACGAAGACCGGCAAGGACGACGTGCTCGACGCCGAGTTCGAAGAGATCAAGGACAAGGACAAGGGCGGGAAAGCGCATTAAGTAGCGGCCCCGCGCCGTCCGTGAACGACCGCGTCCGCCGGGTGGCCTCAAGCCTCCCGGCGTTCGCGCTATGTGGAGCGCCATGTCGAAGCGTGACTTCTACCAGGTGCTGGGCGTGCCGAGAAACGCCACCGAGGAAGCCATCACCAAGGCTTACCGGCGCCTGGCCATGAAATACCATCCGGACCGCAACCCCGACGACAAGGAAGCCGAGGAGCGCTTCAAGGAAGCCAAGGAGGCGTACGAGGTCCTGACCGATGCGCAGAAGCGCGCGGCTTACGACCAGTACGGCAGGGCGGGGCTGGACGCGGCGCGCGGGGCCGGTGCGGGCTTCAGTCCGTCGGACGCATTCGGCGACATCTTCGGCGACATGTTTGGCGACATCTTCGGCGGAGGGCGGCGCGCAGGGCGCAACTGCCGTGTTCCGCGGCGCCGACCTGCGCTACGAACTCGCGCTCGATCTCGAGCAGGCGGTTTTCGGTACGTCGACGGAAATCGATTTCCAGACCGTCAAGGAATGCGACGGAGTGCGCACGGCTCGGGCGCCGCGCGCGGGCACACGCCGGTGCACTTGCGAAACCTGTTCCGGGCACCGGCCAGGTGCGGATCAGCCAGGGCATCTTCGCGGTGCAGCAAACCTGCCCGCGTTGCAAGGGTCGCGGCTCGATCATCAAGGATCCCTGCCCGGCTTGCGCCGGGCACGGACCGCATGCGCACGAACAAGCGCCTGTCGGTCAAGGTTCCGGCCGGCGTCGATACCGGCGACCGCATCCGGCTCGCGGGCGAGGGCGAAGCGGGCCGTAACGGCGGTCCCGACCGGCGACCTGTACGTCGAGATCGTGGTGCGGGAGCACCCGATCTTCGAGCGCGACGGCGCGCACCTGTCCTGCGAGGTGCCGGTCAGCTTCACGACGGCGACGCTGGGCGGCAGCGTCGAGGTGCCGACGCTCGAGGGGCAGGCCATGATCAAGGTGCCGGCCGGCACCCAGTCCGGGCGCGTGTTCCGCCTGCGCGAGAAAGGCATCAAGCCCGTGCGCGGCGGCGTCGACCGGCGACCTGTTCTGCCGCGTGGTCGTGGAGACGCCGGTCGACCTCGGCTCGGACCAGAAGGAACTCCTGCGCAAGTTCGAGGCCTCGCTCGCGGCCGACGGCAAGCGGCACAATCCGCGGCAGCGCACCTGGCTCGAGGGCGTCCGCCAGTTCTTCGGACGCATGGGAGGCTGACATGACGACCCTGTCGCCGTGCTCGGAATCAGCGGCCGCATCGGCCGCTGCCTGGTTCGCGCAATCCGCGAGTCCCCCGATTTCGTGCTGACGGGCGCGCTCGCGTCGCCTGCGAGCGCCTCGCTCGGGCGCGACGCGGGCGAACTGGCGCAGACCGGTCCGGTGGCCGTGCCGGTGACGGCGGATCGGCGCCGAGGCGCTTGCCAGGGCAAAGGTCGCCATCGATTTCACGCTGCCCGAGGCGCTGCTCGACAACCTGGCCGCCGTGGAGTCGGCGGGGATCCCGCTGGTCGTCGGCATCACCGGGCTCGATGCCGACACGCCATGCGGCATCTGCGCCGTTTCAGTGAACGCCATGCCGTACTGGTCGCGCCCAACATGTCACTCGCGGTCAACCTGCTGTTCGGCCTCGCCGGCGCGGGCGGCCGCCGCCCTGCCACCCGACTACGACATCGAGATCCTCGAGGCGCACCACCGTGGCAAGGCGGATGCGCCGTCCGGGACTGCGCTTCGGCTCGGCGAGATCGTGGCCGGCGCGCGCGGGGGTACTCTCGCCGGCAATGCGGTTTACGGCCGGCTGGGAAATACGGGCGAGCGCGCGACCGGGGCGATCGGGTTCGCGAGCCTCAGGGCGGGGGACATCGTCGGCCAGCACCAGGTGCTCTTTGCCGGCACCGGCGAGACTCTCGAGCTCGTGCACCGGACCACTGACCGCATGACATATGCACACGGCGCGCTTGCGGCCGCCCGCTGGATCCTCGGCCGCCCGCCGGGGCTCTACGGGATGTCCGACGTGCTCGGAATCTGACGGGGACGGTCCCTCCTTTGCGCTCTGGCAAAGGGGACCGTCCCCTCCTGTGAATGTTGTAGAATTCCCGCTCAGGTCGCGGCCCCCTTTGAGTAACAGCTGATGACCGGTGGAGTCCGAGACGGACCCACCCACTGTGTCCTGCGCCTCACGCCGGCGGCCGGCGGGGCAGGGACCGGGAGAACGCCCTGGTGACACCGACACCTGCAGTGCTCGCGCTCGAGGACGGCACGGTGTTTCGGGGCATTTCGATCGGCGCTCCCGGCGTCACGACCGGCGAGGTCGTGTTCAACACCGCGATGACGGGCTACCAGGAAATCCTGACCGACCCGTCCTATGCCCGCCAGATCGTCACGCTCACCTATCCCCACATCGGCAACACCGGCGTCACTCCCGAGGACCTCGAGTCCGACTCGGTCCATGCCGCAGGGCTCGTGATCCGCGACCTGCCGCTGCTGCATTCGAGCTGGCGCGCGAGCCATTCGCTGTCGCAGTTCCTGGTCGAGGGCGAGACCGTCGCGATCGCGGGCATCGACACGCGCAAGCTCACCCGGATCCTGCGCGAGCGCGGCGCCCAGGGCGGCTGCATCGCGACTGCGGACCGCGCCGATGCCGACGTCGCGCTGCGCGCCGCTACGCGCCTTCCCGGGACTCAAGGGCATGGATCTCGCCAAGGTCGTCATCGGCGCGCGCGCCCTACCAGTGGAACGAGGGCAGCATCGATCGCGAGGCGAGCCGCGTGCTGCGGCCGGGCTCCCGCCTGCACGTCGTCGCCTACGACTTCGGCATCAAGCGCAACATCCTGCGCCTGCTCGCCGACTACGGCTGCCGCATGACCGTGGTGCCGGCCCAGACCAGCGCCGCGGATGCGCTGGCGCAAGGTCCCGACGGCATCTTTCTCTCGAACGGCCCCGGCGATCCGGAGCCCTGCGACTATGCGATCGCCGCGATCCAGGAGTTCCTCGAGACGGACATCCCGGTCTTCGGCATCTGCCTCGGCCACCAGCTGCTCGGGCTCGCGAGCGGCGCGAAGACGGTCAAGATGAAGTTCGGGCACCACGGCGCCAATCACCCGGTCCAGGAACTCGCCGGCGGCCACGTGTTGATCACCAGCCAGAACCACGGGTTTGCGGTCGACGAGTCGTCGCTGCCCGCGCGCCTGAAGCCCACCCACCGCTCGCTGTTCGACGGGTCGCTTCAGGGCGTCGCGCGCACCGACCGGCCGGCGTTCGGATTCCAGGGGCATCCGGAGGCGAGCCCGGGCCCGCAGGACATGCGACCGCTATTCGAGCACTTCGTGTTCCTGATGGTGCGCCGGCTGCAGCAGATGCTGCGCACGCAGGCCGCGGTCGCGGAGGGAGCGGTGGCGAGGTCCTGATGGGCAAGCGCACCGACATCGAGAGCATCCTGATCATCGGCGCCGGGCCGATCATCATCGGCCAGGCCTGCGAGTTCGACTACTCCGGGGCGCAGGCCTGCAGGGCGCTGCGCGAGGAGGGCTACCGCGTCATCCTCGTCAACTCGAATCCGGCCACGATCATGACCGACCCCGAAATGGCCGACTCGATCTACATCGAGCCGGTCGACTGGCGGACGGTCGCGCGCATCATCGAGAAGGAGCGACCCGACGCGCTGCTGCCGACGATGGGCGGGCAGACGGCGCTCAATACCGCGCTCGACCTCGTGCGCGAGGGCGTGCTGGAGAAGTTCGGCGTCGAGATGATCGCGGCCTCGCGCGAGGCGATCGACATGGCGGAGGACCGCGAGCTATTCCGCAACGCCATGCGCGGCATCGGCCTCGACTGCCCGAAATCCTACATCGCGCACGACCTCGACGAGGCGCTCGCCGTGCAGGCCGAGGTCGGCTACCCGACGGTCATCCGTCCTTCGTTCACGCTCGGCGGCACCGGCGGCGGCATCGCCTTCAACCGCGAGGAGTTCGAGGAGATCGTCGATGCGCGGCCTCGACGCCTCGCCGACGGCCGAGGTCCTGATCGAGGAGTCGGTGCTCGGCTGGAAAGAGTTCGAGATGGAGGTGGTGCGCGACCGCAAGGACAACTGCATCATCGTCTGCTCGATCGAGAACCTCGACCCGATGGGCGTCCACACCGGCGACTCGATCACGGTCGCGCCGGCCCAGACGCTGACCGACAAGGAATACCAGCGCATGCGCGACGCCTCGATCGCCGTGCTGCGGCAGGTCGGCGTCGAGTGCGGCGGATCGAACGTCCAGTTCGCGATCAGCCCGAAGGACGGGCGAATGCTGGTGATCGAGATGAACCCGCGCGTGTCGCGCTCTTCCGCGCTCGCCTCCAAGGCGACCGGATTCCCGATCGCAAAGGTCGCGGCGAAGCTTGCCGTCGGGTACACGCTCGACGAGCTCAGGAACGAGATCACGGGCGGCGCGACGCCGGCGTCCTTCGAGCCGGCGATCGACTACGTCGTCACCAAGGTGCCGCGCTTCACGTTCGAGAAGTTCCCGGGCTCCAACACCCGCCTCACGACCCAGATGAAGTCGGTGGGCGAGGCCATGGCGATCGGGCGCACCTTCCAGGAGTCGCTGCAGAAGGCGCTGCGCAGCCTCGAGACCGGCTGCGACGGGCTGACGCCGATCCTCGCGCTGCCGCTCGACGCCGATGACGAGCTCCGTCTCGCCGAGGAGCTTCGCCATCCCGGCGGCGACCGCCTGCGCTACGTGGCCGACGCCTTCCGCGCCGGGTGGCCGCTCGAGCGCGTCGCCGCGGAGACCATGATCGACCCGTGGTTCCTGGCGCAGGTCGAGGACCTCGTGCGCGACGAGGACGTAGTGCGCAGCGAAGGCATCGCCGGGCTCACCTTCGAACGGCTGGTCGCGCTGAAGCGCAAGGGATTCTCGGACGCCGCGCTCGCCCGCGCGATGGGCGCGCCCGAGTCGCGCGTGCGCGCACGGCGGCTCGCCTGTGGCGTGCACCCGGTCTACAAGCGGGTCGACACCTGCGCCGCCGAGTTCGCGACCTCGACCGCGTACCTGTACTCGACCTACGACCAGGAATGCGAGGCTGACCCGACGCCGCGCCCCAAGATCATGATCCTGGGCGGCGGGCCCAACCGCATCGGCCAGGGCATCGAGTTCGACTACTGCTGCGTGCACGCGGCGCTCGCCCTGCGCGAGGACGGCTACGAGACCATCATGGTCAACTGCAACCCGGAGACGGTCTCGACCGACTACGACATTTCCGACCGACTGTACTTCGAGCCGCTGACGTTCGAGGACGTGATGGAGGTGATCGGCCGCGAGAAGCCGCAGGGCGTGATCGTGCAGTTCGGCGGCCAGACGCCGCTCAAGCTCGCGCGCCAGCTTGCCGCGGCCGGCGCACCGATCATCGGCACGAGCCCCGACTCGATCGACGTGGCCGAGGACCGCGAGCGCTTCCAGCAGCTGCTGACGCGCCTCGGCCTGCGCCAGCCGGCGAACGCGACGGCGCGTGACGAGGAGCGCGCGATCGAGCTCGCGCGCGAGGTCGGCTTCCCGCTGATCGTGCGCCCGTCCTACGTGCTCGGCGGCCGCGCCATGGAGATCGTGTACGAGGAGGAGGACCTGCGCACCTACATGCGCGAGGCGGTGAAGGTCTCGAACGAGAGCCCGGTGCTGCTCGACCGCTTCCTCGACCTCGCGATCGAGGTGGACGTGGACGCGATCTGTGACGGCCAGGACGTCCTCATCGGCGGCATCATGGAGCACGTCGAGCAGGCGGGCGTGCATTCGGGCGACTCGAGCTGCTCGCTGCCGCCGGCCAGCCTCCCGCACGAGATCCAGGACGAGATCCGCGCGCAGACCCGGCGCGATGGCGCAGGCGCTTACCGTCGTCGGTCTCATGAACGTGCAGTTCGCGATCCAGAACGGGGTCGTCTACGTGCTCGAGGTGAATCCGCGCGCCTCGCGCACCGTGCCCTTCGTCTCCAAGGCGACCGGGCGGCCGCTCGCCAAGATCGCGGCGCGCGTGATGGCGGGCCGCAAGCTCGCGGATCTCGATGCAACGGTCGAGCGGGTGCCGCCGTACTACTCCGTCAAGGAAGCCGTGTTCCCGTTCGGCAAGTTCCCGGAGTCCGACCCGATCCTCGGCCCGGAGATGAAGTCGACCGGCGAAGTCATGGGCACCGGGCGCACGTTCGGCGAGGCCTACGCGAAGTCGCAGGCGGCGAGCGGCGTGCGCCTGCCGACGCGCGGCGTCTGCCTGCGTATCCGTGCGCGACCGCGACAAGGTCGCGCGCGGTCGCCATCGCACACCGCCTGGTCGAGCGCGGCTTCGAGATCGTCGCGACGCAAGGCACGCGGCCGCGCTCGAGGCGGCGGGCGTCCGCGTGCCGCCGCGCGCTCAAGGTGCGCGAGGGGCGGCCGCACATCGTCGACATGATCAAGAACGACGAGATCGACCTGATCATCAACACGACCGAGGGCAAGCGGGCCATCCGCGAGTCGCACTCGATCCGCCGCGAGGCGGAGCTGCGCAAGGTCACGTACTACACGACGGTGGCGGCGGCACACGCGACCTGCGACGCGCTCGATCACCTCGAGGACCACGACGTCAACCGGCTCCAGGACCTGCACCTCGAGCTCGGTGCCGCATGAGGACGCCGATCACGCTGCAGGGCGCCGAGCCCGCTCCGCGACGAGCTGCGCAAGCTGAAGTCGGAGGACCGGCCCGGCGATCATCCGCGCCATCGCCGAGGCGCGCTCGCACGGCGACCTCTCGGAGAACGCCGAGTACCACGCCGCGCGCGAGCAGCAGGGCTTCGTCGAGGGCCGCATCAAGGAGATCGAGCAGCGGCTTTCGAACGCGCAGGTCATCGATCCGGCGGCGCTGCCGGACACGGGCAAGCGTCGTGTTCGGCGCGACCGTCGAACTCGCGCCGGTCGACGGCGGTCCCGAGGTGCGCTACCAGATCGTCGGTGACGACGAGGCCGACATCCGCCAGGGCCTTGATATCGGTCAACTCGCCGATTGCCCGCGCCCTGATCGGCAAGTCGCCGGGCGACGAGGTCGAGGTGGCGGCTCCCGGGGGCGCGCGCGGCTTACGAGGTGCTCGCCGTGCGCCTCGCGTGACTCAAGAATCGGGCAGAAGTATCTTCTGTAACGTCCTGTTTTTCTTGTAGAAAACGCGACGTTTCCGATCCGATGGACGAACTCGGATTCGCGTGAGCCGCGCAAGCTCGGCGAGCATCGCAGTCACGTGACTCGCGATCGCCGACGCGGGCGCGCAGCTTGACGAGTTCGTGGTCGCTCGAGCGCGCGGCCCAGTTCCTCGACGACGCCCGCGTCGAGGCCGCGCTGGCCGACGAGCACGATCGGGTGCAGGTCGTGGCCGAGCCGGCGCAGGTGTTTTTTCTGCCGCTCGGTGAGCGCCATCGTCGCATTATAGGGCCAAGGTCCAGAGCGGCCAGGAGGCATCGGGTGGCGCGGCGCAGCAAGTCGAGCGGGCGGTGGCTGGCGGAACATTTTTCCGATCCGTACGTGCGGCGCGCGAAGGACGAGGGTCTGCGCTCGCGCGCGGCCTTCAAGATCGAGGAGCTGGACGCCGCGGAGAGGCTCGTGTTCCCGGGCGCCGTGGTCGTCGACCTCGGCGCCGCGCCGGGTGGCTGGAGCCAGTACGCGTCGCGCAAGCTCGCGGGCAAGGGCCGCGTCTTTGCGCTCGACGTGCTGCCCATGGACGCCATCCCGGCGTCGACGTTCCTGCAGGGCGATTTCCGCGAGCAGGCGGTGCTCGACGCGCTGCTCGGGGAAATCGGCGGCGGACGCGTCGACCTTGTGTTGTCGGACATGGCCCCCAACATCACCGGGGTGGACGTGGTGGACCAGGCGCGGGCTGCGGACCTCGAGGCCCTCGCGCTCGATTTCGCCCTCCGGGTCCTGGGCCCGGAAGGGGCGCTGGTCATGAAGGTCTTCCAGGGTGCCGGGTTCCAGGAGCTCCTGGCCGAGGCCCGGCGACGGTTCACGTACAGTGAGGATGCGCAAGCCAAAGGCGTCCAGCGGCAGCGCAGTTCCGAGACCTACTTGGTGGCGAGGGGGCTGCGTCCGGTGTAATGTGAAACTAGCGCCCTTCGGCTGCGGTCCAAGTCTTGATCTGACAGCAATCGGGCGCCCTGGAGCCGGAGGCTGCTTGAACGATCTGACCAGAAACATCGTCCTGTGGGTCGTCATCGCGGTCGTCCTGCTCGCGGTTTTCTCCAATTTCGGCCCGCGCGCCTCGGCGCCGGACGAGCTCGCTTATTCGCAGTTCCTGAGCGAGGTCAGGAGCGGCGGCATCCAGAGCGCCACGTTCAAGGGCGACCTGATCGTCGGCGAGCGGGCGAGCGGCGGCCCGTACGTCACGCACAACCCCGAGACCGACAACACCGCAGCTGATCGGCCTGCTCGACAAGCAGAGCATCAAGTTCGACGCGGCGCCGCCCGAGCGCCAGGGCTTCCTGCTGCAGCTCTTCATCTCCTCGTTCCCGATCCTGCTGCTGATCGGCGTCTGGATCTACTTCATGCGCCAGATGCAGGGCGGCGCCGGCGGCCGGGGCGCGATGTCCTTCGGCAAGAGCCGCGCGCGCCTGCTGTCCGAGGACCAGGTCAGCGTCACCTTTGCCGACGTCGCGGGCGTCGACGAGGCGAAGGAGGAGGTGGCGGAGATCGTCGACTTCCTCAAGGACCCGTCCAAGTTCCAGAAGCTCGGCGGCAAGATCCCGAAGGGCGTGCTGATGGTCGGCAGCCCCGGCACCGGCAAGACGCTGCTCGCGCGCGCCATCGCGGGCGAGGCCAAGGTGCCGTTCTTCACGATTTCCGGCTCCGACTTCGTCGAGATGTTCGTCGGCGTCGGCGCCTCGCGCGTGCGCGACATGTTCGAGCAGGCGAAGAAGCACGCGCCCTGCATCGTGTTCATCGACGAGATCGACGCGGTCGGCCGCCACCGCGGCGCCGGCCTCGGCGGCGGGCACGACGAGCGCGAGCAGACGCTGAACCAGCTGCTGGTCGAGATGGACGGCTTCGAGGGCAACGAAGGCGTGATCGTCATCGCCGCCACCAACCGGCCGGACGTGCTCGACCCGGCGCTGCTGCGTCCCGGCCGCTTCGACCGCCAGGTCGTGGTGCCGCTGCCGGACGTGCGCGGCCGCGAGCAGATCCTCAAGGTGCACATGCGCAAGGTGCCGATCTCCGACGACGTGCGGCCCGGCGATCATCGCGCGCGGCACGCCGGGCTTCTCCGGCGCCGACCTCATGAACCTCGTCAACGAGGCCGCGCTGTTCGCCGCGCGCGCCAACAAGCGCCTCGTCACGATGGAGGAGTTCGAGCGCGCCAAGGACAAGATCATGATGGGCGCCGAGCGGCGCTCCATGGTCATGAGCGAGCAGGAGAAGCTCAACACCGCCTACCACGAGGCGGGTCACGCGATCGTCGGCATGAGCCTTCCCGAGCACGACCCGGTCTACAAGGTGACGATCATCCCGCGCGGCCGCGCGCTCGGCGTGACGATGTTCCTGCCCGAGGAGGACCGCTACAGCTACAGCAAGCGGCGCATCGAGGGCCAGATCACGAGCCTGTTCGGCGGACGCATCGCCGAGGAATTGCGCTTCGGCCCGGACGCGGTGACGACCGGCGCCTCGAACGACATCGAGCGCGCGACCAGCCTCGCGCGCAACATGGTCACGAAGTGGGGGCTCTCGGAACGGCTCGGCCCGCTGGCCTACATGGAAGACGAGGGCGAGGTGTTCCTCGGCCGCTCGGTCACGCAGCACAAGCAGGTCTCCGACGTGACGGCGCACGTCATCGACGAGGAGATCCGTCGCGTCATCGACGCGACCTACGCGAGCGCGCGCCAGATCCTCACCGACAACCGCGAGAAGCTCGACGTCATGGCGGCGGCGCTCATGAAGTACGAGACCATCGACGAAGAGCAGCTCAAGGACATCATGGCCGGCCGTGTTCCGCAGCCACCGGCCGGTTGGGACGAGACGGGTGCTGCCGCCGAGCGGCCAGGGCGGCCCCAAGCCGGAACCGGTCATCGGCCCGCCGGCCAGCCAGACCTGAGTCCCGGCGCCGCGCGCGCCGGGCAGGGCCATCACGTCCACAGCTTCCGCACGCATGCGCCTCCAGTGCGGCCGCTTCGCGCTCGACCTCGACAGTCCGGTGGTCATGGGCGTCCTCAACGTCACGCCCGACTCGTTCTCGGACGGCGGCCATTTTTTCGACCTGCCTGCGGCGCTCGCGCAGGCCGAACGCATGGCCCTGGACGGCGCGGCGATCATCGACGTCGGCGGCGAGTCGACCCGGCCCGGCGCCGCGCCCGTCAACGAGGATGAGGAATTGCGGCGCGTCCTGCCGGTGATCGAGCGACTCGCCGCCACGCTCTCGATTCCCGTTTCGATCGACACGCGCAAGCCCGCCGTGATGCGACGCGCGATCGCCGCCGGCGCTTCCCTCGTGAACGACGTCGCCGCGCTCGCCGCGCCGGGCGCCATGGAGGCGGTCGCCGGCAGCGATGCCGCCGTCTGCCTGATGCACATGCAGGGCGAGCCCGGCACGATGCAGGATGAACCCCGTTACGGAGACGTGCTGGCCGAAGTGCGCAGCTTCCTGGGACGCCGCGTCGCCACTTGCGTGGCCGCGGGCATCGCGCGCTCGCGCATTGCGGTCGATCCGGGCTTCGGCTTCGGCAAGACCCTCGAGCACAACCTGGCGCTGCTGGCGGGCCTCCGCGGTATGGCGGCGGACGGCCAGCCGGTGCTCGCCGGCCTCTCGCGCAAGCGGATGATCGGTTCGATCACGGGCCGGGATGGAGGCGATCGGCTCGCCGGCAGCCTTGCCGCCGCCGTGGTCGCGGCCTGGAACGGGGCGCGCATCATCCGCGCGCACGACGTGCGCGAAACGGTGGACGCCCTGCGGGTCGTGGCGGCGGCGGGCGCGATGCGGGACAATCGCGCATGAGCATGCGCTACTTCGGCACGGACGGGGTGCGCGGTCGGGTCGGACAGCATCCGATGACCGTCGAGTTTGCGCTGCGCCTCGCGGGCGCGGCGGCGCGCGTGCTGGCGCCCGACGGGGGCCGCGTGCTGGTCGGCAAGGACACGCGCCTCTCGGGGTACATGTTCGAGGCCGCGCTCGAGGCCGGCTTCGTCGCGGCGGGCGTCGACGTCCTGCTCGCCGGGCCGCTGCCGACCCCGGGCATCGCATTATCTCGTGCGGCGACCTCGGCTGCGACTTCGGCGCCGTCATCAGCGCCTCCCACAACCGCTACGACGACAACGGCATCAAGTTCTTCGACCGCGAAGGCAGCAAGCTCGCCGACGAGCTCGAGGAAGCGATCGAGTCGCATCTCGACGAGCCGGCGCCGACGCGCGAGTCGAGCAAGCTCGGGCGCGCGACGCGCGTCGACAGCGAGCGCGCGCGGTACCAGGCATTCTGCGCCTCGACGCTGCCGCGCGGGCATGCGCCTCGACGGGCTCAAGCTCGTCGATCGACTGCGCGAACGGCGCCGCCTACAAGGTGGCGCCGCGCGTGCTGGCGGACCTCGGCGCCGAGATCGTGCCGATCGGCTGCTCGCCGAACGGCCGCAACATCAACGATGGCTGCGGCTCGACCGATCCGGGCCTGCTCAAGCTGACCGTCGCCGGCGTGCGTGCCGACGCCGGCATTGCGCTCGATGGCGACGGTGACCGGCTGGTGATGGCGGATCACCTCGGCCGCACGGTGGACGGTGACCAGCTGCTCTACGTCCTGGCCAGGGCGCGCCTCGCCGCCGGCGACCTACAGGGACCCGGTCGTCGGGACGGTGATGAGCAATCTCGGGCTCGAGCTCGCGCTCGGGAAGCTCGGCGTGCCATTCATGCGCGCGGCGGTCGGCGACCGGCACGTGCTGCAGCTCCTGCGCACGCACTCGGGCGTGCTGGGCGGCGAGGCCTCGGGCCACCTGCTGGTGCTCGACAAGGCGACGACCGGCGACGGGCTCATCGTCGCGCTGCAGGTGCTCGCCGTGATGAAGTCGACCGGCAGGTCGCTGGCCGAGCTCGCCGCCGGGATGCAGCGCTTTCCGCAGCAGCTCATCAACGTGCGCGTGACGAAGCGCTTCGACGCGGCGCGCGAGCCGACGGTGGCGGCGGCGATCGCGCGCGTCGAGCGATCGCTCGGCGATCGCGGGCCGCGTCGTGCTGCGCGCTTCCGGCACCGAGCCCGCTGATCCGCGTGATGGTCGAGGGCGAGGAGGCCGAGTCGGTCGGGCGCCATGCCGAGGACGCTGGCCGCGGCCGTGCGCGCCGCGGCGCCCGCGCGCATGAATCCCGGCGCTGCGCAAGCCGCTCGTGGCCGGCAACTGGAAGATGCACGGCAGCCGTGCGGCGGCAGCCCGGCTCGTCGGCGGGCTCATCGACGCGCGGCGTCGGCGCGGGCGCCGCCGAGGCGCTCGTCTGCCCGCCATTCGTGTATCTGGCCGACGTCGGCCGGCAGCTCGCGGGCAGTCGCATCGGGCTCGGCGGCGCAGGACGTGTGCGCGGAGGAGGCCGGCGCGCAGACCGGGCGAGGTCGCCGCATGCGATGCTCGTCGATGTCGGCTGCCGCTACGTGATCGTCGGGCATTCGGAGCGGCGCGCCCTGTACGCGCGAAAGCGACGAGCTGGTGGCGCGCAAGTTCGCCGCCGCGCGGACGTCATGGCCTCGATCCCGTGCTGTGCGTCGGCGAATCGCTGCAGGAACGGGAGCGGGACGCGACGCGCGAGGTGATCCTGCGCCAGCTCGACGCGGTCCTTGCCGCATCCGGGAGTCGGGTCGTTCGCGACGGGCGATCGTGGCCTATGAGCCGGTCTGGGCGATCGGGACCGGCCGCACCGCGACGCCGGCGCAGGCCCAGGAGGTCCATGCGCTGATCCGCGGCCGGATCGCGGAAAAGGATGCTACAATCGCCGCTTCCCTTCGGGTCCTGTACGGGGGCAGCGTCAAGGCGGACGAATGCCGCGGAGCTGTTCGCGATGCCCGATGTGGACGGTGGACTGATCGGCGGCGCATCGCTCAAGGCGGACGAGTTCGCGGGCATCTGCGCTGCCGCCGGCCGCTGACGGCCTGGCAAGAGCTGGACGGACATGCTGCAACACCTGATTACATTCCTGCACGGGCTCCTGTGCTTTTCGATCGTCGCGCTCGTCCTGCTGCAGCGGGGCAAGGGCGCCGACGCGGGCGCCGGCTTCGGGTCGGGGGCCTCGGGGACCGTCTTCGGCGCGCGCGGCTCGGCGACGTTCTTCTCGAAGCTGACGGCCGTGCTCGCGACGCTGTTCTTCCTGACGAGCATGTCGCTCGCCTGGTTCGCGACGCGACCGCAGCGTCGAGGCGCCGAAGAGCATGGTTGATACCGTCGTGACCGAACCCGGCGCCCGCTTCGGGCGTCGACGGCGACGCAGTGCCGGCCCTGCCGGATACTGCGCCGGCCGGAAATCCTCCCGAGCCGGGCGACGAACAGCCGGGAACCTGATCGTTTCAGTGCCGACGTGGCGGAATTGGTAGACGCGCTAGCTTGAGGGGTTAGTGGGGAAACCCGTGTCGGTTCGAGTCCGACCGCCGGCACCATTTGAGTCATGCAGCTGTCCGTACCGGGGGTCCCAAGCGGACGGCCGGACGGTTACAATGCGGCCGGCTTGCGGGGCTCATCCCGCTCCCGAACACGGTCGCAGGCTTGCTTCATAACTACCTGCCGATATTGATCTTTCTCGCGGTCGCCGGCGGCTTCGGCCTGCTGCTGCTCGTGCTCGGGTGGGTCCTGGGTCCGCGCCGCCCGGACAGCGAGAAGGTTTCCGCCTACGAGTGCGGATTCGAGCCCTTCGAGGACACCCGCTCCAGGTTCGACGTCCGCTATTACCTGGTCGCGATCCTCTTCATCATCTTCGACCTCGAGATCGCGTTCCTCTTCCCGTGGGCCGTGTCGCTCGACACGGTCGGCGGCTTCGGCCTCGTGTCGATGGGCGTCTTCCTCGCCGTGCTCGTCGTCGGCTTCATCTACGAATGGAAGAAAGGGGCGCTCGAATGGGATTGATCGAAGCCGCTCCCGAACTCGCGCCCGTCGTGCAGGGACGCGGGTTCGTCACGACCAGCGTCGACAACCTGATGAACTGGGCGCGCACCGGGTCGCTGTGGCCGATGACCTTCGGTCTCGCCTGCTGCGCGGTGGAGATGATGCATGCCGGCGCCGCGCGCTACGACCTCGACCGGTTCGGCGTCGTGTTCCGCGGCAGCCCGCGGCAGTCCGACGTCATGATCGTGGCAGGCACCCTCGTCAACAAGATGGCGCCGGCCCTGCGCAAGGTCTACGACCAGATGCCGGAGCCGCGCTGGGTGATCTCGATGGGCTCCTGCGCGAACGGTGGCGGCTACTACCACTATTCCTACGCCGTCGTGCGCGGCTGCGACCGCATCGTGCCGGTCGACGTCTACGTGCCGGGTTGCCCGCCGACCGCGGAGGCGCTCGTTTACGGGATCCTGCAGCTCCAGGACAAGATCCGCCGCACCAGCACCATCGCGCGCGGTTCGGCATGAGCCGCGTCGAGGCAACCGCACAGGCCATCGCAACCCGGTTCGGCGATCGCGCCCGGCCGGCTGCGGCATTGCCCGGCGAATACGCGGTCGACGTCGCGCCGGCAGACCTGCTGGCAGTCTGCAAGGAACTCCGGGACGCCCCCGACCTTGCGTTCGAGCAGCTCATAGACCTCTCCGGCATCGACTACCTGGACTTCGGGCGCTCGGAATGGACGACTTTCGAGGCGACTACGACGGGCTTCAGCCGCGGCGTCGAGCGCGCACCGCGCATTGAGGCGCCGGCGGACGAGGGGCGCTTCGCGGTCTCCTACCAGTTGCTGTCCGTGTCGCGCAACACGCGCTTGCGGCTGCGTTGCTACTGCCCCGCGGGCGAGCCGCCGATGGTCGACTCGGTGGTGGAGGTCTGGGCCGCCGCAAACTGGTTCGAGCGGGAGGCTTTCGACCTCTACGGCATCCTGTTCCGCGGCCACCCGGACCTGCGGCGCATCCTCACCGACTACGGCTTCATCGGCCACCCGTTCCGCAAGGACTTCCCGCTGTCCGGGTACGTGGAAGTGCGTTACGACCCGGCGCGCGGCCGCGTCGTCCAGGAGCCCGTCAGCATCGAGCCGCGGGTCACGGTGCCGAAGGTGATCCGCAAGGAACGTACGCCCGGTGCGCCGGGGACGGGCGGACATGGCTGAGATCCAGAACTTCACGCTGAACTTCGGGCCGCAGCACCCGGCAGCGCACGGCGTGCTGCGTCTCGTGCTGGAAATGGACGGCGAGGTGATCCAGAAGGCGGACCCGCACATCGGCCTCCTGCACCGCGCGACCGAGAAGCTCTCGGAGTCGAAGCCCTTCAACCATTCGATCGGCTACATGGACCGCCTCGACTACGTGTCCATGATGTGCAACGAGCACGCCTACGTGCGCGCGATCGAGAGGCTGCTCGGCATCGAGGCACCGGAGCGAGCGCAGTACATCCGCACGATGTTCGACGAGATGACCCGGATCCTGAACCACCTCATGTGGATCGGCTCGCACGGGCTCGACATCGGCGCGATGACGGTCTTCCTGTACGCGTTCCGCGAGCGCGAGGACCTGATGGACTGCTACGAGGCGGTCTCCGGCACGCGCATGCACGCGACTTACTATCGGCCGGGCGGCGTCTACCGCGACCTGCCGGCGGCGATGCCGCAGTACAAGGAGGCGAAGTACCGGAGCCAAAGCGACCTCGAGCGCCGCAACGCCGCGCGTTCGGGCTCGCTCCTCGACTTCATCGCGGATTTCACCGACCGCTTCCCCGCCTGCGTCGACGAGTACGAAACGCTCCTGACCGACAACCGGATCTGGAAGCAGCGCACCGTCAACATCGGCGTCGTCTCGCCCGAGCGCGCGTTGGCCCTCGGCTTCACTGGCCCGATGCTGCGCGGGTCGGGCGTGGCGTGGGACCTGCGCAAGAAGCAGCCGTATGCCGCCTACGACCGCGTCGACTTCGACGTGCCGGTCGGCGTGAGCGGCGACTGCTACGACCGTTACCTGGTGCGCGTCGCGGAGCTCCGGCAGTCCAACCGCATCGTCCGCCAGTGCGTGGAATGGCTGCGGGCGAACCCCGGCCCCGTGATGCTGGAAGACCACAAGGTCGCCCCGCCGCGCCGCGGCGAGATGAAGGACGACATGGAATCCCTCATCCACCACTTCAAGCTCTTCACCGAGGGATACTGCGTGCCGGAAGGGGAGACATACGCCGCCGTCGAGGCGCCGAAAGGCGAGTTCGGCGTCTGGCTGGTTTCGGACGGAGCGAACAAGCCCTATCGCGTCAAGTGCCGCGCACCGGGGTTCGCGCACCTCGCCGCGATGGACGAGCTCACGCGCGGCCACATGCTGGCGGACGTGGTCGCGATGATCGGCACGATGGACATCGTCTTCGGGGAGATCGATCGATGAGCGCAGAAGGCCCCGCCGGTGCCGCGCTCACCGGGCACACGCTCCACGAGATCGACCGGTGGCTCGCCCGCTTCCCGCTGGACCGGCGCCGCTCGGCCGTGATTGCCGCGTTGCGCGAAGCCCAGCACCAGAACAACGGCTACCTGACGGTGCCGCTGATGGACGCCGTGGCTGCGTACATCGGCCTGCCGCCGATCCAGGTCTACGAGATCGCGAGCTTCTACTCGATGTTCGAGACGAAACCCTGCGGCCGCGTGCACGTGTCGGTGTGCACGAACATCAGCTGCATGCTGCGCGGCTCCGACGAAATCGTCGCCGCGGTCGAGAAGCACCTCGGCATCCGCACCGGCGAGAGCACTCCGGACGGGCGCATCTACCTCAAGCGCGAGGAGGAATGCCTCGCGGCCTGCAACAACGCGCCGATGATGATGGTGGACCACGTGTACCACGAGAACCTGACGCCAGAGTCGGCCATCAAGGTCCTGGACGGGGTCGAGTAACCGTGGCGCGCGCGATGAACCAGGTCGTTTTCGAGCCGCTCGCACACGCACAGAGCTGGACCCTGCACGTGTACGAAAAGCTCGGCGGATACGAGGCCTGGCGCCGGATCCTGCGCGAGAAGGTGCCGCCCGAGGCCGTGATCGAGGAGGTGAAGGCCTCCGGCCTCAAGGGCCGCGGCGGCGCGGGCTTCCCGACGGGCGTGAAGTGGAGCTTCATGCCGCGCAACGCCCCCGTCCAGAAGTACGTCGTCTGCAACTCGGACGAGAGCGAGCCGGGCACCTGCCACGACCGGGACATCCTGCGCTTCAACCCGCACTCGGTGATCGAGGGCATGGCGATCGGCGGCTACGCCATGGGCGCGACCGTCGGCTACAACTACATCCGCGGCGAGTTCCTCGCGGAGCCCTATCCGCGGTTCGAGGCGGCGCTGGCGGAAGCCTATGCGGCCGGGCTCCTCGGCAAGGACATCCAGGGCACCGGCGTGGACTTCGATCTCTACGCGTTCGCCGGCGCCGGCGCGTACATCTGCGGCGAGGAGACGGCGCTCCTCGAGTCGCTGGAGGGCAAGCCCGGCAAGCCGCGCTTCAAGCCGCCGTTCCCGGCGAACTTCGGCCTGTACGGCAAGCCGACGACGATCAACAACACGCTCTCGTTCGCCTCGGTGCCGGCGATCATGCGCAAGGGCGCCAAGTGGTTCGCCGAGATGGGCGTGCCGAATGCGGGCGGCACCGTGATCTTCTCCGTATCCGGCCACGTAGAGAAGCCCGGTAACTACGAGCTGCCACTGGGCATCCCGTTCCGCGAGCTCCTCGAGATCAGTGGCGGCATGTTGAAGGGCCGCGCGCTGAAGGCCGTGATCCCGGGCGGCTCGTCGGTGCCGGTGCTGCCGGCCGCGCTGATCATGGACTGCACGATGGACTACGACTCGCTGCGCAAGGCGGGGAGCTCCGTCGGCACGGGCGCCATGATCGTCATGGACGAGACCACCTGCATGGTGCGCGTGCTGGAGCGCATCTCGCGGTTCTACATGGCCGAGTCCTGCGGGCAGTGCACGCCCTGCCGCGAGGGCACCGGCTGGCTCACGCGCATGCTGCGGCGGATCCTGGCTGGGCAGGGAAAGATGTCGCGACCTCGACCTGCTGGTGCAGGTGGCAAACCAGATCGAGGGCCACACGATCTGCGCGCTCGGCGATGCGGCCGCCTGGCCGGTGCAGAGCTTCCTGCGCCACTTCCGGCACGAGTTTGCCTACATGGTCGAGCACGGCGGCAAGAGCATCGTCGATTCTCCCGCGCAGGCCGTGGCATGAACGACGACGTGGTCAACGTCGAAGTCGACGGCCGGCCGCTCAAGGCGCGCAAGGGCCAGATGATCATCCAGCTCACGGACCAGGCCGGCGTGTACGTGCCGCGCTTCTGTTACCACGAGAAGCTGACCATCGCGGCCAACTGCCGCATGTGCCTCGTCGAAGTGGAGAAGGCGCCGAAGCCGATGCCGGCCTGCGCGACACCCGTCGCCGAGGGCATGAAGGTCTTCACGCGCTCCTCGCGCGCGATCGCCGCGCAGAAGGCGACGATGGAGTTCCTGCTGATCAACCATCCGCTCGATTGCCCCATCTGCGACCAGGGCGGCGAGTGCGAGCTGCAGGACCTGGCGCTCGGGTTCGGCAGCGCGCGGTCGCGCTTCGACGAGCGCAAGCGCGTCGTCAAGGACAAGAACCTCGGCCCGCTGATCTCGACCGACATGACGCGCTGCATCCACTGCACGCGCTGCGTGCGCTTCACCGCGGAGATAGCGGGCCTGCAGGAGCTCGGGGCGACCGGCCGCGGCGAATGGATGGAGATCGGCACCTTCATCGAGAAGACCGTCGACCACGAGCTGTCGGGCAACGTCATCGACCTCTGCCCCGTGGGCGCGCTGAATTCGAAGCCGTTCCGGCACCGCGCGCGCTCCTGGGAGATGACCGAGCATGCGCTCGTTTCTCCGCACGACGGGATCGGCACCAACCTCTGGGGCCACGTGTTGCGCGGCCGCCTGATGCGCGTCGTGCCGCGCAGCAACGAGGAGATCAACGAGACCTGGATCTCCGACCGCGACCGTTTCTCGTACGAGGGGGTTTACGCGCCGGACCGGCTGCAGAGGCCGATGCTGCGGGTCGAGGGCCGCTTGCAGGAAGCCAGCTGGGAGCGGGCGCTTGAGGCGGCGGCGGCGATGCTGCGAGATGCCGCGAAGGAGGGCGGTCCGGAACGACTCGGCTTCCTCACTGCGCCCAGTTCGACGAACGAAGAGGCGTACCTGCTCGGGCGCCTCGCGCGCGGCCTCGGCTCGCACAACGTGGATTCGCGCCTGCGCCAGCGCGACTTTTCGGGCCAGGCGAGCGACCCGGCTTTCCATGGCCTCGGCATGCCGCTGCGAGAGGTGGACTCGCTCGGCGCGCTGCTGCTCGCCGGATGCCACGTGCGCGAAGAGGCGCCTATCCTCGCGCACCGCGTGCGCAAGGCGGCCCTCGCGGGCTGCAAGGTCAGCCTGCTGTCGACCGGGGCGCAGCAGTGCCATTTTCCGGTACTGCGACAGGCCATGGTCGATCCGGCCGGTCTCGCGGCCGAGCTCGCCGCGCTTGCGGCCGGCGACGGTCTCGACGCCGCGCAGAAGGCCGTCGTCGAATCGTTGTCCGCGGGGCGGAGCGCGATCGTGCTCGGCGGCGTCGCGATGCGTCACACGCATTTCGCGGACATCCGCGCTGCGGCGGCGACGCTAGCCGCGAAGACCGGCGCGAAGCTCGGGTTCCTGCCGGACGGCGGCAATGCGGCGGGCACGGCACTCGCGGGCGCACTGCCGCACCGGCTGCCGGGCGGAAGCCCGGACGCGGCGCCTGGACTCGACGTCGCGCGCATGCTCGCGTCGCCGCTCGCCGGTTGCGTGCTCCTCGGCGGCATCGAGCCGGCCCTGGACATCGGGACGGCCGGCGCCCAGGAGGCGCTCGCGGCCTGCAGCCGTCTGGTCGCCGTCACGCCGTATGCGGATCCCGCGGTCATGTCCGTCGCCCAGGTCATGCTGCCGATGGGGAGCTTCGCGGAGACCTCCGGAAGCTATGTGAGTGTCGAGGGGCGCTGGCAGGATTTTCGCGGCTGTGCGCAGCCGGTCGGCGAGGCGCGTCCCGGCTGGAAGATCCTGCGCGTGCTGGGCAACCAGCTCGGGCTCGAGGGCTTCGGTTACGAGAGCCCGGCGGAAGTGCTTGCCGAGTTGCGCGCGCTTGCGGGCAGTGCCGTCTACGACGGGCGCATGGCTGCAGCCGGCGACGGCAAGCCGGAGCGGCGCGGCGAGACGACGGACCTTCCGATCTACGGCGTGGACGCGCTGGTGCGCCGCGCGCCGGCGCTGCAGATGACGCGCGCCGCGCAAGACGGCGCGGCACGGGGACGCTGAGCCATGCCTCCCTTCGTTGCCGACCTGCTGGCTCCTTTCCCGCCCGAATGGCAGGAGCTGATCGTCACCTCGTTCAAGGTGGTCGTCGTGCTCCTGTCGATCGTGGTCGCGGTCGCGATGTTGACGCTGGCCGAGCGCAAGGTGATCGGCTACATGCAGATGCGGCGCGGCCCGAACCGCATCAGCTTCTTCGGCCTGCCCGTCCTGCGCGGCCTCGCGCAGCCGTTCGCGGACGTGATCAAGCTGCTGCTCAAGGAGATCATCGTCCCCGCGCGCTCGTCGCGCTTCCTGTTCCTGCTGGCGCCGCTGATCGTGCTGGTGCCCGCTATGGCGGTCTGGGCAGTCATGCCGCTCTCGCCGACCTTCGTGATCGCGGACATCGATGCGGGCCTCCTGTTCGTGCTCGCGCTCACGTCCATGGGCGTCTACGGCGTGATCCTCGCTGGCTGGGCCAGCAACTCCCAGTACGCCTTCCTCGGCGCGATGCGCTCCGCCGCGCAGATGGTCGCCTACGAGATCCCGATGGGCTTCGCGCTCGTCGGCGTGCTGATGGCGGCGGGAAGCCTCAACCTCGGCGAAATCGTGCGCGCGCAGCAAGGCGGGGCATTCAGCTGGAACTGGTCGTGGCTGTTCCCGCTGTTCATCGTCTACATCATCTCGGGCATCGCCGAGACGAACCGCGCACCCTTCGACGTCGCGGAGGGGGAGTCGGAGATCGTCGCCGGCTTCCACGTCGAGTACTCGGGCGCCGCATTCGCGACGCTGTTCGCGCTACCCGAATACGCGAACATGATCCTGATCTCCGGGCTTGCGGCGGTGCTGTTCTTCGGCGGCTGGCTGAGCCCGTTCGACGGCTTCCTGGCGGCCGACGCCGCGATCCGCGACGTGCCGGTCGCCGGTGCGCTCATCGGCGACGGCTTCCACTGGCTCTGCCTGAAGATCGCGTTCTTCCTGTTCGTGTTCCTGTGGGTGCGCGCGACGTTCCCGCGCTACCGCTACGACCAGATCATGCGGCTCGGCTGGAAGGTGCTGATACCGGTCACGCTGGTCTGGATCGCGGTCGAGGGCGTGCTCGCCTGGCTCCGGGTCGGCCCGTGGGCGGCGTGAGGCAACCATGAAGCGCATCCGCTCGCTGTTCCAGACCATGTTCCTCTCCGAGCTCCTGCGCGGGCTCAGGGTGACCGTCAGGAACTTCTTCCGGCCCAAGGTCACGCTCAACTACCCGGAGGAGAAGACACCCCAGTCGCCGCGCTTCCGCGGGCTGCACGCGCTGCGGCGCTACCCGAACGGCCAGGAGCGCTGCATCGCCTGCAAGCTGTGCGAGGCGGTGTGCCCCGCGCTCGCCATCACGATCGAGTCCGACGTCGGCGCCGACGGCACGCGCCGCACGACCCGCTACGACATCGACCTCTTCAAGTGCATCTACTGCGGGTTCTGCGAGGAAGCCTGCCCGGTCGACGCCATCGTCGAGACGCGGATCCACGAGTACCACATGGAGAACCGCGGCGAGAACATCATGACCAAGGACAAGCTCCTCGCCATCGGCGAGAAGTACGAGGCGATGATCGCCGCCGACAAGTCTGCCGACTCGCGCTTCCGCTAGCCCCATGCTCGTCGCAATCCTGTTCTGGAGCTTCTCCGCGGTGCTGGTCGGCGCTGCGCTCGGCGTGATCCTGTCGCGCAACCCCGTGCACTCGGTGCTCTACCTCGTGCTCTGCTTCTTCAACGCCGCGGTGCTGTGGCTGCTGATCCAGGCCGAGTTCCTCGCGATAGTCCTGGTCCTGGTGTACGTCGGCGCGGTCATGGTGCTGTTCCTGTTCGTCGTGATGATGCTCGACATCAACATCGAGGCGCTGCGCGAGGGATTCGCCCGCAACGCCCCGCTCGGCATCCTGGTCGCGCTGATCATGGTCGTCGAGCTCGCCTACGTGCTGTGGGTGCGCAGGCTCGGCATCGAGCTGCCGGGCGCGGTCGCGCCGGTCGCGGAGGGCGCCAGCAACACCGCGGAGATCGGCGCCGTGCTGTATACCGACTACGCCTACCCGTTCCAGCTGGCGGCGATCGTGCTGCTGATCGCCATCGTCGCCGCGATCTCGCTGACCATGCGCAAGAGGCCCGGCGTCAAGGTGCAGGACGTCGCCGGGCAGGTGGCGGTGAAGGCCGCCGACCGCGTGCGCCTCGTCAGCATGCCGCCGGAGCGCGAGCCATGATCGGCCTGGCGCACTACCTGCTACTCGCCGGCGTGCTGTTCGCGATCGCCGTGGCGGGCATCTTCATCAACCGCAAGAACGTGATCCTGCTCCTGATGTGCATCGAGCTCATGCTGCTCGCGGTCAATTTCAACTTCGTCGCCTTCTCGCGCTTCCTCGGCATCCTCGACGGCCAGGTGTTCGTGTTCTTCATCCTGACCGTGGCGGCGGCCGAGGCGGCGATCGGCCTCGCGATCCTGGTCGTGCTGTTCCGCCGGCGCCGCAGCATCAACGTCGAGGAACTCGACGCCATGAAGGGTTGACCGTGGACTTCGCCGCAGTCTGCCTCGTCGTCGTCCTCGCGCCGCTCGCCGCCGCCGCCATCGCGGGGCTTGGCGGGACGGTTCATCGGCCGTGCCGGTGCGCACACGCTGTGCATCGCCGGTGTCGCCGCCTCGTTCGCGGGCTCGGCGTGGGTGCTGCAGCAGATGCTGGCCGGGGCGCCGGTGTTCAACGAGGCCGTCTACACCTGGGGCGTCAGCGACGGCCTCAGGATGGAGATCGGGTTCCTGGTCGACAACCTGACCGCGCTGATGATGGTCGTCGTCACCTTCGTCTCGCTCGCGGTGCACGTGTACACGATCGGCTACATGCGCGACGACCCGGGCTACACGCGCTTCTTCGCCTACATCTCGCTGTTCACGTTCTCGATGCTGATGCTGGTGATGTCGAACAACTTCCTGCAGCTGTTCTTCGGCTGGGAGGCGGTCGGCCTCGTCTCGTACCTGCTGATCGGCTTCTGGTACAGGCGCCCGACGGCGATTTTCGCGAACTACAAGGCCTTCATCGTCAACCGCATCGGCGACTTCGCCTTCATCGTGGCGATCGCGGTCATCGCGGCCTACATGGGCAGCCTCGACTATGCCGAGGTGTTCGAGCGCATCCCGCTCGCGCATCGGGCACGACCTCTACCTGACGCCGGGCGAGCCGTCGAAGGTCATCACGGTGATCTGCGTCGGACTCTTCATCGGCGCGATGGGCAAGTCGGCGCAGGTGCCGCTGCACGTCTGGCTGCCGGACTCGATGGAAGGCCCGACGCCGATCTCGGCGCTGATCCACGCGGCGACCATGGTCACGGCGGGCATCTTCATGGTGGCGCGCATGTCGCCGCTGTTCCAGATGTCGCCCGACGCGCTGCACTTCGTCGTCGTGATCGGCGCGACGACCGCGCTCTTCATGGGCCTGCTCGGCCTCGTCAACAACGACATCAAGCGGGTGATCGCGTACTCGACGCTGTCGCAGCTCGGCTACATGACGGCGGCCCTCGGCGCCGGCGCCTACGGGGCGGGCATCTTCCACCTGATGACGCACGCCTTCTTCAAGGCGCTGCTGTTCCTGGCCGCGGGCTCCGTGATCATCGGCATGCACCACGAGCAGGACATGCGCCGCATGGGCGGCCTCAGGAAGTACATGCCGGTGACGTACTGGACCTGCCTCGTCGGCGCGCTGGCGCTGATCGGCTTCCCGGGGTTCTCGGGGTTCTTCTCGAAGGACATCATCATCGAGGCACTGCACGCGCAGCGCGACCCGAGGGCGCCGGCTATGCCTACTGGTGCGCGCTGATCGGCGTATTCGTGACGGCGCTCTACAGCTTCCGCCTGGTATTCATGACCTTCCACGGCCGGGAGCGCATGGACGAGCACACGCGCGAGCACCTGCACGAGAGCCCCTGGGTCGTCACGCTGCCGCTCGTCGCGCTCGCGGTGCCGTCGATCGCGATCGGCTGGATGACGGTCGGGCCCGGTGGTGTTCGGGGATTTCTTCGGCGGCGCCATCGCGCAAGCCCCGGACGGCCCGCTCGCGGTGCTCGGCGCGGAATTCCACGGCCCGGCGGCGTTCGTCCTGCACGCGCTCGGCGGCCCGGCCGTCTACCTGGCGCTCGCTGGCGTCGTGACCGCCTGGTACCTGTACCTGCGGCGCCCGGACCTGCCCGACCGCATCGCAGCGCGCTACTCGCGCGCGTACCGGCTGCTCGTCAACAAGTACTACTTCGACTGGTTCAACGAGAACGTGGTGGCGGCCGGCGTGCGCAACTTCGGCGGCAGCCTCTGGCGGCGCGGCGACGAGACCGTGATCGACGGCTGGCTGGTCAACGGCAGCGCCCGGGCCGTCGCGTCGATCGCGTCCGTCGTGCGCCGCGTCCAGTCCGGCTACCTCTACCACTATGCCTTCGCCATGATCATCGGCCTGTCGCTGCTGCTCGGCTGGCTGCTCCTGAGGTCGTGACATGAGGGCACCGGCGCACATCCTGAGCTGGCTCGTCTGGCTGCCGATCGCGGCCAGCGCCGTCGTCCTGCTGCTGGGCGACCGGCGGATCGCGGCCGGGCGCTGGCTCGCGCTCGCCGCGACGCTGGCGACGCTCGGCCTGTGCGTTCCGCTGTGGTGCGCGTTCGACCTCGCGACGCCGGCGCTGCAGTTCGTCGAGCGCGAGCCGTGGATCGGCGCGGTGAACGCCTGGTACCACCTCGGCATCGACGGCATCTCTCTGCCGCTGATCGTGCTCACGGCGTTCACGACTCCGCTGGTCGTGATCGCCGCCTGGTCCGGCATCGAGAAGCGGCCCGCGCAGTACTTCGCGTCCTTCCTGGTCATGGAGGGACTGATGATCGGGGTGTTCGCGGCGGCGGACGCGCTCCTGTTCTACGTGCTCTGGGAGGCGATGCTGATCCCGATGTTCCTGATCATCGGGATCTGGGGCGGGGCGCGGCGCGTGTACGCCACCGTCAAGTTCTTCCTGTACACCTTCCTCGGCTCGGTGCTGATGCTGGTCGCGCTGATCTGGCTGTACCTCCAGGGCGGCAGCTACGAGATCGCGGACATGCAGCGCATGCCGGTCGGGATGACGGCGCAGGTCCTCATCTTCCTGGCGTTCTTCGCGGCCTTCGCGGTCAAGGTCCCGATGTGGCCGGTGCACACCTGGCTGCCCGACGCGCACGTCGAGGCGCCGACCGGCGGATCGGTGATCCTCGCGGCGATCATGCTGAAGATGGGTGGTTACGGCTTCCTGCGCTTCAGCCTGCCGATAACGCCGGACGCGAGCCGCGAGCTCGACTGGCTCGTCATCACGCTGTCGCTGGTCGCCGTCGTGTACATCGGCCTCGTCGCGCTCGCGCAGCGCGACATGAAGAAGCTCATCGCGTACTCGTCGATCGCCCACATGGGCTTCGTGACGCTCGGCGCGTTCGTCGCCTACGACATCTGGCAGGCCACGGGCGCCGCCACAGGGGCGGCCATGGGACTCGACGGCGCCATGGTGCAGATGGTCTCGCACGGCCTCGTGTCCGGCGCGCTGTTCCTGTGCGTCGGCGTGCTCTACGACCGCCTGCACACCCGCGACATCGCCGCCTACGGCGGCGTCGTCAACACGATGCCGGTGTTCGCGTTCTTCGCGGTGCTGTTCGCGATGGCGAACGCGGGCCTGCCTGGCACCTCGGGCTTCGTGGGCGAGTTCCTCGTGATCATCGCCGCCTTCAAGGCCAACTTCTGGTACGCCTTCGTGGCCGCGCTGACGCTGATCCTCGGCGCCGCCTACACGCTCTGGCTGGTCAAGCGCGTGATCTGGGGCGACGTGGGCAACGACGGCGTGGCGTCGCTCAAGGACCTGAATGCACGCGAGTTCGCCGTGCTCGCCGTGCTTGCCGCCGCGGTGATCGCGCTCGGCGTGTGGCCGGCGCCGCTGCTCGACGTCATGCGGCCGACGCTCGGTCACCTGGTCGAGCAGCTGATGGCGAGCAAGCTCTGAGGTTCCCGCGATGGATGCAGCGCCCATGGTCCTGACACTGGCGGACGTCCTGCCCGCGGCGGCGGAGATCTTCGTCGCGCTGGCGGCCTGCGTGCTGCTGCTCGTGGACGCCCTTGCCGGACCCCGCGCGCGGGGCCTGGTGTTCGTGCTCGCCATCGTGGCGCTCGGCGGGAGCCGCCTGGGTCACGTCGTCGGTCGCGGTGGAGGCGCGCACGGTGCTGCTCGGCGGGCATTTCGTCGCCGACCCGATGGGCACGGTGCTCAAGCTCTTTGCGTATGGCGCAGCGGCGGTGACGCTGCTCTACTCGCGCGACTACCTCGAGCGGCGCGAGATCCTGAAGGGCGAATACCTGGTCCTCGCGCTGTTCGCGGTGCTCGGCATCCAGGTCATCGTGTCGGCCGGGAGCCTGCTCTCGCTCTACCTCGGCATCGAGATCATGTCGCTCGCGCTCTATGCGATGGTCGCCTTCGACCGCGAAGACGGCGTCGCCGCCGAGTCGGCGATGAAGTACTTCGTGCTGAGCTCGATCGCGTCGGGCGCGCTCCTGTACGGCATATCGATCGTCTACGGCGTGACCGGCAGCATCCTGATCGACGGCGTGGCCGCGGCGGTCGGCAGCGGCCCGGCGCCGATCGGCCTCCTGTTCGGGCTCGCGTTCATCGTCCTCGGCGTCGCCTTCAAGTTCGGCGCCGTGCCGTTCCACATGTGGATCCCCGACGTCTACCACGGGGCGCCGACGCCGGTGACGCTGTTCATCGGCGCCGCCCCGAAGATCGCCTCGTTCGCGCTCGCGATCCGCGTTGCTCGCGGACGGGCTCGGCGGCGTCGCGGAGGCCTGGCAGGACATGCTCGTCGTGCTGGCGTCCCTGTCGATGATCGTCGGCAACGTGGTCGCGATCGCGCAGTCGAACATCAAGCGCATGCTGGCGTACTCGACCATCTCGCACGTCGGCTTCATCCTGCTCGGCGTGCTCGCCGCGAACCCGGCCGGTTACCGCGCCGCGATGTTCTACACGCTGACTTATGTCGTCATGACGACGGCCGCCTTCGGCGTCGTGCTCTGGATGTCACGCAAGGGGTTCGAGGCGGACGCGCTCGACGACTACAAGGGCCTGAACCGCCGCAATCCCTGGTTCGCCTTCGTGATGCTGCTGGTGATGTTCGGGCTGGCGGGGGTTCCCCCGACGATCGGGTTCTGGGCCAAGCTGCAGGTCATCGCGGCGGTCCTCGACGTCGGCCTCACCTGGCTCGCGGCGCTCGCCGTGCTGATGTCGGTCGTCGGGGCCTATTACTACCTGCGCGTCGTGAAGCTCATGTACTTCGATGAACCAACGGCTCATGGGCCGGTCGAAGCGAAATTGGCGATGCGGGTCCTTCTAAGTGTGAACGGGCTCGCGATCCTCGTGCTTGGCTTATACCCCGGGGTGCTCCTCAGGCTGTGCGAGTTTGTGTTACCTTAGGCTGCCGTAAGTCATGGAATTCGTTGGGAAAGGGAGTCGACTGATGCGTGGCATGATGCTGGCGATCTTGATGGCATTCGTTGCGGGCACGGCGTTCGCGGCGGACAGTGACAGCGCGATCGGCAACGAGACGCCGACGGCGGAGCAGGCCAAGGACAAGACCGAGTCCGAGACGACGGACGAGGCGAAGCCGGAGGAGCCCTTCAAGGTTCCCGCGGGCTACCAGGCGAAGAAGCGCGGCAAGAGAATGGTCTATTGCAAGAAGGCCATGGAGAGCGGCACCCGCTTCTCGCAGGAAAAATGCTACAGCGAAGAGCAGCTCCGCGCCCAGGAAGCGGACCGCGAGCAGGAACAGGCGAGCTTCGACCAGAGCCGCAAGGTTTGCGCCAACGTGGAGTCCTGCGGCGCGAACTGAACGTGGGAGGAGGGGGTGCCGTGCTGAGACATCTCGGGGCCCTGATCGTCTCGCTCGCTGCGACCGCCGCGCTCGGCCTGCCGTTGGCCGACGACACGCCGGCATCCGCTGAGAAGAAGCAGCCGGCGGAAGCCGAAGTCGCGGCGGACAAGGACGAAATACCGATCGAGGAGCGGCTGCCCCCGGGCTTCAAGGTCAAGAAGCGCGGCAAGTTCACGCTCTATTGCAAGACGGACACCCCGCTCGGCACAAGGGACGCGCTTCAAGTCCGAGACGTGCTACGACGAGCCGAACATGCGCGCTTACATGCTCGCCCTGCAGGAAAACAAGGTCGACATCGACCGGATCCGAAACATCTGCTCGAACCCTTGCGCCTGCGGAGACCCCGGAGTGCTGAGACAACGATGTATGGGAGTGGTGGAATGGCGAAAGTTCTGAGCCTTGGTCGTCATCATGCTCGCGGCGCTGCCGGCGCTTGCCCAGGAACCCGCGAATCGCCAACGCCACGGCGGCCGCGGAAGCCGCCAGCCGACAAGATCGAGGAACGGCGAAATCCGTGCGGCCAAGCCAGGGACGAGGAGTTCAAGCCGCCGCCGGGATTCAAGACCAAGAAGCGCGGCGAGATCGTCCTCTATTGCATGAAGGACTCCACCGTCGGCACGCGGTTTAAGACCGAGAAGTGCTACGACGAGGTCCAGATGCGCGAGTACCTGCTCGCGCCCAGAGATGCAGAAGCGCGACATCGACCGTATCCGCAGCACTTGCAGCAGCGCGGCTGTCTGTGCGCCCCAGTAGCGGGCCGATGAGGATCCTGGCTGGCGCTTTGCATGAGCCTGGCGGCGCTTGCCGCGACGGCCGAGGACGTGGCCAGCGGGAACGAGGCTGCGGCGGAACCGGCGGGCGACAAGCCCCAGACGATCGCCAAGGTCGAGCCGGCCGCGCCGGCCGACGAGGAATTCAAGCCGCCACCGGGTTTCAAGACCAGGAAGCGCGGCGAGATCGTCCTCTATTGCATGAGGGACTCCACCGTCGGCACGCGCTTCAAGACCGAGAAGTGCTACGACGAGGCACAGATGCGCGATTACCTCGCCGCCCAGCAGGAAAACAAGCGGGACATCGAGCGGGTCCGCAATACCTGTTCGACTGGCGCTGGCGAGTACTGCCGGAGGCAATAACTGGGACGGGGCCGCGGCGAGCCGGATTTGTATTCATGACTTCCGCCGCCTATAATTCGCGCCCCTGTTGCGGGGTGGAGCAGTCTGGCAGCTCGTCGGGCTCATAACCCGAAGGTCGCAGGTTCAAATCCTGCCCCCGCTACCAACTTTTGATGGAAGCCCCGGCCTCGTGCCGGGGCTTTTGTTTGTGACATGCCTCAGGCGCGCGGCGCCTTGACCGGCTCCTGCGCGGCGCACATGCCACCGATGATCTGCCAGCGATCACCGGTCTTCATCCAGGTATGCGTGAACTTGCGCCAGAGATCGGCGCCGCTTCGCGTGCCGTCCCCATAATCGTAGACGTACTCAGCGGCGTAGTGAACGACGACTGAGTCGTCGCCGAATTCCTGAACGGCCATCGGCTTCAGGGCGTAGGTCAGCTTCCAGCGGTTGTCACGGATGTCGCGGACCCACTTGCCGATGTCCTTCTTGCCCGCAGGGTTCAACTCGAAGCAGGGCCAACCAACGAAGTCGTCATGCCAGAGTTCGACGTAGGCATCGACATCGCCTTTGCTGACGTATCGCCAGTAGTCCTCTTCGAGCTGCCAGACCGCCTGTTCGGCGGAAGTCCTTTTTTCGGCATGTAGAACTGGCGCTAACCAGAAACCTACAATAATGATCGCCAATCGTCCGCGCATGTTTTGGATCCCGCCTGTGGGCCTCAGGGAAGGCCATGCGAGTCTAGTGGGTTTCGCCACCCGAAACGGTGCCCTGATGCGGCGCCTGATGTTGGCTCGAGTATTGCGACGACCTGGATCTCATCGATCCTCCACGCCCGTCCACACCACGTCATCGCAAATCCCCAGTGGATGTAGGAGTGAGCCACACCCTCAGTGAACGTCCTACGTCTGGAACCGAGCCCACGTGACAGGGAGTTCGTTGGCCATGTCTAGACTCTCTAACACTACGGCTATGGGTAAGGATTGATCATGGAAAACCGAGACCGTACTCAAAACCAGGGCGGGCAAGGCCAAGGTGGCAAGCCGAACCAGGGCGGCGGCCGAAGAGGCAACGAAAACGATCGCGGCCGGGAAGGTCAGAAGGGTGGAAGTCCGACCCCGAGCGGCGTGCCTATGGCCAACTCGCCCTTTCGGCGGCGAAGAGACGCGTTATCCAGTGGTGGTCTTTTCTATTTGTACTGGTGACGCTGCTGGAGGCTTCGACCCGCGACATGCCGGGTCGGGATCGGGGTACACCAGCGGCACCAGTCGGTGGGCTCGCGTGTCGCGCCGTTACAATGAATCGGGCCGAACTCGCAATGAAAGGAGCCCGACTTGGAACAACTGGACGTTCAAACTCCGCACGCCCGCCATGGCGGCCTGCCCCGTTGGCTCGAGCTCGTCATTGCCGTCACCGCGCTCATCACCTCGATCAGTTCGATCGCGATCGCCGTGCATCACGGCAGGATCATGGAACGGCTGGTGCAGGCCAATTCGTTGCCGTACATGCAGGGCGGTTTCAGCGACGCGACGCCTGACGGGACGCGCGTGTTGTCGCTCGACGTCCTCAATCGCGGGGTAGGGCCGGCGCACCAGCAGAGCCTGCGCGTTACGGTGGACGGCCGCGCCGTCAGGTCATTGGACGGGCTGATCCGGACGTCGGTGGCACCGGACCAGGCGGCGGAGGCGCTACGCATTTTCGAGGGCAATACGCTGCAGAATCGCGTGCAGAAGCGGTTCGTCCCCGGCGGCCAGCAGCAGTTCGTTTTCCGGATCGCCAGGACGCCCGAGAACGAGCATTACTGGAATCTCCTGCAGGCCGCTCAGCGCAGGTGGGATGTCGTGTTCTGCTATTGCTCGGTGTTCGAGGAATGCTGGCAGGTCCCCGGAAAGTGGCAGGAGCCCGAGCCGGTCCAGTCATGCCCGCGGGACGAGGAGCGCGAGTTCCTTCCTTGACGCGCTGGCGGTGCGCAGGCAGGTAGCGGGATCGCAATAAAAAAACCCCGGCACCACGCACCGGGGTTTCGGTTGATCAAATCGTCCGGATCGAGGTCAGGCGACGCGGCGCCTCGCGAGCAGCAGGCTGCCGAGGCCGAGCAAGGCGAGGAAGCCCAACGCGCCACCGCCCCCACCGCCGCCCCCACCGCCGCCGCTATCGGCACGCGTCGTCGAGGTGAAAGTCGCCGCGAATCCGCCAACCGTGAGCGTCGTCGTGTGGGCAGTCGAAAATGCGGCGGATGACTGGTGCCGCAAGCACACAGTCTCGCCGCTCGCGATGTTGCCGGGCGTGTTGATGAACGTTTCCGTGCAGCCGATCGAGTAGTTGCCCTGGATGACGCTGATGTGCGCGGGAACCTCGATGCCCGTGATCGTCACCGTGTTCGACGTCACGCCCGTGCCCGGCGCGCGATCCGTCAGCGAGGTGAACGTGAACGCATCCGGTTCCGTGTCGCAGGTCCGGCGAGTGAATATCGCCGAGTCCGTCACGCCCATCACGGTGACCTCGAGCTCATGCGGCGCGCAATCGGTGATTCCGTTCACGATCGAGATGAGGTACTCGTTGTTGAGCAGGTCGCCGACGGTGACATACGCGTTTTCGATATCAGCGGCGTCCGGTGCGGGGAAGAACGCCCCGCCGGTCTGGAGGCCGAGGTCCGTCAGCGCCGCCGTGCGGCCCGGACCCGAGAACTCGCCGATGCCGATGGTGAAGATTGGGATGCTGTCCGCGTTTGCCTGGGCAATTACGTCTTCGACACTTGCCGTCCCATCGCTGTTGCTGCCGTCACCGATGAGGATGATGGCCTTCGGGCCCGGAGGCAGGGTCGCTGAAGAAGTCTGCAGGTGCTCCAGTGCCACGAGGAGCGCATCCGCCATGTTGGTCCCGTTGCCGGGATAGTCCGAGTTCACGCCGGCATTCAAGGCGATGTCGTTCGGCCCGCCGTCGTCAATCTCCGTAAAGGCAGTGACGACCGAGGCGCCCGCGGGATTCGTGGCGTTGAACTTGACGACAGCTGCATGATCGCCGGGGAGCATCGCCGCGATGAAAGCGTTGACTGCGGCTTCCATATCGGCGCGGTGCAGGTTGACGACGCTCGCGCTGTAGTCCATGGCGAACACGACGGACACGCGCTGAGTCGGATCCAGCGACGGAGGCAGCGTCACGTCGCCACTCGCGATCGTAAGTGGCGCGCCGTCGAGCAGGACGGTGAAGTCGGTTTCATCCAGGCTCGGAACCGGAACGCCGGCGTCCGTGACCTTGACGAACGCCTGGATCGGAGCGTCCGCCGGCCGCCCCTCGACCCGCAGCTCCACGACCACCTGAGCCTGCGCGGGCGCGGCGAACATCGCGGAGAGCACGAGCAAGGCAGCCGAAAAACCCGTGAACCCGAAAATCCGGCGCGCGAAACTGTCGAACATGGGAATTCATATTTGTTCCTGTAGAAAAACCCCTAGACAGATATTCTAATCGCTTGGATTCCTGACATATTTGTGTCGGCACCAATACGTGAAGGAGATCACACCTGCGGGACCAAAGGCGGGCAAATGACCATAAATCGGGTGCATTGAAACCTTGACCCCGGATTTCAGGGGGGTGTCCGTGCTGCCGTCGCTGGATGACATCCGCGCGGCCCGTAATCGCCTGGCCGGGATTGCCTGGCGCACGCCGCTTGTGCGCCTGGACCTGCCTCGTTCGCCCGCGGAAATCTGGCTCAAGCTTGAGAACCTCCAGCCCATCGGTTCCTTCAAGATTCGCGGCGCAGCCAACGCAATGGCCGCAATGCCGCGCGCCGAGCTCTCCCGCGGCGTGCTGACGGCATCGGCCGGCAACATGGCGCAGGGCGTCGCCTGGTGCGCGCGCAAACAGGGCATTCCGTGCACCGTGGTCGCGCCTGACACCGCGCCTGCGGCGAAGCTGGCCGCGGTCAAGCGACTCGGCGCGCGCATCGTCCAGGAACCCTTCGAGCGCTGGTGGCAGACCTTCCAGGACCGGAGCTATCCGGGCGTCGACGCCACGTTCATTCATGCGTTCGACGACCCGCAGGTCATGGCCGGCAACGGGACCATCGGCCTGGAGATACTCGAAGACCTGCCCGACGTCGATGCAGTCGTCATTCCCTGGGGTGGCGGAGGGCTTGCAAGCGGCATCGGCGCGGCCATTCGCGCGCTGTCACCGGCCTGCCGCATATACGCCGCGGAGGCTGAAACGGGCGCTCCGTTGGCAGCAGCCCTTGAGGCGGGCGCGCCGACGACCGTGGACTATCGGCCGACTTTCGTCGACGGCATCGGCAGCCGGACGGTGTTCCCGCGATGCTGTCGCGGGCGCAGGAAGTCCTGCACGCCTCACTCGTATCGTCGCTCGAGGAGATCGCCTCTGCCATGCGGGTGATCGTCGAACGCGGTCGCGTCATCGCCGAAGGCGCCGGCGCCAGTGGCGTCGCAGCCGCGCTCGCCGGCCGGGCCGGCAGCGGCAAGGTCGTGTGCGTGGTGTCCGGCGGCAATATCGATCCTGACCGGCTCGTTGCGATACTGTGCGGGCGGTTACCATCCTGACCGTGTCGCCTACTCGCAAATGCGCCATTCGCAGGTAGGCCTCCCCTGGGTGGATGGCCGCATACTGGACATGGTGCCGCCGGCGCGGATGCCGGCAGTGGGAGGGACTCGATATGACAGCGTGGATGGCTCGCTGCTTTCGCGGCGCTCTGCTGTGCGCGGTGCTCGCGGCGTGCTCGACCAATCCGGTCACCGGCAAGAAGGACCTGATGCTGGTCGGCGAGGGCACGGAGCTCTCGATCGGCCAGCAGCAGTACGCGCCGATGCGGCAGTCCGAGGGCGGCGACTATACGATGGATCCGGCGCTCACCGCTTACGTGCAGCGGGTCGGCAACCGGCTGGCCGCGGTGAGCGACCGCAAGCTCCCGTACGAATTCGTCGTGCTGAACAACACGATACCCAACGCCTGGGCTTTGCCCGGCGGGAAGATTGCGGTGAATCGCGGCCTGCTGATGGAGCTGAAGTCGGAGGCCGAACTGGCCGCCGTGCTCGGCCACGAAATCGTCCACGCCGCCGCCCGCCATTCGGCGCAGCAGATGAGCCGGGGCATGCTGGCGCAGGGCGGGCTGCTCGCGGCGCAAGTCGCGGCGAGCGACAGCGATTACGGCGGCCTGTACATGGCCGGCGCGGGGCTTGCGGCACAGCTCGCGCTGCAAAGGTACGGACGTGATGCCGAGCTCGAGGCGGATCGATACGGCATCGACTACATGAAGCGCGCGGGCTACGACCCGCAGGGCGCCGTGTCGCTCCAGGAAACCTTCGTCCGCATGAGCGGCAACAAGGAAAGCAGCTGGTTCCAGGGGCTGTTCGCCAGCCATCCTCCCTCGCAGGAACGCCTCGATGCCAATCGCCGGCTGGCCGCGAAGCTGCCGCCCGGTGGCGAGATGGGGACTGAAGCCCATGCGGCCGCGCTGGCCGCAACGATGAAGGCGAAGCCGGCATACGATGCCTACGACGCCGGCCGCAAGGCGCTCAAGGCCAAGAACGCCGACCTCGCGCTTGCAAAGGCGAACGAGGCCATTCGCCTGTTGCCGGGCGAGGGGCACTTCCATGCGTTGCGCGGCGACGCCTTCCTGGTGAAGAAGCAGCTGCCCGCGGCAACGGATGCCTACTCCGACGCGATCGCGCGCAACGACGGCTTCTTCTACTACTACCTGCAGCGCGGGCTCATCGCCGCAAAAGGGAAACAGGACGGCCGCGCGCAACAGGACCTGGAAACGAGCGTGAAGCTGCTGCCGACGGGAGCCGCGTATTACGCGCTCGGCAACATCGCCTCGCGCGCGCGCAATGTCGAGGCGGCCCGGCAGTACTACGCAAAGGCCGCGGGCTCGGAAGGCGAGATCGGGCAGGCCGCCAGCCTCGAGTTGATGCGCCTCGAGTTGCCGCAGAACCCGGGCAAGTACATCCGGACCCAGGCAGGACTCGATGGCCGCGGCATGCTCGTCGTCGCCGTCGGCAACCCGACGCGCGTCCCGGTCACGGGGCTTTCAATCGCCGTCCAGTACGTCGATGCGCAGGGACGCGCGCGCGAGATGCGGCGCGACTATCCCGGTACGCTGGAGGCCGGGCAGCAGGCCCAGGTGGCGACGGGCCTCGGTCCGTTTCAGAGTGCCGATCAGTTCAAGGTGGCGCTGGCGTCGGCGCGGATCGCGGAGTGAAACGGCTGCGCCCGCCGGGAGGGCGAACCTCCGGGCGGGCGCAACGCCGCGTTTGCGGCTTGGTGCGCGGCTTATCGCAGCGACAGGACGAGCTCGCCGTCCTCGACCGGGATGCGCTTGCCAGGGTCGCGTTCCATGCGCACGACCTTCTGCGCGCCGTCGAGCTCATACGTGACGTCGAAGCCGGCCTGCTCGGATCTCGTGTCGAACACGACTGCGCATTCCGGGCCGGCATCGGCCTGGCCCGCCTCGTCCGGCTTCGCCCCCGCTGCCGGCTCGGGTTTCTCGGCCTGCGCGGGTGCGGTCGTCGGCGCGGGTGCCGGCGCAGCCGCAGCTCCAGCGTCCGCCGTCATCGTGGCCTGGGCGAGCGCAGCTTGATCGCCGCACACCTGCCGCGGCGTACGCGTCGTGTCGAATGCCGGTTCAACCGACACGACCGTCGCGTACTTCTGCAGCGGGTTGTAGCCGCTGCTTGCGAGAATTGAACCGGCCGCCGCGAGCACGACGCCACCGACGATGATCCCTGCCAATACTGTGTTGTTCATTGTGGTCTCCTTGGACGGCCCTTCACCTGCCGCATGCTCCACAAATAGCCGTGCTTTGCCGCGGACGTTAGCCGGGCGCGTCGCGCAACGGCGACGTCGGCACGCCACCTACGCGCCGCGGGCTCGATGGCTGGCGGCCGCCTGGGCTAGAGTGACGGCATGCGCGCAAGGCTCACCGGGATGGCGCTCGTGGCCGCGCTGGCCTGCGGCGCGGATGCGCGCGGCGCCGAAGCGGTCCTGGATGAAACCGCCGCGGGCCGCTTTGCGCAGCTCGCACTCACCTGCGTCCACCGCGAGTATCCGAACAAGATTGCGCACGTGCTCGGCGGCGACGCGGACGTGCGGCCGCCGCGCAGCCTGACGCCCATTTTTTATGGTTGCTACGACTGGCACTCGTCCGTGCACGGCCATTGGTTGCTCGCGCGGCTCGCCCGCGAATTTCCGGCGGCGCCGTTTGCTGCTCCTGCGCGGGCTGCGCTCGCCGCCAGCTTTACCGAAGAGAAGGTCGCCGCGGAACTCGCCTACCTGCAGGACGCGGGGCGCGCGTCATTCGAGCGTCCGTACGGGCTCGCCTGGTTGCTGCAACTGACTGCCGAGCTACGCGACTGGGACGATGCCGACGCGCGCCGCTGGGCCGCGGTGCTCGCGCCGCTCGAAGCCGGGGCCGCGAACCGCATCCGTACCTGGTTGGCCAAGCTTCACTATCCGATCCGCGTGGGTGAACACTCGCAGACGGCATTCGCGTTCGGGCTCATCCGCGACTGGTCGGTGGTCGCGGGCGACGCGGCGATGCGTGCACTGATCGACGAACGCAGCCTTCGCTATTACTCCGGGGACGTCGACTGCCCGCTGGCGTACGAGCCATCGGGCGAGGATTTCCTGTCGCCTTGCCTCGCCGAGGCGGACTTGATGCGGCGGATCCTGGAGCCGGCCGCCTACGCGGGCTGGCTCGCGCGCTTCCTGCCAGTCATCCCGAGAACGGCCGGCGATGCATGGCTTGCGCCCGGCGTCGTCACGGATCGCAAGGACCCCAAGCTCGCGCATCTCGACGGGCTCAACCTGAGCCGCGCCTGGATGATGCGCGGCATGGCATCCGGCCTGCCGGCGGGGGATCCACGCTGTGCCGCACTCGATGCCGCGGCCGCTCGCCATGCCGATGCCGCATTGCCTGCGGTCACCGGCGAGCACTACGAAGGTGGCCACTGGCTCGGCAGCTTTGCGGTCTACCTGTTGAGCGGCAGAGGCCTCCCGGCCGGTCAGCGGGCCGGCGCCTGCAGGTAGTCGACGGCCACGTGTAACAGGCTGCGGAGCCCGAATGGGATGCCGGCCTCGTCGACGTAGAAGAGGTCCGAATGATTGTCGGGGGCCGCGGTGGCATCCTGCGACGCCGGCGTGACACCGACCCACCAGTAGACGCTCGGCACGGCACGTGCAATGAGCGCGTAGTCTTCCGCGACCGTGAGCAGGCTGCTCTCCAGCACGGCGTCCGGGCCGAACGCGCGCTCGAGCGATGCAGTCACCGTCCGCGTGAGTTCCGGGTGGTTGACGAGCACCGGGTTGGGTGCCGGCATCATCTCGAGAACCGCGGCCGCGCCGTGGGCGGCCGCGACGTTCGTTGCGATCGCGCCGAGCCGCTCGATCACCCGGGCGCGGTCGTCATCACTGAAAGTGCGGATCGTCCCGAGCAGCTCGACCTGCCCGGGAATGATGTTGTGACGCACGCCGCCGTTGATCGCCCCGACCGTGACGACCGCGGGCGCCGCTGTGAGGTCGAGGTCCCGGCTGACGATCGTCTGTGCTGCGACCACGATGCTCGACGCCGCGACGATCGGGTCGATGCCGGACCAGGGGCGCGAGCCATGCGTCTGCTTGCCCGTGACTACGATATTGAAGAAGTCCGACCCGGCCATCAGAGGACCCGGCCGCAGGGCGATGGTGCCGGTCTGCAGCGACGAGCCGACGTGCAGGGCGAAGGCGGCTTCCGGCTTCGCGATCTCGAGCAGGCCCTCGTCGAGCATCATCGGTGCGCCGCCGCGCTCGCCTTCCGGAACGCCTTCCTCGGCCGGCTGGAACACGAGCAGCACCTTGCCGGGGAGCCGGTCGCGCAAGCCGACGAGAATCTCCGCGGCGCCCATCAGCATGGCGGTGTGCGCATCGTGCCCGCAGGCATGCATGACGCCCGCAGGCCGGCCGCGAAACTCGGCCGTCTCGATGGACTTGAATGGAACGTCGGTCCGTTCCGTGACGGGGAGGGCGTCCATGTCGGCACGCAGGAGGATCGTCGGCCCCGGCAGCTTGCCTTCGATGACCGCGACGACGCCGGTGTGCGCCATCCCGGTTTTCACGTCGAGCCCGAGGGCTTTCAGGTGCGCGGCAACCTTGGCGGACGGTGCGGAACTCGCGGTTGGCAAGCTCCGGATGGCGGTGGAAGTCGCGGCGCCACTCGATGACCCGCGAATTCAGCGACGCCGCGGCCGCGTCGAGCTCGGCGCCGGTGATTTCCGCACGGGCGGTGACCGGACCGAGCGTGCAAACGAGTGCCAGGCACCAGGCTGATTTCATGCGTCCTCCGTGGGTTCGGGCGAGTCTAGCGCAGACGTCGGGCATCATCGGCCCACCGCACGCGGGTTGAGCGCGGGCTGTAGCCTGCGGTATCATCCGCGCCGGCCGGGGGTTGGGCGAGAGCCACCGCGGTTCGGGCAGCGAGGCCCGGTCGTGGTCCCCTGGAACCGAATGGTCGATCGGAAGGCCCCCTCGCGGGGCTTTTTTGTTGCCGATCGGGTCGCCGGAAATGGGCCTCGTGCCCATTTTTTGTTTCCGGGACGGGCGTAGGCGGATGAAAGACAAGTTGTTCGGCCTCCTGGAGCCCGTGGTTGCAGCGCTCGGTTATGAGCTGCTCGAGGTCGAGTGGAGTTCGGCCGGGCGCCACTCGCTGGTGCGGGCCTACATCGACCGCACGGACGGCGGCGCGATCGGGCTCGACGACTGCGAGCGGGTGAGCCGGTCGATCGGGGCCGTGCTCGACGCCGAGGACCCGATCGGTAGCGAGTACCGGCTCGAGGTGTCCTCGCCCGGCTTTGACCGGCCGCTGCGGACCGCGGAGCATTTCGCGCGGTTCGCGGGCAGCGAGGCCCGCATCGAGCTCGCCGCCCTGATCGAGGGCCGGCGGCGGTTCCGCGGCCGGCTCGGGACAGTCGGTGGCGGCGAGGTGACGATCGAGGTGGACGGGAAGGTCTGGAAGCTGCCCCTCGCGGGCATCAGCAAGGCACGATTGGTGGGTTGATCATGAACAAGCAGATCCTGGAAGTCGTCGAGGCCGTCTCCAACGAGAAGGGCGTCGCGCGCGAAATCATCTTCGAGGCGCTCGAGGCCGCGCTCGCGTCCGCGACGCGGCGCAAGCACGGCGACGACATCGACGTGCGGGTCGAGATCGACCGGAAGTCCGGCGAATACAGCACTTTCCGTCGCTGGAAGGTCTTCGCCGACGACTCGACCGAGCTCGAGTTCCCTGAGCGGGAGCTGCGCTTCGACGATGCGAAGGACGTGGACGCGAAGGCCGAGATCGGCGGCTTCGTCGAGGTGCCGATGGAATCGGTCGTCTTCGGCCGCATCGCCGCCCAGACGGCCAAGCAGGTCATCGTGCAGAAGGTGCGCGAAGCCGAGCGCGCTCAGGTCGTGGACGAGTACAAGGACCGCGTCGCCTCGCTGGTCTCCGGCATCGTCAAGCGCGTCGATCGCCACGGCGTGTACGTGGACCTCGGCGGCAATGCGGAAGGATTCGTGCCGCGGGAGCACATGATCCCGCGCGAGATGGTGCGGCCGCAGGACCGCCTCAAGGCCCTGCTGCGCGAGGTGCGCTCCGAGCCGCGCGGCCCGCAGCTCTTCCTGTCGCGGACTTCGCCCGACTTCCTGGTCGAGCTGTTCAAGCTCGAGGTGCCCGAGGTGGGCCAGGGTCTCATCCAGATCCTCGGCGCTGCGCGCGATCCCGGCGCGCGCGCCAAGATCGCGGTGAAGAGCCTCGACCCGCGCATCGACCCGGTCGGCGCCTGCGTCGGCATGCGTGGCTCGCGCGTGCAGGCGGTCTCGAACGAGATTGCCGGGGAGCGGGTCGACATCATTCCCTGGGTGGAGAACCCGGCGCAGTTCGTGATCAACGCGATGCAGCCGGCCGAGGTGACTTCGATCGTGATGGACGAGGACGCGCACTCCATGGACATCGCCGTGACCGAGGACCGCCTGTCGCAGGCGATCGGCCGCGGCGGCCAGAATGTGCGGCTCGCGAGCGAGCTCTCCGGCTGGCGCCTCAACGTGATGTCCGAGCAGCAGGCCACGGAGCGCAGCGACGAGGAGGCCGGCGTCCTGCGAGAGATGTTCAAGACCCAGCTCGACGTGGACGAGGACATCGCGAGCGTGCTGGTGCAGGAAGGATTCTCGACGATCGAGGAAGTCGCCTACGTGCCGACCAGCGAGCTGCTCGGGATCGAAGAGTTCGACGAGGACATGGTCGAGGAGCTCAGGAACCGTGCGCGTGACGTGCTGTTGACGCATGCGATCGCGAGCGAGGAGAAGATCGACGAGTCGGGGCCGGCCGAGGACCTGCTGGCGATCGACGGCATGGACAAGGAGCTCGCTTACGAGCTCGCGTCCCGCGGGATCCGCACGCGCGACGAGCTGGCGGACCAGTCGCTCGATGAGCTGGAGTCCGTGCCGGGACTCGACCCCGAGCGCGCCGGGCAGCTGATCATGGCTGCTCGCGCACACCTGTTCGAGAACGCGGGTCAGGCCTGAGGCCAGGCGGAGGTAGCAAGAGATGTCCGACGTCACAGTCGAGCAGTTCGCCGAGGTCCTCAAGGTCCCGGTAGACAAGCTGCTGTCGCAGCTCGAGCAGGCCGGCATCACGACGCTCGGCCCCAAGGACCGCATCAGTGAGGATGTGAAGCACGAGCTGCTGACGCACCTGCGCAAGACGCACGGCAAGGCCGAGGACGGCAGCGCACCGCGCAAGATCACGCTGCGCCGCAAGGCCCAGAGCGAGATCAAGGTCGCGGCGCCGCTCGGGAAGTCGCGCATGGTCAACGTCGAGGTCCGCCGCAAGCGCACCTACATCAAGCGCGACGTGCTCGAGGAGCAGGCGCGCGTCGCCCAGGAGGCGCTCGACCAGCAGCGCGAGAGCGAGGACGCGGTTCGCGTGGCAGCCGAGGCCGAGGTGCGCCGCGAGCAGGAAACGCGCGACCTGCAGCGCCGCGAGCGCGAGGAGAGCGAGCGCCGCACGGCCGAGGAGGCATCGAAGCGCCAGGCCGAGGAACAGGCGCGCCGCGAGGCCGAGCAGAAGGCGCGTGAGCAGGCCGAGAAGGAGCGCCGCGCCCGCGAGGAAAAGGCGCGCAAGCCCGCGGCGGACGACAAGAACACCCGTTACGGGCGCCAGGAACTGCACATAGCCGGCGGCCTGTCGGCACGGCACAAGAAGGGGCGCTCGCGGCCCGAGCCGCGACGCCGCGCGGCCAGCGTCGGCGCGGAGCGCAAGCACGGCTTCGAACTGCCGACCGAGCCGGTGCAGCGCGAGGTTGCGATCGGCGAAACCATCACGGTCGCCGAGCTCGCCCAGCGCATGGCCGTCAAGTCGAGCGAAGTCATGAAGACGATGCTCAACATGGGCGTCATGGCGACGATCAACCAGCCCGTGGACCAGGATACTGCCGTGCTCGTGGTCGAGGAGATGGGCCACGTCGCCAAGGTGCTGAAGGCCGACCAGGTCGAGGAAGAGCTGCAGGCGGGCATGCAGGCCTCCGACGAGGCGTTGCCGCGGCCTCCGGTCGTCACGATCATGGGCCACGTCGACCACGGCAAGACTTCGCTGCTCGACTACATCCGTCGCGCCAAGGTCGCGGCGGGCGAGGCGGGCGGCATCACGCAGCACATCGGCGCCTATCACGTCGAGACACCGCGCGGCGTGGTGACCTTCCTCGACACGCCGGGCCACGCCGCTTTCACGGCGATGCGCGCACGCGGCGCCCAGGTGACCGACATCGTCGTCCTGGTCGTCGCGGCGGACGACGGCGTCATGCCGCAGACCAAGGAAGCCATCCAGCACGCGAAGGCGGCCGGCGTGCCGATCGTCGTCGCGGTCAACAAGATCGACAAGCACGACGCCGACCCGGAAAAGGTCAGGAACGAGCTGTCTCAGGAAGGCGTGATCGCCGAGGAATGGGGCGGCGAGAACATCTTCGTTCCGGTCTCCGCGAAGACCGGCGACGGCATCGAGAAATTGCTCGAGTCACTCCTGTTGCAGGCCGAGGTGCTGGAGCTCAAGGCTGTGAAGGACGCCCCGGCCGTGGGCTGGGTGCTCGAGGCCAGCGTCGAGCGCGGGCGCGGTGCGGTCGCGACGGTGCTCGTCAAGCGCGGAACGCTCAAGATCGGTGACTCGGTGGTTGCCGGCGAGCAGTTCGGGCGCGTGCGCGCGCTGTTCGACGAGCGCGGCAAGGAAATCGACTCCGCGGGCCCGTCCATACCTGCCCAGATGCTGGGACTCTCGAGCCCGCCAAACGCCGGCGACGAACTGCTGGTCGTCGACAGCGAGCGCAAGGCGCGCGAAGTCGCGCTCTATCGCCAGGGCAAGTTCCGCGACGTCCGCCTGGCGCGCCAGGCGGGGCAGAAGTCGGACGACGCGTTCGCCCAGCTGGGAGAGGACTCCAAGGGCACGGTTAACCTGCTCATCAAGGCGGACGTCCAGGGTTCCGCCGAGGCCCTGCGCGAGGCGCTCGTCAAGCTCTCCACCGGCGAGGTGTCCGTCAAGGTCATCTCGAGCGGCGTTGGCGGCCTGACCGAGTCGGACGTGATGCTCGCCGCCGCATCCAGGGCGCGCGTGATCGCCTTCAACATCCGCGCGGACGCCGCGGCGCGCGACGCGCTGCGCGACCAGAACGTGGAAGTGCGCTATTACAGCGTGATCTACGAGGCGATCGACGACATCCGCGCGGCGCTCACCGGCATGCTGGCGCCCGAGGTCAAGGAACAGATCGTCGGGCTCGCCGAGGTGCGCGAGGTGTTCCGTTCGAGCAAGTTCGGCACCGTGGCGGGCTGCCTGGTCGTAGACGGCTATGTGCGCCGCAACAACCCGATCCGCGTGCTGCGCGACAACGTCGTCATCTTCCAGGGCGAACTCGAGTCGCTGAAGCGCTTCAAGGACGACGCCAGCGAAGTGCGCGCCGGCACCGAGTGCGGCATCGGCGTCAAGGGCTACAACGACATCAGGGTCAAGGACCAGATCGAGTGCTTCGAGCGCATCGAGGTGGCTCGCCAGCTCGGCACCTGAGCGGGAGTAAACCAGAGGTTCCGTCATGCCGCGCGAGTATCCGAGGGCACGCCGTGTCGAGGAGCAGCTGAAGCGGTTGCTCTCCGAGCTCGTGCGGCGCGAAGTCAAGGACCCGCGCGTGGGCCTGATCACCATCACTTCGGCGGAAGTGTCGCGCGACCTGACGCACGCGAACGTCTATTTTACGCCATTCGCGGGCGCCGGCGACCCGAAGGCGGCGCTCGAGGCGCTGCGCCACGCGGCAGGGTTCCTGCGTCACCAGGTCCGCAACCAGATGCGGCTGCGGGTCGCGCCGGAGATCCTGTTCCACATCGATGACTCGGTCGAGCGCGGCGCGCGCCTTTCTGCGCTGATCGACGACGCCGTCGATAGCGACCGCCGGCGCCACGTCGAGACCGATCCGGACACGGAATGAGCGGCCGCGAGTTGCACGACGTCGACGGCATCGTGCTGCTCGACAAGCCGGAGGGGATCAGCTCGAACGCTGCCCTGCAGCGCGTGCGCAGGGCGTTCCAGGCCCGGAAGGCCGGACATACCGGCAGCCTCGATCCCCTCGCGAGCGGCCTGCTGCCGGTATGCCTCGGGCAGGCCACCAAGGCGTGTGCGCTCCTCCTGGATGCAGACAAGTCGTATCGCTTTCGACTTGCGCTCGGCCGCAGCACTTCCACCGGCGACCGGGAGGGCGAGACGCTCGCCACTGCCCCGCTCGTGGCTCTCGACGAGTCGGACATCCGCCGCCAGGCCGCGGCCTTCGTCGGCGAATCGATGCAGGTTCCCCCGATGTATTCCGCCCTGAAGCACGACGGCCAGCGGCTGTACCGGCTGGCCCGCGCGGGCGTCGAAGTCGAGCGGGCGCCGCGGCGTGTGCGCGTCGCACGGCTGGACCTGCTGGCGGCGGGAAGCGACTGGCTCGACTTCGAGGTTGACTGCAGCAAGGGCACTTATGTCCGCAGCCTTGCCGAGGACATCGCGCGCGCCATCGGCACCATAGGCCATGTCGCGAGCCTGCGCCGCACCGGCCTTGGCCCGTTCACCGGCTTGCCGATGCATGCGCTCGACCGGATCGAGGCGGCGGCGGCCGAGGGCAGTGGCCTGGAAACGATGCTCATGGCCGTGGACGAGGCCCTGCCGGAATTGCCCGCGGTCCGGCTTGGAGCCGCGGAGCAGGCGTCGATCCTTCAAGGCCGGGTGGTGCCAGCCCTCGGGCCCGGCGCCTCGCAGGTGCGCATGTACGGCGTTGGAGGGCGCTTCCTGGGCGTCGGGCGCATGAGCGCCGAGGGCGCGCGGCTCACGCCCGAGAGGATCATGGTCAAGCTGCCCGAAGTAGCCTCTTCGCGTGCTTGAGGGGACCCCGCCCGGCGGGTACAATGCGCGCCCTCAAAAAGGGTTAAGTGAACGAGATGCCACTCACGAATGAACGCAAGGCGGAGGTCGTCGGCAAGTTCCGGCGCGCCGCGACGGACACGGGATCCCCGGAGGTCCAGATCGCCTTGCTGTCGGAACGGATCAACGGGCTGACCGAGCACTTCTCCACGCACAAGAGCGACCACGCCTCCCGGCGCGGCCTGCTGAAGATGGTGGCACAGCGCCGGCGGCTCTTGGACTATCTCAAGGAAACGGCCCCCGAGCGGTACACCAAGGTCGTCAACGAACTTGGCTTGCGCCGTTGAGGCGCGGCGGGCGCGGCTTCGCGCCCATTCCGTCCAGTAATTAAAAGGGGACCCGCTTGAGCGTTTCCACGCAGACTTTTAAGTATGGTGCCCACGAGGTCACCATCGAGACCGGGCGCCTCGCGCGCCAGGCCGATGGATCGGTCGTCGTCAGGATGGGCGACACAGTGGTGCTCGTCACCGCTGTCGGCCGCCGCGAGGCCGTCGCCGGCCGCGACTTCTTTCCGCTGACGGTCAACTACGTCGAGAAGACCTACGCCGCGGGCAAGATCCCCGGCGGCTTCTTCAAGCGCGAGGGCCGGCCCTCCGAGAAGGAGACGTTGACGTCCAGGCTCATCGACCGGCCGCTGCGCCCGCTGTTTCCCGAGGGCTTCTACAACGAGGTCCAGATCGTCGCGACAGTCCTGTCGCTCGACCCCGAGATCGATTCCGACATACCGTCGCTGATCGGCGCTTCCGCCGCCGTCGCGCTGTCGGGCATCCCGTTCACCTCGCCGATCGGCGCCGCGCGCGTCGGCTACAAGAACGGCAACTACGTCCTCAACCCGACGTCGACGCAGGTCAAGACCGAGTCGGACCTCGACCTCGTGGTCGCCGGCACGCAGGACGCCGTGCTGATGGTCGAGTCGGAAGCCAACGGCCTGTCCGAGGATGTGATGCTCGGGGCCGTGCTCTTCGGCCACAAGGAAATGCAGGCGGCGATCGCGGCCGTCAACAAGCTCGCCGCGGAGGCGGGCAAGCCGCGCTGGGACTGGAAGCCGGCAGAAGAGAACGTCGCCCTCAAGCAGGCGGTCGCCAAGCTGAGCGAGGCTGACTACGCCAAGGCGTACGGGATCGTGGTGAAGCAGTCCCGGGTCGCGCGCCTTGCGGAGATTCGCCAGGCCGCGCAGGCGGCCTTGTCCGGCGGCGATACTCCGCAGTTCACGAAGGACCAGGTCACGACCGCGTTGCATGACCTCGAGTACCGCCTGGTCCGCGACATGATCCTCGCAGGCAAGCCGCGCATCGACGGCCGTGACCTGAAGACGGTCCGCCCGATCAGCATCGACGTTGGCGCGCTGCCGCGCACGCACGGTTCCGCGATCTTCACGCGCGGCGAGACCCAGGCGCTCGTGACGACTACCCTCGGCACCGGCCGCGACGCGCAGATCGTCGACGCGCTCGCCGGCGAGCGCCGCGAGCCCTTCATGCTGCACTACAACTTCCCGCCGTTCTCGGTGGGCGAGACGGGCTTCATGGGTTCGCCCAAGCGCCGGGAGATCGGCCATGGCAACCTCGCCCGGCGCGGCATCAAGGCTGTCATGCCGGACCTCGAGGCGTTCCCCTACGTGCTGCGCGTCGTTTCCGAGGTCCTCGAGTCGAACGGCTCGAGCTCGATGGCCTCGGTGTGCGGCACCAGCCTTTCGCTCATGGACGCAGGCGTCCCGATCAAGGCGCCGGTGGCCGGCGTCGCGATGGGGCTCGTGAAGGAAGGCGACAAGTTCGCGGTGCTGACCGACATCCTCGGCGACGAGGACCACCTCGGCGACATGGACTTCAAGGTCGCAGGCACGGCGACCGGCGTCACCGCACTGCAGATGGACATCAAGATCAACGGCATCACGCCCGAGATCATGAAGGTGGCGCTCGAGCAGGCGAAGGCCGGCCGGCTGCACATCCTCGGCGAGATGAACAAGGTGCTCGACAAGCCGCGCGCGGAAATGTCCGCGTGGGCGCCGACCATCGTCACCATCAAGATCGATCCCGAGAAGATCCGCGACGTGATCGGCAAGGGCGGTTCGGTGATCCGGCAGATCACAGAGGAAACCGGCGCGACGATCGACATCGAGAACGACGGCACGGTCAAGATCGCTTCGGTGGATGGCGCGTCCGGCCGCGAGGCGCTGCGCCGCATCGAGATGATCACGGCCGACGTCGAAGTGGGCCATGTCTACGAGGGCAAGGTCGTCCGCCTGATGGACTTCGGCGCGTTCGTCGCGATCCTCCCGGGGCGCGACGGCCTCGTGCACATCTCGCAGATCTCCGACGAGCGCGTCGAGCGCGTCAGCGACAAGCTGAAGGAAGGCGACGTCGTGAAGGTCAAGGTGCTCGAGGTGGATCGCCAGGGCCGCGTGCGGCTCTCGATGCGCGGAGTCGCCTGAGTCCCTAGCCCAGAGGCGGCGCCGGCTCGAGGCGCCGCTCACGGCGGCCCTTCAGGCGTTCGGGCCGCCAGTTCGGGATTGCCCAGTCCCAGATCGACTTGACCGGTGCCGCCGCGAGCTCCGGTGGCGGCGCCTGTTCGAGCCATCCCAGGACCTGCCACAACTGCCGGGCGGCGGCATTCGCCACGAGCGGCACGGCGCGCCGCGACTTCGCCAGCTTCTGGCCATCCGGCTCGGTGAGCAGTGGCACGTGCCCATAGTGCGGCTCCGGCAGTCCAAGCACCCGTTGCAGGAGAATCTGCCGCGGCGTGGAGGAGAGCAGGTCCGCGCCACGCACCACCTCGTTCACCCCTTGCTCTGCGTCGTCGACCACGGTCGCGAGGTGATACGCAGCCTGGCCGTCGCGCCGCCGGATGACGAAGTCGCCCGCCTCGAGCAGGCAATCCTGGCGGCAGTGGCCCTGAAAGACGTCTTCGAACTCGACTGCGGGCTGCGCAGAGTCGATCGCAAAGCGGATCGCGTGCGGGCCCGTGACGGCCGACGGATGGTTTCGGCAGGTACCCGGGTAAACCGGCTCGGAGCCCGGTTCCGTGGCCTGTGCCGCCGACAACCCGGATCGGCTGCATTGGCATGCGTAGGACTGCCCTCGAGTTGAGATCGCCGCCAGGGCATCGCGATAGGTTCCGGCTCGACCGGACTGGAAAAGTACATTTCCATCCCACTCGAATCCGAATTGCGTCAAAGTCGCCTGAAACTCGTCGGACAGGCCCTGCACGCAGCGATCGTGATCGAGGTCGTCTATGCGGAGCAGCCAGCGGCCACCCGCGTGGCGCGCGCTCAGGTAGCTGGCGGTCGCCGCCAGCAATGAACCGAGGTGCAGCGGACCGGAGGGGGTCGGGGCGAAGCGGCCGCAGGTCGCGGACGCGCTAGCGGTACCAGTCGTCGCGGTCGCCGTACTGCTTCTCGCGGCGTTCACGCCGCTCCTGCGCCTCGATGCAGAGGGTCGCGACGGGCCGGGCCTCCAGTCGCTTCACGCCGATCGGCTCGCCGGTCTCCACGCAGTAGCCGTAGCTGCCGTCCTCGATGCGGCTGAGTGCCTCGTCGATCTTGCGGATCAGCTTGCGCTCGCGATCGCGGGTTCGCAGCTCGAGCGCAAATTCCGACTCGAGCGTCGCGCGGTCGTTGGGATCGGGCGGATTGGCCGCCTCGTCCTTCATGTGCAGCATGGTGCGGTCGACTTCTTCCATCAGGTCGCGCTTCCAGCTGCTCAGGATTCCACGGAAGTGGTCGAGCTGCTCGCGGCCCATGTATAACTCGCCCTTGCGCTCGCGGTACGGGCGGACATTGCGCGGCCCGAGCAGCAGGTTGTGCGAGCCCGTGCCGTCTTCGTCGTCGTCGATCGGGCCGTAGCGCCGCGCTGCGCGCGCCTGCATGCCCGTGAAGGTGGTTCGTCCCTCGGCGACTTGCGCGGGGGCCGGCGGTTTCGGCTTCATGACGGGCGCTACGCGCTCCACCGGGGCGTGGTTGCCGGACTTTGCCGGGCGGGCCGTCGTGATGGTGGCGTGAGGCCTGGCCTTGGCGGGCTTGGCGGCTTTGACGGACTTCGCGGGCTTGGCGCGGGCGGCCATGGGCTTGGGCTTGCGTGGCGGGGCCTTCGCGGCCTTGCGGGGGGCGGGCGCCTTGCGCGGCGCGGCCTTTGCAGCAGGTTTCCTGGGTCGGGCAGCCTTCTTGGCAGGCATCAAGTTCTCCGCAGCCTGTTAAATCGAGCGCCGGATTATAGCCCTCGTTCGCCCGGGGTCCAGTGCCGTAAAAAGCGGCCGCTTCGACGCGAAATGCGTCAGGGAAGGACGACTGGGGGCGGCGCGCTCCAGCCGGCCTGTCGGTGTTCCGCGACAACCGACGTATAAATGCCTCCGCGCACGTTGAAGTGCGCGGTGAGACGCAGGAACCTCGGCTGGAGAGTCGTGGCCAGGAGATCCGCGATCTCGTTGGTCACCGCTTCGTGGAAGGCGCCGCGATCGCGAAACGACCAGACATAGAGCTTGAGTGACTTGAGCTCGACACAGAGCTGGTCCGGAACGTACTCGAGTTCCAGCGTCGCGAAATCCGGCTGCCCGGTGCGCGGGCAAAGGCACGTGAACTCCGGGATCCGCATGCGGATCGTATAGTCGCGACCCGGTTGCGGGTTCGGGAACAATTCGATCTCGCGGGAAGGCGCTGCCTTGCTCATTCGACGTGGAACCGGTCGTCGTCAATTGCGGGCCGTTAATCTACACTAGCCGAAATGCGCCTTGCCAGGATAAAGCTCGCCGGTTTCAAGTCATTCGTCGATCCCACTACGGTCTCCTTTCCGTCCAACCTCACCGGTGTCGTCGGCCCGAACGGCTGCGGCAAGTCCAACATCATCGATGCCGTGCGCTGGGTCATGGGCGAGATTTCGGCCAAGCACCTGCGTGGCGACTCGATGACGGACGTGATCTTCAACGGATCGCGCAGCCGCAAGCCGATCGGCAGCGGCTCAGTCGAGCTCGTGTTCGACAACAGCGACGGCAAGTTGTCGGGGCCCTATGCCAGCTACGCCGAGGTGGCGCTGAAACGCCTCGTTTCCCGCGACGGCAACTCGACCTACTTCATCAATGGCTCCAAGTGCCGCCGCAAGGACATCACCCACCTGTTCCTCGGCACCGGGCTCGGTTCACGCAGCTACGCGATCATCGAACAGGGAATGATCTCGCGCCTGATCGAAGCGCGTGCCGAGGACATGCGGTCGTTCGTAGAGGAAGCGGCGGGGATCTCCAGATACAAGGACCGTCGCAGGGAGACCGAAAACCGCATTTCGCACACGCGCGAGAACCTGGAGCGGCTCAACGACCTGCGCGAGGAGGTCGACAAGCAGATACGCCACCTGCAGCGGCAGGCAGGCATCGCGCGCCGCTACCAGGAGAGCATGGAGCGCAAGCGCCAGCTCCAGGCCGAGCTGCTGGCGCTCAGGATCCGCGACCTCGATGGCGACATCGCGAGCCGGCACACGCTTGCGAGCCAGCGCGAAACCGAGACACAGGCCGCCATCGCGGAGCTGAGGTCGGCCGAGGCCGCCGTCGAGCGCGCGCGAACCCGGCACATGGAATGCTCCGACGCGCTCGCCGCCGTACAGGGCCGGTACTACCAGGCCGGCGCCGACGCCACCCGCACCGAGCAGTCGCTGCAGCATGCACGCGAGCTTCGCCAGCGCCAGCGCGCGGACCTCGAGCGCGTAAATGCCGAGCATGCCGAGTCGAGCATGCTGGTCGGACGCGACCAGGAGCATCTCGGCGAGCTGACCCGCTTCCTGTCGCAGGCGGAACCCGACCTGGTCTCGGCGCAGGCGCAGGAAGCGTCGGCCCGCTCGGCGCTGGCCGAAGCCGATGCGGCCATGACTGCGTGGCAGCAACGCTGGGAGTCATTCAGCCACGAGTCGGCGGAAGCGACCCGCGGCGCCGAGGTCGAACAGGCGCGCATCGAGCAGATAGACGCAGGCCTGCAGCGCCTGAAAGCGCAGCGCGAGCGACTGATGCTCGAACGTTCCCATCTCGAAGGCAGCGTTTCGGGCGCAAAACCGGACGAGTTTGCCGCTGCAGAGCAAGCGGCGCGCGAACGCGGCCGCGAAGCGCAAGCGGAGCTCGAGACCGCGCTCGCGTCCCTGAATGAGCTGCGCGCGGCGGAGCGGCAGGGCGCTGCGGCACTCGATGCAGCAAAGGCCGACCTTCAGTCCGCGCGGAGCGAGTTCCTGACGGTCGAGGCTGTGCAGAAGGCGGCGCTCGGCAAGGGAGCGGCGGAAACCTCGGACTGGCTCGCCAGCCGGAAACTCGAGTCGAGCCCCAGGCTCGCACAGCAACTCGAAGTCGATGAAGGCTGGGAGCGCGCAGTCGAAACCACGCTCGGCAGTTACCTCGAGGCGGTCTGCGTCGATGAAGTCGACTCGATCGCCGAGTCTCTGGACACGCTGAGCTCGGGCCAGCTGACGATCGCAGAGTCAGGGCGGGCGGATGGCCCGAAGCCGCAAGCTGACTCGCTGGCTGCCCGGGTCACCGGGCCCGCGATCGTCACCGGGCTGCTCGGTGGCGTCGTCGCCGTAGAATCGCTGGCCCAGGCGGTGGCCCGGCGCAAGACGCTGCAACCGGGCCAGTCGGTCATCGCCAGGAACGGCATCTGGCTTGGCCGTGACTGGGTCCGTGTGGCGCGCAGCGAAGCCGGGCACGCCGGCGTCATCGCGCGCGAGCAGGCGCTCAAGGACCTCCAAAAGGCCGTAACGAGCCGGGAAACCCGGGTCGCGGATCTCGAAGTCTCGCTGGCCGGGACGCGTACGCAACTTGCAGCGCTGGATTCGAGCCGCGACCAGCTTCACGCCAGGGTGAACCAGCTGCACCACGACCTCGTCAACGTGCGCGGCGCGCACGAGGCGATCCGTTCGAAGACCCAGCAGATCGCAGAGCGGGTTGCCCGCCTGATCGAGGAAACCGCACAGGTCGATGCGGACATCGCGCGCGACGAGGCGGACGCAGAGGGCTGTCGATCGCGCCTGGGCGTGGCACTTGGGGGACGGCGCGCCCTGCAATTGCGCGGCCCCGGACTCGAGGGCGAGCGCAACCTGCTGAAGGACAGACTCGCCGCCGCGCGCGAACGGCACGCCCATGAAGCGGCCGCAGCCCAGCAGGTGGTCATCAAGGTCGAGTCACAGCGCTCGACGCTTGCGGCCCTGCGCACGAGCCTCGACCGCGCCAGCGAACAGTCGCGCCAGTTGCTGGAGCGCCGCGCGGACCTCGAGCGCCAGCTCGCGGATGGCGAGGCGCCGTTCGCAGGGCTGGAACGCCAGCTCCAGGATTTCCTGGAGCAGCGGCTCGAGGTGGAACGTGAACTCGGCGACTCGCGGCGTGCCGTCGAGGAAGCGGACTCGAACGTGCGCGAGCTGGACCTCGTGCGCCAGAAGGCGGAAGGCGCCGCTGAATCGGCGCGCGCCGCGCTCGCGGAAATCAGCCTTGGGATGCAGGAGACGCGTGTCCGGCGCGAGTCGCTGGTCGAGCAGTTCGCCGCGACCCAGTTCGATCTCGAACAGGTCACGACCGCGCTGGCGGAGGATGCGACAGTCCTTGCCTGGGACCAGCAGCTGGTGGAGGTGACGGAACGGATCGAGCGGCTCGGTGCCGTGAACCTGGCCTCGATCGACGAGCTGACGGAGCAGTCCGAGCGTAAGGAATACCTCGACCGCCAGTTTGCCGACCTCTCGGACGCGCTGAATACGCTCGAGCAGGCCATCCGCAAGATCGACCGCGAGACGCGCGCGCGCTTCCAGGACACTTTCGACCGCATCAACAGCGGCCTGAAAGACAAGTTTCCGCGCCTGTTCGGCGGCGGGGCCGCGTACCTCGAGCTGGTCGGGGACGACCTGCTTTCGGCTGGCGTCGCGGTGATGGCGCGGCCACCCGGCAAGCGCAACAGCACGATTCACCAGCTCTCGGGCGGCGAGAAGGCGTTGACCGCGGTCGCGCTCGTGTTTTCGATATTCGAGCTGAACCCGGCGCCGTTCTGCCTGCTGGACGAAGTCGATGCGCCGCTTGACGACAACAACGTCGGGCGCTTCTGTGACATCGTGCGGGACATGTCCGAGCGTGTGCAGTTCGTGTTCATCACGCACAACAAGAACACGATGGAACTGGCGAGCCACCTGGTCGGCGTGACGATGGGCGAGCCGGGCGTATCCCGGCTCGTTGCCGTCGACGTCGACGAGGCCGTGCGGATGGCTGCAGTCGGCTAGGCGGGGAACGAAACCGTGGCTGCCCTGCGCTGGATTCTGCTCGGAGCCGGTATCGCACTGATCCTCGGCCTGTGGTGGTGGGAGAATCGCAGGGCGCGCGCGCGGCTCGCGGCGGATTCCGCCGGGCCAGCGATCGGGGAGCGCTTCGTCGCGGACGACGGCGTCGAGGATGAAGCGCAGGCCCTCGACACCGATGAACCCGTGCCAGCGTACGTGCCGACGATCGAGCGGATGCGCATTCCGCGGCGCCCGCCGCTGATCGAGATCCCGGAGGATCTCGAGGTCGACATATCCGATTTCGTCGGCATCGACCGACGCCGCGGCGCCGAACCCGAGTTTACGCTGGAGCCGGATCCGGGCGTCGACCCCGACTCCGATGTTGCAGCGAACGAAGAGGCGGTATTCGAGGATGACGTTGGCACGCAGGACGATCATCACCGGGCGCCCTGGGTCAGCACGCAGCCGCTCGAGCGCGACGAGGTCGCCCCAAGACGTGAAGAGGAGCCGCCCGAATTGCCTCCGGCCGACCCCATGGAGCGCCGGACGGCCGAGGCGTCGAAGCAGCGAGTCGTGGCGCTGCGGCTGGTCGCGTCAGGGGGAGCTGGCCAGGCACTTCGTTGCGCGCGGCCTTCGAGGCGGAAGACCTGCACTACGGCGCTTATTCGATCTTTCACCGCGAACGCGAGGACGGCAAGTCGCTCCTGTACGTCGCCAGCATGATGGAACCCGGGTCATTCGACCTTGCGCGCATGGACGAGCAGGAGTTCGCCGGCGTTTCGTTGTTCGGGATCGTTCCGGGGCCGCTCGATGCGCCCTCGACGTTTGACCTCATCCTGACGGTCGGCCGCGGACTCGCGGACCGCCTGTCGGGCCAGCTTCAGGACGAGCAAGGCAGCACGTTGACGGCACAGCGCATCCTGAACCTGCGCGAAGAGCTGGTTCACTTCGAGCATCGCAACCGGCGCCTGCGGCGGAGCTGATGAAGGCCGCGCCGGCAAGCGTGCAGCGGCGCGTCGCCCGGCTGCGGGCCGAGATCGACCGTCACAACTACCGCTACCACGTCCTCGACGATCCCGAGGTGTCGGACGCAGAGTACGATCGGCTTCTGACGGAGCTGCGGTCAGTCGAGGCCGACCATCCCGCCCTGGTAGTTCCCGATTCACCGACCCAGCGCGTCGGCGGGGCGCCTGTCGCTGCGTTCGCGCAAGTCCGGCATCGCGTTCCGATGCTTTCGCTCGACAATGCCTTTGCGCGCGAGGATGTCATTGCGTTCGACCGGAGAGTCCGGGAGCGGCTCGAGACCGAGCGTGAGATTGCCTATGCCTGCGAACCAAAGCTCGACGGGCTCGCCGTCAGCCTGACCTACCGCAAGGGCCTCCTCGAAATCGCGGCGACGCGCGGCGACGGCAACGTCGGCGAGGACGTCACCCACAACGTCCGGACGATCAAGAGCGTGCCGCTGCGGCTCGCCGGAAAATCCCATCCCGACCTGCTGGAAGTCCGCGGCGAGGTCTTCATGTCGATCCCGGGCTTCCGGGAGATGAACCGGCTCGCGTCGGAAAAGGGCGAGAAAACGTTCGTGAACCCGAGGAATGCCGCGGCCGGGAGCCTTAGGCAGCTCGACCCGAAGCTGGCGGCATCCCGGCCCCTCGAGGTGTTCTTCTACGGTGCGAGCGTGATCGAAGGCCGGAAGATGCCGGGTCGCCACAGCGAGGTGCTCGCGATGCTGCGCGAGCTGGCATTGCGCACTTCGCCGGAGTCCCGGGTGGTCGAGGGTGTCGACGGCTTGATCGGATACTACGACGAGATCGGTCGGCGCCGGAGCGCACTTCGCTACCAGATCGACGGCGTCGTCTACAAGGTCGATGCGCTGGACTTGCAGCGGGAACTCGGGTTCGTGGCGCGAGCGCCGCGCTGGGCGCTTGCGCACAAGTTTCCCGCGGATGAAGAGATGACCCGGGTTCGCGCGATCGAGTGGCAGGTCGGCCGGACGGGCGCGTTGACGCCGGTGGCGCGACTCGACCCCGTGTTCGTGGGTGGCGCGACGGTTGCCAACGCGACGCTGCACAACTTCGAGGAACTGCGGCGCAAGGACGTGCGCGTCGGCGACACCATCGTCCTGCGCCGGGCCGGCGACGTCATACCCGAAGTCGTCAAGGTCATCGAGGAGAAGCGGCCGCCGGATGCGCCAGTCGCGGAACTGCCCGAAAAATGCCCGGTCTGTGGTTCCGACGTCGAGCGCGAGGAGGGTGAGGCCATCGCCCGCTGCACGGGTGCGCTCGTGTGCCCGGCACAGTTGAAGGAGTCGCTGCGCCATTTCGCATCACGACGTGCAATGGACATCGAAGGCCTCGGCAGCAAGCTGGTGGACCAGCTCGTGGAGCTCGGGCTGGTGAGGGACGCCGCGGGACTCTACCGACTCGATGCCGCGCAGCTTGCCGAACTCGATCGCATGGGGGAGAAATCCGCAGAGAAGCTGGCCGGCGCGCTCGAGCGCAGCAAGTCCACGACGCTCTCGAGGTTCCTGTTCGGACTCGGAATCCGCGACGTTGGCGAGGCAACGGCAGAAGCGCTCGCCAGGCATTTCCGCACCCTGAATGCCTTGCGAGCTGCGACGACCGCCGAGATCGAAGAGGTGCCGGACATTGGCCCGATCACCGCCGCGCACGTCCATGCTTTCCTGGCGGAGCCGCGGAATTCGCAGGTCATCGACGACCTGTGCAAGCTCGGCGTTCGATGGCCGGAGGCCGCGGCGCCAAAGGCTCGTGGTGGTGCATTCGCTGGCAAGACATTCGTGCTGACCGGCAGGCTCGCGTCGATGTCGCGCGACCAGGCCGGGGACATCATCCGCGAGATGGGCGGTACCGTTTCCGGCAGCGTGTCCAAGAAGACCGATTACGTCGTCGTCGGCGACGACGCCGGGACCAAGCTTCGCAAGGCCACCGAGCTCGGCCTCAAGGTTCTCGACGAGGACGGGTTCCTGAAACTGACGGGACGTCCGCGCTGATCATTCCGATTGCTCGGCGACCGGCTTTTCACTGCGTTCCGAATCTGCGTCAACGAACATCTGCACGATGACCCCGGCGCGAACCGTTTCCGGCGTGCCGGGCTTCTCGTGCTCCGAGACCCACCCTTCGATGTCTCCGAGAAATGCGGCGCCACGCTGGCGAAGCAGACGCCGGAACAACGGGAGGGCCGCGCGATCCAGGTGCGCCGATATGACCGAGTCGTCGTAGTGCCGCTCTTCTGGCGGTCTCGAAAGGTTGTGCTCCAGGGTGTTGAAGACGTCGCATCCCGTGGACCCGAGATGCTGGATCGCGGCAGGCTGCGCGCCGCCCGATGAGTAGCGGCGGTTCATGGCACGAACGCTTCCGTCCTTCAGCAACTTGACCGCCCCGACCTCGGCGAGCTCATCGAGAATGATCCGCGGATAGATGTCGCCGCTGAATGCTCGAACGAGGGACGAGAAGGAGGGTTCAGGGCCTTCGACCGGAAGCGTAAGCGGCCGTCCATCGCCGTCCGTATAGCGCGGACTCTCGAACCATCCTGCCAGGACCCTCGCCAGCCGGTTGCGGCGATAGTCCTTGTCGGCGGCCGCATCCGGGCCGGTCTCTTGGGGCGAGTTAACAATATCGCTGACGACATGCCGGTGCAGGCCAGTAATTGTAGATATACGCGAGAAACTCATGGGTTTCCCCTGTTCGCGGAGGATATCCCCGGCAGCACGAACAAAGGCAATATTGGCGATACGCGAAAAATCATAGGACGACAGGCCATGTCGCAGCATGATTCGGGCGAGCGGACGTAGAAGGCGAAGGCAGGCGGTAGCTATTAAGCCGTTCTTATGAACAGGACTACCTGCCGGCTGCATCGGTTTCGCGGATTGGCTATTCATCTATATCGAATCGAAACGTCAGAATATGTAGGCAAGATTCTCAAGGGGACTTCCCATGGTCGCAGCAGTCTCAAGTATCCATGAAAGTGACAATCATGGTCAGGCGCTCGTAGACGAAGTCGTGCAGCTATTCACTGATCTCCTCAACGCAAGCGGCGCTTCGATGCCAATGATCAGAGCTGCAATGGACAACGCGCTCCATTCCGCTTCGCAAAATGTAGCTCCGACTAGTTTCACTGACCTCGGTTCCCTACTGCGCGATTGCATGGAGGTAATGTGCACATGGAGACGTGACATTGAGCTCGTAGGTTCAGATGGCGAGCCAATTGCCCTTACTTTGGAGTCAGACAAGCTAAGTTTCGAATCCCTTTGCCTGAAAGCTCATTGCCGTCGCCCAACCATGGAAATACTTGGAGTGCTGCTGGAATTTGGCGCAGTGTCCAAAGATGCGAATGGGCTAATTCAATCTGAGACGCCCACGTTCATTCTGGGCAGGGCAGACTCAGGTGGGCGCTTGGCAACCGATGGTCTTCTAAAGCAGCTCGAAGGATTTCTACTCTGTGTTCACCAGAACGTACGAAGTGTCGCTGGTGATGGAACACCAAGGTTCGAACGGGCGTGTACTGTTACCGTTGCACTCGAGCTCGAACCAATATTTGCTCAGCTAGTTCGCAGTCGGGGCCAGGAGTTCATTGACTCGATTGATGAATGGCTGGAACGTAACACACGATTTGATAGCCCGTCTGGACGCTACCTAGAGTTGGGCGCTGGCGCTTATTACATCGACCATGGTGAGCGTCGTGGTCGAAAGGACACCTCGAAGTAGGCTGTCTCTGACATGTCAATGAGTTGCACGCGAGATGCAACCTCCAATCGAGAATATCATCCATATCCTCTTGATTCATAAGTCTTGACAGGGCTGTTCTCGTAACTTATTGATTCTGTTGACCAGCTTCTCATGAGAGGGTCGGGCCTTTCCGCCCCCAGAGGGAGAAGTTATGTTTACTCTCAATAAGTTAAGGGATACATTAAGTCATGTCGGCGGCGATTTCGGTGAAGTTGAGGCTGCTGGCTGCCTTTCGGTTCCTGTTAGTGCCTTTGGTTCGGATTCTTTTGAGAAACGGGATTTCGTTCAACGAAATTTCTGAAGTTCTGAAGGGGGCTTACACAAGAGTTGCGTCGACAGATTTCGCGGTGCCTGGGCGCCCAATGTCGTATTCGCGCCTTTCGATAACGACCGGCATTGCAAGACGTGATTTTGATCGAGTGCTTAATGAAGAAGAACGTCTTCGACGAGCACTTGAAAGCAATGCAAGTCGAATCGCGAATGTTCTTCAGGGTTGGCACAACGATCCTGAGTACATGGGGCCATACGGATTTCCGCGGGATTTGGTTTTTTCGCGCGAGGCCGGTGGGGGATTGTCATTTGAGGATTTAGTCGCTCGATATGCAGTTGGAGTCGATCCGCAATTGATGCTTGAGGAGTTATTGCGATTTCGGGCAGCAGGAATAGTAGAAGAGAGCGGAATGATTCATGTGGAGAAGCGCACATTCATTCCCGAGCAGATGGCTCCAGAGTTAATTGAGATATTCGCGAGAGGGGTAAGAAGGTTTGTAGAAACGGTTGACCACAATCTCGGTGAAACCGACGCGTTTAAGCGGCGTTTCGAGAGATGGGTTTTTCCGGACTACGGAATTCGAGAAGAGGACTGGATCCCATTTAGTGACATGGTTCGGGATCGTCTTCAGGAAGTGATTGAGGACCTTGAGACACAGTTTGCGTTGTTTCGTCGGCCACGGGATGGGGTAGACAAGACGATTAGCGTTGGTGTCGGTTTGTATTTGTACAAAGACGATTTGGCCGACGATAAGAAATTTCAGGAAATGATCGCGAATCTGATGGAAGGCGAGAAAGAGTACTGATCCGCAGGCCGAACCGGATGGGGATGACAATGAAGGGACATGCGAGCTCACTTGTTGCCGCAGGCGTCGCAGCTGCTATAGCTGTTTGCGTTCCTTACAACGCGAGTGCGAACGGCAATTGCGCATTCAAGGATCGCCAGTTAAGACGCGAGGTTGCATCTCTTGAAGCTAGTGTCGGGCAGCGTGTCATTGCCGTAGGCCGAGTGGACTTCGTTTCGCACACACGCGGAATTGGCGTGCTTGGCTACGTTGTTAGGCCGAGTGCCGGTGAGACTTTTCAAGTTGGTGATTACGCGGCTGTAATCGATTGGTCTAGTCGAGTTGATAAGCAAGTCTTGGAAGTACGGCCACTAGCCGCTCGCTATGTGCCTGGCGCCAGCGAGGTGTTTTTACAGGCAAGACTCAAGAAGTCATCTTCCAATGCTCAAGTGCGAATCGGCGGCGCGAACGTAGACGTTTCTCGTCATGTGCTGGCACTTGAACGTCAGAATATTGCGCTGGGCTCAGTCATTTCAGTCCGAGGAACACAACCGAGTCCCGGTGGCGTAGTTTTGGGTGGTTGCGTTTCCGTCCTCGATGGCTCGATGGGCACGGGCCGTACCGACGGCTCGATGGGCACCGGCCGCACCGACGGCTCGATGGGCACCGGCCGTACCGACGGCTCGATGGGTACCGGCGCGCACCGAAGGTTCGATGGGCACTGGTCGCCTGAACGGTTCGATGGGCACCGGCCGCACCGACGGCTCGATGGGCACCGGCCGCACCGACGGCTCGATGGGCACCGGCCGCACCGACGGCTCGATGGGCACCGGCCGCACCGACGGCTCGATGGGCACTGGTCGCCTGAACGGTTCGATGGGCACCGGCCGCACCGAAGGCTCGATGGGTACCGGGCGCACCGAAGGCTCGATGGGCACCGGCCGCACCGACGGCTCGATGGGCACCGGGCGCACCGAAGGCTCGATGGGCACCGGCCGCACCGACGGCTCGATGGGTACCGGGCGCACCGACGGCTCGATGGGCACCGGCCGCACCGACGGCTCGATGGGTACCGGGCGCACCGACGGCTCGATGGGCACCGGCCGCACCGACGGCTCGATGGGTACCGGGCGCACCGAAGGGTCGATGGGCACTGGTCGCCTGAACGGTTCGATGGGCACCGGCCGTACCGACGGCTCGATGGGTACCGGGCGCACCGACGGCTCGATGGGTACCGGGCGCACCGACGGCTCGATGGGTACCGGGCGCACCGAAGGGTCGATGGGCACTGGTCGCCTGAACGGTTCGATGGGCACCGGCCGCACCGACGGCTCGATGGGCACTGGTCGCCTGAACGGTTCGATGGGCACCGGCCGCACCGACGGCTCGATGGGCACTGGTCGCCTGAACGGTTCGATGGGCACCGGCCGCACCGACGGCTCGATGGGCACTGGTCGCCTGAACGGTTCGATGGGCACCGGCCGCACCGACGGCTCGATGGGCACCGGTCGTTCGAATTAGAGTTTCTATTTGCAATCGACTGGAACACTTGCGCTAACACTGGCGGCACGTCTGAACTCGTTGTTGAGCAGTTGGAAAACTGACAATTGCTCAGTGCTGCATTTCTCGCAGCTCGATCCCATTTGATTCCAATCCTGCCGAAATGGCTGCGCGAAGAGTTGCGCGGCCAACTTAGCTATTTACCGCGTCGCTGTGTCGACGTGAAACTACGTTTCGCGACAGCTTTGGCTGTCACAGTCGTCGTTTGCGGGATCGTTTCGTGCGGAAATAAAGAAACTGACGTCGCACATGACAACTCGCCGGCAATTCTTACTCGCAGCCTCGGCGGCCAGCCTGGCTCCCTCGATCCGCAACTTGCCGAAGACGCATTCTCCTACGATGTCCTTCGCGACTTGTACGAAGGACTGACTGCAAGCAGTCCCGAGGGACAGGTCATCCCCGCTGCCGCAACGGCCTGGAGGGTCTCCGAAGACGGCAAGAATTACGTCTTCGACCTTCGCCGCGAAGCCAGGTGGTCCAATGGCGATCCGGTTACGGCCGCAAATTTCGTCGATGGCTTTCGACGCGCGCTGGATCCAGACACAGGTTCGGGCGCAGCAGACCTGTTGCGCGCCATTGAAAATGCGCCCGCCATACTTCAAGGCAAGTTGCCCGTGGACCGGCTTGGCGTCCACGCGCTGGATGACTGGACGCTCGAGATTCGGCTTTCGCACGCTGTCCCGTACTTCCCGGACATCCTCACCAACACGGTCGCTTCTCCGCTGCATCCATCTTCGGTGAAGAAGTCCGGTGGGTTCTCCCGCCCGGGCTCGACCGTGTCGAATGGCCCGTATTCCCTGTCGGCCTTCGCCCCGGGAGCCAACCTCGTGCTGAAGCGCAACTCGCGTTACTGGGACTCGGCGGCAGTCGCGTTCGATGAGGTCCACTACGAGTTCGTGCCGGACGAGAATGCCGAGTTCACGCGCTTCCGTTCCGGCGAGATCGACGTCACGAATACGGTGCCGGAGCAGAGGTTTCAGGAGCTGCTCGGCAAGAGGGATCCGCGCCTGCAACATCGCTCGACGCTTGCCACGTTCTATTTCACCTTGAACACGGACCGCGGGCCGTTGAGCGGAAAGCCCGGCTTGCGCGAAGCGCTGTCGCTGGCGGTTGACCGGAACGTGATCACGAATTCGGTGACTCGAGCCGGCCAGGTGTCCGCGTATTCACTCGTGCCGGCCGATGCGTGGAATTACGAGCCGCCGGCCTACGCGTGGCGCGACGCGTCTGTGGACGAGCGCAGGTCGCGAGCCCGCAACCTGTATCGGAATGCGGGCTATTCGGCGGACCGTCCGCTTCGCCTGCGGCTCCTGTACAACGAGAACGAACTGGTCCAGCGGGTCTCCATCGCGATCGCCGCGATGTGGCAGGAAGTGCTGGGCGTCGAAACCGAGCTCCTGCAGATGGAGTTCAAGGCTTACCTCGTCGCGAGGGCGGATCCCGGCCAATGGGACGTCGTCCGGGTCGGCTGGACCGCAGACTACAACGACGCCTCGACCTTCCTGGAAACGATGACCGAAAGCAGCCCCCAGAACTTCGGCCGCTGGTCGGACGCCGAATACGCCCGCCTGCTGGGTCTCGCCGCCGGGGAAACGGACGCCTCGAGGCGGCGCGACGTGTTGCAGCGGGCAGAGTCGCTGATGCTCGACGACTACCCGCTGCTGCCCGTCTATTACTACGTGACGAGGCGGCTGGTTCAGCCGCGCATCGCCGCGCCCGCCATCAATCCCATGAACCGGACGTATTCGAAATACTTCCGGCTCGCGCGCTAGCTCAGAGCGAGCGCTCGACCTTCGCTGACTTCACCAGCCCGTCGAGGTGCGCCTCGAACTTCTTCTGGTTGACGAGCGGCCCGAGCTGGGCCTTGACCGAGTCGAACGGCGGCGGAGCCGTCGCCCGCTTTTCTTCCAGCCTGATCACGTGCCAGCCGAATTCCGACTGCACCGGCGTGGCCGTGTACTTGCCGGCTTCAAGCTGCTGAACTGCGTCGGAGAATGGCTTCACCATCTGGTTCGGGTTGAACCAGCCGAGGTCGCCGCCTTCCGTCGCCGACCCGTCCTTGGAGTTGTCCTTCGCGAGCTGCTCGAAGTTCCCGCCCTTGTCCAGTTGCGTGATCAGCTCCTTGGCCTTGGCCTCATCTTCGACGAGGATGTGCTTTGCGTGGTACTCCTCCTTCGGGGACTCGGCGATCCGGGCGTCGTACTCCGCCTTCAGCTCGGCATCAGTAGGCTCTGCGCCTTCGGCGAACTTCTTGAACAGCAGCTCGGCGAGCGCGCTCTTTTCCACGAGCTCGAGCCGCGCGTTGGGTTCGCCTTCGCCGAGCTTCTGCTTCTCGGCTTCCTGCGCCCCGGCATACATGCCGATCAGTTCATCGAGAGCCTCTTTCTGTTCCTCGGTGGTCAGGTCGCCCGGCGTCTTGCCAGTGTGGCGCGTCTTGACGTACAGGTTCCAGACGTCGCGCGAAATGGGCGTGCCGTTCACCACTGCCACGGGCTTGGCTGCCGCGTCGACGGGCGTGTCGGCCTTGGTGCAGCCGGCCATGAGCAGCATGCCGAGCGTGGAAATGACGAGAATCTGCGTGTGTCTCATTGTGTCCTCTGTGGGGAATCTTCGTCGGGTGAAACTGCAACGATGTTCAGGGCGTGGATCTCGCGCGGCAGCATCTCGGCGAGCGCCTCGTAGACCAGACGATGGCGCTCGAGGCGGCTGCGTCCGGCGAATTCCTGTGACTCGATGTGGACCAGAAAGTGCCCGGCGCCGTCACGTGCGCCCGGGTGGCCCGCATGCCGTGCGCTGTCGTCGCGGACGATCACGCGGGCGGCGGCAAATGCCTGCTCCAGCATCGCCTGGATCCTCTCAGCCCGCGTGCCCGTCATTACCGTGGCCGTGGGTCTTTGCCGTGAGCCAAAAACCCTGTAGGACGATGAACACGAGCGTCAGCCCGAGCATTCCCCAGGCCTTGAAGTTGACCCAAGTGTTCTCGTCGAAGTTGCGGAAGACGACCAGGTTGATCGCGCCCATCAGCGCGAAGAACGCGATCCACAGCCAGTTCAGCCGGCGCCACAGCGTGCCGTTGAGTTCGAGCTCGCCACCCGCGGCGCTCATCATCCGTTGAATCAGCGGCCGGTCGCTGACGCGGCGCCAGAGGCTGCCGAGGAACGCCACGTGCGAACAGCCAGTTGACGACGGTCGGTTTCCACATGATGAAAGACTTGTCGTGGATCAGGAGCGTCAAGCCGCCGAACACGAGGACGAGCCCCGACGACACGAGGTGCATCGGGTTGACGCGCCGCTTCCAGAGCCAGTAAGTCGCGACCTGGAGGACCGACGCCACGATGATGACGCCCGTCGCGACGTAGATGTCCGCGAACTTGTAGGCGACGAAGAACGCGATGACCGGCAGGAAATCGAACAGGAGCTGCATGCGGAAGGTCGGCGAAAAGGGGCGTCAATCATAGCGGAACCGGGCCCTGTATGCGCCGGTCCATAATGAGTCGTGACTGAGCGCCTCGAACTGCACCCGACGACGCCACAGCCGAGACTGCTGCGGATAGCCGCGGATTGCCTCCGCTCAGGTGGCGTCATCGCGTACCCGACGGACTCCTGTTACGCGCTAGGCTGCGCGATAGGGGCGAAGGGGGCAATGGAGCGCATCCAGTCGCTCCGCCAGACGCGCAAGGACCATTTCTTCACGATCGTCTGCCGCGACCTGTCCGAGATTGCGCGCTTCGCCATCGTCGACAACTGGCAGTACCGCTTGCTCAAGAGCTTCACGCCGGGTCCGTACGCCTTCGTGCTCAAGGCGACGCGCGAGGTGCCGAGACGCCTGCTCAATTCGCGTCGCAAGACCATCGGGATCCGGGTGCCGGACCATGCGGTGCTCCGGGCATTGCTCCACGAGTACGTCGAGCCGCTTATGAGCACGACGCTGCAGCTGCCGGGCGACGAGTGGCCGATGACCGATGGCAGGGAGATCGAGGAGCGGATCGGCCACGCGATTAACCTCGTCCTGGATGCCGGAAACTGCGGGCTCGAGCCGAGCACGATCGTCGACCTGTCCGGCGAAGCGCCGCAGGTGTTGCGGGCAGGAAAAGGCGATCCGCGGCCATTTCAGTGAACTGCCTCTCAGCCGCGCCCTATAATTGGTGAGATGGACCCGGCTGCAATCCTGACGACGATCTCGATCGCGGCTATCCCGTTGATCTTTGCCATCACGGTGCACGAAGTGGCCCACGGGTGGGTCGCCAAGCAGTTCGGCGACCGCACGGCCGAGATGCTGGGGCGATTGACGCTCAACCCCGTGCGCCACGTCGACCCGATCGGGACGATCCTGGTGCCGGGAATCCTGTTGCTGACCGGCAGCAGTTTCATGTTCGGCTGGGCGAAGCCGGTTCCGGTCGATCCGCGCAACATGCGCAACCCGCGCAGCAACATGGTCCTCGTGACCGCAGCAGGGCCGCTGTCGAACCTGGTGATGGCGACGATCTGGGCTTTCATCATGATGGTCAACCAGGATTCCGTCGCGGGAGTGACGGGCGAATGGATCGCCCGCATGGCGCAGTACGGCATCATCTTCAACATCATGCTGGCCGTCTTCAACATGCTGCCGATACCGCCGCTCGACGGCGGGCAGGTCCTCACGAACCTGCTGCCGCCGGGCGCGATCAGCGACTTCCTCCGTCGTGTTGCGCCATTCGGTTTCTTCGTAATCCTGGCGCTCATCTTCACCCGGATGCTGTGGCCGCTGATTGGTCCGCCAATTGCGTTCCTGCTTTCGTTGCTGGTCGACTTGTTCGGCCTCCGGCTGATGCCGTTCTAGCGAATGCCAACGACCCCAGCACAACATCGCCGCGTGGTCTCGGGCATGCGCCCGACTGGCCAGCTGCACCTCGGCAACTATCACGGCGCCCTCGCGAACTGGGTCGAGCTCCAGTACCGATACGAGTGCTACTTCTTCGTGGCCGACTGGCACGCCCTGACGACGGGCTACGAGGATACGGCCGAGCTCAGATCGAACACGAACGAGGTGCTGATCGACTGGCTGGCTGCCGGCCTCAACCCGAGCGCCTGCACCTTGTTCATCCAGTCGCGCGTCCCGGAGCACGCGGAGTTGCACCTGATCCTGTCCATGGTCACGCCGATCTCGTGGCTCGAGCGGGTGCCGACATACAAGGACCAGATCGAGCAGCTCAAGGAAAAAGACCTCAGCACCTACGGTTTCCTGGGCTATCCGTTGCTGCAGAGCGCGGACATCCTGATGTACCGGCCCGAGTACGTGCCGGTCGGCGAGGACCAGGTGGCCCATGTCGAGATCACGCGCGAGATCGCGCGACGCTTCAACAACATCTACGGACGTGAGCCGGATTTCGAGGCCAAAGTCGAAGGCGCCATCAAGCGGCTCGGCACGGGGAAGGCCGCCTCGTATGGCGATCTTCGCAGGAAGTTCCTCGAGCAGGGAGATGCGGAGTCTCTCGAGCAGGCACGCAAGCTGGTCGAAGCCGCCGCGCAGTTGACGGTCGCGGACCGTGAACGCCTGCTTGGCTACCTGGAAGGCGGCGGTCGCACGATCCTTCCAGAGCCCTCGGCGCTGCTCACCAAGACGCCGAAGGTCCCGGGTCTCGACGGCAGGAAGATGTCGAAGTCCTACGGCAACACGATTGGGCTGCGCGAGGACCCGGACAGCGTCCAGAAGAAGCTCAAGGCCATGCAGACCGATCCCGCGCGGGTCCGGCGCAGCGATCCCGGCGACCCGGACAAGTGCCCGGTGTGGGACCTGCACAAGATCTATTCGGATGACAAGACCCAGGCCTGGGTGCAGGCCGGCTGCCGCTCGGCTGGCATTGGTTGTCTCGACTGCAAGAAGCCGCTCATCGACTCGGTCCTCGAGGAACTTGCCGTCATTCGCGAGCGCGCCCGCGAATATGAAGGGAATCCCGAGCTCGTTCGCGGCATCATCGGCGAAGGCTGTGAGCGCGCCCGGGAGGCCGCGCGTGCGACAATGACGGAAGTCCGTGAAGCCGTGGGCCTGGAGTACCGTTGAGCGAATCCAGCGAATCGATCGCGCCACAGCAGGGCGAGATGCCGTTTGCCATCGTGGACGGCGAGCCCGTGACGGAGATGCCGCGTGACCTCTACATCCCTCCCCAGGCGCTCGAGGTATTCCTCGAGGCTTTCGAAGGCCCGCTCGACCTTCTCCTCTACCTGATCCGGCGCCAGAACCTCGACATCCTCGACATCCCGATCGCGGACATCACGCGGCAGTACATGGCGTACATCCAGCTGATGCAGGAGGTGGACCTCGAGCTTGCCGGCGAATACCTACTGATGGCCGCCATGCTCGCCGAGATCAAATCGCGCATGCTCCTGCCGAGGATGGCGGATGCGGGCGAGGAGGAAGAGGACCCGCGCGCCGAGCTGGTGCGCCGGTTGCAGGAGTACGAACGATACAAGCAGGCGGCCGAGGACATCGACCGGCTGTCCCGGCTCGAGCGCGACGTCTATCCCGCGGTTGCCGAGCTCACGCATCGGCAGGTGCTGCGCATACTTCCCGAAGTGGCGTTGCAGGAAATGCTCGTCGCGTTCAAGGACGTGGTGCAGCGCGCCACGATGTTTGCGCACCTGCACGTGGCGCGCGAGACGCTTTCGGTGCGCCAGCGCATGTCGGATGTGCTGGCGACGCTGGAGGGCGTCGGACTGGTCGAGTTCATCCGCCTGTTCCAGGCCGAGGAGGGCCGGCTGGGCGTGACCGTGACGTTCGCCGCCATCCTCGAGCTTCTGCGCGAGCAACTGGTCGAGATCGTGCAGGCCGAACCCTACCAGCCGCTGTACGTGCGGCGCGTGGACCGCGAGCCCGACGCCTCCGCGGTCGACGACTTCCACGTCACGACGGCCTGACGGAAACCCACATGGAAACCGGAAAGCTCAAGGGCATCATCGAGGCGGCGCTCCTGGCCTACGGCCAGCCGCTCGGCGTCGAGCAGATACGCGGACTTTTCGAAGAGTTCGAGCGGCCCGACGCACAGTTGGTCCGCAAGGCGCTCGCCGCGCTCGCGGACGATTGCGAAGGGCGCCCCATGCAGCTCGTCGAAGTGGCGAGCGGTTTCCGGCTACAGGTGCGCAAGGATTTTTCCGCGCGCCTGTCGAGGCTCTGGCAGGAGCGGCCTGCCCGCTACTCGCGCGCGCTGCTCGAGACGCTCGCGCTCATCGCATACCGGCAGCCGATCACGCGCGGCGAGATCGAGGACGTTCGCGGCGTGACGGTCAACCCGAACATCATCCGCACTCTCTCGGAGCGCGGCTGGGTTCGCGTCGTCGGGCACCGCGAAGTCCCCGGCCATCCCGAGCTGTTGGGGACCACGCGAGATTTCCTCGACTACTTCGGCCTGCGCAGCCTCGATGAGCTGCCATCGCTTGCCGCGCTTCGCGACATGGACGACGTCGGCATCCAGCTCGAGTTCGACGAGCCGGTAACGGTGCAGGCGGCGCCCGCGGGCGAGCCGGCCGCGAACGACGCCGACGCCGCGGGCTGAACCCGCGCGGCGCTGCCGGGCCGTCGACCCCATGCGCGAACGCATCCAGAAAGTCCTAGCGGCCCGCGGCGTCGGGTCGCGCCGCCAGGTCGAGGCCTGGATCGCAGCAGGCCGCATCACGGTCAACGGCAAGCCGGCAGCGCCAGGCCAGCCCATCGGGGAACGCGACGACGTGCGCCTCGACAATCGGCGCCTGCGTCTCGGCCGGGGTGCGGGGCTCGCACACGCCGCTGTCGCTTACCACCGGCCCGCGCAGGAGGGCGTGCGCACCGACGCCCGCGGTGATGCGCCGAGCTCGATCGAGCGGCTGCCAAAGGTCGGCGGCCGGCGCTGGATCCCGGTCAGTCCGTTGCCGCCGCGCGACGGAGGACTCGAAGTCTTCGTGACGGACGGCGGGCTCGCGGCGGCGTTGACGCGGCGTGCCGCCGCCATACCGGGCGAGTACAGCGTGCGAGTGCGCGGGGCCTTCGATGAGTCCGTCATCGAAACCGAACTGCAGTCGAAGGCGAGCGACGCAGGCCTCAAGGGCGAGATCACGTCCGTGACTGCGTCGGGCGGCGAGGCGAGCAATCGCTGGCTCCAGGTCGAGGTCACCGGCCTTCGTCCGCGGGACTTGAGGGAGGTCTTCGAAGCCTGCGGCCTCGAAGCCAACCGGATCCTGCGCACGCGCTATGGACCCATCGCCATGGATCGCGCACTGGCCCGGGGGCGCAGTCGCGCCCTGACCGAAGACGAGCTCATTCTGCTGCAGGAGGCTGCGTCGCCGGCCGCTCCTGGCAATCGATCGACTCGCCGTTGACCGTCCGGCCTGCCGGACCCAGCAGGTAGAGGTAAGGCGCAACGATCGCCTCCGGCTCCGGCAGGCTGGTGGCGTCTTCGGCGGGGAACGCCTGCCTGCGCATCGAGGTGCGCGTCGGGCCGGGGTTCAGGCTGTTGACGCGTATGCGCGTCGTGCCCGCCATCTCGTGCGCGAGCACCTGCATGAGACCCTCCGTGCCGAACTTGGAGGCCGCATAGGCGCCCCAGTAGGCGCGGCCGACCCGGCCGACCGTGCTCGACGTGAACGCGATCGACGCGTCTTCCGACTTGCGCAGCAAGGGCAGCAGTGTGCGTGTCAGCAGGAATGCGGCGGTGAGGTTGACGTGCAGGACCTTGCACCAGGTCGGCACGTCGTACTGCTCGACCGGGCTCAGGTCGCCGAGGATGCCCGCGACGTGCGCAAGCCCGTCGAGGCGGCCGAACTCGCGGTCGATGGCCTCGAACAGCGCGTCATACTCCGGCGCCGCCGCCGTTTCGAGGTTGAACGGCAGCAGTGCCGGCTGCGGCCCGCCGTTCGCAACGATCCGGTCATACGTGCGGACGAGCTTGCGCTGTGTCCGGCCGAGCAGCGCCACCGTGGCCCCCTGGCGGGCGAGCGCGAGGCTGAGCGCAGCTCCGATGCCGTCGCTCGCGCCGGTGACGAGGATGATGCGTCCCGCGTGCGAGCCCGCCTCCGGAGCATATGCGCGCGCCGTGGCCTGCGTCGTGGCGCTTGCCGCGCTCGCGCGGGTCAATGCTCGTCCGTGGGCGGCAGGCGCGCGGCGGGGCTGTCAGTCAGTCGCGCAGCGATCTCGACCGGCTCGAGGTCCTCGATCGGCTTTTCGGCCCGCACGCCGAGCTCCACGAACTTGCGCGCCCCGGGCAGTACGCTGCGCTCGAGGGATCCCACGGCCGCGTTGAACGCGTTGACGCTCGCTTCCAGCGAGCTGCCGATCTTGCCCATGTGGTTGCGGAAGGTTGCGAGCCGGGCGTACAGATCCTCGGCGAGGCCACGGATGCGCTCCGCGTTTTCGGCGAGCCTGACGTTCTGCCAGCCGTTGTAGACCGTCTTCAGGAGCGCGAGCAGCGTCGAGGGCGTGGTGAGGATGATGTTGCTGCTCATCGCCCGGTCGAGCAGGTCAGGCTGCTGGTCGAGCGCGGACGACAGGAACTGGTCTCCGGGCAGGAACAGGACGACGAACTGCGGCGCCTGATCGAACTGCGCCGAGTAGTTCTTCGACGACAGCATGCGCACGCGGTCGGCGACGTGCTGCGCGTGCCGCTTGAGCGCCGCCGCGCGCACTTCATCGCTCGGCGCCTCCGAGGCGGCCAGGTAGGCGTCTAGCGGCGTCTTCACGTCGATGACGATGTCGCGCCCCTCCGGCAGGTGGACCACCATGTCGGGCCGCAACGCGCCTTCGCTTCCGGCGACGTGCACCTGCTCATCGAAGTCGCAGTGTGCCGTCATGCCCGCGAGCTCCACGAGCCGGCGCAGCGCGATTTCGCCCCACTGGCCGCGGACCTGCGGCTTGCTGAGCGCCTGCACGAGGTTGCGCGTCTCGCGCTGCAGCGCGGAGTGAGAGTCGCGCATGTCCGTGAGGTGCTGGCGCAGGCTCCCGAAATCCCGTTGCCGTTCGACCTCGATCACGCGCAGCGCCTCCGACGTGCGGGCCAGGGTTTCCTGGATCGGCTTCACAAGCGCTTCGATGGCCTGTTCGCGTTCCTTGAGCGAGGCCTGAGCGTACTGCTGGTGCCCGCCCAGGTTCTCACGGGCAAGACGCAGGAAGTTGTCGATGTTCTCGCGCAACTGCCGGCCGGCAAGGTCATCGAAGCGCCTGTCGAGCTGCTCCATCGCGCGGTCGATCGAAAGCGTGCGCTCCGCCTCGAGCGCGGCGGATCGGCGACGGCCCACCCACCAGCCGGCGGCGAGGGCGACGGCCACTGCCACCAGGATCACGACGAGCAGCGTCAGGTCGAACGTCATTTGCCGAGCCCCAGCCAGTCGACCAGTTCTTCGGGCCTGGCGAACACGGCCTCGGCTCGCCAGGCCGCGGGATCGTCGCCGTCGCCCAGGTAGCCGAAGCCGGCCACCAGCGGAATCATGCCCGCGTTACGCGCGGCCTGCACGTCGCGCTCGGCGTCGCCCACGTATGCGCATTCCTGCGGCTCGACGCCGAGCAGCCCCGCGGCATGCAGCAGCGGCAAGGGGTGCGGCTTGCGCTCCGCGAGCGTGTCGCCCGCGACGAGACAGGCGCATCGCGCGGCGAGGCCGAGCTCGGCCACGAGTGGCTCTGCGAGCCAGCCTGGCTTGTTGGTGACGATGCCCCACCTGATGCCCGCGCGTTCGATGGCGGCGAGCACGGCTTCGAAACCGTCGAACAGCCGCGTGTGAACCGCGAGCGCCGCGCGGTAGAAGTCAAGGAACTGCCTGCGCAGCGACTCGTGGCGCTCGGCCACGGGCTCCCCGAATGCCAGGCGCAGCAACCGCGGCGCGCCATGCGAAACGTGGGGTCGGATCTGCGCGAACGGCAGCGCTTCGAGCCCCTCGGCGACGCGCAGGCGATTGAGCGCAGCGGCCATGTCTGGCGCAGTGTCGAGCAGCGTTCCGTCGAGGTCGAACAGTACGCCGCGCAATCCGCGGCCTGCCATCATCCGCAACCCACCGTCATCCGCGGCCCGCCGTCATGCGCGGGCGGCCGTCGCCGGGCGCAGGAAGTGAGCGAGGTAGTTGACGGACACGTCGGCGCTCACGCGGGCCTTGCGGGAGAACGGGTCGTACTCGAGCCCTGCGAGGTCCGCGAGCTCGAGCCCGGCGGCGCGCGCCCAGCGGGACAGTTCCGACGGCCGGATCAGCCGTGCGTAACGGTGCGTGCCCATCGGCAGGAGCCGCATCACATACTCGGCACCGACGATGGCCAGGGCGAAGGCCTTGGCGTTGCGGTTGATGGTCGAGACAACCACATGGCCACCGGGCCGCACGAGCCGGGCGAGCGCCGACACGATGGCCGACGGATCGGGTACGTGTTCCAGCATCTCGAGGCAGGTGACGACGTCGAAGCCCGCCGGCGCCGATTCGGCCAGTTCTTCCACCGCGACCTGCCGGTATTCCACCGACAGCCCGGACTCGATGGCATGCAGGCGCGCGACGGCGAGCGCCTCCTGTGCGAGGTCGACCCCGAGCACCCGGGCGCCACGGCGCGCCATGCTTTCGGCCAGGAGCCCGCCCCCGCAACCGACGTCGAGAACCTGCCGGCCCGCGAGCCTGGCGCGCGATTCGATGTAGCCGAGCCGGGTCGGGTTGAGGTCGTGCAGGGGCCGGAACTCGCCGTCTGGGTCCCACCAGCGCGGCGCCGCCGCATCGAATTTCGCGATCTCCGCGGGGTCGGCGTTCGGCCCGTTTTGCATCCGTGAAGTATACGCGCTGTGTTAAAATTCGCGCTTCCTCGGGCCCTCAAAAGCAGACGAAATCCGCATGAGCGAGATCGCGCGCGAAGTCCTGCACGTCAACCTCGAAGACGAGATGCGCAAGTCCTACCTCGACTACGCGATGAGCGTGATCGTGGGCCGGGCGCTGCCCGACGTCCGCGACGGGCTGAAGCCCGTTCACCGCCGCGTCCTGTTCGCGATGCGCGAGCTCGGCAACGACTGGAACAAGCCGTACAAGAAGTCGGCGCGCGTCGTGGGCGACGTGATCGGCAAGTACCATCCGCATGGCGACACGGCCGTGTACGACACGATCGTGCGCATGGCGCAGCCATTCTCGCTGCGTTACCTGCTGGTGGACGGCCAGGGCAACTTCGGCTCGGTGGACGGCGATGCGGCCGCGGCGATGCGCTACACCGAAGTGCGCATGACGCGCGTCGCGCACGAGCTGCTCGCCGACATCGAGAAGGAAACCGTCGACTTCACGCCGAACTACGACAACAGCGAGCACGAGCCGGCCGTGCTGCCGGCGCGCGTCCCGAACCTGCTGGTCAACGGCTCGGCGGGCATCGCGGTCGGCATGGCCACCAACATCCCGCCGCACAACCTCGGCGAGATCGTGGACGCCTGCATCGCGCTGATCGACAACCCGGAACTCGGCCTCGCGGACCTCATGCGCCTGGTGCCCGGCCCGGACTTCCCGACCGCGGGGATCATCAATGGCGCCGCCGAGATCGTGGCCGCCTACAAGACGGGGCGAGGGCGCCTGTCGGTTCGCGCGCGCACGGCGGTGGAGCAGATCGACGAACGCGGCCGCGAGGCCATCGTCGTGACGGAGCTGCCCTACCAGGTCAACAAGGCGCGCCTGCTCGAGCGCATCGCGGACCTCGTGCGGGCCAAGGAGATCGAGGGCATCTCGGAGCTGCGCGACGAGTCCGACAAGGACGGATTGCGCGTCGTCATCGAGCTCAAGCGGGGCGAGAACAGCGAGCTCGTGCTCAACCAGCTCTTCAAGCTGACGCCCATGGAAGCCGTTTTCGGCGTGAACATGGTTGCCTTGCTCGACGGGCAGCCGAAGCTCCTGTCGCTCAAGGAGATGCTGGACGCGTTCCTGCACCATCGGCGCGAGGTCGTGACGCGCCGGACGATCTACGACCTGCGCAAGGCGCGCGAACGCGCGCACATCCTCGAGGGCCTCGCCGTCGCGCTCGCGAACATCGACGAGGTGATCGCGCTGATCAAGGCCTCGCCTTCGCCGCCGGAGGCGCGGGCCGCGCTGCAGGCTCGGACCTGGGGCCCGGGCGCTGTGCCCGCCATGCTGGCGCGCGCCGGCAACGCGCCGACCCGTCCCGACGGCATCGCGGACGAGCTCGGCCTGCACGATGGCGCCTACCGGCTGTCCGAGGCGCAAGCCCAGGCGATCCTCGACCTGCGCCTGCACCGCCTGACCGGGCTCGAGCAGGACAAGATCGTCACCGAGTTCACCGGGCTGCTCGAGCAGATCCGCGACCTGGGCGAGATCCTCGCGCGGCCGGATCGGCTGCTTTCGGTCATCCGTGCGGAGCTGACCGCCATCAAGGACGCCTATGGCGACGCGCGGCGCACGCAGATCGTCGCGGACCAGTCCGACGTCACGATCGAGGACCTCATCGAGCGGCAGGACCTCGTCGTGACGCTCTCGCACGCCGGCTATGCGAAGACCCAGCCGGTCACCGACTACGAGGCCCAGCGCCGCGGCGGCAAGGGCAAGATGGCGACGTCCGTCAAGGACGAGGACTTCGTCGACAAGCTCTTCATCGCGCACTCGCACGACACGCTGCTGTGCTTTTCGGACGGCGGCCAATGCTTTTGGCTCAAGGTCTACCAGCTTCCCCTCGCGAGCCGCGGCTCGCGCGGCAAGCCGATCGTCAATCTCCTTCAGCTGGGGGACGGGGAGCGCATCACCGCGATCCTCGCGATCCGCGAGTTCGACGAGTCTCACTTCGTGTTCATGGCCACGGCCCAGGGGACGGTGAAGAAGACGCCGCTGTCGGCATTCTCGCGACCGCGAGCGAACGGCATCATCGCGGCCTCGCTCGACGCGGCCGACTGCCTCGTGGGCGTTGCCCTGACGGACGGCCAGCGCGACATCTTGCTATCCACGACCGACGGCAAGGCAATCCGCTTCGCGGAGGACCAGGTGCGACCGATGGGCCGCGAAGCTGCCGGTGTGCGCGGCATCAGGCTGACCGAAGGCCAGCGCGTGACCTCGCTGATCGTGCTCGGGGACGGCCCGATCCTGACGGTGTCCGAGCGTGGCTACGGCAAGCTTACCGAGATGGACGACTTCCCGCGGCACGGGCGCGCCGGGCAGGGCGTGATCGCGCTGCAAACCAGCGAGCGCAACGGCGTGCTGATCGGTGCCCGGCAGGTACAGCGCGACGATGAGGTCATGCTCATCAACTCCAGCGGCACGCTCGTCCGCGTTCCGGTCAGCGACATCCCCGTCCTCGGGCGCAACACGCAGGGCGTGCGCATCATGCGGCTCGAGGAAGGCGAGAAACTCGTCGGCCTCGAGCGCATCGCCGGCGACGATTCACAGGGCGGCGAAGGCGCGGGCTGAGCCCGGCGCACCCGGCGCGTGCGCGTCCACAACTTCTCCGCGGGTCCAGCCGCCTTGCCGCTGCCGGTCCTCGAGCAGGCGCGCGACGAGCTGCTCGACTGGCAGCACGGCATGTCGGTGATGGAAGTCAGCCACCGCAGCCGCGCCTTCATGGACGTGGCGGAGTGCGCCGAGGCGGACCTGCGCGACCTGCTGGCGGTTCCATCCGGCTATCGCGTGCTGTTCATGCAGGGCGGCGCGACCGCGCAATTTTCCGCCGTCCCGCTCAATCTCGCGCCGGTCGGTGCAACGGCCGACTATGCCAACACGGGCCATTGGTCCGGTCGCGCGATCCGGGAGGCGCGCCGGTTCGTTACCGTCGCGATCGCGGCCGACGAGGCGGGTTCTCAGTACACGACGGTTCCTGAACCGGCGGCGCTGAGGCTGTCGCCCGGCGCGGCTTACCTGCATTACACGCCGAACGAGACCATCGGCGGCGTCGAGTTTCCCTACGTACCCGAAACCGGCGCCGTGCCGCTCGTCGCGGACATGTCCTCCAGCATCCTGTCGCGCCCGATCGACGTGGCGCGCTTCGGCGTCATCTACGCGGGTGCGCAGAAGAACATCGGCCCTGCCGGCATCACGGTCGTGATCGTGCGCGGGGACCTGCTCGGCGCCGCCCGCGCGGCCTCGCCGTCCGTCTTCGACTACCGCGCCGTGGCCGAGGCCGGGTCGATGCTCAACACGCCGCCGACGTTCGGCTGGTACGTGGCGGGTCTCGTGTTCCAGTGGGTCAAGCGCGAGGGCGGGCTCGCGGAGATGTCGCGGCGCAACGAGGCCAAGGCCCGGATGCTCTACGAGGCGATCGATGCCTCCGGTTTCTACTCGAATCCGGTCGCCCGCAATTGCCGATCCTGGATGAACGTGCCGTTCCGTCTGGCGCGGCCGGATCTCGACGAGACGTTCCTGGCGGAGGCCATGTCAGAAGGACTCGCCAACCTTGCGGGACACCGCGCCGTCGGCGGCATGCGTGCGAGCCTCTACAATGCGATGCCCGTCGAGGGCGTGGCGGCGCTCGTGGCTTTCATGCGTGAATTCGAGCGGCGGTACGGCTGATGCGGTTTCGGGTGCGCACCCTGAACAGCATTTCGCCGAAGGGACTCGAGCGTTTCCCAGCCGGCCGCTACGAGACCGGGCCCGAGATCGGGCGCCCCGACGCGATCCTCGTGCGCTCGGCGGACATGCACGGCATGCACATCCCGGCAAGCGTGCTGGCCGTCGGGCGGGCGGGCGCCGGCACCAACAACATCCCGGTACCACTGCTTTCGCAGCGCGGCGTGCCGGTCTTCAATTCGCCGGGCGCGAACGCGAATGCCGTCAAGGAGCTGGTGCTGGCCGGGCTCTTCCTCGGCGCGCGCCACATCGGCCCCGCGCTCGACTTCGTGCGCGGCCTCGACCTTTCCGGCGACGAGCTCGAAGCGGCCGTGGAGGAGGGCAAGAAGCGTTTCGTCGGGCACGAGTTGCCCGGGCGCGTCCTCGGCGTGGTCGGCCTCGGCGCGATCGGCGTCGAGGTGGCCAACGCCGCACATCTGCTCGGCATGCACGTACTGGGATACGATCCGCAGATCACCGTGCAGCGCGCCTGGCAGCTGTCGTCCGGCGTCGAGCAGGCGTTGAGCCTCGAGGACCTGTTCACGCGGTCCCACGCGGTCACGTTGCACGTGCCGCTGACGGACGCGACGCGCGGCCTCGTAAACTCGAAGCGCATCGGGCTCCTGCCCGAAGGCGCCACGATCCTCAACTTCGCGCGTGCGGCGATCGTCGACGAGGCGGCCGTGGTCGCGGCGCTGCGCGCGCGCCGGCTCGCCGCATACGTCTGCGATTTCCCGTCCGCGGCGCTCCGCGGCGTGCCTGGCGTCGTCGCCTTGCCGCACCTCGGAGCGTCCACGAGCGAAGCCGAGGAGAGCAGCGCGATGATGGTCGCGGACACGCTGCTGGACTTCCTCGAGCACGGCAACATCCGTCATTCCGTGAATTTCCCCGAAGCGGCGCTGCCGCGCATTCCGGCGACTGCGCGCATCGTCATCGCGAACAGCAACGTCCCGAACATGGTCGGCCAGATCTCGACCCGCCTCGCCGACGCCGGGCTCAACATCGCGGACCTGCTCAACAAGTCGAAGGGCGAGCTCGCCTACACGCTGATCGACATCGACGGCAAGGTGCCTGCCGGGCTCGTGGAACGTATCGCGTCCATCCAGGGCGTGCTGAGCGCCCGGGCGGTCTAGGGAAGCTCTGCACGGGTGGCGTGGGCGCGGCCGTGGCGGATTTGCGATCTGGCAAGGAACGAGGAGCGATGTGTATCGTGATACATGAGCGACGAGAGATGCCGCCCGATCGCAAATCCGTCCGGCCCCGGAAGGTTGCACGCGGGCTGCGCGGCCACGGCGTTGCTCCCTCCTCGTGTGGATTCACCACACTTCGTCGGTCGCGCCTTGTGGCCGCGCAGCGCGCGCGCAACGCGCTCCACGCCACCTGTGCAGAGCTTCCCTAGGTGGACAAACTCAATCGCTTCGAGTCACTTGCTGCACCCGGCGTCCGCGGCCTCTCGCCGTACTTGCCGGGCAAGCCGACCTCGGCGCTCGAGCGCGAGTTCGGCATCAGGGGCAGCATCAAGCTTGCGTCGAACGAGAACCCGCTCGGGCCCGGACCGCGGGCCGAAGCTGCGCTCGCCGCCGCCATCGCCAACGTTGGCCATTATCCGGACGGCAGCGGGCACGGCCTGCGCACGCGGATCGCGCACCGGCACGGCGTGGACATCGGCCAGGTGACGCTTGGCAATGGCTCAAACGACGTCCTCGTGATGCTCGCGGAGGCTTTCCTCGTGCCCGGCGTCGAGGCGGTGTATTCACAGTACGCATTTGCCGTGTACCCGAGCGCGGTGCAAGCGTCCGGTGCGACGGCACGGATCGTGCCGGCATGGCCATCCGGCCACGCGCAGCCGCTCGGCCACAACGCCGTGGAACTGGCCGCTGCCGTAGGGCCGCAGACCCGCATGATGTTCGTCGCCAATCCGAACAACCCGACGGGCACCTGGCTCGACGAACCGGAGCTCGATGCGCTGTTGCGCGCCATTCCACCGGACGTGATCGTGGTCCTGGACGAGGCCTACCACGAGTATTCGGCGGAACTCGGAGTGCCGGACGGCACCCGGTGGCTGGACCGGCATCCCAACCTCGTGGTCACGAGGACGTTCTCGAAAGCCTACGGGCTCGCGGGACTGCGCGTCGGCTACGCCATCTCGCATCCGGACATCGCGGACATCCTGAATCGCGTGCGGCAGCCTTTCAACGTGTCGGTGCCCGCGCTTGCGGCTGCGGCGGCGGCGTTCGACGACGTCGGGCATCTGGAAGCGACGGTCAGGCTCAACCGCGCCGGGATCGATCGCCTGCGCGCCGGCCTTGCAACGCTCGGCATCGGGGCACCGCCTTCGGCGGGCAATTTCGTGCTGGCGGACCTGCGCCGCGGGGCAGGTGCCGTCGATCACGCGTTGCTGCGCGAAGGCGTCATCGTGCGCCCGCTTGCCAACTACGGCCTGCCGAATCACCTTCGCATCTCGACCGGCACCGCGGAGCAGAACGAGCGCCTGCTGACCGCCATGGCGGTAGCGATCGCCGACCCGGCGTGATCGCGGCGACGCGAAACTTCGTCGTGGAACCCGGCGGACAGGTCGCCGGCGAGCTGCGCGTCCCCGGCGACAAGTCAATGTCGCACCGCGCGGCCATGCTCGGTGCGATCGCGCAGGGCGCGACAGAAATTCAAGGATTCCTGGAGGGCGAGGACTGCGCCTCGACCCTTGCCGCCCTATCCGCCATGGGCGTGCGGCACGAGAGACTCGGGCCCGGGCATCTCGTGATGCATGGCGTCGGACTCCGCGGACTCACGGTGCCGGCACGCCCCCTCGACGTCGGCAACTCGGGCACCTCGATGAGGCTGCTCGCCGGCATCCTGGCGGGGCAGGCGTTCGACGCGACGCTCATCGGCGACGAATCGCTGATGCGGCGGCCGATGGAACGCATCGCCGCACCCTTGCGACGGATGGGCGCGGATGTCAGGACTCGCGACGGCCGGCCACCGGTCACGGTCAGCGGGCCGCGTCCGCTCGCCGCGCGCGACCATCGCCTCGACCTGCCGAGTGCGCAGGTCAAGTCCGCGCTCCTGCTCGCGGGCTTGTTCGCCAGCGGACGGACGCGCGTGGAGGAACCGGGCGTGTCGCGGGACCACACCGAGCGCATGCTCGAGTCGTTCGGTGTGCCGGTCCTGCGCGAAACCCGCGCCGTTGCGATCGACGGCCCCGCGGCACTGCGTGCGACCGGCATCCGGATTCCAGGGGATTTTTCGTCGGCCGCATTTTTCATGGCTGCCGCCGTCATCGCGGGATCCGGCGGGCTGATCATCCGCGACGTCGGCATCAATCCGACGCGATCGGCCCTGCTCGAGATCCTCCGGCTGATGGGCGCCGACATCCGCGTGCACGCTGCGGCTGGGATGGACGCGGAGCCGCGTGCCGACCTGGAGATCCGCCCGGGTAGATTGCGCGGGATCGAGGTGCCGCGGGCGCTGGTGTCGATCGCCATGGATGAACTGCCGCTCCTGTTTGCCATGGCCGCATTGGCCGACGGTGAGACGGTCGTGACGGGCGCGTCTGAGCTCAGGGTCAAGGAAAGCGACCGGCTGGCGGCCATGACGGCGGGCCTGGAGGCCCTCGGCGTCGCCGTCGAAGCCTTGCCCGATGGAATGCGAATCCGCGGCGGCCCGGTGCGGGGCGGCGTGATCGACAGCCAGGGTGACCATCGGGTCGCCATGGCCTTCGCCGTGCTGGGTGCCCGGGCCGATTCGGCCATCACCATCCAAGGCGTGCAGAATGTCGCGACTTCGTTTCCGGGCTTTGCGCAGATGGCGCAGGCCGCGGGATTGCGACTCGCGGAGGAGGCATGAGCCACATTCCGGTAATTGCCATCGACGGACCTAGCGGGTCCGGAAAAGGCACGATCTCCCGCCACGTGGCGCGACATTTTGGCTGGCACCTGCTGGACAGCGGGGCCCTCTACCGCCTGGTGGCGCTCGCCGGGGCGCGTGCCCGCCTTGCGGCCGACGACGTCGAGGGACACGCCCGGTTGGCCGAGAGCCTGGATGTCAGCTTCGGCATGAGAGAGGCGGGTGGGGAGCTCGTACGGCTTGGCGGCGAGGACGTGACAATCGAACTGCGGGACGAGGCCACCGGCGAGGCGGCTTCGAGGGTCGCTGCCTGGCAGCCAGTTCGATCGGCCCTGTTGAGCCGCCAGCGTGCGTTTGCGCGCCCCCCCGGGTTGGTCGCCGACGGGCGTGACATGGGATCGATCGTTTTTCGCGACGCCGGACTCAAGATCTTCCTGACGGCCAGCCCCGAGGAAAGGGCCCTGAGACGCCATAAGCAGTTGAAAGGAAAGGGGTTGAGTGATAGCCTTGCCGCCCTTTCCGCGGAGATCGCCGAGCGGGACAGGCGGGATACCACGCGTGCCGTGGCCCCGCTGGTCGCGGTGCCGGAGGCTGTCGTCGTGGATTCGACTGCGTTGACCATCGAGGAGGTCGTCGGGCGGGTGATTGAACTCGCGCGCGAGCGGTTTCCGGAGGCGGCGCGCGGGCGTTGAGTGGCCGGCAGGAGCCGGCAAGGACGGCAGGGCAGGATGCCCCGCCGCGTCGAGCAGGACCCGCTTCGGCAGGACGCCGTGCGGCAGGTAAACCCAAATGGGCCCCGCGGCCCGGAAGACCCAATGACCGAATCTTTCCAGCAACTCTTCGAGCAAAGCCTCGCCAGCCAGCAGATCAAGCCCGGCCAGATCCTGACCGGCACGATCGTCGACATGAACGACGACGTCGTCATCGTAAGCGTCGGCCTCAAGTCCGAGGCCGTGATTCCCGCGGAACAGTTCCGCAACGAGAACGGACAGGTGGACGTCTCCATCGGCCAGGAGGTCGAGGTGGCGCTGGATGCCGTCGAGGACGGCTCCGGCGAGACGCGCCTGTCGCGCGAGAAAGCCAAGCGTGCCCGCACCTGGACCCGCCTCGAGGAGGCCTTTACCAAGGGCGAGATCGTCAAGGGCGTAATCAACGGCCGCGTCAAGGGCGGCTTCACCGTCGAACTCGACAACGTGCGCGCCTTCCTGCCGGGCTCGCTCGTGGACGTGCGCCCGGTGCGCGACCCGAGCTACCTCGAGGGCAAGGAACTCGAGTTCAAGGTCATCAAGCTCGACCAGCGCCGCAACAACGTCGTGGTGTCGCGCCGCGCGGTCGTCGAGCAGGAATACAGCGCCGAGCGCTCGCAGCTGCTCGACAACCTGAAGGAAGGCGACGTGGTCAAGGGGACGGTCAAGAACCTGACCGACTACGGCGCGTTCGTGGACCTCGGCGGCATCGACGGCCTGCTGCACATCACCGACATGGCGTGGAAACGCGTCAAGCACCCGTCCGAGATCGTGAAGGTCGGCGACGAGATCGACGTCCGCATCCTCAAGTTCGACCGCGAGCGCCAGCGCGTGTCGCTGGGCATCAAGCAGCTCGGCGCGGACCCGTGGCAGAACATCGCGCGCCGTTACCCGCCGAACACCCGCCTTTTCGGCAAGGTCACGAACATCGCCGACTACGGCTGCTTCGTAGAGATCGAGGAAGGGGTCGAGGGCCTCGTCCACGTCTCCGAGATGGACTGGACCAACAAGAACGTGAATCCCGCCAAGGTGGTGCACGTCGGCGAGGAGGTCGAGGTGATGGTCCTCGACATCGACGAGGAGCGCCGCCGCATTTCGCTCGGACTCAAGCAGTGCAAGCCGAACCCGTGGCGCGAGTTTGCCGACAGCTTCAACCGAGGCGACAAGGTGTCGGGACAGATCAAGTCGATCACCGATTTCGGCATCTTCATCGGCCTCGCGGGCGGCATCGACGGCCTCGTGCACCTTTCCGACATCTCCTGGGAGCGCCCGGGCGAGGAAGCGGTGCGCGACTACCAGAAGGGCCAGACCGTCGAGGCCATGGTGCTGTCGATCGACCCGGAGCGCGAGCGCATCTCGCTCGGCGTCAAGCAGATGGCCAAGGACCCGATGGCGGCGTACCAGGCCGACCACCCGAAGGGCAGCATCGTGAAGGGCACCGTCAAGGAAGTCGACGCGCGTGGCGCGATCATCGACCTCGGCGACGGCATCGAGGGAAGCCTGCGCGCCTCCGAGCTCGCGCGCGAGCGCGTCGAGGACGCGCGCACGGTGCTGAAGGTGGGTGACGAGATCGAGGCGCGCTTCGTCGGCATCGACCGCAAGAGCCGCGCGATATCGCTGTCGATCCGCGCGATCGAGGCCGAGGAAGAGGCCGAGGCGGTGCAGCAGTACCGCGGCTCCGATTCGGCGACCGGCACGTCGCTCGGCGACCTGCTGAAGGAGCAGATCTCCGGTCAGTAGTCGGTCCGGGCCGCCGCCGGGGATGGCGGTGGCGGCCCGCAGTTGAGGACGGGAGCAATGACAAAATCAGAATTGATCGAGATCATCTCCGCCAAGCAGAAGCACCTTCCGGCCAAGGACATCGAGCTGGCGGTGAAGCAGATGCTCGAGATCATGAGCGACGCGCTCGCCGGCGGCGAGCGCATCGAGATCCGCGGCTTCGGCAGCTTCTCGCTGCATTTCCGCCCGCCGCGCCAGGGCCGCAACCCGAAGACCGGCGAGGCCGTCGCGCTCGCCGGCAAGTACGTTCCGCATTTCAAGCCGGGCAAGGACTTGCGCGAGCGCGTCAATGCGGGACAGTCCCACCCGATCCGGGACTGAGCCGGCGGGCGCCGGCTGCGCGCGCGGCTCCACGGCATGAACCCTGAATCGATCTGGATCCTGCTCGGGGTCCTGTTCCTCGGCGGCGCCATCGGTTTCTACGCGTCGCGCAAGCCGCGGCCGAGCGACGTCGGGGAGGAGCGCCTGCGTGGCAATTACCTCGCCGGCGTGAACTTCCTCGTCAACGAGCAGCCCGACCGCGCCCTCGAGGCATTCCTGCGCGCCGTCGAGCTCGATGACGACACCATCGAGACGCACTTTGCGCTCGGCAGCCTCTATCGCAGGCGCGGCGAGGTGGACCGCGCCATCAAGATCCACCAGAACATCGCGACCCGCGAAACCCTGGAGCCGAACCAGCGCGAACAGGCGGGCTTCGCGCTGGCCCAGGACTACCTGAAGGCAGGCTTGCTCGATCGCGCGGAGAAGATCCTCGAGCCTCTCGCCGCCTCGGGCGCGCACCGCATGGCCGCCATGCGCATGCTGATGCGCATCTACGAGCAGGAGCAGGAGTGGATGCGGGCGATCGGCGTGTTCCGCGAACTCGGGAAGGCCGGGCGGGCGCCGCAGGAAAGCGCGATCGCGCACTACTACTGCGAGCTGGCCGAGGCGGCACGGGCGCGCGGCGCGCTGGACGAAGCCCGCGAGCACCTGCGCGCGGCGCGCAAGGAAGTCCGCCGCTTTCCGCGCGGCGCGCTGGTCCGTGCCGACATTGCGATCGAGCAAGGCGACTTCGAGCTGGCCGAGCGGCTGCTTGGCGCCGTGCTGCAGCACGACGCCGCGCTCGCGATCGAGGTCATGCCCCGTCTCGTGCGGCTGGCGCGCGCGGCGGGCAACGTGGGCGAGGCGGTCGTCCAGCGCGTGGTCGACGGCCGGCCGGATGCCGTCAACGAGATGGCGATCGCCGCGATCATGTCCGACGCGCTCGATTTCGCGCCACTCGAGAAGCAGGTGCGGACCTTGCTCGCGCAGGACGAAGCAATCGCCGGGCTGGTGCACGCGATCGGCCGCGACCCGGGCGCACTCGACGCGCGCGCCGTGGTCGACGTCGCCGCGGTGCTGCGCCGCCTCGCGGCACGCACGCCGCGCTATCGTTGCGCGAACTGCGGCTTCTCGAGCATCGATCACTTCTGGCAGTGCCCGGGCTGCAAGACCTGGGACAGCCAGCGGCCGTTGCTGCGGTTTGACCTGGTGGCGGGGCTCGAAGGCGGAGTGAAATAGCCTCAGGAGGGGACGGTCACCTTTATCGAAAAGGAGTGCCGGGTCCCATGAGCGCGCGGTGATAAAGGTGACCGTCCCCTCCGTGCCTTTTCCCTGCGAAGGCGTCACATTGACGCACTGCGCGCGGCGCGGTCAGCGCCTAGTCTTGTTCCCGGGCGCGGCGGTGGTCGCCGCGCGCGAGAGACAAGGGAGTGTAGCCATGTTGATCAAGGGACTGGGTGCGGCCCTAGTGGCCGCGACGCTGCTCGCGCCGATCGCCATCGCCGGGCCCGTCGATGTCAACTCCGCCGACGCCAAGACGCTCGCCCGCGAGCTGCAGGGCGTGGGGATGGCGAAAGCGGAGGCGATCGTCAGCCACCGCGAGAAGAACGGGCCGTTCAAGAGCGCCGACGACCTTGCCAAGGTGAAGGGCCTCGGCAAGAAGCTCATCGAACAGAACAAGGCCAACTTCAAGTTCGACGCGGCGAAGGCGAGCGGCTGACACGCAAGGGCCCGCGGCGCGGGCCGGCTCGCGGCGGCTCCGGTATCATGCCCCACACAGGATCCCGGAACCGAAGGACCCCACGTGAGCCGACCCGCGCCAATTCGATTCGCGGTGTTTCCAGTCGCCGGCCGCGGCACGCGTTTCCTGCCTGCCACCAAGGCGAGCCCGAAGGAAATGCTGCCGATCGTCGACAAGCCGCTGATCCAGTACGCCGCCGAGGAAGCGCTGGCGGCGGGCGCGCGCCTCCTGGTCTTCATCACCGGCAGCTCGAAGCGCGCCATCGAGGATCACTTCGACACGGACCCCGAGCTCGAGGCGGCGCTCGCGGAGCAGGGCAAGAAGGATCTCGTCGACCTTTTGCGGGGCATCCTGCCCGCGGATGCCACCTGCATCTACATCCGCCAGCCCGCTCCGCTCGGCCTCGGCCACGCGGTGCTATGCGCGCATGCGGTGGTCGGGAACGAGCCGTTTTTCGTGCATCTGGCTGACGACCTGATCGATGCGGACGTGCCCGTGCTTGCGCAGATGCGGGACCGGTACCTGGAGTCGGGCGGGAGCGTCATCGGGGTGCAGCAGGTCCCGCGCAGCCAGACCGGCAGCTACGGCATCGTCGCGACCGAAGACGCCGGAGGCGGATTTTCGCGCATCCGTCGCATGGTCGAGAAGCCGAAGCCGGCGGAGGCACCGTCCGACCTCGCGGTTGTCGGCCGCTACCTGCTGTCGGGCTCGATCTTCGATCGCCTCAAGAAAGTCGGTCGGGGCGCGGGCGGCGAGATTCAGCTGACCGACGGCATTGCCGCGCTGCTCGACGACGAACCGGTCTTCGCCTACCGATTCAAGGGCAAGCGATACGACTGCGGCAGCAAGCTCGGCTACCTCGAGGCTACCGTGGAATACGGGCTGAAGCACCCGGAGCTCGGCGAACGCTTCGCGAAATACCTCGACGGGCTGGTCGCGGCGCGCAATCCGCGCGCCTGAGCGCGGCTCAGTACAGGACGAGATAGGGACCGCTACGCAACGGGACCGGGGGCTGCTGGACCGGGTCGCTGACCGAGTGGTCCCACCGGCGAGTGTAGACCTGCAGTCGCACCTCGTCGGCATCCTCGCCGCGCATGCCCTCGAGCCGCACGCCCGCGACCGCTCGCGCCGTGACGCGCCACTCCACCGACGCGGAAAGCCACAGGCCAAGTCCGTCTCGGGAATCGGCCGGGTAGCGCGGGTCGCCGCTCGCCGCCTGCAGGGCTGCGTCCGTCGGGAAAAAGTCGCTGCTCTCCTCGCGGACTTCCTGCCAGGCGACGGCGCCCTCGATGCGGAAGCTGCGCTCGTCGCGGCGTCCCTCGACCTCGAACACCGGCCCGACCGACAGGAATTTCTCCGGGCTGAAGTAGCCGCCGTGGCCGAGCGTAAAGTGCGACCGGTTGGCCGAATATCCGAGCACCTCGACGGCCCCGCCCACGCGTGCCACCCAGCCGGCGCCCGACGCGGCGCGATGGGTGAAGCCCGCATCCGCGCGCCATTCCGTGTTGCTGTCCACACGTTGACCGTCCACGTCCGCCGCCGAGAAAGCACCGTACAGGGTCATCACTTCGTCCTCGAACCGCCCGCCCAGGTATGCGCGGTCGCGAATGACGCCTCCCCAGGTGCGGCCGCTCAACGGGTCGATGGTGCCGGCGTAGGCGAGTAGCGAGTCGTCCACCGCCGTGCGGTCGATGCCCATGCTCAGGGCGCCGGATGGCGATTCGAACCGGAAACGCAGCGCGCCGACCAGGTTGCTGATCTCGAACGAGGTCGGCGTCGTGCCGGCCTCGAGCACGAGCCCGTTTCGCGGCGCCCATTGCACGAGCCCGCCGATCCCCTTGTCGGACTGCGAGTCGGACAGCGCGGGCAACGCAACAAACGACCCGAACGGCTCTCCGGCGGGGACGCGGTCGGACTCCGGGTAAGCTGCCTCCGCGAGCAGGCGCAGCCTTCCCCAGTTCGCGTTGCTGCCGGACCAGGCGAGCCGCACGCCCGGCTGCTCGAGCCGGTCGTGCCCGGTCTGCCCGTTGCGCCAGGCGCCGTCGAGGGCTAGCTCGAAATGCGGGACCCACTCGCGCTCGACAGCCTGCAACGTGGCGTCCTGCGCCAGCCGCTCCGGTGCCATGCGGCGCGCGACGTCGTAGGCGTCGTAGGGGCGATTCAGTGCGAGCAGCGTATCCGCGAGCTCGCTCGCGGCATCGGGGGCTTTCGGGTCGACGTTCAGCAGGTCCCGCAGCGCGCGTTCTCGCGCGGGCATGTCGCCGCGCAGGTTTGCGAGGTCCGCTCGCGCCTGCAGCGTTGCCGGGTGACTGGGTCGCAGCTCGTCGAGCACCGAATAGGCGCGTCCTGCGGCGTTGGCATCGCGCAGGTCGCGGGCGGTCGCAAATTGTTGCAGCACCACGTCGTAACGCGCGTTGCGCTCGAGCTCCGCGAGCGACGGGTCTTGCCTCACGGTCGCGCGGGCCGCGTCGAAATGCGCGAGCGCGACCCGTGCATTGCCGCGCCGGACGGCCAGTATCGCGAGCCCAGCCTGCGCCTGCGGATGGCTCGCGGACGAGGCGGGGACCTCGCCGAAATGAAGCGCTGCCAGCGGCTCGATGCCAAGGTCCAGGCAGAGGTAGCCAAGCGCCGTCTCGAAACGCGCCCGCTCGTCGTCGGGAAATGCCTTGAGTGCCTCGTCGCTGCCGACACCCGTCATCGCGCGGCGCGCGGCATCGGGGTCGACGGCGGCCAGGGCGCGCACCCACGCATAGCGCACCCAGGGATCGGTGGGTTCGAGTTGACGCGCGCGCTCGGCCGCTTCCAGGGCGCCGCCGTAATCGCCCGCGGCGTAGAGCGCCTCGGATCGTGCGCGCCAGCCGGCCGCGTCCTCCGGCCCCGGCGCGGACGCGGCAAGCGCAAGTGTCGCGATCAACGCGACGTTCAACCCCATTCGGCAATCCCCTCGGTTGTCGTGCCGCGGCGGGCGTCGTCCATCATAGCCGCTTTCGAACCCCCACTCACCTGCGGTCCCTGATGGGACCATTAGCTTTAGTGATTGATCCGGTTGGGGAAAGTCCCTAGCGTCCGGGCGTGGCTACACCGCTCATCTATGTGATCGTCGTGCTGATCTGGGGCACCACCTGGTTCGCGATCAAGTTCCAGCTGGGCGTCGTCGCGCCGGAGATCTCGCTGGTCTACCGCTTCGGACTCGCGGCAATCTGCGTCTTCATCTACGCCCGCGCGACCGGCAGCCCGCTCAAGCTCTCGCTCAGGGACCATCGCATGGTCGCGCTGCAGGGAGCCACGCTCTTCTGCCTGAACTACTGGATGACCTACCTTTCGACGCAGTACCTGACGAGCGGCCTCGTCGCCGTGCTGTTCACGTCGATCATCTTCTTCAACGTCGTCAACGGGCGATTGATCTTCCGCACGCCGGTCGAGCGGCGGGTGCTGCTCGCGGCCGCAACCGGCGTCATCGGTGTCGCGCTGCTGTTCCTGCCCGAGTTGCAGGCCGCGTTGCACGAACCGGCCATCGCCCAAGGGGCCGTCCTTGCGCTCGCGGCGACCTACGTCGCCTCGCTCGGCAACATGGCGGCCTCGCGCAACACCCAGGCCGGGTTGCCCGTGGTGACGGTCAATGCCTATGGCCTGGCCTACGGCACCGTGGGCCTCGCGATCATCGCGGCGATCCGCGGCACGCCTGTCGCTTTCGACCCGCACTGGCCGTACGTATTGTCGCTGCTCTACCTGTCGCTCGCGGGGACGTCGCTCGCCTTCGGGCTGTACCTCGCGCTCATCAAGCGCATCGGAGCGTCGCGCGCTGCGTACACGAGCGTCTTGTTCCCGGTCGTGGCGCTGGTGGTCTCGACGCTGTTCGAGGGTTATGAATGGAGCCTGCCGGCGATCGTTGGCCTGATGGTGCTGGTGGCCGGCAACGCCCTTGCGCTCGGCCGGGCAGGGCGCGCCCGACGCTGAACGATGCGTCGGTCAGCGCCTTTCGTCTGCTCTTTTCCGGTCGGCCGCCTCGAAATGGCCGATCTGGTCGGCTCGAGCCTTCTTGAATGCGCGCCGATCGGTTGCGCGGGTGACATAGGCCTCGGTCGCAGGCCGGTCGCCGAAAGAGCGGACCGCTGAAACGCGGAGCACATCCGCCATCAACAGGTCTGCGACGGTGAAGCGCCCGGCGGCGAGCCATTCCCGCTCGCCCAGAACTCCTTCCAGCTGGTCGAGGCGCTTGCCCATCCATCCGGTAAGATCGTTGTCCTCGTCGCCCGACATCTTCAGAAACCACCACGGTACGGTGACCATTTCAATCGAGTTGAGCGCGGCGATCGTCCATTGCTCTGTTTCCGCTTCGCCAACCGGATCTCGCGGCATCAGCTTTTCGCTTTTCCGCGCCAGGTGCAGCAGTCCGGCGCCGCTTTCGAACATCTCCAGTTCGCCGTCCTTCAAGAATGGCACTTGGCCAAATGGCTGCTGCCCCAGATGATTGGTCTCGCGACCATCGAATGGGATCGTACCGACCGCGTAGGCGAGTCCAGCTTCCTCACACGCCCATCTCAGCCTCAGATCTCGTACGAAACCACGAGGGCCCTCAGGAACCCAGTCGTAGGTCCAGATGGTCGGTTCAGTCACGCGTAACTGTTTGATTGGTTGGCTCCCCGAGTTGGACTCGAACCAACGACCCACGGATTAACAGTCCGTTGCTCTACCAACTGAGCTATCGGGGAAGCGGATTTTCAGGGCGCGGGATTGTCGGCCAAGGGTGCGCTCAAGTCAACAAAATCGCTGCGTTTTCCGGCTGTTGCCCGCGATCAGGCGCGTTTCTTCGCCCGCGCGCCGGCCAGTGCGCGGTGCATGCGGGAAAGCGCGTCCTGCAGCGTCTCGGTCGCTGCTGCAAACGAGAGCCGGACGTGGCCCGGGGCGCCGAACGCGGAGCCCGGCACGACCGCGACGCCCGCCTCGTTGATGAGGAACTCGGCAAAGGCGTTGTCGTCGGCGGCGCCGATGTCGCGCATCGCCTGCTCGACCTGCGCGAACGCATAGAAGGTTCCCCAGCCGGGAATGCAGCGCACGCCCGGAAGGCCGTTCAAGCCCTCGACCACGAGGTCGTGCCGCGCCTTGAACGCGCGGTTCATTTCCGCCACGCAATCCTGCGGGGCATTGAGGGCGGTCGTCGCGGCCTTCTGCGAGATCGAGGACGCGTTTGACGTGCTCTGGCCCTGGATCGTCGCCATCGCGGCCACGACCTCGGCGGGACCGCCGCAATAGCCGAGCCGCCATCCGGTCATCGCGTAGCTCTTGGAGCAGCCGTTGATCGTCACGGTGCGGTCGTACAGGCGCGGATTGGCGGTCACGAAGCTCGTGAAGGGCTCCGGGCCCCACCAGATGTGCTCATACATGTCGTCCGTGCCGATGACGACCTGCGGGTGGCGTTCGAGCACGGCACCGAAAGCCTTGAGCTCCGCGCGCGAGTAGGCCGCGCCCGTCGGATTGCACGGGCTGTTCAGGAGGAAGAGCCGGGTACGCGGCGTGATGGCCGCCTCGAGTTCTTCCGCCGAGATCTTGAATCCGCGCTCGATGCCGGCAAATACGGGCACGGGCGTGCCGTCTGCGACCAGCACCATGTCGGCGTAGGACACCCAGTACGGGGCAGGAATGACGGCCTCGTCGCCGGAGTCGAGCAGGGCGCAGCACAGGTTGAAGACGGTCTGCTTGGCGCCGCTCGAGACGAGGACCTGTGACCGCGCGTACTCGAGGCCGTTGTCGCGCCGGAACTTGGCGATGATCGCGTCCTTGAGCTCGTTCGTGCCCTCGACCGCCGTGTAGCGCGTGTGGCCACCGCGGATCGCCGCCACCCCGGCATCCTGGATGTGCACGGGCGTGTCGAAGTCCGGCTCGCCGGCACCGAGCCCGATGATGTCCTTGCCCTCGGCCTTGAGGCGCGCGGCGCGCGCGGTGACTGCAAGCGTCGGCGACGGCTTGATGCGCTGGACGCGCTTTGCGAGTCGGATGGTCACGGGGAGTACCGGTTGGCCTTGAATCCAGATAACTTACGGGAAGGCATTTTGCGTTGCAATTCGGGGCGAACTTGAGCGAAGCGAGACCTTTCGAGCTGCGGTCGGATTACCAGCCGGCCGGAGACCAGCCGGCTGCGATTGCCGCGCTCATCGATGGCATCCAGACGGGCCTCGCGCACCAGACGCTGCTCGGCGTGACCGGCTCCGGCAAGACATTTTCCGTGGCCAGCGTGATCCAGGAGATCCAGCGCCCGACGCTCGTGCTCGCGCACAACAAGACGCTGGCCGCGCAGCTCTACGGCGAGTTCAAGGAGTACTTCCCGCGCAATTCGGTCGAGTACTTCGTCTCCTACTACGACTACTACCAGCCGGAAGCCTACGTGCCTTCCTCCGACACTTACATCGAGAAGGACGCTTCGATCAACGAGCACATCGAGCAGATGCGGCTGTCCGCGACCAAGGCCCTGCTCGAGCGTCCCGATTCGATCATCGTCGCTACCGTTTCCGCGATCTATGGCCTCGGCGACCCGGAGTCCTACCTCAAGATGGTGCTGCACCTCGTGCGGGGCGACCGCATGGACCAGCGCCAGTTGCTACGGCGCCTCGCGGACATGCAGTACACGCGCAACGAGCTGGACCTGCGCCAGGGCACGTTCCGCGTGCGCGGTGACGTAGTGGACATCTTCCCCGCGGAGTCGGAGCGCGACGCCGTGCGCGTGCAGTTCTTCGACGAAGAGATCGAGTCGCTCGCGTTCTTCGACCCGCTCACGGGCGAGGTGCTGCGCAAGATGCCGCGGCTGACCGTGTTCCCGTCCACGCACTACGTGACTCCGCGCGAGCGCCTGCTGAAGGCCGTGGACGAGATCAAGGTGGAGCTGCGCTCGCGCCTCGCCGAGCTGCGAGCCGCGAACAAGCTGGTCGAGGCCCAGCGGCTCGAGCAGCGGACGCTGTTCGACCTCGAGATGATCGCGGAGCTCGGCTATTGCGCCGGCATCGAGAACTACTCGCGCTACCTGTCGGGCCGCGAGCCCGGCGAGCCGCCGCCCTGCCTGTTCGATTACCTGCCGCGCAACTCGCTGCTGGTGATCGACGAGAGCCACGTGACTTTGCCGCAGCTCCAGGCGATGTACCGTGGTGACCGTTCACGGAAGGAGACGCTGGTCGAGTACGGCTTCCGGCTGCCTTCGGCGCTCGACAACCGGCCGCTGCGCTTCGACGAGTTCGAGCGCGTGCAGCCGCAGACGATCTACGTCTCGGCGACGCCGGCAGAGCGCGAGCTCGCCAAGTCCGGCCAGGTCGTGGAGCAGGTGGTGCGCCCAACCGGTCTTTTGGATCCCGCGGTCGAGGTCCGCCCGGTCGCCACGCAGGTGGACGACCTCCTGTCGGAGATCCGGCTGCGCGCCGAGCGCCGCGAGCGGGTGCTGGTCACGACGCTGACCAAGCGCATGGCCGAGGACCTGACCGGCTACCTGGACGAACACGGCGTCAAGGTCCGCTACCTGCACTCCGACATCGAGACGGTCGAGCGGGTCGAGATCATCCGCGACCTGCGGCTCGCGAAATTCGACGTGCTGGTCGGCATCAACCTGCTGCGCGAGGGCCTCGACCTTCCGGAGGTGTCGCTGGTCGCCATCCTCGACGCGGACAAGGAGGGCTTCCTGCGCTCCGAAGGCTCGCTGATCCAGACCGTCGGCCGCGCGGCGAGAAACGAAGGCGGCATGGCAATCCTGTACGCCGACCGGGTCACCGGCTCGATGGAACGCGCGATCGCCGAGATGAACCGGCGTCGCGAAAAGCAGATGGCGTGGAATGTCGAGCACGGAATTACCCCGCGTTCGATCCGCAAGGCGGTCAAGGACATCATGGAAGGCGCCCGCTCGGTCGTCCCGGGCGCGGTTTCTCGCCGCAAGGCTTTGCGGCTGACGCCGGACCAGGCCATGCAGCAGGTCAAGAAGCTGGAGACCGAGATGTTCCGCCTCGCGCGCAACCTCGAGTTCGAGAAGGCCGCGCTCCTCCGCGATGAGATCGCGGCGATCCGCGCCAGCGTGCTCGGCGCCGACGCCGACCGGCTGGCGGGCTAGTTTCATTCGACTGGAGATTACTCGTGATTCGACGTGACTTGGGCCTGGGGTTTGCTCGCTGTGTGCCGTGCTTGCGCCTGCAGCGAGCGCATCGCAACCGGTCCTCGTACTGCAGTCGGACTTTGGCCTGCTCGACGGCGCGGTCGCGTCAATGAAGGGCGTCGCGGTCGGCGTGTCGCCGGACATCCACATCTACGACCTCACCCACCAGATCGAGCCATACAACATCTGGCAGGGCGCGCTGCGCCTCGCGCAGACGGCCGAATACTGGCCGGCGGGGACGGTATTCGTGTCGGTCGTCGACCCGGGCGTCGGGACGGAGCGCAAATCGATCGTGCTGCGGACGAAGTCCGGACACTACTTCGTGACGCCCGACAACGGCACGCTGACGTTCGTCGCACCACGGCTCGGGATCGACGCGGTGCGTGAGATCGACGAAGCCGTCAACCGGCGCAAGGATTCGGAGAAATCCTTCACCTTCCACGGGCGCGACGTCTATGCGTTCACGGGCGCGCGGCTTGCGGCAGGAGTCATCAGCTTCGAGCAGGTCGGCCACGAGCTGCCGGCCACCGTGGCGTCGATCCCGCACGAGGCCCCGCGCTTCGAGGACGGCGTCGTCCACGGCAACATCCAGACCGACGACGGCAACTACGGCAACATCTGGACCAACATAAATCGCGCGACTTTCAGCCGGCTCGGAGTCGCTCGCGGCGACACCGTCCGGATACAGATTCTGAAGGCCGGTAAAGAAGTCCTTAACCTGACCGTACCCTTTGTCGCCACGTTTGGCGCCGTCGAGGTGGGCAAGCCCTTGCTTTACTTGAACAGTCTCGACAGCGTGTCGCTCGCAATCAACCAAGAGAACTTCGCAAAGGAATACGGCATCGGGTCCGGTCCGGAGTGGAGCATCCAAATTCGGCGTTGACCCGTCATTTTCCACCCGCCTAGACTCGGTTCGGGTTCGAATCATCACTTCCGGGGGTCCGTGTCATGGTGAAGGTCTTGCGTGCGGCTGTCCGTGCGGCGATGGGTGCGGGCGCGTCGGGCGTGGTGCTGTTATCAGCGGGACCGGCACTTGCCCAGGAAGCGCAGCCTGAGCTGGAGGAGATCGTGGTCGTCGGCACGCGCACGGCGGGCCGCAGCCTCGACGAGAGCCTCGCGCCGGTCGACCTAGTGACCCCGGAGGCCATTCGCCGGTCCGCGGCGATTCCCGGCGAAGTCGGCGCGGCCATCCAGTCGCTGGTGCCGTCGTTCAACCTGCCGCGTCAGTCGAATTCGAATTTTGCGGACCTCGTGCGCCCGGCCCAGTTGCGCAATCTCAGTCCGGACCAGGTGCTGGTGCTGGTGAACGGGAAGCGCCGGCACACGACCGCGACCCTTACCACGGAGTCGAAGCTCGGCAAGGGCACGAGCCCGGTCGACTTCAACAGCATCCCGGTCGGCGCGATCAAGCGCATCGAGGTGCTGCGCGACGGTGCCGGCGCCCAGTACGGCTCGGACGCGATCGCCGGCGTCATCAACGTCGTGCTCAAGGATGCCGACGATGGCGGCGAGGCGACCGCGAGCTGGGGCCAGAACCGGACGGACTTCAAGCCGACCGGGCGGAGCGTCAACGACGGCGACACCCTGTTCGCGTCCGTCAACTCCGGGTTCGCCGTCGGCGGTGGCTTCCTGAACCTGACGGCGGAGTATCGCGACCGCGAGCAGACGCTGCGTTCCGGGCCCGACCAGATCCCGTTCTTCGAGGAGCAGACGCCGGCAAACCTCGCGCTCGCCGGCACGCAGACCCACAAAGCCGGCGACGGCCCGATGGATGACATTTCCTTCATGTACAACGCCGCGTTCCCTGTTGGCGACGCGCTCGAGCTCTACTCGTTCGGCAGCTACGCGGACCGCAATGGCGAGGGCGCCAATTTCTTCCGCTATCCGGACTCGTTCGCGAACGTGCCGTCGATCTTCCCGGACGGCTACATCCCGGTGCTCGAGGCGGACAACGTGGACCTCTCGCTGGCGGCGGGGCTGCGTGGAACGCTCGCATCGGACTGGAGCTGGGACCTTTCGGCCGTGTACGGCTCGAACGACTTCGACCACGACGTCACGAACTCCCTCAACGTGTCGTTCGGCGATGCGAGCCCGACGCGCTTCAACGTCGGCGAGTACAAGTACTCGCAGGCCACCGTCCGCTTCGACATGTCGCGGCCATTCGACGTCGGGGGCCTCGCCAACCCGTTGAACCTCGCCTGGGGACTCGAGTATCGCAATGAGGGCTACGAAACCGAGGCCGGCGATCCCGAGTCGTACGAAGCGGGGCCCGTGATCGGCGCGCCGATCGGCACGCAGGCGGGCTCCGGTCTCAAGCCGGAGGAGACCGTGGACGTCGATCGAGACGCCGTGAGTGCGTATCTCGATGTCGAGACGAACCTGACCGAGCGCTTCCAGGTCGGCGCCGCCGCGCGCTTCGAGGACTACAGCGATTTCGGCAATTCGCTGAATGGCAAGATTTCAGGCCGCTTTGAGCTGACCGACGCCCTCGCGGTCCGCGGCACGGTGGGCACGGGCTTCCGCGCGCCGTCGCTCACACAGGGGTTCTTCCGCGGCTCGACCACGAGCTTCGGCGAGGGCGGCCAGCTCGAGAACGTGCTGAACCTGCCGACCGACGACCCGATCGCAGTGCTGCTCGGCGCGCAGGACCTCGATGCCGAGGAGTCCGTCAGCTACAACCTCGGGTTCGTGCTCAACCCGGACAACGGCTTCCGCCTGACCGTCGACTTCTACCGCGTCGACATCGACGACCGCATCACGCTGTCCGAGCGCATCGGCGGCCCCGAGGTGACCGACTTCATCGAGGACCAGCTCGGCATCGCGGGCGTGCTCGGCGTGCGCTTCTTCACCAACGCCATCGACACGCAGACGGAAGGCTTCGACATCGTCGCCGATTACACCTTCGACCTCGGGCCCGGAAGCCTCCTGCTGTCGGCCGGGTACAACAAGAGCGACACCGAGGTCACGCACGTCGACCCGAATCCGCCGGAGCTCGACGCGCTCGGCGTCGACAACGTGCTGTTCGGCGTCGAGGAGCGCAACACGATCGAGACCGCGTCCCCGGACGACAAGGTCATCCTGACCGCGAACTGGACCACCGACCGCTGGTCGGTGCTCCTGCGGGGCACGCGCTGGGGCGAGGCGACCCGCGTGTTCAACTTCGGCGGCGGATTCGAGCCGGAGCAGACCTACGGGGCGGAGTGGGGCATCGACCTCGACGTGGAGTTCGCGGTCACCGAGAAACTGAGCCTCGCCATCGGCGCCAACAACGTGCTGGACGAGTACCCTGACCTGTCGATCGCCGACATCGGCTTCTTTGGCAACCTGCCGTACGACGTGTTGCAGCCGATCACGTTCAACGGCGCGTTCTACTACCTGAGGACGACCTACGCGTTCTGAAAGCCGGTCGGGGCGGGTGGACCGGGAGGGGCGGAATCTATAACATTCCGCCTCCTTTCGGGCGCGTAGCTCAGCGGTAGAGCACTACCTTGACATGGTAGGGGTCACAGGTTCGATCCCTGTCGCGCCCACCAGAAACCCGGTTTTTACGCTCGGATTCTGGTAGAATGCGCCGGTCTGGTGATTCCTTCAGTCCTGTCTTGCCTGGCTCGATGCGCCGCTTCGGCGCGCCGTCCGACCCGGTCCAGCCACCACGAAACGCATCGCCGAACCGGCAGGTGGACATCCGCTTGCTGCTATTTTCCTCAAGTGAGTAATCCAAGTGACCAAGCTTTTTGTAGGTAACCTTCCTTTCTCCGCGACCGAGCAGTCGGTGCGCGCGCTGTTCGAGCCGCACGGCACGATCGAGTCGCTCGCCCTGATCAACGACCGTGAAACCGGCCGCCCGCGCGGCTTCGGCTTCATCGAGATGTCGAACGCCGATGCATCCAAGGCCATGCAGGCCCTGAATGGCAAGGACTTCGAGGGCCGTGCCCTCAAGGTCAATGAGGCCCAGGCCAAGGAACGCAGCGGTGGCGGCGGTGGCGGCGGCGGCTTCCGCAGTGGCGGCGGGAATCGTTACTGATTCCGGCTCCGGGCGTCGTGCCGTGCCCCGGCGCGACGCCCGTTTGATGATTCCGTAGCTCGCGAGGTGAACCCATGCGCATCGTGTCCCGTACCGCCCGTTCTATCCGTGAGCAGGAGCGCGAGAAGTCGATGCGCAACCGTGCGGCCGCCGGCACGATTGCGACCGCATTCCCGCGCAGCGAACAGGTGCGCATCCATCTTCAATTCGTTTCGCAGGATCGCCCGGCGCCCGCGGCGCGAACCCATGCGCTGTATCCTTCGGCGCAGGCCTATTTCGAGTTTGCCTGCCCGCATGGCGACTGCGACGGCAGCATCGACCTGAACACCGTCGCATTCTCGTTACTCCGCGAGTCCGGTACCCAGCTCGCAGGCACCCTGCATTGTCCTGGGACGCGGACGGACGGGGGAGGGACGCGCCCGCCTTGCAACCAGCGCGTCGACTACTGGATCGACGTCAGCTATCAGTCGCTAGCGCGGGCCGGGGGTCGATAGAGTAGTCTCCGGAGACGATGCGACAGGCCGCCCGCCGGATCGTTGCCTCCTCGAGCGCACTCGTGGTCGCCGCTCTGCTGGGCCTGGCGCCTGGCGGTGCTGGATGGACCGCTGAAGAAACGCCCGCTCCGGACCTCGCCCAGTCACTGAAAGCCGCGAGCTCGTTTTCCCAGCCATTGAACCTGCTGCTGACGCAGGAAGAGCTGCGCTCCGTCGTGCGCAACTACGAGACCAGGACCGGCGAACATCACACGGCCCCGATCAGCGACGAGGAAATCCTCGTAAAGGCGCCCGGCATGCTCGCACCGATGCGCGATCCCAGCCAGGACGTCGGCTTCGGGATTTTCGCCCCGTTCTGGGCCCTTGCGCATCCCAAGGATGCGTGGCGGATCTTCGTCCCGATTCCACCCAAGGGTCCCGCACGGGAAACCGAGCGACCCGCGCCCGACCCGCGTTAGCCGCGGTCGATCGCGAGCAGCGTCCGCAAGAGCAGGTTTGCGCCGTTCGCAATGTCGGCAGCCGCCGTGAATTCCTGCGGCGCAGTGGCTGATTCCGCCCTCGCTTGGCACGAAAATCATGGCGATCGGCGCGACGTGCGCCATTTCCTGGGCATCGTGACCGGCGCCGCTCGGCATGCGCCGATGCGACAGTTCGAGTGACTCCGCGGATGCCTCGATGAGCTTGCGCAACCGCTCGTCGGTGGGTGCGGGCTCGAGTGCGAGCTCGACTTCGGCGAACCGCATCGACGTGCCGCGCGCGGCCGCGATGCGATGACGCCTCGGACTCGATCGCCCGGAACACGGACTCCATCTTCTCCGCCGCGAGGTCGCGGATCTCGAGGCTCAGGGTGACGCGGCCCGGAATCACGTTGGGTGCGCCGGGTTCGGCGCTGGATGCGGCCGACCGTTGCGACCTGCGTGCCTGGCGTCGTCGACGCGATGCGGTTCACGGCCAGCGCGAACTCGGCTGCGGTGACGAGCGCGTCGCGCCTGCGGTCCATCGGCGTCGTGCCAGCATGGTTCGCGACGCCCTCGACCGTGACGTCCCACCAGCGGATGCCGACGATGCCCTCGACGACGCCGATGTCGATGTCCGACTCGTCGAGGATCGCGCCCTGCTCGATGTGCAGCTCGACGAACGCCGCCACCGAGCCGGGCGCACGGCGCGACTCGGCGAGCCGCGCGGGATCGCCGCCGACTGCGCGGATGCCGTCGCGGATCGTGAGTCCGCTGTGGCTGACGATGTCGAGCGTCGAGGCGCTGAGGCGGCCGGCCATGGCCTGGCTGCCGGCCGTGCCGCCTTCCTCATCGGTGAAAACCACGAACTCGAGCGGATGGCGCGTCGTCAAGCCTCCGTCGCGCAGGAGTTCCGCCACCTCGATGGCGCCGAGCGACTCCCACGTCGCCGTCGTAGTTGCCGCCCTGCGGCACCGAGTCGATGTGTGATCCCGTCATGATCACCGGCAGCTCCGGGTCTGTTCCGGCACGGTGGCCGATGATGTTTCCGGCGGTGTCGACCCGCACCTCGAGCCCTGCGCCCAGCATCAGCGACTTCACGTATGCCCGGCCGGCGATGTCGGCCTTGCTGAACGCGACGCGGCTCACGCCGCCTTCGGGATTGGCGCCGAAGCGGCCGAGCTCGTGGATGCGCCGCTCGAGGCGTCCGGCGTTTGCGGGTGGCAGCGCGTCGTCTGCCGACGCGATCGACGCGGCAGCGGCAGCCGTCGCGAGCCAGAAGAGTGCAGGCAACTTGAGCATGGCGCCAATCCCCCGGGAATCCTCTAACATCATGCGTTTGGACGCGGATGGAGCGCAATGCCCGTAGTCACGCTGCCGGACGGCAGCCAGAAGACCTTCGACCGTCCGGTCACGGTCGCGGAAGTCGCCGCCGTCGATCGGCAAGGGACTCGCGCAAGCGCGGCGCTCGCGGGCGTGGTCGACGGCCGGCTCGTGGACACCTCGCACGTCGATCGAGCGCGATGCGACGCTGCGCATCATCACGTCGAAGGATCCGCGAAGGCCTCGAGATCCTGCGTCACTCGACCGCGCACCTGCTGGCACAGGCCGTGCAGTCGATCTATCCGAAGGCGCAGGTGACGATCGGCCCGGTGATCGACGACGGGTTCTACTACGACTTCGCCTTCGAGCGGCCCTTCACGCCGGAGGACCTCGCGCAGTTCGAGCAGAAGATGCGCGAGATCGTGAAGGCCGACCAGCCGGTGCGCCGGCGCGTGCTCGTCGCGCGACGCCGCGGTCGCGCACTTCAAGTCGATCGGCGAGCACTACAAGGCCGAGATCATCGCGGCGATCCCGGCAGGCGAGGAGATCTCGCTCTACGGCCAGGGCGATTGGGAAGACCTCTGCCGCGGGCCGCACGTGCCGTCGACCGGCAAGCTCGGCGCGTTCAAGCTGACCAAGGTCGCCGGCGCCTACTGGCGCGGCGATTCGCGCAACGAGATGCTCCAGCGCATCTACGGCACGGCCTGGCCCGACGACAAGCAGCTCGAAGGACTACCTGACGCGGCTCGAGGAAGCCGAGAAGCGCGACCACCGGCGGATCGGCCGCGAACTCGACCTGTTCCACTTCCAGGAGGAAGCGCCCGGCGCCGTGTTCTGGCATCCGCAAGGGCTGGACCATCTTCCAGCAGCTGATCGCCTACATGCGCGAGAAGCAGGCGGCCGCCGGTTACCAGGAGATCAGCAGCCCCGAGATCATGGACCGCGAGCTCTGGGTGCAGTCCGGCCACGTCGAGAAATTCGGCGAGAACATGTTCCTGACCAGGACGCCCGACGAGCGCGTCTACGCCATCAAGCCGATGAACTGTCCCGGGCACGTCCAGGTGTTCCGCCAGGGCCTGCACAGCTACCGGGAGCTGCCGATCCGGTACGCGGAGTTCGGCAAGGTGCACCGCTACGAGCCCTCGGGCGCGCTGCACGGCCTGCTGCGCGTGCGCGCCTTCACGCAGGACGACGCCCACGTGTTCGTGACCGAGGACCAGATCAGCGAGGAGACCGTGCGCGGCATCGAGCTCATGATGTCGATCTACCGCGACTTCGGCTTCGAGAACGTCCGCGTAAAGTTCGCGGATCGTCCCGGCGCGGCGCGTCGGCGACGACGACGACCTGGACGCGAGCGGAAGAGGCGCTCGAAGTCGGCGACGCGCGCCGCCGGCATCGAATACGAATTCAACCCGGGCGAGGGCGCCTTCTACGGGCCCGAAGCTCGAGTTCGTGCTGAAGGACGCGATCGGCCGCGACTGGCAATGCGGCACCTGGCAGGTCGACCTGAACCTGCCGGGCCGGCTCGGCGCGCACTACGTCGACGAGCACAGCCAGCAAGCGCACGCCGGTCATGCTGCACCGCGCGATCTTCGGCTCGCTCGAGCGCTTCTTCGGCATCCTGCTCGAGCATCACGCCGGCCAGACTGCCGGCCTGGCTGTCGCCCCGGTGCAGGCGGTCGTGATGAATATCAGCGAAAAGCAGGCCGAATTTCGCCGCCGAGGCCGCCGAATTCCTTAGAAATCAGGGGCTTCGCGCCGAAATCGACTTGCGGAACGAGAAGGTGGGCTATAAAATCCGCGAGCACACGCTGAAGCGTGTCCCGTACCTGCTGGTCGCAGGCGATCGGGAAGTCGAGTCCAGGCAGTTGGCCGTGCGCACGCGCTCCGGGAAGGATCTGGGTGCCATGCCCCTGGAAGAGGTGGCCGCTCGGATCGCCCAGGATGTGGCGAGCCGCGGCCTTGGTCATTTGGAGGACTGAATATTTCGACAACGAAACGCGTAAGGCGCAATGAGGAGATCCTTGCGCCGCAATTACGCGTGATAGGCGCCGACGGAAGCCAGGTCGGCGTCCTGAGCCGCAGCGAGGCGCTTGCGAAGGCCGCCGCTGAAGAGCTGGATCTCGTGGAAGTTTCGCCGACCGCCGAGCCGCCTGTCTGCCGGATCATGGACTTCGGAAAGTTCCTGTTCGAGCAGAACAAGAAGGCTCACTCGGCGAAGCGCAAGCAGAAGCAGATCCAGCTCAAGGAAGTGAAATTCCGGCCGGGCACGGAAACGGCGGATTACCAGGTCAAGCTGCGTAATCTGATCAGGTTCCTGACCGGCGGTGACAAGGCCAAGGTAACCATGCGGTTCCGCGGCCGGGAGATGGCCCACACCGAGGTCGGGCGCAGGCTCCTCGACCGCCTGGTGATCGATCTCGCCGATGTACGGCGCGATCGAACAGCATGCTGCGATGGAAGGGCGCCAGATCACGATGGTGATATCTCCGAAGAAGAAGTGACCGGCGGGTAACCGCCGATACGCCTCCAGCCCGCGCAAGCGGTGTGAAGAGGTCAAAACAGGAGACGATCGATGCCCAAGTTGAAGACCAACCGGGCTGCGGCGAAGCGTTTTCGCAAGACTGCGAAGGGCTTCAAGCGCGGCCAGGCGAACCGCCGCCACATCCTCACCAAGATGACGAAGAAGCGTAAGCGCCAGCTGCGCGGCGCGACGATGGTCCACGAGACCGACGTCGGCCGGCTCGTGCGGCTGCTGCCGCACGCCTGATTCTCATTCTTAGTGAATAGGATGATACAGACATGGCAAGAGTAAAGCGTGGCGTCATCGCAGGACGCCGGCACAAGAAGGTCCTCAAGAAGGCGAAGGGCTACTACAACGCCCGGCGCAAGGTATTCCGCGTCGCCAAGCAGGCGGTCATCAAGGCCGGCCAGTACGCGTACGTCGGGCGGCGCGCTGAAGAAGCGCGACTACCGCGCGCTGTGGATCCAGCGCATCAATGCGGCTGCCCGCGGCTTCGGGCTCTCGTACAGCCGGTTCATCGCCGGCGCCCAGGCGGCCGGCATCGAGATCGACCGCAAGGCCCTCGCCGACATCGCCGTGCACGACATCGCGGCGTTCGGCGCGATCGCGGAGAAGGCGAAGGCGGCACTGGCCGCGAAGTAGCGCCGACTCCAGGGGGTCGGGTGAAGGACCTGGAATCGCTCGTTGCCGGAACGCTCGCCGAAATCGGCTCGAGCGCGGATCTCGCCGCGCTCGATGCCGTCCGCGTCGCCGTGCTCGGCAAGAAGGGTTCCGTGACCGAGCTGCTCAAGGGACTCGGCCAGCCTCCCGGCCGCCGAGCGCAAGTCGGCCGGCGCCGTCATCAACGAGGCCAAGGGCCGCATCGACGGCGGCGCTCGATGCGCGGCGCGCCGCGCTCGAGGCCGCAGTGCTCGATCGCGAGCTCGCGAGCGGCGCGATCGACGTGACGCTGCCCGGCCGCGGCCAGTCGGTCGGCGGCCTGCACCCGGTGACCCGCACGCGTCTGCGCATCGAGGCGATCTTCCGCCGCGCCGGCTTCAGCGTGGCGGAGGGACCCGAGGTCGAGGACGACTTCCACAACTTCGAGGCGCTCAACATCCCCGCCAACCATCCGGCGCGGGCGATGCACGACACGTTCTACTTCGGCGACGGGCGGCTGCTGCGCACCCACACCTCGCCGGTGCAGATCCGCGCCATGAAGCTGCAGGGCGTGCCGATCCGGCTGATCGCGCCGGGCCCGGTCTACCGTCGCGACTCCGACGTGACGCACACGCCGATGTTCCACCAGGTCGAGGGGCTCGTGCTCGACGAGGACGTCAGCCTCGCGAACCTCAAGGGCGTGCTCGCCGGTTTCGCCGAGCAGTTCTTCGAGAAGCCGCGCGGGCTGCGCTTCCGGCCGTCGTACTTTCCGTTCACCGAGCCCTCGGCCGAGGTCGACATCCAGTGCGTGCTCTGCGACGGCGCCGGCTGCCGCATCTGCAAGCAGACCGGCTGGCTCGAGATCCTCGGCTGCGGCATGGTGCACCCGAACGTGCTGACCGCCTGCGGCGATCGACGCGACGCGTTGGCAGGGCTACGCCTTCGGCATGGGCATCGAGCGGCTCGCGATGCTGCGCTACGCCGTCAACGACCTGCGCCTGTTCTTCGAGAACGACCTGCGTTTCCTCGCGCAGTTCAACCGGGGCTAGGCACTGATGCGCATCAGTCTCGCATGGCTCGGCGAATGGGTGGACTCCGGTCTCGATCCGGCGGCGCTCGCCGAGCGCCTGACGATGTGCGGCCTCGAGGTCGAGTCGGTCGAGCCCGCCGCCGGTGACTTCCAGGGCGTCGTGGTCGGCGAGGTGCTCTCGGTCGAACGTCACCCCGGCGCCGACAAGCTGACGGTCTGCCAGGTCGCAGGCGGCGGAGCGGCGGCGCTGCAGGTCGTGTGCGGCGCGCCGAACGTGCGCGCCGGCATGAAGGCGCCGCTCGCGCTGGAAGGCGCGAGGCTCGCCGGCGGCGACGTGATCCGCAGGGCGAGGCTGCGCGGCGTCGAGTCGAACGGGCATGCTGTGCTCGGCGCGCGAGCTCGGGCTTTCGGACGAGCACGAGGGCATCCTCGAGCTGCCCGACGAGCTCGTGACCGGCACGCCGCTGCGCGATGCGCTCGCGCTCGACGACACCATCCTGACGATCAACGTGACGCCGAACCGCGGCGACGTGCTCTCGGTCCTCGGCGTCGCGCGCGAGGTCGCGGCCATCACCGCGCGCAAGCTGTCGCCGCCTGCGCTCGATCCGGTGGTGCCGGCGACGCGCGAACGGTTTCCCGTCCGCCTCGACGCGCCAGGCCGCCTGCCCGCGCTTCGCGGGCCGCGTGATCCAGGGCGCTGAATCCCGCCGCGCGCACGCCGATGTGGATGCGGGAGCGCCTGCGCCGCGCGGGCCTCCGGCCGATCCGCCCGGTCGTGGACGTGACGAACTACGTCATGCTGGAGCTCGGCCAGCCGCTGCATGCCTACGACCTGCGGCGCCTTGCCGGCGCACATCGAAGTGCGCATGGCGCGCGCGGGCGAGAAGCTGAGGCTGCTCGACGGGCGGGAGATCGCGCTCGATCCGGAGACGCTCGTGATCGCCGACGCGGCCGGCCCGGTCGGGCTTGCGGGCGTCATGGGCGGGGAGAAGAGCGGCATCGCGGCCGACACGGCGGACGTGTTCCTCGAGGGCGCTTTCTTTGCCCCGGACACCGTCGCGGGCGTCGCGCGGCGCTACGGGCTCGTGACCGATGCCGCGCAGCGTTTCGAGCGCGGCGTCGACCCGCGCGGCCAGGAACGCGCCATCGAGCGCGCGACCGAGCTGCTCGTTGCGATCGCGGGCGGCCGGCCGGGCCCTGCAGACCTGACCCAGGACGAGGCCGCCCTGCCGAAGCGGCCCGGCGTGACGCTGCGTCCCGAGCGCGTTGCAAGCCTCCTCGGCGTGCAGGTGCCCGCGTGCCGAGATCGAGGAGATCCTGCGGCGCCTCGGCATGCAGGTGGCGGGCGCCGGCGACGTGCTCGGCGTGATCCCGCCGAGCCACCGCTTCGACATCGCGATCGAGCAGGACCTCATCGAGGAGGTCGGGCCGCATTCACGGCTACGACAACATTCCGCGCAGCGACGCGCGGATGCCGCAGCGGCCCGCAGCCCTCGACGGAGCGCGCGGTCACGCGCGAGCGGCTCCGGCTGCTGCTGGTCGACCGCGGCTACCAGGAAGCGATCACGTACAGCTTCGTGGACCCGCAGCTGCAGCGGCAGATGTTCCCGCGCGAGGAGGCGCTCGCGCTCGCGAATCCGCTGTCGACGGAGCTCGGCGAGATGCGGGTCTCGCTGTGGCCGGGGCTCGTCGAGACGCTGCGGTTCAACCAGCGCAGGCAGCGGGAGCGCGTGCGCCTGTTCGAGGTCGGCACGCGCTTCGAGATCGACCGGCGGCCGGCTCGTCGAGAGCCAGGCGCATCGCCGGCGCTCGTGACCGGCGCGGCGCTGCCGGAGCAATGGGGCGTGGAGAATCGCGCGGCGGATTTCTTCGACGTCAAGGCGGAGGTCGAGGGGCTCTTCGCGCTGACCGGCCGGCAGTCGGCAATAAGTTATGTCGCCGCGGCTGCACGATGCCCTGCATCCCGGCCGCAGTGCGGCGATCCTGCGACGGCAAGGTTCGCGTCGGCTGGATCGGCCAGCTGCAGCCGGAGCTCGCGCGCAAGCTCGACCTGCGCGAACCGCCGTGGCTCTTCGAGGTTGGGATCGACCCGAGCTTCCAGTCGGAAGTGCCTGTATTCAAGGAGATTTCAAGGTTCCCGGCGATCCGGCGCGACCTGGCGGTCGTGGTCGATGAATCCGTGACGCTGGACGAACTGCGGGAAAGTGTTAATTTGGCCGCAAAAGGCCTGCTGCGAGAGCTCGCAGTGTTCGACGTCTACCGGGGGAAGGGGGTAGAACCGGGTCGAAAAAGCATCGCTTTAGGCTTGATTTTACAGGAAACTTCTCGCACCCTTACCGACGAAGAAGCCGATGCCGTGGTCGCCGCGGTCATCGAGCGCGTCAAGGGTGACCTGAAGGCGGGGATCCGGGAATAGTGGGAATGGCACTGACCAAGGCGGAAATCGCCGAAGCCTTGTTCAACCAGCTCGGGTTGAACAAGCGCGAGGCGCGCGAGCTCGTCGATCTCTTTTTCGAGGAGATCCGTGCGGCGCTTGCAACCGGCGAGCAGGTCAAGCTGTCGGGCTTCGGCAACTTCGACTTGCGCGACAAGAACCAGCGTCCGGGAAGGAATCCCAAGACCGGCGAGGAAATCCCGATTTCCGCGCGCCGCGTCGTGACGTTCCGTCCCGGACAGAAGCTGAAGGCGCGCGTCGAAGCTTATGCTGGAAGCAAGTAACAACAAGGAACTGCCGGCGATCCCGGCGAAGCGCTACTTCACGATCGGTGAAGTCAGCGACCTGTGCGGCGTGAAGCCGCACGTGCTGCGCTACTGGGAGCAGGAGTTCCCGCAGCTCAAGCCCGTCAAGCGCCGCGGCAACCGCCGCTACTACCAGCGCCAGGACGTGATCACCATCCGCCAGATCCGCAGCCTGCTGTACGACGAGGGCTTCACGATCGGCGGCGCGCGCAACCGGCTCGACGGCGACGAGGCGCGCGAGGACAACACCCAGGCCGGCAGGTCATCCGCCAGGTGCGCGCCGAGCTCGAGGAGCTGCTCCGCATCCTGCGGCGCTGAGCCCGGCTCCCGCCGGATCGGCTATCATTCGAGTGTCGGAGCGTGGCGCAGCCTGGTAGCGCACTTGCATGGGGTGCAAGGGGTCGCGGGTTCAAATCTCGCCGCTCCGACCAATTCAAACCAACCGCACTGCACCTTGATCCCGTTGACAGCGGCGCCTATCACGCCTAGCTTGCCTGCGGGGCGTCGCGACCCGTGACGCCCGGTTCAGGGTGTGCGACATCCGGAGACTCAACATGGCAAAGAGAAAGTCGGGAAGCAGCGTGCGACGTCGCTCGGCGGCGCGCCGCGTCAAGCGCACGGTGAAGCGCAAGGTCCGTCGCGCCAAGCGGAAGGTGGTGCGCCGGGTGGTGCGGCGCAGGGCAGGGGCGCGCAGGACCGCGCGCCGCGGAGGACGCAAGGCGGCGCGCAAGGTCCGTCGAGCCGGACGCAAGACCGCGCGCAAGGTCAAGCGCGCGGTACGCCGCAAACCACGGGTTCGCCGGCAGGCGAAGCGAGCAGTGCGGAGGTCCGTCACGTCTCAGCCGGGACCGGTAACGCCACCGGGGTCCCCGCAGGAACCGCTCATCGTCTGATTGGGCGGCTGTCCGCTCCGGCCGATCAACCGGGATTTCGGGCGCTGATGAACCAGGTGCTGGACGGCGCCCAGATCCCGTCCGTGCGCTCGTAGCGCGACAGCGCCTCGCGGAGCGCTGCGACGACCGTCGGCTTCAGCCGTTCGCCCTCGGCACCGGCCAGCCGGATGATCTCTCCGGCGGGTCCCAGCGCGATCGCGAATTCGACCGCCTCGTCCAGGTCACGCCCGATGCAGATGTCGGCGTCGTAGCGCTCGAACACGATGCCGGCGAAACCGGCAGACTTCATCATCGAGCTCACCATGTCGGGGCCGGACATCGAAAACGGCCCGGGACCGCAGTGCACCTGGTCGGTTTCATCGTGCGAGACGACCGGCACGATCTCGCGCACGCGAATTTCGGCGTCGTGCAGCCAGGGGTTGTCTTCGCGCTTGCGCCAGACGATCTGCGCAAAACGCCCGCCCGGCTTCAGCGCCTTGCGTATGTTCCTGAGCGCGGGAACGGGCGACATGAAGAACATGGTGCCGAAGCGCGCGAACGCCTGGTCGTAGGGTCCGCGCAGGTCGTCGTCCTGCACGTCGGCGACGAAGAATTTCGCATTGCGGATGCCCGCGGCCGCGGCGTCGCGCTCGCCCGTCGCGATGAATCGCTCGGCGCAGTCGACGCCGACCGCTTCGCCCGACGGGCCGACGAGTTCCGCGATCCTTATCGTGCTGTCGCCGAAGCCGCAGCCGACGTCCAGCACGCGCTCGCCGGCCCGGAACAGGCCGCGCGCGAGCAGCTCGTCGCTGTGTCCCGCGAGCCCGGCCACGAGAAGGTGCTTGAACCGCTCGAACTTGTCGAACAGCACCGTGTTCCAGGCTTCGACCACGATGTTGTTGGCGGTAGGCGTGGAGCCTTCGGCATTCATCGCGATGCGGTCTCCTCCGGCGGCTTCACGCCGCGGAATGTCCAGAGCAGCAGCAGGTCGTACGCGATCTTCAGCAAGCCGCAGATGATGAGCGGCCATGCCAAGTATCCCGCCGCGAACAAGGCGCCGGCAAGGGCCGGGCTTGCCGCGGATGCGAGCCCTCGAGGGACCGAGGTGACGCTCGCGGCGGCCGGGCGCTCGGCGGGCGTGACGACTGCCATGACGTAGGACGAGCGGGTCGGGACATCCATCTGCGAAAGTGCCGCGCGCGCGAGCAGGAGCGCGAGTGCGATCTCGAGATCCGGGGCCAGCGCTGCGCCGATGAGAAACAGGCTCGACGGTATGTGCGTGTATACCATGGTGTTCAGGAGCCCGATGCGACCGGCGAGCCAGGCGGCGGCGGGATAGGACAACGCGGCGAGGAGCCCCGAGGCAAAGAAGAAAGTGCCGGCCGCCGCGAGCGACAAATCGAACCGCTCGAACAGCCACAGGGCGAGCAGCGACTGGACGGCGAGGCCGCCTGCGAACGCGTCGATGCTGAACAGCGCCGCGAGGCGCAGGACGATGCGCCTGGACGGGCCCAGCGCAAACGAATGCGTTGCAGGCGCGGAGCCCGTTTCCACGGGAATGAGGCGGTAACACAGGGCGCCGGCGGCGCCGAGCACCGCGTACAGGATGAACATCGCCCGCAACGCGTCGATGCGCGGGATGCCGAGCCCCACGAGCAGTTCCGGGCTGCCGGCAGCGAGCGACCCGATCGATGCGGCGATCGCGCCTGTCAGGCCATAGGCCGCAAAGAGCCGCGTGCGGCGATTCGCGGGTGCGCTTCCGGCGAGAAGCGCATTTTCCATCGGGACGAAAACGCTGACGTTGCCGGCCGACGGATTGATCGTGCCGACGAACGCGACCAGCAGGAGCCAGCCGAAGTCGGCGGCGACGGCGAAGGCAAGGCCCGTGCAGACCATCAGCGCGGACGCTGCCAGCAGCAGCGCGCGTTGCGCGCCTGGGCGGCCGAACAGGCCGATTGCGAGCGTCGTCAACGACGACCCGAGCAGGGCGAATGTGGATACGAGACCGACGGCGAACGGGGAGAATCCGAGCTCGGTCAGGTATACGGCGAGCAGGACGGCGACGAAGCCGTCGCCGAAGTCGCGCAGAGCGCGCGCGGCGTAGAGACAGGATGCGGGATCCGGGCGCCGCCGTGGCGCGCCGGATCCCGCCGGAATCCGTTCCGGCCCCGTCACGGAGCCTGTGACTTGATCTCCCAAATGTAGTCTGCATGCGACGGGCAGATGTCCGTCAGCATGTCACCCGCCGGATTGTCCTCCAGCGCCTCGACCAGCGCAGCACGGGCTTCCAGCAGCGTCTTGACGTCCACGGCGCTGATCGTCGAGAGGCGACGGTAGTCGCTGCCGACGATGTGCTCGTTCCAGCCCCAGGTCAGCAGTTTCCCGTCCGCAACCAGCTTGTCGAGAAGCGGCCCGATTGCAGTCGTGACGATCGCGTCGGCCTGCGACTCGCGTCCCTGGTCGCACACGTAATACGTCGAGAAGGCGGCTCCGCCCCGTGCGGTCGTGCCGATGTTCCCTGCGACGCGCCGCCAGATGTAGTCCTCGTGCGAGCTGCAGATGCCGCCGAACTCCGCGTTCAGCTTTTTCGTCTTCGCGTCCTCGGCGCTGTTCATCTTCTTCTGCGCGTCGAGCAGGCCCTGGACGCTTCCCGCCGTGAAGTAGTCCGCCCGGCGCCACTTGCCGCCGGTCTGGTGCGCGAGCCAGCCATAGCTCGAGATCGTGCCGTCCTTGATCGCCGCTTCGGACGCGGGCTTCTGCAACTGCTCGAAGATCTCGTCGGCCCGGTCCTGGCCCGAGAAATCGCAGTAGTGGTAGGTCGAATATACGTAGACATCGGCCGGCTTGTCCTGCGCGACTGCCGTCGTACCGAACAGCAGGCACAGGAAAGCCGGGAGCCCGCAGGCTCCGATTCGCTTCATCGTCATTTCTTATCCCCCCAATTGCCGGACGGTGGCTGGCCCGGCGACAGCGCGCGGAGTATAGGCCTGCCGGCGACGCTTCATGCGCCAATCTCCGCCGCGAGGATCCGGCACCCGAACACCGGCCCGGCCGTGTGGCCAGCCTCCGGCTGGAACCGTATGCGGACGATTTTCCGGCCCCGGACCTGTTCCACAGGCAATGCGTAGTCGCGCTCGATGAACTCGCCCGGATGCTCGCCCTGCAGGCGCTGGGTCGCGATGCGCTTGCCGTCCACTTCGACGTGGAATAGCCGGTCGCGCTCACCGCCCCAGTAGGTCGCCCGCAGGACGAGTGGCTCGTCGCGCACGGCGGCATCGAACTCCAGGAACCCGCCAGTCCGCGCATCGCGCCCGGGCCGGAACCTGTAGGAGACGGCGTATGAAATCTCGCTCGCGAGGCGGTGGCGGCGCTCGTCGTCCTCGACGCCGAGGCGGATGACGTCAACCGACCGTGCATCGAGGGCCGCCGCCCGTTCGGCTTGGGCCGCACGCGCAGCCAGTGCCGCTTCCCACCCGGCCGGCGTGTAGCGCCTGAAGTAGACCGCCGTCCGTCGGTCGTACTGGCTGAAGAACGGTCCGAACCTGAGGTCGGCCGGCCGGCCGACGCCCCGCGTCACGAACTGCGCGGATCCCGCATCGATCGTTTCGATCGCGGCGAGCGGATCGGCGCCGACCAGCGCCGGCTCGGGACCGTCGAACGGTGCCTCTGCGGGCCCGAGGTCCGCGGCAAGCACGAGCGGACCGTGCAGCAAGGCGACGACTGACGGATCGTCGGGGGTCGCCTCGAATCTCGGCCGCATCGGCAGGTCCAGTTCGATCGCGTCGCCGGGGCGCCAGGCGCGTCGCACGCGCAGGTAGCCGTCGGCGCCGCCGCGACGGTCGATTACGTCGCCGTTGACACGGGCAATGGGCGCCTCGCACCAGCCCGGCATCCGCAGCGCGACCTCGAGCGGGTCGTCGCCGCGCGCGGCCTCGAACCGAAGGGACACGCGCGAGGCGAATGGGTACCCGGATTCGAGCGCGATGCGCACCCCGCGCTCGGACCAGTCGAGCGTCGCGGGAATGAAGAGGTTGACGAACAGCGCGCCGCCGCCCTGCCAGAAGATCGAGTCCCCGTGCTTGGCGTGGCTCTCCATGCCGGTGCCGACGCAGCACCAGAAAGAGTTGAAGGGCTCGGACCACTCGCGCGCCGCACCGCTCATGAGCGGCACCATGTAGGCGAAGGCGCCGTCGCGCGATCGCTGGTGCGCGAGCATATGGTTGAGGTGCGCACGCTCGTAGAAGTCGAAATACGAGGCGCGAGGTTCGGACGCGTAGAGCCGGCGCGTCAGCTTCAGCATGTTGTAGGTGTTGCAGCTTTCGCAGGTCTGCTCCGTGATGTAGCGTGAGAGCGAGCCCGGTTCCTGGAAGTTCTCGCGGTCGCTGTTGCCGCCGATCACGTACGAGCGACCGCCGGTGACGGCCTGCCAGAAGAAGCGCGCGCCCGCCCGTTCCGCATCATCGCCCGCGAGGTCGGCGTGCCGCGCGAGCCCGATCAACTTCGGGATCTGCGTGTTGGCATGCAGGAACGCGAGCTCGTCGCGGCCGGCCATGAGCGGATCGAGCACCGCGCGGTGGTGAAAACGCTCCGCGAGCTTCAGCCAGCGCGCTTCGCCAGTACGCGCCGACAACTCGGCGAGCACCTCGCTCATGCCGCCGAACTCCGTGCCGAGCACGGCCTGCATCTGCGCCGGGGAGAGGCCTGAAAGCGTCGACTCAATGTATGCGGAGAGGCCCGCGGCGACGACGAGCGATTCGGCGCTCGCGCAATGCTCGTTGGCCTCGAGCAGCCCCGCGAACAGCTTGTGCCAGTTGTAGAACGGCGCCCAGCAGCCGTTCAGGTAGAAGCGCGCCGAGCGTATGTCGCCGCGCGCGATCTCCTCCATGACGCGCCGGCCGGGCTCGATCGCACCCGTCGCCTCGTTGCGGCGCGTGAACGCGGCGACAAAGCCGTCCTCCTGCGCGCGCTGGCAGGCAGCGAGCTCGGCCACGACGTAATGCGCCCGCGCGCCGCATTCGGTATCGCCGGTCTGGGCGTGCATCAGCGAGCAGGCAGACAGGTAGTGCCCGAGCGAGTGCCCGGCGATCGTTTCCGTTTCCCAGCCGCCGTAGCGCTGGCTCTTGGGCGCAAGGCCGGCCTGCAGCCGGTAATCGTGCAGCAGGCGGTCCGGCTCGAGGCGGAGCAGGTAAGCGCGGTTTGACTCCACGGCGCGCAGCCACGGGGATGGAGCGAGGCGCACGGCTGACAAGGGGAATGGCCGGGCAACTTTGCGCTCCGATGGAAGCGCGGCGCGCGACAGACCGAGGATCGACGCCAGCGACGCCAGAGCCGTGCCCTGAATCAAGCGTCGCCTCGTCACTGCAATCGGGGTTCGCACAACAACAATATAGACCTAGTACAATGCGTCATCCTGGAGGGCGGCCATGGCGGGAAGACTCGCTTACGTAACGGGCGGGATGGGCGGCATCGGCACGGCCATCTGCCGCCGCCTTTGTCGCGAGGGTTTCAAGGTCGTTGCCGGCTGCGGCCCCGGCTCGCAGCGCAAGGACCGCTGGGTGGCGGACATGCGTGCCGAGGGGTGCGAGATCCACGCCTCCGAGGGCAACGTGGCGGACTGGGAGTCCACGCGCGCGGCCTTCGAGAGAGTTCGCAACGAACTCGGGCCCGTGGACGTCCTCGTCAACAATGCGGGCGTGACCTCGGACGGCACGTTCCGCAAGATGACCTTCGAGCGCTGGCACAAGGTCATCGACACCAACCTCAACAGCCTCTTCCACGTCACCAAGCAGGTGATCGACGGCATGCTCGATCGCGGCTGGGGCCGCATCATCAACATCTCGTCCGTCAACGGGCAGAAGGGCCAGTTCGGGCAGACCAACTACTCGACGGCCAAGGCCGGGATCCACGGGTTCACGATGGCCCTCGCGCAGGAAGTCGCCTCGAAGGGCGTCACCGTCAACACGATTTCGCCGGGCTACATCGGCACCGACATGGTGCGCGCGATCAAGCCCGAGGTGCTGGCGACGATCGTCGCCACGATCCCGGTCGGCAGGCTCGGCACGCCGGAGGAGATCGCGTCGATGGTCGCCTGGCTCGCGTCGGACGACGCCGCCTTCGCGACCGGCGCGGACTTCTCGCTGAACGGCGGCATGAACATGTTCTGACGAGGGGCGGCAGGGGATGAAAACGCGCGCAGCAATCGCCTGGGCGGCAGGCAAGCCGCTCGAGGTTGTCGAAGTCGACCTGGACGGCCCGAAAGCCGGCGAGGTCCTGGTCGAGATCCGCGCCAGCGGCATCTGCCACACGGACGAGTTCACGCGCTCGGGCGCGGACCCGGAAGGCCTGTTTCCGGCGATCTTCGGCCACGAGGGCGCGGGCGTCGTCGTCGACGTGGGCCCGGGCGTGAAGTCGGTCCGGAAGGGCGATCACGTGATCCCGCTGTACACGCCGGAATGCCGCGAGTGCAAGTCCTGCACCTCGCGCAAGACGAACCTGTGCACTGCGATCCGCGCGACGCAGGGCAAGGGCGTCATGCCGGACGGCACCAGCCGCTTCTCGACCCGCGGCAAGATGGTCCACCACTACATGGGCTGCTCGACGTTCTCGAACTACACGGTGCTGCCGGAGATCGCGGTCGCGAAAATCCGCGAAGACGCGCCGTTCGAGAAAGTCTGCTACATCGGTTGCGGCGTGACCACGGGGATCGGCGCGGTCATCAACACCGCGAAGGTCGAGCCGGGTGCGAACGTCGTCGTGTTCGGGCTCGGCGGCATCGGCCTCAACGTCATCCAGGGCGCACGCATGGCGGGCGCCAGCAAAATCGTCGGCGTCGACATCAACCCGCGGCGCAAGGTGCTGGCCGAGCAGTTCGGCATGACCCACTTCGTGAACCCGAAGGAGGTCAAGGAGGACCTCGTCGCCTACCTGGTCGCGCTGACCGACGGCGGCGCGGACTACAGCTTCGAGTGCGTGGGCAGCGTCGACCTCATGCGCCAGGCGCTGGAGTGCTGCCACCGCGGCTGGGGCGTGTCGGTCATCATCGGCGTCGCGGGTGCGGGGCAGGAGATCAAGACGCGCCCGTTCCAGCTCGTGACCGGCCGCGTCTGGAAGGGCACGGCTTTCGGCGGCGCCCGCGGCCGCACCGACGTGCCGAAGATCGTGGACTGGTACATGGATGGCAAGATCAACATCGACGACCTGATCACCCATGTCATGCCGCTCGCGAAGATCAACGACGCCTTCGACCTGATGCACAAGGGCGAGTCGATCCGCAGCGTCGTGACGTTCTGAAATCGGAGAAGGGGAGACCAACTATGGCTGTCAAGATTCATCCGTCCGTGGACAACGGCGTCAAGCCGGGGTCGAAAGGCTTCAAGGGCGGCACGCTCACCTGCAAGTGCGCGAGCAAGCCCGTCACGGTGACGCTCGCGAGCGACGTCGCCTTCAACCACGCCTGCGGGTGCAGCAAGTGCTGGAAACCCGACGGCGCCGCATTCGCCGTGGTCGCCGTCGTCGGCCGCGACAAGCTCTCGGTCACGGCGAACGGCGACAAACTGAAGGTCGTGGACCCGGCCGCCGTCATCGAGCGCTACGCCTGCACCGGTTGTGGCGTGCACCTGTACGGCCGGATCGAGAACAAGGGCCATCCGTTCTACGGGTTCGACTTCGTGCACGTCGAGCTGTCGAAGGATGCCGGCTGGGCAGCTCCCGATTTCGCCGCTTTCGTTTCGTCGATCATCGAGACCGGCGCCGCGAAGCCGGACGAGATGGGCGCCGTGCGCGCGCGGCTCAAGGAGCTCGGCCTCGAGCCTTACGACTGCCTGAGCCCGGCCCTGATGGATGCCATCGCGACGCACACCGCGAAAGCCAAGGGCGTGCTGAAGGCTTGACCGAAGAGCCCGAACTGATCTCGCGGCACTCCGCCTTCGGCGGGGCGGTGAGCTTTCACCGCCACGCAGCCGTCGAGACCGCCTGCACGATGCGGTTCGCCGTGTACCTGCCGCCGCAGGCCGAGCGGCGGCGGGTGCCGGTGCTGTGGTATCTCGCCGGGCTCACCTGCACCGAAGAGACCTTCATGATCAAGGCGGGCGCGCAGCGCGTGGCCGCCGAGCTCGGGATCGCGCTGGTCGCCCCGGACACGAGCCCGCGCGGCGTACCGCTGCCCGGCGACAGTGACGCCTGGGACTTTGGCGTCGCGGCCGGCTTTTACCTGGACGCCACGGAAGAACCCTGGTCACGCCACTACCGGATGTACTCGTACGTCGCGCGCGAGCTGGCGCAGGTGGTCGAAAGGAACTTCCCGATAGACTCGAAGAAGCAAGGCATCTTCGGCCATTCGATGGGTGGCCACGGCGCGCTCACGATCGGCCTCAGGAATCCGGACCGCTACCACTCGATCTCTGCATTCGCGCCCATCTCGGCGCCCATGCATTGCCCGTGGGGCCAGAAGGCGTTCAAGGGTTACCTCGGCCCCGACCGCGAGCGCTGGAAGGATTACGATGCCTGCGAACTCATCCGCGCGCTGCCCGGCGTCAGCGGCCGGCCCCCGATTCTCGTGGACCAGGGACTCGCGGACACCTTCCTCGAGCAGCAACTGATGCCCGAGCGGCTCGAGCAGGCCTGCAAGGACGCCGGCTACCCGCTGACGCTGCGTCGCCAGCCGCGTTACGACCACGGCTACTATTTCATCTCGACGTTCATCGAGGACCACCTGCGCCACCACGCGCGCGCGCTGCTCGGCTGAGCCCCGTTCACCACTCGAGAAGCCGCAACAGCGCGCGGAATCTGCGCCCATACGGCGGCCGCAGCAGCGAGAGGGCGCTGAAGCGCCCGTCGATGTACACCGGTTTCAGGTTCGAGAAAGTGTCGAAGCCGGCGCGGCCGTGATACTGGCCCATGCCGCTCGGGCCGACGCCGCCAAACGGCAAGTCCTCCTGCACGACGTGGAAGGCCGCGTTGTTCACCGTCACGCCTCCCGAGACCGTCCGGGATAGCACCGCGCCGAGGTCGTCGTCCCTCGCGCCGAAATAGTAGAGCGCGAGCGGCCGCGGCCGCGCATTCACGTAGGCGATGGCCTCGTCGATCCCGTCATAGCCGATGACCGGCAGGACCGGCCCGAAGATCTCCTCCTGCATCACGCGCATCGCGTCGCTCACGTCGGTCAATGCGACGGGCGCCATGCGCCGGCGTTCTGCGTCGGTCGGCTCATCGTGCAGGCTGTGGATGGAAGCACCGAGGTTGCGGGCGTCGTCCACCAACGAAGCCAGGCGGCGAAGGTGGCGGTCGCTCGCGATGGACGTGTACTGGGGATTGGTGCCGAGCACCGGGTAGTAGGCTTGCGTGGCAGCCCGGCAGGCGTGGACGAACGGGTTCACCAGCGTCCTCGGCACGAGCGCGTAATCCGGCGCGACGCAGGTCTGCCCGGCGTTGATCAGCTTGCCGTACATGATCCGGCGCGCGGATTCCTCAATTTCGAAGCTTCGCGTCACGATTGCAGGGGACTTGCCGCCGAGCTCGAGGGTGACGGGAGTCAGGTTGGCACTGGCCGCCTTCATCACCTCGCGGCCGACGGCGGTCGATCCAGTGAACAACAGGTGGTCGAAGGGCAGGGCGGCGAAGGCCCGGGCCACTGCCGCGTCGCCATTGACGACGAGGACTTCGTCGGCGCGAAAAGTCCCGGCGACGAGCGACTCGAAGAGAGCGCTGAACCGCGGCGTGTGCTCCGACATCTTGAGCATCGCGCGGTTGCCGGCGGCGAGCGCCCCCGTCAGCGGCGACACGGCGAGGTACAGCGGGTAATTCCAGGGCACGATGATGCCGACGACGCCGAGTGGCTGGCGCAGCAGGCGAGCGCTGCCCGGGAGGCTCCACCAGGCGACCGCACGGCGTTCCGCGCGCATCCACCCGCGCAGGTGGCGGCGCGCATGCGCGATCCCCTCGAGGCTCGTGAACTGCTCGAGCAGCCCGGTCTCGTCTGCGGATCTCAGCCCGAAGTCGGCCGATATGGCGTCGCGGATTCCGGCGGCATTCCGGCGCAGCATGCGCGCCAGGCGCGCGAGGCGCTCACGGCGCTCGGCCGGCGCGGGGTCGGGAGCGACGGCGAATGCGCGACGCTGAAACTCGAGCGCCTGCGCGAGCTGCGACGGTCGGGTCGCGAGGCGCGCCGGTTCCTGTGCCGTGGCCATCGAGGGTAGTTTAAGCGGATAATCGCGCATCTGCCGCCAGGGGGGTTCCAGGTGAAGATTGGTTGTCCGAAAGAGATCAAAGTCCACGAATACCGCGTCGGCCTCGTGCCGGCGGGCGTGCGCGAGCTCGTGGCAGCCGGTCACGAAGTCGTGGTCGAGACGAACGCGGGTGCCGGCATCGGCATCGGGGACGACGCCTACCGTGCGGCCGGCGCATCGGTGCTGCCGGATGCGAAGTCGGTTTTCGCGAAGTCCGAGATGATCGTCAAGGTGAAGGAACCGCAGCTCCCCGAGTGCGCGCAGCTCAGGCAGGGCCAGGTCCTGTTCACCTACCTGCACCTCGCGGCAGACGCAGAGCAGGCAAAGGCGCTCGCAAAATCCGGCGTGACGGCGATCGCCTACGAGACGGTGGCGGCGCCGGACCGCTCGTTGCCGCTGCTGACCCCGATGAGCGAGGTCGCAGGCCGCATGTCGATCCAGGTAGGCGCGACGGCACTGCAGAAAGCCAACGGCGGGTTCGGTGTGCTGCTCGGCGGCGTGCCCGGCGTCGCGCCCGCTCGAGTGGTGATCCTCGGCGGCGGCGTAGCCGGCACGAACGCGACCCAGATGGCAGTCGGGCTCGGGGCACAGGTGACCGTGGTCGACCGTTCCCTGAAGCGCCTGCGCGAGCTCGATGTCCAGTTCGGCAGCCAGATCGAGACCGCCTATTCCACGATCGAAGCCGTCGAGCGGCTGGTCATCCAGGCGGAACTCGTCATCGGCGCCGTGCTGGTGACCGGCGCCGCGGCGCCGAAGCTCGTAACCCGCCCGATGCTGGGCCGCATGGAAAAGGGCGCGGTCCTCGTCGACATTTCGATCGACCAGGGCGGCTGCTTCGAGACCAGCAAGCCGACGACGCACGCCGATCCAACCTACGTCGTCGACGGCGTCGTTCACTACTGCGTCACCAACATGCCGGGCGCCGTGCCGCGCACGTCGACCTTTGGCCTCACCAATGCGACGCTGCCCTACGTGCGCTCGCTCGCGGATCTCGGCTGGAAGAAGGCGCTGGCCCGCGACCCCGGGTTTGCGGAAGGGCTCAACGTCCACGAAGGGGCCATCACCCACGAGGCCGTCGCGCGCGATCTCGGCCTCGAGTACAAGCCGGTCGCCCTTTAGCCGCTGGCTGCCGTTCAGTCGCCGTTCAGGCGCCATTCAGGCCGATCCATGCAGCCTGGTTACCCCAATTGCGCGCGCGGGCGCGGTGCCGTATAGATACGCGCAGTCGGAAGGTAAGGAGGAACCGCGCCATGCTGAAAGGACATTGGCTCGCCATCCCGCTGGCCTGTTGCGTCGGGGCGCTGCCTGCCCTCGCGGACGACATTCGCCCTGAAGCGCGTGCGCTTTCGGATGCCATCCCGATGGCCGACGAGAAATGCATCGAGCAATGCGACCTCGCATCCGACGAGTGCATGCAGAGTGCCGGAGGGGACTCCGGCAAGATCCAGCTTTGTGATGACAAGTACAGCGAATGCCTGAAGCAATGCGAGGGCGGCTGAGTCCGCCCGCCTGAACCCGGGCCGGCCCTGCGGCCGCCTCGGGTTGCCAAAACCCGCTTTTCGTATATATTGCGCAGCCCGACGAGAGTCGGGTTTTACACATATATCATTGTTTTCTCTAGGAATTCTACGGAATGAAAGAGCGCAATGAGGAATCCTTCGACCTCGAGGACGAGTTCCTCGGGGTGTCCGCGGAACAGGACGGCGACCTCGACCGGCTGATCGTGGTTGAGCGCCGACCCAAGGGTCCCAAGCGCCCGGTGCAGCAGTCGGCCTGGAGCCGCGTCGAGGATGTCCTCGCCGAAAAACGACTGCAACGCGAACTCGCGGAGTTCGGCGACGTCGACGAGGCATGATGACTGCGCACCGCCAGGTGCGCTGCCGATGAAGGGCCGCAGTCCGCCAGGGTTGCGGCCTTTCGTTTATCCCGGCCGCCACCCGACAATCGACCGATGACGGTGGCCAGCCGCGCAACCTGGTGGCGCACGCGCCGTGACGCACTGCTCGCGTGTCTCGGCGCGCGCGACTGCGCCTACGTCTACGACCTCGCGACGGTGCGGAGGCAAATCGAGGCGTTCGGCGTGCTGCGTTCCGTCACGCAGGTCCTGTATGCGCTGAAGGCGAATCCCCACCCGCAAATCCTGCGCACCGTCCATTCGGCAGGTTGCGGATTCGAGTGCGTCTCGCGCGCCGAAGTCGAACGCGTCCTCGCCGAGGTACCCGGCGTCTCCCGCGAGCGCGTGCTGTTCACGCCGAACTTCGCCGCGCGCGCCGAGTATGCATGGGCCCTGGAACGAGGGCTGCGGGTGACCGTGGACAACCTCGCGATCCTGCGCGACTGGCCTGCGCTTTTCGACGGCCGCGAGATCTTCCTGAGGCTGGATGCCTCGAGCGGCCACGGTCATCATGAAAAGGTCCGGACCGGCGGACTGCACTCGAAATTCGGCGTGCCCCCCGCCGAGTTCGGCGAACTGCCCGATGCGGTTGCCGCAGCGGGCGCGCGCGTCGTCGGACTGCACGTGCACGGCGGCAGCGGCAACTTCGACCTGGCGGCATGGCTCGGCCCGGCGCGGATCCTCGCCGCCGAGGCGGCGCGGCATCCGGGCGCGACGATCCTGAACCTCGGCGGCGGCATCGGGATTCCTGAACGGGCCGACCAGGCACCCCTGGACCTGCGAGCGCTCGAAGCCGCGCTTGCGGGCGTCAAGGCAGCGAATCCAGGACTCGAATTCTGGATGGAGCCCGGGCGCTACTTCGTGGCGGCCGCCGGCGTCTTGCTTGCGCGGGTGACCCAGACCAAGGGCAAGGGCGACAAGCGTTACGTCGGCGTCGCGACGGGAATGAATTCGCTCATTCGCCCGGCGCTCTACGGGGCGCGCCACGAGATCGTCAACCTGAGCCGGCTGGACGAGCCCCCGAGCCAGACCTGCACGATCGTCGGCCCGATCTGCGAGAGCGGTGACGAGCTCGGCCGCGACCGCCGGCTGCCGCGCTGCGTCGAAGGCGACGTGGTGCTCGTGGCCGATGCGGGTGCGTACGGGCACGCGATGGCTTCCAGCTACAACCTGCGGGAGCCGGCGCCCGAGCTCGTAATGCCCGAATGACCGAAGTTCACCGGTCGCACATCTGGCAGCTCATCGCCATCAATGCGATCTGGGGCCTCAACATCGTGGCGGTCAAGCTGAGTGCCGACCGCTTCCCGCCGGTGTTCCTGACATTCCTGCGTTTCCTGATCGTCGGGCTCGTCGTCTGGCCATGGCTGCGCTTGCGCCGCGGCGAGATGGGCTGGCTGCTGGTCGCCGCAACCTGCAGCGGCGGTCTGCAGTTCGCATTGATGTATTCCGGTGTCGCGGTTTCGGGGAACATGTCCTCGGTCGCGATCGCGGGCCAGCTCGGCGTGCCATTCGCGACGCTGATGTCGGTTGCACTGCTTGGCGAGGTCATTCACTGGCGGCGCTGGCTAGGCATCGCGATGTCGTTCGCGGGCGTGGTCATCATCGGTTTCAGCCCCGAGGTGCTGACTTCCGCGAATGGGCTCATGCTCATCGTCATCGCCGCATTCGTCGGCTCGGTTGGACTCGTCGCCATCAAGCGCGTGCGCGATCTCGAGCCGCTGGAACTCCAGGCCTGGCTCGCCTGGGGCAGCCTCCCAATCCTGCTGCCGCTGTCGCTCGTGCTCGAGGACGGGCAGCTCGCGAGCCTCGGGCTCGCCGGCCTGCCCGGCTGGGGCGCACTCCTTTACTCGGCCGTCCTTGCGAGCCTCGTTGCGCACACCTCGTACTTCGCGCTCATCCGGCGTTACCCGGTGTCGAGCATCGCCCCGGTGACGGTCCTGACGCCGCTGTTCAGCGTGTTCTTCTCGGTGCTGTTGCTTGGCGACGTGCTCGATTCGCGCATGGTCGCCGGAGGGCTCCTCACGCTGAGCGGCGTGACCGTGATCCTGGTGCGCGAGCGCAAGCCGGTACCCACCGGCACCTGATCACGCCTTCGAACCCGAATCCCCCGGCGGCGGCGTTCAAGGACATGGACACCCCACGGAGGTGACGACATGTCCACATCGCACATGGCCAGGGCGCCGCGTCAGGCGGCCATCCTCGCAACCATCGGCGGGCTTCACGTCGGGGCATTCTTGTTGGCCGTAGCGGGGCTCGGTCCGCGCCAGGACTGGCTGCACCCGGCTCCGCCGACCTTCATCTATGTGCAGCCGGAACGGCCGTTGCCCGCGCCGCTGGCGCCGCGAGAGCCCGGGCCCCTCCATTACGCCTTGCCGCGCCAGCCTCTTCCGGAGGTGCCAATCCCCGATTTCGAACGGGTGCGAAGCCTGCAGGTCGAGAATAATGCGGCAACGGAACCTGCTTCGGGTTCTGGACCTGCCGTCGCGGCCGTGGATGTGCGAGCCCCGTCATTGCGCCATCCTGACAGCCGGCTGGCGGCACTCGTCAATTCCTGCTATCCGGCTGCATCGCGCCGGCTGAGCGAGGAGGGGCGCGTCGTCGTCCGGGTCGACGTCGACGCCGCCGGCCGCGCGAGCGCCTGGAACGTCGCAGGAGGCTCGGGTTTCGCACGCCTCGATGCCGCGGCCGCGTGCGTGATCCGCCGGCTGGAATTCAATCCGGCACGGCGCGATGGCGCGGCCGTGGCGGCGAGCGCGATGCTCCCGATCGTGTTTCGGCTTCACTGATCGGTTCCCGGGCCGCGGGCGTTTGCTATGCTCGGGTCGCTGCCGTTAAACCGGTGGCGCCCGGCGCTTGCAGTCAATACGGCCAACCGCTAAGGTGGCCGTGGCCGGGTTCGGGGCGTGCTTGTATGCGCGTCGAGAAGAAAGTTGGCAGGGGCCGTGGCCCGGAGTTCGGGCATGCGACCGGCTAGTTCAGTCGAGGGGTAAGACAGGACCGGTATGGCGAATACCTATTCTGCGGGTGGCTCTCGCACCACGGCCGTTTTCGTCGGCATCCTTGTCCTGCACGTGATTTTCTTCTGGGCCCTGAAACAGGGTCTCGTTCGCTCGGGCATCCAGATCGTCCAGGATTTTTCGATCATGGACCTGCCGCCGCCGCCGCCGCCGCCGGAAGACCTCGACGAGCCGCCGCCGCCGCCGCCGGTCGACGTGCCGCCGCCGGTCGTGCCTCCGCCGCTGATCGAGCTGCCGGCCTTCGAGGGCCCGTCGACTGCAATCACCGCGAAGGTCCAGGAGACGCCGCGGCAGCAGCCGCAGACGCCTCAGCGCCAGGTGCAGATCACGCCGCCGCGCTTCAAGTCGCGCAGCGATCGCATCAGCGCCGCCATCGCCGCCTGCTATCCGTCGGCTTCGCGCCGGCTTAGCGAGGAAGGCCGCGTCGTCGCGACGATCACCGTCGGCGCCGACGGCAAGGCCGGCTCGGTCTCGGTGACGCAAAGCAGCGGATTCCCGCGGCTCGACGGCGCCATCGAGTGCGTGGTGCGCCGGCTGCCGTTCGAGCCGGGCAAGCGTGACGGTCAGCCGGTCGAAGCGCAGGTTTCGGTGCCGATCGTATTCAAGCTGGAGTGACAACTCGAGGAATCTTCAGGACCGGAGAAGCGGGTTCGCGACAGGCGACGTCGGCTTTCCGGAGCATCTATTCTGTTAGAGGGATTTCAGCATGGCTGATGGAACCACAGTAACCGACAACCCGTACGGCATCGAAGCGCTCTGGACCACGAGCGACTATGTCGGCAAGGGCGTTTTCGTCATCCTGATCGTCATGTCGCTCTGGTCATGGCTCGTCATGATCAACAAGTGGCTCGACCAGCGCATGCTGCGCAGGGTCGCGACCGAAGCTGAGAAATCCTTCTGGACTGCCGGCTCGATCCAGGAAGGGATTGGCAAGCTGAAGAGCAAGGTCAATCCATTCCGCGACATCGCGCAGGACGGCGTGCAGGCGGTCGAACACCACCGCCGCAGCGCCGCGCGCGACGTCACGAGCAACATCGAGCTCGGCGACTGGGTCCGCACGCACATCGACAGGCGCACGACCATGTTGCAGTCGAGCCTGCAGAGCGGGATGGTGGTGCTCGCGTCGGTCGGCGCGACGGCGCCGTTCGTCGGCCTGTTCGGCACGGTATGGGGCATCTACAACGCGCTGATCAGCATCTCGATCGCCGGCCAGGCGTCGCTCGACAAGGTCGCAGGTCCCATCGGCGAGGCGCTCATCATGACGGCGCTCGGCCTCGCGGTGGCGGTGCCGGCGGTGCTGGGCTTCAACGGCCTGTTGCGCGGCAACAAGTCGCTGATGGAGCGCGCGAACTATTTCGCGCATGACGTCGAATCGGCCCTGCTCGCCGGCTCGCGCGTGTCTGCGAAGTAAGCCATGGCGATCCAGGTCGGTCATGACGAAGGCGAGCCGATGGTGGAGCCCAACGTCATTCCGCTCGTCGACGTCATGCTGGTGCTGCTGATCATCATGATCATCACGGTGCCAGTGATGACCCAGGCGGTGAAGATCGACCTGCCGAAGGAAGTAAATCGCCCGACCGAGACGAAGCCGGAGAACATCAATCTCTCGATCGATTTCGACGGCTCGGTCTACTGGAACGAGAACTCCGTGGACAAGTCGGCACTCCTCAACTACGTTCTGGCGGAGGCCGTCAAGGACCCGCAGCCGGAGGTCCACATCCGTGCGGACAAGCGTGCGCGCTACGAGGCGGTTTCCGACACCCTCGCCCTCCTCCAGCGGGGCGGCATGCGAAAAGTCGGGTTCATCGCGGAACCGCCCCCTAACCAATAGCGGGGGCGGGACCTCGAACGGAATCAGGCCCGCCGACAGCGGGCCTTTTTCTTGGGATGGCAAGGCTGAACGGGCGCTGAATGCCGCAACGAAACTTTTGGCGCCGGAACCGTGGGACTTCGCCGGAGTCCATTCAGAGGGGAGCGGGCAGACAGCCGGGCCGATTTTGGGGTATAAACCCGCCGCACGCGAATCTAGCGTCAGTCTGCAGGGTGAGGAAAGGCACATGGCAGCTCGGAAAACCTGGATCAATGCTCTGGTAGCGGCAAGCCTCGGGATCGCGATGGCAGGGGTCATCGTGCCCACCGCATCCGCCCAGGAGGATCAGCCCAAGTCCCGCAAGGAACGGGAAGCGGCCGCGGCGGCCGCAGAGGCCGAGGCCCCCAAGGCGGACTACAGCAAGGAGTTCCGCAAGCTTGCCGGCCCGGTGCAGACCGCCGTGAACGAGAAGAAGTGGGCCGACGTGATGGCCGCCCTGCCGGAGCTCGAGGCCATTCCGGAACCGACACTCGACGACAAGAAGGCGATCGCCACCTGGCGCCTGCAGGCCACGCAGGGCGTCGGCGACCAGGAAGCGTTTGCCGCCGCAATCGAGGCCTTCCTCGCGGCCGGCTATGCCGAGCCCGAGAACGTCGGCGCGATGCACCGCCAGCTCGCCGCGCATTACAGCGCCAAGAAGGACAACGCGAAGACACTCGAGCACTTCCAGAAGTTCGTGGAAGGGACGCCCGACGTCCAGGTCGACGAACTCGAAACGCTCGGTCGCCTGCAGTTGCAGGCCGCCCAGAACACGGAAGCCTGCCAGACCTTTGGCAAGGCGATTGACACAACCAAGGGCAAGGGCGAGAAGCCCAAGGAGATGTGGTACCAGTTGCGCGATCGCTGCTTCATCGAGCTGAAGGACGACACGTCGCGACTCGCGAACCTGGAGGCCCTCGTCGCGGAATACCCCGACAAGGAGTACTACAGCCGCGTCGTCGCGATCTACCAGGCCCAGAGCAACGACGATCGCACGGTGATGCTGAATGCCTACCGCGTCGCCGTCAGCGACCCCGAGGGCGGGCTTGCGACCGTCGGCGCCTACCTGAACTACGCGGACACGGCGCTCGTCGCCGGCAGCCCCGGGGAGGCCGCGCGCGCGCTCGAGCGCGGCATGAAGGAAGGCATCGTACCGACCGCCGGAACGAACCAGCAGCAGTTGAGCCAGGCCAAGGCGGCCATCGCGTCGGACAAGAAGTCATTGCCGGGCGAAGCGGCCGCCGCCGCCAAGAACGCAAAGGGCGAGGTGGACGTGAAGGTCGGGCTCGGCTTCTACAGCACGGGCGACTTTGCGCAGGCTGTCGAGGTGATCCGCCGCGGCATCACCAAGGGCGGCGTGGCCCGCCTCGACGACGCGAACCTGCTGCTCGGCGCCTCGTTGCTCGAGCTCGGCAAGCAGGACGAGGCGCGCGCGGCATTCGAGGCGGCCAAGGCGGCCGCACCGGCGGGAAGCCCGCTCGGGCGGATTGCGGATCTGTGGATCGCGCGCACGTCGCGTACCGGTGCTCCAGCCCCGGCGGCCGGTTGATCAGGAGAATAATGATGATGTCGAAGTCCTCGTTTCTCGGTGCCGGCGCTCTGGCCGCGTTCCTCGCGGTCACGGGCCTCGCTCTCGCCGCGGTCACACCGCAAGCCGTCGCCCAGACACAGGGCGGATGGCGCAAGGAGCTGGCCGACAAGGCCGCGCAGGCTCAGGCTGCGGGCCAGAAAGGCAACTACAGCGAGGCGATCCGCCTGCTGAAAGAAGCCAAGGCCAAGGTGCCCTTGTCGCCCCAGGAGGAGCAGGGCATCAACGAGCTCATGATCTGGGCCGCGAGCGGCGCCAAGGATCACAAGCTAGTGCTCGCGACCGTGGACGAGCGCCTCGCGACCGGGCGCGTCACGGGCGCGGACCTGACCCGCAAGATGCGGCTGAAGGCGACGACCCACTATGCGCTGCGCGACTACCGGAACGCGGCGGCGGCCTTCGAGAAGCTCGGGGGCTCGCTCACCGCGGACGACCTGACGCTTCTTGCGACCTCGCAAATGCAGCTGCGCGACTACGGCAAGGCGACCACGACCCTCGAACGCGCGATTGCAGCGAACGACAAGGCCGGCCGCTCGGGCAAGAACGCGGCGCTCCTCGAGATGCTGAACTCGGCGTACTTCGAGACCAAGAACGACGCCAAGCGCATGCAGACCCTGCACCGCCTGATGGCGGTTGCCCCGAAAGCCAGCACCTTCAAGCAGCTCGCGAGCGCCTACGAGGTCGAGTCCGCACGCGACCCGGTGGTGATGATCAACGTGTACCGCCTCGGTGCCGCGAAAAACGTCCTGTCAGGCGAGCACTATGCCAAGTACGCCGAGACCGCGCTCGACCTCGCGAGCCCGGGCGAGGCCGTCGCCATGCTGGAGAAGGGCATGGCTGCCGGCTCGATCAAGAAGGACGACCGCAATACCCGCCTGCTGGCGGACGCCAAGTCCCAGGTCGAGCGGCTCAAGGCGACGCTGGCCCAGCAGGAAGCGGAAGCCAAGGCGATCGCGACCGGCGAGCCATCGGCCAAGCTGGCGACGGCCTACTTCACGCTGAAGAACTATGCCAAGGCCAGCGAGGCCGCGCGCAGCGCGGTGACCAAGGGCAACCTGAAGCGCGCCGACGACGTCAACATGGTGCTCGGGATTTCGCTCGCGAACGGCAAGAAGTCGGCGGAGGCCAAGAAGGCCTTCACTGCCGCCGCCGCCGCGAACGGCAAGACGCGCGGCGTCGCCAGCCTCTGGTCGAGCCTGACGGGCTGACCGCACGCCGGGCTGGAATGCGACGAGGGCCGCGGCGCGAAATCGCCGCGGCCCTTTGCGTATACAATCCGGCGTAATGGCAACTCCGCGCAGCATCGGCATCGTCGAGGTCGGGCCGCGCGACGGCCTGCAGAACGAGGCCGCCCCGGTTCCGACCGCGGTGAAGCTCGAGTTCATTCGTCGCGCCGTCGACGCCGGGATCCGCCGCATCGAGGTCGCGAGCTTCGTGAATCCGCGGCGCGTGCCGCAGATGGCGGACGCCGAGGCCATTTTCCGGGGCTTGCCCCGTCGCGACGATGTCATCTACGTCGGGCTCGTCCTGAATCGCGCGGGCTTCGACCGCGCCGCCGCCGCCGGCTGCCGCGAGATCGGGATGGTGGTGTTCACGACCGACGAGTTCAATCGCAGGAACCAGGGCGTCCCGAGCGCGGAGTCGATGCGCACCTGGCGCGAGATCGCCGCGGCTGCGCACGCCGCGGGAATCCGCGCGCAGGTCACGATCTCCGCCGCTTTCGGCTGCCCGTTCGAGGGCGAGGTGCCGGTGCAGCGCGTCGTCGAGATCGCGCGCGAGATCGCCGAGGCGCAGCCGTTCGAGATCGCGATCGCCGACACGATCGGCGTCGGCGTGCCGAGCCAGGTGAGCGAGACGTTCGGGCGGGTGGCCGAGGCCGTGCCGGGTGTCACCCTGCGCGGGCACTTCCACAATACGCGCAACACGGGCCTCGCCAATGCCTACGCTGCGGTCGTGGCGGGCGCGCGGGTACTCGACTCGAGCCTCGGCGGGCTCGGGGGTTGCCCGTTTGCGCCGGCAGCAACCGGCAACATTCCGACGGAGGACCTCGTCTACATGCTCGGCCGCATGGGCATCGCGACGGGCGTCGATCTCGGGCACGCGATCGACACGGCGCGCTGGATCGAACCGCATGTCGGCCACGCGGTGCCGGGCATGCTGGTCAAGGCGGGCGGGTTTCCCGGCGCGCGGCGCGCAACAGGTTAACGGCAAGCATGAAAGGAAGGACACGATGACCATCAAGGCTGGAGACAGGATTCCCGATGGCAAGCTCAAGGTGATGGGTGCCGACGGGCCGACGAACGTGGACGCCGGCGAGCTTCTCGGCAAGGGCCGGGTCGTGCTGTTCTCGGTGCCCGGTGCATTCACGCCGACCTGCAGTGCGAAGCACCTGCCCGGATTCATCGAAAAGGCGGGCGCGCTCGCAGCCAAGGGCGTCGGCAAGGTCGTGTGCCTCGCGGTCAACGACGTGTTCGTGATGGGGGCCTGGGGCAAGTCGGCGGGCGCCGGGGACATCGTGATGGCTGCCGACGGCAACGGCGACTACACGCGCGCCCTCGGCCTCGAGCTCGACGCTCGCGGCTTCGGCATGGGCATGCGCGGCCAGCGTTTCGCGCTCGTGATCGAGGACGGCGTCGTGAAGCAGGTGCACGTCGAGGCGCCGGGCGAGTTCAAGGTCTCGAGCGCCGAGCACATCCTCGCGTCGATCTAGGGCTGCTAGAGCAGCTTTTCGATCTCCGGCACTAGCGCGAACAGGTCGCCCACGAGGCCGTAGTCGGCCACCTCGAAGATGGGCGCCTCGGCGTCCTTGTTGACGGCGACGATGGTGCGCGCGTCCTTGATGCCGGTCAGGTGCTGGATGGCGCCGCTGATGCCGATCGCGAAATAGAGCTCGGGCGCGATGATCTTGCCGGTCTGGCCGACCTGCAGTTCGTTCGGAGGCGTAGCCCGCGTCGACGGCCGCGCGCGAGGCGCCGATGGCGGCGCCGAGCCTGTCCGCGAGCGATTGGATCACCTTGAAGTTCTCGGCGCTGCCGAGCGCGCGGCCGCCCGAGACGACCCGCGTGGCGGTCTGCAGGTCGGGCCGGTCGCTGCGCGCCGCGGACACCGACACGAACCGCGTCGTCGCGGGCAGTTCGACATCCACGGCCGCCGTCTCGACGGGCGCAGGGCCGCCGCCGGCGGGCGGCCTGGTACGACGCGACGCGCACCGTCGCGACGACCTGGCGCCCGGCCGGGATCTCGACGGTCGCGATGGCATTGGCCGCGTAGACCGGCCGGCGAAAGCGCGTCGCCGATTCCACGGCCATCACGTCGGAGAGCTGCGGCGCGCCGAGCAGGGCGGCGACGCGCGGCATCAGGTCCTTGCCGAAGGTGGTGGAGGGCCCGAGCACGAAGGCCGCGCCGTCCGACAGCTTCGCCACCTGGGGCGCGAGCACGGCGGCGAGCGCCGGCTCGTTGGCGGGGTTCTTCACGAGCAGCACGCGTGACACGCCCTGGATCGCCGCCGCCGCGGCAGCGACGTCCGTTCCCTCGGCTGCGAGCACCGCGACGCTGATCTCGGCGTCCGGAATCGTGCTCGCGCAGGCGACGCACTTGGCGACGGCGGCGTTCAGCTTGCCATCGGCATGTTCCGCGACGATGAGGACGCGATTCATCAGACGAGTCCTTTCTGCTTGAGCGCCGCGACCAGTTCCGCGGCATCCTTGACGATTACGCCCTTCTGGCGCTGCGGCGGCGGCTCGAACTTCACGACCTTGACGAGCGGCGCGGCGTCGACGCCGAGCGAAGACAGCTCGACGACGTCGAGCGGCTTCTTCTTGGCCTTCATGATGTCAGGCAGCTTGATGTAGCGCGGCTCGTTGAGGCGCAGGTCCGTCGTGCACACGGCGGGCAGGTCCACGTCGATGGTCTCGAGCCCGGCGTCCACCTCGCGCGTCACGCGGGCGACGTCTCCCTTGATTTCGATCTTCGACGCGAACGTCGCCTGCGGCCGGTCCCAAAGGGCGGCGAGCATCTGCCCGGTCTGGTTGCAGTCGTCGTCGATCGCCTGCTTGCCGAGCAGGACGAGCCGCGGGCTCTCGCGGCGCGCGAGCTCGAGCAGCACGCGGGCGACGGCCGGCGGCTCGAGCCCGGCGTCCGACTTCACGAGGATCGCGCGGTCGGCGCCCATGGCGAGCGCGTCGCGCAGCTGCTGCTGGGACTCGTTCGGCCCGATGCTGACCGCGACGACTTCGTCCGCCTCGCCGCGCTCGCGCAGGCGCAGCGCCTCCTCGAGCGCGATCGAGTCGAATGGATTGGCGCTCATCTTGACGCCCTCCGTGACGACGCCGGTGCCGTCCGGACGCACGCGCACACGCACGTTGAAGTCGATGACCCGCTTGATGCCGACGAGGATCCTTCGCATGCCTTCCACTCCGTGGTTTGCGGGGCATGGTATCGGATTCACGCGGGGCTGGCTCGACATCGTACGTATATTCAATGTGTTATGAAATAATAGTGAAGTGAAGTCGCAAGCGGCCGCGGAAAACTGCCTGTGCTACAAATGCCGCGGGATGCAAACCGCCGCATTCGTTCTGCAGGCGCTTCTTCGGCGCGATACCGACGCTCGCGCTCGTCGTCGCGCTGTCGTTCCTGCTGACGCGGCTGGCGCCGGGCGGGCCGTTCGACGACGAACAGGCGCTGCCACCCGAGATCCGCGCGAATCTCGAGGCGGCCTACGGGCTCGACCAGCCGATTCACCTGCAGTTCGGCCGCTACGTGCAAGGGCTGCTGCACGGCGATTTCGGCCCGTCGTTCAAGTTCCGCGACTTCACGGTCGGCGAACTGATCGCAGCGGCCTGCCCGTGAGCCTCACGATCGGCCTCGCGGCGATGCTGCTCGCGCTCGCGCTCGGCGTTCCGGCGGGCATCTGGGCTGCGCTCGCGCGCGGGCGACAGGCACTTGACCGCGTCGTGATGGCGCTTCGCGGTCGCGGGCATCTCGATCCCCGTCTTCGTGGTCGCGCCCGTACTCGCGCTCGTGTTCGGCATCTGGCTCGCGCTGGCTGCCGGTCGCCGGCTGGGTGCCCGGACGCCCGGCGGATCTCGTGCTGCCGGTCGTGTCGCTGGCATTGCCGGTGGTCGCGTACGTTGCGCGGCTCATGCGCGGCAGCCTCCTCGAGGTGCTGCGCGCGCCGTGGATCCGCGCGGCGCGCGCGCGCGGCCTCGCCGAGCGGACCGTCGTCCTGCGCCACGCGTTGCCGGCGGCGCTGCTGCCGGTCGTCAGCTATCTCGGCCCGGCGGCGGCCGCGGTGCTCGCCGGCTCGCTCGTCGTCGAGACGCTGTTCGGGTTGCCGGGGATGGGCCGGCACCTCGTGCACGGCGCGCTCAACCGTGACTACACGCTCGTCATGGGCATGGTCATCGTGTACGCGGCGCTCACGATCGTGCTGAACCTCGTGGCGGACCTCGCCTATGCCTGGCTCGACCCGCGCATCCGGCGGGAGCGGCGACTGATGAAGCGGCGCACTGTGGCGCGAGGCGGCGACTGAGCTGCGCCGCGACCGGCTGGCGCTTGCCTGCGCGGCGCTGCTCGCGGCGATGGCGCTCGCCGCGGTCGCGTGCCCGCCGCTCCTGCCGTTCCGCGCGGACGAGATCGACTGGTCGCACATGGCCGTGCCGCCACTCGAGGCCGCGGGTCACTGGCTCGGGACCGACCGGCTCGGTCGCGACCTCCTGGTGCGGACGCTGCACGGCCTGCGCGTGTCGCTCGCGATCGCGCTCGCGGCGACGCTCGTCGCGCTCGTCATCGGCGTCGCCTGGGGCGCGCTCGCAGGGTTCAAGCGCGGGCGCACCGACGCCTGGATGATGCGCTGCGTGGACGTGCTGTACTCGCTGCCGCAGGTGTTCTTCGTGATCATCCTGACGGTCGTGTTCGGACGCGGCCCGTTGACGATCCTGGTCGCGATCGGCGCGTTCGGCTGGCTCACGATGGCGCGCATCGTGCGCGGCCAGGCGCTGGCGCTGAGGGAGCGCGAGTTCGTCGAGGCGGCCGTCGTCGGCGGCTCGTCGCACGCCGCGCATCGTCTGGCGCCACATCGTCCCGAACCTGCTGGGGCCGGTCGATCGTCTATGCGACGCTCGCGCTGCCGCAGGTCATCCTGGTCGAGAGTTTCCTGAGCTTCCTCGGCATCGGCATCCAGGAGCCGCTCGCAAGCCTCGGCAACCTCATCGCCGACGGCGCCGCGGAGATGGAGACGGCGCCGTGGATGCTGGTCGTGCCGGCGGCCTGCCTCATGCTGCTCGTCTTCTGCTTCAACTTCCTGGGCGACGGCCTGCGGGATGCCCTCGACCCGAGGGACCGGTGACGGCGCTGCTGGAGATGCGCGGCGCTGACCGTGGACTTCGCGGCGGTCCGCGCGCCGGTGCGCGCCGTCGACGGCGTCGAACTTTCGCTCGCGCCGCGCGAGCGCCTCGCCATCGTCGGGGAGTCCGGCTCCGGGCAAGAGCCAGCTCCTGCTCGCCTGCACCGGCCTGCTCGCGGCGAACGGGCGTGCGACGGGTTCCGTTCGCTTCGACGGGCTCGAGCTCCTCGGACGGCGCCGACGCCGCGTCGCGCGTGCGCGGCGCGGGCATCGGCTTCGTGTTCCAGGATGCCTCGGGCAGCCTGACGCCGCACCGGCGCATCGGCGACCAGCTTGCCGAAGTCGTCCGCCTGCGGGCGGGCGGCCTCGAAGCGCGATGCGGCGGGCCGAGTCGGCGGCCATGCTCGAGCGCGTGCGGCTGCCCGACCCGCGCGGCGCCTCGCGCGCATATCCGCATGAACTCTCGGGCGGCATGCGCCAGCGTGTCGCGATCGCGCTCGCCTTGATGGCACGGCCCCGCGTCCTGTTCGCGGACGAGCCGACGACGGCGCTCGATGTCACGGTGCAGGCGGAGGTGATGGCGCTGCTGGCGGAGCTCTGCGACGGGCTCGGCATGGCGCTGGTGCTCGTCACGCACGACCTCGGCGTCGTCGCGGCGCTCGCCGACCGCATCGCCGTCATGTACGCGGGCCGGATCGTGGAGGAAGGCGCCGCGCCGTTTCCTCTCGGACCCGGCGCACCCGTACACCGCCGGCCTGCTGGCTGCCGTGCCGACGCTCACTGGGCAAAAGGGCGGCCAATTGCCGACGATCGCCGGCCAGCCACCCGAGCCTGGAACGGCGTTCAGTGGCTGCCGCTTCGAGCCGCGTTGCCCGCGGGCCGGAGAACCCTGTCGCGGGCTCGATCCGGCGCTCGAGGCCTTCGGCGATTCGCGGGTGGCCTGTCACTTTCCAGTCGCTCCGGGCCAGGCCGCATGAACGCCGGCCTTGTACTGCGCGACGTCGTCGTCACCTATCCGCGCGGCGGGGCGAACGGTGCGCCGCTCACGGCCGTGGACGGCGTCAGCCTCGTCCTTGCGCCCGGGGAGATCCTCGGGCTCGTCGGGGAATCGGGCTGCGGCAAGACGACACTCGGCCGTGCGATCCTCGGCCTCGTGCCGCTCGCAGGCGGCTCGATCCGCTGGCAGGGGCGACGGGTCGATGACTTGCCGCGGCGCGCGTTCAGGGCGATTCGTGGCGAACTGCAACTCGTGTTCCAGGACCCGGAGGCCTGTCTCGATCCGCGCATGACGATCGCGGAGAGCGTGGCGGAACCGCTTCGGTCGCTGGCCACCGGGCTTGCGCCGGCCGCGCGCATGGAACGCGTGCGCTCGGATCCTCGATGAAGTCGGCCTGTCCGACGAGCGTGGAAGGGCGGTACCCGCACCAGATGAGCGGGGGCCAGTTGCAGCGCGCCGTGATCGCTCGCGCCCTGGTCGTCGATCCACGCCTCGTCGTGTGCGACGAGCCGGTCAGCGCACTCGACGTGTCGATCCAGGGGCAGATCGTCAACCTGATCGCGCGCGTTCGGCGCGAGCGCGGGCTCGCCTGCCTCTTCATCAGCCACAACCTCGCCGTGGTCGCGAGCCTCGCGGAGCGCGTGCTGGTCATGTACCGCGGGCGGATCGTGGAATCGGGCGCGTGCCAGTCGCTCCTCGGTGCGCCGCTGCATCCGTACACGCGGCTCCTGATCGACTCGGTGCCCGACACCGACCCCGTACGCGCACGCCGGCTGCTTGCGCGGCGCACGGCGCCGGCAGCGCGGCAAACCGGCAGGTTGGCGGCAGGATGCCCGTTCGTGGACCGCTGCTCCTGGGCCGTGGATCGCTGCCGCACCTTGCTGCCGCCGCTGCGCGATTTCGGCCAGGGGCGGCAGGCCGCCTGTCACCGGGCCGACGAGTGGCGGGACGGCCTGCCGGCGTCGCTCGCGGGCTGAGTCCGCCTGGATCACGCGTTGAGCCATCGTCAGGCGCAAATTGCGCACATGGGATCTGTCGCATGAGCGCCAACGCCCCGTGCCTCGCGCACCTCGACGCCGGCGGCCTGGTGCTGACCGCGGACCTGCGCCAGGCACGCATCCTGCGCCGCCTTCACGACCAGGCCCGGATCGCCGCCGGGCACGACGCCTGGCCCACGGCCCAGGTGCTTCCGCTCGAGAGCTGGCTCGCATCCCTCTGGCGCGAGACGCTCGCCGAGCGCGACGACCTGCCTGTCGCCCTGCCCGCCGTCGCGATGCGATGGCTGTGGCGACGGCTCGCGGACGCCGACTCGCCGGGACTCGTCGATCCGGCCGCGATCGGCGCACGGGCGCGCGCGAGCTGGCTCATGTTGCGCGCACACGGCGGCAGCATCGACGGCCTCGCGCGTTGGCCGCTCACGCGCGACCAGCAGGCGTTCCTTGCCTGGGCGCGCGCCGCGGAACGGGCGCTTGCAGAGAAGTGTGCCTGCGACGCCGGCGACCTCGCGAGCCGCGTCGTCGCACACGACGCACTGCCGGGTACCGGCCCGCCGATCCTGCTCGTGGGATTTCGCCGCCCGACGCCGGCGCAGGCGAGCCTGTTCGACGCGGCTCGCGCAGCGCGGCTTCGACGTGCAGCGTTTCGAGGCGGAGCCGCAGGCGGGCAGCGCGTGGCGATATGCGGCCGCCGATCCCGAGTCCGAGCGTGCGGCACTCGCTGCGTGGCTGCGCATGCGGCTCGCCGAGGCGCCGGGCGGCGTGCACGGGCTGCAAGTTCCGAACCTCGCCGGTGAGCGTGGCGCGCTCGAGCGCGCGCTGGAGGCGGCCCTTCAGCCGGCGCTCGAACTGCCGGACAGCCCGCGCGAGCGCGTCTTCGACCTCGCGGGCGGGCCGCCGCTCGGCTCGCGCCCGATCGTCGAGATCGCGATCGATGCGCTCCGGATGACGCTCGGCGGCGGCGACTGGACGATGACGACGCGGCTGCTGCGCAGCGAGTACGTCGCGGGCGCGGCGGGGGAGCGCGAGGCGCGGCTTCAACTCGACGCACGGCTGCGCAGCGACGGACGCGCACCGCCGGATACGTCGGCCGCGCTCGCAGGCGCCGCGCGGCTCGCGGGCGCAGCCGGGTTCGCTTCGACGCTGGACGCGGCCGCGGCGCGCGTCGCCGGGCCCGCGCGGCGTGCAGCAGGCGCCTGGGCCGAGGCGTTCGGTGCCTGCCTCGCGGCCTGGGAATGGCCGCGCGCGGACATCGGCTCCGCCGACTGGCAGGCGGCGACGCGTTTCAGCGAGATGCTGCGCGAGCTCGGCGCCTTGTCGGCGTTCGCGCCGGACCTCACGTCCGGGCAGGCGCTCGCGGAGCTGCAGGAGCTCGCCGCAGCGCCGTTCCAGCCCGAAGGCGGGGAGCCGGCCGTGTTCGTGATGGAGGGCTGGGAGGATCCCGGGCTCGGATTCGACAGCTTGTGGGTGGCGGGTCTCACCGCGACTGCCTGGCCGCGTCCGGTCCGCATCGACGCATTCCTGCCGATCGAAGCGCAGAGGCGGCTCGCCATGCCGCGCGCGAGCGCCGAGGGCTGCGTGGCCGAGGCGGAAGCCGTCGTGGCCTCGTGGCAGGCGCAGGCCGCCGCGCTCGTCCTGTCCTCGCCGCTGCGCGAAGACGACACCGACGTGGATGCCTCACCGCTCCTCCCAGCGGTCTTGGTGACACTGCCCGAACCCGCGTCGTTCACGACCCGCGCAACACTGCAGTGCGGCAGCACCGCGCTCGAAACCCTGGTGCCGGACGCGGCGCCGGCCCTCGACGTGGCGCGGGTACGGGGCGGGGCACGCCTCCTCGACCTGCACTCGCGTTGTCCGTTCCGCGCCTTCGGCGAGCTGCGGCTGCACGCGGTGCCGCTCGAGGAGCCACAGGCGGGATTCGACCGGCGCCTGCGCGGGCAGGTTTTCCACCGAGCGCTGGAGCAGTTCTGGTCCGGGCTCGGCTCGCAGGCGGCGTTGCTCGCGCTCGGGACGTCAGCCTGCCGGCGCCGCGCGGAAGACGCCGTGGATCGCGCGCTCGCCGACATCGCGCCCGCGACGGTCGGGCCGCGTACTCGCGCACTCGAGCGCGATTGGCAGCTCGGCGCGGTCGAAGGCCTGCTGGCACTCGACCGGGCTCGCGAGCCGTTCGACGTCGTCGAGACCGAGCGCGAGATGGTCGGGCACATCGGCGGCCTGGAGTTGCGCCTGCGCGCCGATCGGGTGGACGCCGTAGGCAGCGCCCTCGTCGTGATCGACTACAAGACGGGACGCGTGCGCGGCACGTCCTGGCGCGGCGCGCGCATGGACGCGCCGCAGCTCCCGCTGTACGCGGTCCTCCACCCGGATCGGCCCGCCGCGATCGCGTTCGCGGAGGCTGGCTTCGCGGGCGCCCGTTTCACGGGCGTCGGCGACGAGGCCGTCGCCATCGAAGGCGTGGTGGCGGCGGAGAAGTTCGCCCTGACGGAGGACAAGGAGAAGGGTTTTGGCTGGGGCCCGATGACCGAGCGCTGGTGGGCCTGGCTCGACGCGCTCGCGCGCGACCATGCGGCGGGCAATGCTCAGGTCGACCCGAAGCTCGGGTCCAACACCTGCCGGAAGTGCCACCTCGGCACGCTGTGCCGCGTCGATCCCGCCGGCGCGCTAGCCGACGGCGAGGAGGAGGCGTGCGATGGCGACTGACGGCGCGCGCGATGCCGCCGCGCGGCACGAGGCCATCGATCCCGGCCGCTCGTTCATCGTGCAGGCCCCGGCCGGCTCGGGCAAGACCAGTCTCCTGACGCTGCGCTACCTGCGGCTGCTCGCGACGGTGGACAGCCCCGAGGAGATCGTCGCCATCACGTTCACACGCAAGGCCGCGGCGGAGATGCGGCATCGCATCGTGCGGGCGCTGTCCCTGGCGCGCGGCCCCCTCGCGGCGAGCGCCCTGCCGCACGTCGCGGAGCTGCACGCGACCGCCGCCGCCGCGCTCGCGCGGAGCGTCGCCCGCGGCTGGGACCTCGAGCGCAATCCCGCGCGCCTGCACGTGCAGACGATCGACGGTCTGAGCCACTGGCTGGCGCAGCGCCTGCCACTCGCGGCGCAGGTCGCCCTGTCGGCGGCGCTCGTCGACGACGCGCGGCCGCTCTATCGCGAAGCGGCGCGGCGGCTCGTGTCTGCGCTCGAGGCTGGCGACGAGCGCTCCGAACCGCTCGAACGGCTCGCGCGCACGCTCGACCACGATCCCGGCCAGCTTGCGGGACTCGTCGCCGACATGCTGGGCACGCGCGAGGTCTGGCTGCCAAAGCTCTTCGGCGAAGGCGACCGGTCCCGCCTGCGCGCGGTGATCGACGAGCTTCTGTGCACGGCGCTCGAATCCGAGCTCGCGCGGCTGCGCGCTCGCCTCGCGGATTGCGCCTCACAGTCGTTGTTCGAGGTCGTGCGCGCAGCGGCCGCGGCCGGCGGCGCGGCGGGCCCGCTGGCGTCGTTTCGCGACCTGCGCGGCTGGCCGCCGGCGCGCGCGGGTGCCGTCGAGGATTGGCTCGCCTTCGCCGACCTCTTGCTCACGGCGAACAGGGACGGCGCCGTGCGCAAGAAGGTGGAGTCAGCGCACGGGTTCCTGCCCGCGACGGCCGGGACCGAATGGCGCGAGCTCAAGCGGCGCATGAAGGAAGAGCTGGACGCGCTCGCCGCGGCCGAGGGCTTCGCAGCGACGCTCGCCCGCGTGCGCCGCCTGCCGCCCGCGCGCCTGACCGACGGGCAGTGGGAGCGCCTCGAGGCGCTGCTCGCGGTGCTGCCGCACGCCGTGGCAGAGCTCGTCGCGCTCTTCGCGGAGCGCGGGAGCCTCGACCACCCCGCGGTGGCTGCCGCGGCCCGCGATGCGCTGCGGGACGAGTCGGCGCCGACCGAGCTTGCGCTCGCCCTCGACTACCGCATCCGCCACCTGCTCGTGGACGAGTACCAGGACACCTCGCCGGCGCAGGAGCGGCTGCTCGCACTTCTGCTGGCGGGCTGGCAACGCGGCGACGGCCGGACGCTGTTCTGCGTCGGCGACCCGATGCAGTCCATCTACGCGTTCCGCGAGGCGGACGTGACACTCTTCCTGCAGGCGGCCGAGGAGGGCGTCGGCGGCGTGCCGCTCGAGGCGCTGCGGCTCGGCCGCAACTTCCGCTCGAGCCGTGCCATCGTCGACTGGGTCAACGCGACCTTCGCATCGCTCCTTCCTGCCGAGGACGACTTCGAGCGCGGCGCGGTGCGCTATTCTTCCGCGGACCCGGCACACGAGGCCGCCCCAGGCGACGGCGTGCGGGTGCACGCGCTGCTCGATGCCGACGATCGCGCCATGGGCGAGACAGTCGCGTGCATCGTGGCCGAGTCCCTTGCGGCCTCACCGGAGGGCCGCCCGCCGGGCATCGCGGTGCTCGTGCGTGGCCGGTCATCGCTGCCCCCGGTGGTCGCTGCGCTCCGCCGGGCCGGCATCGACTACCGCGGCATCGAGCTCGAATCCCTCTCGGACCGGGCCTCGATCCGCGACCTCGTCGCACTCGCCAAGGCGATGCTGCACGCGGCCGACCGCACCGCTTGGCTCGCGATCCTGCGCGCGCCGTGGTGCGGGCTCACGCTCGCCGACCTGCACGCGCTCGCATCGGGCGATGCACAGGCGACGATCGGCGCGCTGCTCGGCGATCCGGCGCGGCTGTCGCCGGACGGCGCGCGTCGCGCCGCGCGCCTGCGGGAGGCGCTCGCGCGCGCAATCTCCGCCCGCGGGCGACGCACGCTCGGCGGCTGGGTCAAGTCCGCCTGGCTCGCGCTCTCGGGGCCCGCGACCGTGGAGGACCCGGCGGACCTTGCGAACGCGGAGCTGCTGTTCGCCGCGCTCGACCGGCTGGAGTCGGAGTCCGGCGCCTGGCCGGAGGCCTCCGACATCGACGGCGTCGTGGAGAACATCAAGGCGTCGCCCGTCGGCCGCGACGACGCGCCTGTGCAGATCATGACGATCCACAAGGCCAAGGGCCTCGAGTTCGACGTCGTGATCGTTCCCGACATGCAGAGGCAGCCGCCGTCGGACCGGCGCCGCCTGCTGTACTGGACCACGATCGCGACGGGGCCCGGCCGGCGCGGCGTCGTTCTCGGCAGCCGCAGCGACGCGGGCGCGGTCGGCGAGGGGGCCGATGCGCTCGAAGCCTGGATGCGCACGCTCGAGGCCGATCGCGGCGACCTCGAGCTCGGCCGCGTCGCTTACGTCGCCGTCACGCGCGCCCGGCGCGCGCTGCATCTCGTCGGCAACGCCGTGACGAAGCCGACCGAGGCGGGCGACCTGCTGCAGAAGCCGCGGAGCGGGAGCCTGCTGCGATTCTTCTGGCCGGCGCTGTCGGGCGAGTTCGAGCGCGTGCTCGCGGCGCGCGCGGACGAGTCGGTGCGCACGCCCTCGGGACGGCGGCGCCTCACTGCGCCGCTGCTGTCGCGCCTGCCGCCCGACTGGTCGGCGCCGGAGCCCGAATCGCCGCCGCGCGCCCCGGCGCTTCGCATCCTCGGCGAAACGACGGCGTTCATCCGCCCGGACTTCGACTGGGCCGGCACGATCGCCCAGGCCGTCGGCGAGGTCGTGCACCTCGAGTTGCACCGTCTCGCGCGCGCCGGCGGCGCCCGCGAGGCGCTGGCTTCGCGCCCGGCTGCCTGGGGCCGCCTGCTGCGCGAGGCGGGCCTGGACGATGCGCACCTGCCGGAGGCACTCGCGCGCACCGAGTCCGCCATCGACGGTTTCCGGCGAAGCCCGCTCGCGGCGAAGCTGCTCGATCCCGCGGCGCGCGAGGCGGCCAGCGAGCTGGCGCTCACCGTGCGGATCGACGGCGCGGTGCAGGGCATTCGCATCGACCGCACGTTCGTGGACGACGCGGGCGTGCGCTGGGTCGTCGACTGGAAAACGAGCGTCCACGAGGGCGGCGATCCGGGCGGTTTCCTCGACAACGAGCTCGAGCGCTATCGCGGCCAACTCGAGCGCTATGCGTACGCGATGCGGCTGCTGGAGCCGGACCGCGAGCTGAAGGTCGGCCTCTATTTCCCGCTGCTCGACGCCTGGCGCGAAATCTAGAGTGATCCCTCGATGGTAAACGGGCGCCGTCCCTGGCGGTCCGGCGGCCCGAGGAAGCTCAGCGCGTCAAAGATTGCAGGCCCCGCACCGGGGCCGGGCGCCGCGTCGCCCGTCAGCAGGTAGCGGCCGTTCGGGTCGAGCTCGATCGAGCCGCGAACGTGCAGCGGGCCGCCGAGGTCGCGCAGCCGGCCGTTCAGCGACTCGCTTCCCACCGTGCCTTCGCCGACCACGAGCTCGAAGTCGCCGAGTACCTGTCCTCCCGCTCCGGGCGCGCGCAGGGCACGCAACAACAGCGTGCCGCTCGCGGCCGTCGGGCGGCTCCCGTCGAGCCGGATCTCGGTCACGTCCAGCTCGAGGTCGCCGGTCCAGCCACGCGGCGTTGCGATTCCTTCGAATGCGGAAATGGGCAGGCGCCCGCGGATGTCTTCGCCGACGATCTCCTGCCCGAAATCGCCGGAGAGGTCGCCCGCGACCTCGCCGCCCTGCGGCCTCAGCGTGACGGCACAGGACCACTCGAGGACCAGCAGGCGCCAAGGCCGGCAGGACCATTGCAGGCCGCCGAACGCGTTTCCGTCGACGGCGAGCGAGCGCGCCGTGCCCGACCAGATCGTGCCATCGACGCCGCCGAGCTCGACGCCCGCCGGCAGGCGCCCGGCGAGCTGCTGCGCAGGCACCATCGCGACGAGGCAGACGACGAATGCGGCGACGCCTGCCGCGATGTACGCGCCGCGCTTCACGCCCCGTCAGCGGCCGCGGATGACGAGCGTGGCATCGACGAGGCCCGTTTCCCCGGTCGCCGTTACGCTCGCAGTCTCGGCTTCCACGCCGCGCTCCTTCTGCAGGCGCGCGAGCAGCAGCACGAGCGAATCGAAGGAGGCGCCGGTGAAGCGCGCGCGCAGGGCGCCATTCGCCGCCGGTTCGACGGCGGCCAGCGCATCGGCGAGCCCACCCTCGCGCGCCATGCGGTCGATCGCGATCGTGAGCGGCTCGTCCGACCCGCCCGAGGGCAGCGACTGCAGCCGCGGCGCGACAGTCTCGATGAACGCGAGATCCTGGCGCCGGCGCTCGACCCGCGCTTCCGCGCTTGCGACCGAAGCGCCGAGCTGCCAGGCGAGCAGGGCGACGAGCAGCACCGCAGCCGCGGCACCGCCCCACAGGACGATTTGCTGGTCACGCTCGGGCAGGCCGCGATACCAGTCCTGGAGCTTCATGACCCGGCACCGGCGGCGGAGATCTTCACCTGGGCTTCAACGCCCTTCTCGCTGTTGGTCGTGGAGGCGACGTCGGCGCTCATGCCGCGGGCGGTGACGCCCTGGGTGAAGCGCGCGATGGCGTCGGTGTTGGCCGCCACGATCTGCAGCTCGAGCGAGCGCTCGCGCCAGCCGAGGGATTCGAGCGTCGGGCCGGGCGCCCCGGCGAGCGCGCCGCCGACCGCCGCGAGCTGGGCGAGGAGGCCGCCGGGATCGCCGCCGCCCGAGCCTGCGAGCCGCTGCTCGACCTGCGCGCGCGCATCCTCGATGCGCTCCGCGTCCGGCAGCGCGATGCGGGCGGCCTGTTCGATGGCGACATCGAGCCGCTGCTGCTCGTTGTGCAGCCGGACGAGGTCATAGGCGCGAACGCCGAGGTGAAGTGCAAGCGCCGCGAGCGCGAGGAACGCGGCGACGCGCCAGCGCTGCCATTCCGCGCGCCATCCGGTGCGGCGCTGGAACTCGCCCTGCAACAGCGAGAGCGTCTCCGGTTTCACCGCAGTCGCTGCGAGCAGCGGCAGCGCGCCGTCGGGCAGGATGTGAAGATCGAGGCTGCCCGTCACTTCGCGCAGCGCCTCGATCATCTCGCGCGAATGCTGCCAGTCGTGCTGCGAGACGAAGAGCTCGACGTGGCGGTCCTCGCCCTCGAGCCCGGCGAGCGTGAACGCCTCGGTCATCGGCTCGGCGTCGAGCGCGAAGGGCAGCTGCCCGGGCACGCGCACCAGCAGCAGCCCGGAGTCGATGACCGCGACGGTCTTGCCGGGGTTGTCCGGCAGGCAGAGCATGTCCGGCACGATCGCCTGCGGCTCGATGCCGGCGGCGGCGAGCGCGTCGAGCCAGCCGCGCAGTTCTTCGCGGCGCATCGCCGCGACCTGCGTGCGCCGTCCGCATCGGTCGGGCCGATCGCGAAGTGGAACTTCTCGACCTCGCCGGCGAGCGATTCTTCCATCGCGTAGGGCACGACCTGCGCGAGCTTGGCGCCGGACTTCACCGGCAGCTCCGGCTGCGCGAGCGTTACGCTGGAGCCGGGCGCGATGACGACGACCGGCCGCTCCTTCGCGATCGGCGCGGCATCGGCGAGGTCGCCGGTCGCGACCGGGCCGACACGGGCGCCGTCAGCGCCGGTGACCACCCAGCTGATACGGGCTTGCGATCCGCAGGACGAGGAATTGATTCATTCGGCTATTCGGTGCCGGTTGAGCGCACGACCGTCCGGATGGCGGTGTCGCTCGAATTGCGGTTGATCAGACTGTACAGCGTGAGTTCCGAGGTGCCAATACGCACGGCGGTCACGGCGCGGAACCAGTTCGAAGTTTCGGAAACTGCCTTCGAATTGATGAGGTCCTGGGCCAGCGGGTCGCCGACCATGCTCGGCAGGAACTCCTTGGTCGGGTAGCAGCCTTCCTTGCGGTTGGTGGCGAGCAGCTCCTCGCTGAAATCCGCACCGCCCGTCTCGGCGAGCGCCGCCAGCACCGGCGCCTTGGCCGTGCAGAGGTTGATGGGCGTCCCGGCCGGCAGCGCCGCGACGTAAGGGCGAATGCGCTCGAACTCGTCGCGCGTCATGCCGGGCAGGGCCATCATCTCGGTCGTCGTCGCGACGAGCCCGTTCGCCGTGCGGTACGGCGGGTTCTGCGACAGGTACGTGCCGTCCTCCGCGCCATCCTGCTCCGGCACCGAATTCTCGTCGATCCAGTCGGCCATCATGCTTGCCCAGCGGGGCTGCGCCCCGACGAGCATGAGCAGGCGCTCGAAGCGCTCGACGTTTGCGACGTCGGGCTCAAGATTGCGGCCGACGAGATTATTGAGGTTGAAGCGTCCCTGCATGTCCTCGAGCGCGCCGCGCACCTCGCCGCCGTCGACCGGCAGTGGCGGCAGCGGCTGGGCCCAGGCTTCGGCGAGGTGATCGCTCCCCGGTGCGGGTGAGTCCTTTTGGTCCTCGCTCAGCACCTCGATGGCCCAGGCCTCGGCGCCGAGCGCGACGTGCCAGCCCTGGTCGAGCGCGACGAGCCCCGCGGTGCGGCGCAGGTCGATCGCGGCGCGCGTGCCGATGCGCACCGCGAGCACCGTCGCGATCGCGACGAGCACGATGGCGGTGATCAGTGCGACGCCGCGCTGCCTCATCCCGGGACCTCGACGATGCGGCGGATCTTGCCGTAGTCCTCGAGCACGATGGTGACCTCGACCGCCAGCGGCCGCTGGTAGAAGCCCGCTTCATCCGCCAGGCTGCCGAGCGGCGGCCATTCGGCGATCCACTCGCGCCCGTTGTTCATGTAGCGCAGCTCCACGCGCTCGACGCGGTCGATCAGCTCGCGTTTCACCGGCGGCGTCGCGAGCGTCGCGTCCATGACGGTCCAGTGCTCGCGGATCAGCTTGCCTTCCTCGAGCCGGTAGACGACGCGCTGCGCCGTGCCGCGCGGCGTGCCGGCGCCGTTCGGCCAGCCGGCGCGCGAGAGCTCGACGAGCGACAGGGCATTGGGGTCGCGCACGATCGTCGCACGGAAGCCGTCGCCGATCGGTTCGCGGACCTTGCGGCGGGTGAGTGTCCGGAAATCGGTGACGACGACCTGCATGGTGCGCTGCACGTGCCGCAGGCGGTCGAGGTGGGCCTCGGCGTTTCCGACCGCGACCCGCGCCTCGGCAATGCCGCGGTAGGCCATCACGCCCATGACAGCGAGGATCACGGTCGCCACCAGGATCTCGATCAGCGTGAAGCCGCGCTGGCGGGGCCGGACGGTCATTCGACGCCTTCCTCCTCGTCGTCGACCGGGTCCTGTTCGTCGAACTCGTCGTCGCCGTCCCCGTCCCCGTCTCCGTCGCCGCCCCCGTCACCTCCGGGCTCGAGGCCTGCGTACCAGTCATCGTTCGCCTGTGGGGCGGCCGTCGCGACCGCGCCGACGAATCCAGAGAGCGTGACGATGGACGAATCCTCCGGGTCCTCGTCGCGGCGGACGCTCACGTCGATGCGGCGCAGGCCCCGCACCTGGGTCTGCGAGACCGTGGTGACCCAATGCCACTGCCGGCCTGCGAACTCGACTTCGCCCGCGGTTTCCTCGACCGAGGGCATCTCGCCGGTGAGGCGGATCTCGGTGATGCGGTTGTCGGCGATCCACTCGGCGAAGCTGCGGTCGCGCAGCTCCTCCACGTTGTTGACCGTGTCGCCGATGGTCTTGAACACCGCGAGCATGCCGATGCCGAGGATCGCGAGCGCGACCACGACCTCGATGAGCGTGAACCCGCGCGAGTCAGGGCTTCGCATCGCCGCGCTCGATCTCGATGCTGCCGTCAAAGCCGCCAACCAGCGTGATCCGCGCGCCGCCGCTGCGTACCAGCGTGAGCCGGTACGGCGTCATGTCGCCGCTGCCCCAAGCGACGAGCTGAGGCAGGCGGGCATCCTCGTTACGCTCGCGGCGCAACAGCACCGGCCGGCCCTCCAGGGTGAGTTCGAAGGCGAGGTCGGGCGGCAGCTCCCGGGCCGACAGGACGGAGTCGCCCTCGACCGGCTTCCACCGCTGCTCGAAAGCGTCGAAACGCTGGAACTCGTAGCGCGCGGTCTCGAGGAGGATGCCGTAGTCGCGGCCCTCGAGCTGCGCCTGTTCCTGCAGCAGCGCGATGGCATCCGCGAGCCGCCTCATTTCGTCCTCGATCTGGCGGTCCTCGCCGAGGATGCCGACGGACAGCGTGGCCAGCATGGCGAGGATGCCGATGATGACCAGGACGACGAGGATTTCGATCAGCGTCATGCCGCGCATGGCGCGGCACGGTGAGGCGATGTGCATCGCCCGCGGCCCTCAGGCGCTCACTGGAGATTCCAGCTGCACACGTCGGCGTCGGTCTCTTCACCGTCCGGCTCGCCGTCCGCCCCCAGCGAACACAGGTCGTAGGCGCCGCCCTTCGTGCCCGGCTGCAGGTAGCGGTATTCGTTGCCCCAAGGGTCCTTCGGCACGGTCGTCGCCTTGAGGTAGCCGCCTGCCCGCCAGTTCGGCGGCGGCGGTTCCGGCTTCTCGACGAGGGCGGTCAGGCCCTGGTCGGTCGTCGGATAGCGAAAATTGTCCATCTGGTAGAAGTCGAGGGCGGTTCCCAGCGTGCGGATGTCCTGCTTGGCCGCGGTCACGCGAGCCTCGTCCACCCGGCCCATGATCTGCGGGGCGATCAGCGCCGTCATGATGGCGATGATGACCAGCACCACCATGATCTCGATCAGGGTGAAGCCGGAATCTCGACGTGAAATCAGCATGATGCGCCTCTCCATGGTGGCCCGAATGATATCAGAGCGTCTCCCCGTGCCCGCCCGGACTCGCTCCCGGTGTGACGGCGCGCTCAACCTATAATCGGACCATTCCGGTCGCTGGAGGCTCCCTTGAAGCTGGCGATGATGTTTCCGGGCCAGGGCTCGCAGTCCGTCGGCATGCTCGCTTCGCTCGCGGCTGCGGAGCCGGTCGTCGGGGAGACCTTCCGCGAGGCCTCGGCCGTGCTCGGCTACGACCTCTGGGCCCTGTGCCAGGAGGGTCCGGAGGCACGGCTGTCGGAAACGGAGCGGACCCAGCCGGCGATGCTGGCAGCCGGGATCGCAGTGTGGCGTGCCTGGATCCAGCGTGGCGGTTCGGCACCCGACATGCTGGCGGGTCACAGCCTCGGCGAATACAGCGCCCTCGTCGCGGCCGGCGCACTCGAATTCAGGGAGACGATCGCACTCGTGCGCTTCCGGGGTGAGGCGATGCAGCGTGCGGTTCCGGCCGGGACCGGCGCCATGGCGGCCATCCTGGGCCTCGACGACGCCGTCGTCGAAGCCGCCTGCGCGGAGGCGGCGCAGGGCGACATTGTCCAGGCGGTCAATTACAACTCGCCCGGCCAGCTCGTCATCGCAGGCAGCGCCGCGGCGGTCGCCCGCGCCATCGAGGCCTGCAAGGCCCGTGGCGCAAGACGCGCCGTACCGCTGCCGGTCTCGGTGCCGTCCCACAGCGCGCTGATGAAGCCAGCCGCGGACGCCTTGCGCGCGCGGCTTGCAGGGCTCGAGGTCAAAGCGCCGGCGCTGCGCGTTCACTCCTTCGACGCGGGCGTCTACACGGATGCGGACTCGATCCGCGACGGCCTGTACCGCCAGTTGTTCAATCCGGTGCGCTGGTCCGCTATCGTGACGGCGATGACGGGCGAGGGCGCCGGCCGCCTCTTCGAGTGCGGGCCCGGCAAGGTGCTGACGGGCCTCGCGCGCCGGGCGCCGGGTGGGCGCGACCTCGACCTGCACGCCATCGAATCGCCGGAGTCGCTCGAAGCCGCGCTGGCGGCGGGAAGGGGAGAAGCCGCGTCATGACTTCGAAGCCGCTCCAAGGCGAGATCGCCCTCGTGACCGGTGCCTCGCGCGGCATCGGGCGTGCCATCGCGCTTGCGCTCGGCAGCGCAGGCGCGACCGTCATCGGCACTGCGACCGGCAGCGCCGGTGTGCAGGCCATCGACGAGGCGCTGAAGTCCGCAGGTGCGGTCGGCCGCGGCCTCATCCTCGACGTGGCGGACGGCGCGGCGAGCGACGCGGTCATCGCCGACATCGAGGCGAAGGAAGGACCGGTGACCATCCTCGTGAACAACGCGGGCATCACCCGGGACACGCTGTTGCTGCGGATGAAGCCGGAGGACTGGGACGCGGTGATATCGACGAACCTCGGCTCCGTGTTCCGGCTCAGCAAGGCGGTGTTGCGCGGCATGATGAAGGCGCGCCGCGGCCGCATCATCAACATCGCCTCGGTGGTCGGCCTCATCGGCAACCCCGGCCAGGCCAACTATTGCGCCGCCAAGGCGGGCATCGGCGGGTTCACGCGTTCGCTGGCGCGCGAAGTCGCATCCCGGGGCATCACCGTAAACGTCGTGGCGCCCGGCTTCATCGACACGGACATGACCAAATCGCTGGCGGATGCGCAGCGCACGGCACTGGCTGCGCAGATTCCGCTCGGGCGCCTCGGGGCGCCCGCCGATATCGCCGAAGCCGTGTGTTTCCTGGCGGGCCCGGGAGCCGCCTGGATCACCGGTGAGACCTTGAACGTCAACGGCGGCATGCACATGACCTGAAAAGGTCATGCAAAACAGCGCGTAAGGAATGCGTGCTGGTAGCCAGTGGGGGGTCCGTGGCATAGAATGGCGACCCCCAGCCGGCTCGCGCCGCATTGGGCATCACTAGGTGAGGGACATCAAACCGATGAGCACAGTCGAAGAACGAGTCAAGAAGATCGTCGCCGAGCAGCTCGGGGTGAAGGACGAAGAAGTCACCAGCGATGCGTCCTTCGTGGACGATCTGGGTGCCGACTCACTGGATACCGTGGAGCTCGTGATGGCGCTCGAAGAGGAATTCGAGACCGAGATTCCGGACGAGGATGCCGAGAAGATCACAACGGTGCAGCAGGCGATCGACTACATCGTCCAGCACCAGTCCAAGACCTGAGGCTTGTGGCGTGCGAGCCCCGGCCCCGCGGCCGGGGTCCCTGCCATGGCCGCCCCACGCCAGCCAGAGGTTGATGCCTTGAGCAAGCGACGCGTCGTCGTCACGGGTCTCGGCATGCTCTCGCCGCTCGGCAACACGGTCGAGGGCAGCTGGTCGGCTGCGCTGGCAGGCAAGAGCGGCATCGGCCCGATCACGCGGTTCGACACCACCGGGTTCCCGAGCACGATCGCCGGGAGCATCCGCGACTTCGACGTGACCGCGTACATGCCGGCCAAGGAAGCGCGCCGCATGGACCTGTTCATGCAGTACGGCGTAGCGGCCGGCGTGCAGGCGATCGCCGACAGCGGCCTCGAGGTCACCGACGCGAATCGCTCGCGCATCGGCCTCGTCATGGGCGCCGGCATCGGCGGGCTCGCGACGATCGAGGAGAACTACGCCAAGTACCTCGAGGTCAAGGGCCCCAGGAAGATCTCGCCGTTCTACATCCCGGCCTCGATCGTCAACATGATCTCCGGCCACCTTTCGATCATGTACGGGATCACCGGGCCGAACCTCGCCGTCATCACGGCCTGCACGACCTCGACCCACGCGATCGGCATCGGCATGCGCACGATCCAGTACGGCGACGCGGACGTCGTGATCGCCGGTGGCGCCGAGATGGCGCAGACGCCGACCGCGGTCGGCGGTTTCTGCCAGGCGCGGGCGTTATCGACGCGAAACGCCGAGCCCACCAGGGCGAGCCGGCCGTGGGATCGCGACCGCGACGGTTTCGTGATGGGCGACGGCGCGGGCGCCATGGTGCTCGAGGAATACGAATCGGCGAAAAAGCGCGGAGCGCGCATCTACGCGGAGCTGATCGGCTTCGGCATGAGCGGCGACGCCTTCCACATCACCGCGCCGCCTGACGACGGCGCCGGCGCCAGGCTCTCGATGGAGAACAGCCTGCGCGATGCCGCCATCAACCCGGACGAGGTCCAGCACGTGAACGCTCACGCGACCTCGACGCCGCTCGGCGACGTGGCCGAGACGACCGCGATGAAGAACGCATTCGGGGCGCACGCTGCGAAGCTCGCAGTCAGCGGCACCAAGTCGATGACCGGGCACCTGCTGGGAGCGGCCGGCGTGGTGGAAGGCATCTTCAGCGTGCTCGCAATCCGCGACCAGGTCGCGCCGCCCACGATCAACCTCGACCATCCGGGCGAGGGCTGCGACCTCGATTACGTGCCGCACACGGCCCGGTCGATGAAGGTCGAAACCGTGGTCAGCAATTCCTTCGGCTTCGGCGGCACCAACGGCACGCTGGTCTTCCGCGCGTTGCGCTGAGCGGGGCCATGCGGCGCCCCGTACCGTGATGCGGGACCTCCCGGCCGTCGCGGACGCCACGGAGCGCCTGCTGGCGCTCCATGCGCGCCATCCCGGTCGCTACCCCGTGCTCCTCGACAGCGCCGCCACCGGCGGCCCGCTCGGGCGCTTCAGCATTCTCATGGCGGCGCCCGGCGAACGCCTGGTGCTCGAACGCGATGGGGGACTCGAGGGTCCGGGCACGGGCCACCGGTTCTGCGACCGCTTGAACGGATGGTGGCGGACGGACCGCGGCCGGCCTGCGCCAGCGCCCTGGCCGTTTGCGGGTGGCTGGTTCCTGTATCTCGGATACGAGCTCGCCCAGGAAATCGAGCCGACCCTGCGCCTTCCTCCGTCGCCGCTGCCCACCGTGGCCCTGGCCTGGCGCATGCGCGCCGCCTTCCTGCACGACCATGCAACCGGCCGGAGCGTCGTGGTGGCCGAGCCCGGGGCCGAAGCCGCTGCGGGCCAGCTCGTTGCGGAATTCGAGGCAGAGCGCGCAGCTGTTCCCCAAACCGCCGTGACCGCGGCGGGTGAGCTCGTGGAGGACGAGCCGGCGGACTACCTGGAAGCCTGCCGTCGCGCGCTCGAGCACATTGCGGCGGGCGACGTGTACCAGGCCAACCTCGCGCGCGGCTGGCGCATGCCGCTGACAGGGAGCCCCGGGACCGCCGACCTGTACCGCCGACTGCGCGCAGCCAATCCTGGGGCCTTCGCCGGTTCGGCCGTGCTGCCGGGATTCTCGATACTCTCCAGCTCGCCGGAACGACTGGTGCGCGTGCGGGGCCGCGAAGTGGACACGCGGCCCATTGCCGGCACGCGGCCGCGGCGCGGCCAGTCGGACACCGCAGCCATCGCGGAGCTGACCGGCAGTCCAAAGGAACGGGCGGAGCACGTGATGCTCATCGACCTCGAGCGCAACGACCTCGGCCGCCTGTGCGAAGCCGGAACGGTGCGGGTCGACGAGTTCATGGTCGTCGAGAGCTATGCGCACGTGCACCATATCGTGTCGAACGTGAGCGGACGGTTGCGCGCGGACGTCGAGCCGGGCGACGTCGTGCGCGCGCTTTTCCCGGGCGGCACGATCACCGGTTGCCCGAAGGTACGTTGCATGCAGCTGATCGGGGATCTTGAGGGCCGCGGACGCGGCGCATACACCGGCGCCATGGGCTATCTCGCGCTCGACGGCGGCCTCGACCTGAACATCCTCATCCGCACGATGACGGTCCAGGATGGCGAGGTGGAACTCCGTGCCGGCGCGGGCATCGTCGCCGACTCGGATCCGCTGCGCGAGCTCGAGGAAACACGCGCGAAGGCGAGGGGCCTGCTGCGCGCGCTCGGAAGCGCGCTATGACGCGCGTCCTCGTCAACGGCCGCGCCGGCGAGGCGCTCGATCCGCTCGATCGCGGGCTGCTCTACGGCGACGGGCTCTTCGAGACCATCGCGATCGTGGGTGGGCGCCCGCGTTTCCTCGACTGGCACTTCGAGCGCCTGGCGGGCGGTGCCCGCGCACTCGGCTTCCCGGAGCCGGTTCTCGATGCCCTGCGCGGGGAAATCGCGAGCGTCGCGACCGAGCCGCAATGCGTGGTGAAGCTCGTCCTGACGCGCGGACCGGGCGAGCGTGGCTACCGTCCGCCGCGCAATCCACGGCCGACGCGCATCGTGAGCGCATCGCCGTGGCCGGCTTGGCCTCCAGCTGCGGCAACGGCGGGCATACGGCTCGGATGGTGCCGCACGCGCCTCGCGCGCAACCGCGTCCTGGCGGGCCACAAGCACCTGAACCGGCTCGAGCAGGTCCTGGCGCGAGCCGAGTGGGATGATGGCACGATGGACGAGGGCCTCATGCAGGACGACGGCGGCCACGTGATCGCGGCGACGCAGGCGAATCTCTTTGCCCGCATCGACGGCGCCTGGGTCACGCCGCGGCTCGACGAATGCGGAGTCGCGGGCATCATGCGGCGCGCGTTCAGCCAATGGTCCGGGGCTCGAGGGGACGAGGTCGTGGAACGCACGCTCGAAGTCGCCGGCGTCGCTTCGGCCACGTCCCTCGTCGTGACGAACGCACTGATCGGCGCCTGGCCGGTCGCCACGCTAAACGGGCGCGAGCTCGCTGTCGACCCCGCGACCGTAGCATTCAACGCATGGCTCGCGCGACAGTGAACCGTTGGCTGCAGGCAGGGGCACTGTTCGCAGTCCTCGCGATCGCGGCCTTCCTCGCCTGGAACCATTACGAGCGCAAGTGGCTGCGCGAACCGATCGTCGCGCTGGTCGAGCCCACGGTTTTCGAGGTGGCGCGCGGCGCGTCGCTGACGTCCGTCGCCCGCCGGCTCGACGAAGCGGGGCTGATGGAGCGCCCCGCAACCTGGCTGCGCCACGCGAAGCGCGAGCGTCTCGCGACGCGACTCAAGGCCGGCGAGTATCGCCTGCAGCCGGGCACCTCGCCGGCGATGCTGCTCGAGCAATTCGTGTCCGGCGAAGTCATCCTCCACGCGTTGACGCTGCCCGAGGGCTGGACCTTCCGCCAGGCCCTGGCCGCCATCCAGTCGCATCCCGAGGTCGAGGTCGAGCTCGAGGGGCTCGATGACGACGCGATCCTCGCGCGGCTCGGGCTCCGCGATCCGCATCCGGAGGGCCTCTTCTTCCCGGACACCTACCGGTTCCCGCGCGGCACGACGGACCGCGAACTCCTGCGCCAGGCGCATGCGCGGCTCGAGGACGAGCTGGCAGCCGCGTGGTCGCGGCGCGCAGCCGGCCTGCCGATCGACACGCCGTACGAGGCCCTCATCCTGGCATCGCTCGTCGAGAAGGAAACCGGCGCCGAGGACGAACGGCCGCTCATCGCAGGCGTCTTCGTCAACCGGCTGCGGAAAGGGATGCGGCTGCAAACCGATCCGACGGTAATCTACGGCCTCGGCACGGATTTCGACGGCAACCTGCGGCGCAGGGATCTCGAGGGCGACAACGACTACAACACGTACACGCGCGCCGGCCTGCCGCCGACACCGATCGCGCTCGCCGGGCGCGCGGCGCTGGCGGCGGCCGTCCGGCCCGCGGCGACGGACTCGCTCTACTTCGTCGCGACCGGGCTCGGCGACGGCCGCCACTTTTTCGCCGCGACGCTCGCTGCGCACAACGCGAACGTTTCGCGCCACATCGCCAACCTGCGCCGCGGCCGCAGCGTTCGGGTACGCTGACGCGGTGCGCGGCGCGTTCATCACATTCGAGGGCGTGGAAGGCGTCGGCAAGTCCACGCAGATCGCGCTGGCGGCGTCGCACTTGCGCGGCCTCGGAATCGAACCGGTCGTCACGCGCGAGCCGGGCGGCACTCCGCTTGCGGAGAAGCTGCGCGCGCTGGTGCTCGAAACCGGTCACGGTCCGGTCAGCGCGAGCGCCGAGCTCCTGATCTATTTCGCGGCGCGCGCGAGCCATGTCGCGGAGGTCATCCGGCCGGCGCTGGCCGCCGGGCGCTGCGTGCTCTGCGACCGGTTCACGGACACGACCGAGGCGTACCAGGGCGGCGGCCGGGGCGTCGACGCCGCATCGATTCGCGCGCTCGCGGACATTGCGCATCCCGGCCTCGCGCCTGACCTCACGCTGGTGTTCGACGCGCCGGCGGACGTCACGCACCTGCGGCTCGCCGGTCGGGGCCCCGGGCGGGACCGGATCGAGTCCGAGGACGCGGCGTTCTTCGAGCGCGTGCGCCGCACATACAAGGCGATCGCCGCGCGCGAGCCGGATCGCGTCCGCATCGTCGATGCGACCCAGCCGCAGGCGGACATCGCGACGATCGTCGCCACGTTGATCGACGGCGCGCTGGCGCGCCTCGGACGCTGAACGATGGCCGAGAGCGAACTCGACGACGATGTCCTGCTCGCGCCCGAGACGGCGCCGCTGCTGGAACGGGCAAACGTGGCCTGGCTCGAGCCGGTGCGCGCGCGCCTCGCGGCGCTGCAGGCCCAGGACCGCATGCCGCACGGCGTGCTGCTGACGGGGGTTCCCGGCGCGGGGCAGGTCGAGGTGGCGGTTTGGCTCGCGGCGAGGCTCTTGTGTCGCGCCGACGACGGGCGGCCCTGCGGCCAGTGCGCCGACTGCCGACTGTTCCGCGCCGGCAGCCATCCGGATTTCCGCTGGGTCGGCGTACTGCCGGACAAGAAGGACATCGGCATCGACCAGCTGCGCAGGCTGTCCGAGATCCTCTCGATGCGCAGTTATCGCGGGGGCGCCAAGGTTGCCGTCATTGCGCCGGCCGACGCGATGAGCATCAAGGCCCACAACGCCCTCCTCAAGACGCTCGAGGAGCCCGCGAGCGAGACCTACCTCGTGCTGGCGGCCAGCCGCATCGAGCGGATCCCGAAGACCATCCTGAGCCGCTGCATGCGGATGTCGATGCCGTTGCCGGAGGCCGCTGACGCGCTTGCCTGGCTGGCGGGGCAGGGAGTTCCGCAGCAGGCGCCAGCGCTTCTCGCGCTCGCGTCCGGCGCGCCGTTCCGGGCCCTGGAGTACCAGGAAGACGGCCTGGGGTCGCTGGAAGCCGAAATGCAGGACGCGGTGACCGCGGCCATGGACGGCCGCCTCGACTTTGTTGCGTTTGCCGACCATTGCGCCAGGAATTCGCCGGGTGCGCGGCTCGCCTGGCTCGAAAGCTGGCTCGCACGGAGCCTGAAGGACGCATCCCTGGCTAGTGATGGGGTTAACAATAATCGACTACCATGGTTGCGGCCGCCGGGCCTGGAAACGAAGATACGGGCGGGTTTTGGCCTGCTTGACCAGCTGCGCGAGGCGCGCCGGCAGGCGGGCGGGCCGCTGAACATGCAGTTGCTTTTTGAAGGGCTCGCAGTCTCGCTGGCTGCCCTGCTTGGGCGGAGGGCGAAAGGATTGGAGGAGAGCGCGGGTTGATGAAAATGCGGGCACCATCGACGAAGCCAGGCCTCCTGACGCTCACGATCAAGGACAAGAGCGCGCTTTACCTCGCGTACATGCCGTTCGTGAAGAACGGCGGGCTCTTCATCCCGACCAACAGCAGCTATCGGCTCGGCGACGAGGTCTTCATGCTCCTCAACCTGATGGGCGAGGAGGAGAAGCTACCGGTCGCGGGACGCGTCATCTGGCTGACGCCCAAGGGCGCACAGGGCAAGCGGACGGCGGGCATCGGCGTGCAGTTCAGCGAGCAGGACCGCGGCACGACGCAGAAGAAGATCGAGTCCTACCTCGCCGGCGCGCTCGGCGGCGACAAGGCCACGCATACGATGTGATCTGGAGGGGACGTTCACTTTTGCGCGCGGCGCGCAAAAGTGAACGTCCCCTTCAATCTGGTCCGAGCTGGTTGCCGGCCATGCCTCCCTGGAGGCAATACGCGTCGAATCCCCGCTCGGAAAGCAGGAAGGCTGCGGCCGAGCTGCGCCGCCCGGTGTCGCAGACCGCGATGTAGGGCGTCTTCGTGTCGAGCGTCTTGACCTTGAGCCGGATGAAGTAGAGCGGTACGTTCAGCGCGTCGTCGAGGTGAAATGTCTCGAACTCGGACGGCAGGCGTACGTCCAGCCACTTCGCGCCGCGCTCGACCAGCTCGCGCGCATGCGGAAGCTCCACCCAGTGCAGCAGCGGCTCGTTCAGGAGCTCCTTAAAGTCGTCCTTGCCGAGGCGGACGAGCGCGCCGTCCGTCTGCATGGTGATCGTCGCGTTGCGCTTGCCGTCGGAAATCAGGGCCTCTTCGCCGAACGACTCGCCGACGCCGAGCTCCGCGAGCTTGAGGCCGTCGCGGTTCATCGGCGTTTCCCGCGTCACCACGGCGGAGCCCTTGGTGATCACGTAGAAGAAGTCGCCGTCGTCGCCCTGCTTGATGACGACTTCGCCCGCGCGGCAAGCGACGTGCTGCATGCGCATGAAGAGCGCCTGCAGGTTCGCGGGCGGGATGCGGTGGAAGGCCTTGGTCTGCAGCAACACCGTCATCCAGTCGTCGCCGTCCGCGCTGGCGCCCCCGGCGATCTCGCTGACCTCGTACGAGCCCGTCTGGTCCCAGGTGATCATGACGTCGAGCAGGTCCGAGTCGATCGCGACGTAGGTGACGTCGGAGAGCGCACGCGCCGTGAAGCGCCGCGGCTGGCCGGGCGCAATGGCGATTCGCGCCTCGGGCGTGCCGGCGCGCAGCATCGACACCGTGCGGTCGCCGACGCGCAGTTCGAGCTCGCCGCCGACGAGGTAGATCGTGCGCTTGTCGGACTCGCCTTCCTTGAACAGGATTCGGCCGGAATCGAGCTCCTGCAGCCGCGTCTTCTTGGCGAGCGCGTGCAGGTTCTCGCGCTTCAGACCGTCCAGCGGGCTGAAGCTGCGCAACACGTCGAGTTCGACCGGCTTGTCTTGAGTCATTTCATCGTGCGCATGGCGCGGCAGGACTTCCCTGCCGTGCGGGCGCGAATCCTATCATAGCCTCACCGGCGCACTTCGAGTGCAGCCCAGCCCTCGTCCGGCCGGAAACGCGGGCCATACTTCGATGCAAGCGCCTGGAGTCGCGTGACGATCGAAGGAACGCCGCGCGCGCGCGCGTAGTGCAGCGGACCGCCGCGAAACGGCGCGAAGCCGGTGCCGAAGATCATGCCGGCGTCGAGCAGGTCCTCGTCCTCGACGACGCCTTCGCGCAGGCATGCGACCGCCTCGTTGAGGTACTGGAGCACGAGCCGGTCCGTGAGATCGTCCGGCGGGCGCCCCGCGCTATCCGGCTTGACCGGCCTGCCGTCGCGCCACTCGTAGTAGCCACGCCCGGATTTGCGCCCGAGGTGGCCGGCGGCGATCAGTTCCGCCGTGCCGCGCGGCACCGCCATGCCGAAGGCTTCGGCGAGGATCTTGCCGACGTGCGCGGCGACGTCGAGGCCGACCGTATCGGCGAGCTCGATCGGGCCCATCGGCATCCCGAACTCGACGGCCACGCGGTCGATCAGCGCGAGCGGCACGCCCTCGTCGGCGGCGAGCATCGCCTCGGTCATGTACGGCATCAGGATGCGGTTGACGACGAATCCGGGCGAGCTGCGGCAGGGCAGGGGCAGCTTGTCGAGCCGGCGCGTGAATGCGAGCGAGTCCTCGACGATCCCGGCACGCGTCTGCCCGGACCGGATGATCTCCACCAGCATCATCTTGGCGACCGGGTTGAAGAAGTGCAGGCCCACGAGGCGCGCCGGGATCGGCGAGGTTCCGCGCCAGGTCCTCGAGCACGATGCTGGACGTGTTGGTCGCGAGGATCGCGCCCGGCTTCATGCGCGGCTCGAGCTTCGCGTACAGCTCGCGCTTCGCGTCGGCGTTCTCGAAGATCGCCTCGATGACGATGTCGGCCTCCGGCACGCCGGCGCCCTCGACGTCCGCCGTAAGCCGGGCGGCCATCTCCGCCGACTTCGCCGGGTCGCGTGCGCGCTTGCCGAAGAACTCGCGCGCGCGCGCGAGCGCGGGCTCGACGTACTTCATCTCGCGGTCCTGCAGCGTGACGGTCAGGCCCCGCGAAGCGCACCAGGCCGCGATGTCGCCGCCCATGACGCCGGCGCCCACGACGTGGACGCGCGCGAACTTGCGCTTCGACTTCCCGCCGAGCGCCTTCATCCGGTTCTGCAGGAAGAAGACGCGGACCAGGTTCCTCGACTGCTCGCTGAGGAAGAGCCTTGCGATCGAGCGCGCTTCCGCCTCGAATGCGGCGGCGCCCGCGGCGCCATGGCGCTCGAACAGCTCGAGGATCGCGTAGGGCGCCGGATAGTGCGCGGGGTTCGCGCGCCGCGCCACCTGCTTGCGCGCCTGCGACGCGACGAACGAGCGCAGCAGCGGCCAGGCGAGCATGCGCTGCCCGAGCGGCGGCCGCCTGCGGGGCGGGGCGGCACGCGCAATCTCGCGCGCCGCGTCGGCGAGCCCGTCCTTCTGCGCGAGACGGTCGACGAGGCCGAGCTTCAGCGCTTCCTCGGCGCGCAGCGACTTGCCGGTGAGCATCATGTCGAGGGCGGCCGGTGCGCCGACGAGCCTGCGGCGTGCGCACGGTGCCGCCGAACCCCGGGTGGATGCCGAGCATGACCTCCGGCAGGCCGAGGCTGAGCTTGCCGTCGTTCGCGCCGACGCGGTAGTCGCAGGCGAGCGCGAGCTCGAGGCCGCCGCCGAGCGCGAACCCATGGATCGCGGCGACCGTGGGCATCGGCAGCGCCGCCAGCCGGTCGAAGACCTGCTGGCCGGTGCGCACCAGCCGATAGGCCTGCTCGAGGTCGGTGAGGCCCGTGAACTCGGTGATGTCGGCGCCGGCGACGAACCCGCCGTCCTTCGCCGACCGCAGGATGACGGCGCGCGGCTTCGACGATTCGATCTGGGCGAGGCAGTCATTCAGCTCGCGCATCGCCGCGCTGCCGAGCGTGTTGGTGCCGCTGCCCTGCAGGTCGAAAGTCAGCCAGGCGATGCCGTCGGCATCGGTCTCGAGGCGCCAGTGCTGCATGGGACTCGACATCGTTCGACTCGCGGGTGGCCGGGTCTGCCGATTATGCGCTCCCGCGCGCGCTCACGTCCCCGCGACGGCGGCCGCGTCCCTGCCGCGCACGAATTCGGGATCGACCTCGAAGTCGAACACGAGCGGCAGGTGGTCGGACAGCGGCACGGCCGGAATGTCGAAGCCCTTCGGCACGATGCCCTCGCCGTACAGGATGAAGTCGAGCTCCTTGCGCGGCCAGCGGCTCGGGTAGGACGGCAGGCTCGCGATATTGGCGCTGCGCAGTCCCGCCGCCTGCATGAACAGGTAGATCTCGTGCTCGCCCCAGAACGTGTTGAAGTCGCCGGCGACGATGACGGGCTTGGTCTGGCGACGCACCAGCTGGTGCAGGTGGCGCAGCTGGTAGTGGCGGTGCCGGAACTTGAGCGACAGGTGCACGAGGAAGACCGCCACGTTCTCGAGCTCCAGCTCGATGATGAGCTTCTTGATGCCGGTCTCGAAGTAATGGAAGCGCTCGCCGTGCACGCGCGGCGCCGCCAGGAATGCGTTCGCCTGCTTGCGCACGATGGGCATGAACTGGTTGAGGGAATCCTCGCCGTACTTGCACTGGTATGTCGAGAAGTGCGACAGGTGGGTCGCGATGAACTCGGCCTGGTTGATCATGCCGCTGCGGATCGAGCCAGTGTCCACCTCGATCAGGCCCACGATGTCCGGATCGCGCTCGGCGATGAAGTCGGTGATGCGTTCGAGGATCTGGCGGCTGCTGCGCAGGTAACCCGCGCCGGGAACCGGCAGGTGGAAAGCCGGGCCCGTTCCGGTCGCATAGCGGATGTTGTAGACGAGAAGTCGCATCAGGCCAGCCGGTACCCGGTTCGCGCCAAAAGACGTATTCTAGTGGCAGGGCGGCAGGAGGTACGGCAGTCGTGGCGGAAGAGGGCAATCCGATCCGGCTTTTCGTGACTCACCTGTACGCGCCGGACGAGTCCTACTTCCGCGTCTTCGAGTACCTCGAAAGCCAGCCGAATTTCTACTACCGGAACCTGGCGACGCCGGACAAGCCGCCGCGCAGCAAGGAAAAGGAAGCGATCCGGGAGGACCTCCGGCGCCAGATGGCGGACGCCGAAGTCGTGGTCGTGCTGTCGACGCTGTACCTGCGCGACGCCGCGGCCATCGAGTACCAGGTTCTCTATGCGCAGTCCTGCGACAAGCCGATGGTCGTGCTGGAGCCGTTCGGGACGACGGACCCCGTGCCGGCGAAGCTGCGTGAAGTCGCCGACGAAGTGGTGCCGTGGAACGGTCGGGAAATTGGCGATGCGATCCGGCGGCAGGCGCGTCACGAAGACACGACGCGCTGGGACGTGATCGAATTCAAGCTCGATTGAGGCTGATCAGCGTCGGAATCCTCGACGACCCGGTGTTACCCGTGCCGCGTGCCGCCTGGCCGCCGGCCTTTGGCGGCGCGATCAGGCTCGAACGGTACAACGTGTCGAGCAGGGCGACGATGCGCGCAGCGCAGGCATCGGCCTCCCCGATGGACATCTTGCGCACCGTCGTCGCCACCGGGCAGTCGCCGTGCTGGCCGCGCAGGCGAGTCATGGACTGGCGCAATGCGTCGAAGTCCTTGCGGACCTCGGACGGCATGTCGTGAGTGGGCAGGTCGATCAGGTGACGCTTGAACGCGTCGGTCAGGCGCTGCTTCAACGCGGTCGGCTTGGCCAGTTCCAGTGTGGCCTTGTGCAAACTCTCCCAGGCGGCTGCGCTCACGGTGTTCCAGGCTCCCTACATGCTCTTGCTTTGATTTCTAACCCTATGGAAAGGTAACCGGTCTCGATTGTCGAACACCGCGCATCGATTCGAAGTTCCCCGTAACATCAAGTCGATACGGCGCGAATATAGCGCGATTTCTACGGCTGGGTGGAGCCACGCGGCCGGATTCTTGCGCTATGTCAAGAAATTGGGTTCTATAGCTCCGGAAATGACCGAACCCCAAGCCCAGAAACAGGTGCCGATCCTGGCCGCCCTGGCCCAGGCGACGAGGCTCCAGATCCTCGACCGGGTCTGCGCGGGCGGGCCGGAAGGGGTGGCGGCCGGCGAGATCGCCCGGTCGCTGCGTTGCCCCGCCTCGACGTTGTCCTTCCACCTCAAGGAGTTGAGCCGCACCGGGGTGCTCGAGGCCCGCCCGGAAGGCCGGTTCATCCATTACTCGCTGCGGCGCCCTGCCTTGCAGGCACTCGCCGGCTATATCGCAGGCCTCGCGGGAGGGACCCGCAACGGCCGAAGCCGGAAAGGGGCGGGCGCCAAGGCGCTCCGGCGTACCCGGGCACGGGCCGCCGGGCAGCTCACGTTCTTCGGGGACTGACGGCCGCGTCAGTTGCGCACGAGGTGCGCGACGAAATCGTCCACCGGCGTCGCGTCGAGCCGGGCGGTATCCGCGAACAGCGCCTCGATGCGCCGGCACTGCTTTTCCGGGAACACGGCGGGCAGCGAGGCGCGGAACTTCTCGACCAGCAGCGGGTAGCCTTCGGCACGCCGGCGGCGATGGCCGATCGGGGCGTCCACGTGAATGCGCGCCGTGCTCGTGCCGTCCATGAAGAAGACCTGGATCGCATTGCCGATGAAGCGCTTGTCCGCAGCGTAATAGTCCGCCGTGAACTGCGGGTTCTCGCGCACTTCCATGCGCGAGCGCAGGGCGTCGACGCGCGGGTCGGCAGCCACGGCGTCCTCGTAGTCCGCGGCCGTCAGCCGACCGTGGATCAGCGGGATGGCGACCATGTACTGGATGCAGTGGTCGCGGTCGGCGGGATTCGCGAGCGGGCCGGTCTTGTCGATGATGCGCACGCCCGGTTCCTGCGTCTCGATGACGATGCGCTCGATCGCGTCGAGCCGGTCCCTGACCTCCGGATGCAGGCGCATCGCGCACTCGACCGCCGTCTGCGCATGGAACTCGGCCGGGAAGCTGATCTTGAACAGCACATTCTCCATGACGTAGCTGCCGAAGCCCTGCTTGTAGACGAACGGGTTGCCGCGGAACAGCACGTCGTAGAAGCCCCACTTCGGCGCGGTGAGCGCCGAGGGATAACCCATCTCGCCCCGCAGCGCGATCAGCGCGTGCCGCACGCCGCGGCTGGTCGCGTCGCCCGCGGCCCAGCTCTTGCGCGAGCCGGTGTTGGGCGCGTGGCGGTAGGTCCGCAGCGCGCCGCCGTCGATCCAGGCGTTCGAGACCGCGTTGACGACCTGCTCCTCGGTGCCGCCGAGCATCGCGGTGACCACCGCGGTCGTCGCGACCCGCACCAGGATCACGTGGTCGAGGCCGACGCGGTTGTAGGCGTTCTCGAGCGGCCGTGACGCCCTGGATCTCGTGCGCCTTGATCATGGCCGTGAGCAGGTCGCGGACGGTCGGCGCCGGCGCGGCCCTCGGCGGCCGCCTTGCGCGCCTGCCAGTCGGCGACCGCGAGGATGCCGCCGAGATTGTCCGATGGATGTCCCCATTCGGCGGCGAGCCAGGTGTCGTTGAAGTCGAGCCAGCGGATCATGGCGCCGATGTTGAAGGCGGCCTGCACCGGATCGAGCTCGAAGCTGGTGCCCGGCACGCGCGCGCCGCCGGCCATCGTCGCGCCCGGCACGACCGGCCCGAGCATGCGCGTGCAGGCCGGGAAGGCGAGCGCCTGGAAGCCGCAGGCGAGCGTGTCCATCAGGCAGTAGCGCGCGGTCTCGTAGGCGACGTCGCTCGATGATCGCGCGCATCGCGCGCGTAGCGCGCGATGTCGACGAGCACGCGGTCGGGCTCGGGCCGCTCGGCCGAGCGGATGTCGTGGTGGCTCATTTCCTGCGACTACCTCTGGTCGGCGGGCGGAACCTTGCGCGGTTCCGGCCCGGTGTAGTTGGCGCTCGGGCGGATGATCTTGCCGTCGGCGCGCTGCTCGATCACGTGCGCGGCCCAGCCGGTCGTGCGGGAGATGACGAACAGCGGCGTGAACATCGCCGTCGGCACGCCCATGCGGTGGTATGCGACGGCGCTGAACCAGTCGAGGTTCGCGAACATGCGCTTGACGTCCCACATCACGGACTCGATGCGCTCGGCGATCCGGTACATGCGGAAGTCGCCGGACTCCGCCGAGAGCCGCTCGGCTACGCGCTTGATCACGACGTTGCGCGGGTCGGCCACGGTGTACACGGGATGGCCGAAGCCGATGATGACTTCCTTTGCGGCGACTCGGCGCACGGATGTCGGCTCCGGCCGTCGTCGGCATCCGCGTACCGCTGCTGGATCTCGAGCGCGACCTCATTGGCGCCGCCGTGCTTCGGGCCGCGCAGGGCGCCGATCGCGCCCGTGATGCAGGAGTAGCATGTCGGAGCCGGTGCCCGCGATGACGCGCGCGGTGAACGTCGAGGCGTTGAACTCGTGCTCGGCGTAGAGGATCAGCGACGTGTGCATCGCGCGCACCCAGCTCGCCTGCGGCGGCTTGCCGTGCAGCATGTGCAGGAAATGGCCGCCCGCCGAGTCGTCGTCCGTCTCGACGTCGATGCGCTTCCCGGTGCGGGCAAAGTGGTACCAGTAACAGAGCATCGGACCCGGTCGACGCGACCAGCCGGTCGGCGATCGTCGCGTGCACCGTCGGCGGTGTGCGACGGGTCCTCGGGCGCCTCGCAGCCGAGCGCGGACACGCCCGTCCGCAGCACGTCCATCGGGTGCGCGCGTCGCCGGCAGCTGTTCGAGCTCGGCGCGAAGCCGCGGGCAGAGGCCGCGCAGCCCCTTCATGCGGCGCTTGTAGGCGGCGAGCTCGGCAGGATTCGGCAGCTTCCCGTGGATGAGGAGGTAGGCGATCTCCTCGAATTCGCAGGACTCGGCGATGTCGAGGATGTCGTAGCCGCGGTAGTGCAGGTCGTTGCCGCTGCGGCCCACGGTGCAGATCGCCGTGTTGCCGGCGACGACGCCGGAGAGGGCGACCGACTTCTTCGGCTTGAAGCCGGCCGGGTTCGCGCCGCCATTGCTCATCCCTTGCGCTCCCTGCCGCGGCTGAACAGTTCGTCGAGCTTGCGCTCGTAGTCGTGATAACCGAGCACGTCGTAGAGCTCGGCGCGCGTCTGCATGAGGTCGACGGCGGCTTTCTGCGTGCCGTCGCGGCGGATTGCGGCGTACACGTCGAGCGCGGCGCGGCTCATCGCGCGGAAGGCGGACAGCGGATAGAGGACGAGCCGCACGCCGGCCTCGCCGAGCTCCTGCGGTAGTGAAGAGCGGCGTGCGGCCGAACTCGGTGATGTTCGCGAGCACCGGCACCTCGAGCGCGCGCGTGAACTCGCGGTACTCGTCGAGCGTCGTCAGCGCCTCGGCGAAGATCATGTCCGCACCGGCCTCGACGTAGGCGGCGGCACGCTCGATGGCAGCCGCCTGCCCCTCGACGGCGTGCGCGTCGGTGCGGGCCATCACGACGAAGGCGTCGTCGTCCCGCGCGTCCACGGCGGCGCGGATGCGATCGACCATCTCGGTCGCGGCGACGAGCTCCTTGCCGGGGCGGTGCCCGCAACGCTTGGCCTGCACCTGGTCCTCGAGGTGCAAGCCGGCTGCGCCCGCGCGGGCGAGCTCGCGCGTCGTGCGCGCGATCGAGAACGCCGCCCCGAACCCGGTGTCCGCGTCGACCAGCAGCGGCAGCGCGGTCGCGCCGCACATGCGGCGCACGTCTTCGCACACGTCATTGAGGCCGGTGATGCCGAGGTCCGGCAGCCCGAACGACGCGTTCGCGACGCCGGCGCCCGACAGGTAGATCGCGCGAAAGCCGGATTTCCCGGCGAGCAGCGCGCTATAGGCATTGATCGTTCCGGCGACCTGCAACGGCCGCTCGGCCTCGACGGCGTCACGCAGCCGCCGGCCCGGGGAATGTTCCGTCATTCCGATATGATACATCGCGATGACGAACTTCGATTTCAGGCCGATCCGCGTCCTGATCCTCGCATTCTGGACCGGTGTTGCTGGCGCATCGGAGTGCAACTCGCTTGCTTCGATGGACTGGCTGCTCGGCGAGTGGCTCGCCGAGGGCAGCAAGACGACCTGGCGCGAGAACTGGACGGCGATCGGCCAGAAGACCTGGGAGGGCCGGAGCGTCGAGGCCTCGACGACGGATCCCGGCAAGCAGAGTTCGGAGGAACTGCGGATCGTCGAGATGGGCGGGAGCGTCTTCTATCTCGCCAAGGTCACGCACAACGAGTTGCCGATTCCGTTCCGCCTCGTCGAGTGCGGCGACGGCCGGCTCGTCTTCGCCAATCCGGCCCACGACTTTCCCCGGCGCCTGGACTATGAGCGTCAGGCCGACGGACGATTGCAGGTGCGTGTCAGCGACGGCGCCGACAAGGGATTCACGCTCGACTTTCTGCGCCAGCCGGCGGCATCGCCGGATGCCGCGGCCGTACTGGCCGCGGAGGATGCCCGGTTCGCAGCGATGGTCGCTGCGGATGCCGAGGCCATGCGCCGTTACTTCGCCGAGGATCTGGACTACGTCCACTCGACGGGTCGGGTCGTGAACCGCGACCAGCTGATCGACGAGATGCGGAACGGCAAGCTGCTCTATCGAGCGATCAAACCCTCGGAGCGGCAAGTCGATCTCATGGGGCCTGATGCCGCCATGGTGCGCGGACTGGCCCGCATTGAGGCGTCCGCCGATGCAAAGCCGGCCGAGTTCCAGGCACGTTACCTCGCGATCTACGCGCGGGATGGCGGCAGCTGGCGCCTCCGCGCCTGGCAGTCCCTACGATTACCCTGACGCGGGTGGCAAGATACCGGGCATCACTCGTGCTATGGAGGATCCGCTGATGAGCAAGGGTATGGACAAGAAGCGCGAAGACAAGAAGAAGCCGCAGCACACGAAGGACGAGAAGCGCGCGTTGAAGCGCGAGAAAAAGCGCCAGAAGGGACTGATGTAACGGCCGCTTCATGAAAGCGTATGTCATCGCGCAGATCGACGTGCAGGATCCGGTCCGCTATGCCGACTACGTCAAGCTGACGCCGGGGACGATCGAGCCGTTCGGCGGGAAATTCATCGCGCGGGGAGGGCGCGCGGAGAAGCTCGAGGGCGACATCACGGTCAACCGGGTCGTGGTGCTCGAGTTCCCGAGCTACCAGCAGGCCAAGGCCTGGTACGAGTCGGACGGTTATCGCGTCGCGATGGCGATCCGGCGGAGCTCATCGAAAGGCAGCCTGATCCTGGTCGAAGGAATGCCCTAGGCCGGGCTGCGACTGCGCTGCCGGCGGAGCACGAGGCCCGCCGCAGTGCCGACGATCGCGCCGATCAGGTGCGCCTGCGGAACCACTGCGGCGCGCAGGAACTCGTGCACGGGGAAGCTGCCATCCCACGGCTGCTCGACGAGGACCTTCAGGGTTCCGCCGATGAGCACGGCAACCGGCAGCCAGCGCGCGCGGCCGGTCGTCGCCGCGATCCACACGACGCAGCCCGCGAAGAACAGTGCATGCAGCACGCCCGACAGCCCCCGGTACCACTGCAATCCGGGCAGGGCGACTAGTAACAGGATCGAGATCAGGATCGGCGCGATGCCCAGGATCCCGAAGAAGGCACGTCCCGCCAGGCGGTCTGCGAACAGGCGGCCGATCAGCACCAGGGCGACGCAGTTCAGCAGCGCATGCAGGAAGCCGAGGTGCACGAAATGTCCCGTCAGGAGCCGCCACGGCTCGCGTGCGGCGAGCGCGCGGCGGTACTCGAACATCCCGGCGGGCAGGAGGAGTTCGGCGGCGAGCACCGCCAGCACGACGAGCGACAGGCCGGCAGTGACGGACAGACGCATGACGGGTTCCTTGCGCTACGCTGTGACGCATTATGGAGCTAAAGCCGTTTCGCCAGATTGACCAGGTTCATCGATGAAAAGCCTTTCCGGCAGCTGCCTGTGCGGCGACGTCCGCTTCGAAGTCGACGGGCCATTCCCGAAGCTCTACCAGTGCCATTGCTCGCTGTGCCGCAAGCAAGGCGGCTCGATGTCGAACACGGGGCTCATCGTCGCGGCCGACAAGTTTCGCTGGCTGTCGGGCGAGACAGAGACCGGCCAATGGCAGCGCTCGAGCGGATTTCGGTCCTGGTTCTGCCTGCGCTGCGGGTCGACCTTGCCAAACCCGTTGCGTGACACGGGCTACATCTGGGTGCCGGCAGGTGCGCTCGATGACGACGGGCTGCTCGAAGTCGGCGCGCAATTGTTCCTGGCATCCAAGGCCGGTTGTGATCGGCCGCGCGCGGACGGACTGCAGTACGCCGAAGCCCCTCCGCTGACGGAACTCATTGCCTTGCTGCATGATGGTCGACAGTGAGGGCAGGTGCATGAGCGAACTGGCCGAACGGGTGTCATCCAGGCTGAGGAATTCGCAGACGTTGCGGCTCGTGACCGTCGGGATCCTCGTACTGCTCTTGCAGATCCCGGTCGCCATGATCGGCGGGCTGGTGTCGGAACGAAAGGAGCGGGGAGAGGAGGCCGCTGCAGAAGTGTCCGCGAAGTGGGGCAGCCGCCAGCTGCTCTCCGGGCCGATGATCGTCGTGCCGTACCTGCACAAGTGGACCGAGGTCAGCCGGGACGGGCAATCCGTCGAGCGGACCGGTTATCGCCACGCGAGCTTCCTGCCGGACGACCTCCGGATCGATGCAAATGCGACATCGGAGATCCGCAAGCGCGGCATCTTTGCCGTGCCCGTTTATCGTCTCGAACTCACAGTCGCTGGGCGCTTTTCACCGCCGGAACTTTCGCAGCTCGCGCTCGATCCCGCAGGGATGGCCTGGGACAGGGCGCGGCTGGTGGTCGGCATCGCGGACACGCGCGCGATCCAGCAGGCGTCCGCCGTCACCTGGAACGGAAAGGCAGTTCCGTTCGGTCCCGGCACCGCCGGTCAACCGGTCATCAGCGACGGCATCGTGGCGCCCATCGGCGCGGGTTTCGAGACTGGGCCCGTGGAGTTCTCATTTCCGCTCGTCGTCAATGGCAGCCAGTCAATCCGATTCACGCCGTTCGGCAAGGCGACCGCGGTCGCGCTTAAATCCAACTTTCCGCATCCGAGCTTCCAGGGCAACTGGTTGCCGACCGAACGGGTAGTCACCGACCAGGGTTTCGAAGCGCAGTGGCGCATCCCTTTTCTCGGACGGAGCTTTCCGCAGGCGTGGCCGGAACCCGGGGACATCCGGGAGGCGATCGAGGGATCGACGTTCGGCGTGGATTTCGCAAACCCTGTCGATCACTACCGCATGGCGGAGCGCAGCGTGAAATACGCGAGCCTCTTCATCCTGCTGACGTTCGCCGCCCTGTGGCTATTTGAGGTGAGGGCAGGGGTGCGCGTGCACCCGATCCAGTTCCTGATGCTCGGCGCGGCGCTCTGCCTCTTCTACCTGCTGGAGCTCTCGCTGGCGGAGCACCTGGCGTTTCCGCTTGCATTCGCGATCGCGAGCCTTGCTGTTGTCGGCATGGTGGTCGGCTACGGCATCGTCGTCCTGAAGGGACTCCATCGCGCGCTGGCGGTCGGCGCGGGCGTCGCGCTCCTGTACGTGTACCTGTACGTCCTGCTCGTGAACGAGGACTACGCCCTCCTGTTCGGGTCCGTGGGCCTGTTCGTGATCCTCGCGCTGATCATGTTCGCGACCCGGCGTGTCGACTGGTATGCAGTCCGTTCAGGCGGCGGATCTTGAGCCGGCCGCCGCGCGCTCGATGGCGGCGATGTCGATCTTCTTCATCGTCATCATGGCGTCCATCGCACGCTTGGCAGCGGCTTTGTCACGGTTGTTCACTGCGTCGAGGAGCGCACGCGGCGTGACCTGCCACGAGAAGCCCCAGCGGTCCCTGCACCAGCCGCACATGCTTTCTTCACCGCCGTTGCGCGTAATCGCGTCCCAATAGCGGTCGGTTTCCGCCTGGTCTTCGGTGATGACCATGAAGCTGACGGCTTCATTGGGCTTGAAGTCCGGACCGCCGTTCAGCCCCACGAACGGCCGGCCGAGGACTGTGAACTCGACGGTCAGTTCTTCGCCCTTCTTGCCGCCAGGGAAATCGGATGCCGACTCGTGTGAAGCGCCGACACTGCTGTGGGGAAAGGTGGCCGCGTAGAACTCCGCCGCCTTGCGGGCCTCGCCCTTGTCGAACCATAGGCAGTTGATCAGTTTTCGGTCGGACATGTTGGCACCTCGTCAGTGGGGTTATCCTCAAACCTATAAGAGGCCAATCGTTCTGGACAGGCGGCACAACCGCAGTATCGCGCCAGAATGCTCCGACGGGCGGAGCTAGGTACGAGAAGGGGAGTCATGCGTGAGTACGCCGAGTTCAGCTCGCACAATGTATGGCAAGGGTAAACACCCCCGGCGAGGGTCAAGCAAGTGAAATCACTGGTTCTACTGTGGCTCTCGGCGCTTTTCGCAATGTCGAGCCCCGCCATCACCTTATTACGCGGTGATCCAACTGCTGATCATTCTGCTGCCGCCCGGACTGAGTATTCCGATAAAGACGCGCCGCTCGGAATCAGGTTGAAGGTCTTTTTGCAGTGGTTTGAGGTAGAAGATCCCGAACGCGACATGGTGATGAGGGCCAGGCTAGTCGAAGCAGGCTTTCCCGCCGACCAGTTGCAAGAGCTACTGCACTACTTCGAGAATCTATACAACCGGATCACTGACGAAGTTGACTCTGGTATTCGCGACATTGCGTGCCACGATAAAGCATCGGATCTAAGCGCCGATCAAATACGCGCAGTCTTCAACGCAATTGACGACCTACGTAATGGAACGTTTGAAAAGTACGTCGGAGTCGCGTCTGGAGAATTGGCCAAACTCGGATACGTCGACTTCCCCGACAAATTGCGGGCAATGCGAAATGGCTTTATTGACGTCGGGCTTGAGCACCGGGCGACGCCTGAGCAGAAAATCCTGGAAGGCCGTAAAGCAATCTGCCGGCACTTGAAAGCCGAGGAGTCGAAACTCTTCTAGCTGCCGAGGTGTTCTGCCTCGGTAGAACACCAACCCAAAGCCGCAGCGGAGCCAAGGGCGTGAGTTCGCATAATGTATATTATGTAAAATTACGTATCCATCGTAGGTTTGATTCCATGCGTCCTACATCATCGGTTTTGGGTTCGTCACCCTCCTTCTAGGTCCTGGGACGCAGGTGAGTCGCAAGGAAGGTTTCCAGGCTCTGGAGGACCGTGAGGCGCGACCCGCCCGTGGAAAGCCAGTGATCCTCGCCCGCCAGCTCGACCAGCTCGTGGGACTTGCCACGTTGCTTCAGGAGCTGCGAGAAGGTTCGCGACTGGGACGGCGGGACGACCGTGTCGTTGGTGCCGTGGATGAGCAGGATCGGCGCCTTGATGGTATCGACCGAGCGGCTTGGCGAGAACGCAATGATGTCCTGGTCGCTCGGATCGCCAATCAGGTCCCGCCATGCGCGAAACGCGTCCGAGTCGTCACCGCCGCGCTCGCGGATGAAACCCGCCATCTGCGGAATATCGGTAACGCCGTTGACGCTGATGGCGCAGGCGTAGAGTTCGGGCGTGAACGCGGCTCCCGCAAGCGCGGCGTAGCCGCCATAGCTGCCGCCGACGATGCACACGCGCTTCGGGTCCACGACGCCGCGCCGGACGAGGTCGCGCACGCCGGCCGAGATGTCGTCCTGCATGCCGCGGCCCCACTGCTTGTGGCCCGCGCGGAACAACTCGGCGCCGAATCCCGTCGATCCCCGGAACTGGGGCTGCAACACGACGTAGCCGCGCGTCGCGAGGAACTGGGCCCACCAGTCAAAGTCTCCCAGGTCGCGAGAATACGGTCCGCCGTGCGGGAACACGACGAGCGGCAGCGACTTCGGTTCGAGCCCCGGCGGTAGCGTCAGGTAGGCGGGTATCTCGTAACCGTCCGGCGCTTTGTAAGTCGTGGATTCGAGCGTCCCGAGCGTGGCATCGGCGAGCGTCGGATAGGCCTCGCCGATGATGTCGGCCGAGCCCTTGCCGAAGTCGACCAGGAAGTACACGGGCGGGCTGGTCGGGCTCTCTACTTCGGCAACGATGCGCTTGTAGTCGGTGGAGCGGTCATGAATGGAAGTGACCTTCCCCGCGAAGGCCTTGGAAATGGCCTTCTGGATCGATTCGAACTTCGGGTCGGTCCAGACCATCGTCGGATCCGGGCCGCCGATCCAGTAGCCGGTCGGCGCGCCGGAGAAACGGTCGAACTGTACCGAGATCACGTCGAAGCGCGGGTGCTCGTAGAGCAGGCTGGGCTCGCCGCCCGACAGCGGAATGGTCCAGACCTTGAAACGATCCGAACCCCGCGGGCTGCGCGCGAGCAGCGACGTGCCATCCGCGGAAAGCCCGGCCAGGTGGAATTCGTAGTCAATTTCGGCCGAGTAGATCGAATGCCAGCTTTCGCCCCGCTTCGCGAGGATGGTGTAGCGGCGCGATTCCGGATTCCATTCCGAGCGCGCGACCGGCCGGCCCGCCGCATCGAGGATCCATGCGTCGGTATAGGGCGAGCCGGACTCGATCATGCGGCCCCTGCCCGACTCGATCTCGACCTCGAACAGCGCCAGCTCCCAGCCCGAGTCCTTGCGACCGCCCGAGATGCGCGAACCCATCTCAGACCGGTACGCCGTGCCCGAGAAGTTGTAAGTCGACATGATGACGGTGCCCGGCTTCTCCGGGTGCAGCCGCTCGAGCGATGCGCCGCTGACGAGCTCCCGGTCGGGATGCTCCATCAACAGCGACTTCGCGGCGGCGTTCGGGTCTTCCACGTCGAGCGCGAGGTAGCGTTCGAACTCGTAGCGTTGCTCCGCGACCGTCGTCGCGCCCGAGGTGAGCGAGCGGCTCACGCTGATGATCAGCGTCCGATCGTCGGCCCAGTCGAGGTCGCGCACCCGGGAGCTCGCGGGCCGCAGCCGCTTGAGGTCCTGGCCCGTCGCCAGGTCGAACACGACGACGAGCGGCGAGCCGCCCGGGTCGTTCGTCCAGGCCACGCGCTGCCCGTTCGGCGACAGCCGCACCATCGACATCTCGGGCAGCGCGGCGAAGGCGCTGGCCGGTGGCGGTGCCGCAAGGCTTTCGGCGGACAGGACCAGGATCCCGGCGGCGAGCCAGGCAGCGGTTTTCATTGTGACCTCCCTAACCGCCTGCAAGATACTCCCCGCGCAGGCTGCTCGAGATAGATGCGGCTCACAGAGCCGCAAACCATCCTGCGATGGCCTTGCGTTGGTCGCTATCCGGCACGGGCCCGGCGGCCGCCGCGAGATTCTCCGCGGCGTGCCGCGGATTGCGCGTCGCCGCGAGGATCACCGTCACGGCGGGATCCCCGAGGACCCACTTGATGAAAAGCTGGGCCGCGCTCCGGCAGCCGAGCTCCGCGGCGACCGGCGGCAATGCGTGCCCGGCCGCCCGGTCGATCATCGCTCCCTTGGTGAAGGGGCGGTTGACCAGCACGGCGACGCCGAGGTCGCGCGCGAGCGGCAACAGGCGAGCCCCCGCCTCCGGCTCGGCAATCGAGTAGTTGACCTGCAGGAAGTCGGGTTTCTCGCGCCGGATCACGCGCTCGAGTTCCGCGTGGGCGCTCGCGAGGTAGTGCGTGACGCCGATGTAACGCACGGTGCCCGCATCGCGCGCCGCCCGCAGCGTCGCAAGGTGCGTGCCGAGGTCCTGCAGGTTGTGCACCTGCACGAGATCGAGGACTTTCGCGCGCATGAAACGGCGGGAATCGGCGAGCTGGCGCTCCCCTGCCCCACGACCGGTCGTCCAGATCTTGGTTGCGAGGAACGGCGGCGTCGCGGGCTTGATGGCCGCGAGGATGTCGCCGACGCGCTCCTCGGAGCTCCCGTACATCGGCGAGCTGTCGATGACGCGCCCGCCGCCTCCGAGGAAACCCCGCACGGCGGCGAGCGCGGCATCGTAGTCGGCGCCGCGCGCCGCGACGTCGAGCACCTGCCAGGTGCCGAGCCCGAGCGCAGGGAGCCGCTCGCCGGTGCGTGGAATTGCGCGCTCGATCGGGCTCGGCGGCCGCCTGCGCGGCAGGCGATGCTGCAAGCGCCGCCAGGAGTCCCAGTGTTTCCCGCCGCGTCAGCCGCGGAGTCGGTCGAGCCCGGTCATACATGCGCGTCTCCAGGAGTTGCCTCGCGCTTCGACCGCTCCGGGCTCATGAAGTGCCGGGGCTGCCAGTGCCGGAGCGCCGTTGCTCGAAGTTCCGGCCAAGCGTCAGCGAAACCGCGAGCGCGGGCAGCATGAGGACTGCGCCGATCCATGCGTAGCCGGCGAGCCCGACGCCCGCGGCGTGGGCCAGCGTGACGAGCCCGATGCCCACGAGGTCGCTGCCGCGCTGCAGGACGGTGTCGATGAAGTTCTTGGCCTTGTACTTGGTCTCCGCGTCCACGACGGTGAACAGCACCTCGCGGCTCGGCTTCGCGATGCCGTACTCCCCGCCCCGGCGCAGCACCTGGCCGGCGGCGAGGACCCACAAGACCGGCGAGGCCGCCAGCACCAGGAACGTGGCGAGCGCGACGATCGGCATCGTCGCGAGCGCGCCCGTCAGCTCGAAGCGCCGGATCAGCCAGCCGACGACGAAGCCCTGGAAGACCCAGGCCACGACGTTGACGACGAAATCGAGCCGCCCGAAGTACTGCGCGCGGCTCGCAAGGTCCGGGTAGGACGACCCCACGAGCCGCAGCAGTTCGCTGTACATGAAAGCGGCGGCGATCGAGCCGAGCGCGATGATCGCAAAGATCCCGAGCAGGTATCGCGAGCCCGCGACGATGCGCAAGCCCGACAGGATCCCGCCGCCGATGCGCGACTCGGGGTCGCTCGGGCGGCAACACGAAGCGTCCGTGCCGCGCCTCGGCCCAGCGGGCGAGTCCGCGGATGCACGGCAGCGTCCCGAGCAGGAGCAGCATCGCGAGGAAGACGACGCCGTCGACGCCGATGCGCGGCGCCAGGAACTGCATCATGAGCGGGCCGAGGATCGCCCCGGTTCCGCCGCCGGCCATGATGGGTCCGAAAAGGCGCTTCGCCTCCTGGTCGCGGAACACGTCGACCATGAAGCTCCAGAACACCGACACCACGAACATGTTGAAGACGGACAGCCAGACGAAGAACGCCGCCGCGAGCCCGCGCGAATCGGGCATCAGCCTTGAAGAGGACGTAGAACACCAGCAGGTTGGAGGCGAAGAAACCGTATGTGACCGGCAGCAGCAGCGGCTTGCGCACGCGCGACACGAGCGCCCCGAACAACGGCGTCAGCAGCAGCATGACCGTGAAGGTGCCGACGTAGAACCAGAACAGGTTCTCCACGACGCCGCTCGCCATCGCGTCGCGCAACGGCCGCAGCAGGTAGTAGGCGCAGAGCAGCATGAAGAAGTAGGCGAACGCGAGGCCGACCGCTCGTCTCCTCGCCGGGCTGCGCGCGAAGGAGCCTCTCGGATCAGCGCGCGCGCCACGCGATCAGCCGGGCGCGCGGCGCCCGCGAGGTGCGGGCGCCCGCTTTCGGAGTCTTTCAGCACGAAAACGCGCCTGCCGTCGCCCGTCCAATGCTCGAGCCTCGCTTCGCCCGGCATGAAGAGCGGGAACTTGAACTCGACCAGCGCCTGCACGGGCGGCGCAAGCGCTGCCGTCGCCGAGCGCCGCCAGCGAGCGCGCCATCGACCACATGCCGTGCGCGACGGCGCGATCGAATCCGAACAGCTTCGCGCCGCGGTCGCCGAGATGGATCGGGTTGAGGTCGCCGGACAGCCAGCCGTAACGGCGTGCCCATGGCGCGTGGCACGTCGATGGCGCGGTCTCGGGCTCGTGATCCTTCGGGCGGCTTCTCGTAGCGCAATGCCTGGCGCGCGCCGCGCGCAGCCGGCTTGCCGCTCGACGGCGCGGCGCGCGAGCAGCGTCGACTTCTCCAGCCACGCCGTGCCCTGCCTGTCCTCGAATGCCGTGTACAGGTCGAACTCGTGGCCGCGATCGACGTCGCGGTGGCCTTCGATCCAGCTTTGCAGCGCGAATCGGTTCCGCGTCCGGCAGCGGCCGCGACTGCTGGATGTCGTTCGCGACATGGACCAGGCCCATCAGGCGCACGACGAAGCGCGGATGGGTCAGGATCGCGAACTGCAGCGGCATCGCGAGCACGTGCGGGTACGTGATCGGCAGGCAACCGTCGTCCTCGGAATCCGCAGATTTCGCGGTAGCGGGCGAGATGCCGGCGCTGCGCGCGGACCGCCGCGACCCGGCCCTCGAGGCGCGGGACGATCTCGCCGTCCGGCACGAGCGCGCTGCGCCGGCCGAACACGGCGCGCGGGAAATAGCGGAACGTCGAAGGCAGGCGATCGAAGCGGTACTGGACGACGGCCGGTCCCATGGACTCCCCCGGCCGCTGGATTAAGGAACGGTCCGGTCGATCGTGATGCTTGCCGGACGGGCCGAGGCGAAATCATAACCGACCTCGCCGAACAGGTCGCCGCTGGCCGCGATGCGGTTGCCCGCTCAATGAAATGCGCGCGATCAGCCTGAGCGGCCCTGCGCCGGCGAGCGGGATGCCCGGCAGCATGGCGTCGGTGTCGCTGAGTCGCAGCGACACGCGGCCAGGCGCCGACGGGACGGCGCTGCACCGCGAGCGGCGGGCCGACCGGCGCCGCGGCGCGCGATCACGAACAGCGTGGCATTCGCAGGCACGCGGGCGGCGAGTGCCGGATCGATGCCGACGGTCAGTGTCGATCGCGCCGGCCGGCGCGGCGGTGCCTGCTTCGCGTCGCCGGCTTGCCCTGCGATTGCTCGAGTTCGGCCAGCCGCTCGGCGAGCACCTGCCGCAGGTCCGCCGGCAGGGATCGTGATCCTGCAGCTCGACCCAGCGCTGCTGCGCCAGCGCCATGTCGCCGCGCCGGTAGGCGACGATGCCGCCGTACCAGAGTGCACGCGCGTTGTCCGGCGCCATCTCGAGGGCCGCTCGAAGAGCTCGCGCCGCCTGGCCGTCGATCTCGCGCTCGTCCATCAGCATCATGCGACTCGGCATAGCCGATCACCGCCTCGGCATCGGCCCCTGGCTGCGCGTGTAGGCTTCGCCGAAGGCCGGCGCGCGAGCGGATAGTCGCCGAGCACCGTGGCGGAGCGGCCGAGCAGCTTCCAGCCCTCGACGTCGTCCGGCTGCTCCTCCAGCTGCTGCTGCAGCTCGGTCACGACGCGCTGCAGGTCGGGTCCGCGACCCGCGGAGTCTCGTCGGGCGCGTCGCCAGTCCCACTGGCTGAGCGAGAAATAGATGAGGAACGCGGCGACCGGCAAGCGTGGCGGCAACGGCTGCGGCGGCGATTCCGGCGCGCGGCGCGCCGTCCGCATCGGGCGGGATCGGCGCGTCGCAGCAGCGGCCAGCGCGACGAGACCGATCGCGGCCCCGATGAAGACCGCGCAGATCGCGATGAATGCGATCACGGGACGTCCGGCCCGTCGTCCAGCGAACGTCGGATTCGCGCGCGGCTGCCGCCACGCGCCGCCGCACGACCACGATCACGACGGCGAGCCCGGCGGCCAGGAACAGGGCGGGCGCGGCCCACAGCAGCCAGGTGCGCGGCGTCACCGGCGGCCGCAGCAGGACGAAGTCGCCGTAGCGCTCCGTCATGAACGCGTGGATCTCGGCATCGCTCCGTCCGTCGCGCATGAGCAGCTCGACTTCGCGCCGCAGGTCCGCCGCGAGCGGCGCATTCGAGTCGGCGATGCTCTCGCTGCGGCAGACGACGCAGCGCAGGTCGCGGATGAGCCGCTCATAGCGCGCCTGCTCGATCGGGGTCGTCGAAGCGCTGGTCCGGTGTCTACGGCGCGCCGCGGACATGGCAAGCAAGATGCAGGCGATGAGCATCCAGCTGCGCATCAACGCCCCTCCCCGGCCGCCGGCAGGAGCGGCACGAACTCGCGCTGCCAGACATCCATGGTCATCGGACCGACGTACTTCTTGACGACGATGCCGTTGGCGTCGATCAGGAAGGTCTCCGGCGCGCCGTACACGCCCCAGTCGATCGCAGTCCGGCCGTCGGGATCGTATGCGACCGACACGTACGGGATTGCCAAGCTGCGCGAGCCAGCGCAGCGCAAGCGTACGGTCGTCGCGCCAGTTGAGCCCCACCATGGGCACGCGGTTTTCGCGCGCGATTGCCACGAGCGTCGGGTGCTCGTCGCGGCAGGCGGGCACCACGTCGCCCAGACGTTCAGGAGCCAGGCCGGCGCGCCAAGTCCGCGGTGCCCACTTTCCATGCCGGGATTGCCGAGCGACTCCAGGGAGAATGCAGGCGCCGGCTTGCCGATCAGCGCAGACGGCAGTCGATCTCCGGATCCATGCCGCAGGCCGATCGCGAGCATCGCGGCCAGCGCGGCGAAGCCGATCGCCGGCGCGAGGAATCGCCACGGGATCTTTCATGGCGCGGCCGGCACCGTCGCCGTCGCGCGCCACGGCCGTGACGCGCCGGCGATAGCGGCGGTCGAGCGCCGCGAGCCAGGCCGCCGAGCGCGACCAGGATCGCGCCCAGCCAGATGTAGCGGATGAGCGGCTTGTACTGCAGCGCTGAGGCTCCAGCGGCCCTGGCCGAGCTCGTCGCCCAGCGCCGCGAACAGGTCGCGCGTCGCGCCGACCTCGATGCCCGGCCTCCGACAGCGGATTGCCGCCGGAGTTGTAGCAGGCGCTTCTGCGGCTTCAGCACCGTAACCGGCTCGCCGTCCCGCGAGACGACGACGTCGGCTTCGACGCCCACGTAGTTGGGGCCGCGCACGTCGCGCAGCGCCGCGAACTTGAAGTCGTATCCGGCAATGCTCGCGGCCTCGCCGACTGCCGAGCGCGAAATCCTTCTCGACCTTGAACGACTTCGACGCCGGTGATGCCGAGGGTCGCGAGACCGACGCCGAAGTGGGCGATCACCATGCCGAGCGTCGCCGCGGGCAGCGGCTGGCCGGCTTCGCAGCCGCGCGAACGGCACGAGGAGCGCGGACAGCATGACCCAGAGCGCCAGGGCGAAGCCGATCGTCGTCATCGGCCGGACCTCGCCGTACGCCGCCGCGCCGACGACGACCGCCACCGCGACGCTGACACCGGCGATCGCGTACAGCCGGTTGCGCAGGCTGCCGAGCAGGCCCGCGCTTCCACGCGGCGTGCATGCCGACGCCGAGCAGCGCGAGGAGCGGCAGCATCGGCACGAGGAACACGAGGTTGAAGTACGGCGGGCCGACCGAGACCTTGCCGAGCTCGAGCGCGTCCATGAACAGCGGATAGAGCGTGCCGAGCAGGATCAGGCTGAGCGCGGCGACCAGGAACGCATTGTTGAAGAGCATGAAACTCTCGCGCGACGTGGCCTCGAAGCCCGGCCGCGGACTTGAGCCGCGGCGCCCGCCAGGCGTACATCAGGAGCGCGCCGCCGATGACGACGGTGAGGAAGGCGAGGATGAAATTCCGCGCGCCGGGTCGGTTGGCGAATGCGTGCACCGAGATCAGCACGCCGGAGCGGACCAGGAAGGTGCCGAGCAGCGACAGCGAGAACGCGGAGATCGCGAGCAGGAGCGTCCAGCTCTTGAAGAGGCCGCGCTTCTCGGTCACCGCGAGCGAATGGATCAGCGCCGTGCCGGCGAGCCACGGCATGAACGACGCGTTCTCGACCGGGTCCCAGAACCACCAGCCGCCCCAGCCGAGCTCGTAGTAGGCCCACCAGCTGCCGAGTGCGATGCCGATCGTCAGGAACATCCAGGCGGCGAGCGTCCACGGCCGCGTCCAGCGCGCCCAGGCGGCGTCGAGCCGGCCTTCGAGCAGCGTCGCGCAGGCGAAGGCGAAGGCGACGGCGAAGCCGACGTAGCCGAAGTACAGGATGGGCGGATGCACGGCGAGCGCGAAGTCCTGCAGCAGCGGGTTGAGGTCGAGCCCTTCGGCGGCGGCCGGCATGAGCCGCGCGAACGGGTTCGAGGTCGCCAGCATGAACAGGATGAACCCGATGCTGATGAGTCCGAGGAAGCCGAGCACGCGGCTGCGAAACGGCGCGTCCAGCGATGCGGCTGGCGGCCGTCACCGCGAGCGTCCAGCCGCGCGAGGACAGCGACCACAGCAGCAGCGAGCCCTCGTGCGCGCCCCAGACGGCGGCGACGCGATAGAAAAGTCGGCAGCTCCGAGTGGGAATTCGAGGCGACGTACAGCACGGAGAAGTCGCGCTGCGACGAAGGACCATGCGAGCGCGCCGAAGGCGACGGCGACGAACACGAACTGCCCGACGACGGCGGAGCGGCCCGCCGCCATCCAGCCGGCATGCCGCGCGCGGCGCCGCCGAAGCTGAAGGACGGATTGCGCGATCGACGAGCAGGAGCGCCAGGATCAGCGCGAAATGCCCGAGCTCCGGGATCATTCGGCCGGCTCCGTGCCGGCTGCGGTTCGTGCAGCGACTCCGCGACTTCCGGTGGCATGTAGTTCTCGTCGTGCTTCGCCAGCACCTCGTCGGCGACGAACTCGCCGCCCTCGCCCATGCGGCCGTGCGCGATCACGCCCTGGCCTTCGCGAAACAGGTCCGGCAGCAGGCCCTCGTAGCGCACCGGGATCGGAGTTGCGGTAGTCGGTCACGACGAAACGCACCTGCGAGCGTGCCCGTCCGTGCGCTGCAGGCTGCCCGCCGTGACCATGCCGCCGATGCGGAACGTACGGCCATCGGGCGCGTCGCCGGCCGAGGACCTGCGACGGGTTGTAGAAATAGAGCAGGTTGTCCTCGAACGCGAGCATCGCGAGCGCGGCGGCTGCGCCGACGCCGGCGAGGATGCCGAGCACGGCGAGCAGCCGCTTGCGCCGCGGCGTCATGGATGTCCCCTGCCCGCTGCGTCGCGCCGGCGCAACGCGTCGTCGCGCGCGCGCCGCGTGCAGGCGTGCGCGCCTCGACCACGTTGCCAGACGAGCACGGCGGCAGCCAGGCCGAAGCTCGACCAGACAAACGCGGCATAGCCGCCCATGCGCAGGAAATTCGCTCATCGTGACGAGCTCCGTCCTCAGCCAGCCGGCGTTCCGCTCGCGCTGCAGGATCTCCGCCCGCAGGCGCACCATCAGCACGGCGCCGAAGTACAGCGTGAACGCGAGCAGCATCGTCGAGCAAGGGCCAGAGCATGTCGCCCGCCATCGACGGCTTGCGCGAACTTGGTGAGCGTGGACGGCTGGTGGAGCGTGTTCCACCAGTACACCGAGTAATGAATGATCGGAAGGTTCACGACGCCGACGATCGCGAGCACCGCGGAGGCCCGGTCGGCCCGGTCACGGTCGTCGATCGAGCCGCGCAGCGCCATGAAGCCGGCGTACAGGAACAGCAGGATCAGCTCCGAGGTCAGCCGCGCGTCCCAGACCCACCAGGTGCCCCACATCGGCTGGCCCCAGATGGCGCCCGTCGCGAGCGCGAGCGACCGTGAACGAGGCGCCGATGGGCGCCGCAGCCGCCGCGACCGCGTGGGCGAGCTTGATGCGCCAGACGAGGCCGATGGCCGCGGCGACGGCCATCGTCGCGTAGACGGACATGGACAGCCAGGCGGCCGGGGCATGCACGTAGACGATGCGGAAGGCATCGCCCTGCAGGTAGTCCGGCGGGGGCCAGGACCAGTCCGCCGTACGAGGCCGGCGACGCCAGCAGGATGCCGGCGGGCCAGGCGAACCACGGCAGCAGCCGGCCCGCGAGGCGATAGGCATGCGGCGGCGAAGCGAGCTTGTGGAACCAGGTCCAGTTCATCGGTCACTCCGCGCTGATGCGCAGCGACGCGGCGATGGCGGGCGGAGCCAGCGTGACGGCCAGGACCAGCATCGCGGCGAGCAGCAGCAGCGGCCCGCGGGCGCTGTCGCCCTGGATCGACAGGTCGATCGCGCGCGCGCCGAAGATCAGGGCCGGCATCGCGAGCGGCAGTACCAGCAGGCCCAGCAGCAGGCTGCCCCGCCGGAGCCCGAGCGTCAGTGCCGACCCGATCGCGCCGATGGCACTCAGGATGCCGGTGCCGAGCGCGAGCGAGATCAAGACGGTGCCCAGAGAGTCGAACGGCACGCCGATCGCGATGGCAACGAAGGGCGACAGCAGGACGAGCGGCAACCCGCAGGCAGTCCAGTGCGCGAAGCCCTTTGCGACGCGAGGATGGACAGCGGTTGTCCCGACGAGCAGCATCTGCTCCAACGAGCCATCGGCATGGTCAGAACGAAACAGCAGCTCGAGCCCGAGCAGCGACGCGAGCAGCGCTGCGACCCACAGCACTCCGCTGGCGATCCCGGCGAAGTTCCGACAGCTCCGGGCTGAGCGCGAGCGGAAAGAGCGTCGCAACCATCACGAAGAAGACGAGCGGCTGCGCTACCTGGCCCCAATGCCGCTGCGCGAGCAGCAGGTCGCGCCGGTAGACGAGGAGCGCCGCAGACAGGGTGGTCGTGCGGCTCATGCGGCGAGCTCGAGGTTGCGTGGACGGTGACCCGGGATCGCGGGTGGCTGGTGCGCTGCGATGAGCGCCGCCCCGCCGGCATCCAGGTGCGCGGCCGATGATGGCCGACACGAATACGGAGCCGTCGCGATCGAGGTTCGTATAAGGCTCGTCGAGGATCCATAGCGGCGCGCCGGCGAGCATGATCCGGGCAAATGCAACGCGCCGGCGCTGGCCAGCGGAGAGCGTCGCGACGAGCTGGTTGCGGGCATGGGCGACGCCGAGGTCTGCGAGCGCGCCTTCGATCTCCGACTGGCTCACATCGCGGCGTAACCCCACCTCGAAGGCCAGGTTCTCGCCCGCCGTGAGTTCCGGCTTGAGCCCGTCGCTGTGCGCGAGATAGCTGAATGCGGCGCACCAGGCGTCCCGGTCGGCACGCGTGTCGCGGCCATTGCAGGCCACCTGTCCCGCTTCCGGGAGGAGCAAGCCCGCGATGACCCGAAGCAGTGTGGTCTTGCCCGAGCCGTTCGGGCCCAGTACGTGAACGCACTCCCCCGCCGCGGCCTCGAGCGAGACGCCCGCAAGCACCTGTCGCTCGCCGCGCCAGACCTCGATGGCATGAACGGAAATTCCTGAAAAATTAGACGCTTGCAATGCGAATATTCACCGGACTCTCAGGTCGCGCGGACTATACCAGAGTGGCCGCGGGACGGCCCGCGACAGGGTCACGGGGGCACGGGTCCTATACTTTACCGATGAGCATCCACCTCCGTACGCCAGTCCGCGCACGCTTCCTCGGCGTGCTGGGCGCCGTGGCGCTGCTCGCCGGCGCCTGCGGCGGCGACAAGGCTCCGCCGGATCCTGCCGCGGGCGCCGTGCGAGACGAACCGGCCGCAGCTTCCGGTCCCGCCGTTCCCGCGGACGATGCGCCGGACACGAGCGGCATGGATGACGTGGTCCTCGCCAAGATCAATGCGAATCCCGCGATCGAGGGAAAGGCGACGCTCGTCGAATTTCGCCAGAAGTCCGTGTCGATGCAGGCGCTCGGCGACAAGATGAAATCCGCCGTCGTCGAGTTCGAAGGCGTCGTCACGTTTTCGGGCGACGTATCCTGGAGCTGGCAGGGCCCGACCCGTGCCGGCGAGCCGCAGAAGTTCGAGGCGCGCGCCGAGTACGTCGACCAGGGCGAAGGCTGGCAGCTCGTCGAGCCGCTCGGCATCTATCCGCTCTGAGACGCGCTCAATCCCGGGAAGGATAGCGGTCGAACGCGGGCAGTTCGTGCGCTCGCTCCATCCAGCCGATCCGTTCCGCCGCCTGCACCTGGATCTTCGGCGCAAGCAAGTCCGGGTCGTCCAGAGTCGCGATCTGCACGTCGGCGATGCCCGGCAGGTTGACGGCGTTGTAGTAGAAGAGTCCCGTGCCGCAGTCACCGCAGAAGTGACGGCGCCCGTTCTCGGACGACTCGTAGATCTTCGGCGAGCCCTCGAGCAGCCTGAGCGCGCTCACGGGAAACGCGCTCCAGCCGACCAGCGGCGCGCCGGAATGACGGCGGCAGTCGCTGCAATGGCAGAGCGAACTCCAGTGCGGTTCGCCCGCGAGTTCGTAGCGTATCGCCCCGCAGTGACAGCCGCCGGTCAGCATCAAGGCAGGAACTCGTTCTCTTCGTCCCGCCGGCAGGCTTCGACAGGCTTCGGCTCTTGCCATTTCCCGGGGACCTGCCAGCACTCATCGAAGACCGAGCAGTAGCAATACTCGACATCCCACCTGCGCTGTGCGCCCTCCAGGAGCTTCCAGTAGTGCTCGTTTTCGGGAGTCTTGCCTATCCTGAAGACGAATTGCTGCTCACCGCCGGGTACGAACCGCGTCTGCACGCGATTTTGCAGAGACTTGAGGACGCGTTTCGCGTCGGCAGCCTGCTCGGCCCCCAGCGACGCCCGGACCAATTCGTCCATTGACCGGACGTTGCGGCCGTCCACCGTGACGCTGCAGGCTCTGCTGGTGCGCCGGCCCGACGCCGCGATTGAAGACGTCCAGCGAAAGCACGCGCGTGCCGTCGGGCAATGCGTCACTGAACCCGCCCTGCAAGTACGGCAGCGAGTTGGCCTGCACCAGCTTTTCCATGATCCTGCCGTGATGCACGGCGATCGCGATGGAACTGATCGAAGTGATGAGCGCGGTAACCGCGATCAGGAGCTCGAGCCAACGCGGCAGGCCGCCATGGCGGGCGTGCGGGGTCTGGACATCCGGTTGGTCCAAGTCGGTTCCTCGGTTCTTCGGGATCAGTCTGGATTCATTGTAACCACGTGGCGAAGCGCACTGCAAGCGGCGGCGCCAAATTTGAATGCCCCGGGCTGGACTGGTTCAGCCCTAGCGCCGATCCTGCGACGTTGTGTGACGGTGCGTGGCGAGGAGTAAGGTACTGCACTGAATTTGCACCGAAGATTAGGCACAGCTGTACCCGATGAGATTGACCCTACACAGCCGTTCTGGTCTTGCTTGGCGCTTTGGTCTCGTCGGGATCGCCTTGGTAGTGCGCTGGCTCTTTGGATCACTACTCGGGATCCTATTTACCTCAATTGTCCTCTATTGCTTTCTAAACTTCTTTGGAATGACCCAACCGCTGTCGGCATCGCAGCTCGTACTGTGGATCGATGAGTTGTCAAGCGACGCTCAAGCAGCCGTTTTTACAACCCTGATGACGATAGTCGGATTTCTCATTGCATTTGCCACGGCGACTTTGAATTGGAAGCAGCAGTCTCGTGCAGCCTTGTACCTTGAAGTCGCGAGTGAGTTGCAAACGAAATTTACGAAAGTTGGTCATGTCGCTCAAGACTTGAAATTTTTTGTAGAATCTCAAGTGGAGGCATGCGAGAAGGCCAGCGCGATACCTGCTGCGGACGACGCCGAATTGGCGGTTCGGTTCCAGATCGACCATCTACGAGAATTTCGAAACAATCAAAAACTTTTCTCCGAGCACTTAGTGGACGTGCATGGCTTTGTTGGCAGATACGGCGTGATCCTCGCCGGTCTAAGTAATTCGCTTCCGCTTCTCGAGCGCGCAAATCAGCGCGTGTCAGCAATTGCAGATGCAATGTGGATTACGCTTCCTTATGTGAGAGTAGACGTATCCTTCCTAGAGTCAACAAACCTTGAAGAATGTCGGCGTTTTATCGCTACGTGTGAAGAGTCCATGGCAATGCACGAAGAAATTGGGGCAATTAGAGGTAGGCTTTTGGCCCCGACAACGGACTTCACTATTTCGTCTTGGCTAACTTTTGTCCGTAGCAAAGCTTTTCGCAGCGCGATCCTCGGGAAGTCTAGCGACGAGGATTGACTCTCCCGTTACGCCAGTAAGCACAACATCGCATTGCAGGCCGCGAGAATCTAGCTTCTAGACAATGGTCACGTGAAGCTCCAGCTCCCAAGGCTGCCGCACTTCCGGCAGCGAGTGCGACACCGCTTCACCGTCCCGTCGAGGGGATTGTGGGTGTTATGGCAACTAGAATTTGAACCAGCGATACCGCCGGAGCATGCTGTACGAAGCCAAGGATAGGCGGATAACAAGAGACAAGGGGGGAAATAACTAGAAGAGGTCTGTGAGGGGGATGCCATGTTTCCTAACGGCAAGAAAGATCAGCCGTGCCTGAATTGCTGTGCTGTCCTCTTTAGTAACGCGCTCGACGAGGCCGGACATATGTCCGTCAACACTCTTAGGAAGTTCGTGTTCAAGGAAGATGGGGACGATATGTATATCGAGTGCCAGAAGTGCGGCGCAAAGAATCGCGCTGAATTAGTAACCGGGCCAGATGGGAGTCCGCGAGTACGGATCACGCACCTTAGACCGGAGTGATCTAGGCCGCCCAGGGCCGAAACCGGCGGCCTGACTTGCCATTCCCCGCGCGACCCGCAAAGTCGGCAACTAGGCCTGCAGCGGGTGATCGGCCGGTCTCCGAAGCCGTTCCTTACGAGCATGCTGAGATCGCAATTGTCCCAGCGGCGGCACCCAGGGCACCAGCAGGCGAGCTTGTGATCTCGGGCCAGCAAGCCCGCGAAGGTCGAGAGGTCGATGCGCTCCATGGCCGGAGCATAGGCGGCGGTAGGATCGTTAGGTGAGCCCGCATTTCTGGCGGGAGTAGATCAAAATGCGCGATCACCGCGCCGAGGTGTTTCTAAGGATTGCTCACACCAAGCCGTCGGTGCGTAGCTCCTCAATCGGGGTATCCTCAGGCGATCGGGCTACTCGCGAAAAGGCTGCCTGGTAGTGTTCAGAGTCTGTCAGTCGTCGCCGCATTAAAGAATCCGCACTGTGTATCGGCCTGCCGCAATGTGGACACGCGGAGGAAGTACTTTCCTCGCTTTTTGTAGAACTATGCGTGTCAGAAACGTTCTGCATAACCAGAATCCTGATTCGGCAGAAACCTGACTAACGTCAGACGCTAGCGCTTCAATTCGTAGGTGGAGCGAGGATGGCTGCGACATAATCCGTGCGCCCAATCGAGGCCGGCAACAGCTGGATCAAAGAGACCGTAGCCCTTCTCTTAGAACTGGCGGAAGGTGTCGAGCGTTATCGCTTACAAGGCCGGAGCATGATCGCCGGCGGGGTTCCCTGGGCGAGCCATCATTTTTGACGCAAGGGCCTAAATTCTCTCGAGCAGCTCTGGACCTTGGTTCTTGGGCGCGTTGACCTGGCGGCTGACCGGCCACGCTTGGAATTCCTCGGCCTTCGCGCCGTGGAGAAGCTCCGGTAGCTTGGCGGCATCCGACTGCGCCGGGTCTAGCCAGACGTCCCATGCGGCGTCGGGCAACGCCAGTGGCATTCGCGGATGAATGTCCTTGATCGAATCGGCTGCGTCAGTCGTAACGATTGTGCATGACTCGAGCGACGTTTCGTCCGCCGGGTTCTTCCAGCGTTCCCAAAGCCCAGCGAACGCGAACGGCCGCGCGTCTTTGCGACGGATGAAATAGGGTTGCTTGCCGCCCGGCGCGACCATCCACTCATACCAACCATCCGTGAGGATGAGGCAGTGGCGCCTCTTGAACGCATCACGATATGCGGGCTTGTCAGCCACGGTCTCGACGCGGGCGTTAATCATGCGATTGCCGATGGCTTTTTCCTTCGCCCAGAAGGGTACGAGGCCCCAATGCAACACGCCGAATTCACGCCCTCCTTCGGCGCCAGCTCGGACTACCGGCACGTCCTGCGTTGGAGCGACGTTGTAGCGTGCCTCGAGTTCTGGCACCGCCTCCAGGCGGAAGATCCGCTTGACGGCTTCGGCAGGCGAGTAGAAGGCGTACCGGCCGCACATAGCGACATCGTACACGGGCGAGAAAAGCTCCAATGGCCGGAGCATCATGCCGCGGCGGCTCAGAGCGTGACCCTGACTATCTGCCCAAAATAGCAACGTTTGCAGGACAGCATCCGACTAGTCGCTGACAATCTCGCCGGCTCCGCCGGTATGTTCGCGCAAACAAAAAAAGGCCCGCCGAAGCGGGCCCAGTAAAGATAACGCAACGACCCCTACTTCAGCGACATAAGCGACTGCCGCCACCGCACGGATTGTCGACCCGGGAAGCTTTCCTGTCGCGTTTCAGTTCGAAAAGACGCGCAGGCCGTAGAAGAGGCTCGCGAGGATAAAGAACGCCAAGAAACCAGCGAGTGCACCGACACCTGCGCAAAAACCGATATGTAGAGTTTGGCCAGCCTTGGGCAGGTTGCTTCTTATGTCAGAGCAGCGATAGCTGCCCACCAATGATCCGACGAGAGCACCGAGCGCGACCCACAGCGCGAATAGCAACATCGACCATACTTACGCTCGTTGGTAGCCCCCGTAAATCAGCCAAACCGACGATCCTGGTTATAGCTGTAGGACGCTATAGGCTCGTTCACGCTACGCCCTGTCGCGCGTTCGAACAGACCCGAAGCGGTATCCTCGTTCAGCGAACCAACCAACGAGTCCAGTGATGCCTGCAGCCGGGCAGCCTCGTTCGAGGAGGCGACGCAACACCAGGTCCAAACAACGAGCTCGGTACCGTGGCGAATGAAGTAATACGCATTACCCGAGGCTGAATCGTAGTGTTGCGCTGTGCGGCGCTCTTGGAGATCGACGATAACTTGTCGTCGCACAACGGCTGGCAGACCTGCGTACAGGGCTTCAATGCCAGCCGGAGTTGAAGCTTCTGTGTACTGGACTACTTGGTTATATGTACGGCGTATCATGCGCGCCATTTGGCCACTCCCACATTGCGCCCTCGACCGGCAAATGACGTGGGTGGCCGTAAGCCAATAACCGACTTTTCGTGTTTGTCGCAATTTGGAGTCAATAAGTGCGACCGCGAAAGAAAAGGCCCGCTGCCATTCGCAACCGAGACTACTGGCGGCTTGCTACATGGCTCATTCGAGGTCCTTTCGTAAGGGATTTCGCAAAAGCTGTTGACGGCCCCGACAATCAGTCCCTTGCCGTCGATCAACGGGGCAATGTTCACGATCACTGCGACGCGCGAACCATCAGGTCGATCGATTTGGACTTCTGCGTCATAGATGCCCGACACCTTTCCTGCCAGCACGTCGGCCATCGGGCACTCGTCATGAGGCATAGCGCTGCCGTCCACGCCGTACAGCATATATGCCCCGCAGAATCGCTCGTCGGTGTCCCCAAGTGCCGGCTTACGGCCCCACAGGTCCACCGCCTGGTTGTTGTAATAGGTGATCACGCCGGAGGCATCGCAGAAATAAACTCCGGTCGAGTCGCTATTCGCCAGGTATTGGTATCGAGATTCCGCTATCTGTTCTATCGGCGATTTGAGGCGCGGAGCCGACGAAATCTCGGGATCTCGATCGGTCGCCCTGAGAAAGTGCGAAAGCATGTCATTCCCCCCGGAAATAGCGCCGCGAACGAGATCTTGGCGACGCCAGTCGGGGCCCGTCTGTGCGGTGGCGCACCTAGAGCATTGCTTGGCAGGCCGGCCAAAAAAGAAAAGGCCCGCAGGAGCGGGCCCATCAGGCTCGGCCTTCTCTTAGCCCTCGGTAACGTGCCAAACGCTCGATCTCCTCGAGAACAGCGGGCTCCTTGGCAGCCTCCCCTTCGAGCCAGTCGGTATCAAGCCGCCAGCCGATATAGTTCAACTGCTTCTACGCCGCCTGCAACGCGCGCGGAAAGTGGGTGGTGCCGATCGACTCGCAATCAATTTCATTTGCGATCATCGAGGCAGCGATTTGGACAATCGCCATGGCATCGAATAGCCGCTGGCGCTGGAGACCGAGCGCGACGCGAACGTGTTCGGGCCACACGAAGGGTGGAAAAGCGAGCGCTTCCAACAGACTTCCGTGCGCGGCCTCGTAAGTGCTTGCTTTTAGTGCCCCGGGCAGGACTCGAACCTGCAAGGCCTTGCGGCCAACGGATTTTAAGTCCGTAGCGTCTACCCGTTCCGCCACCGGGGCGTGCCGGGCAGGCAATGCTACCAAGGAGACCGTATGTATTCTGGCTCAACCGGCGGCCATAACAATCGTCTTTTGCGGGACGTGGGTTCCCGCTGACCGCGGATGGCCCGCCGAACGCGTGCTGCGAGAACCCCCTCTTGACGGCAATTGATGACTAAGCTTATATAAGCCCATATGGGAAAAACGACGCGACCCGGGATTCTCACGAACTTGGACGCCGAGAAGCTCGACAACCTGAATGAGCTGGCGGCACGGACGCGGATCCCGCGGTCCGTGCTGATGCGTGAAGCCGTTGACGACTTGCTGGTCAAGCATGAACCGAAGAAACCCAAGAAGCGGGGGCCAAAATCATGACTAACGAATCGAGGATGCCGACCGAACCCGTCCTTCCAGCGCATTTTGAGAAACCGCGCGAAGCATTGATCCAGTATGTTGCCGAAGTTCGCCGCGACCTGGAGGCGGGCCACGAGAAGCTCTCGTCGTCCGAAACGGTCGAGCAGCTGATCGTAGCTGCGACCCACACGCACCAGACGCTCGTCGATCACGGACAGACGCTGGGCGAGTACGTTCAGATAGTTCAAAGCTGGCGGCAATCCACCGTAGCGTAGACGCCTTGAAAGTCCGCCCCGGTCCTTGGCTGAAACTCTGGTTCGACCTCGGCGATCAGGGCAGGAAAAACTTTGACGGGGCGAACCGACTCCTGCGTTCCGCGTATCCCCCTCTCGCGGCGCGATCAAAGCGGTTTCGGACCAGGAGCCGCAGCCTCTCGGAGACGAGTCCTGAATCAGATTTAGGGTCTGCCGAGTGTTTTGGGCCGATTGAATTCGGTCGTAGCTCGACGTAGCGCATCCCTTCGTCCTCCCCCGATCGAAGGGCAGCTTATGCTGCGCCGCGGCCCGGACGTGTCGGCAAGGCTACCGATGCTGTTGTAGGAAACGGGATGGAAAACGAGAGTGGAGGCTAGGGTCGGAATCGAACCGGCGTACACGGCTTTGCAGGCCGCTGCATGACCACTCTGCCACCTAGCCTTCGGGGGCATTAAAACATGAGACCCCGGGATTGCCTTCCCGGGGTCTCGTCAAATTCTGGAGCGGGAAACGAGGCTCGAACTCGCGACCTCAACCTTGGCAAGGTTGCGCTCTACCAACTGAGCTATTCCCGCAGGGACCGTGCCAATCCGGAGGCGACATTCTAGGAGGGCGTCCGGGGGTGTCAAGTTTCGCCGGAACCGCGCAATTCCGGGGCTGCGGCGATGATGTAGGTCACCATCGACCACAGCGTCAGGACGGCGGCAAGCACCGTCAGCCCGAGGCCCAGCGCATAGATCGGGATGCTGAACAGGTCCTCGCGAAACAGCATCATCGACAGGCCGACGATCTGGACGATGGTCTTGAACTTCGCGACGCCGGTGACTTCCATCTTCTGCCGGGAGCCGATCGTGGCCATCCATTCCCGCAACGCCGATATCCCGATCTCGCGGCCGATGATGACGGCCGCGGTGAGGGTGACGTACCACACCGGGTTGCGGCTGACGATGAGCACGAGCGCGGTCGCGACGATCAGCTTGTCCGCGACCGGGTCGAGGAAGGCGCCGAGGCGCGAGGTCTGCCCGAGCTTTCGCGCCAGGTAACCGTCGAAGGCGTCGGTGATCCCGACCAGCGCGAACATGACACCGCAGGCCATGTCGGACCAATAGTACGGCAGGTAGAACAGCACGACGATCGCCGGAATCAGGCCGATGCGGATCGCGGTCAACAGGTTCGGAATCGTGTAGGGCCCGCTCATCCCGCTCCCGGATGCAGATGCTCGTAGATCGCCTGCGCCAGCGCCGGTCCAATGCCGGGCGCGCGTCCGAGGTCCTCGACCCCGGCACGCAACACGCCCTGCAGCCCGCCAAAGTGCCGCAGCAGCGCCCGTCGGCGCGCGGGGCCGAGCCCGGCGATCGCCTCCAGCATCGAGGTCTGGCGGGACCGCGCGCGCTTCCTGCGATGCCCGCTGATTGCGAATCGGTGCGCCTCGTCGCGAGCGCGCTGGATCAGGTGCAGGGCTTTCGAGTCCGGCGGCAGTATAGAGGCGCCGTCGCGGCCCGCCAAGAAGACGCGCTCCTGTCCGGCGCGACGATCGGCGCCCTTGGCGACGGCCGCAACCGCCGCGATCGAGAGCTCGAGTTCCTTCAGCACGGAGAGCGCCTGCTCGAGCTGTCCCTTTCCGCCGTCGATCAACAGGAGATCGGGCAGCGGCAAGTGATTCCTGCTTGCGCCGCCGGTAACGGCGCGACAGCGCCTGGCGCAACGCGCCGTAGTCGTCGCCGCGCTCGACGCCTTCGATGTTGTAGCGCCGGTAATCCGACTTGAGCGGACCTTCCGGCGTGAATACGACGCAGGATGCGTTCGTCGCCTCGCCCTGCGTATGGCTGACGTCGAAGCACTCGATGCGCGAAAGCGGCCCGTCCAGCCCGAGAAACACGCGCAGGTCCTCGAACTGCTCGGCGAGGCCTGCCTGCGTCGCCTCGCGCATCTGCAGCGCGTTCGCCGCATTCTGCCGGGCAAGGGCGACCCACCGCTGCGGATAACCACGCCGGGCTGTGCGGATGCGCACCCGGCGCCCGGAACGGGCCGTGAACGTCGCGGCGAGCGTTTCCGCGTCCTCGACCGCGTGCGACACGTAGATGCGCGGCGGCGCGTCGCGCTCGAGGTAGTGCTGCGCCAGGAACGCCGACAGCACCTCGGGCTGCTCGCTGATCGGCGCCCGCGGGTGAAAAGCAGAGGTGCCGAGCACCTGCCCGCCGCGCACGAACATGAGCGCGACGCAGAACGCGCCGCCCTGCTCCGCCACCGCGATCACGTCGGTGTCCGTGCCGGCGCGCGCCCGCGTCACGACCTGGCGCGCCTGCACGTCGGTGAGCGCCGCAAGCTGGTCGCGCAGCGTTGCGGCGCGCTCGAAGTCGAGCCTCTCCGCGGCGCGGTCCATGTCCGCGCCGAGCCTTGCCGTCACGTCGCGCGCGCGGCCGTCGAGCACCATCGCAGGCCGACTCGACGTCGCGCGCGTAGGCGGCGGCGTCGATCAGTCCGGTACAAGGCGCCGTGCAGCGGCCGATCTGGTACTCGAGGCAGGGCCGCGTGCGGTTGGCGAAGAAAGTGTCCTTGCAGCTGCGCAGGCGGAAGAGCTTGTGAAGCTGGTTCAGCGTCTCGTGCACCGCGCTCGCCGACGGGTAAGGCCCGAACAGCCGCCCCGGCAGCTTGCGCGAGCCGCGGTAGAAAGACAGGCGCGGGAATTCGTGCGCCGAGAGGTGTACGAACGGAAAGCTCTTGTCGTCGCGCAGGATGACATTGAAGCGGGGCCGGTGCGACTTGATCAGGTTGTGCTCGAGCAGCAGTGCCTCGGTGTCGGAGTTCGTCACCGTGACTTCGATGCCCGCGATGACGCGCACCAGGGCCTGGACCTTCGGCTGGAGCTGGTCCGCGCGGAAATAGCTGCCGACCCGAGACCGGAGGCCGCGCGCCTTGCCGACGTAGATGATCCTGCCCTCGGCGTCGAGCATCCGGTACACGCCCGGGCGGTCGGGGAGCCGCCTGACGAACGTCTTTCGCGTCGAACTCGCTCACGGGGCCATGGTGTGACGGCCGTCAGCCCGCGATCAAGTGGCGCGCCCGCGCAAAGACCCGCCGGAACATGGCCGGCGTTCAGCCGGCCGGTGTTCGTGTTGAGCCGGCTGCAATGATAGGAGTCGAGGAGCGTACGCCCGCCTGGCAGCCGGTGTTCCGCACCGTGCGCGAAGCCGCAGTCGCCGGGCTTCACGGACAGGGCCCGGAGGACCGCGCCGTGCGCGATCCTGCCGAGGGCGACGATCACGGCGCCGCCCGCGAGTGCATGGATTTCGCGCACGAGATATGGGTTGCAGCGGCGCACTTCGTCCGGCTCCGGCTTGTTGCCGGGCGGCAGGCACTTCACGGCATTGCTGATGCGGCAGTCGAGGAGCCGCAGTCCGTCGCCCGGTCCGGTCGACTCGGCGCGCGTCGCGAAGCCCGTGTCGTGCAGCGTGCGGTAAAGCAGGATTCCCGCGTGGTCGCCGGTAAACGGCCGGCCCGTCCGGTTGGCGCCGTGCATTCCGGGGGCGAGACCCACCACGAACAGGCTCGCGCGCGCTGCGCCGACGGGCGCGACCGGCCGGCAATGATAATCGGGGTGTTGGCGGCGGACGACGTCGAGAAACCGCGCGAGTCGCGGGCAGCGGCGGCAGCCGGGATCGAACGCCGCTCCCGGATTGCGGCTAGGTTGCGTGCGCGCAGGTGGCGGCATGCCCGGTATCTCCCTGCCCCGCTTCCGGGCGGAATTCGTAGTGCCACGGCTCGTCCGGGGTCGTGAGCGGACCCTGGAAACCGGCGTCGGCCGCAGAGACCGCCGCCTGTAAGCGCGCTTTCCATCCCGCAGCAAGCCAGTCCGCTGCGATCGACGCGCTGTCCGTGCCCGCGACGATCCGCCCGGACGACTCCACCTGGAAGTCGATTGCGCGCATGCGCCCATGCGGCGACAGGCCCGGTGCCGCCAGGGTCGGGACCGGGCTGGGCTTGTGTTCGAGCAGCAGGCTGCGCAGCACTGACACGTCCGCCGTGGAGCCGGCACGGTCAGGCCCCGATGCGGCCAGTGCGCGGCGAACCGCGGACAGGAGCTGCGCGCCGGCCAGCGCGATCGTCTCGTTCCCGTTCCAGCGTTCGAGCTGGACGTCGAGGCTGCGGAACTCCGAATTGATCCAGAGCGTGTGGCCGGGGTTGTCGGCTTCGAACTGGCAGCGCACGCGCGCGATCGCCGCATCGAGTGCGTGCTTTTCGGGTGATGCCTCGAAAGCCGCGGCTTCAGTCGCGGACCAGCTCCAGCGTCCTTCGAGCTGGGACGAGGCGCGAAGATAGGCGCGCGCCGCGAGCAGCCTCTGCCCTCTGCCTTCGATCGACCCGAGCGCCGACGCGGCGCGGGGATCGAGCTCGGCGGCGAGCGCCGCCAGTGCCGAATCGATCCGCGGCTCCGCCGGTTCGGCCGCGGCCGCGACCGACGCCAGCGCGGCCGACGCGATGGCCGCCAGCGACGCGTGCATTACCGCGCCTTGAACTGCGCCTCTTCCGTCGACCCGCGCATCGCCGTGATCGACGAAGTCCCGCCGGAGACGGTCTGCGTGACGTCGTCAAAGTAGCCAGCGCCGACTTCGCGCTGGTGCTTTGTCGCCGTGTACCCGACTGCCCGGTGTTACTATACTCATCGAAAAGAGACCTAAGATACCAATTCGTCAGGCCTTTTACCTCGACCAAACTCACAGTATTTCAAGAATAGTGTTGACTCCGTCCCCGTAAGAGGCATAATGGAGCCCGTCTGGCAGTGGCTCAGTTTCAGAAGCAGTCCTACCGAAAGTGCCCCTTCATAGAGTCATTAGATCTACGGGTTTATATGCGTTAAAGGGCATCCGCTGACCCCTCTTAGAACTAACTCAACTGTCCCCCGCGCTAGATCGTTGAGCATGTGAACGTCACAGAGAATTCGCAGGAAGTTCTCGTAACACAATCAACACCGCGGTAACTCAGGAATTCACGCATCATAACACACTCAATCCGGCTGCAGTAAGCGAAAACCCAATCAAGTCCTTATTCCGCAGATTTGACGCGCTGCGACTTCTCGGCCAGCTTGGGTTAAAGACACTTGGCATGAAGCTATTCGTCGCGTTGCTTGTGCTCACCGGTCTTTCGATAGCATTGGCGTGCGTTGTTGCGTACATCAGTTTCGCGAGAGCCATCGAATCGAGTGACCAACTTCAGCGGGCGGCGCTAGCAACCGGCGAAGCTGTCGACCTTTTCCTTTCCGAAGACATCCAGTTTGCAAGAACCGTTGCCAGCGATGAGACGCTGGTTGACGCAGCCGAGCGAGGGAGCAGGGAAGCTGAAAAGCTTGGCGTAAACAGACCGCTAGGCGCTGAACAGACCAGCACCTTTGAGGAGCGCTTCAAGGACTCCCGAGTTCTCAAGCTGGATGAGGATGTCAACAACTTTCTCCGTGAGAAAAGGCGGAATCGAAGCACAATTGAGCGGATGTTCTTCACTGATAAGTACGGGATGAATGTCGGAATGACCAGTCCGACTGAGGACTTTGTTCAAAGTGACGAGTCGTGGTGGCAGGAAACGATGAGATCGGGGGTCTACATCGAAGATGTTAAGTTTGATAAGCCAACCGGGACTTTTGCCATTGAGATATGCATGGCCATGCCTCGAAAAACGGTGGGGCTCCTCTCGGCGTTCTAAAGATCAAGTACAACCTGCAGGATGTGCAGGACTACATCAGTCACTTCAAGCAATATGAAACCGGTTATGCTTACGCAATATCGTCCAGCGGGCGGATCGCGGTACATCCAGACCCGGCGATGCGAAATCTGGAGCTGCAGAAGCAATGCGAAGGCTCGCGGCTTCGACGCGGCTTCGGTCGAATCGGATTTGGCATCGCTAACCGCAGAAAAAGAATCGGGAACGCTTTACTACAACGCCATCAACCCGAAGACAAAAAGGGTGAAGCGCGTATTGCATCTTTCAGTAAGACAAAGAAGTTCATCGGGGCCAACTCAGATCTGCCCGGATTTGGTTGGACATTTGTAATCGACAATTCAAAAGATGAAGTCTACGCTCCAGCCTACAGAAATGCTCAGATCCATTTCGGCTGCCGGATTGTTGTCGTTTTTGATTTTTGGGGGCATCGCTCTGGCATTGGCGAAGAGCTTTTCAAACAACATCAAACAATTGCTTGAGGGAACCGAGCAGGTCAGAGCCGGGAATCTCGACGCCAGACTGCGCATAGAAACCCTCGATGAGCTTGAGAAGGTTGCAGATGGCTTCAATGAAATGATGGACCGGCTGGCGGAAATGGTTACTCATGAAAAAGCACACAAAGAGCGGCTATTGGAGACAGAACACGCGATGCAGCGCGGTCTGACTGAGTTTCTGAGTATCGTATCGTCGGTCTCTGAAGGGAACCTCACCAAGCGCGGTGCCGACGGTGACGACACGCTTGGGATGGTTGTTCACTCGGTAAACAAAATGCTCGACCATTTCAGCAAAATGCTGACCGAAGTCAAGCAAATCGGGCTTATCGGTCTCATCCAGCGCAACCGAGATTCTTGCAGCTGCAGAGCAGATCGCGGTCGGGTCTCAGAGACAAGCAGACGAAATCACCAACACTTCGAGCGCGGTGGAAGAGATGGCTGCTTCGATGAGTCAAGTGTCGCGAAACGCGGAGGCCTCGGCGGAGGCAGCGCGACGCGCTCTCGAGATGGCCGGACACGGCGATAAGTCGGTCCGCGACACATCTGAGGCGATGTCCAGGATAGACTCCGCGGTGCAGCAAACGTCGGAGAAAATGCGCCTTCTCGGAATTCGCAGTTCAGAGATATCGGAGATCATTGACCTGATCAACGACATTGCTGCTCAGACTAATTTGCTGGCTTTAAACGCGGCAATTGAAGCGGCGCACGCTGGAGAGGCAGGACTGGGCTTCAGCGTGGTTGCTGACGAGATCAGGAAACTGGCCGAGAGATCGGCACGGGCGACCAGCGACGTCGGCAACCTCATCAAGTCAATTCAGTCGGAAACGTCTGAAGCGCTGACTGCGATGGAGGTTGGCATGAAAGAGGTACGCGGAGGGAGCTATCTCGCTACTCAGGCGAGTAACGCCCTTCAGGATATTTCTGAGGCGGTACGTCAGTCATCGGAGCTGATCGAGGAAATTTCAGCGGCGTCCGAAGAGCAAGCGCGGGTAACCAGCAACGTAGCCGGGGCGATGCAGACCATATCAAGCATCACTCTCGAAACCTCCGCAGGGGCTCATCAAACCGCTCAAACAATCGAAGGAATGGTCGGACTGGCAGACAGGCTGAACAAGTCGATCTCGCAGTTCAAAGTAACGGAAGACTACATCCATCCGTTCTCTTATGACATTCCAGCCCCGAGAGGAAACGGGTCTACCATTGCGCGTTATCCCCAGGGGGATTGAGGGAGGCTGGCATTGGGTATAAGACGACAACTGGTGGTCTTCAAAGTCGGCGACGAGGAATTCGCTGTCGACATCATGCTTACTCGCGAGGTCGTACTGATGCGCGAAATTACTCCGGTACCTGAGACCGAAGTTTATGTTGAAGGCGTGATGAATCTCCGCGGAAGCCTTGTCCCGGTGCTCGACTTCAGAAAGCGGCTTCGCGCTTTCAGATCAACCGAGCACTCGGAGCACCGAATTATCATCACGAGTCTCGATGGAAGGACCGTGGGGTTGATCGTCGACGCGGCTTCCGAGGTGATCAGGGTTAGTAGTGAGATGATCGAGACCGTGCCTCATCTCATTTCGGAGATGGGTGCGGGCTACATTGAAGGGGTAGTCAACATCAACGGTAGATTCATAACACTCATCGATTTGAGAAAGGCCCTTACCGGCGAAATAGTCGGGGAGCTGGACGAAGTAATTAAGGTACTGTCCAGCCAGCGAGAACCGGTAACGCCAGTGCACGCGGTCTGATTTATGAGCTATTCATCGCACCTTATTACACCAGGATCGATCAGCCAGTCGGGGTCCGGACCGCTCGGTAACATTCTGTCCGAAAGCGAGTTCAGACTCTTCCGGGAACTGATCCATGAAGAGTGTGGAGTCAGCCTGGGGGTTGAGAAGAGAGGTTTCCTAGAGTCCAGGTTGAGACGCCGGATGGATGAGCTGGGAATAAAGAGCGGTTACGAGTATTACTGCGTGATCTCGAGTCCGAACACCAGGTCTCAGGAGTTACCCACGCTGCTCGACTCATTGATGATCTGCGAGACTTCGTTCTTTAGAAACAAACCCCAGTTTGACTTGTTGAGAGAGGTCGTCTTGCCGGAGCTCATTGCAAAGAAGGTAAAGGCGGGAACGAGACTCCTGCGCATATGGAGCGCCGGCTGCTCGACCGGGCAAGAGCCGTATAGCGCCGTGATGACTTTGTTGGACTCCCTCCCGGATCTGGATTCGTGGAGCATTCGCGTGTTTGCTTCGGATCTGTCGTTTACCGCTCTCGAGCGCGCTCAGTCTGGTCTCTATCGCGCGGACCAATTGAAGGGCGTCGAGCCGGAGTGTGTTAGTAAGTACTTTCAGCGGGAGAACGGCCATTACGTAATGCGCGACCGTGTCCGGAACCGCGTCATATTTGACTATCACAACCTGAAGCACGACAACGGGCTGCGCGGGATGGACATAGTTTTCTGCCGCAATGTGATGATCTATTTTGATGCCGAAGAGCAGCGCAGGCTGGTGAATAGATTTGCGAATTGTCTAGTGCCCGGAGGCTTTCTCTTTCTGGGTCACGCCGAAAGTCTGCAAGGATTGTCGACCAGGTTCGCGATGATGCATCGCAACAAGGGCATCGCGTACCGATTGGATGGATAGGCGGCGAGGAACGTGCTCGAAATGGACGATCTGACAAAAGCAGAGCTCGATCAGTTGTTGGCGGTGTTTCGCGACCAGTCTCTTCAGATTCTGGAGGAGATGGGTAGCGACCTGCTTGCGCTCGAGTCAGGCCGGGCCGACGCTGACGCGATGAATCGGCTGCGCCGAGGCGCACACACGATCAAGGGGGACGCGGCTTGCGTTGACCTTGAGAACGTTACGCAGAGTCGCTCACAAGATCGAAGATGTGTTTGATGCCGTGCTGTCCGGACAAGTCACGTTCGACCGGCAATCAGTGGACGTGATCTTCAAAGGGTTGGACGGCGCAAGAGCGGCTATCGGCGGCACGGAAGTAAGAGACATAGCGGTCGAAACGGCAAATGAGCTTGTTGAAGCACTGACGGCGCTTAAGGAATCCGTCAAGCCGTCCGTTGCTAAGATTTCGGATACTCCCGGACCTGTCGAGCTTCCACGCTCGGATGGCTCGCCTCGCACCGAGCTTGAACCGCATACCCGACATCGTCGCGGATTCGTTCGAGTTGAGGCGGAGAAAATAGACACCCTATTGAACCTTGCCGGTGAGATGGTTATCGCGCGATCAGTGATGAGCCAGCTCGCTCCCGAGCTTGAGTTGGCATTCCAACGAAACGATATGGTTGATCGCTTTGGAGGTGCGAGCAACCAGATGGGTAAGCTGATCGCCGAGCTGCAAAAGAGTGTGCTCAAAATGCGCATGGTCACAATCGACCACGTTTTTCGCCGATTCGGCCGACCGATGCGGGAGCTTGCGGCCCAACGCGGAAAGCAGGTCGAGCTTCAGACAGCTGGAGGAGAGACCGAGCTTGATCGCGCCCTGGTCGATATTCTCTATGAGCCGCTGCTGCATCTCCTCCGGAATGCGGTTGATCACGGAATCGAAACCATCGGAGATCGTCTCGATGCGGGGAAACCCGAAGCCGGGCGAATTTCTATGCGCGCCTATCACGAAGGGAACCAGGTCGTCGTGGAAGTGAGCGATGATGGTCGGGGTATTGATGCGGCTGCAGTCAAACGGAAAGCGGTTGAAGCCGGCGCGATAACAAAACAAGATGCCGAGCGGATGTCTGACGAAGATGCGATCGAATTGATTTTCCTGCAGGGATTGTCAACAGCTAGAGAGCTCACCCAACTGTCCGGCCGAGGTGTAGGGGCTGCTGCTGTCAAAGCTTCCATCGAACAGCTGCGCGGAACTGTTGCCGTACGAAGCGAACTGGGCGGAGGTACTTGTTTCACTCTGCGCATGCCGCTTACCCTTGCGATTATCAAAGCGCTGTTGTTCACCGCTTCTGGACAGCTTTTCGCTTTACCGCTGCTCGCAGTCAGCGAGATCGCGCGTGCCGAAGGTTCCGACATCATCCATTTGGACGGCATCGAGAACTATCGCTTGCGGGACCACTTTGTTTCGCTGGTTCGACCGGGCGCCGTCCTGTCGTTTGACAGACGGATAGGCGGGAGCGGAGCCGCCCTTCGCAGCGAGCCAAAACGACTTTTTGTCATAGTCCTCACCGCAGGAGACAAGAAGTACGGCGTTGTTGCAGACGAGTTATTGGGCGAGCAGGAATTGGTCATCAAGCCGTTGGATAGCAGTTGGGTGCAGAATGATGCCCTTGCCGGTGCCTCAGTCCTGGGGGATGGCCGCGTTGTTCTGATCATGGACTGCAGAGATGGTGTTCAGAAAAGCAGTCAAATACGAACGAGCGAGAGGGAGTTATCAGGGAAGCCTATGCCGTCTGAACGGAAAAAGATTCGGGTCCTTGTCGTGGATGATTCCGCGCTTATGCGGAAGCTCATCTCGAACCTGCTGGCGAAAGATCCCGAGCTTGAGGTTATCGCAACAGCAATCGACGGGTGCTTCGCTCTGACAAAGGTCGAGCAATTGAAGCCGGATGTCGTTACGCTGGATGTGGATATGCCGCGGATGGACGGGCTAACCGCGCTCGCCGAAATGGTTTCAAAACATAAAACGCCGGTGATCATGCTGAGCTCGCTTACGACTCGAGGAGCGGCGCTCACAATGCAGGCTCTGGAGAAGGGCGCTCTCGATTTCGTTTGCAAGCCTTCGGGCACTGCCAGACTGCCGGAAATGGCCGAAGAGCTCATATCGAAGATAAAGGCTGCGGCTCGAACCAACTTGCTTACGCTGGGTCGGCCTTCCCCGACCGGAGCGCCGGTGAGGAAAAAGGATTCGGTTGTTGCAACCAGAGGAGGCGGGCAGGGAAGAGTTATCGCAATCGGCGCCTCTTCGGGCGGGCCGCACGCGCTGCGACACCTTCTTCCGCGAGTCCCTGCGGACATCGATGCCGGCATCGTAGTCGTGCAGCACATGCCTGAAAGCTTCACCGCAATGCTCGCGCACTGGCTCAATGAGATTTGCGATCTTGAGGTGAAAGAAGCCGAATCCGGGGATCTGGCTCTCCCGGGGAGAGTACTTATCGCGCCAGGCAGTTTTCATATGAAGGTCAGGAGGACACCCGCGGGCTGCGAGGTTTTGCTTGAAAGAGGCGCGCTTGTGAATGGCCACAAGCCTTCGGTCGACGTGCTTTTTCGATCGGTAGCCCAGGAGTACGGATCCCTCGCGACTGGAATAATAATGACAGGAATGGGCAGTGACGGCGCACAAGGACTCGGAGAGATCATGGGTGCCGGCGGGCATACCGTAGCGCAGGACAAGGAAAGCTGCGCGGTTTACGGGATGCCGAGGGTTGCAGTGGAAAGAGGATACGCAAACAGAATACTGCCGCTCACCGAGATGGCTCAATATCTTTCGTTTAAGGTGGGGCGGCTTGGCGCATTGGAGGAGAGCTATGCTTGAAGGTAACAGCGAAGACGTCGGAAGTAAGATCACCCCTCACGTGTTTAATCGTGGATGATTCGGCATTCATGCGGTTTCATCTCCGGCGAATGATGGATTCGTTCGACAATGTAATAGCCAGTGAAGCGGCGAACGGCAATGAAGCCCTAAGAGAGTATGGCCGGCTCAGACCAGACATTGTCCTGATGGATATTGTTATGCCTGGTTTGGAGGGCGTCGAGACTGTGAAGAGGATTTGCAGTGAAGATCCTAAAGCCAGGGTCATCATGATCAGCTCGGTGAGTTACCAGGAAAAGGTGGCTGAGGCGATGTCTGCAGGCGCAAAGTGCTTTATCCCAAAGCCGGTCACTACCGAAGAGCTGAGAAGGGCAATCCAGAGCGTCCTGACGACGGCAACCGACAATTAGCCAGGGGGGCATAATGAGGCTGGACTTTGTAAAGATCTTCGTCGACTCTACTGCCGTCCTGTTCAGAGAGATGATCGGGCCGGCCGTCGATGTCCCTTCAATTAGCATGAAGCCGAGTCCCGTCGCAGGCAGGGAAGTCATGGCGATAATCGGATTGGCCGGCGAGGCTCACGGACGTGTCATATTTGATATGGATCTCTTTACCGCGGTACAACTCGCCGGGCACATGCTCGGAGAGCCATCGCCAGGAATGACGCCGTTGGTGCGGAGCTCCATCGCCGAGCTTGCGTCGATGGCGATGGGGCGGGCCATCTCAAAAATCAACGATTGCGGTACAAGACTACGAATGAGCCCGCCTACCGTCATAACCGGCGCGAATTTGGTCAGCTACGATCAGTGCTTCGAGACCCTTGTTGCACCGATCGCCACCCCCTACGGTGAAGTGCGAGTAAATATTACTATTCAGGATCTGGATTAAAGGGAGCAACGAAATGCAACAGGAGCCGGCAGAGATACTGAATCTCTTCAAGAAGAGTGAAGAACTTGTCGATATGCTGCGAAAGGGCAGGGCATTCACCGAGGAGTTGATGTGCGAGAACGAGCGGCTGCGCTATCGCGTCGTCCAGCTGGAAGCGGAGAATATGAACCCGCCCGAAATGCTCGTGAAAGAGGTTGAACGGCTGCGAATTGAAAACAGTCAAATGTCGCAAAGGCTCGATTTCCTTAACGGCAAGTTCCAGCAGGTCGAGGCTGAAAACAAAGATTTCGCGCAAAGATACGTCGAGGTCGAAGAACAAAACGAGAGCCTGGCAAATCTCTACGTCGCCAGTCATCGCCTGCATTCGACCCTGGACTCATCGGAAGTGGTCGAATGCATCAAGGAGATCCTCCTGAACATGATCGGCTCCGAGGACTTCGGTTTGTTTGTGGTCGACGACGAGTCCGGCGAACTGCTGCGCTCCGGATACGAAGGCGAAACCGCCAGCGATTTCAGCAAGGAGCGGATACCGCTGGGAGAAGGCCCGGAGGGATTCGTTGCCCTGGCCGGTCAACCAGTCTTTGGCGAAGAAGTAGGTGAGGGGCCGTGTGCTTGTGTACCCCTGATGATAAAAGAGCGCATCGTTGGGGTGATCGCCATTTACACGCTTTTGTCCCACAAAAAAGGTCTTTCCGTCCTGGATCACAAGCTTCTCGAGCTTCTGGCGGGGCACGCTGCCAGCGCGCTCATCAGCTCGAAACTATATTCGATGGCCGATCGAAAGCTGAGAACAATTGAAGGCTTCATGGATTTGTTGCGGGTCCCGCAAGGAGGTACTAATGTCTAACAAGTCTCTGCTGGTAGTTGACGATTCCGCCACGATGCGACAGCTCCTGTGCATGACCCTCACAAGGGTAGATGGTATTACTCAATCGAATATAACCGAAGCCTCAGACGGAAGAGAAGCATTGGACAAGGTCCGGGCGGGGAGCTTTGATCTTGTGCTGACAGACATTCGGATGCCGAGGATGGACGGGCTTGAGTTTATCCGATCTGTCCGCTCTGAACTAAATGATCAGACGCTGCCAATAATAATCATCAGCACAAAAGGCGCTGATGAAGATGTTCAGTTGGGAATGAATCTCGGCGCCAGTGGTTATCTATCAAAACCAGTATCCATGTCGCGTCTGAAAGAGATGGTGGCGACTTTTCTGGGCTGAAAAAAGCTATGCAGTTAACCGGCGATTTGAGCGACTTCGCTCTTACCGACATCTTGCAAATACTGGCGCTGAGCAGAAAGACCGGGATGGTGCTGCTTGAGGGCGCCGGCTGGGCAGGGAAGATAGTAGTCGAGAAAGGGCGCATAACGGAAGCGTGGGCGCAGCCGGGCGAGAGCCTCGCTGATAGCTTAGCGCTCGCCGGGCTGTTGAGTGCTGATACCGCAAAAGCATACAGCGCCGACGGCAATCGGGCGGACATCCGTTTGGAGGCGCTGCTCGTGGGACGCGGCATTCTTACGCGCAACGGGTTGACTGCTGCAGCAAGACGACACACACAACGAGTGGTCGGTAGGCTGGTTAGACGAAGAGAAGGGACGCTTCAGCATTGCGTTGGGTGAGACGCTTCTTCCGGAGTCAGTTGGCAGCCTTAGGCTTGCCGACGGCCTGGACGTGGGTGAAGCTCTGCTATTCGCTGCCCACGAACAAGATGAATCTTACAAAGAGCGCGAACTCCAGGCTCTGAGCGAAGAGGACGAAAGCGGATTCAATCTGAACGGCGGCAGAGAGACTCGGCCGCTAAGCGATCGCGCCGCAAGCCTGCGGGATCTGCGACCTTTCGAATCGCATGACCAGGACACAGCTTTTGATCATGAGGATCGCTCAGGACTCTTGTGCTCGTTGCTCGCCGAGATGAGACAGCACTCGTTCGAAGCTGAAGTAAGCCTTCTGATAATGAGATACGCGAGCGCGTTAGCCTCACGGGGAATCCTGTTTGCGATCAAGGACTCGTATCTTTGCGGGCTTGGACAGTTCGGGCTTGGCCAGGGCAAGGATGGCAAAAGTGCCGATGAGTTAGTCCGGGAGTTATATCTTCCGCTTGAGGCGGATAGCGTATTCGGTCGTGTCGTCAGAACCGGCGAACCGTTCGTAGGAGAGATGCCGGACAACTACTGGTTTTCGGAATTGTTAAGCCGGGTTGGAGGCTTTGGACACGGGCTGCAATTATTTGTTTTACCGCTGACCTGTAATGAGTCGCCGGCTTTTGTGATTTACGGCGACAATTATCCCGGCGAAGCCGATTTAAGCGGAGTTACCGAATTAGTTGCATTGGCGAGCCAGGCGAGCTTAGTGCTCGAACGAATCGCATTACAGCGCAGGGTAGTACTGCTCGAATCCGGCTCCTCTTAGCCATAGCCGAGCAGCGAGACCCTTTTCTCGCCGTTTACTAATACTCACTGCGTCTGATAATAGATATTATGTGCTGCGTATGGATTACTCAAACGCGCTGATGCCCGTCAAATGCTGGCCAAGTACCAATGTGTGGATCTCGTGGGTGCCCTCGTAGGTGTAAACCGATTCCAGGTTGCACATATGCCGCATAATCGGATATTCGCCGGTGATCCCATTTGCACCAAGAATTCCTCGCGACGTCCGCGCGCACTGCAAAGCCATCGCTACGTTGTTCATCTTTCCCATGGATACGTGAACCGGCTTGATCTTTCCTGCGTCCTTTAATCGTCCCAGATGCAGACTCAATAACTGGGCCTTGCTGATTTCAGTCGCCATCTCGGCGAGCTTCTTTTGCGTCAACTGAAACCCCGCCAGCGGCCGCCCAAATTGTATTCGCTCCTTTGAGTACTTCAACGCGACGTCAAAACAAGACATCGCCGCACCGACCGCCCCCCACGCGATACCATACCGCGCCTGCGTCAGACACATCAGCGGGCTCTTTAACGCCTTTGAGCCTGGCAAAATATTCTCCTCAGGAATCAGACAGTCCTGAAAGAAAAGCTCCGACGTGTCCGAAGCGCGCAGGCTTAGCTTATGGTGCGTCTCTCGAGTGGTAAACCCCTTCGTGCCTTTCTCAACGATAAAGCCGCGAATCTCGTCATCTTCATCAGTCTTGGCCCAAACCACCGCTATGTGAGCCATCGTACCATTTGTTATCCAGGCCTTGGAGCCGTTCAGCAGCCAGCCGTCTGGGACTCTCTTTGCTCTTGTCAGCATTCCTCCCGGATTTGAGCCATGATTTGGCTCCGTCAATCCGAAGCATCCGATGACCTTTCCGGCGGCCATTTGCGGCAGCCATCTTCCGCTTTTGATCCTCGCTGCCAAACTGGAATATTGGATACATACATAGCGCGCCCTGAACCGAAGCAAAACTCCTGATTCCTGAATCGCCGGCCTCGAGCTCCTGCATTACCAGCCCGTAAGCGACGTTGTTCATTCCGGCACACCCGTACTCTTCTGGAAGGTTCGCACCCAACACCCCGAGTTCCGCAAGGCTCGGGATGAGCTCCGCTGGAAAGCGGCCTTCTTCGAAACACGCGGCTACGATCGGGGTCACTTCCGACTCGACGTATTTTCTAACTTCAGACTGGACCAGCCGCTCCTCGTCGGTCAGTAGAGCCCCGATCCCTAAAACATCCAATCCCTCAAATGCCATTTGTCTCTCCCTTGTGTTGGTGCTCAGGATTGTTCACGTGATCAATAATCTCCGCAAGAATCGACACCGCAATCTCCTGAGGTGTCCTTGCCCCGATTCGCAAGCCGATGGGCGCGTGCACTTTTTGCAAGTCTCGTTCAGAAAAACCCTCAGCGACCAGCTTTTTGAAAACAGACGTCACCCGCTTGCGGCTTCCAATCATACCAATGTAAGCGGCACTGGATCGAACTACGCTCTTTAAGCAAAGCTCGTCGTACTGGTGTCCACGGGTGACTATTACTACAATACTACCCGTCGAAATCGACAGTTTATCGGCTGCGCTGGCATAGTCGCTAACCAGCAGATCAATTCTCGGATCGGGCAGCCTGGTGCGTGAGGCAAATTCTTCCCGGTCGTCTACCACCGTCACATCATAACCGATCAATGCGCCAATCAGCGCCACTGCTTGTCCAACATGCCCTGCGCCGAAGATCAGTAGTTCGAGTTTGGGTCTGATGATCTCGATTGCGAGGGTAACGCGACTTCCCTTCTCATCCAAAACTTCGATCAAATCTGCGGGGCCGCCCCGCGCCGAGAGATTTCGAACCGCGGTCATTATATGATCCGCAAGCGTTTGGTCTGCCAACGGTGGGAATAAATCTCCACGGTTTAGCGTCACTTTAACGCTCTCACCGGACTCGGCGTTCAACACTCTAATTACCGCAATTTGTTCGCCACGTGTCGCAACGTCCTCAATTGTGGCGAGAATACGCTTCATAGTTTCTCGCTTTACGGGGGTGCCCCTCGTACCTAGAGCATTGCTGACACTTGATGCTGCGGCGCCGCATCAGGTGTCAACCTCACCTGTGATTCCGTTACTGTGCTGGACGATAAGCGGGTCTGGCTCGCACAGTCACGCTGGGGCGAGTCACACGCACGCTTATCCTGCGCGCCTTGTCATCCTTTTGCTTGTTTGTGGGGTAATAGCCGAGAAGGTACTGGTGCCGGAGTTCATCAGCAATTTTTCCGAGAGCGGTCCTGAGATCGCCAAGTTTATCAGCGCGATGGACGACTCCCGCCGGACATATCGGCGAGTTGCTGGAAATACTCATCCGCGCCTCGATAACTGCGATCCAGCTCTCGCCGGCTCTGCTCCAGTTTCGCCTCTACTGTGGCGATTTCGTTTGGGCCCAGCGATGACTTTAGCCTGGCCTCTATCTTCCGTTCGACATCCTCTCGAGTGGCGTAGCGGATCGGATAGACGATTATGTCCTCGCGTCTCGATAACCGCGTCGAGGGTGTCCTCCAAAGAGATTTCGCTACTCGCGGTGTCGATACCATCGCTAAAGACGATAACAGCCTTCCGCCCGGGAATATCGCGGAGCTTCTCCCAGACCGCCGTATAGACTGCCTCATAGACCTGGGTATACTCTCCCGGTTTTATCGACTGGACAGCCGCCCCAAGCCTTGCGGTATCGTTCGTGAGTTCAGATAGCACTTCAACGCTGTCATTGAAAGACACAACCATGACTCGATCGTGAGGTCTGAGGTTGCCCAGGAAAGCCATTGCGGCAGACTTGATTTGATCCAGCGTCGCCTGAGTGGAACCGCTTGAATCCAGCAATAACGCGACGCTGAAAGGCTCTTCAACCGATCCGAACACATCGATATTCTGCTTGACGCCATCCTCAAAGATCGAAAACTCATCGCGAGTCATATCGCTCACATAACGACCGCCCCGCTCGCTCACCATCACCGGGACTTGCACGAGTGTGGTGTTGAGCTTTATCGGCTCATCGTCCTGAGGAATCGGCTCTGCGTTCTTGCTGGGCGCCAGTGGGCGCCACCAGCAGCGATAATACGACCGTAGTCACACCCAGCCACAATCCGGCTTGTCTACTTTGTTTCAGCATCGCCGCGACCTCCTTCCTACTGGTACGCGGCCGCACTTCAATTGCGACCCATCGCCAGATATTTAAACCCCGCGGAACGCATAGCTTCTGGTTCGTAGAGGTTCCTAAGATCAATGATGTTTGGCTCTCGCATCAACTGCTTCAAGCGATCCATATCGAGACGTCTAAACTGGTTCCACTCCGTAACGACTACCAGCGCATCGCTACCGCGCGCCGCTTCGTATTCATCTTCGCAGTACTCGACATCGGTCAACTGACGACTCGCTGATTCCATGGCCGCCGGATCGTAGGCCCGCACCTTAACCCCGCACTGCAACAGATCACCGATTATCTTGATTGCCGGCGCCTCTCGTATATCGTCGGTTTCGGGTTTGAACGCCAAACCCAGTATTGTGATGGTCTTCCCGTCGAGTTGCGGCACAAGCCGTCTGATCCGATCGAGAATCGAGTTCTTCTGCGATTCGTTAACCTGCAACGCCGCCTCGACGATTCGAACGTCATAGTTCACCGTCCGGCCCAGCGCCACCAACGCCTGAGCGTCCTTTGGGAAGCAGCTTCCGCCAAAGCCCGGACCCGGATGCAGAAACTTCGAGCCGATCCGAACATCCATTCCCATACCCTTGGCGACATCGTGAACGTCGGCTCCGAGCAATTCGCATAACCGCGAGATCTCGTTTATGAAGGAGACCTTGGTTGCGAGAAAAGCGTTGGAGGCGTATTTGATCATCTCAGCGGACTCGGGCGTCGTGATAACGAAGGGGGTTTCAATCAAGTACAGCGGCCGGTAAATATCCTTTAATATTGCGACTGCTTCATCATCCGTGCACCCGATTACGACCCTGTCCGGGCGCATGAAATCGTTGATTGCCGCGCCTTCTCTCAAGAACTCCGGATTAGCAGCGACCGAAAACTTGCTTGGCGTCGTTTTGTTTTCCTCGATGATCTTCTTGATCCGAGAAGCGGCGCCGACAGGGACCGTGCTCTTGGTCACGATCACTTTATAGCCGTTTAGGGACCTGGCGATTTCGTAAGCCACTTCATCGATCTGACTCATGTCAGCCGATCCATCGCCGCTTGGAGGCGTGCCGACCGCCAAAAAGACGACCAGTGAACGGTCGATCGTTCCTCGCACATCGGTGCTGAACTCGAGCCTGCCTTCTCGGACGTTTTTTGATACGAGCGCCTCCAACCCCGGCTCGTAGATTGGCATCTTGCCGGAGTTGATCGAGGCGATCTTGCTTCCGTCCTTATCGACACACGTTACTCTCATGCCAAAGTCGGCAAAACACGCCCCGGTAACCAATCCAACGTAACCTGTGCCGATCACTGCTATATGCATTTTGGTTCGATCCTCTCACACCTCGCTCGCAAAAAACGCAACCGTGTTCCTGAGTCCCTCTTCCAGGCTTACCCCGGGTGTCCATCCCAGAAGCCGCTCCGCGCGGCTTATGTCTGGTTGCCTGACCCGGGGATCGTCCACCGGTAACGGTCTATGCTCAATAACGCTCCGGCTGCCAGTCAACTCGATTACCATGCGCGCAAGCTGGATGACGGTGAACTCTCCAGGGTTGCCGATGTTCGTTGGCAGATGAATGTCATCATCATTAGCTTGTCCGCTCGCGGATCTCGAACGCTCCTGTTCAGAAATCATCAGCAGACGCAGTATGCCTTCTATCAAATCACTGACGTAGCAGAACGAACGTGTCTGCTGGCCATCTCCATAAACAGTAAGCGGCTCACCCCTGAGCGCCTGAACGACGAAGTTTGAAATTACTCTTCCGTCGTTTGGCCGCATTCTTGTTCCATAGGTATTAAATATCCTTACGATCCGAGTATCGAGTCCGTGGTAGCGGTGATAAGCCATCGTGATCGCTTCGCCGAAGCGTTTTGCCTCGTCGTAGACGCCACGCGGACCGACTGGGTTGACATGACCCCAGTATTCCTCAGGTTGCGGGTGTACTTGGGGATCCCCGTAAACTTCGGAGGTCGACGCCAGCAGGAATCGTGCCTTTTTTGCCTTGGCCAGACCCAGCGCCTTGTGAGTCCCAAGACTTCCCACCTTCAAGGTTTGAATCGGAAGCTGCAAGTAGTCGATCGGGCTTGCCGGAGATGCAAAGTGCACCACAGCGTCCAGTTGCCCGCCGACGTGCAGATACTCAGTAACATCCTGCTTTACGAACTTGAACCGGTCATTACCAAGGTGATGCTCGATGTTCCGGACGCGGCCCGTTAGCAGGTTGTCGAATACGATTACATCGTGGTGATCCCCAATCAGACGATCACAGAGATGAGAGCCGAGGAAACCGGCTCCGCCTGTTATCAGCACTCGCATATCAGTTGTTCCTCATTTTAACCGTCAGCCTGCGCGATAAAACGATGCGATCGTCTCGACCACATATGCCTGAGCTTCGCCGCTCAGTTCCGGGTACACGGGAATCGCGAGCGCTTCCTCTGCCGCCCGCTCCGATTCCGGAAAGTCGCCGGCTTTGTAGCCAAGATCTTTAAAGCACGCCTGCAAATGGAGCGGTAACGGATAGTAGATCTCAGTCCCGACTCCTCGCTCAGCAAGAAACGCTTTCAGCCTATCCCGATCTCGTGCGCGAATGACAAATTGATTGTAAACGTGAAGCGACCCCTCAGATTCGATCGGCAATCGAATCGCATCGCTTGATCCTAACCCCGCATTGCGGAAGAGTTCGCGGTATCGTTGCGCGTTTGTCCGCCGAGCGTTTCCCCACTGATCGAGATATCGATATTTGACTCGCAAAATCGCGGCTTGAAGCGAATCCAGCCGGCTGTTTATACCGACGCGATCGTGGTAGTACTTTTGCCGAGCTCCGTGAGCTCTGAGGATTTTGAGACTGTCGGCCATTTCCGGATCGTTTGTCGTCAGCAGGCCGCCGTCCCCTGCGCCCCCTAAATTCTTCGACGGATAAAAACTGAAGCACGCAACCAACCCGAGGCTTCCCGCCCTCCTTCCACCGTACTCAGCGCCGATCGCTTGAGCCGCGTCCTCGATCACCTTGATCCCGGCCTGACCGGCGAGTTTGTTGATCGAATTCATTTCGGCGCACTGGCCAAAAAGATGAATCGGGATTATTGCTTTGGTGCGGTCCGTTATCGCGGCTTCAATCCGACTCGTGTCGATGTTAAAAGTTGCAGGGTCAATGTCAACAAAGACCGCCTTTGCTCCCAGCCGGACTATTGATCCAACCGTTGCAAAGAAACTAAACGGAGTCGTGATGACCTCATCTCCAGGCTCAATGTTACAAGCCATCAAAGCCAGGAGTAGAGCGTCCGAGCCTGAAGCACAACCAACGGCCTCAGCACAATGACAGTAAGTCGCAAGTTCCTGCTCAAACTCGCGGACTTCGGGTCCAAGTATGAATTTTTGGCTGCTCAGAACGCGCGCGATAGCCGCCCCGATCTCGTCCGCGATCTGTTCATGCTGAACAGAGAGATCCAGGATGGGAATCTTCATTTGCACTTTTTCTTGCATTTCGGTTTACACTCCGTAGGCACCGGGAACCTGCCGATAGGGGCTATATGCATCAGTGCTTTATCATAACTTGAAGAACACTGGCCGTCAAAGTTAGGGGACTCGATCATAATTAACGGGCGCATATTCATATTCGCTATTCGATTGCCCCATATGCCCGCAGTGGTTAACATTGCCGGCGATGATAACTCTGATTGGCGCGACTGGATTCACCGGAAAATTGATAGCTCAAGAGCTCCGTCGGATGGGATGCTCCGCCCGTCTCGCTGGGCGCGACGAAACAAAACTCCAGGAGCTTTCGACGGCGATGGACGGGCACTTCGATATCATGCACGTTGATGTTACGGATGCTGCCGATTTGTCGCGAGCGTTAGATAACACAACGGTTGTAATAAACTGCGCCGGGCCGTTCACCGGCTTGAGTGAGCCGGTGGTTCGCGAGGCTGCTCGTCGCGGCGTTCACTATCTTGATACCACCGGTGAACAGAGTTTCATACGATACATCTTTGAAACTCTTGATGATGAAGCCCGGCGGACGGGCGCCGCCCTGGTGCCCGGTTGCGCATTCGAGTACGCGCTCGGAGACGCTGGAGCCTCGCTTGCCGCCGATAAATTGCAGCCTTGCGATGAAGTTCAAATTGCATATGCAATGAAAGGATCCGGCACCAGTCGAGGGACAAGAATGAGCATACTTACCGCTATGGGAACCCAAGGGTTCTTGTATTGTAATTCCGGCCTCGTGCCGATTCCCTCACCGCCCGTCAGCCGAGAGGTGAGTTTTCCAGATTCTGGTCGTCGCACTGCGACATCGCTGCCATTTGGCGAAGTGATTATGGTTCCGCGTCACATTAACACTCGAGATGTGATCACGCTGATGAGCCTGCCCGTTCCGGCGGTGGTTTTATCCGCGGTATCTTCTGTGGTCAGCTTGATGTTGAGATCGCCGCTGGCCGGATCGCTTATTCGAGGGGCAGGTCGGGGAAGCTTCGGGCCGTCTAACAAAGACCGTCAGAGGTCTGAATTCGAAATTCTATGCACTGCTCGCGCGGGCACCCGGCAACGGAGCGTTTCCATTACCGGTCGTGACCCTTACGGACTAACTGCACGCATCGCGTCCCACTTCGCCTCACTGTTACATGATGGAGCTTGTGCGGTTGCCGGGGCACTAAGTCCGTCTATGGTTGCCGGCCCGCAGGTGATCGTCGAGGCGACCGGCACGGCTGGCGTAAGCTGGAAAGTCGGCGAAGTTGGTTAACACAGCTAACGGAATAACAAAAACAGTAACGGTCGATGACAAAATCCGGGAGTCGATCGGCCAGGTAATTCCGCTACAGCGCTCGCATCAACCCAATATCAACAGTTTAGCGATGGATGGTCGGGGATCGTCCTTTGGCACCACTCTTGCCAACTCTATGGACGAGCTTCGAAACGGAAGGGCCGAAATGATCAGGGCAACGGGGGCTGTGCTGATCGCTTCGGTCCTTCTTTATTTTTGGCGGCTGATCAGCCTGACCTCTGATCCAAACACTTTCTAGTTCGTATCGAAACTGCCAGACGCCACTTGCTCAAGTTCAACCGATGCGCGATAAATACCGGCTATGCAAAGCATCAGCGCTAAGCTCGGTGTTGCGGCACTAATAGGCTTTCTTTTGGTACTGCCTTTCGCGATCCTCGAACTCAGCTTTCAGACCGTGACGCGACGGAATGCACCAGGCCTTATTGTGCTATTTGGTCTACTGTGGCTCTTACCGACAGTGTTCACTGTCGTCCTGGTACCCTTAGTTGGGACAATGCGAGCAGGACAAAGCGTGATGGCGAATCCTATTGGCCTGGTGTTCAGAGTCGCTTTCCTGACTCTCATCGCAATGATGTGTCCATGTTTTCTTGGCATTCCAAACTGCGATTAGAAGAAAAATAACAGGCGGGAATGCGACTCGCCATTTACCATCTACGATCACAAAAGCTGACTCTACGCGGGTGTCCGTGCGAGGATCAGCTTTGAATACACATTTCGCTTACTGCTCCTCAAGCTGCCTGGTGGGACCCCCGCCTTTCTCGCGTTCCGCAAGATAGTCGCTGATCCAATGATATTGGCTGACGTATTTGCTGGTTTCGCTCCTGAAGATCGGTTGAGTATAACTCTTAACGACGTATCGCTTCACAATCTTCCCATTTCGTCCTCGGACCCTGACGGGAACTCTTCTTGAAACAGTCTTTGTAGGTCGCCGGCTCGGATCGGGTTCTTCCATCCACTCCATCTCATCATTGGACAACGCCGTCAAAACGCGCCCGACCCCGCCGTTGTAGGCCGCGGCCAGATAAGGACCGACGCGCTCCACCGGCATATCGAATCGCGCGCGAATCGACTCCCAGTCAGAATCGCATAACAACACTTGCGCCATCACAGCGTTTATGGGATCCGATACAGCGGCGGCGAAGTTGGATTTGAGGCCCGCAGATGTGTATCTATTAAGCAGCAGCGTGTAGGTCGAAGGCATCATCTGGACCAAACCCCGCGCTCCAGCTGAACTGATCGAGTATGCGTACGCCTTATCTCGATTAGTAGCGATCACTGTGAGGACCCGCTCGACGAGTGGCTTTGTGACGCCCGCACTCTTAAACTCGCCCGGATCTATGTGTTCATTTAGGAGCAGCACCCGCAAGATATCTTTTGGGATGACGTCAACGACGCGGCGTCCCGGAAACGCTCGAGAGAGCACGCCCCGATCGCGGAGAGTAGAATAGGCCTTGTTGATGAACCCATTCTTAACATCGAGCCCGCGTTTTATCACTTCCTCCGTTTTTATCTCGCCCGAATAAGGCGTGTAAATGGCCTCGATCACCAATTCGCCTGGGCCAAACCGATAACGTTCGTTTGATACCGGATACTTCACCGCTACAACCTTGCCGCCGGGCGGATCCACGCAAGCGATATCGGAGTTGATACCGTTCTCGCGCCGCATCGAGAGGATGAAACCAGGTGTGAGAACTTCAAATCCCGGGTCTCGCTTGATAGCACGTGCGATTCGAATCTCACCGTCGGCGTCCAGAATGGCAATAGCCATTTCTCGGCCGATGATGCCGGTCACCGGGACTTCCTGATACTTGCGCCGACTGATGCGGATGCGTCGGGTACCAACGGTACCCATGATCATCTGCACCGATTCTTTTTTGAGGTGTTCCCTTCCCTCTTCAATCTTCTTAAGAAGAGTCTTCGGCGGTTCGGCGGTGCGAGTTTCAAATCCAAAACTACTTGCAAGCAGAGCAATAACAGAAACAGCAACCTTGATCATCCGTTGGGTCTCCCACTACAGAATCAAACGATGGCTAATACTAGCAAGGGCAAGTCTTGATTCTCAATACTTTCCCGGCCGGCAATACATTTACAACAACTGCGCGTCGGCAATTAAGATGCCTTACGCACTGGAATGTGTTGTTTCCCGATCGGACCCGCTTGCACCTTACTGAATAGCAATGTACCTTGCCTGATGTTCAACGCCTGACTGGACTCTCAGTTCAATTATGCCGCAGCTCGATACGATTAAGAACTTCGTCAGCCAGCACGCGACTCAGTGGGTCGTTGCATTGGTTGTTTTACTAATCGGCGTGCTAGCTTCGAAACTGAGTAAGCGCTGGCTTAGATCGATCCTTGATCGCAGTCGTGTTCGGGACGACGTACTGCTCAAGGACTTTTTTCTGCGAGCCGTATCGGTTGCCATAGTGCTCACGGCGACCCTGATCGCGCTTGAAAAAGTCAACGTCCCGGTAACCTCGCTTATAGCCGGTTTGGGCATCACCGGTCTGATTCTGGGTTTTGCCTTAAGGGACACTCTTTCAAACTTTGCCGCCGGTCTCTTGTTGTTGATCTACAGGCCGTTTCGGGCGGGCGAGCTCATAGAAGTAGAGGGCGCACACGGGATTGTCGAAGAGCTGACAATCGTGAATATGCAGATGACCACCACGGACGGAGTTCGCGTAATCATGCCGAACTCAAAGGTTTGGGGTTCCAAGATTGTAAACTACTCATTGAGCCGGCGGCGTCGATTGGAAGTCATTTTGCGTGTGCGGGATGACGATGTTGAGAGTGCAATCAGCGCGATTTCTGAGGGCTTAGCCGAAGATCCTCGAATTCTGAAGACACCTCCGCCTTCCGTCAAAGTATCCTCGTTAACAGACAACGCTGCGACGTTGATCATCTGGGTATGGTCCGATCCAAACACGTTTCAAGATGTGAGCTCGGACATATACGTCCGATTGTTGAGACGTCTCAACGACGCCGAGTTACAGGTTGTGTGAAACCAATTAACTGTTTGGTCCCAATCCGGATTTCCGTCACTGCGTTTCAAACTCTTGCTATTTCCACTTCGGTTAAGTTATATGAAGCGTTCAGCTATGGTTCCATAGCCTGAAGCCCCCCAACTCTTCCCGGCGAGAAAAAAGTGTGAGAAAGATAATCACCAGCACGAGCCTGATGTGTATGGTTTTGCTTGTTGCGTTTACAAGCGAAACACGTTCAAGGCCGATCGAGATGGCCTCACCCGACGACGATTTGATAATCGGTGCACGGGCAATTGTTATCGGGTGCGTACTATCTCTGGAGTGCCGCATGGATCCCGACAACGATCGCATTTTTACATACATTAAGATAAGGATAAATGAAACCATGAAGGGCGAGATTCGAAGCCGAAAGATTGTCCTCAAGGAAGAAGGCGGGGAGGTGGATGGCCAGGGCAGCATCATTTTTGGCGCGCCGCGATTCTCTATAGGTGAGCAGGTGTTTCTGTACCTTGATACGTGGCCGGATGGGAGTCTTCGTGTTCATCAAATGTCCTTTGGCAAGCTGTCAATCCTAAGTCCGCCCGACGGCCGGCAAATGGTCGTTCGGTCTCAGGCTACCTGCGGCGCCAATCTCGAACCAACGCGACATAGTGCTCATTCTTTAGCACCGATTTCGGCCATCGCAGATCTCTCGGACTACAAGCGAATTGTCCAGGCGAGGTTCAAAGCGCTCACCAGCCGCTCTCAGGCTTTTCAACTCGAGCACTATCGCGACACCCCGATGCTTGATGACCCCCCGGAGTATGATCGGGCTAAGAACAAAAGAGAGATTCATCCTCAATTTAAACTGCTCTTTCCGATTAGGTCCGTGCGATGGTTCGAGCCGGACCTCAATCAGCCAGTGATCTTTTACATCAACCCCGACGGTGCGCCGAACCCTCAGGTCGTCGAGGATGTGGGCGCCGCGATACTCGCCTGGTCAAACGTGGAGGGCTCGACCTTGCGAGTGGTGAACGGTGGTCCCCGCAACGTTTGTTCGGTAGAGCGAACGTTGAACGCAATTTCATTCAATAACTGTGATGGACGATTCTCACCCAGCGCGGAATGTTCTCGAATTATTGCGTTGGGTGGCCTCAGATGGTCCAGCGACGCCACACGTCAAATAAACGGGCAGAGTTATGTTCAAGCAGAGTACGGATTCATTTCCTTCAACCCGTATTCAGCCTGCAGTTTTAATAACCACTGCGACCTTCGAGAAGTTGCCACTCACGAGCTTGGGCACACGCTCGGGTTGGGGCACTCACAGCGTCCCGAGGCCACTATGTTTGGGGCGGCGCATTTTGACGGGCGCTGTGCCTCATTAACACAAGATGACGTAGACGGAATTGCTTTTGTCTATCCTACAAACGACGGCGGATCCCGCCCGCTTGCAATCGAGACCACATCACTACCCGATGCGGTCAAGCTCGTCAATCACATTCAGACGCTCAACGCAACGGGCGGCGTTCTCCCGCATACCTGGACGCTCGTCGATTTTCTCGGTAGGCCGCCGACGGGGCTGAGTTTGAGCACGGGTGGCATTCTCTTTGGCCTGCCGAGTGATACCGGAACGTTCAGTTTTACCGTGCAAGTCACCGACGGCGAGGGAAGCTCGGTGCAACGGCATTGGTCAATGAGTGTTCGCGATCCTATACCATATGACTCGCAATTCATGTCCCAGACTGTCGTCCCACCCGTTCAGGCCGGGCAGCAATTTGGCGTCGTCTTGAAATGGGTCAACAACGGGAGTGAGATTTGGGACGGATCGATCAAACCGCTCGCACAGAATCCTGCCAATAACACGACGTGGCGAGCCACGATTGCGCCGGTTTCTAGTCTTACACCTAAGGGAATGACGAGAGAAATCCGGCTCACGGCCATCGCGCCCAATCTGGGGGGCACCTATGGTTTTCAGTGGCAGTTGCACCAGGAGGGTCGAGGGTTCTTCGGTCAGCCGTCCGGCAATATGAGTATCACCGTCGTACCTGGGCCGCCGATGATCGATATCTCAAGTCCACCGCAAGGCTTTGTTGGGTCTTCGTACAGCTATCAGCTCGCCGTGATTGGTGGTACTGCGCCACACGTCTGGTCACTATCAAGCGGCTCGCTTCCACCCGGTTTGGTATTGAATCCTGGTACCGGACTCATATCGGGGACCCCGACATCGATCGGTACAGCGACCTTTACCGCACAAGTGACTGATTCCGTTTCGCGGGCCGCGCAGAGGCAGTACTCGATTACTATCGCGCAAGCGCCCGCGTTGCCGCTGCGATTGATCGTTGCAGCGTCACTTCAGTCGGTCAGAGGGACGCCTTTTGACTATCGCCCGGAGGCTACGGGCGGATCCCCGCCGTCACATGGTCAATTGCGGCCGGGACGCTTCCCTCCGGACTGACGTTTAACAGCGGAAGCGGCGGACTCTCAGGTACGCCGGCCGTAATCGGGGATTTCAATTTGATTATCGCTGTGCGAGATCAGCGGGATCAGAGCGCAACCGGCCCGATTCAGATCAGAATCACTGAACCAGAACTCGCTCCCGTAATTAGGAAGGTCAAGTACAAAGTTGGAAAGAAAAAGTTAGTGGTGATCGGGGATCGGTTTGAATCAAATGCGATTCTGAATGTCGATGGGTTACAAGTATCGACGAGAGAGGAATCGGGCGCGCTCACAGCGAAACCGGTTACGCTGGTGACGGGAACTCACGCGATACGAGTAGTAAACCCGTCGGGTGTTTCATCGCAAATCTACACTCTAACGGTTGAATGACGGAGAGTGCGATATGCAAAAGACCCGAAAACGTAAAGAGGGCGGGCCCAAAGGCTCGCCCTCTTTGACTTCTCACCGAATCCTCGAATACTAAACGCCGGCGTAGGAGTGTAGCCCAGGGATAATAAAGCTCACCCCAAGCCACGTGAATATCACCAGCGCAAAACCTAACAGTGCAAAGTACGCGCTTCTCCTTCCACGCCATCCGTGCGCGATCCGCGTGTGCAGGAAACCCGCATATGCCATCCAGGCCACCAACGCACCGACTTCCTTGGAGTCCCATCCCCAGTAACGCCCCCAGGACTCATTCGCCCACACTGCTCCGGTGATGAGCAGCAGCGAAAGCAACGGGAACGCAACGCCTACGGTTCGGTACAGCAGTGAGTCGATCGTCTTTAGCTCAGGCAGAGCTGACAGAAGCGGTTCACGCTTCCACGAGAACAAGGCAACGAGTAACAGCCCGACAAACAGACCGATCAACGCGCCGAACTCGACAGGATTCGAAGTCATAGTGAGCTTCAGGCTCGACTGATTCTGCTGCACCCAGTTCTGAGCCTGTTCAGGCGTGATGAGCTGTTGTGACTGCTCGCCCATCCACACGCTGAATGCCGGATACTCACGCGCGGGTATGTGCTGGGCCGGGTTGTCCAGGCTCTTCATTTGAAAGAAAAGCACCACCAGCACAAGCGTTTGCAAGACGACTGCCCCGTGGAAGAACCTCCAACCCCACGACCTCGCTTTCTCATCCTTGTTAAAGTGATCGAGCGCAAAAAGTGCTAACGAGACCACCAGGACGAGAAGCGTTATAAGCATCAAAGGACCAACCATAGGCAACTCGGCCCGCAGGGGAAGCATGCTCTTTTCCAGCTGCAGATTGACGGTGTACTGACCGCGAAACACCTCGAAGGCGCTCGAAGTTCCGAAGCCCAACATCACGAGGGTAACCAATCCGTAAAGCGCGGTCCAAATCGCCACGCCCTCAAATCGGATCCCATCCTTTAGCAGGTATGCGAACGCGAGCCCAAAGCTGACCAGGCATACGCCATACCCAACGGTCGCTATCGAGACGTGGATCGGTCTCCAGTAACTGTCGAGGATCGGCGGTAACGTGCTTATACCGCTGCCAAGCATCATTCCTAGAGCAAGGACTACCACCAGGATTGGCATCGACATCGCCCCGAGCGCCAGATACTTCGGCTTGCGAATTACGACCAGAGTTGTCAATGCCGCGCCGGCCGCAAAACCCAAGGTCAAGGCGTACAGGTTATCAAGAGGAAAATACCGCCAGACGCCGTTGATACCTTCTTTCCAGCCCTCTTTGTCGCCGGCTTCGATCCAACGAACCATCCAGCCAGTCAGGTTAAAACAAAAACCCAACGCGACCGTGATCAAACTGAGTTTGGCAAGGATGTTCTCTTTTACAAAGATGTTGGTCACCAGCAGCACTGACGCGCAGATGTAACTTATCAGTGCCAGCATAATTAACGCATCGCAGTAGATAAACCCGATCGGTCGCGCGGCCTGGATGCGCACAACGATCAACAAAATGCTTCCTAGAATCGGAAGAACGACAGGCAAAAACCCCAGAGCTTTTTCTGGAACCGTAAGCTCCAACTCAGGGACCATTGCTTCTTCACGATTTATGACTCTACTCATTTTTTAAACCTCCCGTAACAGACTGCACCAGCGAATTGAACCGGCCTTCGAAGGCAGGCCTGTTCCGGTTTGTGTTTCCGCCAAAATGAATTTTTGAACGGTTCCCATCCGGCTCAATTACCGCCCACACCCTCTGATGCGAGAAGAAAAAGACGCCGCACAACGCCAACATCAAAAGACTGAAGCCTATGTACACCGGCGTACGACCGGGATCGTACTGAATAGTCAACGTGTGAGTGATGGATACCTTTTCGAAATCCCTCAAAATTACTTTGTTTCCGTTCACCAGCAGCGGATTCTCGCCACCCTCTTTCCCGACCTTCTCATTCGCCTTTGCTAGATACTGATCAGAAAGCTGAGGGTTGAACGCAAATGCCATCGTTCGCTTGCCGTCCAGCCCAGTGATCTCGAGTTGTGCGGTTGGGTTGTTGTAGTCCCGGGACAGCGTCGTCGGTCCTGAATCGTCAATGTCGAAATCCGGATAGAAGTCTACATATCGAACCGTCCCGATTCCCGGAACTTCGGCGGAGCTATTGCGGCCTATTGTCACAGGCGGCAGACCCATGCCGCCGGCCGCCGGCTCGAATGTAATCGTTATCTTACGCGCATTCCCGACAGGCTGGAATTGGCTTTGAAAGAACCGATACCCGCGATAGTCGCCGACATTATTCAAATGTACGAGCATGTCCTGAGTTACGTTGCGCTCCTTGTCGAGAATCCTTATGTAACTCAGCCAATCGATTGTGTTCGCGCTATCGAGACCGCCTTCCTCCCTGATCAATCTCTGCTGCAGATCAGTGCACTCGATTTGAAACGGCAGCACTGCTTGCGACTCTCGCGCGCCGTCAAGCGTAATCTCACTCGTCGCGAACCGATCCGACGTTCTACCCGGTTTAATCTCCATCGATCCGCCGACACCGTAGCGGCTGGTGAGAAACCCTCCAGTGAAGATGGTGAGGAGAGCTACGTGCACGACATAGGCGCCAAGACGATTCCAGACACTGCGCTGGGCAAAGACGGTAATTCGATTGTTTTCTTCGTTGATCCGTGCCCGGAATCCAAGCTTGCGCCATGCCTTGCGCACCTTCTCCGCGGCTCCCTTCGGATCTAAGTGCTCGGTGGCCTCAGCGTTGAACATCTGTGCGGCTATAAACTTCGGCGATGCGGTTAGCTTTGGCTTGCGTACGTATTGCCAGGCAGCCGGAAACCGATCAATCGACGCGAGTATGATGTTCAGACCGGTAATCGCCAGCAACAGGGTGAAATATCGCGAGCGATAGATATCGAAAAGCCCCAGCCAGCCATAAACAAGTTTCTGCGCCGGCTTGAGATTCGCATAATACTTGTCGAATCCTTCGACATTAACCTGCATAACCAGCATGCCGATCATGCAGCACAGCAGCAGCATGCTCAGCATCACCAGACCGAATTTTACAGAACTGAGCAAGCGCAGCACTTTGTCGAGCACGGAATCGCTCTTGGCGGCACTCATCTTGACCGCAGGTGCGGTCGAAGGCGGAGCTTCCGTCTTCGAAGCTAATTCACTTTCAGTTGTGGCCATACTTAACGTCTCGGTATGAATTGAATTATCGATGTAACAACCCGCGCGAATTCTAGCAAGCGCGCTTTTCGCATGTCAATGTACGCCAATTCCAATAAGCCGCGCAGATCGACACCCAGACAGTTGCAATTTCTCCTGTTCGAGCTTATGCAAAGAACCAATCTGAGTCTGTGCTACTTCTTCGGCTCGGATGGTCTTATCTCTACCTGACTCGGCAAGGCTCGAGGATCCATCTCCAGTAAATTGACCGCAATTGCAGCGACATCTTCCGGAAGAAGTTTCCACGTCTTTAGAGGGTCTTCCCCACCACCTCTTCCAAAGCCAGTATTCACCGAGCCAGGCATAACATGACTCACACGAATATGGTCAAACCGCACTTCTTGCATCAGTGCCTCGGAGAACCCTACCAGCGCGAACTTGGATGCACAGTAAGCCGCAGAACCCGCCGAGGCGTGCTTACCGGCGAGGCTCCCGATATTGATGATGTACCCGCCGCCGTTGCTCTTTATTAAGGGTACAGCCTCGTGGCAGCAATAAAACACCCCCGAGATATTCGTCTCAATTGTCGCGTTCCACTCTTCGACCGGCATCTCCTCTACCTGGCTGCGCGAGCCAATTCCGGCATTGTTGATTAAAATGTCGAGCGTCCCAAAGGTGTGTTTTACATCGCTGAATAGCGCGCGGACTTCGTCATAGTTCCTGACATCGCACCTGGCGCCATAAACTCGATCTCCGTGTTCCGATCTTAGCGCAGCAACCGTTTTTTCAACATCAGCGGTGTCTCGTGCACATATAAAGACTCGGGCGCCGCGGGCCAAAAGGGCTCGAACGATGGCCAAACCAATTCCGCGCGTTCCTCCCGTTACAACCGCTGATTTGCCTTGTACGTCGCCCATTGAGATTCCGTTTAACTTGTAGGCACAAAAGAGTATCCAAGCCGGCGCGCGAGTCGGTATACAAGAGGTATAGGCAGACCGACTACGTTGTAGTAGTTGCCGGCGATTTCGTCGACGAACAAACCGCCAAGCCCCTGAATTCCATAAGCTCCCGCCTTATCCATCGGTTCTCCGGTCTTAACATACCAGTCGATCTCAGCGTCGGTGAGTTGCGCGAATTTTACGAGAGTCTTTTCATAGTCGGCGACCTCGTGGCGCGTCTCGCAATCATATAGAGCGACGCCGGTCAATACCGCGTGCCAGCGTCCGGACAACCGTCTTAACAGTCTGTGCGCGTCGGCTTCATTTTCAGGTTTCCCAATCAAGCGGCCGTCCAGGACAACCACGGTATCGGCGCCGATGACAAGCCCGGCCTCGCGCTCACGTGCAACGGCTATAACTTTAGCCCTTGCAATGCGTGTGATATAATCGGCCGGTGCTTCATCAGGATGAGGCCGTTCCTCGGCTTGGCTCGGTGCGAGCTCGAACTCGACCCCGATTTGCTTGAGCAACTCGGCGCGCCGAGGGGATGCGGAAGCTAGTACGATTCTGGGCTCTCTTACCGGCATAATAATCAGGTTGCAGAAGGTGGCTAAGCTCCCAAAGCGACCCGGTCGCTAGCTCCGCGATAAACTGATTCACCTGGAGGTTGCTTTGCGTCGAAAAATTTCTTTGCTGGTCATTGCTGCTTTTGTGGCCGCGCTCGCAGCGATCAACCACGGCTGTTCTCGATCCGACGGCGAACCCGACGGTGGGGACGACAGCATTAGTTTTGACCTGAACGACCCAAAAATTAGAGAACGGTTAGGCGAAGACGATGGCTACGCATTCGCGATCATGTACGGAGCTGATATTCACGGCAGCCTTGAAACATGTGGCTGACCGAGCCACCCTATGGGTGGACTGGCACGGCGTGTCAGCTATATCAAAGCATTTAAGCAAAGATCGAATACGGAAGTCCCGACGCTCTCCGTAGATGCGGGCAACTTGTTTACCGATGATCGTTTTAGCGCAAACCAACTACCCGCCGAGGTTATGACAAAAAACAAATGGGTAGTCAAGGGATACGGCGATTTTCATCACGACGCAGCAAATCTCAGCTATGCTGATTTGCCTTATCTCGGAGAGTTGCTGAAAAAAGACGGATTCGACAATCGCGTTGAAGAATATCCATTCATTAAGCGTCTCATCTCGGCGAATATTCACCCGATCAGCGATCAGCATCTTGACCCAATCCCCTACGTGATTCGAGAAATCACGCTAAAACGCGGCGCTCCGGGCAAGACGCTGAGAATTGGTTTTCTCGGCCTTTCTGAGCCGAAGCCGAGTGGTCCCAACGGCACCGAGACAGTTATTGGCGGTTTTCGAATCGACGATCCCTTTGAAGCGGCCAAGCGCGTGCTGCCCGAACTCAAACAGAAGACCGACTTTATCGTGGCGCTCGCTTATATGGATATGGCCGGCCTCCAACGACTCGCTTCTGAGAATTCTGAGATCGATACGATCATTGGAGCGAGACAGATGAGCAACACGAATGAACCTCAGCACTTCAATCGTGCGACGCTCACCTATGCCTACAACCAAACCAAGTTTTTGGGCGAATTGCGTCGTTTATATTAGAGGCGACGGAACCACTGAGAATCAGGTAAACCGTTATGTGGCTCTTGATTCGACAATACCGGATGATCCAGCCGCGTTGGATGTAGTGACCGCCGCTCACACCGAATTCACAAATGAGCAGACCACCAACGCGACCGCGTCTGCGTCGCTCAAACCCAGTCCACTGCTCGCCGGCGATTCTCCTTACGTCGGGGTTGAGACTTGTGCAGGTTGTCATGAGAAGGAAAACGAGGTGTGGGTGAACAGCCGGCACGGTCATGCGATGGCTACTCTCGAGAAAAAGAATCAGCAGTTCGATAATGAATGCGTAGGATGTCATGTCGTTGGATTTCAAAAGGGCGGATTCCAATCGTTATACACGACGCCGCAGTTCGCCAACGTTCAGTGCGAGGAGTGTCACGGCCCTGGCCGTGAGCACGCCAGCAACCCGGGAAAGGGTTATGGGTTCATGGCGACTCCAGTGGGCTGTACGCAGTGTCATAAAGAACCGAACGATCCGCATTTCGATTTTGCGGTCTACTGGCCGAAGATTAAGCATTGAGGAGTCCGTAGTTAGGAGTCCGTAGTAGCGGACGTGTCTGGATTGATCACGCGTATTGCGAAATCGAATGGCAAGGCCCCTATAAGGTAGACACCGGACTTCTGACTACGGACTACTGACTACGGACTACTGACTACGAACTAACTATTAAGCACTGAAGGTCTTCATGTTGACCGATCTTTTGATGCTGGTTCCGCAAATGCTTCGCCACGCCGGGGACTCCGATGAGTTACGCGAACAGGCGGTGTTTGCGGCATGGTTGGTCGCAGTAGGCGGTCCCATTCGCAAGATTACCGCGCCAGTGCGTCTTGAAAGGAAGACGTTGATTGTCGCAGTGCCCGACGCAACGTGGCGGACTCAGTTGATGAGCATGCGGGGGCAGGCCCTGTTTAAGCTCAATTCCCTGCTCGGTGCCCCGCTTGTTACAGCGATCGAGTACGTCGTGAACCCCGACCTGGTTGTACGCGAACCCGAAATCCCCCGCGAGGTTAAATTCACCGCCCCCGAAAAACAGTCGTTACCCCTGCGCGCGCAGGCCAACCGGATCGCAAATCCGGAAATCCGCGAAACGTTTTTGCGCGCCGCCGGAAAATGCCTCGAAAGAAGAACTCAAAAATGACTGTAACGGCGAAAGACGCCTCTGAAATAGTAATCGATATAATCGATCTCACTAAGGACTACGAAATCGGCTTTCTCAAAAAGAGAAAGGTGCGCGCCCTGGATCGGCTCAACCTGGAAGTGCGTCGTGGAGAGATTTTCGGCTTCCTGGGACCAAATGGCGCCGGCAAGACCACGACACTCAAGCTGCTGATGCGGCTGATATATCCGACGGAAGGCAGCGCGCGCATTCTCGGTCACCCTGTGGATGACGTGTCCACTCGTGCGCGAGTGGGTTATCTGCCTGAGAATCCGTATTTCTACGATTATCTTTCCGGCCGCGAGTTGTTGGAATACACCGGGGCACTCTTTGGCATTCCCTCGGAGCAGGCGAAGCAGCGATCAACCGCGTTGCTGAAGTTAGTTGGACTGGAACCTGATCGGGCCAATCGACAACTAAGAAAGTACTCCAAAGGCATGCTTCAGCGGATCGGAATTGCGCAGGCGCTGGTGAATGATCCGGAAATCGTATTCATGGATGAGCCGATGTCCGGTCTTGACCCCATCGGAAGACGAGAAGTGAGAGATTTGCTACTGTCGCTTCGAACGCAAGGCAAGACTGTCTTCTTCTCGTCGCACATCTTGTCGGACGTTGAGGCGCTTTGCGATCGCGCCGCGATTCTCAGCCGTGGCAGGCTCGTGCGTTGCGGCACTGTGCACGAACTTACCGACATCAAGGACTCCGCCGTGGAAATAGTAGCGATGGGGATCGACGCGACCGCCCTGGACAAGTTCTCTCAGACCGTATCGTCTTTGCAGTCGGCTTCTGCGACGCCGAATGGGGTACATTTGGTGCTTGCAGATGAGAGCGAAATAGATGAAACGCTGGTTTTGATCCGCGAGTGCGGCGGCAAGCTCGTTTCGGTGAATCCGCGTCGAGCGTCGCTTGAAGATATTTTTGCCGACAGCGAGCACACAGCGTAGACTCTCTTAGGTGCATGTCCGGTCTTCACAACCTCCTCGATCTCTATGTAATTGCAGTTTCCTTTGCGGATTGGCGGATCTTTGCGTCTTTGCGCGAAACCTCGTTTTGGGTTTGTTAGAGTTTCAAGGCAGCGTTCGCGCAAAGACGCAAAGTACCGCAAAAACGCTAAGATTGGCGTTGCTGTTACTTCTGCTTTCGCCCGTTACACTCTCGACTTCTTTTGCTCAAGCTCCGGACTTGAGTGTCTTGATCGATGGCCTACAACAAAAGTACTCGCGCATGCAGGGGCTCGCCGCTGATTTCGTTCAGGTTTATGCCGGCTCGGATGGCCGCGTTATTCGAGAGGCCGGTCATCTGGTATTAAAGCGCCCACGAAAGGCCCGGTGGGAATACGCCTCCCCGGAACGCAAACTCTTTGTATCCGATGGCAAGAAGGTATTCTTTTATGTCTACGGGGAAAAGAACGCGACCGCTTCATCAATCAAGGAAACCGTCGATCCTCAAATCCCTTTTCTGTTTCTGCTTGGCAGGGGAAACCTGAGGCGTGATTTCTCTCGGATTGAGATTGCCCCGGGGGAGCCCGCCGTAGTCGCAGGCAATCTCGTCCTTCGACTCTTTCCAAAGCGCGCTCCGGAAGAGTTCAAGCAACTCCTAGTCGAAGTTTCGCCGGCCTCCTTTGCGGTTAGACGAATGGTAATCTTTGAACGTAGCGGTGCGAGAATGGAGTTTCTACTCTCGAATGTACGCGAGAATTTTATCGCGCCGGACAGTGAGTTCCAGTTTGTTGCTCCCCCGGGGGTTACCTTGAAGCGCGCAGAGTAAACCAGCCCTCACTTCAATCTAAGCCCGATCAGCTCAATCGTCATATCCATGATCTCCGACGGATCTGGCACCGGCTCGACCGACACATCGATATTCATGGTCTGGTTTGGTCCGAGCGTATCCCGGATGTTTGGTATGGGTATGAAAACCCTCTCGCGGATCAATTGACCGCCGGTTCCGATTATTACAGCTTTGAGTTGTGCGCCGACAATCACCTGATCACCTGTGTTCCGCAGGGTACCGTGAATGCGGGCGTATCGATTGTTCAGTCTCTCTCCGGTTTTCTTCTCGATATCGCCTAATACCACATTCGGCGCGTAAGCTTCGAACTCAGGCGAGCCGGAGAGAAAGAAATCATCCTGCGCTTGCCGTCTTCCGAGCGATGTGACAACGATGATCAGCGCAATCACGACCATCACCGCTACACCGCTCAAGATCATGATTGTTTGAGATCTATCCTTCTCTGACTTTACTACTGGTTGCTCAAACATAAGCTCCTCAACGTAGCATGGATTTCAGCCAGCCCTTATGCTCCTATCGTCATTCTTCCGATCAACAGTGTCGGCGCGACAACGCTGCCCCTGAAATCAAGATCGTTACCGATCATCTCTATTGAATTGAGCATTTCCTTCAAGTTTCCGGCGATGGTTACTCCCTGGACCGGAAATGTCAATTCCCCGTTCTCGATCCATATTCCACCGGCGGACCGCGAGTAATCACCGGTAACAATGTTAACACCGAAACCGAGCAGTTCAGTGATAAGGAGTCCCTTCGAAACGGATTTGATTATCTCCTCTGGTGAGTGTGGACCAGGTTCGATATACAAGTTCCCAGCCTCGACGCCGGGTGCTCCCGACAAACCACGCCCGGCATTTCCTGTAGATCTGAGTCCGAGCTTCCGCGCGGTATAGCTATTCAACAGATAACTCTCGAGCACTCCGCGGTGGATGACAATCGTCCTCCGGGTTGGCAGTCCTTCGCCGTCGAACGGACGTGACCCGAGCCCCCGCGGCATCACGCCATCATCGATGACTGTCAGCCGTTCACTGGCGATCTGTTCGCCAAGCTGCCCAACCAGAAAACTTGCCTTTCTGAAAATTGATTCACCCGATGCCGCGCTAAAAACATCGCCGAGCAGATCGCGCGCCATGTTCGGCTCGAGCACCACCGGCACGGCTTGAGTCGGCACCGATCTGCTGCCGAGCTTGCGCAGGGTGCGTTTCGCCGCCATTTCGCCGATATTTTCGGGGCTGTCCATCTCCGACAGCTTGCGCCGCATGTCGTACCAGTAATCTCGCTGCATTTTGCCGTTTTCGGCAGCTACAGGCACCGACGCAAGCGAACACGAGGTCGTTCGAAACTCGCCGGCAAAGCCGAGTGAATTAGCGAGAATAACCGAGCCGTAGGATGAATCAAATCCGCCGCCATCGAAGTTTGTTATTTGATCGCTGTACTCTTGGGCGGCGCGCTCCGCCCTCAGCGCGATCTCGATCTGATCCTCGGTTGACAACGCCACGACCGCGTCATCCCACAGATCGAGATCGGGTATTGAAGTGGCGAGCTCTGAGGGGTCGGGCAGCCCCGCGGTATCATCCGGAGAAGTGAGCCGCGCCAACTCGACCGCTTCGTCCATTAGCGAGGTTACGGCGTCGCGACTGAAGTCAGAACCCGAGACAGATGCTTGGCGTCCGTCTATCAGAACTCGTAATCCGAGTCCCTGGTCCGTCGACTCCTGTAAGGTCTCGACCTCGCCGAGTCTTACGCCGACAGACAACTCGGTCCGCTGTCTGATGATAACCTCAGCAGCGCTCGCTCCTCGTTTCACGGCGCCTTCAGCGATACCAACCGCGAATTCTTTAGTAAGGTGAGAGTTCATTTCGGAATTGGTAGTGTTTTGTAACGACTCCTGAGGACCTCTCCGCTAGCGCGTTTGGCACTCGTTTCAACTGCGCTCAAACCCGCAATCTAGTTCTGAGTGCCTCCCACAGTCATCTCGCTAATCTTAATAGTAGGAATTCCAACGCCCACTGGTACATTTTGCCCAGCCTTGCCGCACACGCCGACCCCGGGGTCAAGCTCCAGATCGTTGCCAACCGCTGTCACGTGTTTTAACGCCTGCGGTCCGTTGCCGCGCAAGGTTGCGCCTTTTACCGGTGCAGTCACTCGGCCGTCCTCGATCAGATAAGCCTCAGACGCGCTAAAGGCAAACTCACCGCTGGTGATGTCAACCTGGCCCCCACCAAACTGCACCGCGTATAGCCCGCGCTTAACCGACCGAATAATATCCTCTTTAGTATCCTGTCCAGCGAGCATGAAGGTATTGGTCATCCGCGGCATCGGCATGTGCTTGTAACTCTGTCTTCGTCCATTCCCGGTACGTGTGGACTTCGTCAAACCGGCATTCAGATAATCGCTCAAATAGGCCCTGAGAATTCCATCCTCGATCAACACGGTTCGGCTGGTGGGATGGCCTTCGTCATCGATGTTGAGCGACCCGCGCCGGTCTGGGATTGTGCCATCATCGACGACCGTGCAGAGCTCTGAAGCAACCGGCTGCCCGATGAGTCCACAAAATGCTGAGGTCTTTTTGCGATTGAAATCCGATTCAAGGCCGTGCCCAACGGCTTCGTGAAGCAAAATACCCGGCCAACCAGGTCCCAGTACGACCTCCATCGTTCCGGCGGGCGTTGCTACCGCTTCGAGCTGGATAATGGCCTGGCGTGCTGCCTCGCGTGCGAATTGTTCTGGTGCCCGTGCACCTTCAAAGAAGTCAATCCCGATGCGACCGCCGCCTCCCGAGCGCCCAACCTGTAAGTTGCCGTCGTCATCCGCGATACACGAAATACCAAACCGCGCGAGAGGTTGTATGTCACCAATCAAACGGCCATCGGACGATGCAATCATCACGTACTTGAGCTCATCATTAACCGAGGACTGAACCTCTCGGATCCGTGGATCGAAACCTCTAGCCGCTTTGTCCGCTACCTCGATCAGTTCGATCTTTCTCGAGAGTTCAATCGACGAAACCGGAACCTCAACCGGGTACGAATTCAATTTTGTTGGCGTGGCGTTAACTCCGGCAATCTCCTTACTCCCGCCGCTCCGAGCGATGTGGCTTGCGGTCTCTGCGGCACGGCGAATCGCATCAAAGGCAACGTCGTCCGTGTATGCGTAGCCCGTCTTGTCGCCGGTGATTACACGTACCCCAACGCCTTGGGCGATCGACTTTGTTGCTTGTTTGACTATTTGCTCTTCCATGTTGACGCTATTCGAAACCCGGTATTCGAAATACAAATCTGCATAATCACCGCCACGCGCCAGTGCGGCACCAAGCAGCTTGTCGATATCACCCTTGGTAAGGCCATACCGGTCCAGAAAAAACCTGATTGCGTCTGTGCTCATGTTGTCCTTCTAAGACTGTCTGCAAATCGCCGGGTTGCGGAGTCACTAGCTGCCGTGGCGCGCCGCATATCTACAGGTGAAGCTTTATTTGTTACCGAGGTGTAGTGAGGCAACACCGCCAAAGAGATTGTAGTATCTGACATCTGAAAAACCAACTGACCGCATCAGCGCAGCCAGCTCATTCTGATCCGGAAAAGCCTGCACCGATTCCGGGAGGTATCGATAAGCGAAGCTCGACCCCGATACGGCGTTGCCGATACGCGGGAGCAATCGCGAAAAGTAAAAGTGAAACAAGCTGCGGAAGACCGGAAGCTGAGGACGCGAGAATTCGAGTATGACACCTCGCCCATCGGGTTTCAACAGGCGATGAATCTCACGCAGCCCTTCAGTAGTTCCATCGACATTTCTCAGACCGAACGCGACGGTCACGACATCAAACATCGAATCCGCAAACGGCACATTCAGTGCGTCGCCTTCGATAAGCTCAATTGGGAGCTCAGCCCGACGAATTTTCTTGAGACCCAGTTCCAACATTGGATGGCAGAAGTCCACCCCGAACGTCGGAGCCAGCGCGCCGAGCTCCAACGACAACTCAGCCGTGCCACAGCAGAGATCGAGCGCCACGGCGCCGGGTCGTCTCAAGCGGTCTGCCACTTGTTTGATGACAAGCTTTCGCCAGCGTTTATCGATGTTCAGTGACAATGCATGGTTTAGAAAATCGTAGCTAGGCGCAATCTCCGCGAACATCAAGCGCACCCGCGCGGCCTTATCGTCCGACCCGAGATTACGTGCGTGACTTTCCATTTTGATTAGAAGGACAATAGTGCGAGAGGATTCACTTCAGGACCGCAACCGTTCCGATCTTTTTCATTCCGGCCTCGAATCGGGCTGCGGACCCGGCGATCACGACCGCGACCGATTTAGGCTTAAAGTAAGTTTGCGCCGCGCGCTGAACGTCCGATGGAGTGATTGCACTTACTCGATCGGCAAATGTAATCACGTAGTCCTTTCCGAGCCCGAATGTCTCGATATCCAGGATGACCTCGGCAGCCCCTGCTGTCGTTTTGAGCCGCTCAGCCATTGATGCAATTAATCTTGTCTTTGCGGATTCGACTCGATCGGCAGCCGGCGGACTCGCGTGCATGCTAGTCATTGCCTCCAAAAGTACATCAATATCGCCGATCATATTACTCGGGGCAGCCGTTATTCTGACCATAAATGGTCCGGCAAGTAGTCCCGTTTCAAGATTGGTCTCGATTGTCGTTCCGCTGTGCGCGGCGGTAGCCTTGGCAACCTGATCGCTCAGTACTTCTGCAGCGATCACCGCTGCAAAGTAGTCCTCCGCCCTGCGCGAGACTCCGACCTGCGCTATCGCCGCTCGCGCCGGCTGATCGTCGGGGCGATCAAGGATGAACACTTTTCGTGCAGCCTGCGCCTCCGGCGACTTGAATGTTGGTGGGACACGCTCGCCTTTCTTCCAGGCACCAAGCTTTGATCGAGCCAGACGAGTAATCTGCTCGGCGGTGACATCGCCGCTAACTACCAGCTCAGAGTTATTTGCAAGATAGAACCGGGTGTGAAAGTAGCTCAGATCCTGGCGGGCAATCTGTGCGATTGATTCGGGTGTTCCACGAACTGGCCTTCCAAACGGGTGCGAGCCGAATACGGCCTCTTGGGCTTTGCGCCTGACGGCAACGGCCGGATCCTGGCCTTCCTGGTTCAGCTCTGCTATCCGAGCGACCTTTAGCGCTTCCAGTTCTTTCTGGTCGAAAGAAGGACTAATCAGAAGCTTCCCGAGTAGATCTGAGAATGGGTTCGAGCGAGTCCGGCGGACCCCCAAACGAAATGTCAGTCGAGTCCCAGCCGGTCCGGACGCCCATTGTTATCCCTGACTGTTCGATCATGTCAGCGATGTACTTTGCATTCAGTCCCCCTCCGCCCCTCAAGAGCATTACGGCCGTGAGATCGCAGAGACCTCCCTTGCCAGACAGATCAAACAATGACCCGCTGTTTATCCGCAAATGCACCGCTACCTTACCGGTGTTTTGCTGCTCGAGCGTGATGAGATGAAGCCCGTTTAGAAGCGAATCCCGTTTAACGATCGGAAGCACGAAGGGAGAGGATTGAGTGGGGGTGCTACTGGCCTTATGAGCGGAAGCGGGAATACAAAAACCGAACGATAGCGACAACAGTAGTGCGTTTGCAAACGCTGCCCACTTCTTTACTCCCAAGGATTCCTCCACTGTTCTCGAATTTGTTCGAGTGTAGCTATGAAGTCTAGAGGCCGTCAACCGTTTATGCTATACTGCGCGCGTTGCCCCTTCCGCCAAAATGTTTTCGGGGATCGCTCATCTGACGAGCAGCTATTATTGCTGCCCCGCTGTCGGTTGAAGCCCCGCCTCACAATCGGGAGAGCAGCTTTAATGTATTGCCCTACTTGCTCGACACTCTCAAGCGACGGGATGAAGTTTTGTAAATCGTGCGGGATGAACTTGAGCGTCGTCACGCAGGCACTGAGCGGAGGAGTAGTCGTCTCTGATCCGTTGCGAGATCGCGAATTCAAACGCACCCGCAAACAGATAAGCGACGGAATCCACGGGTCGGCTGTCGGCGCTGCGTTGCTTGTCGCGGCCGCGCTACCATACTTTCTCATACCAAAGAGCGCGTGGGTTTATACCACCTCGCTGTTATTGGCGCTGGGCGGCATCGTAAAGCTGTTCCGCGGAGTGGGCAGCATTCTCGACGCGAAGGTTGGTCCCAAGCTGGTCGATCCTGCGCTCCAGCCTCGCGGGACAGGCGGGCTCAACAACGGACAGGCTTTGACGACAGGCGTTCGGCCGAGCCAGCGGTTGAGCACCGGGCAACCGGCTAACACGACGGCCTTTGCATTGGATTCTGAGCGTCGCGGCTCACCAACTTCGGAAGCACCGCCTGAGAATCTGGGGCGTCAAATGACCGGTCGAATAAACCGCGAGCATTCGAGTCCGCTGCGGGCTTTCGACAAAGATGCCGATCTGATGTCCAAGCTACGGAACTGACCGTTCGCGACCTCCGACAGGAGGTCCGGGTTTCCAGAACTCTTGTAGACACGAGACCGATCTCCGCCAGGAGGTCCACGTTCAAATTACGAGTCCAGCATTCAGCGATCGCCATGCTCCGTTTTTACGCGCGTTGCCAATAAACATCGACCTCCTTTTTGGAGGTCTTGGTCACCGAGACTTAATCTCAGTCCACAACCTGTCATAGATACTCACCGCCGGGCCTATCTCCTGGATGAACTCGCAGCGCTCGAGCGCCTCTCGAGGTGGATAGGCTGCCTCGTTGGCAAGCAGATCCGGTCGGATCAAAGCCCTCGCCGCAAGGTTAACCGAAGAATACCCCGTCCCGTTTGTGATATCCGCTGCAATCCTTGCTTCGAGCACAAAGTTGATGAATTCATGAGCCAGCTCCGTGTTTTTCGAGTTGCGAGTAACGCACATGTTGTCTACAAAGATCGTGCAACCTTCCTTCGGGATGACATAAGCGATCGATGGATTCTCAGCTATTGCTTTTGCTATCTGTCCGCTGTAAGCCTGCGCAATCCAGACGTCCCCCGACAACAACATCTGATCGAACCCGCCGCTGTCATAGGCTTTGACCAGGGGCTTCTGTTTGATTAACAACTCTGCGGCTGCTTGAATCTCATTCTCGTCTGCGCTATTCAAAGATTGGCCAAGGAGCTTTAGAGCAGCTCCGAGCGTCTCGCGAACATCGTCGAGCATCGCTATGCGGTCTCGATATCGAGAGTCCCATAACGACTGCCAGCTATCTACGCTTTCGGCGATCTTGTCTTTCCGATAAGCAATGCCCGTTGTTCCCCACATGTAAGGAACCGAATACTGATTCGCCGGATCGTATGGCAGACCGGCGAACTGAGGGTCCAGGTTCGAGATATTCGTGAGCAGGTCGCGGTTCAACTCTTCCAACAATCCCTGTTCGCGAAGCACGGTTATCATGTAATCGCTCGGAACGACTATGTCATAGTCTGCTCCCCCCGACTGAAGCCTCGCCAAAAGCGCCTCGTTCGAGTCATACAGCTCCACATTGAGCTTTGCGTCATAGCGGCGCTCGAACTCGGCGATGACGTTGTCCGGCAGATAATTTGACCAGATGAAGACGTTGAGCTCACCACCCTTTGCTTTGTGACTCTGGCCGCCGATCGCGAAAACCAACAGCAGCGCGAGCCCGCAAGCCGCGGCACCAATTGTCCTGCGCGAATGCTGTCCTGAAGAAAACCTTTCAGAGACAAACACCAGAACCACGGTCACGACCAGCAGCACCGTCGAAATTGCGTTGATCTCGGGTGTCACGCCGGTCTTAACCATCGAATAGATCTTCAACGGCAGCGTGGCGCTCCCGGGCCCGGCGACAAAGCTGGTGATCACATAGTCGTCAAGCGAGAGCGTGAACACCAGCAGTGCTGCAGATGTGATAGCTGGAAGGATCAAAGGAAGCGTAACCTTGAAAAAGGACTGCAAACGAGTAGCTCCCAGATCGAGCGCGGCTTCTTCAAGCGAGGGATCCACGGTTACCAGCTTCGCTCGAACTATGAACACCACGTAGGAAATGGCGAAGGCGACATGCGCGGCAATGATCGTGCTGATCCCGAATGCGATTCCGAGCAGTCCAAATAGCCCGGCCGTCGCAAATCCAATAACAATCTCCGGAATAATGACCGGTAGAAAGATCAATCCCTCGGCGGCTCGTTTGAACCTGACCCGGTATCGCGCCAGCGCGAACGCGGCGGTGGTCCCAATAGTCGTGGCGATGAGGGTTGTTATGAATGCGACGATTAAACTCACGCGAAGCGAACCGATCAGGGCTGTGTCGCGCCAGGCAAGCCCGTACCATCGCCAGGTGAAGCCCTGCCAGATGGTGCTGAACCGTGAGCTGTTGAATGACAGGATCACCAGCACGAGGATCGGAGCGTAGAGAAACGCGTACACAACACCGGTTACCAGGCTGAGTGCTGATGGAAAACGTTGAGATCTTGCTGACACTGGCGAGCAATATGTTTGAAGGGAGTTCCTGAGTCAAGGTGCGGATCTTTTTTGCGAGTTAATGCAACGCTTTCCGGGGTTAGCCCGTCTCTGGAACGAACTCAGAGTGTTGCTGTTGTTGGGTGATTGTTGACCGGAGTCTTGAATCGGTGTGCTAACGGCGCTAGGATTCACATCGCTCTTTTAGTGAACAAATAACTAGCGATCCCATGCTGACGGAAGGAATGAATATGCGAAGTGGCAAGACCTGCGCTAAGGCATCGCGGATATTGCTAAAGAAACCGGGCTTTGCTAAGCAAGCATGCTACTGAAATGAATCGTACCCGCAATAAACTGGTCTGTGTATCTGCCGTGATTACTTTTCTGCTGCTGCTTCCTTATCTTGCTACGTGTCAGTCCGGTGTCAGCGCAGATCGATTCCTCGAAAAAAGATTTGTCAATGACAGTAACGAAAGCCTGCGCTATCTGCTTTTTGTCCCAACTCATTACGACAGAAGTAAGCGGTATCCATTAGTACTGTGGCTTCACGGTGGCGGAGCGCGAGGTGACAAACCGAAAACCATCCTATCCTGGGGCGATAAGCATGGGCCTCTGTTCTTTGCTCGGTCAGACAATCAATCCACTCATCCTTGCTTTATTCTTGCCCCGCAATGTCCAGCGGGAAAACTGTGGACCGATCCTTTTTCACATCAGCCTCTGGTCAAATTCGGTTGGTGCTTGAGATACTCGGCAGCATTGAAAAGGAGTTTAGCATCGATTCAAAGAGAATATATTTGATAGGGATTTCGATGGGTGGTTTCGCGACGTGGGACCTCATTGCCCGTCATCCGAGCAGATTTGCAGCCGCAGTACCCATCTGTGGAGGAGGAAATCCAGCGAAGGCGTCGCAGATGGTCAAGACGGCGATATGGGCATTCCACGGCGAGAAAGACGATACGGTCAAAGTGGAAGAATCGAGGGGAATGATTGAGGCAATACAGAAAGCGGGAGGCAAACTATGACTTCTCCGTTCATCCGGGTCGTCACTTATAGCATGCTTGACGGCTGCCGGCTCGTAGTCGCGCACGACCGGCGACATTTCGAGCAGGCTCGTCGCGTAACGTTGTCACCGGACTTCCCAAGGGGAACCTAATGAAAAAACTTCTCAGCATAGCAGCCCTCTTCGTTGCAGTGGTGCTTTTGAGCTCTCGTACAACAACTTCAGAGGCAACAAAAGCGAGTGATGCATCCCCTTCCCCTGCCGCGGTACCTTCGGCGAAAGTCGAACCAGAGATCAGCGAGGCAGCTGATGTGAGAGGAAACATAGCGAGAGCGGCTCAGATTCAGCCGCGATCTATAGAGATTGCGTTTGTAGCCAACGCGCAGGCCGGAACGGTGGCCCTCGTGGATGTCGTCACACGATCGATCGCCGGGACCATCGATGTCAACCCGGCTCGTGCAAAGGCCGAAGGGCCCGGAGCGACGAATTACGCTCAAGACACTGATGTTTCTCCCGACGGGAGAACGCTCTATGTCTCCCGAGGCTATCTCGGCGACGTCGCGGCTTTCGACATTGCGAGTGGCCGTCTTCTCTGGCAGCGGCCATTAAACACCGGACGTGCCGACCACATGACGCTCACGCCCGACGGACTAAGCCTGTTTGTATCGGCGCTGCTCGACAATCGGGTCTACAAGGTTGCAGCCGCCACAGGCGAGATCAAAGGCCATCTGGTGACTGGCGTCTATCCACACGACAACAAGATATCGCAAGATGGCCGCCGACTGTACAACAGCAGTATCGGCCCGCTCGGCTCCCTGCCACGCAAGGCCGATGCGCCGGCACTGACCGAGGCGCCGGGCTATCCCTTTCAGTTGACGATCGCCGACGTAAGCACCCTGAAGACCTTAGACCGAATAAAGTTCGACAACGGGATCCGACCCTGGCAGTTTAGCCCGGGCGAAAAGGGCCTCTATGCCCAACTGTCTAATGAGCATGCAGTTGTGACCTACAACCTCGCCGCACTGAAGGTGGTCAGGCGTCTCGATCTGCCGGTAAAGCCCGGAATCACGGCTGCCGACTGGGACTTCGAAGCACCGCATCACGGTCTTGCGCTTACCCCGGACGGCAGGACTCTGTGTCTTGCTGGGCGCGCTTCAGACTATGCCGCTTTGGTCCGGGCTCCAAACCTCACGCTGATTGCCACAGTCCCGGTGGGCGATGCCCCGGGTTGGGCGGAGGTCGCGGATATGGGGAGCCTCTGTCTAACTGCCAACAGTCGCAGCCATGACTTGTCAATCATCTCGATCCGGGAGCGCAAGGAGATCGTGCGGCTGCCAATGGACAAAGGTCCCAAGCACATTACCGTAGCTCGAATACCGGCATCGGTAGTTGCGGAGGTTAAGGCGCGGCGTTGAGCCGGCGATGGACAGAGATGAATGGTTTTCGGTGAACCTGAATGTTCGACACTAAGCGATGAACGCAATTCCTCAGCCTATTCAGTTAGCGTTGCAAAGAAACAAAGAGTTCTTTTGGGGGCCCGATGGAGCCGAGTGGAAACTGGAGCTTCGTCATGAAGACACGTCCACCTTCTTCAGATAATTACCCCTCACCTCGTTATGAAAGCGGGGAGCCTGTTCTGCTGGGCGATCGCATCCGATACAAGGTTTGGCTTTTCTTTTGGAAGGGTTGGATCAACGGCGTTGTGACTTATGTTCCTGGGGTATCGCCTCGCCGAACACAGCTTGAGCGGGACGGCCTTAAATGGATTGAACTCACAGGTCGCGATGAAACAATCGGATCATTGATCGATCCCGCCACGGGCGTAGTGAAACAGGTCCGGTTTGACGGTAGAGCTGCTGGTGCGCCAAGTTGAGAGCCGAACAAGCTGCTGCCGAACTGAGTGACGACATGAATCCATCAAAAATGCCACTTAGAGGTTAGAACTCAATCGATCAATCCTGTTCGCGGCTCGGCTTCCGCGAACTTTTAGGCGGAAGGTACAAGAAAAGGAGGAAACGTGAAAACTCATAAAGTAACGGGTGGCGGAGGCATACAACTCCACGTTGTAGAGACGGGTAACCCAGACGGTCGCCCGATCTTGTTTATCCATGGCTTCTCGCAGTGCTGGCGCGCCTGGGACCGTCAGTTGAACTCGGATCTAGCCAAGGATTACCGGCTTGTCGCGATGGACTTGCGCGGGCATGGTCTCTCAGAGGGCCCTCCTGACAGCTTTGCAGACTCAAAACTATGGGCCGATGACGTAAGTGCAGTCATAGAGACGCTCAGTCTCGATCATCCCATTCTTAGCGGTTGGTCATACGGACCACTTGTGATCCTCGACTATATTCGTCACTACGGCGAGGACCGGATAGCGGGCATCCACATTGTCGACGGAATTACCAGACTTGGCAGCGATGAGGCTTTGTCGGTGCTTACTCCGGAATTTCTAAGCCTGGTGCCGGGATTTTTTGCAACGGATCTTGAAGAGAGCAGGCGAAGTCTCGAGGGGCTCTTACGATTGTGTTTTGCTGAGGAGCCCTCGGCCGAAGTTTTTAACCAGATGCTCGAATACAACTTGACGGTTCCACCTTCCGTCCGACAGGGGCTATTCTCACGTTCGTTTGATAATGACGATCTTCTCCCGAGGATTCACAAGCCCGTACTGATCACGCACGGTGCCGATGATGCGATCGTCAAGCCAGCGATCGTCGATCAACACAAGGCCGGAATACCTCATGCGCAAATTCAGATGATGGCAAACGCCGGACACGCGCCTTTTTGGGATGACGCGCCTGCGTTCAATAGTCGTCTCCGAGCGTTCGCTGCGAGTGTGTAGAGTACGAAAGCGTTAGTTGCGGGGAGCCAGATCGAACCGCATACCATCGGTTCCAAGTACAACCTTTCCTTTAAACACATCGCTCACTCCTCGTGTGAATGCCTGCTCGATCTGCGGACCGGTTGGAGGCGGAACAAGGTGACTGAAGAGCAGCGTCTCTACTTTTGCCGCCGCCGCGATCGCCGCGACCTCGAGTGGGCTCGCGAACTTTGAAAGCCGACACCTTAAATCCGTTGCGTTCAAATACCAGGCCGGCTACATCGTTGGTACTTAAGATTATTCATTCGATCTCTTTCTATCAGGCTCGCCCGGCTACTTCGCCAGTCTGCGTGTTAACGCGCACGACTTCACCCTCTTTGATAAAAAGCGGCACGCGCACCGCCAGCCCCGTCTCAAGCGTAGCTTGTTTGGTTGCTCCACCGGCAGCGGTGTCACCGCGCAACCCCAACTCCGATGTGGCAACCGCAAGCTCGACAAACTGCGGGAGTTGCAGCGAAACCGGAGCGCCGTTGTACTTCATGACCTCCAGAGACACGCCCTCTTTCAAATAGCCGGCATCGGCGCCGACCGCTTCTTCTGAGAACGTAAACTGCTCGTAGCTCTTCTCATCCATGAAGTGAAAGCCATCCGGGTCTCGATAGAGAAAGGACGCGGGCGCGAGCTCGACATCAGGCTCGTCAAACTTCTCGGTTGACCGAAAGCTCTTCTCCATAACGGCGCCGGTTAATAGGTGCCGAACTTTTGTCCGCACCATAGTCGCCGCGCCACGAGCCGTCGGTGATGCAAAGAAAACGTCGACAACCACATAAGGCTGTCCCTCGATAGCTATCATTAGTTTGCGTTTTAGCTCATTGGCTGAGATAAGCGCCATTCGATTCATCCTCCAGTATTTCGCTCAGGTCAGGTGAGAGTTTAGGATGTAGTCGATGTGCGTGCAATTAAAAGCGATGCGCGAGTACAAGTTCCAGAGAACGCTTGAAAGCGGGTTTGGGGGTTTCGCGTCCTGCGCGTGATAGACACCAGCAGTTGCCGGTTCGTGCCAAGACGCAAAGACCGAATCCGTAGCTCAAAATAGAATCGTTGGTGACGGTGCCTATTTTCGTGCTGTTCGATGTTATACAAGATGCGTTGTTTGACACCCTTCAGGTCGCCATCTAGAATTCAGGTTGCAGGGAACAATCGAGGAGAATGAGGATTGACGATACCTGTTGGGTTCGCACTCTCTTTAATCCAATCCACACAAACTCAGACAAGCACCTTTTTTGAGCTGCTCTTGCGGGCTAGCCCCATCGCAAAAGGAGTCTTGCTCCTATTGCTGGTGTTCTCGATCTACTCATGGGCGATAATCATCTCCAAATGGCTCTGGCTCAAAGAGGCGGAGAAAGAAACCAAGGCGTTTCTTTCGCGTTTTCAGCGCGGCGGAAAACTCTCAGATCTCTATCAGGACGCCAATCCCGAAGGTCGAAGCCCGCTGGTGCGTGTGTTTCTGGCCGGCTATGACGAAATTAACAATCAGATTGGCGAGGGCGATGGCCGGGTTCGAAGCATCGATGCTCTCTCGCGCGTCCTGCAATCCGCGACAATCGCCGAAGTTACGCAGATGGAACGCCGGCTGACCTGGCTTGCGACAACTGCAAACGCGTCACCGTTTATCGGGCTCTTTGGCACAGTTGTCGGTATCATCATCGCGTTTCACGGGTTAAGCACCGCGTCGGCTTCTTCCATTCAGGCGGTCGCGCCCGGAATTGCGGAAGCGCTGATCGCAACGGCAGCGGGGATCGCAGCCGCAGTTCCCGCAGCGATTTTCTATAACCATTTCTTGAACCGGATCAAAGCGCTGACAGGAATCATCGACAGATTTTCTTTGGAACTGATCAACCTTGTCGAGAGGCATTACGTCAAAGCGAATGTATAGAAGCGTGAAACGTGATGCGTGACCGGAACGTTTCCTTTCACGTTTCACTCTTCACGCATCACGCATAACGCATCATCGAGGTTTATGGCTTTCACAGACCAACGCGGGCGAACTCAAAGTTCCCTTTCCGAAATCAACGTAACCCCGTTGGTGGATGTGATGCTCGTGTTGCTGGTTATCTTTATGGTGACAGCGCCGATTCTTCAGACCGGCATCGAAGTGAACCTGCCAAAGACGCAAGAAACACGAGCCGAACAACCAAAACCGAAAGCCGTCGTAGTGAGCATCGATAAGGACGGAAACCTCTACCTCAGCACTCAGGCGGAGGCAAAGCAAGTGAACGTGAACGACCTGCCGGCATTGCTTGCGGAAAAGCTAGGGCAATCGGGTGAGCGCAAGGTCTACGTACGCGGCGATGGCGAGACGCCTTATCGAATAGTCGCTTATGTGCTCGACATCGCCAAACAAGCTGGAGCTGACGTCAGCCTCGTGACTGAGCCGACGGTCAAGAAGAAGTAGAAGTAGCATAGACTTTAGTCTGTGTAAGTAGCATAGACTTTAGTCTGTGTGGTTCCTCCATCGGATTACGACACAGACTAGAGTGTATGCTACTCGCTGAGATGTCATGGCAAAGTTGTTAACATTCCGAACCGAGATCGAAGGGGACAAATCACCCCGGCTGGGTGTTGTCTTGTCAGTGATCCTCCATCTGGCGATCTTTGCCGGACTGTTCATCGCCTTCAATCGTGTCGTCTCTTCGGAGATTGTCGCCGCGGGTCCCGGCGAGGGTGGCGAGGGTGGTGGCGGATCGATTGAAGTCGGGGTCGCCGATCAATCCGCGATCCTCGGATTCGCCAAGCCTCAGCCAGTGTCTCACCTCGGCGACACCGATGACGCAATCAACAATGTCCGCGTGGAGGCTGCGCGCCCGTCGGATCCGAATTCCGAGGCCCTGCTTCCGCCCACCGAGAAGGACGTTCCGGATCCTAAAGCCTTGAAGACCGATCGCCCGGTCGTCAATCAGCAGGAGCGGATCTTTACCGGGAAGGATGAACGAGGACGCTCACCTGACCAGACCGCCCAGGTGGGCCGTAGTTACGGTAGCCCCACACCGACGGCATTGACTGGCGGCGTCGGAATTGGTTCTGGAGGTGGGGTTGGTGGCGGCACCGGATTACCCGGAGGTTCGGAATATGGTCGCAGAATTCAGGCGATTCTAGGGCGAAATTATTCACCGCCCGCGATCGACTCAGGCGGTGTAGAGTACGTAATCATAAGAATAAGAATATCGCGTGACGGGCGGATACTATCGCTATCGGGCGGCCGTGTGGCGGCGGCTTATATCAGGCAGCGCTCGCCGAATGCGCAGGTGAACTACGCTGCTGAGCGCGCGGTAATCGCGGCGGACCCGTTGCCACCCTTTCCACCCGGGTTCTTGCCAAACGCGCAAGAAGCGACGGCGGAAGTTTGGTTCCGCTATCCGAAATGAAGTAGCATAGTTGAAGTAGCACAGACTTTAGTCTGTGTCCGTCAGAAAGTCGTAGCGCGCAGTTACCACACAGACTAGAGTCTGCGCTACTTCAAATTGTTCAGTTATGAAAATAAGAGCATTTATCTGGCTCGCAGCTCTCGCGGCAACTTTACTCCCCGCAGTCTCCATCGGCGCAATGCGCCAGGAAACTCAGCCGCCTCAGGAAGACCTTCGCAAACAGATCGGCACGATTATCGTCACTCCGGGGAACGGTCCCAACCTGGCCCTCGCCGATTTCATTGCTCGGTCCGCCGGACTTGAAGCCGCTGCGGGCACCTTTAATCAAGTTTTATGGGCCGATCTTGAATTCGCAGCCGTTTCGGGTCTTGTAGGCAAGAGCCTTTACCCAAAGGCCCTGGTGCCGGATCCCGCTTCGCTAAAGTTCGACGATTGGAGCGCCGATCCTGTCAAAGCGGACTATGTGGCGTTTGGCAATCTACAGAACACCGGCGGCGCGGTCTCTGCGGATACATATCTGTTCGACGTAAAGACAAAGCAACAACTCATCGCATCTCGGCATACTGGAGATCCGCGGCGGATCGCGCATGAATTTGCGGATGAGGTGGTAAAGCTGCTCACCGGACGCGACGGGATCGCGACGTCTAAAATAGCTTATGTTGCGGGTGACTCGATAAGGGTGATGGACTACGACGGGTTTAATCAGCGTGGTTTTGCCAGCGACGGCCCGATAGTTCGCTTCCCGCAATTCTCGCCAGACGGTCGGTATCTCGCATATGTGAGCTTCAAGACCGGTGTTCCTAACATCGTTGTCCGCTCGGCCGAAGGCGGATTGATCGGCGGCACCAGTTTCAACTCGACGACCACGTCACCCACAATTTCTCCCAACGGCCAGCTTGCGTTTAGCTCGGCTCTTGGAGGCGACGGTTCGATGGAGATCTACGTTTCGAATCTCGACGGGTCCGGCGCGCGCAGGTTGACACGTACGTCCAAACGCATAAACATCTCGCCGCGATGGAATCCTCAAACCGGTCGTGAGATTGCTTTTATTTCCGACCGCGCGGGAACGCCGCAGGTTTATGTCATGGACTCAAGCGGCGCGAATCAACGGCCCTTGATTGCGCGCGGCGGCCAGGCGGACTCGCCGTCGTGGTCGCCGGATGGCCGCTATCTCGCCTTCACCTACGGCGGTGCGGGCAGTTTTCAAGTTTTCGTAGCCGATGTGGCATCCGGCCAGCTAGTTCAGCTAACATCACAGGGACGAAACGAGAGCCCGACCTGGTCGCCGGATAGCCGGCACGTTTCGTTTCAATCAAATCGTTCCGGCAGATGGGAAGTATGGCAAGCCCATATCGATGGTACCGGCCAACGTCAGCTAACGCGTGGCGGCGGTCGCTCGCCGACATGGGCAAAGTGATTTCAGTCAACGCCGAGAATCGAGACCCTGCATTGGGAACAAGGGTCTCCATACTCGATTGTGATCGGCGTAAAAGGAGCTTGTGATGGAGAGAAAGTCTTCGCGATTAATTGCGATCATCTTTACCGTATCTGTTCTGATCGGGGTCGTAGGATGCGCCAAGCCAAAGGTGCAACTGCAAGTATCGCGCGACCGGCTTCAACAGGGCGAAGACGTCCGGGTTACCTGGACATCCAAAGACGCAAAGCAAGTCGCGCTCAACGGCAAGCCTGTCGACAAGACCGGAGCGGAGGTCTTTACACCGGATAACACGACCACCTTCACTGTTGTCGGAATGCGCGGAAAGAAAGAAGCCCGCGACAGCAAGGTAGTAGCCGTGACACCGCGGCCTGCGCGTCCCAGCATTCGCATCTCGGCTGATCAGGAGGCGATTACCCGCGGGCAAAGCACTACACTTCGATGGACTTCGAACAATGCGGACCGAGTAGAGATAAGCGAGTTGGGTACCGTGCCCAGCTCGGGGTCGCGGGTCGTCAGCCCGTCCCAATCTACGACCTACAACGCAACCGCTACAGGTGCCGGGGGTAGTGAGAACGCATCGGCTCGCGTGACCGTTACCGAGGATGCAGCTGCGGGTGAACGACCCAGAGTAAGCACGTCAGGACCAAATCCGACGATTGCTGCTATGTTTAATCAGGCGGTGCGGGCTGTTTACTTTGAATTGGACAAGGCTGACCTCACTCCGGAATCTCGCGACACTCTGCGGCGCGGCGCTGAATGGCTCACGCAGGGTCCAAATCGGTCAATCACATTCCGCATCGAAGGAAATTGTGATCCCCGGGGAACCGAGGAATACAACATTGGGCTCGGGGAACGCCGAGCTCAAGCCGCAAAAGAGTTTTTGACATCGTTGGGAGTAGATGCTTCCAGAATACAGACAGTGAGCTATGGCAAAGAGCGCGCTTCCGGATCGAGCGAGGGCTCCCCGAGTCAGTCCCCTTCATGGGCGCACGATCGCCGTGATGATTTCATTTACATTAGCGGCGGGACGCCTCGCAATCCATAGCCATCGCCCTCGGGAAGTGGGTAGGTTTTTTGCGCTCTGACTACGCTCTACGCCCTCTTCGTCCTCTGCGGTTAATTCTCGGATCTTAAACCGCAGAGGGCGCATAGGGACGGAGCATTGTGATCCAGCAACGCACGAGAAGCCCACTACCCCCAGAATCAACAGGAGAGTCCTATGTCGTACAAGTTTATACTCGCGGCCTTGCTTGCCTTTGTAGTCATATCGTCTTTAGGTGAGAGCTCGATAGCTGGTCAAAAGGATCGCGAAGTCCAACTGAAGCTCTCCCTCGACGAGTTAAAAGCAGAAGTGATCGTGCTCGGGCGCCAGGTGCGCACCATGCAAGAGGCGATGGATAAGAACAGCGGTCAGTTGAACACCCTGGTCACGCAGATGGTTGACAATGTCAACGCCATCCGTCAGGCGCAGAGCCGCATCGCCGAGGGCAGTTCGGGTGCGATCCAGTCGGTGAGCGGGTTGGGGGAGCAGCTAAGTTCAACAAACCAACGAATCGATCGGCTATCAGAGCAATTGGCGCAGGTACGAAAGCTCGTAGAGAACCTGCCAAAGCTGCCGACATTTACCCAGATCACGCCTGGTAACCCGGATCAGCTTTTCGCTGCGGCGTACGGCGACTACAGCCGCGGAAACTATGACCTCGCGATCAGCGAGTTCCGCCAGTACGTCGAGACATACCCTTCGAGCGAGATGGCCGACAACGCGCAGTACTGGATTGGCGAATGCTATTACAGCAAGAAACTGCTCAATGAAGCGATCGCTGAGTTCGACAAGGTTTCTCTGTTATTCCCAAAGGGAGATAAGGTTCCCGGTGCGCGCTTCAAGAAAGGGGTGACCCTGATTGAACAGGGTCAGCTCGACGCCGGCCGCGCCGAGTTGACGGCGCTGATCAAACTCTATCCCCGGAGCAACGAAGCAGTGCTCGCCAAACAGCAGCTTGAGAAATGACATTATTATTGACTCTTCCGTCAAAATGACTTAGATTGTGCTGCCCTCGGGAAGTACTTTGCGCATGCCCCTGTAACATACGGCCCGCCCCACTTGAGAGCAGGCGCTGGATATGTCTAACCCTAACGGGTTATCGGACCGAATCCTCATTCTCGGAGACGAAACGAAATCGGCACAAGCGATCCAGCGATTGCTGGCCGCCGCGGGCTACGATGCTCTCTCGCATTCTTCGTTCGACTCCGCCAAAGACGAGCTCCGCACGCGCGAAGTCTCTCTTATCATCATCGAGTCTTCCGCTTCCCGTCTTACTGGCTCTTCGCTCTCGCCTTCCCAGGACGATTCGGGTGAGAGCCTTCGCAGGCTCTACTGGGCTCATCTTGCATTGACGTTCTGCGAGGATGTTCGGAACGGCCAGACGACCACCGATGTGCCGATCCTGATGATCTCCAAGAGCCATCGCGCTCAGGACAAAGTTGCCTGTTTGAATCAGGGCGCCACCGACTACATTACCCGGCCTTATCAACGAGCTGAGTTGCTCTCAAGAGTTAGAGCACATTTGCGCTCTATCGCGCTACGAGCGGGAGAGAGCCGAGCGTTTCGAACAACTTAACGTGCTCCATACTGTTTCCTCGGTACTTGCAAGCTCGCTCGAGCCCGAAGTGCTGCTTCAAGGTACGCTCGGCGCGTTAATCAAGTATGTCGGCGCGGACTCAGGGGTAGTTTTTCTGCGCGAGGCGGATGAACGACCAATGACCATCGCCGCCGCGGAAGGGTTAACTATGACTGACGATGCGCGAGGCAGTTTGCTGGAGTTGTATTCGCGCATTGTACCGCTCATGAATGGAAAGCCGCTTTTGCTCGAACCGCTGCCCGAGTCCGCTCGTCGAGTGCTCGCAGTGGACCTCTTGAGCGAAGTACGCGGATTAGCTTGCACTCAGCTGGTACTGAAGGGAAAGACTCTCGGAGCGATTTGCCTGTTCTCAAACACCGCGACGCCGCTTCCAAAGCAACAGACCGATCTGCTGCCGACGATTTGTAATCAACTGACCGTTGCGCTCGAAAACGCGCGATTCTATCTGGAGACCAAGAAAAGCGCCGCACAGCTTTCATTCGTCTACAACCTCGGACACAACCTGATGACCTCGTTGGAGATGGACGAACTTCTGAGCTATGCGGTGTTTACAGTTGGCAAGAGCCTTGAATGCGACGCTTGCGCGGTGATCGTAAGAAGCTCAACCGATACAAACAATCTCGCGTCGGCCATCTGCTCGCGATCACCCGAAAACCAGACCGAGGGCGACGACTGGTTCCACAAGGAACGCGTTGTCAATTACCTCAGTTCCGCGGATTGGCGTGTTCAACCAGCGATACAAATTCGAACCGCCGAACGTTTTCTGCACGATCCGGGCATATTGCTCGAGACTGTCGTTCCCTTGATGTTTGATGATCGAATGCTGGGCATTCTTATCTGCGGCAGCCTTGCTTCGCGGCCTATCAATCCGGACGATCAAAAATTGCTTGGCGCCGTCGCACAGCAATTGAGTCTAGCCATCCGAAACACCGAGCTCTACCGGCGCACCAAGGATACTTCCATCAACCTTGCCGTAGAGGTTTCGAAACGTACGCGCGAGGCCGAAGAGCAAAAACGGTTCACCGAGAAGATTATCGATTCCCTTCCCGTCTCGCTCTACGTAGTCGATCGCGATATGCGCATCGTGGCCTGGAACCGCAATCGCGAGGTCGGCGGGCTGGGAATCAATCGCGAACAAGTGCTCGGTCGCAATGTGTTTCAAGTGCTGGTACGCCAACCCCGCCGCAAGCTGGAGGAGGAATTTGTCGACGTGTTCCGAAGCGGTGAGATGGTTCACATGGAGCAGGAATCGCTGTTCGACGGGCAAAAGAAGACCTGGAAGATCAGCAAGATTCCAATGCGCGTTGATAATGCAGAGGTGACGCACGTGATCACGGTCGGCGAAGACATAACCGACCAAAAGAAGATGAACGAGGCAGTGATCCATGCCGAGAAGCTCGCCTCTATAGGCAGGCTTGCCGCAGGCGTGGTCCACGAGATCAACAATCCACTGGCTACGATTGCGGCCTGCTCTGAAGCGCTGACGGCGCGCGTCGAAGATGTGAAAGACGCCGAGCTGCATCAGGACTTTGGTGAATATTTGCAGATCATTCGCGATGAAGCCTTCAGGTGCAAGACCATCACAAACAGCCTGCTCGAGTTTTCACACCAGCGGCAGGCAGAAAAGCTCACCGGTGATATCAACCACATCATCGAACAGACTCTTCAGCTCATCAAGCATCACCCGAAACTGGGCAAAATGCGGGTCATAAAAGAGCTGGATTCGGCGCTTGCACCGGTCTATGTAAACGAAGGACAGATGAAGCAAGTGTTCATCGCGCTGATGTCGAATTCATTCGACGCGATGGAATCCGAAGGCAGTCTGACTATCCGAACGCAATGGAGTGATTCGGAAACTGAGCATCTTGTTTGCGTTGAAATCAGCGATACCGGGTGCGGTATCCCTGCTCAACACCTGGCCAAGATTTTTGACCCCTTCTTTACAACCAAACCTCTCGGGCGTGGGACCGGTCTAGGGTTATCGGTCTGCTACGGGATCGTCTCCGAACATGGTGGACGAATCGAAGTTGAGTCAACCGAAGGCGCGGGGACGACGTTTCGCCTGTTTCTGCCGCCCCATCAAATCAATGCGCCTGCTCGAGGGGAATCTTTCGAAGGCATACTCGAAATGGAGGGAGTGCTGTGAGTTCAAATCCAAGCGTAAAATTGCTAATAGCCGAGGACGAAAAGAATCTCGGTCTGGTTCTTCAAAAGGAGCTGTCGAGGCTCGGCCATGAGGTCACCCTGGTGCACGATGCCGAAGCGGCGATCGGAACGGCGCGCGAAGCAGAGTTCGATGTCGCGTTGCTCGACATAATGATGCCGGGCCGCAGCGGTTTGGAGGTTCTTCGCGAACTTCGGCAACAGGAACAGCCACCTGAAGTGTTGATGATGACCGGTCATGCAACCGTCGAAACGGCACTGCAAGCCATGAAGCTTGGTGCGTACGACTACCTCACAAAACCGTGCCACATTCGCGAGCTTGAAGCGATCATCAGCAAAGCATACGAGAAGCGCCAGCTGAAGCTTGAGAACATGATCTTGCAGTCGCGTCTCACCTACAAAGAGAAGGCGCCGGACATCGTAGTTCGCAGCCAGAAGATGAACGAAGTAATGGCGCTAGTGCGCAAGATCGCCGCGTCAAACGCAACGGTGCTGGTAACCGGGGACTCAGGCACTGGAAAGGAACTTGTAGCGAATACCGTTCACTGCTTCTCGCAGAGGCGCGGCGGACCGTTCATCGACATCAGCTGCGCCGCGATTCAGGAAACCCTTCTTGAGTCCGAGCTTTTTGGCTACGAACAGGGCGCATTTACCGGCGCGCGCAAACGCAAGCTCGGGCTGCTGGAACTGGCTCACGGAGGCACGCTGTTTCTGGATGAGATCGGCGAGATGAGTCTTACACTTCAGTCGAAGCTCCTCCGAGTGCTCGAGACCCAGACTTTCTATCGTGTCGGCGGCACAAAGAAGGTCGAAGTGGATGTGCGATTCATCGCCGCGACCAACCGCGACCTCAATCAAGACGTCGTCGAAGGCAAGTTCCGAAGCGACCTGCTTTTCCGCATAAACAACTTTACGATCAAGATTCCCGCGCTCTGCGAACGACCCGAAGACATTCCGGCACTCGCCGAGCATTTCCTCGGTCGAGTGAGCGGTGGAGAACACGCGCGCTTGAGCGATGACGCTATGCAGGTCCTGATGAATTACTCGTGGCCCGGCAATGTTCGCGAACTGCGAAACGTGATCGAACGGGCAGTAATACTCTCGACCGGATCTCTGATAGGCGCCGAGGATTTGCCGGTGGAGCTACGCACGCATCGGATGATTTGCGTCGAATCCGAGGATGACGACGAGTCAAGGGCCGGCAGTCTGGATGAACTGCGCCGTAAGCAGATACTCACGGTACTCGAACAAACAGGCTGGCATCAGGGAAAAGCCTCCGAGATCCTCGGGATCTCGCCGAGCACACTCTACCGTCAGCTCAAGTCCTATGGGCTCACGCGGTCACGAAGGATGCAGGAGCAGGCTGTTCTGATCCAATCTTCTTGACGTCTCCGCGCGAAGCTGGCGCTGGCTAGTTCGCGCGGAGACGCAACAACTCGCCAAGACGCTGACTTGGGTGCTCAGTCCCAAATATCGAGACCCAGACGGCCCCATTCCGCTTCAGTACTCTTCAACCTCAGACGGTCATCGCTCCGCCTTGCTGTTGCGTTTGCGCGCTCGCGTTCGCTAAGCTTGATTCATCAATCTTGACGCTGTGAGGATGGAAAAGATGAACGACACTGGTAATGAAAGCGGGTTTGTGGGACAGAAGCAGCAGGATCCCTGGAAGAAGCGCCAGGGCGCGCGCGGCGCCTGGATCGCAGTGATCTTCGTAGTCGCCGCGGTGGTGGTCACTGTGGCTATCATTCAAGGCGCCTATCATCGCTCTTCACGGAATGTGCCCGAGCTTCCGGAGTCTCGAAAGGTCGCAACCACCAACTCGCCGTCCCCGGGGGAGCTGTCGGTGTCATTCCGCGAAGTGGCGAAAGCTGTTAAGGCTGCGGTCGTTTACGTCAACGTTGTCGAGAACGGCGGCGGGGACTCAGACCGATCCGATGCCTTTGGCTTTCCCGGCCAGGGACAAAGACGCCGTGAGGGCGCAGGCTCTGGCTTTATCGTGACCGAGGACGGTTACATCCTTACGAATAATCACGTTGTAGGCAATGCGAGCAGAATAAATGTGACGCTGTCGGATGGACGACGGTTCAAAGCCGAAGTCGTGGGCTCAGACGCAGAGACCGATATTGCTGTAATAAAGATTGATGCCGGAAGAATGCCGATCGTCTTGCTCGGCGATTCCGACAATCTGGAACAGGGCGACTGGGTGCTGGCGATCGGTAGTCCGTTTGGGCTTCAACAAACCCTGACGGCCGGCATTGTAAGCGCGACTGGACGCGAGCTACGAGACTCGCAGTATAACCACTACATCCAAACTGATGCATCCATCAATCCTGGCAACTCAGGGGGTCCGCTGGTCAACCTGCAGGGCGAAGTGGTAGGAATCAACACAATGATCCTGACCGGAGGAATGATGAGTCAGGGTAATATCGGCATCGGCTTCGCGATCGCTTCGAATACCGCACGCGATGTCTTCAAGAAGCTGGTGCGAGACGGCCGAGTCTCTCGCGGATATCTGGGCGTATCGGTGAGCAACCTCGACGAAGCGCGGGCCCACGCGCTTAAGCTTGAGCCAAATGCCGGCGTGTTTGTTGGCGAGGTACCTGACCCAGACAGTCCGGCCGGTAAAGCCGGAATTCAGCCCAAGGACGTAATCACCGCTTTTAACGGTAAGCCGGTCAGGGCGGCTCGTGAACTGACCGAGACCGTTGCGGCGACGCCCGTGGGACAGACCGCACGTGTTGACTTCATTCGAGACGGTAAACCTCAATCAGTAACGGTCGAACTCGTAGAGCGACCAAAGAACGTTAACGCTCGCCCGCCACAGCCTGACAGGAGAGAAGGAGATGGTGACGGCGGAGGTACTCAGCAGGGTCGGCTGGGCATAAGGGGGCAAACCATTACGCCCGAAGCAATCGAACAGATGGGACTCAAGCTTAAAATCCCATCCGGCGTCTTTGTAGCATCGGTGCAGCCCGGGAGCGTCGCCAGTGAAGCGGGAGTTATGCACGGCGATGTGATCCACGGCGTAGGTGGAACTGCGATCAAGAGCGTAGAGGAATTGGTTGAGTATGTGAAAGCGCTGAAGCCTGGCGATTATTTGATCGAGATTGAGCGCAACCGAAGAACGGTGTTTCTTACGGTCACGCTTGAATAGACTTGGAGCGGTTCTCTGCGGTCGCCTGCAGTTTTGAAAACTAGGAGTGCGGCGGGCTTACATTGCAAGCCCGCCGTCTGCCTGTATCACTTGCCCGGTGATATACCGAGCATCATCCGAAATAAGAAACGTCGCGACTCGCGCGACTTCCTCCACTGTTCCGTAACGACCCAGCGGTATCTGTTCAAGCATTTTCTGCTTGTAATCATCAGGCAACGCAGAAGTCATATCAGTTTCGATCAACCCCAGCGCAAGCGCATTCACTGTAATGCTTCGCCGCCCAACTTCCTTTGCAAGCGCCTTTGTGAATCCGATCAACCCCGCTTTGGACGCCGAGTAGTTGGTCTGACCCGCCATCCCGACTACCCCGCTTATTGAAGCGATGTTCAGGATCGAACCTCTCCTCTGCCGAACCATCAATGAGACAGCGGGCTTGGTCACATTGAACACGCCCTTCAGGTTTGTATCGATAACCGCATCCCAGTCCTCCTGGCTCATCATCATTATCAGCTTGTCGCGAGTGATACCCGCATTGTTTACAAGATAGTCGACCGAACCCAGCTCGTTTTTGACTGCTTTTATCATTGCTTCGGCGGCGGCGAAATCGGTCACATCTGCCTGAAACGCGATGGCCCGGCTACCGCCGCTCTTAAGCTCGGCGACAAGCTCGTCGGCCATTTCGCGGTTCTTTGTAAAGCTGAAGGCGACAATTGCTCCTCGCGACGCAAGCTCCTTCACAATTGCGCGCCCGATACCACGCGAGCCTCCGGTGACTACTGCCACTCTTCCATCGAACTCTGACATATCCCTCCTAATCGAGAAGTAGCATAGACTTTAGTCTGTGTCCGAAACTTCTAAGCTACCGACACGGACTAAAGTCTATGCTACTCGAACTTCCCCTCGCCTATTCACAAGCGACTCCAGTCGTCTTTCGTTTACCTCGTAACCGAGGCCAAGCCCTGATGGGACCTTGATGGTCCCGCGAGAACTTACGGTGACCGGAGGCTCGATGATGTCTTCATCCCAGTATCGCGCGGATGCCGACACATCACCCGGTAGGGTGAAACCGTCTAGCGTCGACATAGCTATGTTGTGAGCGCGACCGATTCCGGACTCAAGCATGCCACCGCACCAAGCCGGCATTGCCCGCTCGGCGCAAAACTGCTGAATCGATCTGGCTTCAACGTGCCCTCCAACGCGTCCGAGCTTGATATTTACTATTCTGCACGATCCAAGCTCGTGAGCGTGACGCGCGTCCGCAACGGTTAATATGGATTCATCCAGACAGATGGCTGTCTCTATCTCACGTTGCAGTTTTGAATGATCGACAAGATCCCCCGGCGCGAGAGGTTGTTCGATCATCATCAAGTTGTAATCATCCAACCGTTTCAGTAAGGCGGTGTCGGCCAGAGAATAAGCAGAGTTTGCGTCAACGGTAAGCTGAATATCGGGAAACCTGGCACGAACAGCATCCACCAGGGAGATATCGCGGCCAGGTTTGATTTTGATCTTAATACGTTGATAACCCGCCTCGACTTCTTGCGCAACTTTGTCAACCAGCGCCTCCCCGGTAGCCTGCAAGCCAATGGACACGCCGCAGCTGATCTCTTCCCGGCCGCCGCCAATGTGCTGCCATAAGGGCTTCCCGGTGATCTTCGCTTCAAGATCCCAGATCGCCGTCTCGACACTAGCTTTCGCCATTCGATTACCACGGATTCTGGCGAGCGCATCGTTTACTTCGGCCGCGCATCCAATACGAGCTTCGGCGAGAAGCGCACCCACATATTCGGTTACGATGATCCAGGCTGTATCGATTGTTTCGTGGTTATAGAATGGGTCTTCGGGTGCAGTGCATTCTCCGTAGCCGAAAGCCCCGGACTTGTCGAACACGCGAACAATCATTATTCGGCGCCGCGTAGTCCGCCCAAAACTGGTTTCGAATGGCCATCGCAAAGGCAATTCGATTTCCCTGAGTTCGATTCGCTCAAGTTCTAGCTTCATAGGCCTCATAATGAAACTGCTGCTCATCGGTTCCCAACAAGTATCGGCTTGTACCGTCCGCGCGCTCGAATCCGCGGACGATCAGACCGCTCGCAAGCGCCTTCCTAAAATCCTCACGCACCCGGATCCTCCACTTGAGATGTTCATCGACGGAGCGCGAGCGGACCTTGTTGATATCTTCGGGGATCAGCACGGATTTGGACTTGCCCTCGACGGAAGGCTTGTTACCGGAAAGAGCGGATTCAACGTGCCGAGACGAGACCCACCATTCCGCAAATACGCGATCGCTTGGAACGGCCGAATCGAATACGGTGGATAAACCTTCGCTGTAATAGTTGTTTTCATAGCGGCGAATAACCGCGCCGAGTTTATTGATGTTCAAATGCGCGTTGCGAGATTGAAGCGGATCGAAGGTCCAAATTATCAGCGGAACTCCGGCGTCAATCGCGTGTTCGCGTTGCGCGAGCTTCATTCTGAATCCAATATCTTGATGCCTCAAGTCCTCGACGACTGCCGCCAGATGCGAGTGATAAACAACGCGCCTGTTCATCATCGCTATCATCGTATGAACAAATCCAACCAACCGCCCTGACGTTTCAAACGCGCCAATAGTCGGAGCGTTACAGGCCTTGGAAATCATATAGAGCCTGATAGGCATTATTCCGATGTCGGCGTCTTTCCAAACTGCGCGCTCGAGCTCGATGCATTGCTGGAAGTCCTCAATTGACGAGCACTCGCGGATCGAAATACTGGAGTCGGACATAGCCGAGCAGTATAGTTAGGGCGAGTTTCACATTCAAGGCACCAAACTGGCGGCAGTCGCTCCATCGGCTATATACTTTCGACAGTATGTCCGACCCGAAAGACAGTGTGCTCGATAAGGCTGAGAGCTTTGCCAGACGGATGCTCGAGCGGCTCGGATCCACAGTCGATACCAAGCTTACTTCCGCGGACGAGCAGGCGCTAAATCCCCGTGTTATTGCCGATCTTGCCTCACGCGTTGAGCAGGTGATCGAATCCAATCTCGAAAAAGACGAAGACGGTGTCCGGAGGATCGCGCCAAACCGATTCAAGGTGCTGTTCACCTACGAGGAAACTTCCAAGCTTAGCCCGCAGTATATTGAAGCAGTGGGTAAGGAACTGACATCGACAGTGGTTGAATACAATAACAACCGCCGATACGCGACGCGCGGGCCGATTGTCGTTGAGGTAGGCCGCGACTTGTTCGCCAAGGCGACATCGGTGAAGGCGAGTTTTGACGAACAGAACGACCGCTCCGGGAACCGAGATCAAACTCGCTCAACGGCCGGCACCGAAGTGTCAACGACCATTTGTTTTAACAGCAGTGACGGGCGCAGCTATCGAGTCGAGTTGAAGCCGGAGGGCGCGCCGGGGTACATCGGGCGGGCCGCTGGAAACGCGGTGAGAATCGATGACCCGTCCGTGTCGAGGCTGCACTGTTCGCTGTCGGCGCGCAGCAGCGGTAATGTTGTGATCGCCGATGTCGGTAGCGTGAACGGGACTTATGTCAACGCGAGCCTGCTCGGTAGGGATGAAGCGAAATCGTTGCGTACTGGTGATGTTGTTGGGGTAGGCGATTTCAAGCTGACGGTTTCCGAGATCGCATGAGGCGAAAGTCACAGAATGCATCCGTACCGTTAAACCGGAGAATCGGGTTGCATCACCGAGCGGGGTGAAGCCCCAAACTGGGCGGATAGGAGCCAGCTTCCGATGTGGGCGCCTGTTATCCTCACAATCATTTTCGTATCGGTCGGGATACTTCTGATGCTCGTGCTGGCCTGGGCGGCGTGGCGGCATCGAGAACCACCGGCTACCCTCAATGAATCAGAGAGCGATCTTAAGGGTTTTGGCCCAGCAGAGACCAACCGCTGGCTCCGCGGTTTGAGGGTCTCGTTTGTGATATTGATTCTTGCAGTTTTCGGATTCCATCTGTATTGGGTATTCTGGGCCGATTCCGGCGACGACCCGCAGTTCAAAAAAGCAAAGAGGTTTGACGCTCGCAATCTCAGATTGGCTGAGAGCGGTCTAAAGGGTTGGGTGCTGGACCGGACCGGCAAGCTCGAGAACGCGCTGGTTAGATACAGATCCGATGCCGGCGTCGTTACTCGCGAGTACCCACTCGGGGCTGCTGCAGTTCATCTCACTGGCTACTCCGACTTCATCTTCGGCGCGGGAGGCCTTGAAGCCGCATTTCGCGATTGGCTTACTCAACCGACCAGTGTTTATAACCAGATAGCTTCGCCTAATCCGATCGGAAAAGATCTCAAGGTCTCGATCGATTCTGGCCTCCAGCGGGAAGCGTTTAGTCTCCTGCAATCCACTGGCAAACCTTCGGCGTTGGTAGTCTTGCTGCTCCCAGGCAACGAAGTGCTGGCGATGGCTTCCTACCCAAGCTTTGAGCCTGGATCGATCAAAGATGAGAGCATCTGGCGTCGGATGAGCGAACAGGCCGAAGATTACAAGACTCAGCCTCTGAGCCCATTGGTTAATCGTGCACTGGGGACACTGGTAACCGGCGGTGCGGCGTTCTATTATCGGCCGGGTTCGACGTTTAAGACGTTCGTCGCGGCCGCAGCGATCGATCTGGGGATCACAAACGAAAGGTTTACCTGCCGCGGCGAAGGATTCGTACCCGAGGGCTCCAGCCATCCAATTAATGACTTCGGTGGCGAAGTCCACGGCTCACTTGGCATTCATGATGCGTTCCGGCTCTCCTGCAATCAGTATTTCGCACAGCTGGGACTGAAGATCGGCAAAGACCGCCTGGCGAACTACGCCAGGAGATTGCATTTTGAGACTTCACCCAATGACTTGTCACCTCGCTGGCTTGACCTCTGGCAAACCACGCGTGGTGAGAAGCGGCAATTCGAATACGTGTTTGCGCCGCCAAGACCGCGGATGGATCTTTCAAGCAACGCCACTAGATTCGACGTTGCGCTTCAATGTCTTGGACAGGGCTATGACGACTCGACGGTTATGAGTATGGCTCTGCTCGCAGCGTCGGCGGCAAGCTCGGATGGCGCCTTCGTAGCGCCCACATTTGAGCCTGATGCGCCTCGAAAGGTCATCGGTCCGTTCATCTCTCCTCATTCGGCCACCCAGCTCCGATCGTTAATGATTTCCGTGGTTGAAAGTGGAACTGCGAGCGGTGCATTCGCGTCGCTTGGAGGGCGATCGGCGGCTGGAAAGACGGGTACTGCTGATCGCGATGTCTACGCGTACGATAAACAGGGAAATCCGCTTGTCGATCGCACTGATGAAGAAGGGCGCAAGCGCTATAAGATGACCGGTTCAACCGACTCGTGGTTTATAGGGTTCGCGCCGGCTGAGAACCCCCAGATTGCATTCGCGGTGATCGTGGAGAACGGCGGTCAGGGTGCAAAGTCAGCTGCTCCTATTGCTGCGCGGCTCATAGCAAAGGCTGCTTCGCTTGATTATCTCAAAAGCCGTAGCTCAGGAGCACCAATCGCAAGATCCGATGCTTCTGGATTAGCGCCGCGAGTAGCAAGAGATAGCGTTCGATAAATCAATGGTCGATAAGGCAGCTAATAAGGGTCTGATATTGAGCGAGCTTGGGAACAAGGAACAAATGGAAACCGCGAAAGTACGGCTCGCGCGATCAAAACCATCTTTTCACCTGCTGATGTTGCTGGTGATCTTCGGCGCGGCGCTGGTTGGGTATGTTGCGGTAATTTGGTCCGGAGATATTCGCGGTTACGAGCCTAGCACGATCGTCGCGGCGCGCGATCTTGTACTCTTGCTACCAATCCTTGGGGCGTTTTTTTGGCTTACCCGGTCGCAACGGTTTCGCGGTGAGATGATTGTCCTAACGGCGGCCATTTTTCTATTTGCCGTTGGACACGTAATCCAATACCGCCTTTTTTCCGATCCGGAATACGGAGCTCGTGGCGTCGCAAGAATGAAGGCCCGAGAAGCGAAAGCGCAGACGGTTAGACTCCTCAATATCCAAACCGGCTACGATGATGAAAAGAAAGCTTTCATGTTCGGGCCGGCAGCCGAGGTTCCAAAGACTCCCGGAGTTGAAACCCCGACGCGGCCCGAGTACTCGCTGGTCAATATTATCACTTCAGTGAACACTTTCATCCCGATCGTGGCGTTGCTGGCGATGGCTGGGTGCTTTCGCCTCTTCAAAAGCGAGAAGGTGTTGCTGTGGTTGCAAAGGCATGCTCTGCTGCTCGCGGTTGCGACTCTGATTCCATTCGGGTTGGTGGTGTTGCTGAGCGATGAGGGTAAGTTCCTGGGGCAAACGACACCCTGGGAAGGCGTAAAGATTCTTTTTCTGCTGAGTTTTGCCGGGATGCTTGCGGATTCTTATCGCCACCTGAGGCGAACCCGCTGGGGCCTTCCCCCGGCGCGTTACTTTCTTCCATTTGCGGTTATTGCCGCAATGCCGATCCTGCCCTTCTTCGCCCTGTCGGATTTTGGTCAGATGCTCGTGTTTTTTGGTGTCTATGTGATTCTCTATGTCGTTGCGGTTCGTAAACAGGCTCAGTTGGTGTATGCGATTGCGTTGGTGGCCGTACTGTTTGTTGTTTTCTTTGGTGCGTCGAAGGCCTCAACCGGTTTTGGCGTTCCGGGTCGGGTACATTTTCGCTTTTACCAATGGCTGAACACCTGGGAGGCGCCGTCACCCGACACGTGGTGGTGGAAGAATGACTTCGCCAAATACCTTAAGGCGAAGAATCTAACTCTTGATGTCACTGATGTTCGAGAAACCACACAACGAAACAACGAAGCTTGGGCGGATAAGGTACTTCAGCAATCGCAGGGACTGTTTGGCATCAGCGACGGGGCCACAATTGGTCAGGGGTTGGGGCTTGGGTTCCCTGAAACCGTCCCCATTTCAGACTCAGATTTCATTTACGCGGCCGTCGCGGAGGAGACTGGGCTTGCAGGAGGGCTGGCGATACTGATCGCCCTGGTTGCGTTTGTGTTCGCGGGTGCCACCATTAGCCTCTCCGCGCCGGACATGTTTACAAAATTACTCGCTGCCGGGATGACTGCGTTTATCGGGTTTCAAGCGATAGTGAACATTGGCGGGGTGCTGCGTATGCTTCCGATGACCGGTATTACGCTCCCGTTCGTCAGCCACGGCGGATGGTCGTTGATTACTTCGTTTGCGATGCTTGGTATTCTTCTGGCGTTTGCGCACAGAAATGCGGCCGTTCGCGTGACCCCGGCGCGAGAGCCTCAGTTTGTTCCTGTTAGATAATGTACTTGCGGCATGTTTGTACAAGCCTAGACATAAGCGTCCCATCGCGCGGGTTAGATGAATAGCGCGAAGCTGGCCGATTGCCGCACAGTTTTGGCCGTATTATGAGCAGTTAGAAACAAAGTTTGCTTGCCAAGACACTTCGGCACACCCGTTGCTCAGATCCTAGACATACTTATGAGCATCACCCACCAACGATGCTCGCAAGATACAACCTGAGGGGCCAAGAGGCATCGGATTCGTCCGATGCCTTTTTCTTTGCGCCCGGCAGGGCGCACGCACTTGGGTATGGGAGTCTCCAACCAGTACGGCAGGGGTAATAGTCAGCATTCCGCTCCCGAAGAATCACGGACTCTGGACAATCGTTCAGCTAGTAAGGTCTGTGGTATTTGGAGGGGTGAGAGCCTTTGGTCCGCAGTTGAATGTTCGGTTTGTGAGACATCAATAGCAGCCGTCTCATGTTTAGTGTGTTGATCCCGGACGGCGAATATACCAGCCGATACCAGTTCTTTCTAAGATCATCCGCAATCGTCTTGGCTGCTTCAGCCGCTTTCTCAAACGGATAAGAAGCTCCTCCGGTACCCACAGTCAACTGCTCAATTGCAGCCGGCGGTTTGGGCTTGTCTCGTACCAGGGCGCCTCGTGTACGATCGGGAACCTGTATAGTGTAAAGCACCACGTTGCCGTCCTGGAGCGCACGCAACGCGTCATCGAATTTTGTCTTGCTCTCTGCGTCGTGACCATCACTAATCAAAATAATTGCACGCTTCTCAATCCCGATGCTCGCCTGTCCTGAGAGAGCGTCGGCGACTGCGACGAGTGCATCAAACAGGCTGGGCGACCCTTTGCGAATGATCTTCAAGGGTGTAGCCTGAAGCTTTGTAAGGTCCGGCGTCATATCCTCGATTATCTCAGCGGTTTCGTTATAACCCACAACCATCATCTGATCGTCTTGATAGAGCTCATTGATGATCGCCTCCATAGCCTTTTGCAACGCCACTGCTTCGGCTTTCAGGTTTGTGCTGCAATCTACCATGAGAATGAGACGGGAACCGCTGTCCAAACGGCTGAAACTCTCGATCTCCTGCGCGGTACCCCCGTCGTAGAGGTCGAAGTCTTCCTTTGTGACCTGAGTACCCTCCGGGGCGTGAGCGATCACGTTTAGCGTCATCGTTCGCCGACCCGAGCTGTTACCCTTCCCAGATTGTGTGAGACCGAGAGCAATTGAGGCGAGGGTCAGGAGCAGCAGCATCCCTGCCAACGTCCAGGTCAGCCTTTGCCGCGTCGCTAACCGTGTAAGGAGTTGATTGTTTTGGTTAATGGTTCTTACCACTGTCTTGTTACACCTGGTGTTCAGTCGGATTATTCCAGAACAGAACGCTGCTCGCAACAAAAGCGACTCAAACTTGACGCGTTCTCGCCGCACCTTCAACCGGACTTTTTTCGCTGGGACACAATGGCGCTTATGGTCAGGTTGAGAGTCGTTTGATGTTCGCAGTGAAGATCGGTGGTCTGATCGTAATCACAAACGTCATTGGGATCGCGATCTTCGTCGCAGTTGGAACAAGACGACAAACCGGTCCCTCGGAACCCTGAAGATATCCTCATCCGGAACCTTTCAAACGGCGCCGGGTTTCTCTATCGGCAAGGCCGCCTTGCTGTCAATTCCCTTCTTCGTTAGAATCCCGCCAATCTCGTAGTTCAAACCGGTGGAATCGACTCCTCAGGAGGAGAACTTTAGCTATGCATTCCAGACGATTATCGCAGCTTCTGTTGGTCTTGCTGACTGTCGCGAATCTGGCCGTTGCGCAGCAGCCTGCAAAACGGCTGCTCAAGCTCGACGACCTGGCGCGCGTCCGCGAGGTGCGCGATCCGCAGTTATCGCCTGACGGGCAATGGGTGGCCTACGTTTTGTCGGGGATCGACGTCAAAGAAGACAAGAGCAACGCGCACATCTGGATGGTTGGCTTCGACGGCAAGAATGACCGCCAGATAACCTTCAGCCAGGACAGCGAAAACGTCGCCGCGCTGGAGTCCGGACGGAAAATACCTCTCCTTCACATCGTCGCGACCCGGCAAGACACGGGGCAATCAGGTTTGGCTGCTCGACCGAAGCGGCGGCGAGGCTATGCAGCTGACCGAATTGAAGGGCCGCCTACAGGGCTACGAATGGTCGCCGGATTCCAAGCGACTGGCGCTGGTGGTCGGCGATCCTGATCCCGAGGCTGATGCAAACACGCCCGCCGGCGACAGCGGCGGCCCCGGAGGCCAGCGACCACTCCGCGCCCGAGAGCGCCAAAGCCAATCGTGATCGATCGCTACAAGTACAAGCAGGACGGCCAGGGGTATCTGCTCTCGGGCCGCCACAGCTACATCTATCTGTTCGACATCGCGACGAAAAAGCTGGACCGGTTGACTACCGGCAAGTGGGATGAAGCTGGACCCGTCCTGGTCGCCCGACGGCACGCGCATCGCTTTCATGAGCAATCACGCCGAGGATCCCGGATCGCGAGCCGTCGGCACAGATCTTCGTCGCCGATGCGAAGCCCGGCTCGAGCTGAAAAACAGCTGACGCCAGCCAGCAGTCGCGGCGGGCGTTCGCGGCTCGAATGGAGTCCGGACGGCAAATGGATCGCGTTCCTCGAAGGCGACGAGAAGAAATACGGCGCCTACAACATGGATCATCTGGCGCATCGTGGCCTCCGACGGAAGCCGCTGCGCCCACGCGAGTGAAAGCTGTGGAGGACGCTCGATCGCGGCGTCTCGTCGCCGCACATTCAGCGCCGACGGCAAATCAATTCGACTTTCTGGTCACCGATGACCGTTCGGTCTATCCGGCGCGGGTGAGTCTGGCGGCGGCAAGGTTGAGCGATTGATGAAGCCGCCGATCGTGTTATCGAGTTGGGATTCGGCCGGCGGGACGCTCGGTGGCGCTTTCGGGCGGCAACATCAAACACACGGAAATTTACGCGATCGAGGGCGGCGCGCTTCGCCAGCTCACGCATCACAACGATGCGCTGTTCGCCGAGCTGAATCTCGGCACCACCGAAGAAGTCAGCTTCAAGAGCAAAGACGGCACCGAGGTGCACGGCTTGTTGACCAACCCCGTGGGTTACGTGGCAGGGACGAAGGTTCCGTTGCTGTTGCGCATTCACGGCGGGCCGAACGGTCAGGACCAACATTCGTTCAGCATCGAGCGGCAGTTCTTCGCGGCGAACGGATACGCGGTGCTGGCAGTGAATTATCGCGGCAGCTCGGGCCGCGGCCAGAAGTTCTCGCGGGCGATCTTTGCCGATTGGGGACATTACGAAGTCGATGACTTGCAGGCGGGCGTGGATCACGTCGTCAAGATGGGCGTCGCCGATCCGGACCGACTGGGCGTCGGCGGCTGGAGCTACGGCGGAATTCTGACCGACTACCTGATCGCCAGCGACACGCGCTTCAAGGCCGCGACCAGCGGCGCCGGCACGGCCTTCACCGTTTCTTTCTACGGGACCGATCAGTACATCATTCAGTACGACTACGAGATCGGCCCGCCGTGGGATCCGAAAGCGTGGGAGACTTACGCTGAAGATATCCTATCCGTTCCTGCACGCCGATCGCATCAAGACGCCGACGCTGTTTCTCGGCGGCGAGCGCGATTTCAACGTGCCGATTCAAGGGAGCCAGCAGATGTACCAGGCGCTCAGGAGCCTCGGCATTGACACGCAGCTCATGATCTATCCGAACGAGAATCACGGCATCAGCCGGCCGAGCTATGTGCGGGATCGTTATGAGCGATATCTGGCGTGGTACGACAAATATTTGAAAAAGGTAGCGGAACCCGCCGGCGGCACCGGTGCGGTACGTTAAAGATACGGGTTCTCACGGGCTAGAGGAAACGTTAACCACTACATTCTAAGAGTGCCTGTTGTGTGCCCCAGGTTGGGATCTGCTTTTCGAGTTTGGTCCAGTGCCGGCGCGCAGACCAGTTTAGATCACGCAAGCTCACTTGATTTCAGCCCGGACTTAAACGCAATCGCCAGGAGCAACAACACGGCGCCGGTTAGCAACAACGACAGCGCGGAGCCAAACGGTTGATTGAGCTGCGCGAACTGATTCTGAATCAGGTTGCCGATCATCACCGATTTTGCGCCGCCCAGTAGATCAGGCGTAATGAACGCGCCGAGTGACGGGATGAACACCAACACAACGCCGGCGAGCAAGCCTGGGCGTGACATAGGAAGCGTGACTTTGACGAATGTCCAAAACCTATTTGCGCCGAGATCCTGAGCGGCCTCAAGTAAACGAACATCGAGTCGTTCGAGCGCGACGTAAATCGGCAGTATCATGAAAGGCAGCTCGCCGTAGACCTGACCTACCAGAATCGCAAAGTCCGAATATAACAGCTTGAGCGGAGCGCTTATTAACCCTGTTCCCATCAGTGCCGAATTGATCGCTCCCTCGCTTCTCAGCAGAAGGATCCAGGCATAAGTCCGAATCAAAAAGCTTGTCCAAAACGGTATTACAGTTAGCACCAACAGCGCGCGTTTCCATCGCTCCGGGGCGCGCAACGCCAAATAGTACGCAACCGGATAACTCACCACTGCGCAAAGCAGGGTCGTGGTAGATGCGATCCAGATCGTTCTCCAATAAGCGCGCAAATACAGCGGGTCAAATGCGCGCAGAAAGTTCGCCGGGGTGAAATCGTAGAGGGTTCGGCCATACGGCCCGCGAGTCGCCAGGCTCACAATCAACACGATCACCAGCGGTGCTACAATCAACGACAGCAGCCACAGGATCGCGGGACTGAGCAAAAATCTTGGGGCCTTCTTCATAGCGGTTGTGTTACGACTCTCTAACTAGAAAGCTGTCCGGTAGAGTCGTAGATCCGTGCTTGTCGTAGCCACCAGCTGAAAATGGTTTGTGATCTCTTCTTCGTCCAACTCTCGGAACGTTTTCTGGGCGGCCGATCCCGGCCTTCGTTCATAAACAACATACTCAACTCTATTCTCCTTCAGGTATTCGAGGAATGACCTGGCCTCCGCTGGTGAGCTTGTAGAGCCTACAAACCGGCTGGTCGGAATGCCGGCCAGCACCTTGATCGTATCGTCATCACAAAAGACCCTGAGATTCGAGATGTCCGTGAGATGCCCCTTTAGATAATCCGCAACAATCCGCTTCTGAGAAATGACCCTTAAGTACCCTGCACCATCAAGAAGCTGAACCGTCCACTGCCAGATACATAAGACAAATAAAAGCCCGCAGAGACTATGCCCCAAGACAGACTTCCACTTGCCGGCTTCCGACAGCATCCATGCGAAAGACAGGAAGACCCAACGCAAACAGTCCGAGACAATAGCGCGCGAATATTGCCGGCTGGTTCTTAGAGAAAAAGGCGAACAGGAGAAAGCCCAACGACGAAAAGAAGTATGCGAGAATTATCGCCAGCGCCGATGTTGATTCATTAGCGTTGCGGTGTGATTCACGAGAAATGCGAGTGATGAGCAACCCTCCAGCTACAATACAGGCAATCAGCACAGCGTGACCGGTTGAATAGAGCAGCGTTTGCAGGTTTGCGATCACGTGCGGCAGGGAGAATGATCCAAGACTGGGGTCCTTCGCCAGCAACTCCGCGATGTAGTCTCTCCGCACGTTGAAGTACTCGAACGCATTGCCGGTTGACGACCACGAGATATAAAGCCAGATCAAAGGGGCAGACAACGATATAAAGAACGCGGCTATCGAAACTCGACGATGGAGAACAAACTGCAACGCCGGCAGCAGAAGTATGAACTGCCACGACTCGGGGCGCATAAGACCACCAACAGCTACCAGACCGGCAGCATGGACCCAGCGGCCCTTGATAGCAAAATACAAACCTCCAATCACCACAAAAGAGTGTGGGACATCCGACATCGAGAACGCAGAGTACATTATGTGGATCGGGTTGAACGCAATCAGCGCGAAGGCGAAACAAGAGAGCACCTTGTTGGCTGTTAATTGCCGGCTCAACTCAAACACCAGGAGGCAGACGCCCGTCCCGCAAACCGCGGAAAACACCTTCGCTACGTAAAGCGGCTCACCGACTACCAGGGTAATCAGGGCGCATATGAACTGGTACAGAGGAAGCCAAAACCCAAACAACTCGGCCAGAGTGAAGGTTCCGCCGACTATGCTTGCGCGCATCATGTCTATAGCTTGAACATATGCGTACGGGTCGCCTTCTTCGTTGGGAAGCACGAAGGCTGCAAGGATTCTCGGAATTGCTGCGCTGAGGAACAGAACAACCAGCAATGCGTACGGTCGTGACCGCGACGTTTTTCGCGCTGAGATCAAATCCAGATAGCTCATCCCTTTAGTATCACTGCGCTTTCAGGCGCCCAGCTTACGCCAACGGTCTGGCCGATTCGATCTTTTGTAGTCTGGAACGGTTCCCGGTTCTGTTCGAGCACGGTCAAGGTCTGTCCATTATCGATTGTTACTTGCCACTGTGTGCTTTCACCCAGATACACCGCCGATTCAATCTTGCCTGCCGGCAGCCCCGGCTCGACATCCGGCGCGATTCTGATCTTCTCTGGTCTGATAAGCATTCGTACACGCTCGCCCGGACTGACACTTTCTGCGTACGTTCCGACTCGCGCTTTGCCCACGTTGACGATCGATAGATCGCCGGTTACTTCTTCAACCGTGCCTTCGATGATGTTTGAAACACCTATAAAGCCGGCGACGAACTCGGTTTGAGGTCGTTCGTAGATCTCTTCCGCGCGCCCGATCTGTTCGATGCGACCGGCATTCATCACAACTATTCGGTCGCTCATTGTGAGTGCTTCTTCCTGGTCGTGGGTGACATAAACAAAGCTGATTCCCAGGCGACGCTGCAAGCTCTTCAGCTCAATTTGCATCTGCTTTCGAAGTTTCAAATCAAGTGCAGCCAGCGGTTCATCCAGCAGTAGCACGCGTGGCTCAACCACCAGCGCCCTGGCCAGGGCGACTCTCTGTTGCTGCCCACCTGACAACTCCTTCGGCTGACGGTCACCCAACCCTCCCAGCCGCACCATCTCGAGCGCTGCCGCCACCCGCCGTTTGACTTCGTCGCGCGCAGTGCGCCGGCGCTCGAGCCCGAACGCAACATTGGCGAACACGTTGAGGTGCGGAAAGAGAGCGTATTGCTGAAAGACCGTCGTGACATCCCGCTGATGAGGCGGGAGGTCGGTCACCTCGCGGCCGCCCAGAAAGACACGCCCGGAATCGGGAAGTTCGAATCCGGCGATCATCCTAAGAAGCGTAGTCTTGCCGCAACCGGACGGTCCGAGAAGCGTAAGGAACTCGCCACCGGGCACCGACAACGAAACTGAGTCGACAGCGACGACATTGCCGAAGCGCCTGGTGACGTTTTGCAGCTCGATCTCGTGAGTGTCGTCCATGACGTGTCCCTGAAGCACGCCATCCTTTCTTGCTCCGCTAGCGGTCAATATCCTCAACAGGCAAGAAGGCGCTGCGCTTACAGGCGGGCGATTATAGCACAGCGCTATTTCGTTTCTGTGGTTCGCGATCAGTATACGTGGCTGTGATAGAATCACGATCAGGAGGTATGTAATGACCGACAAGATCAAGGTCTACCAAAAGCCCACGTGCAGCAAGTGCCGGACTACGATTGGCATCTTAAAAGACAAGGGCGCCGACTTTGAATCGATCAACTATTACGAAAGACCTTTAACCGTCGACGAGCTGCGAACGTTAGTTAACAAGCTGGACATCGCTCCGCGCGATCTTCTGCGAAAGGGCGAACAGGTCTATCGAGATCTCGGACTTGCAAAACGCGATCTTTCCGATGATGAATTGATTCGGCTTATGGTTGAGAACCCTGATCTCATTCAGCGCCCGATTGTGGTCAAAGGGAACAAGGCGGTACTCGGGCGCCCGCCGGAAAACGTCGATGAACTTCTGTAGGGTAAAGACTTGAGCGCATCATCATTTAGCGACGTTCGAAAAGTTTTGAAGCAAATCAATCGTGGATCGCGTCTAATCTATTGAGGGAATAAGAAAAGAGTCAACGTTTACCTTTAATGGAGTGGAGGCACAACCGATGAGCTTATTGGCTTTTCTGCGAAACCATACTCACTACTGGGGCATCCCGCATCCACGAAACAACGACAGCAGGTTGATTCAAACCTGCTACGAGTGCGGTGCTGAACGTGTAGTAAAGATAGAGTTGCGGCCGTCGCCGGTCGAAGACATAACTGCGCCTCTTCACGCCGACCACATTGCGGCTTAAAGAAACCGCTCGAGGGTTTAATAGCCGACCAAGAGTGGCTAACCGGCAGCTTGGCTCACTGTGCCGTTCGTTTTGAGATAGACTGCGCCGCAGGCAGTACATGTGGCGCGCTCTTCCCTTCCCTGATCGCGCGAGAGATCCAGCTTCACCCCGCATTGGCACATCCATCCAGCGACTCTGCCAGGATTCCCAACCACCATCGCGTAATCGGGGACGTCGCGCGTCACTACCGCCCCCGCTCCGATAAACGCATAGCGGCCAATCGTGTTTCCGCAAACTACCGTCGCATTCGCACCGATCGAGGCACCCTGTCTGACCAGCGTGGTGCGGTACTCGTCCTTTCGCGATACGTGACTGCGCGGATTGGTGACGTTGGTGAACACCATTGATGGTCCGCAAAACACATCGTCTTCCAGTTCAACACCTGTGTATACCGAGACGTTGTTTTGGATCTTTACGTTGTCGCCGATGCGAACCTGCGGCGATATGACAACGTTCTGGCCGATGTTGCAACGCCGGCCGATCGTCGATCCCGCCATTACATGCGAGAAGTGCCATATCCTGGTTCCTTCACCGATCTCACAAGGCTCATCGATGTAACTTGATTCGTGAACGAAGTAGTTCTTTTCCATAATAGAAGTCTGACTCAAGGCGCAAAACCAGCGGTCTGTGTTTTTTGTGTTTTCTTTACAAGCTGATCGGAGTGCCTTGCTCCAACAGGGAGCGCTCGGCAGCATCGAGTATTCGCAAGACCCGCAGTCCGCTTTCACCATCGGTCAACGGCTTTCGTCGCGTTCCAATGCACTCGAGGAACTGCAGACATTGACGACGAAGAGGTTCCTCGCTATCGAGTGTTTCGGGGATTCCTTCGTTCTTGCGAGTCACTGGTTCCCCGTTTACGATCTCAACTCCTTGATCGTATATCATTAGCTTGGCATCTTTGCGGACGTCGTCGAATACAGCCATTTGCTTTGATCCCACCACCACGAGCCTCTGCTCTTTATACGGGTGCAACCAGCTCACGAATATGTGCGCGCGAACGCCCGTCGGGAAGTCGATATTGGTAACGGTTACGTCAAAGATGTGCGGCTGAAGATAAGCTCCGCCGCTCGCTGAAACGCGGTTCGGCCATGCGCCTACCAACCTGAGAATGATCGCGATGTCGTGCGGAGCAAAGCTCCAAAGGATGTTCTCTTCCCTTCGCACTTTCCCGAGGTTGAGCCGGTTTGAATAGATGTACCGCAGTTCTCCAAGCTGGCCCGATTCGATCAGTTCCCTGAGTCTGAGCACCGCCGGGTGATATTCGAGCAGGTGACCTACCATGAGAATTGCACCGCGTGCTTGCGCAAGTTGCACGAGTCGCTCGCCCTCGACAACATCGAGCGTCAACGGCTTTTCAACAAGCACATCCTTTCCGGCCTCGATCGCGCGCATCGCAAGCTCACAATGAGTCTCCGCGGGAGTTGCAAGCACGACTGCTTTGATGCTCCGGTCATCAAGAACCGCTCCCACATCAGTCTGGGTCCTAACCCCGGCGAAGCGGTTCCGAACCGTCTCGAGCATCGATTCGCTGGAGTCGCAGACCAAACCCAGCGCACCCAGGTCATAAAAATTCCGAACATGGTTAATGCCCCAGTAACCAGCGCCTATCACCGCGATACTGGATGGGTCTGCTCGTTCTCTCGGCTCGTCAAACATGGCAGGAATTCAGTTTTAGGCCGCTTACGGATTTACTAATGTTCGACCGCAGCGGGCACAGAATCTGGCGGTCGCCGGCAAATGCGCCTGGCAATCAGGACAGATGATCTCACCGGTCGATGACTGATGAACGGCTGCAGTAGGAGTTTTATGCTGCGGCGCTGTTAAGGGTGGCGGAGGCGTCGGAGGAGTGGGCACGGCCGAAGGCTGTGGCGAAGAACCATAACCCTGCCACTGCTGAGGCGGCGCCGGATGATAGCCAACCGGTGGAGGCGCACCATACGAGTGAGGAGGTGCCACCTTGCTTGCGAAGGAGCGTGCGCCTGGAACCCCAAAACAATCTCGGTACGCAACGGCCGCGATCGTATATTGAAGCGGCCAGGTAATCAGCATACCCACGTAGCAGAGGTATGACCCCGCTTGCGCGATAATAGAGACGACGATCGCAAACAACACGAACATAAACAGGTCGCCGCGCGTCACATCGCGGCTCGCCTGTATCGCATCGCCAATACTCATTCGCCGTTCAACTACCAGCGGCACGGTGAAGTAAAGGGCACCAACCACGATAAACGCCGGGATGATACAGAGCAGGAATCCGATAATGGCGAGGACTCCGACGACAATCGCGGCACCAAGAAACCTCGGAAAGATGTCGCCTGCCGAAAACAAATCGCGAGTTGAAATTGGCTCACCCCGCAACTGCTTGAACGCGGTTTGGTACATTCCACAAACAAGATAACTCGAAAGGAGGACAATAAGAGCCACAGCCGCAAACATCAGAACAAGCATGACAAGCCCAACGCCGGCACTGTTGGTACCAGCCGACGCTGCGGCCGCAAGAAAGATTAAGATGTAGATTCCTATCGCCGGAACCACGGTAACCAGTGACAGCACCAGTGAGTTCAGTACCCATACTTTCCATTGCTCGGCGAACATGTTCCAGCCTTCGCCAATCCAATCGCCAAAGCGTACTTTGGGCAGCGGCCCTATCGTGTTGTCCATAATTTCTGAGGTCCGTGTATCTAGTGGTTTGTTCGGTTCGGGTCATCGCCAAACACGTCTCGATATGCGACCGCCAAAGCCGAGATCATCCATGGCAGTGTGACGAGCGCGCCGACACCGCACGCTACCAACCCGCCGAACGTTATCGCAGCGAATACCAGTCCAACGACCCACCACATGAATGCATCGCGTGAGAAGACCAGCTTGGCCGCCTCATTTAACGAGTTGACCACATCGGTGCTTCGCTCGAGAACCAGAGACATCGTAAACCCGAAGAGGACTGTAAGGAAGGGTATTAAGCCCAGGCTCAACAGGCTGAACAGCGCGTTGTTATTTCCTGCGCCGCTTAGCGCCACTTGTATGATGAGAAACACAAGGCCTGTAAGAAATGGCTGGAGAAATCTCCCGCGCCAATCGAACAAGTCGCTCAGCGAGGGCCGCTCTCCGCGCATCGTCTTATAGGCCATCTGCAACAGACCCATAAATAGCGGTCCGCTGAGCAATCCAAAGGTGCCGGCACTGATCGCTACAGCAATAAGGGAAGCCACTGACATGAGTGCGCCGTTCTCTTTGTATACGTGCCATCCGCCCGATAACCACCCCGCGAGAGAGATCTGTGTCTGCCCGGGTTGGACCGGCGCTTGATACGGTTGTGGATGGGGCGGTGCATAATATGGAGTCGGTGTCGGGGGGATATACCCAGCTCCGGTCGGTGGGTTGGTGGGCGCAGTCGGGCCGGGATGTACCGAGCTGGTTTTGCGCATCGAATCAGGAACCGTCTGAGGTTCGAGTATCCAGTTGGTTGCCTCTTCGCCGTCGAGATGCTGCGGCATGCCGCATTGTCGACAAAACTTCTCGCCTTCCTCGATATTTCTCCCGCAGTTTGGACACCAACTCGCCATTACCAGCTCTTTCCTCCTAACGATGATGCTAAGCCATGGTGCCCGATGGTTCAACCGCGGCTGTAGCATAGACTTTAGTCTGTGTTGATCCGAAGCAAGACCATCAACGACACACACAGACTAACGTCTATGTTACTTACCTCACGCTATCGACACGGTTCGCGATCCATCGATGATTCGCCCAATCTCGTAGGACGCATTGCCGCGGGCATCGAAATGCTCACGCACTTGTCCGGACTGCTCGGCCCTCACGACAACGACCATACCGATTCCCATATTGAAAGTCCGGTACATCTCGTTATCAGGAACGTTGCCGATTCTCGCGAGGAGATTAAACACCGGCAGCCCAGGCCAGGAACGGGGAGTAATCTGCGCCGCGGTACCTTCGGGGAGGATGCGCGGTATGTTCTCAAGCAATCCTCCACCCGTGATATGAGCGAGCCCCTTTATCATCCCGGTCTCCAGCAACCCGCCCAGAGCGCCGAGATAGCTTGGATGCGGTTTAAGCAATTCCTCGGAAGCAGTGCACCCGAGCTCATCGACGTGGGTGTCAACTTGGTAGGCCGCAATCTCAAAGAACAGTTTGCGGGCGAGGCTATACCCGTTTGTGTGTAAACCCACCGAAGGCAAGCCGATCAACACATCCCCCGGGACGATCTTTGATCCGTCGATTACCTTGGCGCGATCGACCACGCCGACTATAAAACCCGCAACGTCATACTCACCGTCTGCATAAAAGCCCGGCATCTCCGCCGTTTCGCCTCCAATCAATGCGCATCCAGTCTCCTTACAACCGCGAGCGATGCCTTCGATCACCGATGCGATTGTTTCGGGGTTGAGCTTCCCGGCAGCAATGTAGTCGAGAAAGAACAAAGGTCGCGCTCCCTGCACGAGGATGTCGTTGATACAGTGGCAGACAAGATGCATCTAATGGACCACCCTTTCCACGAACCGAAGCCGTCAGCCGCCGTCCCGAAGTCGTTCGTCGCTCTCATTGGCGAACCTTCCCTGGCTGACGCCATGACCTTCATCGAGTCCGACACGGGGCTTCCTCAAGCCAAGCGCAGGCACTGGCTTTGCTCGATGCGGGTGATTGCCCGGGGCATTGGATTGCCTCCCAGAATCGCTGCCTGCGCGCCTGACCGCGCTCCGGCATCACCTCCGGCGCCTCAATGCGGTTCGCATGGGAATCGAAACCAAAAGCCTCGCCAATCACAAGTCCAATGTCCGCGCCGCGATCAATCATTTTGCAGGCGCCAACAACATACCAACCCGAGGCGCGCCATTGTCCCCAGAGTGGTACGCCCTCATGAAGGCAATTCCGGAGGTCAAAGCCAGCCGGCTTCTGAGCGGATCGCGCGCTATTGCAGCTCAAGGAGAAAAAAACCAAGCGCGATGAGCGAGAAGCTCGTGGCGGACTACTTCGCATTTCGTCATGCGACAAGCCTCTACGAAACGGGTGTTGCGCGTCAGCGCGAGCTTATGAGGGCATGGAACCGGTGCGTCGACACCGTTCCCGGCTGGCCTCCTTTCAGTCTTACGTTGCCAGCGCTGAAGCACAAATCTGAGGCGCCGGAGTGGACACATTTTCCGGGCGGTCTCCGACATGATCTGGATCAGTATCTCGAGGGGTTGGCAAAGGCACACAGGACGTCCTCAGGCAAGCGCCGGCAGCCATCCAAAAAGTCCAGCATAGACACGCGCCGACGGGAGCTCGTCGCCTTCGCCAACAAGGCCATTGCCAGCGGCATTGCGATGGAGAGCCTGATATCCTTGCCGGCCCTCCTGGCCCCGAGTGTCGTACAGACGGTCCTCGAGGCCTATCTGGGCGACGATAAGCCTAGCCGCTATGTCATCGACCTTCCGTGGAAGCTATTGGCGGTCGCCAGATCAATCGATGCGGCTCCAGCAACGATCGAACATCTCGAGGACATGCGCGAAGCACTCGAAGCTCAACGCGGCGGCACAATGACAGAAAAGAACATGACGGTGATCAGAGCGGTGATGATGACCGAGGTCTGGAACGATGTCTGCGACCTGCCGGCAGTGATGATGGCAGAGGCAAAGCGTCTGCTCAACCGCTCGCCCTCGAAGGCCGCAAGTCGGGCTGCTCTCGCCATTCAGATTCTTCTCCTCACTCGTGCCCCGGTCCGCGTGGGTAACCTTCTCAGCATTCGGATCGGGCACAATCTCATCAGGCCCGGTGGGCCGACTGCTCCTTATGGACTTGTGTTCCCGAGCATGATGTAAAGAATCAGCGTGGATCTGGACTTTCCCTTCACCCTACAAACATCCAGATTGATCGATGAGTATATCTTGCTTTTCCGGCCTCATCTTGGCCAAACGCATCGATCCGATTGGCTTTTCCCCGCAGAAAAGAAAGCGCGGAGCTCGACTCATGCCAGCACTTCGATCGCGGAGCGCATGCTGAAGGAAACCGGCATCAGGATAACGGCGCATCAATTCCGGCACGCGGCCGCCGCCGTGATTCTGCGCGCTCAACCGGGAAACTATGAGTATGCCCGCCGCATCCTCGGCCATTTGAATGTGCAGACGACGACTAACTTCTATGCCGGTCTCGAAACTTTCCAGGCGGGCAAGCATTTTGGTGAACTGATCGAAAGCCGCCTCGAAATGACACGGAGAGGACGCAGGAATGAGTCCCCCATCATACGATCGCTAGGGATCAGCGAGTGGCCCTACGACTGATCGTGTGGCCTGGAACCTGGCCTGCAGGCCTGCGATGAAGCTGAAAAAGGGTGGCTCGGCCGCGCACCTCAAACCCATAAGCCAGAAGGATCTCGAGCGACGGTATGGATATTTTCTCGACTGGATAGCCAGAAATTCGTTGCTGGACCCGGACGCCGCGTCGGATTTTATGTCATTCCATCCAACGTCAGCGGTTACCTCGCTGAACTGACGGTCCGAGTCAGCTCAGTGACGGTCTACGGCAACATCCACAAGCTACGCCGATTTACGCAATTGATTGCTCCCGCTAAAGATCTGAAGTGGCTCAAAGAACTCGAGCAAGATCTCGACTGGGCGAAGCGGCCAAGTTCAAAGGTCGACCGCATCGTCTACTCTGACCGCATCGTACAGGCTGGCCTGGCGCTAATGGTAGAGGCAGAGGCCGCTCAACGACCTGACGGCCACTCCAACGCGCGCGCAGGTACCGCAACGGCTTGATGGTAGCGTTCTTGGCCGTAATGCCAATTCGCCTCAAGAACTTTGCTGCGCTCAGCATCGGTAAGCAGCTGGTGAAATACCAAGGGAAATGGCAACTGATCATTTCAGCAGCTGATACTAAGTCACAGCGCGCTGACGAACGCCCCGTGCCGGAGTTTATCGCTGCCTATCTTAGACAAATACATTGAAACCTATCGTCCTATACTTAAGCCGAAGTCTAGCGAATTGTGGGTTTCGACGTATGGAGGTCCTCTTTCATATTCTGGCTGCGAAGGCATCATCACCGAAACGACGAGAGCTACTCTTGGCGTGCCAATTTCTCCTCACCTATTTCGCGCGTCAGCGGCTTCAACAGCATACTTTTATGCAGGGGATCAGCCCCATCTTGCTACGAGTCTCCTTCATCACACTGATACGACAATCACCGAACGCCACTACAATCGGGCGCGTGGATCGAGTTACGGGATTTCATTTTCTAAGTTACTTGACTCCCTTCGCTGATAGATCCGTCGGCAATGAGACATGCCCGCTCTCTTGAACTAACAGCAAGAGGGTTATGTAGAACGCGGTTCTTCAATCCTTCGGCTTCCGATTCGAGATGCTCGGCTAGCCGAAGTATTGTTGGATGTTGGAGGGTCGGCGCACGGCTGAAGCCGATCCTTGCGCAAGAACAGGTTCTCGGTTGTGAAGTTTGCGGCAGCGCGTACTAGGCGATCCAGAGGATTGCGCTTATGCCAGTGTGATCGTCTTTGCAGACGTTGCGTGCGGTTTGCCGCCAAAAAGATACCGTTCCACCCCGTCGGAATAGTACATGGAAACAACTCCTCCTTTTACCCCTAATCGCGAAGGAAGCGTCACCACTGCTTAATTCCCGGCAAGAGAACCGATGCTCGCAGGCGTGAACTTTTTGGCTGGCTTTAAAAAGTCTCGACCGCGACCAGTCCTGCCTTGACTTGCAGATCCTGGCCGAGCTGGCAGCGAGCGCGAAATCGGGGATGATCGTACTGACCGTCAAAGTCGAGAAGTTGCGGCGCTGATGCCTCGCTGTGGCCACCGTTAACGGCGCCGGGGTCCGAGAAAGGGTCTGCAGGCGTCCTCTTCGGCGGCGTCCTCGTCGACTTCCTGTCGTGGGAGTGGATCTTCTTCGTGAACGTCCCGGTGGGGTGGCGGCATTGATCCTCGCGCCGATCCTGCTCTCGGAGAGCCTGGACAAGCACGGCCAGAGCTTCGACGTCCCGGGTGCGGTTCTCTCACCTCGGGGCTCTCCTCCTCGTTCTGGGCATCACGCAGGGGTATGGATGGGGGTCGAGCTTGGGCAAGACGGTCGGAGCGTTCGCCGCCGCCGCGGTGCTGCTGCTCGCGTTCGTCGGCTGGGAACGGCGCGTCAAGGATCCGCTGGTTCCGTTCTCGATCTTCCGGCTCCAGACGCTGACCGCCGCGAACATCGTCGGCTTCGTCCTCGGGACGGCGCTCTTCGCGATGTTCCTGATCCTCACGCTGTACATGCAGCAGGTGCTCCACCTCAGCCCGCTCGAGACGGGCGTCGGTTACCTCGCCGTCGCCGGCACGGCCATCATCTGGGCGAACGTCGCCGCAGCAGCCGTGACGCGGGTCGGGGTCAAGCCGGCGCTCGTCTTCGGGATGGCGCTGATGACGGCGGGCTCCTCTACTTCACGCAGGTCTCGGTCAACGGCTCGTACTGGGCGACCTCTTCCCGGGCTTCCTCATCATCGGCCTCGGGATGCCGTTCGCATTCGTGCCGATCACGATCGCGGCGGTCGCCGGCACAAAGCCGGAGGAGGCCGGGCTCGCGTCGGGGCTCATCAACACGTCGCAGCAGATCGGCGGCGCGGTCGGCATCGCGATCCTGTCGACGATCGCGGTCTCGACGACGACCGACGACATCGCGGCCGGTGTCGCCGCGCCGAGGCGCTGACCAACGGGTTCCAGGCGGCGTTCTGGGCGGGCGCGGCGATCTCGTTCGCCGGCGTCCTCGTCTCGCTCTTCCTCGTGCGCGGGCGTGACCTCGAGCACCAGGAGTCACCGGCGCTCGAGCCGGTGCTCGAGCCCGTCGCCTGATCGTCTCGGAGCGTGATCGGAGCCTGCTCGCCGCAGGTTCCGATCACGCTGTACCCGGGTACATTCGAGCAGTGCGCTTTCGAAAGGACGCCAAGCTCGATCCCTCGCAAGTCGAAGACCACCGCGGTCGCGGTGGCGGGATGCCCGGTGGAATGGGCGGGATGCTCGGAGGCGGCGGCGGCCTCATCGGGATCGTCGTGCTGCTTGCATTCATCTTCCTCAGTGGAGGCGGCGGGGGCCTAGGCGATCTAGGCTCGCTCGCGGGTCAGACCGTGGGACCGGGTGCGCCCCCGGGGATCTCGCCGAGGAGTGCCAAACGGGCGCTGATGCAAACGAGCGGGAGGACTGCCGGATTCTCGCCAGCATCAATAGCATCCAGGCGTACTGGGACAAAGCGTTTCGCGGCTACGAGCCGACGGCGACGCGTCTCTTCGACGGCTCGATCCAGACCGGGTGCGGTGGCGCGTCGTCTGCGGTTGGCCCCTTCTACTGTCCGAACGACCGCTACGTCTACATCGATCTCGGGTTCTTCGATCAGCTGCAGTCCCAGCTCGGCGCACGTGGCGGCCCGCTCGCGGAGGCGTACATCCTTGCCCACGAGTACGGCCATCACGTCCAGAACCTGACCGGAGTGCTCCGAAGCGCCGATCGCGGCACCGGCCCGCAAGGAGGTCAGGTGCGCGTGGAGCTCCAGGCCGACTGTTACGCCGGACTCTGGGTGGGCAACGCACTCGAGACGGGATTCGTCGAGGACCTCACTCGTCAGGACGTCGCCGATGCGCTCGACGCCGCGGCGTCGGTCGGAGACGACCGCATCCAGGAGCGAACGCAAGGTCGCGTCCTTCCCGAGTCGTGGACGCACGGTTCGGCCGAGCAGCGGCAGAGTTGGTTCGTCCGTGGCATCGAGGGCTCCGGCCCGCAGAGCTGCGACACCTTCAAGGGTCGCGTCTAGCTCGAAGGCGGCGAGTCCGAAGGCGGCGCTGCCGTCTCCTGGAGTTCGGCTCGTGCTCGTTTCGCGTTCGTCTCGGCTCGGTCGCGCGACACCAGCAGGTAGGCGACGAAGACGACGAGAAGACACGCGACGATCGCACCCGCGAGCGTGCCCCCGCGGAACGCAGGAGCCTCGACGTCGAGAATGCGGTCGCCTGCGTGAGCCGCGTTTCCACGTCCGATCACGATGCTGAGCGTCATGAGATTGGGAAGCGCGAGGACGATCCCGATCGCAAGTGCGGCAGCGATCGTCTTCCAGGTGCGGCGCCAGCGGAGGATCAGCACGATGGCCACGATCGGTAGGAAGGTGAAGACGAAGCCGTAGACGATCCCGAGCGCCGTCCCCTGCGTAATGCTCCCGTCGACCTGGTCTCCGACCCGGTGCGCCCACCAGCGCGGAACGGTGGCGGATGTGACGAGAACGGCGAGTGCGAGGACGACGACGCCGGCACCTGCCCACATCGCACGGCGCCCCAATTCGTGCTCGACGCGACTTCGGTGCTCACGTGGGAGCGAGACTAACTATGTAAATTCCGAATCGGCAGTCACCCACCGCCCCCCCCCCGCCCCCCCCCACCGGCCCTAAACTCGGCGTCCACGTTCCGCTACGGCAAGGAGGGACAGATGTCGGTCGCCAAGGTCGTCGAGATCTCGGCCAGCTCGCCAACGAGCTTCGAGGATGCGGTCAAGAACGGCATCGACAAGGCCGGAGAGTCGCTCCGCGGCATCAAGGGCGCCTGGGTCTCCGAAGAGAAGGTCGATGTCGAGAACGGCAAGATCGTCGCGTACCGCGTGTACGCTGCGCGTCTCATTCGTGCTCGAGTAGAGGCCGGCGAGCAGACCTGTGGGTCGGACGCCGGAGGGTCCACCCCTCTGGCGATCAGTCGATGTCTCCCGCAGGACGTGTAGGTCGCGAGATCCTCGTCCGACATGTGGAGGTTGATCGCGTACTCGCCGCTCGTCAGCGCGTCGAGGCTGACGGCGACCGTACTCTCGGAGCTGCCGGCCGTGACGTTCGGCAGTCCGTACGCGGGCTCCGGTGTGAGGTTGTCGCAGGTGCCCTCGTGAATGTGTGCGGGCTGCGAGTCCGACACCGGACTGTCGACCGAGACCACGACGCGGGTCTGATCGTCTTCCGCCGTGAGTGTTGCCGTTCCCGTCTGACCCGACCCCTCGAACTCCGCGAGCTCGACCGTCACCTCGTCGCTGGCCGCGTCGTCGTCGTCACCTCCGCATGCAACGAGCGCAAGCGTGGCGATCGCAATCGCGAGCAGGGTCGCGACTCGAACGAATGTGGACATTTCGCTTCCTTCCGTCGACTCGTATTCTCTTTCGTCCCTCTGGGGCTTCGGTTCACGAAACCGGATGTGGGCCTCGAAAGAACTCTCCCCGACCCGCACTGGGCAAACCTCCGCGTGCGAACGTTTCGACCCGGAGTTCGAGGTGAAACACAGCAGTTGATGGCCGAGTACTCGGTGAACGATCGCGCGGTCGCGCGCGTCCGCCGGCTCATCGAGGCGCGGCAGTACGTGCTCGAGAGCGACTGGGGCGACAGCCAGCCGAGCGCGGCGGTCGAGAACAGATTCCTGAGGTCGCATCGTGGGACGAGTACGCCGAGTGGCACCTCGGCCTCACCGCGGGTGCTGACCGACGAGACGAAGGCCCGGTACGCCTTCGTGTAGGAGACTTCCGCCGCGTCCATCGCACTGGCCTGATCGCGGCGCGGTACCGCGCTGCCGAGTGGCGCCACAAGGAGGTCGAGCTCGCGGCCCACGAGCTCTTGCAGCGCCTCGACAAGACGGCCGCCTGAGCCGACCTCTCCGTCGCTACGGTCGCGGCGTGAACGGCGGCGGGAATCCGTGGATCTGGCTGCGCATCGCGCT
>CAVSKQ010000005.1:0-602968 GCA_963728615.1 uncultured Gammaproteobacteria bacterium
GCAGTTCGACGTCACCCGCGAGCGCATCCGCCAGATTGAAGCCAAGGCGCTGCGCAAGCTGCGCCATCCGAGCCGCAGCGAGCAGCTCCGGAGCTTCCTGATCGAGGATTGAGCGAAAGGCCCCGCGCCGGGTCTCAGAACTTCCAGGCGACCTCGGCAAACACCGAAGCGCTGCGCTTGCCTTCCACGTCCGGGTGGGTCAGCGGTTTCGCGACCTCGACGTAGCTCGACAGCCTGCTTCCCTGCAACGCCACGCCGACACCCAGCGTGGCCGCGGACTCGCGCCCCGGCATGTCATTCTTCCACACCGCGCCGAGGTCGTACGTGCCGTAGACGGACGGCGTGCCGAGCGAGATTTCCCCGGCCGGCAGCTCGCGGCGGACCTGGACCTTGCCGCCCAGGCCGTCGTCGCCCGCAATCTCGGCGACTTCGAACCCGCGGCCGAGGCGCTCCCCGCCAATCTTGAAACGCTCGACGTCCGGCAGGACGTCGCCGCTCGCTTGCGCGAATCCGTCGATGCGCAGGCTCCACGAATCCGGCAGGCGGGTGACGCTCGAGAACTGCAGCTGCGCCACCAGGAAATCGACGGAACGGGGATCGTCCGGCAGGTCGTCCGCGCGCAAGTCCGCGCCCAGTGCGTCGAGGCCCTTGCGCAGCTCCGCGGACGAGGAAAGTTGGGTCGCATCGCCGGCCCGCCAGCCGCCACGCACGCCGGCTTCGAGCACGCGCAGCCGGTCGTCGCGCAAGATCGCGCCGTCGCGGTCGATCACCAGATTCTCGGCTTCGAGCGCGCCGTGCATGGCGTATATTCGGCCGAGCGGCCGCGTCAGTCGCAGCGCGAGGCGCTCGCGATGGTATTCGTCCTGGAGATTTTGCGGCCGCTCGTTGGGATTCGAAGACGAGCGGAACGCCATGGCGAAGCCGCGCATGCCGTCGTCGCCGAGCGGGCGGTCGACCCAGGCTGCGCCGCTCAGGTACTCGCTGGTCTCCGCCGCGGCGACCACGACGAGGCCTGCCGCTCCGCCCCAGCCGAACGGATCGTTCGCCACGACCTGGCCGAGCACGAACAGCGGGCCAACCTCCCCGGTGCCACGGTTGTTCATGCGCGCGTAGCCCGACAGCGGCGCGAAGTCGGCCTGCAGCACGAGCTCATGCGCATTGAGCGCCGCGCCGTCGCGCCGGGTCTTCGCGGTCACCGCCAGGCCCGAGAGGCGCTGCATTTTGGAGACCGCGTTGCGGATCGTGTCGAGGCGCAGGGGCACGGCCGCCGTCACCTCCGCGCCGATGTCCTCGATGGCTTCGCGATACCGGCCCGGGTCGCCCTCGATCATGACCCGCGTGACGCGCGGCTCGAAGACGCGGATATGCATGATGCCGTCCGCGGCAAACGTCTCGTCGAGTCGCAGCTCCGGCCGCGCGAAGCCATCCACCCGATAACGCTCCGAGATCGCCGCGGCCACGGCGCGCGCAGCCTCGTGGGTCACCGGCCGGCCGAGATGGTCGCGATACACAGGAAACAGGTCTGCCGGGGAGTACACGGTCGATCCGTCGATTGCCACGGCGACTAGCGGAATTTCCTCTCCCGGCGTCGCGCGGGCCGCCGCCGCGAATATGACAAGCGCCGCGGCGGCCGCGGCGAGCGGCATCTTTCGTCGAATCGAGCCATCCCTCGCGCTCACGTTATGGCACATCCCGATCGTTCCCGACTGGACGGACGATTTTCCGGGAAGGAGCCGCCGCATGTTGGGACAGTGCTCACACCTGCGCCGGCCCGCGCGTCCGTACCATGAATCCTCACTGGCACAGGGGAGTCAGCGGATGCGACATATCACTGCGCTGCTGTTTTCAGCATGGCTGCTGCTGGCACCGCCGGCCGCGCTCGCCTCGCCTGGCGAGGATGACATCGTCCTCACCGCCTTCAAGGGCGCCGTCGAGATCACGTCCAGGGACACTGCGCTGGAGCCGCACACCGGTGCCGTCCTCGTGCCGGCCGCCACCCTGCGCACCGGCGCCGACGGGTCGGCGGAGCTGCGGCAGGGCGACACCTCCATCGGCGTAGGCTCCGACACGCGGCTGGAGTTTCCCGCGCAGGAGGCCGCCGGCCCGATCGACCGTGTGTCGCAACCGTCCGGCAACGCCTTTTACAGCGTCGGCCCGCGCGGCAGCCGCAAGATGCGTGTCGAGACGCCCTATCTCGTTGCCGTGATCAAGGGGACCCAGTTCAACGTCGCGGTCACCGGGGACAGCAGCACGATTTCGCTGCACGAGGGCGTGCTCGAGATCCAGGCGACCGCGGACGGCATCGCTCCGGTGACCCTGCGCGCCGGCGAAGTCGCGGTGCGCCGCAAGGACGAGACGGGCATTCGCGTGCTGCGGGTCGGCGCGGCCGCGGCGGCGCACGCGACCATCGACACCGCGGCGACGCCCCGCGATCCGAACGACACCGGCCCCGGGCCCGCCGACCTGCTCCCGACCGGCAATGAAGCTCCGGGCGATGAACTCATCGCGGACGCCGGTTCCCCGACGCTGCCGGTCGATATCGGCCTGACTGGTGATGCCGGCGGCGTCGATATGGGCATCGACGCTGGCGTGGATCTCGGCGGCGGCGCGGTGGACGTCGGCCTCGATACCGGCATCGATATCGGTGTCGCGAGCGTTGACGCAGGCGTCGATCTCGGCGCCGGCACCGTGGACGCCGGGGTGGACGCTGGCATCGACACGGGCATTGCGAGCGTCGATGCGGGCGTCGACGCAGGCGCGGATCTCGGTTCGGGCACCGTGGACGCCGGCGTGGATGCCGGCGTCGACACGGGCGTTGCGAGCGTCGATGCGGGCGTCGACGCAGGCGCGGATCTCGGTTCGGGCACCGTGGACGCCGGCGTGGATGCCGGCGTCGACACGGGCGTTGCGAGCGTCGATGCGGGCGTCGACGCAGGCGCGGATCTCGGTTCGGGCACCGTCGATGCCGGCGTGGATGCCAGTGTCGCGGGCGTCAATGCGGGCGTCGACGTCGGCGTCGACCTTTCGGGTGACGACGCTGGCGTCGGGGTTTCCGTCGACGTGCTCGGAACCGACGTCGACCTCGGGCTCGGCGGCGGCGATCCGCCCGGAGCGCCGGCCACGCCGGGCGCGCCCGAAGCACAGGAGCCCGGCGGTCTCGTGGGCGGCTTGCTGGGCCGCCCGCGGTCCTAGCTGAGACATGCGTCCGCTGAGCCGCCACGGCTGGTGGATCACGGCCGTCGCCGCCTTCGCGCTGGCGGTCGCCCTGCACGCCGGCGCCCTGTTCCAGGCCGTCGAGTACGCGGTCGTCGATGCGCGCGCGCGGCTGCTGGAGCGTTCCGTCCCATCCGACATCGTCATCGTCGGCATCGATGCCCGGAGCCTTGCCGACCTCGAGCGCTGGCCCTGGCCGCGCCGCCATCACGCCGGCCTCATCCGCCGCCTTGCACAGGCCGCGCCGCAGGGCGTTTTCCTCGACATCGACTTCAGCTCGACTTCGAATGCACTCGATGACGCCGCATTCGAGGCCGCGCTCGCGCAGTGGCCCGGTGAACCGATCATCCTTCCCATGTTCTTCCAGGCCGCCTCGGCGGCAGACCCGACGCCGTCGCTGACGCGCCCGCTCGCACGATTCGAACGTCACGTCCGGCTCGCCGCCGTCAACCGACTCCCGGGCCCGGACGGCCTCGAGCGGACTTGGCGCACGGGCTGGTCGGTCGACGCAAAGCGACATGGCTCCGTCATCGACTTCGAGGGCCGGCTGCCGGCCGACTCGGAAGTCATGATCGACTTCTCGATCTCCCCCGCCTCGTTCGATTACGTGTCCTATGTCGACCTGCTCGAAGGACGCGTGCCCGTGAGCGCTTTCGAGGGCAAGCGCGTCTTCGTCGGCGCCACCGCAGTCGAGCTGGGCGACATGGTGCCCGTCCCGGTGTATCGCTCGCTGCCGGGCGTCGTCGTGCAGGCGCTCGCCGTCGAAAGCGTGCGCTCCGGGCCCTTGCGGCCGACACCCGCGGGCGCGTTGTACGCAGCGCTCGCGGCCTGGACGCTGCTGATGGCCGCCTCGCTCAACCGCGCCTCCTGGCGTCGCGATGCCGGCATCCTGGCAGGCGCCTTCGCCGTCCTGTTGGCAGCCGCGCTCTACCTGCACGTCCGGCTCCGCTGGCAGGTGGAGATCGTTCCATTCGCGTTCAGCGCCTTCGCGGTCTTTCTCGGGCTCGTCCTGCAGTCCCTCGACGAACAGTCCTGGCGGGCCCTCACGTATGCGCTCGGCATGCGGCGGCGCGACGCGCTCCTGAAAAGCATCGTGCAGTCCTCGACGGACTGCATCGTCTGCATCGACGACGCCGGCCTGATCCAGACCGCCAACCCGGCCGCCGAAGCGTTGTTCGGTTGGCGCGCGAACGAGCTGATCGGCGCGCCGGTCGCGCGCTTCGTTCCCGGGCTCGCAGTCGCCAGCGGCGACGAAACGCACGCGCTCGGCCTCCTCGACGGCCGGATCACCGAATGGGAAGCCGTGACGTCCAGCGGACAGGCGATCCCGATCGAGCTGTCCGTCAGTCGCGTGCGCTCCAGCGACCAGCATCTCTACACGGCCATCGCCCGCAACATCAGCGAGCGCAAGGTCCAGCAGCGCCGGCTCGAGCATCAGGCGACGCACGACGACCTGACCCAGCTGCCGAACCGCGGCGCCCTCGTCCAGCGTCTCGAACGTGCGTTGGCGGGGCCCGGAACGCCACCGCCGATGGCACTCCTGATGCTGGACCTGTGCCGTTTCAAGGAGGTCAACGACACCCTCGGGCATCCTGTCGGCGACGACGTCCTCTGCGTAAGTCGGGCGCCGGCTGCGGCAGGCGGCGTGCGACGCGGGCTACGTCGCCCGCATCGGCGGCGACGAGTTCACGGTGCTCGTCGAGACGGCGGCATCGCGCGCGGATCTGGAAAGGCTGTCGCAGCGGCTCGTGAATGCCATGACCAGTCCCATCGACGTCGCCGGCGTGTCCATCGAGGTGGGCCTCAGCATCGGCATTGCGCGCTGCCCGGAGGACGCCACCGACGCAGTGGGCCTCATCAAGCAGGCCGACGTCGCCATGTTCGTCGCCAAGCGCCGCGGCTCGCCGTTCGAGTTCTACGATCGCGCCCAGGACGGTCACTCCCTGCGCCGTCTCTCGATGGGCGGTGACTTGCGGGCAGCCATCGCCGGCGACGCCCTTGCCCTGCATTACCAGCCGAAGGTCAATTTCCACAGCGGCCGGGCCGACGCAGTCGAGGCACTGCTGCGCTGGACGCATCCCGTCCACGGGCCGGTCAGTCCCGCCGAGTTCATCGCGTTCGCGGAGTCGACCGACCTTATCCGGCCGCTGACCGAGTGGACGCTGCGCCGCGCATTGCGTGAGCGCCAGTCGTGGCAGGCAGCAGGTCTCGACATCCGCGTGGCGGTGAACCTCTCGGCGCGCCTCCTGCAGGACGCCGCATTCCCGGCACGGCTCGCGGCACTGCTCGAGGAGGCTGGCGCCGAAGCGCCGGCACTCGAGCTCGAGATCACCGAGAGCGCCATGATGGCGGATCCCGCGCGCGCGCTGCGCACCATCGAAGACATCCATGGCCTCGGCGTCCCGATTTCCATCGACGACTATGGCAGCGGCTATTCTTCGCTCGCTTATTTGCGCGACCTGCCGATCCTTGCGCTCAAGCTCGACAAGTCGTTCGTCACCGGCATGCGCTCGCGCGCAGACGACCGCATCATCGTCGAGTCGACGGCGCAGATGGCGCACGCGCTGCGGCTGCTCGTGGTCGCCGAGGGCGTCGAGGACGAGTGGGAGGCTGGGTTTCTGGCGGCGGTCGGTTACGACTACGGACAGGGTTACCACTACAGCGCGGCGCTGCCTGCCGGGGAATGCGCCGCCTGGATCTCCCGCTTCAACGCCGCGGGTTCAGTACGGGTTAGCCGGGTCGCCTGAACTGCCTTACAGTGTCGCCGTGCCGGAGTTCATCGCGATCCTGCTCGCGCTCGCCTTTGCCGGCGCGCAGTTCCCGGGACCGTTCGCCGTCCTCGACAACCTGTCGAACTTTCCTGCGCACTTCGCCGCGGCGTTCCTGGCCGTCGCGGCGCTCCTCGCCTGCCAGCGGCTGCACGTGGCCGCCGTCGCCTGCGTCGCGCTCGCGGCGCTCGCAATTGCACCCGTCGTGCCGTGGTACTTCAGCGCGGGCCCCGCGGCGGACGATCCGGCGCGCTCCTGGGTGCGTCTGCTCGTCGCGAACGTCCATCACTCGAACCTTGACCACGGGCAACTGCTCGAGCTCGTGGAGCGGGAGAACCCCGACGTCATCGGCCTGCTGGAGGTCGATGCGCGGTGGCTGCGTGAGCTTGCGCCGCTGCGGGCGCGCTACCCGCAGCATTTCGAGGTGCCAGGCGAACTTTACGTCGGGATCGCGCTGTACAGCCGGTTGTCGCTCGAGAAAGCGCGCGAGCTCCGGCTTCCTGGCGATGGGTCGGCACCCGCCATCGCGGCGACCCTCGTGGCGCCCGGCGGCGACGTGGAGATCGTGCTCGCCCACCCGATGGCACCGGTCGGCCCGCAATACATACGGCAGAGGAACCTGCAGATTGCCGCGCTCGCAAAGCATGCGGCCACAGCGCGGGCTCCGCTCGTGCTCGCGGGCGACCTCAACCTGACGATGTGGAACGACGCGTACCGGCCGCTCGTCGAGGTCGCGGGGCTGCACAATGCGCGCAAGGGGCACGGCATCGGCCCCACCTGGCCGGCGCTCGGGCCGATCGGCGTGCCGATCGACCACATCCTCGCCACGCGTGACGTGCGTCTCAGGAATTTTCGCGTCCTGCCCGGCATCCGCTCGGATCACTATCCCGTGACCGCGGAGTTCAGCACTCCCTGAGCCGCGGCTTGCCTTGCCGGCGGACGCACCGCATGATGAACGCGGCACGCAACCGACGCGGGACATAATCAGGGAGCCAGCCGGGCGCCGAATGTCGACCGATAACCTGCGCCGCAACATCCAGCGCTGTTTCCTGATCGCCGTCGGATGCCTCGCGACGTCGTCCGCCTTCTCGCAGCGCGGCGCGATGACGGTGCCACGCAACCTCGAGCAGATCGTCGCCGGCTCCGCGGACATCGTGCGCGGCACGGTGCTGAGCGCGCGCGTCGAGAAGCACCCGGAACTGGCGAACCTCGACACGCTCGTCGTGACGCTCAAGGTCCGCGACACCCTCAAGGGCGGGGCGCGAGGCACGTACACGTTTCGCCAGTACATCTGGGACCTGCGCGACGTCCGCGACGCGGCGGGATATCACAAGGGGCAGGAATACATCCTGCTCATGAACGCGCCGAGCCGCTACGGCCTCACCAGTCCCGCAGGCATGGAACAGGGCAAGTTCCGCGTCCTGCGCGACGCGTCGGGCCGGCAAGTCGCGGTGAACGGGCGCGGCAATGCGTTCCTGATGCGCGGCGTCCCCGCGGAGCTCGCGAAGAGCGGGTTCACGCTGTCGCGGGACGCCTCGAGCCTCGTCGCCAAGCACCAGAAAGGACCGATCCCGGTCGACGACCTGCTCCGCCTCATCCGCGAGCTCGCGCGGGGGAGCGGCTAGATGCCCGTGACGCCGCGCGCAATCCGCCATGCCGCTTGCGCCGCCGCCAGCGCCCTCGCTGTTGTCAGCGGAACCGCGGACGCCGGTGGCCCGCTGATCCTCGACGCGAACGGCGATGCCTTGTTGTGGAGCACGGCCCAGCCGATCGCGTATCGCACAGACGGCGGCAACCTGAGCTCGCAGGTGACCGGACCCCAGGCGCAGGCGCGCGTGGACGGGATGTTCGACACCTGGCAGAACGTGGCCTCGTCCAGCATCGCCTACCTGCGCGCAGGCGCGATACAGGCAGTCGCCGGCTTCTCCGACGGGGACGTCAGCACGGCTGCGGAGTTCAATGCCGTCGACGGCAGCTGCGGGGACGGCACCCAGAGCCCGATCATCTACGACGTCAACGGCTCGCTGTTCGAGGACCTCGGCCAGGATTCCTCGGTCATCGGCTTTGCCGGTCCCTGCGCCGCCAACGGCGCGGGCCAGGTCGTGAGCGGCATCGCCGTCATGAACGGCATTTTCCAGGACAACGTTGATACGGCGAACAACTTCGAGCTGACGGAACAGGAGTTCGACGCGGCCTTCATCCACGAGTTCGGCCACTTCTCGGGTCTCGACCACTCCCAGGTCAACGTCAACTGCATCACCGGCGCCTGCGGATCCAACGATCTCGCGGGCCTGCCCACGATGTTCCCGTTCCTGATGAGCGATCAGCAGCGCACGCTCTCGACCGACGACATCGCCTGGATCTCTTCGCTGTATCCGCAAGGCGGGGCGGGCGGCTTCGCTGCGACGCACGGACGGATCACGGGCGTCGTGTACTTCACGGACGGCGAGTCGCATGCGCAGCTCGTCAACGTGATCGCGCGCCGGGTGGACACAGGCGCCAACGAAGACCGCCGATTTGCCGCTTCGTCGGTTTCGGGCTATCGCTTCGGGTTCATCCACGGCAATGCGATCACGGGCGCGTCGTCGAACGGCGCCGGCTCCAGCCACCCGGCGCACATCGGCTACTTCGAGATCCCGGTTCCGGCCGGCAACTACAGGCTGGAGGCCGAAGGCATCCACGCGGAATTCATCGAGGGCTCGAGCGTCGGACCGGGACAATTCATCTTCGCACTGCCCGGCGAGGCGCCCGCTCCCAGCGCCCCGATCGCGGTCGCCGCCGGCGAGCTCGAGAACGGACACGACGTGATCCTGATCGACTCCCTGCCGCGGTTCGACGACTTCGAGACCGCGCCATGAGCCATCGCGCGGCTTTCCGGACGAGCTGGGCCGCAGCCTACGCGGCGATCGCGCTCGCCGGCTGCGGAGGCGGAGGTGGCGACGGCGGAGGCGGCGGGCCTGCGCCTCTGGCGATCACCGTGAGCATCGTCGCCGATGGCGTCGTCGGCACGGCCTACAGCAACACCATCACCGCGACCGGCGGGCAAGCCCCCAGGTCGTTCTCGATCTCGGGATCGCTGCCCGACGGTCTCGCGCTCGACACCGCCACCGGCACGATCAGCGGCACGCCGAATGGCCCCGCGGGCGAAGCGGACTTCACCGTGACGGTCACGGATTCGGACTCGCCCGCACAGACGGATTCGCAGGATTTCACGCTGCGGATCGCAGATCCGCTCGCGGCGGACGCGGAAGACCCGCCGACCGCCGCGGTCGGCGACACGTACAGCCACTCGATCGCAGTGAGCGGTGGCATTCCGCCGTACTCGTTCGCCGTCGTGCTGCCGGCCGGCCTCTCCGTGGACGCCGGGGGCGTCATCAGCGGGACGCCGAGCGCCGGTGCGCGCACCACTGCCGGCACGGCCACCGTGACGGACAGCGGATCGCCGACCCAGTTCGCCGAGTTCGATCTGCACCTGCTGGTCCGGCTGGAGGTAGCGACCACGGTGCTGCCCGATGCGATCGGTGGCGCGCAGTATGACGGTGGGCTCGAGGCGGACGGCGGCCTGCCCGAGCTGACCTGGGAGAAGACGGGCGGCACGCTGCCCCTCGGCGTCGCGCCGGACGGTTCCATCGTCGGCTTCGCTCCCGCTTCCTGCGCGTCCGCAGACTTCACGCTGGACGTCAGCGTGACCGACAGCGACACGCCGGCCCAGAGCGCGTCGCGCACGGGCATCACGCTCGCGATCGAGCCGCGCGCGATTGGCCTGCCGGTCTCATCGTCACCGCCGGTGGCGTCGATCGGCGAGCCCTTCAGTTTCGATATCGCCGTCGCACCCGGCGTGGAGCCCTACGCATTCTCCCTCGTCACTGGCGCGCTGCCGCCCGGCATTTCGCTCGACGGCATTTCCGGCCACCTGCAGGGCGCGCCGACGACCGGCGGTACCTACAACTTCAGCGTCGAAGTCACCGACGACTGCGGCACGACGGACTCGCGCGCGTTCACGATCATCGTCCGCAGCCCGCCGACGGGCCGCAACGACACCATCGGCACCGCGACTCCCGTCGGCAACGGCGAGATTACGGCCTCTATCAGTCCGAGCGGGCACCCAAACACCGTCTTCGAACCGGACGAGGACTACTACGAGGTGCATACCAATGCGACGTCCACGATCACCGTCGACCTGAGCGCCGTCAATGACAACGTGGATACAGTGGTCGAGCTCCTGACGGCCGCCGGAGCCCGGTTGCAGACCTGCGGCGCGCCGTCCTTCACCGGCGAGTGCATGAACGACGACCGCGCGAGCGGCAACCTCGACGCGCTGCTCGAGGTCCGCGTGACCGGCGCGACCACCTTCTACATCCACGTAGTGGAATGGCGGGGCGATGGGCGTCCCGACCTGCTCTACCGCCTAGATCTCAGCGGCATCAACTGAGACTCATGAGCATCCGGACGCTCGCCGGCGCGACCCTCGCCTTCGCCCTGGCCGCGCTGCCAGCGCGAGCCGCCGACAACGGCCACAACGTCATCCTCGTCACGCTCGACGGGGTGCGCGTGCAGGAGTTCTTCGGCGGCATGGACCCGGTGATCGCCAAGGCGCCCGAGGCGCAGTCCGGCATCTACGAGGCCGAGGTCACCTCGAAGCGCTGGTGGCGCGAGACGCCAGAGGCGCGCCGCGAGGAGCTGATGCCCTTCATCTGGAAGACCCTCGCGCCGGCCGGCATGGTCCTCGGCAACCAGGCCAGGGGCAGCAAGGTCACGGTGCGGAACGACCAGTGGTTCTCGTACCCGGGCTACTCGGAGATCCTGACCGGCCAGGCGCAGCCGGACGTCAAGAGCAACGACTTCGTGCGCTATTCCCATCGCACCGTGCTCGAGCACGTGCGCGAGGCGCTGTCGCTCAAGAAGACCGAGGTTGCGCAGGTCGGCTCCTGGGACGGCTTCAAGTACGCCGCCGCGAGCCGCGACGGCGCGTTCTTCATGAACGGCGCGCGCGACCCGGTCCCCGCCGCGCTCACGACGCCCGAGATCGAGCGCTACAACGGCCTGCGGCAGCAGGTCCAGCAGCTCTGGGAAGAGAGCAGCAACGACGTGCTGACCTACCGCGTCGGGCTCGAGTACCTGAAGAAGCACCGGCCGCGCGTCATGTGGCTCGGGCTCGGCCAGTCGGATGACTGGGCGCATGCGCGCCGCTACGACCTCGTCCTCGACTACCTGCACCTCGCGGACAGCCTGATTGCGGATTTGTGGCAGACGCTGCAGTCCATCGACGGCTACCGCGGCCGCACGACGCTCATCATCACGACCGACCACGGCCGTGGGCGCACGCCCGCCGACTGGTCGGAGCACGGCCGGGAATATGAGGGCTGCCAGGACATCTGGATCGCGATCCTCGGCCCGAGGACGCCCGCGCTCGGCGAGGCGAGCGACTTTCCGGACGTGGCGCAGAGCGACGTCGCGGCGACGATGCTGCAGTACCTCGACCTCGACTGGCGCGCGTTCAACGCGAAGGCCGGCCCGCCGGTCCCGCGGAGCCTCAAGGCCCAGTGACCGGCAACCCGCCGGAAATGTGACCTTCGTCATGTGCGCCCGGTGCGCGCATCCCGTTCCGGCGAAGTCGGCTGCCTCGGCGGGGCGGCCCCGGTAAACTGTCCGCCTGATGCATTCCAGCAATCCGCCACCCCCGGACCCCGGGCCCGCCGCGCCGGACATGACGACGACCGGCAGCTTCGTGGTGGACGAGATCATGAAATCGGCGCGCCAGGGGCGCCCGCTGGTCTCCATCGTGCTGCCCGCCTACAACGAGGCGGCGATCCTGCGCGACCATGTCCTCGAGCTGCTGGGCTACCTCGAGTCGCTGCGCAACGCGTACCGGTTCGAGCTGTTCATCGTCAACGACGGCAGCCGCGACCAGACCGGCGCGATCGCGGGCCAGCTCGCCGCTGAGTGCGAGGGGATCCGGGTCATCCACCATCCCCGCAATTTCGGGCTCGGGCAGGCCCTGAAGACCGGCTTCGCGCAGTGTCGCGGCGCCTACGTCGTCGTGCTCGACATCGACCTGTCCTACGGTCCCGAGCACGTCGGGCTGCTGCTCGAGCGGATGAGCAGGACCGGCGCGCGCCTCGTGCTCGCGTCGCCCTACATGCGCGGCGGGCGCGTTGTCGACGTGCCGTGGCTGCGAGTCGTCTTCAGCCGCGTCGCCAACTGGTTCCTGGCGCGCGCGTCCGGCCAGCAGATCAGCACCATGACCTGCATGGTGCGCGCGATCGACGGGCGCTTCCTGCGCTCCATGCACCTGCGCAGCACCGGCATGGACGTCATGCCGGAGATGATCCACAAGGCAAAGCTGCTGCGCGCCAGCATCGAGGAAGTGCCGGCGGAGCTCAACTGGCAGCGCCAGAACCGCGTCGGCCGCCAGCGGCGCTCGAGCCTGCGGGTCGGCGCGGCAGATCGCCGGCACGACCGTTTCCGGGTTCATCCTCCGCCCATTCACCTTCCTGCTGGTACCCGGACTCCTGCTGCTTGCGTTCTCGGCCTACGTGAACACGTGGATGGTGATCCACTTCATCGACGCGCATGCCGAACTCGGCGCCATACCAGACGCGACGCGCGGCATATCGGCGGCGGTCGCACTCGCATACGCCGCGTATCCGCATACCTTCATCGTCGGCCTGCTCTCGCTGATGCTCGCGATGCAGCTCGTCGGCATGGCGATGCTCTCGCTGCAGAACAAGCTATACTTCGACGAGCTGTTCCACCTCGGCTCGACGTTGCTGCGCGAGCGGCGCGAGGATGAAATGCGCCGCCTGGAAGGGGAAGGCCCCCGGCAATGAGCGCACCCTGCCTCGTCACCGGCTGCGCCGGTTTCCTCGGATCGAACCTCGTCGGCCGGATGCTGGACGCCGGCCACGAGGTCGTGGGCATCGACAACCTGTCCATGGGCGTCGCCGACAACCTCGCGGAGTTCCGCGGCAACCCGCACTTCCGTTTCATCCAGGCCGACGTCACGGATGCCGCCGTCCTCGGCGGCCTCGACGGCCCGTTCGAGGCGGTCGTGCACCTCGCGGCGTTCAAGATCCCACGTTACGGCAAGGCGATCGACACGCTCAAGATCAACTACCGCGGCACCGAATGCGCGCTCGAGCTCGCGCGCCGGCTCGGCTGCAAGCTCGTGCTCGCCTCGACCTCGGACGTCTATGGCCGGAACCCCGCGCTGCCGTTCAGCGAGGAGCACACCGACCACGTGATCGGCAACTCCAAGTCGCCGCGCTGGGCCTACGCCGTGTCGAAGCTGTTCGACGAGCACCTCGCGCTCGCCTACCAGGACGCGTACGGCTTCCCGGTGACGATTTTGCGTTTCTTCGGCTCCTACGGGCCCAAGCAGCCGCTCAGCTGGTGGGGCGGCCCGCCGCCGGTGTTCATCGACTGCGTGCTGAACGACAAGCCGATCCCGATACACGGCGACGGCAGCCAGACGCGCAGCTTCACCTACGTGACCGACACGGTCGAGGGCATCTACCGGGCGACGGTGAAGCCCGAGGCCGAACGGCGAGATCATCAACATCGGCAACACGCAGGAGATCACGATCCTGGAGCTCGCGCGCCGCGTCAAGGCGCGCCTCGGGCACGCCGGGCGAGCTGAAAGTCGAGTTCGTGCCCTACGCCTCGTTCACCGGCCGCAAGTACGAGGACGTGATGCGGCGCGTGCCGGACGTCGCGCTGTGCGAGCGGCTGCTCGGCGTGCGCGCGAAGGTCGGCATCGACGAAGGCCTCGCGCGCACCATCGACTGGCAGCGCGCCGCCGTCGCGAGGCGCGCCGCGGGCTGAGGCCCGGGCGCGGTCGGAGGCAGCCGGTGCGCATCGGCATCATCGGCGGAGGGCTCATGGGTCTCGCGCTCGCCGAGCGGCTCGGCTCCGCCGGGCACCGCGTGACGGTCTACGAGCGCGCGGCGCAGCCGGGCGGGCTCGCCACCTGGCACGACTTCGGCGACTTCACCTGGGACCGCTTCTACCACGTGATCCTGCCGTCCGACACTGCCCTCGTGGACTTCATCCGGCGCATCGGCCTCGGCGGGAAGCTGCGTTGGCAGGCGACGCGGACCGGCTTCTACGTCGATCGCGCGACACACTCGCTCTCCAGCGGGCTCGACTTCCTGAAGTTCCCGCTGCTCGGCCCGTGGAGCAAGTTCCGCCTCGCGGCGACCATCCTCTACTGCTCGCGCATCCGCGACTGGCGGCGGCTGGAGGGCATGACGGTCGAGGACTTCCTGGTGCGGAACTCCGGACGCACCACTTTCGAGAAGTTCTGGAAGCCGCTCCTCCTCGCCAAGCTCGGCGAGAACTACACGGCGGGTGTCGGCCGTCTTCATCTGGACCTACGTGAAGCGCCTCTTCTCCGCGCGCGACGCCGCGGCGCAGAAGGAATCGCTCGGCTACGTCTCCGGCGGCTACCGCACGGTGTTCGCGCGCCTCGTCGAGCGCATCCGCGCGGCCGGCGGCGACCTCAAGCTCCAGGTCGAGGTCGGGGCCGTGCGCCCGCGCCCCGGCGGCGGCGTCGAGATCGAAGCCGGCGGCGCGGCAGAGTCGTTCGACAAGGTCATCTTCACCGGCCCGGTCGACGTGCTGCGCGCGGTCGCCGACCCTACGCTCGTCCAGGTGCCGGCGCAGGGCGACATCGAGTACCTCGGCGTGCTCTGCCTCGCGCTGGTGACGCGCAAGCCGTTCTGCCCGTATTACGTCCTCAACATCGCCGACGATCGCATCCCATTCACCGGGATCATCGGGATGAGCTCGCTCGTCGATACCGCCGAGACGGCGGGCCTGCACCTCACCTACCTGCCGAAGTACGTGCTCTCCGACGACGCGGCCCTACGCCGCCCGGACGCGGAGGTCGTGGCCGAGTTCATGGCCGGGTTCCGCCGCATGTTCCCGGGGTTCCCGGAGGCCGAGATCGCGGGCGTGCACCTCAATCGCGCAATCAAGGTGCAGCCGCTGCAGGTGATCGGCTACTCGGAACGGGTGCAGCCGCCGCGCACGCAGAATGCCGACTTCTACGTCGTCAACACCGCCCAGTTTGCGAGCAACACCCTCAACAACAACGAGGTCATCCGCAGCGTGAACGCCTTCCTCGAGCAGTTCGAATCCGAGTTCCGGAGCGCCGCATGACGACACCCCCCGACACGAAGGGCTACTTCGCGCACGAGACGGCCGTCATCGACGCGCCATCCGAGATCGGCGCCGGCACGAAGATCTGGCACTTCAGCCACGTCATGCGCGACTGCCGGATCGGCGCGCGCTGCAACATCGGCCAGAACGTCGTCATCTCGCCGCAGTGCACTGTCGGCGACAATGTCAAGATCCAGAACAACGTCTCGGTCTACACGGGCGTCGTCCTCGAGGACGACGTCTTCTGCGGGCCCTCCATGGTGTTCACGAACGTGATCAACCCGAGGAGCCACGTCGAGCGCAAGGACGAGTACAAGAGCACGCTGGTGAAGAAAGGCGCCTCGATCGGCGCCAACGCCACGATCGTCTGCGGCGTGACGCTCGGCCGCTATTGCGTGGTCGGCGCCGGCGGCGTCGTCACGCGGGACGTTCCCGACTACGCGGTCGTCTACGGCAACCCGGCGCGGCGTGCGCAGCTGGGTATGCTGGTGCGGCGTCGGCCTCGACCTCGGCGGCGACGACGGCGCGGCGCGCGACGCCGGCTGCAAGGCCTGCGGGCGCCGGTACCGGCGCGAGGGACGGCATGTCACCGAGTGCTGACGCCATCGCGCGCAGGCCAGTTCGCCTGATGCAGGTGGTCGGTGCGCGCCCGCAGTTCGTCAAGCTCGCGCCGGTCTGCCGCGCGATCGCCGCCGCAAACTCACGCGGCGCTCGAATCGATAGTTTCGTCGTGCACACGGGCCAGCACTACGACCCGGCGATGTCCGACGTCTTTTTCTCCGAACTCGGCATCCCCGAGGCGGACCTCGATCTCGGCGTCGGCTCGGGCCCGCACGGCCGCCAGACAGCGCGCATGCTCGAATCGCTCGAGGCCGCCATGGTCGAGCACGAGCCGGACCTCGTCCTGACCTACGGCGACACCAACTCGACGCTTGCGGCGACGCTCGCCGCGGCGAAGCTGCACCTGCCCCTTGCCCACGTCGAAGCGGGACTGCGCAGCTTCAACCGGCGCATGCCCGAGGAGGCGAACCGGCTGGTGGCCGACCACCTGTCCGACCTCCTGTTCGCGCCAACCCCGGAGTCGATGAAGAACCTCGCGAACGAGGGCCTCGGCGCGCGCGCGCACCAGGTCGGCGACGTGATGCTCGACGCGATGCGCGCCTTCGCGCCCGTCGCGCTCGAGCGCTCGCGCGTTCTCGAACGGCTCGGGCTTGCGCCCGGCGATTACTACGTCGCGACCGTGCACCGCGCGGAGAACACAGAGGGCGAACGACTCGCGCAACTGACGGGAGCGATAGCGCGCGTGGCGCGCGATGGGCGGCCGGTCGTCTTTCCATTGCATCCGCGCACGGCCAAGGCGGTCGGCGCTGGGTTCCTCGCCGGTCATGCCGGGCTCAAGCCGATCGATCCGCTCGGCTACCTCGACATGATTCGCCTCGTGGCGGGCGCGCGAGTCGTCCTTACGGATTCCGGCGGACTGCAAAAGGAAGCATTCTTCCTCGGCCGGCCCTGCGTGACCCTGCGCGACGAAACCGAGTGGGTGGAGACCGTCAAAGCCGGCGGCAACAAGATCGCCGGCACGGATCCCGACCGCATCCTCGCGAGTGTATCCGACTGGGAGCGCGTGCTCGCGGCGGGTCCGCCCGACTTCACCGCGGCGCTTGCTGGCGCGTTCGGTGACGGTCGCGCATCGGCGCGCATCCTCGAAGAATCGCTCGCCTGGCTCGAGTCACGCGCGCTGGCTTAGCGCGGCGGCGTTCCCTCGGTGCCGCGGCGTTCCAGGAACTCGACGATCCGCCTGCGCTCCCCGGCGTCGTCGATGCCCTCGAATGCCATCGTCGTGCCGGGGACGGTGCCGCGGGGATCGGCGATGAAGCTGTCGAGGCGCCCCGCGGTCCAGCGCCCCCCGAAGCGCGTCATCGCCTGCGAATAGTCATAGTTCTTCATCGACGCCACGGGCCGGCCGACGATGCCACGCAGGCTGGGCGCTGCCGAGATCGTCTCATTCTCGCCCATCGTGTGGCACACGATGCATTGCGAGATCAGCGATTCGGCGGAGTCGCTGGCCGACGGCTCGAGGAACACGAGGTCGTTCTCGTCGGTCCAGACCAGGATCCTGCCGTCCGATCCCTCCGCAATGTCGCGGATGCGGCCAGCGATCCTGATCGGCTCCGCCAGTACCACGCGCCCATTCTCGACGCGCACGCGCACCAAGCCGCCGAAGAACGAGCCGACCAGCAGGTCGCCGCGCCAGGCCTCGAACAGCGGGCCGCTGACGCCTGCTAGTTGCGACACCGCGATGGACGGCACGAAGGCGATCGCCGGCTTCTCGAAACCCTCGTGCCGGCCCGGCGCCGGGTTGGGGGGCCAGACGTGCAGCCTATAGTCGGTGCCGTAGGTCACCGCCGGCCAACCGTAGTTGGCGCCGCGACGGAGGCGGTTCAGCTCGTCGCCGCCCCGTGGGCCATGCTCGAGGACCCAGGCGGTTCCGCCAGCGTCGACGTACAAGCCCTGCGGATTGCGGTGTCCCAGCGTGTAGAGCTCCGCCGCACCCGAGTCCGGCCGGATCAGCATCGTCTTGCCGTACGAATTGGCAGGGTCCTGAGGTAGTGCCTCGGGACGCTTGAAGCCGTCGAACTCGTGATCACCCACCGTGACGAGGAGCTCGTCATGGCCGAGCAGCGCGAGTGCGCCCCCGACCTGCAGCCCGCCGAAGCGCAGGCCGCGGCGACTGCCAGTATTCAGCGGCAGGCACGGGCTCGTTTCGTACAGCGTGCGCCAGGCGAGCGTGCCGGCCGGATCCCGCAGTTCGGGCACGGTTCCCTCGAGGGTCGAGACGCGCACCACGAAGCAGGCTTCGTCCGGCTTCCAGTAATGATGCGAGACGAACAGCCGGAAGCCACCTCCCGCCCGCTCCTGCAGCAGGAGATCGGCGACGCGCAGCTTGTCCATGCTGTTGTCCAGCCACTCGTCACCGAAGATCTTGCGTCCGCCCGCCCGGAAGTCGTCCGGGTTGAACGGCACGCGGTAAGCCAGCGTCTCGATCACGGGCGCCGTCCGTGCCGCATTCTCTGCGACGTAGTACAGCCTCCCGTCGCCGGCGGCCAGCAGGTACCCGGTGCCGAACGGCGCGATGGCGCCGCCGCGCGTGTCGCCGTCCGCAATCCACCTCCGATATGACGTAGTCTTCAGGACGTAAAGGGAGGTGTCGGCGTGGGCAACTTCCTGGACCGGCCCCGGCTTAGGTCGCGACCGCAGTCCCAGGTGCCCCCAGAAGGCGGCGAGCACGACGACTGCGAGCACCGCCAGTTTCCACCAGGGCGAAATCCGGAATGCGAACAGAGCGGGCAGCAAGAGCATGCCGAACGCAAACGCCGTCAGGGCGATGATCGCCGGGAACTCCGCGCCGGCGACCCCGGGAAAACGCCACTGCGCGAACACGAGGACGACGAACGCGCTGCCGAATGCGGCGAAACCATTCAGCACGATGCGCGACAGCCGGGGTTCGGCGGGGCGCCGCCCGAGCACGGGCGGCAGCGCGACGGCAAGGTACGCTGCGGCAAACAGCAGCGCGAACCACGTGGTGGGACCGCGGGGATTCCAGGCCGGCCGGCCGGCCCACAGGGCAGGCACCAGGACCAGCGCCGCGGCGGCCACGAGGTGCACGAGCGCGCGCAACATGCGATCGACGCTCACGAATTCCGGTCGAGCCGCCGCATTTCGGCGAACCTCAGGCGATATTCGTGCAGGTAGTAAATTCCCGTCACGGTGACCGAGCACCACAGCAGCGCATGGTAGAAGATCGACGCCGCAAGGGCCTGAGTGGAGTCCACGCCGTACGGCTTGAGGCCAAGGACGAAGCAGTACTGGATCGTGCCGACGTACCCAGGGCTGGTTGGAAGCGTCAGCCCTGCGACGATGGTCGCGAGGACGATGATGGCCGCCTGATAAGGCACGTCGATCGCGAGCGCCCGCAACGCGATGAAGACGCAGCCGCCCATCAACGCCCATTGCATGATCGAGGTCACCAGTATTCTGTAAAACAGCCGGCCGTCCCGCAGCGCGCCGAATCCCGACGCAACCTGGGCAGCCAGTTTACCCACCCTGTCCCGCATACTATGCGGAAGCCGCTCGGTGCGCGCCGACACGAACCTCACAAAGCTGTCCGCATGTTTAGCCACCAGATACATGAATGCCATGCCGCCCAGCGCTACGGCCACGAGGAACACCATAGCCGGCCACAGGCCGGCGGAGACGTCTGCGGACAGGAGCGCCGCCGTCAGCAGCAGCAGGACGCCCAGCACGTCGAAGACGCGTTCGGCCACGAGCGTCGCGAGAAGGCCGGACCGCGGAAGGCGGTACTGGCGCCCCAACAGGTACGCACGCACGATCTCACCCATGTGCGTCGGCAGCAGGTTGTTGCCGGCGGCCCCGGACATCATCGATGGGATCAGCTCGCGCGCGCTGATTCGCGCGGTGGGGACGAGAATGTCGCTCCATCGCACCGCCTTGAGGCAGTAGAACCCCGCCAGCGCCAGCAGCAGGGGCGCGGCCAGCACGATATCCGCATTTCGAAATGACCTCGCGATCTCCCCGCCGTCGACGTCTTTCACGGCGAGCCAGAGCAGGACACCGCTCAACACAATGCCTGCCGCTGTCATCAGTTTTTTCATGCGCTCGCCTGCGCGCATCTTACAGATGGCCAGTAGCGCCGGGGCCGATTGTCGCGGCCGCGCCTGCGGCGTAGCCGGAACATGTGGTCCCGAGTGCGGTCGATGCTGTACCGTTACGTGCCGGCGCACGTCGGCAACCCGTTCGCGCTCGTGTTCCGAATGGTCAGGTCGCGCGATCGCGCGGCGCTCTTCACGCTGCTCATCACGGCCCTCGGCATCTTGTGCATTCCGCTCGACCTGCTGCTGTCGCGGCGGGAGCGGCGCTTCGTCGACTCCGCCGCGGCGGTACCGGCCCGGCCGACGATATTCGTGTGCGGTCCCGCGCGCAGCGGCACGACGCTCGTGTTTCAGGTGCTTTGCCGGCACCTTGACGTGTCGTACCCGCAGAATTTCACCGCCCTGTTCCCGCACGCCCCGATCATCGCCACGCGCGCATACCGGCGCTTGTTCGGCCGTGGGAACGCCGGACAAGGGGACTACCGCAACTATTACGGAAAGACCGGCCGCATCAACGGGCCCAGCGAAGCCAATCACCTCTGGAATCGTTGGGTCAAGCCGGACGCGACCGGCTTCCGGACCCTGCTGACGGACACGGGCGCGCGCGACGCCGCACGCTTCTTCGCGGCGTTTGCCGAGATCGACAGCAAGGCAGTCGTCTACAAGAACAACAACCTCAACGTCTTCGCCGACACGATCGCTGCGGCCATGCCGGACGCCCTGATCATCTGCCTGCGCCGCAGCCCGGATTTCCTGGCGCAGTCACTGCTGCAGGCGCGCCACGACATCCAGGGGTCCGTATCCCAGGGTTACGGCGTACGGATCGCGGACAGCCATTGGGAAGCTGCGGACCCGATCGCCTCGGTCTGCGCACAGGTCGCCTTTCTCGACCGCAGGGCACTCGAGCTCGCGCTTGAACTAGGACCAAAACGGTTCTGGATAGTTGACTACGAGGAATTCTGCCGCGAGCCAGGCAGCCTGCTGGCTGCCGTGTCCGAAAGGTTCGGCATTCCGCTGCGGGCAGGCACATCGGCGTCGGAGATGGTTCCGATCCGGAGCCGGAACGTCGTGCGGGATCCCGCGGAAATGGAGCGCATCCGCCGTGCGCTCGGTTGAACTCGTATACTGTCGCGACAGCTCGAGGAACCGAGGATGAATGAGCGTACGGCCGCCGGAAGTCGTGGCGCGCTCGCCGAGTGGATGCCCGCGATCATCGCGATCGTGGCTACAGTCGTCGTGCCGAGGCTCCTGATGCTGAACGTCAGCGTGATCGACTGGGACGAGAGCATCTACGCTCTCATCGGGCAGCAGTGGATCCAGGGCCACGTCCCGCACGAGACAGTCTTCGATCACAAACCGATCGGCCTCTACGCAATCTTCGCGTCGTTCTTCCTGGTTTTCGGCGACGTGGTGTGGGCGATCCGGCTCATCCCGATTGCCTTCGTCGCGGGCACCGCGGCGCTGCTCGCGCGACTCGCGCAGACGCAGTTCGGCAACGATCGGATGCTGGGCGGCGTGGTCGCCGGGCTCTACGGCCTGCTGACGCTGACAAATGGCGGGCTGGCGACGAACACCGAGATCCTGATCAACTTCTTCATTGTCCTGGCCCTTTACCTCATCGTCCGCTGGCAGCTCGATTGCCGCACGTCGGTGCAGGGCGGTATCGCAGCCGGTGCAAGCCTCGGCATGGCGCTGCAGGTCAATTACCTCGCGGGCATCCTTGTCGCAGGGGTAGCCGGCTACTACCTCGTCTGGATGGCCCTCCGGCGGCCTTCGGCGGGTTTCGTGCGGCGCTATCTGCAGAACGGCGCCTACATCTTCTGCGGCTTCCTTCTGTTTACGATCGTGGCGCACCTGCCAGTCCTGCTGTACGGCGATCTGTCGGACTACTTCGCGCTCAAGCTCGCATACCTGAGCGGCTACGAAGGCGTGGGCGACACCGCGATCGCCGTCCGACGCGTGTCCGAAGCAATCAGTCCCTACTGGCCCTTCCTGACGCTTGCGCTGCTGCTCGCGACGACCGGGCTGTGGGGGCGGGGAGGATCGCAGCCGCTGTGGGACACGCGCGAATCGGTTGCGGACCGGCGCACGGCGGCGTGGCTCGTTTTCGCTGCCTCCGCCGTGGCAGCAACGCTGGCGTCACGGCATTTTTACCAGCACTTCTTTCAGTTCCTCGTGCCCGCGCTCGTCATGCTCGCCGCCGCCTTCCTGTGCCTCGCCTTTCCCGCCGGCCGTCTTCGCACGTTCTGCGCCACCTGGCTGATCCTGATGGGCACAGTCTCTGCGCTCGATTCGCGCGAGGAACTGTTGCGCGGCTACCGCGCACAGCTCAGGGTCCTGCGCGGTGCGCCCGCCGACAGCGTAGCGGAAGCCGGCGACTTCATGGCCAGGCGACTGGAGCCGGGCGACACCATATACGTCCACGACGGCCAGCCCATCCTGTACTTCATGACGCGCACCGTGCCGCCGACGCGCTTCGCGTTTCCCGACACCCACCTGAAGGACGAGGTCGCGAACCGACTCGGCATCACTCCCTCCGAAGCCGTCGGCGCGATTCTCGAGCGCAAGCCGCGCTTCATCGTCACCCGGCCACCACCCGACGATTCAGCCCTCAGCCCGGCGGCCGCGCGGCTCTACGACGCGCTGGAGCGCGATTACACGCCCGCGAGTGCGACCGAGCCCGCAGCGCCGCCATACGTCTACGTCAGGACCGTCGCCCGCGGCGCCATCACCGGCTGAGCCTGAATTTCGCGTTCGCTTGCTGACCGGGCACCGGTCGAAGAGTGTGCTGCCGGTCACGTTCCAGGCACGCATATGGCCGCCGCACGTGCGATATCATCCGGGTCACAGGGGATGATCGAAGGCATGGACCCAATTCAGATCGCTGTCGTCGGCGTGGGCGGCTGGGGCAAGAACCTTGCCCGCAACTTCCACCAGCTGCCGGACGCCAGCCTCAAGTACGTCTGCGACCTCGACCAGAAGAAGCTCGACGCGCTGGCGCGCCAACTACCCGGGTCGACGCTGACGCGCGACCTGGACGCCGTGCTGCGCGACCCCGAAGTCCAGGCCGTGGTGATCGCGACGCCGGCTCCCCGCCACTTTCCGCTCGCCAGGGCAGCCCTCGAGGCCGGCAAGGACGTCTACGTCGAGAAGCCCTTCACGCTCGAGATCGGCCACGCCGAGGAGCTGATCGCGCTCGCCGCGGCGAAGAAGCGCGTCCTGATGGTGGGTCACCTGCTGGAATACCACCCGGTGGTGACGCGACTGAAGGACATGATCGGCCGCGAGGAGCTCGGCCGGCTCTACTACATCTACAGCCAGCGCGTGAACCTCGGCACCGTGCGCGCCGACGAGAACGCACTGTGGAACTTCGCGCCCCACGACATCTCGGTGATCATGTTCCTGCTCGGTGCCGCGCCGACGGACGTCGCCGCGCGCGGCCAGTGCTACTTGCAGAAGGGGGTCGAGGACGTCGTGTTCCTGACCATGAACTTCGGCGGCCGCGCGATGGCCCACGTGCACGTGAGCTGGCTCGACCCGCACAAGATCAGGAAGCTCACGCTGGTCGGCGACCGCAAGATGGCGGTCTTCGACGACCTCGAGGCGAACGAGAAGCTGCGCGTCTACGACAAGGGCGCACAGGTCAACCAGGACTACAACACCTTCGCCGAGTACGTGGGCCTGCGCTTCGGCGACATCACGATGCCCTACATCAAGGTCGGCGAGCCGCTGCAGATCGAGTGCCGCCACTTCATCGACTGCGTCCGTACGCGCAAGGCGCCGGTCAGCGACGGCCACGACGGGCTGCGCGTGGTCAAGGTGCTGGACGCGGCACAGCGCTCGCTGAAGCTGAACGGCGAGCCGGTGACGCTCGCGTGAAGCCCTACGCCAGCCTGTCGCTGGACCTCGACAACCAGTGGTCGTACATGAAGACGCACGGCGACCCCGGCTGGCAGTCGCATCCGTCATATCTCGACGCCGCGGTGCCGCGCATCCTCGACTTCCTCGCCGCGCGCCGGCTCACGATCACGTTCTTCATCGTCGGGCAGGACGCCGCGCTCGAGAAGAACCACTCGGCGCTCGCCGCGATCGCGGCCGCGGGGCACGAGATCGGCAACCACAGCTTCCGCCACGAGCCCTGGCTGCACCTCTACACGGCGGAGGAGCTCGACCGCGAGCTGTGCCAGGCCGAGGACGCGATCGAGGCAGTGACCGGTGTCCGCCCGCGCGGATTCCGCGGGCCGGGGTTCAGCCTGTCGGAGGGCACTCTGGAGACCCTCTGCCGACGCGGCTACGACTATGACGCGACCGTCTTCCCGAACCTGCTGAACCCGCTCGCGCGGGCCTACCTCTTCTCCACCAGCAAGCTGACCGAGGAAGAGAAGCGGCAGCGAAGCGCCTTGTTCGGGACGTGGAAGGACGCGCTCCGGCCGGTGCGGCCGTTCCAGTGGGACCTGGCGGCCGGCCGGCTGCTCGAGATTCCGGTGACGACGCTGCCTGGATTCAAGGTGCCGATGCACCTGTCCTACCTCGTCTACCTCGCGAGGTTCTCGCGCCTGGCTGCGCGCGCATACCTGCGATTTGCGCTCGCCGCCTGCCGCATCAGCGGCACACACCCATCGATCCTGCTGCATCCGCTCGATTTCCTGGGTGGCGAAGACTGTCCGCCGCTCGCGTTCTTCCCAGGCATGGACATCGAGCGCGGTCGAAAGCTCGAGATCGTGGGCGAGCTGTTCGACATCCTCGCCGCGCGGCGCGAGCTCGTGACGATGGGCGAGCACGCGCGGCGCGCGGGCGCCGCCCGCGACAGCCTGCGTACCCTCACGCCGGTCTTTCCCACGTAGTCCGCCCGGCCCGCACCATGCCCGGCCGCCGAGCATTGCTCCTCGTCCTCGGCACCGCGCTCGGCGCGCTTTTCCTGTACCTTGCCGTGCGCAGCCTCGACTGGGCCGCGTTCACGGCCGAGATCGGCAGGGCCTACCCTGGCCAGATCGCCCTCGGCGTCGTGTGCCTCTTCACCTATTACGGGGTGAAGGCCGAGCGCTGGAAGCACCTGATCGCCCCATTTGCCACGGCGGACGGGCGCGCACTGCAGCCGGCCGTGCTCGCGGGCCTCGCCGGCAACTACGTGTTTCCGCACTTCGGCGAGGTCGCGCGCGCCGTGCTCGCGGGCCGGCAGCTCGACGTGCCGCCGAGCGCCTTCCTTGGCTCCATCGCGATCGAGCGCTTCTTCGACTTCCTCGCACTGCTGGTCATCGTGCTCGTCGTGCTGCTGCCGCTCGGCGGCGTCGACGACGAGATCCGCGCGGCGAGCTTCTCTGTGGCGTGCCTCTTCGCGGTGCTGCTCGCGGGCGTGGTGCTGTTCGTGTTCCGGACCGAAGCGTGCATCGGCCTCGCGCAGCGAATGCTCGCGCCGTTCTCCGCGCGGCTCGCGGCCATGGCGGCTTATCACCTGCGGCAGGTCCGCGTCGGGCTCGGCGCAATCGGCACGCCGGCGCTGCTCGCGAAGATCTTCTGCTGGTCCGTGGTGCTGTGGATCGCGATCCTCGGCTGCGTCGTGTTCAGCCTGCGCGCCGTCGACGCCCCGGTCACCGTCGCCGGCGCCGTGTCGGTCCTGCTCCTGAACGTCATCGGTCTCACCCTGCCGGCCGCGCCGGGCCACGTCGGCACCGTGCAGCTCGCGTTCATCGCGGGGCTCGCGCCGTTCGGCGTCGCGCACGAGGAGGCCTTCGCAGCCTCCGTGATCTACAACGTGCTGATGGTCGTGCCGACCATGGTCCTCGGCTTGCCGGGACTGCGCCGGGCGGGCGCAGAACTGCGCGCCCGGCTCCTGCCCGACCCGGGCTAGGACACTACTGACGACGCCCTTCGCGCACGAGCTTCGCGAGCGCGTCCTCGCCGAGCGGCTTCTTGTGCTTGATGCGCAGGCTCTCGGCCCATTCCCGGTTGAAGTCGCGCTGGTAACGGCGGTTGATCGCGTATGTCACGAGCATCGCGATCAAGGCGCCTGCGCTCGCGAGCGCCATGTCCTTGTGCGCGTCCCAGATGTCTCCCTGCGCGCCGAGGTAGGCCTGGCCGAGGTCACCGCCGAAGACCTCGGCCGCGGCCCATTCGATGAGCTCGAACAGCATCGAGGTGGACATCGTGAGGTCGAGCGGCAGGAAGTAGCCCCAGAACCCGCGCACGTCGGCGACGCGCAGGAACACCTCGCGGATGGGATACGCGAGCAGGAGGCCGTACAGGAAATGAATGACGCGGTCGAAGTTGTTGCGTTGCCAGCCGACGAGCTCGTTGAACGTCGTGCCGGTCAGCGCCTCGAACCAGGCGTCATAGGGCACCTCCGCGTACGTGTAGTGCGCGCCCACCTGGTGCAGGCACATGAAGACGAAGATGAGCGTGTACGAGACGCGCGAGAGCAGGAGCTTGCGGTGATAGCCGACGAGTAGCGCGGCGGCCGCGATGGCGAGCGCGTTCTCGACCAGCCAGGTGTGGCGATCCCAGGGACTGATGGCGAGCAGCGCCCACCAGACCGCGAACACCAGCGAAAGTACGAGCAGGTACTTGCGATGCGAAATGGCCAAGCGGACCGGTCAGCGCAGGGATCTGATCAACCGGGCGACGGGCATGAGCTTGCCGAGCGGAAGGAACCGGACCAGCGTCAGGGCGAATTTCGGCTTGACGGCCATCAGGCCCGCGAAAGCGCCCAGTGCCACCATGCGGCCCTTTCCAGCCATCAGGTAGCGCATGGTCTGGCTGCGCGGGAATTCGTCCGGACCCGGCGCAAGAATGCGCTGGAGCTCGGCGCGGCTGGCGGCCAGGCGCCGTTCTCCCGGCGTCGGCACGATTACGCGACTCTGATCACCGTCAGTCGGCACGCCGTTCAACGCCGTTGCCCCCTTTCCCATCTCTAACTAAGCCGTCCCTGTCGAATGCGTTCTCGATCAGCTCGCGGTCGCGGCTCAGTTCGCCGCGGATGCGGTGAAAGAATAGCGCATCCCGGCCCGCCCGGCCTCGCAGCGCCGGCCAGGCGAGACCCGCCGCCACGCCGCCGAACAGTACCACGAGGCCACCGGCAGTCCACGCGCGCCACGGCGAGTCCCAGGCAAGGATCACCAGCCAGGCGCAGAGCATGAGGAGCGCCACGAAAGCGCAGGCCCCGGCGATCAGCAGCAGGATCAACCGCCGCGCGACGAATGCGGTGGCCTCGCGCGCGTCCTCGCCCACCACCTCGGCATAGGCGTCGAGATGGCGCAGGACGACCGGGATCAGCCGCCCGATCTGCGCCAGCACGGTGTTCGATCCTCTCGCGGCCCGCTGTTCAGCGGCGCCCGGCGACGAATCCGATGATGATTCCCACCGCCGCGGCGATGCCGACGGCAGCCCAGGGATTGTCGTGCACGTAGGCGTCGGTCGCTTCCGTCGCCTCGTCGGCGTGCTCGCGCACCGCGGCGACGCTTGCGCCCGCGGACGACTTGGCGCGCTCGAGCGTATCCACGACCTTGGCGCGGATGTGCGCAATTTCCTCGTCGTTGACGTGCGCCACCTTCTTAACAAGGTCCTCCACGTCCGCCACGAGCCGATGCCATTCGTCGCGGCCTGCGTCGCCGCCATTCTTTGCGGCGCGCCGGATGCGCTTCCCCGTTTCCGTCATGTTTTCCATTTCGACTCTCCTATCTCGATCTGATCGTAGCACGGCGCCTTCCGGCGGGGTCCGCAACGGTACTCAGGCGCGCCGGCTGAGGCTGATGAAAAAAGCGACCACCGCGCCGATCAGGAACAGTACGAACAGGATCTTGGCAATCCCGGCGGCACCGGCGGCGATGCCGGAAAAGCCGAAGACCGCTGCGATCAGGGCGACCACAAGGAACACGACTGCGTAATAAAGCATGGCGACTCCTCGACTATTCCATGCATCGAGACTGCCGCGTCCGACAGCGGCGGGCCGTCGGTTCAGCGACCTACAGCGCGTAGGAGCCAGCCCACGCCCCGTTCCGGGCGGCGGGCATGGCGAAGTCCGGCGCAGCGGGCCCATGCTGGGGCAGACGCCGGAGGTGGCAAATGGCCGATGCCCGCAGCGAGAAACCCGACATCGAGGCGATTGTGAAAGATCCGAGCCGGCACTTCGGCGCACCGCGAGACGTCGTCACGGACAAGCGCTTCACGACCGAGGAGAAGCACCGGATCCTCGACTCTTGGGCGCTGGACGCGCAGCTGCTCACCGTCGCCGAGGAAGAGAACATGGGGGGACAGGACCGTCCGGGCCTGCGCGACGTCAAGCTCGCCCGGCTCGAGCTCGACAAGAGCGCCTAGCGCAATCCGGCCTAACGATCGATTGGCCGCCCGCGCGTTTCGGGCAGCGCCAGCGCGCCGACCATGAAGCAGAGCGCCGCGAGGATGACCGGATACCAGAGTCCCGCGAACACGTTGCCGGTCGCCGCGACGATCGTGAAGGCGACCGCGGGCAGCAACCCGCCAAACCAGCCGTTCCCGAAGTTCTGCGGAAAGGACAGCGCCGTGTAGCGGATCCGCGCGGGGAAAAGCTCGGCGAGCAGCGCCGAGTACGGGCCGGTCACGAGCGCGGTGATGAACAGGAGCGCGACGAGGATGGCGACGACCTGCGGCCGGTCGATTGCCGCGGGATCCGCAGAGTGCCGATGGCCCGCAGCCTCGAGCGCGGCCCCTGCACGCCGCTCGAAGTCCGCGATCGCCGCGGCGCGCGCAGCGGGGGCGAGGCGTGAAGGGTCTGGTGCCGCCATGACGACGCCACCGATCTCGAGCCGTGCCGGCGAGGGCGACGCGAGCGCGATCGTCGAGTGGCCGACGCCGGTGCGGGCGAGGAGCGACTTTGCGACGTCGCAGGAACTCCGGTCGAAGGCGCGCCGGCCCATCGGGTCGAACTGCAGTGAGCACTCCCCGGGGTGGGCACGCAGCGCCACCGGCGCAGCCTCGCGCGCCTGCACGAGCGCCGGATTCGCGGCGTCGAGCAGTGCGCCGAACAGCGGGAAATAGAGGAGCACGGCCAGCGCGAGGCCCGCCAGCAGCGGCGGCTTGCGGCCGTACCGGTCGCTCAGCCAGCCGCAGGCGAGCACGAGCGGCGCGCCGATCACGATGGCGATGCCGGTGAGCACCGTGACGGTCGCCGCATCCACGCGCGCGATGCGCTCGAGGAAGTAGAACGCGTAGAACGTCGCCGTGTAGAACGTCACCGCCTGGCCGACGACGGCGCCGAACAGCGCGGCCAGCATGAGCCTCGCGTTCGGCCCGCTCAGGAAGGCCTCCGACAGCGGCGCCCGTGACAGGGACTGTTCCGCCTTCATCCGGCGGAAGACCGGGCTTTCCTGCAGCCGGACGCGGATCCACAGCGAGATGACGAGCAGCACGGCGGACAGCAGGAAGGGCACGCGCCAGCCCCAGTCCGCGAACTCGGCGGCAGGCATCACCGAGCGCACCGCAGTGATCACAGCGAGCGACAGCAGGAGCCCGGCCAGCGCCATGCCGGGAATCCAGCTCGTGTGCAGGCCGCGCCGTTCCGGCGTGGCGTGCTCGGCCACATAGACGATGGCGCCGCCGAACTCACCCCCGATCGCGAGGCCCTGGAGGATGCGCAGCACGACGAGCATCAGCGGCGCGGCGACGCCGATCTCCTCGCGGCCCGGCAGCACGCCGACCAGGATGGTCGCGAGCCCCATGATCGCGAGCGTGACCAGGAACGTGTTCTTGCGGCCCAGCAGGTCGCCGATGCGGCCGAACACGAGGGCCCCCACTGGTCGCACGATGAAGCCGACCGCGAAGGTTGCGAGGGCAAGGATGAAGGCGGTCGTCGAATCGACGCCGGAAAAGAAGTGGGCGGCGATATACGTCGCCAGCGCACCATACAGGAAGAAGTCGTACCACTCGAAGAGCGTGCCGAGCGCCGAGGCGCCGATGACGTGCGCCGAGCCGCTCCGTGCCTCAGGCATTCCGAAGGAAAACCGGCAGCTTGCGCACGACGCGGTAGGCCTTTTCGCCGGCGCGCGCGAGGAAGCCGGGTGCGACGTCGGTGCGCTGGTCCCAGGCGGCATTGTGGCGCACGTCGAACTCGGCGAGCGCCGCATCGAGGTCGCCCTCGGCACCGATCCGGCGCCAGAACTCGGGGAAGCGCTCCCGCCCCTCCTCCAGCCTGAAATCCATCCAGTTCTTCTTGTCGCGCAGGAACAGGCGGATGTTCGCCTCGACCGTTTCGCAGTAGTCGAGCGCGACCTCGTACGGCGTCGCGTCCTTCGGGCAGTGCCAGAGGATGGCGTAGCGGTAGGCGTTCATCATCCCCGTGTGTGCGCGCTTCGCCCAGCTCGCCGCCACGGGGCCGACGTCGCGCGTCAGGTGAACGTAGAAGGCGCGGTCACCGAACTTGCGGTCGAGGCGGCCGAGCAACCACGAGAGCCGGTTGTCCGACTCGATGTGGTTGTCGGGGTAATCCAGGTGCGCGTCGCCGAGCAGGCCGCTGCGCGACTCGTGCGCGCTCGTGTAGTTGGCGATGTGGGCGCATGCCCGTGCGAACGTCTGCGAACCGGAACGGCCCGTGCTGAGGATGAAGACGTTCACGGAACGGCAGTATATAGTCTTCACGTGACGTCGAAGGACCCCACCAAGATCGTCCGGATTCACAAGATCGACAAGGTCGCGCCCGACCACCGCGGCCGTTCGGTGTGGCTCGGCAAGATCGAGCCGGTGGAGCTCGAGCTGGTGTCGACGACGGCGCTCGAGAAGATCCTGAAGACCGAGCGGCGGCGAAACGCGCAGCGAGATCCGGAAGCTCGCCGCCGGCCGCAAGAATGGCCTGCTCGCGCGCGACACGGCGACCGGCCACTTCCGCATCCTTTCCGGCCCGACCTCAGGAATGCGGCCAAGGCACCGCCGCCGGGCGACGGGCCGAAGCGCAGCGGCGCCGTGACTGCGGCGTCCCTGACCAAAACCACGCGCATGAAGGCGGACGAGCTTTCGCTCGTCAGCACGCAGATCCTGAGGAAAGTCGTGAAGCCCGACGAGGCCGAGGCCGGGAAATCGAGGCAGGGTCCCAGGAAGGACAAGTCCGGGGGCTTCAACCCCTACGACAACAACTGAGAAACGGGGACGGTCGCCTGAAACGGCCCGGGACGACGTGTGCGCGTGCGGGTTCGGCGTGTTTCAGGAAAGGCGACCGTCCCCTTTTCTCTTGCGCCACTCCTGCACCCAGCCCGGGAAGTCCTTGGGCGCCAGCGGCTTCGCGTAGTGAAAGCCCTGCGCGTAGTCGCAACCCATGTCGGCGAGCCTCGCCGCGATCTCGCGCGCTCTCGACGCCCTCCGCGACCACTTCGAGGTCGAAGGAGTGGCCGAGCGCGACGACCTGCGCGACAATGCGCGCGTCGGCCTCGTCGGCGAGCATGTTCATCACGAACGACTTGTCGATCTTGAGCTCGTCGGCCGGCACATGCTTCAGGTACGACAGCGACGAATAACCGGTGCCGAAGTCGTCGATCGAGATGCGCACGCCCATCTCACGCAGCTCGGTGAGCACGCGGTGGCTGCGCTCGCGGTCGACCATGAGCGCGTTCTCGGTCACCTCGACGGTGAGGCGGTCGAGCGGCACCGACCACAGGCCGGCCGCACCGCGGATCGCCTCGACCAGATCCAGGTTGCAGATGATCGAGGGCGTCACGTTGACCGCGACGCCGACCGGGCCGAGGTTCTTCGGCCACTCGCCGAGCTGGCGCAGCGCGCGGTGGAACGCGAAGCGGGTCAGCGGATCGATCTGCCCGGTCATCTCGGCGACGTCGATGAAGATCTCCGGCGGCACGTTGCCGGCATCCGGCCGGTTCCAGCGCATCAGCGCTTCGCAGCCCACCACTTCGAGCTTCGGCAGCGACAGCTTCGGCTGGTAGTTCATGACGAGGTCGCCGTGCTCGAGCGCGTTCGCGAGCTGGGTCTCGAGGTCCCAGCCGGCGGCCAGCTCCTCGGCCTTGCGCTCGGTGTAGACGACGGTTGCCGCCTGCGTCTTCCAGGCCTCGAGCAGCGCGATCTCGGCGCACTGCAGGAGCTGCCTCGGGCGTGCGCCCGTGCGCGGGATGCATGGCGACCCCGATCGAGAGCCGGACGGTCGCTTGCTGGCCGCCCGACGCGACGGGCTCCGCCGCCGTCCGCAGGATCTTGTTGGCCGCGAGCAGCGCGTGGCCTTCGTTGCGCAGGTTCGAGAGCACGAAGACGAACTTGCGGTCGCCGAGGCGCGCGAAGTAGTCGCCGGGCTTCGTCACCTGCGACAGGCGGTTCCTGAGCTCGTCGAGCATCCGCGCAGCGTTCGCGTGCCCTGCGCTCGCGAACAGGCGCTCGAGCTGGTGGACGTACACGACCAGCACGGCGATGCCGTAGAGCTTCGCCTCGCGGGCGGCGAGACGCGCGCGCACCGCCTCGAGGCAGTCGGCGTAGCCACTGGCCGTTGGCGGTGCCTGCAGCGCTGTGTTCATGGCGTCGGTAAAATGCGTTCCGGGGCCGGGGAACCGGTCCGGAGACAGTGACAAACCGCGCGGGAAGCGGGCGTGACGCGGGGCGCAAAAATATGACAAACGGCCGTTTTCGCCGGAAAGCCCCGGACTCCGGGCATAAAAAGGCCGGCCCCGCGGGGGGGCCGGCCCTGTCGTCACCGCCGGGTCGGCCGGATCAGCGGGCGGCGCGGATCACGACGCGGCGGTTGTTCTGGCGTCCTTCCTTTGTCGAGTTGTCGTCAACCGGCTCGGACTCGCCCTTGCCGACGGTCGTGATCTGCGACGGGTTGACGCCCTGCGCCACGATCCACGCCTTCACGGCGTTTGCGCGCCGCTCGGACAGGGCCTGGTTGTAGGCTTCCGAACCCGTGTTGTCGGTGTGGCCCACGATCTCGATACGCGTCTGCGCCTCGATGTCGTCCGGCAGCGTCTTGAACTGCGCCAGCGCCTGATCGATCCGGCTTCCGTCTTCCGCACTCACCGCGGAGGACTCCGTATCGAACAGCAGGCCGCGCAGCGTGACTTCGCGGAAGCAGCCGATCTCGTCGACCGCGACGCCCGGCGTCGTGTTCGGGCAACGGTCCTTGTCGTCCGTGACGCCGTCCTTGTCCTGGTCGCCCGGGGGCGGCGGCGGGGGCGGGGGCGGCGGAGGTGCCGGAGGCGGCGGGGGCGGAGGCGGCGGCGGGGCCGCTGCCGGCGCGTCGTGGCCGAAGTCCCTGCGGAACGAGATGCCGTAGGTGCGCGGCTGGTTCACCAGGAAACCGACGCGGGCGACGCGTCCGCGCTCCTGGTCGAGGCCGAGCAGCGCGTTCTCGTCGGCGATGTTGTTCACGAACACCGCGGCTTCCCAGCCCTCGCCGCGCACACCGAGCCGCAGGTTGCCGATGTCATAGGCTGGCAGCAGCGGGTCGAACGTGAACTCGGTGATGGTCGGGTTGCCGTAGCCGCGGATGGTGAACGTCCCGAAGCCGTCGGCCTGGTCGCGCGATCTGCGTGTAGCGGCTGCCGACGTGCTGGTAGACGCCGGTGATGAAGCCGTCCACGCGTCGCGCCATCGGCCAGGCATAGGTCGCATTGGCCGACAGCTGGAACTCGGGCACCGACGGCAGGCGGTTGCCTTCCTCGATGCCTGCGACGATCGTCGTCACGCCGCCGCTCGTCGACGGTCACGCTGGTGTCGATCTCGGACTCGGTGTAGCTCGCCGAGATGCCGAAGTCGAAGCGATCGGTCGGTGCGGCGGTGAGCTCGAGCTCGACGCCGGTCGAATGCGCGCCGGGCACGTTGAACACGATGCGGGACGAGCAGGTGCCGGCGAGCGACCGGCATCTGCAGGTCGTCGATCTCGGCAGTGGAACGCGGCGATGTTGAACTGGCCGCGGCCGCCGGCGAAGCCGATCTTGGCGCCGAGCTCGTAGTTCCACAGCGACTCGCTCTCGAAGCTGTCGCGGCCGCCGAAAGTGTCGAGGTCCTCCGGCGAGCAAGGCCCGTTCAACGGGTCGTTGATGCCGCCGAGGCGGAAGCCCTCGGAGGCCTGCGCATTCAGCTGCACGCTGTCGCGAGACGTCGTACGCGAACAGCACCCGCGGCAGGACGCCGTCGTCGTCCGACTCGCCCGGGCCGTTGCTCGGCTCGGTCGGCAGGCCGTCGCTGTCGGCAAACAGGCCGCCGAAGTACAGGTCGCGCTCCTCGGTGAAGTCGTAGTAGCGCGCGCCCAGCGTCGCGGCGAAACGCTCCGTGATGTCGAGCGACACTTCCGCAAGGCGGCCTGTCTGCTCGAAGTCGTACGGGAATTCGCGAGAAGAACGGCGTGTCCGCCGGCGAGCCGACAGCGGGCTGCTCGGCCACGCCGATGAGCGCGTCGTAGCCAGGCGTCGGCAGCGTCTGGCCGTAGTCGCGCTGGATGTCGCTGTAGAAGCCGCCGATCAGCCACTGGAAGCGGCCGTCAGTGTCCGACGAGAGGCGCAGTTCCTGCGTGAACACCTCGACCGTCGTGTAGTCGAGCAGCGGCGAGTCGAGGCGCACGCCGTCGCGCGCACTCGCCGAGGATGTCGAAGGTCACGCTGCCGGTGAGCTGCGAGGCGTCGCGCATGACGAGGATGTCGCGGTCCGTGTACGAGCTGATCGACGTCAGCACCGCCGGGCCGAAGTCGAACTCCATCGTCAGGTCGCCGAGGAAGAAGTCGTCGTCGAAGTGCTCGTCGAGCTGCGCGATACTGCTGGCGCTCGCGGATGTTGACGGGCGGCTGGGTCGTCGTGAACGGGTTGCCGAGGATGTTGAAGACGTCCTGGCGGTTGTAGCCGTTGATGTCGATGTCCTGGTAGATGACGCGCGGCGTGACCACGATATTGTCGGTCAGCTCCCAGCGCAGCGCCATGCGGCCGCCCTGCCGCTCGCCGTCGTTCACGTTCTGGTCGAGCGTGCCGCCGGGCCGTGGGCGTCGATGTAGCCCGGCATCTCGTTGAAGTAGCCGACGACGCGCAGCGCCGCGCGGTCGCCGAGCGGCACGTTCACCATGCCGCGGACGGAAGCCGCCGTCGCCGCCGTCCGAGATCGTGTTGACGCCGACTTCGACGTCGCCGTAGCCGTCGGACAGGTCCGGCTGGTTGCTGATGTAGCGCACCGTGCCGGCCAGGGAACCGGAGCCGAACAGCGTGCCCTGCGGGCCGCGCAGGACCTCGACGCGGTTCAGGTCGTACAGGTCGAGGTCCGGCGTGAACAGCGACAGCGAGATCACGGACTCGTCCATGTACACGCCGACCTGTTCCTTCACGCCCGGCAGGTCGCGGTCGGTCTTGCCGGCGGAAATGCCGCGCAGGCCCACCTGGCTCTGGCCCGGGCCGAGGTTCTGCACCGAGAGGCCGGCGACGTTGCGCGACACGTCCTCGATGTTCTGCGCGCCCACGGCCTGGAGGTGCTCGCCCGTGCGCGCACTGATGGCGAATGGCACGTCCTGCAGCGACTCGGCGCGCTTGCGCGCCGTCACCGTGATTTCACCGAGCGCCGCTGGCTCGTCCTGTGCGACGGCGTTCTGCGCAAGGACGAGGCGACGGCCGCAGCGACGAGCGATGCGGGTCGCAGCCGGAGATTCCTGTTCATGTTCCTGCCCCTGTTCTGGCCCGTCTCTACGGGCGGTGTTGTGGGGAAGAGTGTCTCTGCATTAAGTAATTACCGCAAGTCCGGGCCCTTTGTTGCGGCGCGGCAACACGGGATCGCAAAACGTGCGGTGTCGCGGAAATCGTGGGCCCGCTGGGATTCGAACCCAGGACCAAGGGATTCGCGTGGCCCCGCCGTTTCCGGCGGGCGCGGACTATCTCTTCACCCGCGGCATGCCGGCCGCTTCGGGTGCGGGACGCTCTTGCCTGTCATCAAGGGCACTCGAAGCCCTCAGGTAGTCTCTGCACCTTCCGGCGGTGCACCGCCGGCTCGGCTCAGGATTGCCATCAGCCGCTCGCGCGCTGGAAGGTTTCCCTGAATTCGTCCCGTCCACCCGGCGCCTTCCGGCGCCGGGGCACCTTTCCAAAAAAGATGAGTCCCCTGCTCTAACCACTGAGCTACAGGCCCGGCGCGGATTGTAACAGCGCCCGGACCCGCGCCGCCGGGCAGGCCGGCGACGCTCACTCGCGCAGGTAGCCCCAGGTGTGCAGGCGGTCGCTGTCGTCCTCGATCCAGCGGTCGCCGATGTCCTCGCGGTAGTACATGTTCGGGATCATCACGTTGCTGCACGCGGTTGTAGGCCTGCCGCTGCGCCTGATTCATCGACGGGCCGATGCCGCAGACGATCAGCACCACGCCGGACGTGCCGGTCACCAGCCATTCGCCGTTGACGATCTTCACGTCCTCGATGTGGAAGCCGTCGCGGCTTGGATTCTTGAACAGGATCACCGCGTCCTTGCGAGCTCGTCTCGAAGCGTCTTCGGGTCGTTGAACGGGAACGGCGGGACGACGACGCGCACGCCGACCTGGAAGCCGGTGCGCGCCGCAGGCGGCTGTCAGCGAGCCGTCGGCGAGGCTTGCAGAAGCTCGCCCATCGGGGTCAGCAGCCCCTCCTGCTGGATGCTGATCGTCGGATAGCCGAAGCGCGCCGTGAACTCGAGGGGGTAGATGCCGTTGGAGTTCACGATGCAGTTGACGTCGATGTAGCCGACGTAGCGCTCCTCGCGCCAGCTGCGGCTCCATCTTCTTGAGCGTCGCGTTGAAGATCTTGTTGGGCTCGCTCCAGAACATGGCCGTGCCCATCTCGCCGGTCGAGGGGCCGATGTCGCCGGGGAAGAGCTTCTTGTGCTCGAAGTTGACGCAGATCGGGTAGACGAACTCGCGCGCCGTTGAAGAACGCGCCCGTCGCCACCTCGACGCCGAGGATGCGCCGCTGCAGCTGGAACTCCTTGATCCGGTCCGCCCAGGCGCGCTTGTAGTCCTCCAGCACCTGGATGACGTCGCGCCCGTCTTCCTCCTCGCCGACGAACAGCAGGCCGCTTAGGTTCTGCGCCTCGCCGCTCGGCTTGATCACGTAGCGGTTCGGGTTCGCCGCACGAAGGCGATCGCGTCGTCGAAGGACGTGAAGTCCTGCTGCGGGATGATCTTGACGCCGGCGGCCTTGAGCTCCGGCTGGCCGAATGCCGCGGTCGTCCTCGAGCCTGTCGGTGTACGGCGTGCCGCCGACGACGAGCTTGCCCGCGCGCGCGCAGTCCGCGGCCAGCGTGCCGTGCCCCAGCACGTCGTCGAAGACGATGACGTCGGCCCAGTCGACCTCGGCGCGCCAGTCGGTGGCGTGCGGCACGAAGCCCGTCGGCGATCTCGCGCTCCTCGGCGTGCTCGATGTAGTACTTCGCCGCGTGGCCTTCCTTGGTGACCTGCCAGGCGATGTCGCCGATCAGGCCGTCGTAGGAGACGAAGAGGAACTTGCTGGGCACGCTGGACCTCCCGGGGCGCGCGCCGCGCCCGCAGCGCAAAGTTACACGCGCGCAGGTCCGTTAGGAATGGTTCTCATTCGAGGCAACGCGCGCGGGAAATTGCGAGAATCGGCGGCGGCGTCGCGGCACGGCCGCAATCGCAAGGAGCTACCGATGAACGACGACAGGATTTCCCGCAGGCGACTGATCCAGGGCGCCATCGCGGGCCTCGCCGCCGTGCCGGCCGCAAGCCTGCTGGCCGGCAAGGCCAATGCAGAGATGCTCTCCGAATCCGACGCGACGGCGAAGTCGCTCGGCTACGTGGCGGACGCGAAGAAGGTCGACCCGAAGGCGAACCCGAACTACAAGCCGGGACAGCACTGCGCGAACTGCATGCAGTACACGGGCAAGGCAGGCGGCGCGGCCGGGCCCTGCAACATCTTCCCCGGCAAGGACGTCGCCGCCGCGGGCTGGTGCAAGGTCTGGGTGCTGAAGCCGGGCGCCAAGGTCGGCTGAGAACCGAAGGGGACGTGCCCTTTTAGCGAAAGGGGGTCGCGACCCCTTTCGACTGACCGCGAATCCGAAATGAACGTCCCCTTCGGTTCCGCCGACCGTGCCAGCCTGCGCCTGATTTCCTATGATCACGGGCTTGGGGCCGTGCCGGCCCGCAGGCCAGACGATGCACGACCCACGTTTCCCCGCCCGCAGGATTGCCGCGCCGCCGCCGGCCGGCGGCGAGCGGCTGCAGAAGGTGCTCGCGGAGGCCGGCGTGTTCTCGCGCCGCGACGCCGAGTTCGCGATCCGCGCCGGCCGCATACGCGTCAATGGCCGGCGCGTGACGGCCCTGCCCTGCCTCGTGGATCCGGCCAACGATCTCGTCGAGCTCGACGGCGAAATCGTGGATCTGCGCGCCGCGTGCCGGGGCGCCGCCGCGCGAGCGGCTGTACCTCATGCTGAACAAGCCGAAGGGCGTGATCTCGACCGCGCGCGACCCGGGCGGGCGCGCCAACGTCGTCGACATGGTGCGCGCGGCCGTGCCGCGCGGGCGAGCGCGTCTACCCGGTCGGTCGCCTCGACGCCGACTCGACCGGGCTCGTACTGCTCACGAACGACGGCGAGCTCGCGCACCGGCTCGCACACCCGAGCTCGGGCATCGCGAAGGAATACCGGGTCGCGATCCAGGGCACGCTGTCGCGCGAGGCGCTGGCGCAACTCGAGAAAGGCATGTACCTCGCCGATGCTGGCTCGCGCGAAGGCGGCGCAAAGCGCGCGGCGCTCCGCGGCATCCGCGTCCTGAAGCGCGCGACGGACCGGCGTCGCGGCGACCTGTCGCTGGTGTCAGTCACGCTCACCGAGGGGCAGAACCGCGAGATCCGGCGCCTGTTCGCCCGCGTCGGCATCAAGGTCAGGAGCCTCGAGCGCGTCGCACTCGGCGCGCTCGAGCTCGGGCGCCTGGCGCGCGGGCAGTTCCGCGTCCTGCGCGGCGAGGAGATCCTCGCGCTGCGGCGCTCGGTCCGGCTCGGTTGAACGCGTGACCGCGAACGAGCGGAAGATCGCCGGCTGGCTGCTCGCGGTCATCGTGTTCCTGATCGCGTTCGGCTCGCTCTATCCGTTCGGCTTCTCGCTCGCGGGCGCGAGCCCGCTCGAGCGCCTCGGCGAACTCCCGAATGCCGGCACGACGCGCAGCGACGTCGCCGCCAACGTCCTCCTTTACCTGCCGCTCGGTACCTGCCTCGCCTGGCTTCTCGCCGCGCGGCACGGGATCCACCCTCGCGGTGCTCGGCGCAACGCTGATCGCGGCGGCACTCTCGTTCGCCATCGAGTTCGCGCAGCTCTACGAAACGCGCCGGGTCGCGAGCCTCGCCGATTTCGCCTGCAACACGGCGGGCGCCTTCCTGGGCGGCGGGCTGGCGCTCGCGATCGCGCGCACGCGGCGGCGGCTGCACGTCTCGCATTTCGCCGGGTTCCTGCGTCACCCCGTCGCAGCGGCAGTCTTTTTCTCGTGGATCGGCTATCGCCTCTCGCCTTTTGCACTCGTGTTCGATCCCGCCGAGTGGGCCGCGTCCATGGCGCCGTTCGCCGCCGGCGGCTGGCCTGCGCCGGGCGAGGTGCTGGTGCACCTCGTCGCCTGGCTCACGATCCTGTTCCTCGCGGCAAGGCTCTCGCCGGTGCGCGCGACGCTGCTGGCGGCCGCCGCGATGAGCACGGTGCTTGCGGGACGCATGCTGTTCTCCGGCCTCGGGCTCGAGGCCGCCGAAGTCGCCGGCATGGCGGCGGCGCTGCTCCTGGCGCGGCCCTTCGCCCGCCTGGCACGCCCGCGGGCCGCCGCGCTGCTCGCCACGGCCCTGCTCGCGCTCATGGCCTGGCACGGCCTCGCGCCCTTCGACTTCCAGTTCGCGCAGGACCGCTTTGCGCTGCTGCCGTTCGGCGAGTCGCTCACGCAGTACCGCGCCGCCAACCTCGCCGACATGTTCCTGCGCTGCTTCATGAACGGCACCCTGGTCTGGCTGTTGTTCCAGACGGGGCTGTCGGCGCTCGCGGCCACGGCCGTCGGGGCTGGCGCGGTCTTCGGGATCGAACTCCTGCAGACCTGGCTGCCGGGCCAGACGGCGGAGATCACCGACCCGCTGCTCGCGGTGTGCGCCGGCGGGCTGATCGCGGTCTTTGAGCGGGAGGGTGACCCGTGAACGGCCCGGGTCGGACGCGGGAACACGACCCGGATGTCGTGGTCTATCTTCCCAGCATGATCCCTGTGCTCGTTATCCTGTTGCTCGCCGCCACCCCTGCCGAGGGCCAGGTCGGCGAGGCGCCGGCACCGGTTCCGGAGGCAGAGGCGCCCCTCCCGGAGGCGAAGGCGACGCTGCCGGAAGCCACCGCGCCCCAGAAACCCAGGCCCGCCGCGCCTCGCCAGCAGCTTCGGATCCTGCCGCAGGACTCGCGGATGGAGGCCTACCAGGAGTTCCGCAAGCTCTACGAGCTGGCGCGCTTCGACGAGGCCCTGCCCTACGCCAAGCGCGTGGTCGAGATGTCCGAGGCCAACGAGGAGCGCGACCACGAGCTGCCGATCGCCTACAACAACCTCGGCGCGACCCAATACCAGCTCGCCGAATACCCTGCGGCCGAGGTCAGCTACCGCAAGTCCCTCGAGCTCCTCGAAAGCTCCCAGGGCATCTCGTCGCGCCGGCTCGTGGTCCCGCTGGCCGGGCTCGGCGCGGTTTACGCGGCGCAGGACCAGCACCAGGTCGCTGCGGAGCTCTTCGACCGCGCGCTCGCGGTGAGCCGGCGCGCCGACGGGCTCTTCAACCTGCAGCAGCTGCCGCTCATCGACCAGGCCGCAGACAGCCGCTACGCAATCAACGACTATGGCGGCGCCGAGCGCGAGCACCTCTACGCGCTCAAGATCGCCGAGCAGAATTTCGGCTACGGCGACACGCGCACGCTGCCGCCCCTGCTCGAAATCGGGGCTTTCTACGAGAGCCTGCGCGAGTTCATTGCTGCCCGGAACATGTACATGCGCGCCCGCGACGTCGCGCTGAAGCCGGGCGTCTATGACCCGCAGGCCGTCAAGGCCCTGAACGGCATTGCGCGCACGCACCGGCTCCAGTACACGATGGACCCGGACACGCTCGACAGCCAGCAGCCGGCGCGCGACGAGGTTACCGGCGAGATGATCGGCAAGGTCTACAAGGAGTCGCGCGTGCCGCCGCCCGCTGCCGACCGCACCGGCCTCAAGGCGGCCCAGACGGCGCTCGAGCTCCTCCGGTCGACACCGGAGCCGCCCGCTGCGCTCCTGACGGAAACATTGATCGAACTCGGCGACTGGTTCCAGTCGACGTCGCGGCCGCAGATCTCGATCCCCTACTACGCCGAGGCCGCCGCGATCTTAGACGCACAGGTGGAGGCGGACCCGCTCGCGGGCCATCCCCTGAAAGCCCCGCGCATGGTGTTCTACCGGCCGCCGCTGTCGGCGAGCCGGGGGCTCAACACGCTCTCGGGGCAGTACGTCATCCGCAAGACCGTGTTCAGTTTCCTGGTGTCGGAGAAGGGCGAGCCGCTCGACATCACCGTCGTCTCGACAGACATGGAAGAGGGCCAGGTCTCGCAGTCGCAGCGCGCGGTCGGGCGGGCGATCTACAGCCCTCGCTTCGTAGACGGCCAGCCGGTGTCGACGGCGGGCGTCACCTTCACCAGCGAGTGGTACCAGGAATACGACCCTGAATCGGCGCCCCAGAACGCGACGCCGATCCCCACGACACCCGAAGCGACCGAAGCGGAGGAGGCCGTGCCGGAGAAGAAGCCGGCCTCAGGCTCCGGCGGCTGACGGCGGCGGTTGCTTCGCCGGCGGCTCATCCTCGGACGACGGCTGTTCCTCAGACGGCGGCTGTTCCTCGGACGGCGGCGCCTCTTCCTGGGGCTTTGCGTCGGCGGGCGCGCTCGCACCGGGCGCGGTGGGCTGTTCCGACGGCGCCTTCAGCACTTCGGGCGGCGCCGGCGGCGACGCCGGCAGCGGGCTGCCCGCGCCGCGCAGCAGGAGGCGCACCGAGTCCTGGTCGGTCAGCTCGACCGCCACCTTGGCGCCGGCATCGCGCATCGCGCGCTGGGTCGCGGTCGCGAGCGGTTCCTTGCTCGCGAGCGTGCGCGCCTTCTCGCGCCCGTATCCGGTGAATGCGAACGAGTCGACCCGCGCGCCATTGCCGTCATAGACCGTCAGCAGGTAGCGGATCGTGACGATGAAGGCCTCCCCGGCCACGTCCTTCGGCGTCAGGAACGAGTACTCCTCGAACTTCGGCTCGAGCACGAACGCGAGCGGCGGCGAGATGTTGCTGACGCGGCTCGGGTCGTCAACGTGCACGAGCTCGCGGAACATCGCCTTCAGCAGCCAGTCGAGGTTGGTCACGTGCGCGGGCCCGAGGTTGACCTCGTAGTCGATCGAGCCGCGCGTCTCCTTGTGGATGTACTTGCTGAACTCCTCCGAGTAGTGGATGCCGACCCGCACCGGAAGCTGCTCGAGGAGCGGCGGCGGCAGCTGCGCCTTGGTGTCGAGGCTCGTCGTGGTGCAGGCCGCGATCATGCCGATGCAGGAAGCCGCGAGCGCCGCGCGCAAGAGGGTCATGGTCATCAATTGCTCCGTTTCGCGGCTGCCTGCCCCTCGGGCAGGCCGACGAACACGCCGCCGTTGCGCGCGCAAAGTATGCGCATGAGTGTCGCATAGCGCATGCTGGTGTGTTGCGGATACTGGCCGGGGATCGGGAATCCAAGCGCGTGGATGCGCACGCGCCGCTCACCGCTCCCGGCCGTGCGGTTGATGCGGTCCACCGTGTCGACGACTTCCTGGATCGACGGCCCCGTGAACTCGTCGCCGATCATGTAGAGGCTGATCGAGTGCTCGCGGGTCCAGAACGTGCGGATCGCCGCGATGATGCCCTCGGACGGGCTGGAGTTCGAGAACGCCTGCCAGCCGCGGAAGCGGTCGAGGATCGCCTTGCGGCGCGCGGGCGAGTCCGGGATCCACTTGCCGCGGTACTCGGTGAACATGTAGCCGCCCTCGTCGTCCATGACCTGGATGCCCTTGAGCTTCGGATAGATGTTCAGCACTTCGCCGAGCTTCTGCTCGGCGTAGCGCCAGTTTTGCGACTGCATCGAGCCCGACGTGTCGACGACGAAGATCACGTACTCGCTGTCGATTGGTACGCCGGCGACGGGCTGCTCGTAGACCTGCTGCCGGCTCACCTGGCGCAGCTCGCGCGACTCCTCGATCATCGACTGGCGCGTGTCGGTCAGCGTCGACTTCAGCTTCTCGAGCGCTTCCTCCTCCTCGGTGCTGGCCTTGTGCTTGCCCTCGACCGTGGACAGGTCGCCGCGCAGGCGCGAGAGCCGCCGCTGCTCCGCGGTCAGCTCCTCGATGCGCTCGCGCAGCTGCCGCTCGAGCACGGCCGCGAGGCCGCGGATGTCGAACGCCTCCGCCTTCATCCTCACGATCTGGCCCTCGAGGTCCTCCTGCGACTGCTCGAGCTGGATCGGCTCGCCGAACTCGTTCAGCACCAGGAGCAGGATGATCGCGCCGAAGCCGCAGCAGATGCAGTCGAGGAACGACATGCTGAAGGTCTCGGTGTCGCGCCGCGTGCGCCGCTTCATGGCCAGTCCTTCGCCGGGCTCAGGAGCGAGCCGCCGGTCACGCGCGCGAGGCGCCAGAAGTAGATCGGCGCGGCGGGGTCGCCCTCCATGGGCAACAGCACGATGTTGAAGGGCGGCGGGGACGGCGGCAGCGACTTCACCGCGTCCTGCATGAGGTCCTCGCGCTGCTCCATGGTCACCAGCGTGCGCATGAGCGGAGGCTTGTCGCCCTGCGTCGGCAGGCCGTCGGTTACCAGGATCACGCTGTCGGGCGCCGGGTCGAGCGAGCGGATGACGGCGAACGCGTTCTGCAGGCTCGAGCCGCCGGTCGGCGCGGTGCTGCGAAGCGCGGTCAGCGCCTCCTCGACCTGGCCGGAGTCGCCGGCATCGAGCCAGCGGCCTGCGCTGCCTTCGACGAGCGGGCGCGGCGCGGTGTCGAAAGCATAGACCTGGAACTGCGCCGTGCGAGGCAGGCGCGCCGCCACCCACTCGATCGTGTTCACCGCCTGCTGCCATTTGGCCGAGGCGATGCGCCGCTCGGGCGGCATGTTGCGCAGCCGGATGACGTTGACGACCGTCTCGTCGAGCATGCTCGCGGAAGCGTCGACCAGGACCAGAACGCGCCTGCCTTCGACGCGCAGCGTCACGAGCTGCTGGCGGTCGAGTACCGGCGTGCTCGATCCCGAATCGACGGGCGTGGCATTCTTCCTGAGCCGGCGCGTGCTTTCCTCCAGCGACTTGAGGTCGGCCTTCAGCCGCTCGAGCGCCTCGCGGCGCGCCAGCGTGTCGTGCTCGTAGCGCGCAAGCTCTTCCTCGGTCGCCTTCAGCTTGTCCTGCATCTCGCGCGACAGGCCGGCCGCGCGGATCTTGCGGTCCTCGGTCGAGTCGAGCGCGTTGCGCAGCTCCGCGAGGTGCTTGTAGCCGTCCAGCACCTCCTGCTCGAGCCGCTTTGCGTCGGCGTTCAGCTCGGAGGTCTCCTTGATACGATAGAGCCCTGCCTGCGCGCTGATGATCGTGTAGAACAGGACGACAGCGCCGAACCCGCAGGAGATGACGTCCAGGAAGGACATGCTGAACGTCGTGGTCTGCCGTCGTGCCATCTCAGTGTCTCAGTCGACCGCGATCAGCTCGAACACGACGCCCGGGCTGCCGACGCGCAGGCGATCGCCGGCGCCGAGCTCCGCCGCGCCGCGCACGCGCTCGCCGTTGACGAAGGTGCCGTAGCGGCTGTGGTCGCGCACCCGCGCGCGGCCGTCCACGCGCTCGAGCGTGCAGTGCAGGCGCGAGATGCCCTCGCCGGAGCCTGCGAGCGCGATGCGCCGGCCCTCACCCGGACCGTGCCCGATGACGATCCCGCGCCCGTCGATCGCGTGCGCCCGGCCGCCCTCGATCACGTGGGTCGCGGGCGAGGCAACCCGGCGCCGGTCGCTGCCGGGGGCCGCGTGAGTGCGCGCAAGCGCGGTCACGAGCGCGGGCGGCTCGCCGGGCCCGATGTCCCCCGCGCGCCCGGCAGCCCCGGCCGCGGCCGCCATGTCCGGCAGGCGCACGACTTCCGGCGCACCCGCGGCGAGGCGCTCCGCGAGCGCGGGCAGCTGCGCGGCGCGCGCGCCGAGCGCGAGCGTCGCGGGCTCGTCGGCACGCTTCAGGCCGCGCACGAGGTCATCGAGCTGCGCATACCAGGCCTCGGCAGCGAGCGTGAACTGCTCGCGCCCGACGGTCGCGCTGTAGCTGCCGCTCGCGGAGTCCACGGCCACATCCACGGACTCGGCCGATGCGAGCACGTCGAGCCAGCCGGGCAACCGGTCGTAGAGCTGCTGCTCGCTCGCCGCCTGGTGCAGCGGGTCGAAGCGCGTGCGCCGCACCATCGCCTCGCTGACGAGCTGGGCCCAGGCGGCATACATCGACTTGAGCCCGGCGCGCGGCGCAATCTCGACGCGGCGCCGCCGCAGGATGCGGTGACCGGCCAGCTCGGTCAGCACGGCCTGGTGGAGCTGCACGTCGAGGTGCAATACGACCGGGCGTGCCGCGAGGCCCGCGCAGGCCGCAACCGCGGCATCCACGACGCCCGCGACCGGGATGCCGAGCGAGCGTGCGATCCCGAGCAAGAGACCCGCCTGGTGCGGCCGCATCGTGGCCGGCACCGCGAACACCGCCGCGTCGCCGGGCGCGGCGATGGATTTCCACAGCGACTCGAGGTGGGCATGCACGAGGTCGGCGTGCGAGAGCGGGCGCCCGCCCCCGTCCGCGAAGGCGTCCTGCGAGAGGTCCGACCAGAAGCGGTCGGCGGCGAGCACGGGCTGCAGGCGCGCGGCCGCGGCTGCCGCCGCGCCGACCACGGGGCCTGCGGGCGCGAGCAGCGCAATGCCGGGACTGGCCGCAAGGCGCTCGCCCTCGCGAACCGCGATGACCGCGGCGTCGACGACTTCGATGCCGATCGCCGCCATCGTCAGCGAACCTGAAGGCTGCGCAGCACGCGGTTGTCGAGGTAAGTCTCGGCGTCGAGCACGAGCCGTTCCTGCGCGAGCTGCAGCTGGTGCAGCAGGAACATCAGCACGAGCGACAGCAGCAGCGCGACCAGCGTCGAGTTGAAGGCGACGCCGAGGCCTTCGGTCACGCCCGAGATGTCGCCGGTGACCGCCTTGTGCGCCTCGGCGAGCGCGTTGCCGATGCCGCGCACCGTGCCGATGAAGCCGATCGCCGGGATCGCCCAGGCGATGTAGCGCAGCATCGAGAGCTCCGAGTCGAGGCGCTCGGCCTCGGCCGCGCATACCGCGTGCCCGGCATCGCTGACGTCCTGGACGTTGCGCGTCGCGCCAAAGCGCGAGAGCGCGGCCTTGCCGGCGCGCACGATCAGCGACTGCTGCTGCTCCGCCGGGAGGGATTCGAGCTGGCGCACGTACTCGCGCGTGTCCTCGGGCAGGATGCGCATGCCCTCCGGGATGCGCACCGGGTCGCCGTCCAGGATGTCCTGCTCGCGGCGGGTCGTGTTGTTCTTGAGGACGATCATCGCGATCGCCCAGATCATGAGGATCACGCAGCTCTCCTGCTCCCAGTCCTTCATGATCACGAACAGGGAGCGTTCGGGGACGAAGTTCGGGTCCTTGCGCATCGCCTCGGCCTGCACCGCCAGCACCGCCTGCGCGTTCGGGCGCACCCAGACCGACCAGATCGCGTGGATCACCACGACGGCGGCGAGCAGCGAGCCGAGGCTGTAAATGAACTCTTTCGGGTAGCGGGTCTTCATGAATCCCCTCAGATGTCGATCGGGAACGAGACGGGAAAGTCGGCGCGGACCTTCTCCGTCGGATTGAATCGTTGCGGCGACGGCCCCGGGTCGGTGTCGGGCGGCAGGGGCGGCAACTCCTCGTCCGCCGCCGCGGGTTCCGGCGCCGGCGCGGTGTCGTCGCCCGCCTCGGGGGCGGGCTGCGGCTGTTCCGGCTCCTGCTCCGCCGGTTCCGGTTTCGCAGGTGTGCCCGGCGGATCCTGCGGCGGCTCGATCGCGAGGGCCGCGAAGGCGAGGGCCGCCGCCGTCACGAACCATGCGCGCAGCCCGCTCATTGCGCGTACCGTGCGATGCGGAAGCCGACGTCAGGCCGGGCCGCCGAGCCCGACTCGCGCGCGGCGAGCCGCAGTTCCGGCACCTTGCCCGTGAGCCAGCCGGCGCCGCGGATCACGTAATTGTCGCCCGACCTGGGGCCGGCCGGGTCGGTCGACTGGTAGTCGGGCCCGACGACGTAGATCGAGTAGCGGTCGGTGGTCCATTCGAGCACGTTGCCACCCATGTCGTGCAGCCCAAGCGCGTTCGACGCGTAACTGCCGACGGGCGCTGCGACGCGATGGCCGTCGTCGTAGCCGGAGATCGTGACCGGCGTGAGGTAGATCGCGCTGGCGTCGCCCCAGTTGCCGGCTTTCGCGGGCACTGGCAGGTCGTTGCCCCAGGGATACTTGCGCACGGCGCGGCTGCCGTCGAAGCGCGCGGCGAACTCCCACTCCGCCTCGGTGGGCAGGCGGTAGCCCGTCGTGGCCGGCTCGACGAGCTCGAACCGGTTGCCGCGCTGCACGTAGGCGGCCGGCAGCTTGTCGCGCTCGGACAGCCAGTTGCAGAACGCGGCCGCGTCCTGCCAGGAGACGCGCACCACGGGCTGGCGCTCGAGGTCGAGCGTCTCGTCCTTGAAGATGCCGGAAAGGTGCTGCGCGCGGAACTCGCGGAACTCGCGGTTCGTCACCTGGAAGCGCGAGATGTAGAACGGGCGGCGCAGCTCGACCTGGCGCTCGGTCTCGTTCGAGCGGCGGCCGGGCTCGCGCCGCGCGCTGCCCATCGTGAAGCGGCCGCCGCTCACCAGCACGAGCGGCTGGCCGAGCGAGGTTGACTGCTGTCCCGGCATGGCCGCGATGCGCGCCTCCCCGGCCGTCTTCAGCGCGAACTCGACCACCTGGGTCCGCCCTTCCTGCGGCGTGACGGTCGCGCGGAACGGCTCGAGCCCGCTCTTGCGCACCTCGATGACGTGCGGCGCCGCCGGCAGCGACAGCACCTGGTTCGCCGGACCGCGCGAGGCGCCGTCCACGTACAGGACCGCGTCGGCCGGCTCGCCCTTGACGCGCACCTCGCCGAGCATGGGCCGAAGCTCCACCGTGACTCGCCGCTCGGCGCGGCTTTCGACGGCGACCGATTGCGTCGCGGGGGCGTGGCCGGCGAGCGTCAGCAGCACGTCCTGCGGCATGCCGGGCGGCACGCCGACCGTGAGCGGCGTGCGCCCGCGATAGCGGCCGCCGATGCTGACGTCGGCGCCCGCCGGCTTGCTGTGCACGACCAGGCGGCCATCCGGCATTCCGAGCTCCACCGGGCCGACCGCGAGCGGCTGGCCCGCGACCACGGTGAGCGGGCTTTCGAAGCGGCGGAACTGCGGGTGCACGATCGCGAGCGTATAACGGCCGGCGTCGAGCTCAGTCTCGAGCGGCGTCGTGCCGAGCTCGCGGTCGTCCGCCCACACCGTTGCGCCGGAGGGCACCGATGTCACGGTGACGCGCGCGAACACAGGCTCGAGCTCCACCTCGAGCGACTGCCGCTCGCCGCCGCCCGTGACCACGAAGCGCAGGCGCTCCTCCGCGAAGTGCGGCGCCGTCACGGCGAGCTCGCGCGTGCCGGCGCGCAGCTCGTACTCGCCCGGCAGCGCGCCGACCGTGCGGCCGTCCACCGCGAGCGTCGCGGCGACGCCCCCGGTGTCGAAGGCGACGCGGCCCGGCAGTCGCTCGAGCGCGACGACGTAGCGCTGACCCGACAGGCTGCCCACGACGACAGGCTGGCTTGCCGGCGCAAATCCTTCGGCCTCGACGCGAAGCTGGTAGCTGCCGGGCGGCACGAGGTAGCGGCCGCCGAAGCCGATGTCGAGCATCGTGCCTTCGAAGTTCACGCTGCCGAAGTCGGCCTCGGGATTCGAGGCCACCTGCACCGGGGTCGCCATAAAGAGGTAGAGGAGCACGATGCCGATCACGGCGAGAGCGGCCAGCACCAACCCGCGCCTGCCGGCACGGCGCATCGCCGGCTGCATCGTCGGCTTCACGACGCGCGGCTCGTACGGCACCACTGCGATGGGATGGCGGTCGCCGTCGGCGGCGCTGCCGGCGTAGGCCTCCGCCTGCGGCGGACGCGTCACGTTCGCGACGCCGCCGTGGCGCACGACGATCGTCGCGCGGCCATCGCGATCCTCGAGGCCGATGCCGACGCCATCGAGTCCGCCGGCCGCGCCCGGCTCGGGCGTGACGGCGAGCCGGCCGTCGGCCAGCGCGACGCGGGCACGGATTTCCCCGGGCCGGCAACCGGGAACGACGACGTCAGCGCCGGGCCCGCCCACCGTGAGCGGCAGCTCGCCCGCCAGCAGCTTGCGCTCGCCGAGTGGATCATCGAGCCAGACGTCGTTCAAATCGGCTCCTCGCACCTGACGACCACCGACGCGGAAGGCGCGCCCGGCGGCAGGACCACTTCGCGCCTCACGTCCCGAAAACCCGAACGCGTGCCGACGACGGTGTAGCGCCCGGGCAGCAACTCCACGTCGCGCGTCGCGAAGCTCCCATACTGCCCGACGCGATAGATCGCCACCTGCGTCTGGCCGTCGGACTGGAGCCGCAGCCGGATCGGCGACTGCGAGGCCTTGGCGAGCTGCTCGAGCCGCCCGGCGGAAGCGGCAAGCTTTTCGCGCGGGTTGCCGGCCGCGGCCGCCGCGGCGACGAGCCCCCGCGCTTCCGCCCGCCCTTCCGCATTCCACAGGCGTTCCGGGCTGGAGTTCAGAGCGTCGATGCGCCGCTGCAGTTCCGCGCGCGGCGTCGCGCGGGCGATGCCTTCACGCGCAGACTCGAGCGAGGGCTCGAGGCCCGCGGCTTCACGCCAGGCCGTGAGCGCTTCGTCCCAGCGCTCGGCACTCTCGGCCGTGCGCGCTCGCGCCTCGAGCAGGCTGATCGCCGACGCGCGCTGGCCCCGGTCGAGGGCCGCGACCGCGTCCAACGCCTCGCGCGAGCCCGGCCGCACCGCGAGCGCCTGGGTGAACGCGGCGCGTGCCGCATCGTTGCGGCCCGCCGCCGACTCGGCGAAGCCACGCGACATCGCGACGGAGAAGGCGTCGGCACTGCGGCCCTCTGCCACTCGGTTGAGCCCCTCGCGCGCGCCCGGCACCTCGGCATCGATCGAAAGTGCCTTGCGATAGCCCTCCTCGGCGGTGGTGATGCGCCCGGCCCGCTCGTCGCGAAGCGCGCGATCCACGAGCGCGAGCCCCTCCTCGATCCGGCCGGCGCGAGCGAGCCCCGCGACGGCCGGCGGATGCTTGGGCTCCATCGCGAGCGCAACCTGGAACGCCTCGCGCGCAGGGCCCGTTTTCGCGCCGGCGAGCGCCTGCTCGCCACGCCGCACGGCGTCGGCCAGTGCCTTCGGCCGCGCTTCCTCGAGGGCCGCGAGCCGCTTCGACGCGGCATCCCACGCGGCCGTCGCGGCCGGATAGTCGGCGACCGCGAAGCGCTGCGCCGCCTCGGCGCCGCCATCGCGGGCGCGGGCAAACTCCGCCGTCGCCCAGCGCGCCGCGGCGCGCGCATCGAGCGCCTTGAAGGCGGTATCGAAGCGCGTGCGCGCCGCCTCGGCAAGGCGCCGGGCTTCGGCCTCGGCCGCGCGCGCCGCCTCGGCCGACTGCCGCGCGAGCCCGGCCTGCTCCGCTTCCTTGCGCGCACTGCGCGCGAACGCCGACTCCTCCACGTTCGCGCGCGGCAGCAGGAACACGACGGCGACGGCGACCACGGCCGCGACGCCGAGCAGCGCCGGCAGCAGGCGCAGGCCGCGCGCCGGCGCGGGCGGCGGCGGCACCTCGTGCGCGAGCGGCTTCAGCGCGCCGGACTCGTCGGCAGCGGCGACGGCAAGCTTGGCGCGCGCGATGGTCGCGTTCCCGGGGCGCTGGTTCGCGGACTTCGACAGGAGCCGCAAGGCCAGCTCGCGCACGCCCGACGGCACGGCGCCACGCGGCACGAGCGGCGGCACCGGCTCGTGCAGGACGCGATCGCGGGTGATGTCGGGGTAGTACGGCGGATGGCCCGCGATCAGCTCGTAGAGCAGCGCCCCGAACGCGTAGAGGTCGTCCGACGGATGCGCGGGCTCGCCGCGCAGCTGCTGCGGGCTCGCGTTGTAGGGGGAGTGCCCGGTCTCCTCGCTGCCCGCGAGCGCAGTCAGGCCGAGGTCGCCGATGCGCGCGCGTCCGTCGGCGTCGAGGAAGACATTGGCGCATTTGAGGTCGCGGTGCACGAGCCCGCGCGCGTGCAGCGCCTCGAGCGCGGCGGCGACGTCGTCGACGGCGCGCGACCAGCTCTCGAAGGAGCGGCCGCGCATCTGGCCGAGGTCGCCGCCCTCGAGGTACTCCATGACGAGAAAAGTCCGGCCGTCCACACGCTCGAGGCCGTGGACCGCGACCGTGCACGCGGGTGGCAACGTCCCGGCCAGCGCGACCTCGGACTCGAGCCGCGCAAGGCGCGCGGCGTTGCCGGTCACCGTCTCATCGAAGAACTTGAGCGCGACCTCGCCGCCCCGCTCACGGTCAGTGGCGAGCCAGACCTCGGCGGTGCCGCCGCGTCCGATCCGTCGTACCAGCACGAACCGGGCGCCGAGTTCGAGCCCGGGTGTCAGCTCCTGCATAGGGGATCAACCTGCGCCGCTCGATTGCCCGGAAGGCGTCTTCGCGTCCGCGGCGGGCGCCGGTGGCGCCGTCGGAACCAGCCCGGTTTCTTCCTTGTAGAGTTCATGCAGCAGGCGCCGCCATTCTGCGTATTGTTCTTCCGCAGTGCCCGTCAGGCGCAGCGCGCGGCCCTCGACGTCGACGACGAGCGGTGCAGCCTCCGTCGAGAAGCTGCCCGAGATTTCCTTCAGCGACTCCGCGTGGATCTTCGCTTCCTCGCGCTTCTTGTAGCCGCTGATGACGCCTGCGACGCCGCCCGCCACGCCGCCGTAGCGCGCGGCGTCCGCGACGCGATCGCAGTTGCTGCCGCCCTGGCAGTGATCCGGTATGAACACCGCCGCCGCAATCGCGGCCGCGCCGAGGATCATGCGGTTGCGGGCCTGTGCCTTCAGCTTCTCCTCTGCGACGATCTCGTCGTAGGTGTAACGGCGCCAGCTCGAGTAGGGCTCCTCGAGCCGCTCGCTGAAGACGGTGTAATGCTCGCTGACCGTATCGATCATGCCGTAGTCGCGCTCGCGGATCTGCTCGATGCGCTTGACCAGGACGTCGTCCTCGGCCGGCAGGCGCAGCACCTCGTACTCGCCCGTCTTCTTGTCCTTGCCGAGGTACTCGGAGAAGGCGACGGGCGCGAAATCGGCGGCGAAGCGAAGCTTGCTGACGCGGCGGACGTTGGCGAGGTCGGCGCCGCCTTGCGTGTTGCGCACGGTGAGCAGCTCGTTCGCGATCGCGACGTAGACGTTTTCGAACGGGTCACGGTCCGCCACGTAGTTGTCGCGGTAGACGCGCGTGTCCGCGCGGCCTTCGAACTCCTTGTCCTCGATCCAGACCTTGCCGGTCGCGTCACGGGCCGTGACCTGGAGCTTGAGGTAGGCGCCGTTCGACTCGAGGATCCGGCCGTCGACGGTCAGGTCGAACGAACTCACGGTCGTCGGCACGACCCGCGCCGTGCCCCAGTGGCCCGTGTCTTCGAGCGTGTCGCGCAACTGCATGGCCATGTAGCGCGCCTCGGCCCGGCGGATCTCGGGGTAGATGCGCTTCTTGTCCATCAACGCCGGATCGTCCTCGACTTCCGGCGGGATGCCCGGGTCGAAGATGTGGACGCCGACGTCGAGGAGCTGTTCCGTGGGAACTTCGGCCGTGGCCTGCGTCGCCTGCAGCACGGGCACCGGCCGCGTCTCCTTGACGCAGCCCGCCGCGAGCAACGCGCCCGCGAACATTCCACCCAGTCTAGCTAGCCAGCTCGCGCCCATGCCCGATCGACCTCAGCTGCCCTTCTTGTAGCGACGGTATTCCTCCCAGAGCGCCGCGCGCAATTCCGGGTCCGTCTCCTTCATCGCCGCCTCGCGGATCTGCCGCGCGACGATATCGTCGTCCTTGCCGTCCGGGATGTCGGCCGGAACCGACTGCGGGCCCTTGCCGCCGGAGGCGCCGCCGCCGACGCCGCCTTGCTGGCTCGACTGGGCGCCGCCCTCGGCGTCACCGCTGCCGCCCTCGCCGCCCGATCCGCCCTCACCGCCTTCGCCGCCGGCACCGGTTGATTCGAGGCCGCCTTCGCCCGCCGGCCCACTGCCCGCTTCGCCGCCCTCACCCGGCTCGCCTTCCTCGCCCTCCGCCCCCTCCTCACCGAGCCCGCCTTCGCCACCCGAGCCCGCGGCTTCCGCGCGCTCCTTCGCGATGTCGGCCTGGGCGGTGCGCACCGTCGCATCGAACGTGCCGAACGTTTCGTCGAGCCGGCGCCCGATCTGCTCGCTGCGATTTCCGCCTTCGCCGCTGCCTGGCGTCCCGGCCGAACCCTGGCCCGTCGCACCACCTTCACCGCCCGGCGCGCCGGCCTGCGTGGTGTCACCACCGCCGGTGGGCCCGCCGACATGACCTTCCGGCCCGCTGCCGCCGGCTTCTTCACCCGTGCCGCCAGTTGGACCGCCGGCGCCCGGCGAGCCGCTACCGCCAGCCGCGCCCGGTTCGCCCGAACCGCTCGAATCCGTACCCGGCGATCCCGGTGCGCCGGGAACTCCGGGAACACCGGGAAGGCCCGGCGATCCGGCTGAGCCCGCGGGTGCGCCGCCCGGCGTGCTGCCGGGAGTTCCGCCAGGCAATCCACCCGGCAGGCTGCCGGGCAAGCTGCCCGGCGTGCCACCGGCCGTCGCGCCACCCGAGGCGCCACCGGACGGCTCTTCGCCAGTCTGACCGCCGCTTCCGCCAGCCTCGTCGCCGGGCATCGGGATTGGGGCATCCGTCCCGCCCTGGTCACCCTGCGAAGGAAAGTCGGAATCGGACCCGCCGCCTGCGTCGCCGCCGGAGGATCCACCGCCGCCCGATGAGCCACCCCCGCTGGATCCACCTCCACCGGACGAGCCGCCTCCACCGGACGAGCCGCCTCCACCGGACGAGCCGCCGCCGCCCGACGAGCCCCCACCGCCACTCTGCTGGCCACCGCCGCCCGGCGAGCCGGACCCGCCGGAGCTCGGGCGCTGCGAGGAATTCTGGGTCATGCAGCCGACGAGAACGCCGACGGCTGCCGCGAGGGCAATGGCGCGCAGGACGCGGATGGATTTCATCTCAAGCCTCCCGGCTTCGAGCCTTCATCAAACTTGGAGACGCGCCCCCGGCAATCGTTCACCCGCCGGTAGGGCGGCTCCGGGCTCAGGTCCCCGCGGGGGTCGCCGGGATGTCTTCGCCCTTGAGGAAAGCGCCCAACTGGCCGGCCAGACGGTCGCAGGCCGTGCCCTGGACGCGCGCAATGAAGGGCAGGGGCACCAAAACGCCGACCAGGGCCGACGTGCCGATGACGTTCGTCGACACGGAACCGGCTGTCTTGGCCGTGTTGAGATCCCAGACGATCGCTTCGTAGTCCGATTCCTTCTCCCACCAGCCAAAGCCGATGCAGCCGCCGCCCGCCGGGCCGAGCGTGCAGGTGATGCTGCCGCCGCTGTCCGTCTGGCGAGTCGCACCGTCGATCCAGACGATGTAGCGCACGCCGCTCTGGGCGACCCTGTCCGCGACGACGTCCTTGGCGAGGAGCTTGGTCACGCCTTCAGGCCGTTGCGGTGCCGTGGACGGCTCGAGCCAGGGGAACATCGAGTCCACGAACTCGTCGTTGGCGCGGACCTGGATGCCGGTGCTGCGGGCCATCTTATCGCTGACGCAATCCATGAAGTCGTCTTCGGCGGTGATGCCCTCGACGTGGGGCTTCGCGAGCAGGACGACGGCCTCATGCGAGGCGATGGCGGTTCCGAACTGGCGGTCTTCCTCGAGCTGCGCGGTCATGCAGCCCGAGAGCAGCACGAGCGTTGCGGTGCCGGTGCCCACGCGACACAGAGACCGGAATGGCAGTTGCATCCTGCGACGACTCATGGGCCCTCGCTCCCCGCTTGATTCGAGTATACGCCGCGATCACCACAGTTCCATCTGGCCAGGCGTGCGGTTTGGCGGGCGAAAAAGCGCCGTGGTGAGCGGCGCGGCGCGGCCGCTTCCGAGGCCGTGCTTGCGGCAGCTCGCCTCGAAACGGCTCTTGAGGAGCGCAGCCCAGGTTCCCTGCCCGCGCATGCGGTGGCCGAAGCGCGAGTCGTTGTCACGACCCCCGCGCAACTCCCGGATGCGGTTTCGCACTTTCTGCGCCCGGTCCGGGTAGTGCAACTCGAGCCACTCATAGAACAGTTCCCTCACTTCACCGGGCAGCCGCAAGAGGACATAACCCGCCGTCGTCGCTCCCTGCGCCGCCCCGGCCTCCAGGATGGCCTCGAGCTCGTGGTCGTTGATCGCGGGCACCACCGGCGCGTACATCAGGCCGGTCGGGATCCCGGCGGCCGCGAGCCTGCCGATCGCCGCGAGCCGCGCCCTCGGGGAGGCCGCCCGTGGCTCCATCCGGCGCTTCAGTTCGTCGTCGAGCGTGGTAACACTGACAAAGACTTTCACGAGTCGTTCCGCCGCGAGACGTTCGAGGATGTCGAGATCGCGGACGACGAGCGCACCCTTGGTCACGATGGTGACCGGGTGACGGGCCTCGGCCAGCACCTCCAGGACCGAGCGCGTCACCCCCAGCTTGCGCTCGAGGGGCTGGTAGGGGTCCGTGTTCGCACCGAGGTTGATCGGGCTGCAGGTGTAGGACCGGCGGTTCAGCTCTTCCCGCAGGTGCGCGGCGGCATTCTTCTTGTAGAAGAGCCGCGTCTCGAAATCGAGGCCGGCGGAGAGGTTCAGGTACTGGTGGCTCGGGCGGGCGTAGCAGTTGTGGCTGATGACCCCATTGGCGACGAAGTCCCCCGTACCGGTCGTGATGTCGAACAGCTCGCAGGTCCGTCCCAGCGGCTCGATTTCGACAACCTCCAGGCGGGCGGCACACCTGACCGAGAGGTCGTCGATGGCCCGTTTTCGGGAAATCGAGGGATCGAAGGCCCCGAAGAATCGCAGGTGCTCCCGGATCCCGCCGCGAACCCGAACGTAATGAGCAGGATTTGCGCTGTCTGGCTTCGGCGTTTCCACGACCGAGTCGAAGCGCAGCCCATGCAGGCAGTCCTTCAGAACGCCGATAATCCGGTGATCCGTGTTCGAAATCCGGATCGTGCTGCCGTCGAAGGACCCTTCCGCATCGAATAGGCCGCCGACGTAGCCCCGGGCCCATTCGGCGTCTGGACGTTCCGGCCAGTCGATCAACCTGCCGATCGCGGCGACAGAGGCCATCGTGCTCGTGCGAATGGCCTCCATGCGCCTGCGAATCGAGGCTCCCGCAACAGACAGGAATCGGTCGGTTCCGATCCCGAATGCCGACAGAAAACTCGTCGCGCGATCAAGCGCTTCTCCGTCAGCCATCGCGAGCCTGAATTGGTGTTGGTCGCCATTGGTTCGGCCCGGCCGCGTGTATCGGTAAACGCCCAGGTGCCCGTCACCACGGATGATCCCGCACAGGTATCCACGCTGGTACTCGGTCGAGTGTTCGCTATCAGCCGATGAAGCGACCGCGCCGAAACCCATCAATGTGTTGTTCAGCGTGAGGTACGGGCGCTGTTTCTCGCCGGGCGCCACGAACTTCCATCCACGCTCGGTCAGGAAGCGGTGGTCGCCGCTCGCAATGAGCTCCGTGCCGTCGGCGAGCAGCACCCGCCAGGCGGGCTTGTTCGTCCGCCAGTGCGCGAGGACACGGGTGCGGACGTACTGGCGGTAGTGACCGAGCTTTGCCGTGCCGTAAATCTCGTCTCCTACCGCGATTTCCGCGAGTGGCTTGAAACGGCCGTTCACCAAAAGAATTCCAGTGTTTCCATGCATGCAATAAACGCATCCATGCTCGCATCCACGATACGGATTGATGGAAAAGTCGAACGGAATGTCGGGCGAGTCGTTGCGGGTGATGACGCTGCGCGCCGGCTCCGGCTGCACGGTCGTCTGCACCGGCGGCAGCTCTTCGTCGGTTATGCCCCAGCCGTCGTCCACGCGCTCGACGGACAACGACTCGAAGCGCCCGGTCCGGTTCGAGGCGGCGCCACGTCCTTTCTGTCCCCCGGGCTGCATACTGTATGGATATACAGCTACACTCTTTTCCGGTCAAGGGGTCCTGGTTTCGGGCTCCGGGAACTCGTCGATGCGCCTGAGGGCCGGGAACCATCGCACCCAGAGTCCCGCGATCGCGACGCTCGCGATTCCTCCGACGACGACGGCGGGCTTCAGGCCCCACCACGCGGCGGTCACGCCCGACTCGAACTCGCCGAGCTCGTTCGAGGCGCCGATGAACACGGCGTTCACCGCGCTGACGCGTCCGCGGATCCCGTCCGGCGTCTCGAGCTGCACCAGCATGTGGCGGATGTAAACGCTGACCATGTCCGAGGCGCCGATGACGACGAGCGCCGCGAGCGAGAGGAAAAAATCATGCGAGAGCCCGAACACGACGGTCGCGACGCCGAAGGCCGCGACGCCCGCGAACATCTTCGCGCCGACGTGGCGCGTCATCGGGCGCCAGGCGATCGACATCGCGACGATGGCGGCACCGATGCCAGGCGCGGCACGCAGCCAGCCGAAGCCGTCGGGACCGACGTGCAGGATGTCGCTCGCGTACGCCGGCAATAACGCGACCGCGCCGCCGAACAGCACCGCGAAGAGGTCGAGCGAGACGGCGCCGAGGATCACCTTCTTGTGCCAGACGAAGCGCAGGCCCTCGAGCAGCGTGTGCCAGGTATCGGGCGCCTCCGGTCGCGCGGGCTTTTCCGTCTTCACGCCGACGATGAGCAGGAACGCGGCGGCCAGCAGGCCCGCAACCGTGGCATAGACGACGTCGGGCCCTGCGAGATAGACGAGGCCGCCGATGGCGGGACCGGCGATCGTCGAGACCTGCCAGGTGCTCGAGTTCACGGCGACCGCGCGCGAGAACAGCGAGTTGGGCACGAGGTTCGGCATGATCGCCTGCCCCGCCGGCATCGAGAACGCGCGCGCGACTCCGAAGACGACCATCACCGCAAACACCGGCCACACCACCGCGAGGCCGGAGAGCGTGAACGCGAGCAGCGCGAGCGCGCAGAAGAACTCGAGCGCGATGCACAGCGAGAGGATCAGCGCGCGGTTGTGCCGGTCCGCGACGTGGCCCGCGGGCAGCACCAGCAGCACGAACGGCAGGAACTGCGACAGGCCGATGAACCCGAGGTCGAGCGGATCGCGCGTGATCGCGTAAATCTGCCAGCCGACGGCGACCGTCTGCATCTGCACCGCGATCGAGGCGAGCAGCCGCGCGGACAGGAAGCGCACGAATCCCGGGTACTCCAGCAGCCGGCTGAGTCGCGCGCCCGTGCTCTCGAGAAACGCCATGCGGTGCGGTCAGGACCGGATGAGCAGGCGCAGCATGCGCCGCAGCGGCTCGGCCGCGCCCCACAGGAGCTGGTCGCCGACCGTGAAGGCGGTGACGTGGTCCTCTCCCATTGCGAGGTGACGGATGCGCCCGACCGCGATATCGAGCGTGCCGGTGACCGCCGCGGGCGTGAGGCGCGAGAGCGAGGCCTCGCGCTCGTTCGGCACGATGCGCACCCACTCGTGCGCCGACGCGACCGCGCGCTCGACGTCCTCAATCGGCATGGCGCGCTTGAGCTTGATCGTCACCGCCTGGCTGTGGCAGCGCATCGCGCCGACGCGAACGCAGAGGCCGTCGATCGGCACCGGCGCGGACGAAAGTCCCAGGATCTTGTTGCCCTCCGCGCCCGCCTTGAATTCCTCGCGGCTGTAGCCGTTGCCGAGGTCGCGGTCGATCCACGGCAGTAGGCTCCCCGCCAGCGGAAAACCGAGCCGCTCCGCCGGCATGCCGTTCGCGAGCGCCGCGCCCGCGCGGCGGTCGATGTCGAGGATCGCGCTCGCAGGATCGTCGAGGAGAGCGCCCGCCGACCGGTGCAGGTGGCCCATCTGCGCAAGGAGCTCGCGCATCTCGCGCGCGCCCGCGCCCGAGGCGGCCTGGTAGGTCATGGTGGTCATCCATTCGACGAGCCCTGCGCGAAACAGGCCACCGAAGGCCATCAGCATGAGGCTCACGGTGCAGTTGCCGCCGATCCAGTCGCGTCGGCCCGCCGCGAGCGCCGCGTCGATCACGGGGCGGTTCACGGGATCGAGGATGATGACTGCCTCTTCCTCCAGCCGAAGCCGTCGAGGCGGCGTCGATCCAGTGGCCGCGCCAGCCGAGCGCGCGCAGCCGCGGATGCATCGCTAGCGTGTAGTCGCCGCCCTGGCAGGAGATGAGGATGTCGCAACGCGCGAGCGCGTCGACGTCGTTCGCATCGGCGACCGTGCCGCTGCCTCGGCCGATGTCGGGCGCCGCGGCGCCCGCCTGCGAGGCCGAGAAGAACGCGGGATCGATGAGCGCGAAATCGCCTTCCGCGCGCATGCGATCGACGAGCACGGAACCCACCATGCCGCGCCAGCCGATCAATCCCGTTTTGGGGAGGGCCGCCATCGACTCGCCTGTTGCACCGCAAAGCGGGCACTATAGCCTGCCGGATCGGGGAGCGAACCATGAGCGATGCGACGGCGACACTCAGCATTCCGCCGGAATCTGCCTGGGGACCAACCTTCGACGTCGGCCGCGCAACCGACGCCTACATCGCGACGGTCCCCGCCGCCGACCGCGAGCAATCGGACGATTATTTCGAGGGGGGTTACTGGATCGAGTTCTGGTCCTCGCTAATCGCGATCGCGGCCTGCGCATTGCTGCTGCGCCTGCGGTTCGCGGCGCGCATCCGCGACGTTGCGGCGGCGCGCGGCGTCAGGCCGTTCGTACAGGCGCTCGCCGTCGCCGCGGCATTCATCGTCGCGCTGTCACTGCTGACGCTTCCCTGGGTGCTCTACACGGATTATTTCAGGGAACACCAGTACGGGATGTCGAACCACACAGCCGGAGGATTCCTCGGCGAGTGGGTGCTCAGCACCGCGATCAGCACGGCCTTCCTCGGCCTCGTGATCGCCGGGCTCTACATGCTCGTGCGCCGGGTGCGTGAGCGCTGGGTGTGGTGGGCGACGGGCTTCACCGCCGTGATGATCCTGTTCGTGTTCACGGTGCAACCCGTGCTCGTCGAGCCGCTCTTCAACGACTACCAGCCTCTGCCAGCCGGCGAGGTGCGCGAATCCATCCTCGCACTCGCCGGGGAGGCCCGGGTGCCGGTCGACGACGTGTTCTGGTTCAACGCCTCGAAGCAGACCAAGCGCATCAGCGCGAATGTTTCCGGTCTCGGCGGCACCGCGCGCATCGCGCTCAATGACAACCTCCTGAACGGGACTTCGCTGCCCGAGATCCGCGCAGTCATGGGCCACGAGATGGGTCATTACCGCCTGCACCACGGCATCAAGCTCGGCGTCGGCTTTACGCTTGCGCTCGCCATCGCCTATTTCGTCATCAACCGGCTGTTCGGCCGCTTGCAGCGGCGCTACGGCGACCGCTTCGGCATCCGCGACCTCGCCGACCCAGCGGGGCTGCCGCTCGCATTCGCGATCTTCTCGGCCGTGATGTACCTGATCTCGCCGGTCACCAACACGATGATCCGCATGGCGGAGCACCAGGCGGACGCCTTCGGGCTGGACGTCGCGAAGGAGCCGTACGGGTTTGCATCCGTCGCGATGCGGCTCTCGACGTACCGCAAGCTCGAGCCCGGTTCACTCGAGGAAGTGGTCTTCTTCGACCATCCGAGCGGCCGTGCGCGTGTCGAACGTTCGATGAGGTGGCTGGCCGCTCATCCACCGCAATAGGTCGGGCGCGCCGCCGCCGGATCCCGCACGCTGGGCAGTCTGCTAGCGGCTGGGCGTGAGGCCTGACGGGACGAGGGCGAGGAATTCGTCGCTGGCGATGACGGATTTCGCGGCGGCGATGTCGGGCGCGAAGTGGCGGTCGTGGTCGTAGAAGGCGACTCGCTTGCGCAGCAGCGCGTGCGCGGCTTCGAGCGCGGGGCTCGAGGCGAGCGGACGGCGGAAGTCGATGCCCTGCGCGGCCGCGAGCAGCTCGATCGCGATCACGCCGCGCGTGTTCTCCGCCATCGGACCGAGCCTGCGGGCCGCGAAAGTCGCCATGCTGACGTGATCCTCCTGGTTGGCGGACGTCGGCAGGCTGTCGACCGAGGCCGGGTGCGCAATCGACTTGTTCTCCGAGGCTAGCGCCGCGGCCGTCACCTGCGCGATCATGAATCCGGAGTTGAGCCCGCCCTGCCTCACGAGGAACGCAGGCAGCTGGCTCAGGCTGTCGTCGATCAGCATCGCGATCCGCCGCTCGGAGAGCGCGCCGATCTCGGCGATGGCGAGCGCCAGGTTGTCGGCGGCGAAGGCGACGGGCTCGGCATGGAAATTTCCACCGGAGAGCACGTCTCCCTCCTTGCCGAACACGAGCGGGTTGTCGGAGACGCCGTTTGCCTCTAGCAGCAGTGTGCGCGCCACGTCGTGGATCTGCTGCAGGCAGGCGCCGGCAACCTGCGGCTGGCAGCGCAGCGAGTACGGGTCCTGCACGCGGTCGCAGTTCTCGTGCGAGCGGCCAATGTCGCTCTCCCCGAGCACCTCGCGAAACGCGGCGGCGACGGCGATCTGCGCCGGTTGTCCCCGCGCGCCGTGGATGCGCGCATCGAACGGCACGCGGCTGCCGAGCGCCGCGTCCACCGACATCGCGCCGGCGACGATCGAGCCCGCGAGCAAATCCTCCGCCGCGAACAGCGCCTCGAGCGCGAGCGCGGTAGAAACCTGCGTGCCATTCAGCAGCGCGAGCCCTTCCTTGGGCCCGAGCTCGAGCGGCTCGATGCCGGCGGCCTTCAGCGCCGCCGCGCACTCCTGTTCCGTCCCCTTGACGCGCACGATGCCCTCGCCGATCAGCGCGAGCGACAGGTGCGCGAGCGGCGCGAGGTCGCCCGAGGCGCCGACCGAGCCCTGGGACGGAACGACCGGATGGACGCCCGCGTTCACGAGGGCGAGCAGGCGCTCGACGACGTCCGCGCGCACGCCCGAAAAGCCGCGCGCGAGGCTCGCGGCCTTCAGCACCATGATCAGGCGCACCGTCGAATCCGCGAGCGGCTCGCCGACACCGGCGGCGTGCGAACGCATGAGATAGAGCTGCAGCGTCGCGAGCTCGCCGTCCGAGATGCGGGTCTTGGCGAGCTTGCCGAAGCCGGTGTTGATGCCGTAGAGCGACTCGCCGCCGGCGAGGCGCTTCTTCACGGCAGCAAGCGACGCCTCGACGGGACCGCGCCAGCCTTCCGCGAGCGCGACGGCGTCGCCACCGCGCGCGATCCGACGCATGTCCGCGAGCGAAATCGCGCCGGGTTTCAGCACGAGCGCCGCCATCAGCGCACCGACGGCAGGTCGAGGCCCTGCTCGCCCGCGCAGTCGATCGCGCGTTCATAGCCGGCGTCCGCATGGCGCATGACGCCGGTGCCGGGGTCGTTGCGCAGCACGCGCGCGATGCGCGCCGCCGCGGCGTCGGTGCCATCGCAGACGATCACGACGCCCGCGTGCTGCGAAAACCCCATGCCCACGCCGCCGCCGTGGTGGATCGACACCCAGGTCGCGCCCCCCGCGGTGTTGAGGAGCGCGTTCAGGAATGCCCAGTCCGACACGGCGTCCGAACCGTCCCGCATCCCCTCGGTCTCGCGGTTCGGGCTCGCGACCGAGCCGGAGTCGAGGTGATCGCGGCCGATCACGATGGGCGCGGAGAGCTCGCCCTTCGCGACCATTTCGTTGAATGCGAGACCGAGCCGGGCGCGGTCCCTGAGGCCCACCCAGCAGATGCGCGCCGGCAGCCCCTGGAACTTGATGCGCTCCCGCGCCATGTCGAGCCAGCGATGCAGGTGCGCATCGTCCGGCATCAGTTCGCGCACCTTGGCATCGGTCTTATAGATGTCTTCCGGGTCGCCGGAGAGCGCGACCCAGCGGAACGGCCCGATGCCTTCGCAGAAGAGCGGGCGGATGTAAGCCGGCACGAAGCCCGGGAAGTCGAAGGCGTTCTTCAGGCCCTCCTCGAGCGCGACCTGGCGGATGTTGTTGCCGTAGTCGAAGACGACCGCGCCCTGGGCCTTGAGGTCGAGCATGGCCTGCACGTGAACTCTCATCGACGCGCGTGCCTCGCGCTCGATGCGCGCAGGATCTTCCTGGCGCGCCTTTGCGGCCTCGGCCATCGTCCAGCCGCGCGGGAGATAGCCGTTTCGCGGATCGTGCGCGGAAGTCTGGTCGGTGACGGCATCCGGCACGACCTTGCGACGCGCAAGCTCCGGGAAAACGTCCGCTGCGTTGCCGAGCAGGCCCACGGAGAGCGCCTCCTTCGCGCGGCGCGCCTCGTCGATCAGGGCGAGCGCGTCGTCGAGCGTCGTCGCCTTGCGGTCGACATAGCCGGTGCGCAGCCGGAAATCGATGCGCGACTCGTCGCACTCCACCGCGAGCATCGAGAAGCCCGCCATCGTCGCCGCGAGCGGCTGCGCGCCGCCCATGCCGCCGAGGCCGCCCGTCAGGATCCAGCGGCCACGCACCGCCCCATCAAAATGTGTGCGCGCGCAGGCGCCGAATGTCTCATAGGTGCCCTGCACGATGCCCTGCGAGCCGATGTAGATCCATGAGCCCGCCGTCATCTGGCCGTACATCATCAGGCCTTTGCGGTCGAGCTCGTGGAAGTGCGCCCAGGTCGCCCAGTGCGGCACGAGGTTCGAGTTCGCGATGAGCACGCGCGGCGCGTCGACGTGCGTGCGGAACACGCCGACGGGCTTGCCCGACTGCACGAGCAGCGACTCGTCGTCCTTCAGGCGCTTCAGCACGGAAAGTATGGTGTCGAACGCCTCCCAGTTGCGCGCGGCCTTGCCGATGCCGCCGTACACGACGAGCTTGTCCGGATGCTCCGCCACCTCGGGATCGAGGTTGTTCTGGATCATCCGGAACGGGGCCTCGGTGAGCCAGCTACCGCAGTTCAGCGTCTTGCCGCGCGGCGCGCGCACGACGCGCGGACCGGCAGCGCTCGGAGCGGGTTCGGCATTCATGATTCGCGAGAATAACGCGGATCGGGCATGATGTGCGCCGCCGGACGGCTCCCCATGAACCAACCTCGCTCCCTGTCCGCGGCCACGCTGGGCGCGCTCGGTGTCGTGTACGGCGACATCGGCACGAGCCCCCTCTATGCGCTGCGCGAAGCGACTGCGGTCGCCGGCGGCGCGACCGACGCAAACGCCATGCTCGGCGTGCTGTCGCTGATCTTCTGGAGCCTGCTGGTCGTCATCACGCTGAAGTACGTCGTCGTCATCCTGCGGATGGACAACGAGGGCGAAGGCGGCGTGCTGTCGCTGGTCGCGCTGGTCGAGGACAAGCTCGCCGGCAACAGCAAGGCGGCGAAGCGGCTGGTGATGCTCGCGGTGCTCGGCACGGCATTTTTCTACTGCGACGCGCTGATCACGCCGGCGATCTCGGTGATGGGCGCCATGGAAGGCCTCGCGATCATCGATCCGGGCATGCAGCAGCTCGTCGTGCCCGGGACGCTCGTCATCCTCGTCGCCCTGTTCGCGATGCAGCGCCGCGGCACGGAGCGCATCGGGCGCCTGTTCGGCCCGATCATGGTGATCTGGTTCGTCACGATCGGGCTCCTGGGCCTGCGCGAGATCATCGCGACGCCCGAGATCCTGATGGCACTCAATCCCCGGTACGCGTTCGCCGTGCTGCTCGGCCACCCGGGGCTCGCCCTCGTGATCCTCGGCGCCGTGTTCCTGGTGCTCACGGGCGGCGAGGCGCTCTACATCGACATGGGCCACTTCGGCCGGAAACCCGTGCGCATCGCCTGGTTCCTGGTCGTGTGGCCGGGACTCCTGCTCAACTACTTCGGGCAGGGCGCACTGCTCCTGAAGTCGCCCTCTTCCACCGTCAACCCGTTCTTCGAGATGGCCTCGCCGGCTGCGCTCCCTTACCTGGTCGCGATCGCAACCGCGGCCGCGATCATCGCCTCGCAGGCGACGATCTCCGGCGCCTTCTCGGTGACGCGCCAGGCCGTGCAGCTCGACCTGCTGCCGCGGGTAAAGATCCTGCAGACGTCCGAAGACGCGCACGGGCAGATCTACGTCCCCTCGACGAACGCCTTCATGTTCTTCGCGACCTGCGCCTTCGTCGTGATCTTCCAGGGCTCGAGCGCCCTGTCGGGCGCGTATGGCGCGGCCGTGAACGGGACCATGGTGATCACGACGCTGCTCGGCGCCATCGCCGCGCGGGCGGCGTGGAAGTGGTCGGTCTGGCGCGTGGTCGCCGTGTTCGGACTGTTCGGCGTCGTCGACCTTGCATTCGTGTTCGGCAATGCGACCAAGATTCCGACCGGTGGCTGGATTCCGCTCGTGCTGGCGGCGGCGATGTTCGCGGTGTTCGTCACCTGGCACGACGGGCGCGCCCTGCTGCGCGCCGAGCTGCGGCGCCGCGCGGTCCCGATCGCGGAGCTTCCGAAGCTGCTGCACGGCGTCGTGCGCGTGCCCGGCACCGCCGTTTTCCTGGTGAGCCAGCAAGGCTTCGTGCCGACCGCGATGCTGCGAAACCTCGAGCACAATCGCGTCTGCCACGAGAACATCGTCATCCTGAACCTGGAGATCCAGCGCACGCCGCGCCAGGACGTCGTCTCGCGCAGCTACCCCGAGGAGATATTTCCCGGCATCCACATCGTGCACGCGCGCTTCGGCTTCATGGAGACGCCGGACGTTGCCGTCGCGCTCGCGGGCGCCGCCCGGCGGGGACTGCGAATAGACCCGGACTGCACGTTCTTTCTCGGCTGGCACCTGGTGCGCGCCCGCACGCGGCATGGCATCTCCGGCCAGAAGATGCGGCTCTTTGCCTGGATGCAGCGCCGGAGCGCGCAGGCGGCGGAGTTCTTCCGCATGCCGACGAGACGCGTCGTGGTGCTTGCGACCGAAGTGGAGATCTAGGGCGCGATCGGCTCGATCGCATCGCCCTTCTTCACGCCGAGCCGGACCGGCCGCGGCGCACCTGAAGGCGGCAGCGTGACCTCCGCCCAGAGCGCCACCCCTTGCGGCTGGCGCGACGGATCGTCACCGTGCTCGGATATGAAGTACGCGAGCGGCGCGGCGAGCTGCCAGCAATCGCGCTCGCCGCAGCGCCCGCTCCTCACCCAGTGACGGCCGTTGTCGTCGTCCTGTACTGCGACCAGCGCGTCGCCCCGCGCCTCGAGCCGCGCGAGGAACAGGTTCGGCGCGCGGTCGCCGTCGGCAGGGGCAGCGCGATCTGCGTCGACACGCAGCGCGATGTTCACGTAGCGGCCGCGGATCGGCATGTCCGGATCGAAGGGCGCGGTCTCAACCCACAGGCGCGGATAGTTCGCGCGGTCGTACAGGAACTTCGCGCCTACGCTCGCGACGAGCAGGACCTGTGCCGCGCCGACCGCGAGCCCTTTCGCGAGCGGCGTCATGGCCGGCCCGCCTGCAGCCGCGCGATCAGCCGCCGGCGCGCGCGCTCGAGCAGCCAGCCGCCGCCGATGAAGAGCACGCCGATGCCGATCAGCCCGAGCGCGCGGCCGAGCTTGTCGTACAGGCTCGAGAAGTAGAAGCCGAGCACGGCGCACGCGAAGCCGAGCACGCCGACATTGATCGCCAGCCGCTGCTGGTCGCGTAAGCCCCAGAGCACGATGCCCACCGCGCCGAGCGCGAGAAGCGCGAACATCGCGAGCTCGCCGGCATCCGCGCGAGGTGACGCCTGCATCAGGACGAGCGCCCAGGCGAGCGCCGCGAGCAGCCAGGCGGCGTCGCGCCCGCGCAGGAACCACGCGAGACCGAGCGGCAGCGCGATCGCAACCGACCAGCCGACGATCCGCGGCGCGCCGGTCACTGCCGGGTACTGCGCGCCAAACATCGTCCAGTCGACATCGCTCGACATCGCGAGCGCCACGGCGGCCGGGATCAGCCCGATCGCGCCGAGCCAGGCGAGCGCGCGCCGCCAGCGCTCGGTCGACGCCGCGGGCCTCGCCATGAGGTAGGCGCAGGCCAGCATGAACATGCCAACCGCGACCGGCGTCAATCCACGCCACACCGCGTGCGGCGGCAGCGCAGCGGTCCACTCGCCCCACAGCCAGGCCGGCACCAGTACCGCGAGCCACAAAACCTGCGGCCACTGCCGCAGCAGCACGACGCCGACCGCCGCACCCAGTGACCACAGCATGAGCGCCGCCGGCCAGTGCTCCGCCATGTGGAATACCTGGCCGGCGAGGTAGATGCCGGCGCCGAACGCCGCCGTGCCGACGGCGTGCATCGTCGCCGACAGCCCGGCACTCGAGCGCGAGGCGACGGCGCCGCCCGCGTGCAGGGCCGCGATCAGGCCCAGCACAAGCGCGAAGCGGCCGCCCGGCGACATCCGGTCCCAGTGCGCCGCGACGAAGAGCAAGATGCCCGCGGCCAGGAGCACGGCGCCGAGCGAGAACGCGATCAGCGTCAGCCGGCCCTGGCGTTCGACGCCGTCCTGGGACGCCTCAAAGGCGCGGATGCGCTCCGCGGTCGCGGCGTCCACGAGGCCTGCACACTGCCAGCGCTTCAGCGCCGAAGGCCAGCCCTCGCTCATGCGGCGAACTGCCTCTCGACGGCGTCGTAGTGGTCGATCACCTGGCGCACGTACTGGCGCTTGCTCAGGTAGTCGCCCGGCCAGAAGCTGCGCTTGAAGCCGTAGATCACGATCGACTTGAGGTCGTGTCGGTCGAGGCCGAGATGCTGCACTGCGAGCATCAGCTCGTTGGTGACGGTCGTGTTGCTCATGAGCCGGTTGTCGGTGCAGAGCGTCGTCGAGATGCGCGCGGCGCGCAGCTTCTTGAAGGTGTGGTCGTTCAACGCCTTCATCGCGGGATTGGTCTGCAGGTTGCTCGTCAGGCAGATCTCGAGCGTGATGCGCCGGTCGGCGATGTAGTTGCCGAGCTTCTCCACGTAGCGGTCGCGGTCCTCGATCTCCGGGTCGCGGATCTCCATGGCCTCGAGCAGGTAGGTGCCGTGCCCGATCCGGTCGGCGTGCAGGTCGGTGATCGCCTGGAAGATCGACTCCGGGCCGTAGGCCTCGCCCGCATGCACGGTGCGCTTCAGGAAGTGCTTGTGCGCGTACTCGAAGGCCTCCTTGTGGGCGCTCGCCGGATAGCCCTGCTCCTCGCCGGCGAGGTCGAAACCGACGACCTGCAGGCCGAGGCTGTCGCGCGCGACCACGGCCGCGCGCACCACGTCGAGCGAGGCGATGGCGAAGATGTCCTTCGGGCGCGTGAATGGATGCGCCGCGAGCAGCGTGTCGTAGTGCTGGCTGAAGCCGGCGCCGAACATCCTGAGCGCGCAGCAGATGATGCCGTACTCGAAATGCGGCTCACGGCCGGCGGCAATCTCCGGCCGGCGGTTGAAGGCGTCGCGCGCGCGGCGCAGGCCGCGATCCACCGCCGCCAGCACCTGGATCGCGTCGAGGCCGGGGCGGACGTGAAGCTGCGGCGCGAATCGCACCTCGAGGTAGCGGACGCCCTCGGCCTGGTTGTCCTCCGCGAGCTCCGCGGCGATGCGCTCGAGCGCCTCGGGCGTCTGCATCACGCCGACGGTGTAGCGGAAGCCCTTCAGGTAGTCGCCGAGGCTGGTGTAGCGCTCCTTATATACGGTCTCGCGCAGGCCGGCTTCGGTGTAGCTCGGCAGCTCCACGTGTTGCTCCCGCGCGAGCTCGATCAGCGTCGGGATGCGCAGCGATCCGTCAAGGTGGACGTGCAGGTCCGTCTTCGGCAAGGCCGCGACGAATTCGCGCGTGATCGAGGCATCTGGCACACACGCAGCATAACGCGGTGCTGCCTGCTTCCGGTAAGCTCTCGGTCCGTGGCAATCCTCGACACGTCGACCTGGACCCGGCTCATCCGCAACGCGACGCTTGCGACCTGCGCCGAGGGCCGGCCCTACGGCCTCATCCCGAAGGGCGCGGTGGCGCTCGCCGGCAACCGCATCGCCTGGGTCGGATCCAAGCGCGACGTGCCCGCGACGCTGCCGAAAACCTGCGCCGTCAACGAGGTGAACTACGCGCTGGTGACGCCAGGCCTCATCGACTGCCACACGCACCTCGTGTGGGCCGGATCCCGCTACAAGGAGTTCGAGCAGCGCCTGCAGGGCGCGAGCTACGAGGACATCGCGAGGGCCGGCGGCGGCATCGCCAACACCGTCACCGCGACACGCGCCGCAAGCGAGGCCGACCTGCTGACGGGGGCGCTCGCGCGCGCCGGCAAGTACGTCGCCGAGGGCGTGACGACGATGGAGGTCAAGTCCGGCTACGGGCTCGACAAGGACAACGAGCTCAAGATCCTGCGAGTGGCCCGCACGCTCGGCAAGCGGCTTTCCATCAACGTGCGCACGACGCTGCTCGCCGCCCACGCCCTGCCGCCGGAGTACAACGGCCGCCCGGACGACTACATTCAATATGTGTGCGACGAGATCCTGCCGGCGGCCGTCGCCGAGGGGCTCGCCGACGCCGTCGACGCCTACTGCGACACCGTCGGCTTCACCGCGGCCCAGGTCGAGCGCGTGTTCGTCAAGGCCAAGGAGCTCGGCCTCGGCGTCAAGCTGCACGCCGAGCAGTTCTCCAACCAGCAGGGCGCCGCGCTCGCCGCGAAATACAAGGCGCTCTCCGCCGATCACCTCGAGCACCTCGACAAGGACGGCGTGCTGGCCATGGCCGCGTCCCGCACCGTCGCCGTGCTGCTGCCCGGGTGCGTACACCTACCTGCGCGAGACGAAGCTCCCGCCCATCGAGCTGCTGCGCGTGAACCGCGTGCCGATCGCCATCGCGAGCGACCTGAACCCCGGCAGTTCTCCGCTCGCCTCGCTCCAGCTCAACATGACGCTCGCCTGCACGCAGTTCGGCCTCACGACCGAGGAGGCGCTGCTCGGCGTGACACGCAACGCCGCGCGCGCATTGGGCCTGCGCAAGGTGCTCGGCAGCATCGAGCCCGGCAAGATCGCCGACATCGTCATCTGGAACGCCGAGCATCCCGCCGAGCTCGCCGCGCAGTTCGGCCTGCTTCGCCCGGCCGCCGTGCTGCGCGCCGGCGCCGCCGCTTGATCACGCTCGACCAGCTCAAGCGCCGCGGCACCGGTTTCCTGCCCGGCTACATGGGCATCGTCATCACCGGGCTCGACGGGAAGGAACTGCGCGCGGAGCTCACCGTCCAGCGCCACCACATCGCACCGAACGGCTACCTCCACGCCGGCACCGTGGTGACGCTGGCCGACACCGTGTCCGGCTACGGCTGCATCGCGAACCTGCCGGAGGGCGCGAACGGATTCACGACCATCGAGCTCAAGTCCAACTTCCTCGGCACGGCCCGCGAGGGGACGATCGACTGCGTCGCGAGCGCCGCCCACCTCGGTCGCACCACGCAACTCTGGGATGCGGTCGTGACGCACCGCGAAACCGGCAAGACCATCGCACTGTTTCGCTGCACGCAGCTCGTCATCTATCCCAAGTCCTGACGTGCGCCGGGTCGCTTTCCTTACCCTGCACGATCCCGCCGGGTTCATCATCGACGACGAACTCGCGGTGCTCCCGCTTGCGCGCCGCGGGGTCACGGTCGAGACCATTCCCTGGGACCGCACGGGCGTCGACTGGAGCCAGTACGCGCTCGTCGTCATCCGCTCAACCTGGGACTACCAGCACAACGCCGAAGCCTTCCTGCGCGTGCTCGAGTCGATCGAGCATCTCGGGGTGCGGCTCGAGAACGGCAGCGAGATCGTGCGCTGGAACATGCAGAAGACGTATCTGCGTGACCTCGCCGGGCGGGGCATCGAGACGGTTCCCACGTTCTGGCGCGAAGGCCTGCGCCACGGCGAGCTGGTGCCGCTCTTCGAGGAGCTGCGCAGCAGCGAAGCCGTCATCAAGCCCGTGCTGGGCTCCAACGCGCAGGGCGCCTGGCGGCTCGACGCCGGGCGCGCCCGCGATCTCGCGCCCGAGATCGAGGCCTACTTCGCCGGCCGGGCGCTGATGATGCAGCCGTTCGAGCGCGGCATCGTCGAGGAAGGCGAGTTCTCGATGGTCTACCTCAACGGCACGCACAGCCACAGCATTCTCAAGACGCCGAAATGCGGAGACTTCCGCGTGCAGGAGGAGCACGGCAGCGAGATCGTGCCGATCCTGCCCGAGCCCGCCCTCCTCGCCGCCGGCGATGCCGCCATTGCGGCCTTGGGCCAGAAGCTCCTCTATGCGCGCGCGGACTTCGTCAGAAGCGGCGACGCGTTCCGCGTGATGGAGCTCGAGCTCGTCGAGCCCTCGCTGTACTTGCGCATAGATCCTGCCGCGCCGGAGCGGCTTGCGGACGCGATCACTTCGCTACTCGTGTGAACCTCGTCCCGCATCGAGTGGGCTCCGCACCCCGCGCCCGCCCTTGTTGAGAACATGCGTGTAGATCATCGTCGTCTTCACATCCGCATGGCCGAGGAGTTCCTGGACGGTGCGGATGTCGTAGCCGTCCTCGAGCAGGTGCGTGGCGAAGCAGTGGCGGAAGGTGTGGCAGCCTACCGGCTTTTCAAGGGCGGCCGCATGGGCTGCCGCTGCGACCGCGCGCTGTACGGTCTGCGGATACAGATGATGGCGAACGTACTCCTTGGTGTACGAGTCTCGGCACAGGTGTCTTGCCGGAAACACGTACTGCCAGCCCCATGAGGTCGATGCAAGCGGATACTTGCGAGCCAACGCATGGGGCATTGATACGCCGGGCCGCCCAGCGGCGCGATCTGACTCGAACTGCCTCTTGACGCGCGCGAGATGGTCCGCGAGGGGCTGCGTCAGCGCCGACGGCAGCACGGTGACGCGATCCTTGGCTCCCTTACCGTCTCGCACCAGAATTTCTCCGCGAGTCAGATCCACATCCTTGATGCGCAGCTGCAAGCATTCCTGAAGACGCATGCCGGATCCATACAGCAAGCTGGTCACGATCCAAGACGTCCCTGAAAGATGCGCGAGGACGCGATCGACCTCAGCGCGAGTCAGCACGACCGGCATGTGTTGCGACGGCTTGGCCCGCACAACGGACCCGAGCCAGGGCAGATTCGCCTCCAGCACGTCGCGATACAGAAACAGGAGTGCCGCGAGCGCCTGATTTTGCGTGCTGGCCGAGACTCTCGCGTCAACCGCCAGATGAGTCAGAAAAGACTCGACTTCCGGGGCGCCCAGGTCCCTCGGATGACGATTGTTATGAAAGCGCACAAACCTGCGAATCCAGAAGACATAAGCCTTCTCAGTCCGAAGGCTGTAGTGGCGCGCCCGAATGCGCAGCCGAACAACTTCGAGCAAGCGTAGTGGCTTGACTTCCATGTCTTTTCCCCCGGACTCGGCATACCGGCTTCCTGCCAGCAAGGTCATTGAACCACCTTTCGGTACACGAATAACGGTGTTATACGGTCACAAATGCACGAGTTCCTCGCCCCATTTAGTCCCTCTAAATGTAGTTAGGCGTCACATGAAGCGCATGCTGCGACGCGGTATCACGGCCGCGGTTATCTGTCGATTGCTACAAGGGTTGGTAGCGCTATGGCGGCGAGGCGCATCTTGGCGCGAGCTGTGTTGCGCGGTCAGACTCGAAGGTTATCGTGATCACCCGCAGCTTGACCGATTTCGGGCACATCGATGTTCACTTGCAATGCCATTAATTCATACCGGTAGAAGGACTATCCGAATGCTGAGGCGAATAGAAGTGGTGGATTCGACGCCACATCGTGATGCGCGCTCCAATCACAAGGACAGGTCCGCCTCGATCTCCGGAGCACGCAGGCGAAGTCATAGTGGCTGAGGATGGATCACTCGCGAGGTGGACGGAATCGTACGCACTTGGAGACAACAAGTCATTCTGGTACCGCCGCGGTGAGACAAAGACGTCCCGCTTAACCGGCGGGACCAGCGGGAAGCGCGTAGGCGTGAAGGCGTCAGGCGGTTGGGGCAGCTATTTCGCTGCGGAGAGTCCAAACTACGAGCTCATGTTCAAGTACTTCTTCGGAAAGCCAGAATGCCGGCGCGAATCGTGCTCAAGAGTGTCGACGAGTGAGGCCTAACTATGCTTTGGAGCGGTCCGTGAAAGGTTTGAGCGAGCGCGCCGCAGGCGCGCGGACCATTATCGCGCCTGCGGCGCGCCGGCCGGGCTGCGCCCGGCCCGCTCAACGCGGACGTTAGATTGCCTGGAGTCAGCCCGGCGCTATGATACGGGCGAGGTCACGTCGAGAGGCGCCAAGCGCAATGAGTGACCGCATCAGCAGGTCGATGGATACGGTAGGGTCGCCGGATTCCATCTTGGCGACTCGCGACTGGCTGGATTGCACGGCCGCAGCCAGATCGTGTTGTGTTAGCCGCTTGCGTTTCCGACGGGCCTTGAGACCTTTGGCCAGCTTGAGGCGCAGCTCAATCAGAGCAGCCTCCTCCGCCGACAGATCCAGAAACTCCTTGGCGTCGCCTACCTTCCAGCCGCGACCTGTGAGCTTGGCTCTCTTACTTGCACGCATCGTCATACTCCCGAAAACGCCTTTGGCACGTTGCGATCACATCTCTTGGGGTGGTGCGCGTCTTCTTGGCAAACACCGCTCAAATCACGATTGCATCTCGGTCCGTGCGATAAACAATTCTCCAGTTGGCGGCGGTATCCTTGATACGCAACTCGTGGCAGCGCCTTCCAATTCCAGGCAAAGGCCGCGAATGGGGCATTCCCAAAGACTCGCCGCGCTGCAGTCTTCTAAGCAACATGCCGGCTTCAATTCTGGCAGCCGTCTTGAATGGTGGGGTCTTGATTTCCCCATGCAGCCATACCAGCGGCTTGTCGGCTACAGCCACGGTATGTAGCATATGTCAGATCTGACATACGGTCAACTTGGGCTCGGCAATCTAACTAGGCGTTGGAGCGGTCCGTGAAAGGTTTGTGCGAGCGCGCCGCAGGCGCGCGGACCATTATCGCGCCTGCGGCGCGCCGGCCGGGCTGCGCCCGGCCCGCTCAACGCGGACGTTAGGCCGCTTGTTGCGCGATGCGCAACACGCTATACTTAGCCGGTGATACAGTCGATTCGCCACAAGGGGCTGCGGCGTTTCTACGAGGCCGGCAGCCTCAGCGGCATTCAGCCGAAGCATGCGAAGCGATTGCGGATGTTACTTATTGCCTTGGAGACCGCCCAGGCAATCGGCGATATGGACGTTCCTGGGTTCAAGCTGCATCCGCTCAAGGGATCCGAGCGGGGGCGCTGGTCGGTTTGGGTCAGTGGCAATTGGCGCGTCACATTCGAGTTCAGAGATGGACAGGCCTACTTGTTGGACTACGAGGACTATCACTGATGGCCATGCACAATCCCCCGCATCCCGGCGAGTTCATTACTTCCGTTTATCTTGAGCCGAACGACATCAGTGGCCGTGAGTTGGCGACTAAGCTGCGGGTATCCCCCTCCACGCTTAATCGCATCTTGACGGGTGTCAGCAGTATTTCTCCCGAGATGGCACTACGACTCTCGAAGTGTCTGGGCCGTTCTGCCGAGAGTTGGCTGGCCATGCAGCACAGCTATGATTTGTGGCAGGCCAAGCGTCACGTCGATCTGAGCGACGTAAAGACGCTCAAAGTCAGCGCGGCCTAACTATGCGTTGGAGCGGTCCGTGAAAGGTCTAAGCGAGCGCGCCGCAGGCGCACAGAGAGATTTTACGCCTGCGGCGCGCTGGAACGGTTTCGCGCGGCCCGCTCAACGCGGACGTTAGGCGTCACATGAAATTCGTTGCACACCTAAAGGAGCGTCATGGTTAGGTCATTACTGGCCGGGTTCCTTCTAGCCTCGTGCTTCGCGCCGCTTTCCATCGCCACGGAGGCTCCTGAGCTCGTGAATGTCGGCTTCGTTCTCTATACGAAGAGTGATGCGCCGGGCACTCTGAAGGCGCGGTGGAACTACGCAAATGCTTACAGCGGCCCTGGGGAGGCAACCGGAGGACCCATTGAGGGTTTTGCCGGGCGCTACCACGTTCGCTACTTCTTCGAGAATGGAGAGTTCTCGGATGAATACGACCTCGTCATCGAAAAGACCGGGGACTTCTACAATGTGTCGTGGATCGTAGATGGCAAGGTCGGTGCCAAAGGCGTCGGCATGGAAGTGGAGAACGGTTTGGCTGTTGGCTGGACCAAAGTTGCCAACTAGCTTGCTGGCAAACGTTGTCTTCGAGAAGCTCGTGACGCCTAACTATGCGTTGGAGCGGTCCGTGAAAGCTTGCGGGTGGCGCGCCGCAGGCGCGCAGACCATTATCGCGCCTGCGGCGCGCCGGCCGGGCTGCGCCCGGCCCGCTCAACGCGGGCGTTAGACGTCGGTTGTCGGAGGGAGAATGTCTCGACCGCTGCAAGTTCCGCCAGAAACCGCTGGTGATCCCAATGCGACGGAGATGATCCGCGTCTGGCTGGCACATGACGCCGTCCATTTGTCGTTGTTCCTGGGAATGTGGCAGGACGCGGAGGACTCGCAGGTGGACGAACGAGAGGCTTGGGGCACGATGCTCGCTGACATCGCACATCACATCGCCCGTGGTCTCAATCAGAGCCATGCTTTTCCGGTGGACGACACAGTCCGACGCATTCGCGAGTCTTTTTTGGCCATGCTTGATGCCGCGGATAAACAGCGCTCCGGCGGCTATGTCGACAGCTAGGAGATCATGTGCGACGTCTAACTATGCGTTGGAGCGGTCCGTGAGAGGCTCGAGTGAGCGCGCCGCAGGCGCGCGGACGATTATCGCGCCCGCGGCGCGCCGGCCGCGCCTCGCGCGGACCGCTCAACGCAGACGTTAGGCGTCACATGAGGCTGTGGACGGTTCACCCGCGTTATCTCGATTCTCAAGGGTTGGTAGCGCTATGGCGCGAGGCGCTCTTGGCGCGGGCTGTGTTGCGCGGTCAGACTCGAGGTTATCGTCATCACCCGCAGCTTGACCGATTTCGTGCACATCGGTTTCCTCGCTATGCCATTAATGCTTACCTGTCAGCTATCTATGCTGAAGCGAAAGAGCGGGGCTACGCATTTGATGCCAATAAGATAGGCCCACTACGCCCGATCCGCACAATGTCGACCACTACCTCCCAGGTGGCTCACGAGTGGCGACATTTGTTGCGTAAGCTCGCTAGAAGAGATCGTGAACGGTACCAACAATTGCGCGCCATGCGAATCCCGCGATGCCATCCATTATTCCGAAAGGAGAGGCCAACTCGAGCCATGGGAACGTCAGGAGTGACGCCTAACTACGCGTTGGAGCGGTCCGTGAGAGGTTTCTGCGAGCGCGCCGCAGGCGCGCGGAAAGAGTTTGCGCCTGCGGCGCGCCGGCCGGGCTGCGCCCCGCCCGCTCAACGGGGACGTTAGATGGCGCTATGAAACGACATGGCCTGCTCTTGTGCTCCATTATTCCCCTAAGTGGTGAAGCAGGTTTGGTTGGGGCTTCAGAAACGCCCGATGAAATGTGTGTCGAGCTTGAGCGCTTCGCGCGCTCGGTCACCGACAAGCTTCCACACACCGTGAGGCTGATGACCGATTGGTCGTTTCCTGAACCCGCACGGGCCTGTAGACGCGATAACCATTTGCCGGAAACGGCCCTTTGCGAATGGCTCGTGGAAAATACCTCCACCGAATTCATGGCCATTAACATTTCCCGCGCGCTCGGTTGCATGGGACTGAGGAAGGAAGTGTCGCCTCTTGGATATCGCCCGTATATTGAGTCGCTGGCGGGTGAGGTTTACGACCCACATTTCACGGCCGAGGATGTTGAACTCCGGATTATCTTCAACTCCAGCCCGGAGGAGGAACTGCCCTGGCTCGAGATAACGGTGACGAACTACTCCGAATGAATGCGCCATCTAACTATGCGTTGGAGCGGTCCGTGAAAGGTTTGAGCGAGCGCGCCGCAGGCGCGCGGAGCGATTGTCGCGCCTGCGGCGCGCCGGCCGGGCTGCGCCCGGCCCGCTCAACGCGGACGTTAGGCGGCACGTGCGTAAGAGGCAACATCGGCTGAGAGGAGGACTTTTCGTGTACACAAGCGAAACGAAGCATCTCGCGGTGCCATTGATGTTGTGGGCAATGTTGGTGGTTACTTTCAGTCTGAACGCCCCGCAGGCTGGCGCACAGTCGGCCGAACCGGAGCCGGCGATCGCCCGCACGATGGACGATGATCAGCTCCAGTGGGGGCCCTGTCCGGCGTTTCTGCCAGAAGGGTGCCAGATTGCCGTGCTGCACGGGGATCCTGGGAAGCCAAATGCTGACGTCTTCTTCAGGGTGCCTGGACAGTCGAAGTTGACCCTGCATTGGCACACATCCGCTGAGCGTATGGTGCTCCTGGCCGGTGAACTGCACGTCAAATACGAGGGCCAGAGCCCTACGATCATGAAGCCGGGCACCTACGCGTATGGTCCCGCCAAGCGCCCACACAGTGGTGTCTGCGCCAGTGATGTCCCGTGTGTGCTGTTCATCGCCTTCGAGGCGCCCGTGGACGCCGTGCCTGTTGATGGCAAGTAGGTCGCGTGCCGCCTAACTATGCGTTGGAGCGGTCCGTGAAGGGTTTCAGCGAGCGCGCCGCAGGCGCGCGGACAATTCTCGCGCCTGCGGCGCGCCGGCCGGGCTGCGCCCGGCCCGCTCAACGCGGACGTTAGATTGCCTGGAGTCAGCCCGGCGCTATGATACGGGCGAGGTCACGTCGAGAGGCGCCAAGCGCAATGAGTGACCGCATCAGCAGGTCGATGGATACGGTAGGGTCGCCGGATTCCATCTTGGCGACTCGCGACTGGCTGGATTGCACGGCCGCAGCCAGATCGTGTTGTGTTAGCCGCTTGCGTTTCCGACGGGCCTTGAGACCTTTGGCCAGCTTGAGGCGCAGCTCAATCAGAGCAGCCTCCTCCGCCGACAGATCCAGAAACTCCTTGGCGTCGCCTACCTTCCAGCCGCGACCTGTGAGCTTGGCTCTCTTACTTGCACGCATCGTCATACTCCCGAAAACGCCTTTGGCACGTTGCGATCACATCTCTTGGGGTGGTGCGCGTCTTCTTGGCAAACACCGCTCAAATCACGATTGCATCTCGGTCCGTGCGATAAACAATTCTCCAGTTGGCGGCGGTATCCTTGATACGCAACTCGTGGCAGCGCCTTCCAATTCCAGGCAAAGGCCGCGAATGGGGCATTCCCAAAGACTCGCCGCGCTGCAGTCTTCTAAGCAACATGCCGGCTTCAATTCTGGCAGCCGTCTTGAATGGTGGGGTCTTGATTTCCCCATGCAGCCATACCAGCGGCTTGTCGGCTACAGCCACGGTATGTAGCATATGTCAGATCTGACATACGGTCAACTTGGGCTCGGCAATCTAACTAGGCGTTGGAACGGTCCGTGAAAGGTTTGTGCGAGCGCGCCGCAGGCGCGCGGACCATTATCGCGCCTGCGGCGCGCCGGCCGGGCTGCGCCCGGCCCGCTCAACGCGGACGTTAGACCGCACTGGAGAAGTGATGCTGGAACTTAGACCGAGTTGCGAATGCTGTGACGCCGATCTGCCGCCAGGCTCGACTGCCGCCTATATCTGTAGTTTTGAATGCACCTTCTGCGCCACATGTGCGGAATCGAAGCTGCGCGGCCAATGCCCGAACTGTGGCGGTGAGTTGGTGCGACGTCCCTCGCGATCGGCCTCGCTGCTGGAGCGCCATCCTGCATCGCCGAATAGAGTTTTCAAGCCGGCGGGTTGCCAACAACGCGATGCGGTCTGACCATGCGTTCGAGCGGTCCGTGAGAGGTTCGAGCGAGCGCGCCGCGCGGCCCGCTCAACGCGGATGTTGGGCGTCTCATGGCCATTCGTTGCGTTAGGCTTAGCGCATGAACTATCCGTTGCGTTGCGAATGCGGCCTCGTAGAGGGGTACGTGGCCTCGCCTCGTATCGCTGCCCGCGCTGTCTGCTATTGCAGGGACTGCCAGGCTTTCGCCCGCTTCTTGGGGCCATCACAACGCATCCTGAACAGTCGGGGTGGCACGGACATCATCGCCACGATCCCTCGTCACGTTCATTTCACCAAGGGGGCCGAGCAACTACGCTGCATGCGCCTAAGTGACAAGGGCCTGCTGCGCTGGTATGCAACCTGTTGCCGCACCCCGATAGGCAACACGCCGCCGGATCCGAGGCTGTCCTATGTCGGACTCGTTCGCAGTTGCCTGCCGGGCTCCTCCAACGAGATTGACCATGTTTTTGGCCCGTCGCGGATATCACTGAACACAGCTTCTGCGAATGGTCAAGTGAGCTCTACGCGGATCGCCGGCCTGACGGGCCTCCTGAAGATCATCAGAAACCTCTTGGGAGCCCGCTTGAGTGGGGCGTTTCGACAAAACCCATTCTTCCGATCGGGTTCCGGTGAGCCCATATCGATGCCGGAGACTTTGCAGCCGCGAGAGCGCTCTGCGCTGGACAGGAGGTGAGCAATGGTCCGCGGTAGCTGCCTCTGTGGTGGCGTCAGATTCGAAATCGAAAACGCGGTCGGACCCTTTGAGCTTTGCCATTGCACTCGTTGCCGAAAGGTCAGCGGATCGGCCTACCTCACCTGGCTTGGAGTGCGTGCCGAGGACTTCCGCTTTCTTCAAGGCACGGACTTGATCAAGACGTACGAACGTCCGGTAAGCGAATCGCCTCCCCCATACGACACCAGCTTCTGCACCCGCTGCGGCTCCCAGGTGCCAAACCCATCGAGAATTCGGGAGCCCTGGTTCGAGATCCCTGCGGGCGCTCTCGACGACGATCCCCTCATCAGGCCGGACAAGCACATCTACACGGAATTCAAGGCCCCTTGGGACCACATCGTGGACGACTTGCCACAGATGACGAAGAAAGACATTCAAGCAAGCCGGAACGGTGGCGATGCGGTTTGAGCCGCAGAAGATGGCGACATGAGCTCGAATACAACTACCCCAGTTTCAGGAAACATCGCCGGCGCTTCGAAGCACACGCGAGGCTGGTTTCTTGGACACTTCATGCCGGGCGATGGCAATCCACTTCGTACCTCGGACCTGGAGCTGAAGTGGTACACCCATGCAAAGGGAGAACGCGTAACGAGTGGGCGCCTGGCAGTTCCGTCAAGACGCTCAATACTCTTGTCCGCGGTCACTTCGTCTTGCTTTTCCCGGATCGAGAAATTGTCCTGGAGAAGGAAGGGGACTTCGTGCTCTTTGGTCCGGGTGTGCCGCACTCGTTTCGTTCAGTTCTGGAATCACTGGTCCTGACGGTGCGCTGGCCTTCGATGCCGCCCAGCACGTTCAAGCGAGATCGCCAGTGACGCATTCAATCCCGTCTGCGGAAGCATACGCCAGCGAACCGGTGCGCTTTCCACCGCTCGTGGTGGTGGATCTCGCCATCGAAGCGGCCGCGGTGACCGACGTGTACCGAAACCAGGTCATCAGCCAGGTCAACACCAGCTGTCTGCGTTTGGCGATACTCAGTGGAGACTATCCGTGGCACCAGCACCCTGACTCTGATGAACTCTTTCTCGTCATGGAAGGAAAATTCGAGATCGAGCTGGCCGACGGCCGCACGTTGAAACTCGGGCCATGGCAAAGCGTAGTGGTGCCGGCAGGGACCGTTCATCGGACGCGGGGAGTAGGACGCACGGTCAACCTGAGTTTCGAGACGGTAGCTGCTGAGACGGTATTCGTTGAAAACGCCACTTGACCGGGCGTTTAATCGAGGATCAAAGCCGTGCTCGAGTACATTGCACGTGTGAAGATGACGATCTCGCTTTTCCTGACGCTAGGACTTCTCACTGTTCCGGCAGCCGCCCAGGCAGACATGGATTGGAACCACGGTTCCAACGATTGCGCAAAAAATGATGACCCGGCTTTGGAGGTCTATCGATTCGATGCGGATTCGTACATCCTGCGCCAGAACAAGTGCGTCAACTTCGAAGCCCCGTTTATCTATGTCCTTTTCGGACAGCACACTGTCTTTGTCCTGGACACCGGCGCCACGGCCGACCCGACTCAGTTTCCACTTTATGAGACTGTAAAAAGCCTGATTGGCCGGCGGAACCAGCAAGAAACCAGGATTCTTGTTGCACACTCCCATAGCCACGGAGACCACCGGGCAGCCGATCCGCAGTTTCGGGGCAAGCCTGGCGTAACGCTCGTCGAGGCCGACGCCAAAGCCGTGCGCGAATATTTTGGCTTCTCGAACTGGCCGAACGGCTCGGCGAGCGTTGACCTGGGGGGCCGCCGGCTTGAGATCGTTCCGGCGCCCGGACACCAAGACGAAGGCATCGCCGTGTATGACTCGCAAACGGCTTGGCTGCTGACAGGTGACAATCTCTATCCGGGGCGGCTATATGTGAGGAACTGGGACGAGTTCCGCTCTAGCATTACGCAGCTGGTCAGGTTTTCGAAGGCGCGCCGCGTCTCCGCGGTGATGGGTGCCCATATCGAGATGTCGAGCTCTGGCAAGCTCTTTGAGGCGGGCAGTACTTTTCAACCCGATGAAGCCAGCCTGGCCCTGACTTCAGAGGATCTGTCGCGACTCGACCAGGTCCTGCGCGACGCTGGAAACGAGCCCAAGGAAATAGTCACGTCCAGGTTTGTAGTAGTTCCCATCGGCGCAATCCAGCGCGTGCTCAGTGACGTATTGGGGTGGATTTTAGGCCGCTGATGTGAGTCTCACTGAACGCAATCGTCTTGCTGTACTGCTATTGCTGTACTTGGCGGCCAGCCTGCTGCACTTCGCGCACAATGCGGAGTTCCTCAGCGACTATCCAAACCTGCCGGCTTGGCTGACTCGAACGCAGGTCTACTTCGCCTGGACAGGCCTGGCGGCCATCGGCGTGGGTGGGCTCGTTCTTTATGGTCACGGCCATCAATATTGGGGGCTGCTGCTGATCGGGCTCTACGCCGCCTTCGGATTCGACGGCCTCCTTCACTATTCACGAGCACCTTTCGACACGCACACGATCGCAATGAACTTCACAATTTGGCTCGAGGTCGCTGCCGCTGCGGCACTGCTGGTGGCGGTCGTGTTCGCGCTGGCCAGGAGACTCGGTAGTCGTGGCATTGGCGCCTGACTATGGGTCGAACGGTCATGACGCCTCTAAGCACGCACACTGCAGCCGCGATGTTCCTGGCGCTGACCTGGACCTCGAGTTCGGCCGCCGATGAGTGCGCGCCCTTCGCGGGGCGAGAGTGGGAATTTACGGGACATCTCGTGAACCAAGTCTTTCCAGGACCACCCAACTATGAGAGCGTGACAAGTGGCGACAAGCCAGTGACGCGTTGGTACCTGCAACTTCAATGGCCAGCCTGCTTCGCGGAGTATCGGCATCTAACCCGGTTTCAGCTCGCCTTGAAGCCGGAGGAAGCTGAAAGGTATCGACCGCTCCTTGGCAAGGAAATCGGAGTCAGGGGCACACTGGCGGAAGGAGCGGGGGGCCTTCACACCACGGCGCTGGTCGTGAATGTCTCAAGCCTCGTCCGGCTCGAGCGTCATTGAATGGTCCTGAAATGACTATCCGCCATCCAAATCCCGCAGGGGTGCATGCACCACTTGGCCTCTACAGTCATACGGTGACTGTGCCCGAGGGCACAGAACTCATTTTCCTTTCGGGCCAACTCGGTGTTCGGCCCGATGGATCTGTGCCCACCACCATCGAGGAACAGGCGGATCAGGTCTTTGCGAACATCATCGCCCTGTTGAAGTCGCACGGGCTCGCAGCCAACAGCATCGTCAAGTTGACCACCTTCATGGTTGCAGGCCATGACGGTGATGCAGTTCGGGCGGCAAGGCTCAAGCACCTTGGCCCGCATCGGCCGGCCTCGACGGCTGTCTTCGTGTCGCAGCTCGTTGACCCCGCCTGGTTTGTTGAAGTCGATGCGGTCGCCGCAAGGTTGCCGTATTGACGATCACCGCGACATGTCATTGTGGTGCCGTCCGCGTTCACGCCCCTCGGCCACCGCGGACGCTCACGAAGTGCAACTGTTCCATATGTCGGCGCTACGGCGCGCTCTGGGCCTATTTCAGCGCCGCCTCGGTCCACATCGAGGGCCCGCCCGGCGGCCTCTCCAGGTACTCCTGGAAGCATAGAGTTCGCTCGTACTTCCGTTGCAAGCGGTGCGGGTGCATCACACACTACAGGTATCGAAAGAAGGGTCCCGGCTACCCAGTTGCGATCAATGCAAACAACTTCGAGCCTGCCGTGCTCAAAGGTGCCCGTATTCGCAAGCTCGATGGAGCGGCAACCTGGACCTGGAAATACGAGCGGCAGCCTTACGCGCCGTGGTGACGCCGACCATGCGCTGGCGCGGTCCGTGATAGGTTATAGCGAGCGCGCCGCTCAACGCGGACATTAGAGGTCATCGATGGCCTTGCCGTGGCTTGCCGTTGGACAACTGGTGCTTGCCAACCTCGAGACGATCATTGGGGTCGTGAAGCCCGCGTTCACCCGGAAGAAGGTCGAGGGACTACCGAGTCAGACGGATCTGCTGAACCAGCAGATCTCGGAACTTCAGGCGGCAGCATCGAGCAATGCGGATCAAATTGGACAACTCGCTGCCCAGTTGAAGGAAGTGGTCGCAGGACTGGAGCAAGCCGCAAGGAATGCCCAGTCAGAACGTAGAAAGCTTGGAACACTGTGCCTCGTCGCCATGGCGGTCTCGCTCGTATCAATCGTCGCAGTCATCGCCTCGATCGTCGTGCGATGAGCTGAGGACGTCGGGCCTCATGAACTTGCGCTGCGGTCATTCTTGCCCTTCGCCGTTGGTTATGAGGAGTTACGCATGAACCGGTCGACTCAAGTCTTGGCCGCGCTGTTGCTCGCCACCTCGGCCTCCGCGGCGTGCGCCGGGCCGCCGCCGGCGATCGAGTTCCTCAATTCCGGCAAGGTCACGCCGACGACGCTCCCCTTTTCGGAAGCGGTGCGGGCCGGCGACACGCTGTACCTCTCCGGCCAGGTCGGCATCAAGCCGGGCACGCTCGAGCTGGTGCCAGGCGGCGTCCAGGCGGAAGCACGCCAGGCACTCGACAACGTCAAGACGACGCTCGAGACGCACGGCTATTCGCTGCGCGACGTCGTGAAGTGCACGGTGATGCTCGCCGACATCGCCGAATGGGCGGCGTTCAACGACGTGTACAAGACCTTCTTCTCGCCGCCCTACCCCGCACGCAGCGCGCTTGGCGCCAACGGGCTCGCGATCGGCGCGCGCGTCGAGGTCGAGTGCATCGCCGTCCGCAGCCGGTGATCCATCACGTCGACATTGCGGTCGCGGACTTCGAGCGCAGCCGCGAGTTCTACCGGCGCGCGCTCGAACCGCTGGGCCTCGGCCTCGTGATGGAAATCCGGCGCGACGACCAGGGGAAGCTGGCGGGCTTCGGCCGTCCACCCGATCCCGAGTTCTGGATCCGCAGTGGCCGGCCAGTGGCGGAATGGCTGCACGTGGCCTTTCGTGCCGGGGCGCGCGAGGCAGTTGACGCCTTCCACCGCGCCGCGCTCGCCGCCGGCGGGAAGGACAATGGCGCGCCAGGCGAAAGGCCGCGCTATGCGGAGCATTATTACGCGGCCTACGTGCTCGACCTGGACGGACACAACGTCGAAGCCGTCTGCCGGGAACCCGCCTGATTCAGCGCGGATTCTGCGGCAGTCCGTCAGTCAGCTCGTAATAGTCGCCCTTGTCGGCGGCGAAGATGTGCTTCTCGACGTGGGTGCCCGTGGGCGCCTCGAAGGCGCCCATGGCAATTGCGATCCAATCCTTTTCGATCGGATCCCAGAACAGCGAGGAGCCGCAGGTCGAGCAGAACCCGCGCTGCACCTTGTCCGAGGAGCGGAACCAGGCGACGTTGAACTCCCCGTCGATCTTGAGCGCCTTGCGCGGCACGTCGGTAGAAACCCAGTAGTGGCCCGAGGTCTTCCGGCACTGGGTGCAATGGCAGGCATCCGGCGGCTTCAGCTCGCCCTCGACCTCGAACTTCACGGCGCCGCAAAGGCAGGATCCGGTGAGCATGGTGCATTCCTCGCAAGTGCTGCATCATTCTAGTCAATGACTCGGCGTTCCGGCACGCGTGCGGTCGTGGTCGGCGGCTCGATCGGGGGCGCGCTCGACCTCGCCTTCGCGCTCACTTTCGCGGCCGTGAACGGCGTCGGCCCGGCGCAGTTGCTACAGACTATCGCGAGCGGCCTGCTGGGTGCTGCCGCCTACGAGGGTGGCGTGCCCGCCGCGGTGCTCGGATTCGCCGCGCACTTCGTGATGTCATTCGTCTGGGCCGCCATCTTCGTGGCTGCGGCCGCCCGGGCACCGCAGATTGCAGCGCGGCCTTTGCTGGCCGGCACCCTGTTCGGCGTTTTCGTGTTCCTGACGATGCGCCTGGTCGTGCTGCCGTTGTCGGCATTCCCGCACCCGGTGAGCTTCAAGCCGCTCGCGGCGAGCCTCGACCTGCTCTCGCACGTGTTCCTGTTCGGCCTGCCGATCGCGCTCGCGGCGTCGAAGGCCATGCGCCAGGAGGTATCCGCTTGAAACGAGTCACGGGCATCGGCGGCATCTTCTTCAAGGCCAGGGACCCGGCGGCACTTCGCGCCTGGTACCAGGAGCACCTCGGCATCGACGTGCAGCCCTGGGGCGGCGCGGCCTTCGTCTGGGCCGACGACGCGGGCAACGCGATGAAGGGCACGACGATCTGGAACATCGGCGACGCCGACAACGACTATTACGCGCCGAGCACGTCGAGCTTCATGGTCAACTATCGCGTCGCGGACCTCGCGGCGCTCCTCGCGTCGCTGCGCGAGGAAGGGTGCGACGTGCTCGACAAGACGGACGACTCCGAGTACGGCAAGTTCGGTTGGGTCATGGATCCCGAGGGGAACAAGGTCGAGCTCTGGCAGCCACCGCCTGGCTCATGACCTAACATTGCGCCATGACAGTCCAGCTTGACCACCTGATGGTGCCTGCCCGAGACAAGGTCGCGTCTGCGAAGCGCCTCGGCGAGCTGCTCGGCGTGCCGTGGTCGGCTGCGGGCGTCGGCCCGTTCGCGCCCGTGTACGTGAACGACGGCTTCACGCTCGACTTCGACCAGTGGAGCGAGCCGTTTCCGCTCATCCACTACTGCTTCCGTGTCAGCGAAGGCGAGTTCGACAAGATCCTCGGCCGGCTGCAGGCCGCGGGCATCGCATATCGCAGCAACGTGCAGGGTCCCGTGGATCACCAGGTCAACACGCAGCATGGCGGGCGCATCGTGTACTGGAACGAGCCCGACGGGCATTACTGGGAAATGCTGACCGAGAGCTACGCACGCCAGCCAGGAGCCGAATGACATGACCCGATGGACCCACGTGACCGCTGCCGCGATGCTCGGTGCGCTCACGCTCGGCAGCGCCCTCGCGGCGGAGACTTCCGCCGACGAAGCCGCGATCCGGGAACTGAAGGAGACGCTATGGCCGAAGGCCTATTTCGAGCAGGACACTGCGCTGCTGGACCGCATCCTCGCGCCGGAATTCCAGATGGTGGACAGCGACGGCAACTGGTCGACGAAGGCGGCAGAGCTCGACTGGGTCGCCAAGAACAAGCCTGGCTACGACTCGCTGACTTTCGAGATCCGCAGGCTGGACGTCTTCGAGAACGGCACTGCGATCGCCGCCGGCACCGGCACGATCCGCGGCAAGGACGAGGACGGGCCGTACGTGGGCCAGTACCAGTCCACCAACGTGCTCATCAAGCGGGACGGGCGATGGCGCGCCGTCGCCTCGCACGTCTCGGGCTACAAGAAGGTCGAATGATCGAGCGCCTGGCGCCGCCCGTCAGCGAAGCCGACCTGCGTTCCCTCGCGCTCCTTCTCGTCGACGCCGTGGACTCCGGCGCGGCCGTGAGCTTCCTCTCGATCACGGAAGAACAGGCGCTCGACTGGTGGCGCAGGGTGTTCGCGGCCCCGGCATCCGGCGCAATCGTCGTGGCCGCACGCGACGCCGATGGCATCGTCGGCGCGGTGCAGCTGCACCCGTCGTGGGCGCCCAACCAGCCACACCGCGCGGACATCGCCAAGCTGATCGTGCACCGGCGCGGCCGGCGGCGCGGCCTCGGCGAGCAGCTCATGGCGGCCGTGGAGCGCGAGGCCGCCGCCGCGGGATACCGCCTGCTCGTACTCGACTCGAAGCGCGGCGACGCGGGCGAGCGGCTCTATCGCCGGCTGGGGTGGACCGTCGTCGGCACGATCCCGCGCTACGCGCTCGACACGGACGGCAGCACGCCGCACGACACGGTCGTGTTCTACAAGGAACTGCCGGCGTAACCGATGGCAATCCGGATCGTCAGGCTCGGAACTCCGCGCGACGCCGGCGAAGGCCTGCGGCTCGGCACCGTGCGCCGGCCGCCGCGCGGCGTCCCGAAGTCCAGGTTTGCCTCCGGCAACTGGTACGACGTCTGGTTTCCGGTCCTGGCGCCGAGCGATGCGACATTGAAGCTCGGTCGCAGCGTCGACAGCGAAGCCGGATGGCGGCGCTTTGCCCGGCGTTACAGAGCCGAGATGAAGCGCCCCGACGCCATGCAGGCGCTCGACCTGCTGGCTGCGCTGTCGCGCCGGACCAACCTCGCGGTCGGCTGCTATTGCGAGGACGAGTCGCGCTGCCATCGATCACTGCTGCGCGAGATGCTGGTGGCGCGGGGGGCCCGTGTCCGCTGACGAGCAGGCGCTCTGGGACGAGGCTGCGAGCCAGCTCGGCTTTCACGCCCGCCCCGGCCACGACTGGCTGGACACGCTGAACCGCCTGTGGCGAAAGAACCGCTTCGTGATGTCCATGGACGGCGTGCTGAAGCTGGCCGAGCCGCCGCCCGTGCTGACCCGCGGGATGCTCGCGATCTCGCGCGAGCGCTGGCCGCTCGAGCGTCTCGCGCCGCTCGTCCACGTGGATTCGCACGCCCGTGCGCGGCCGAAAAGCGACGACCGGCCGATCCTGCTGCTCGAGTGGGGCGGCCGGCACTTTCTCATCGACGGCATCAACCGCATCAATCGCCGCGTGCGCGAGCGGCATGCGGGACCACACGAGGTCATCGTGATTCACGGGAGAACGCCTTGAACCGACCGAATTCCTGGCTTGCCCTTGCACTCCTGGCCGCAGCCCTCGCCGCACCCCCCGCAACGGCCGACTGGGCCGCCGACGAAGCCGAGATCCGGCAGCGCCTCGCGGACTCCGCGCTCGCCTTCAACCGCGGCGACCTGCCGGGGCATCTCGCGGCGTACGACGAGAGCGTGACGTTCATGACGAAGGACGGCCCGCGCCCGGGCGTCGCGGCGATCGAGAAAGCCTTTCGCGAAACGTACTTCCGCGACGGCCAGGCGATCCAGCAACTGCGCTTCGAGCAGCTCGCCGTGCGCCCGCTCGGGCCGGATGCCGCACTCGCGACCGCGCGCTGGGCGCTCTCGGGCGGGGCCAAGGCGGAGCAGTCGGGCTGGTTCACCCTGGCGTGGCGGAGAACGCCTGCCGGCTGGCGGGTGGTGCACGACCACTCGAGCTGAGCGATAATCGCCGGCCCCGGAAGCGGGGCGCCTGATGTCCTATCAGCTCCAGATCATCGAGAAGCCGACTTACCTCCACGCCATCGTGACGGGGACGAATTCGCTCGAGAACGTCGCGGGCTACCTGCGGGAGCTGCTGCGCGAGTGCGAGGCGAGGCAGTACTCCAACGTGCTGATCGAGGAACGCCTCACCGGGCGCCGGCTCGAGACCTGGGACGTTTACCAGATCGCGTCCGACAACAGCGCGCTCGCGCGCGGCGTGTTCCGGTCGATCGCCTACGTGGACGTCAACGCGGGCGGCGAACTGATGAAGTTTGCAGAGACGGTCGCAAACAACCGCGGCGTGCCGTTGAACCTTTTCGCCACCGTCGCCGAAGCGGAGACGTGGCTCGCCGGCAAGCCGCGCTGATGGCAGCGGCGGGCTACGCCACGCTGTGGGAATTCGTCGTCGCGCCCGCGAAACGGGCGGCGTTCGAGGCGCACTACGGGCCGGACGGCACCTGGGCACGGCTGTTCCGGCGCGCGCCGGGCTATCTAGGCAGCGAGCTCCTGCGGGACCACGCGGATCCGCTGCGCTACCTGACCATCGACCGCTGGGAAAGCCGCGAAGCCTGGCAGGCGTTTCGTCGCGGGCACGCGGCGGATTACGAGCGCCTCGACCGCGAGTTCGAGGGCCTGACGACGCGCGAGGCGCCGCTCGGCGAGTACGCGCGGCTGGCGCCGTGACCGTCGCGTCGCGATTCCCGATCGAGGGCGGCTGCGACTGCCGCGGCGTGCGCTACCGCATGGAAACGGCGCCGCTCTTCGTCCACTGCTGCCATTGCCGCTGGTGCCAGCGCGAGACGGGCTCGTCCTTCGCCCTGAACGCGATGATCGAGGCGGACCGGGTGACGCTGCTTGCCGGCGAGCCCGAGCTCGTCGACACGCCGTCCGCGAGTAGCAAGGGCCAGGTGATTGCGCGCTGCGCGCGCTGCCGCATCGCCCTCTGGAGCCATTACGCCGGCGCGGGCCGGCAGGTCTCGTTCGTCCGTGTCGGCACGCTCGACGATCCGGATGCCCTGCCGCCGGACATCCACATCTTCACCGAGTCGAAGCAGCCGTGGGTGGTCCTGCCGTCGGGCGCGCCTGCCATGGCCGGGTACTACGACCGCAAGCAGCACTGGCCGGCGGATAGCCTCGCCCGGCGCTCCGCGCTACTCGCGAAGCGGCCGGCATGAGAAAATGCAGGCGCGCGCCGGCGCTCCCGATTCCAAGGACGTGACATGAACGAACCGATTTCGCGCAGCCTCGTGGTCCATGGCGCCAGCATCCTGCTCGGCTTCATCGCCATGGGCTGGCTGCTCGGCAACTACGCGGTACGCGTGAAGAAGTTCGACCGCACGGTCGTCGTCAAGGGCCTCTCGGAGCGCGAGGTGAAGGCGGACGTCGCGATCTGGCCGCTCACCTTCCAGGAGGCCAGCAACGACCTCAACGCCCTGTTCGGCTCGGTGCAGAAGAAGAACGCCCTGATCACGGAGTTCCTGGCGGGCCACGGCATCGCCGCCGACGCCGTCACCGTCGGCGCGCCCGCCGTCACGGACCGCCATGCGCAGGCCTATGGCGAGACCGGCAACATCGCCTTCCGCTACACGGCGAGCTCGACCGTCACGGTCTACTCGACCGACGTCGAAGCGGTGCGCAAGGCGATGCGCGACGTCATCTCGCTCGGGCAGAAGGGCGTCGCGCTCTCGGGCGAGGGCTACCAGGGCCAGACCCAGTTCCAGTTCACGGGCCTCGCGGAACTCAAGCCCGCGATGATCGAGGAAGCGACCAAGAACGCACGCTCGGTGGCGGAGAAGTTCGCGGAGGACTCCGAGAGCCGCCTGGGCAAGATCCGCACCGCGCAGCAGGGACAGTTCTCGATCGAGGACCGCGACAGCACGACGCCGCACATCAAGAAAGTCCGCGTGGTCTCGACCGTCGAATACCACCTGGCCGACTAGGGGCCGCCGATGGTGGAGCCCGCGGAGACTGACGAGGCCATCCTCGACTGCTACGAAGTCATGTCGGAGCTACGTCCCTACATCGCCCGCGACGCTTTCCTTCCGGCCGTGCGCGCGATGCAGAAGGACGGCCTCCGTCTCGCGTGTATTCGCGAGGACGGCCGCGTAGTCGCCGTCGCAGGCTACCGCGTCTCGACCAACCTCTTCTGCGGACGGCACCTGTACGTCGACGACCTCGTGACCGCCGGGTCCGCGCGCTCGAAAGGCCACGGCAAGACGCTGCTAGCCTGGCTGCGCGCGCGCGCGGTCGCCGAGGACTGCGAGGTCATTCACCTGGACTCGGGCGTGCAGCGCAAGCGTGCGCACCAGTTCTACCTGCGCGAGGGTTTCGAGCTCGCCGGCTACCACTTCAGCGAACGGCTGAAGCCCCGGGTCTAGCGATGCGCGCGACCGAGCTGCCCGCGCCCGGCCCGCCGCGGGCGCTGAACCAGGCGACGCTGGCGGCCGGCGTGCGCGCGCTGGCGCTCCGGGATCCGGACCTCGCCGCGCTCGCCGCAAGGAACGGGCTCCCGCCAATGTGGGCGCGGCGGCCCGGGTTCCCGACGCTCGTGCACATCGTGCTCGAGCAGCAGGTGTCGATCGTCGCCGCGCGCACCCTCTTCGGGCGCGTGCGCGAGCACCTCGGGGGCATGACGCCCGAGCGCGTCGCAGAGCGCGGCGTCCTCGGACTGCACCGGCTCGGGCTCACGCGACAGAAAGCTTCCTACTGCCACGCCCTGGCGCTCGCGGTCATGGACGGCAGCCTGTCGCTCTCGCGGGTCGCCGGGAGCGACGACGCAATGGGCCGCTCGACGTTGCTTGCACTGCGCGGCATCGGGCCGTGGAGTGCAGACATCTACTACCTGATGGCGCTGCGGCGCCCGGACGTGTGGCCGGTCGGCGACCTCGCGCTCGCGGTCGCACTGCACGAGGTCAAGCGATTGCGCCGGCGGCCGGACGCCGAGCGCCAGCTCGCGATGAGCGCAGCCTGGGCGCCGTGGAGATCGGTCGCGGCCCGGCTCCTGTGGCATTACTATTTGGCTACGCGCAGGGCGCGCGTCAACTAGGAGTTCACGCATGGAACGCAAGGCAACGGCCGCCTGGCAAGGCGGACTCAAGGACGGCAAGGGAACGCTGACGACCGAGAGCAAGGTCCTCTCGAACACGCCGTATTCCTACAGCACGCGCTTCGAGGGCTCGCCGGGCACGAATCCCGAGGAGCTGCTCGGTGCCGCCCACGCAGGCTGCTTCACGATGGCGCTGTCGGCGCAACTCGCCGAGGCCGGCATCAAGTCCGAGCGCATCGAAACGAAGGCTACGATCACCTTCGAGAAGCTCGACACGGGCTTCACGATCACGCGCTCCCATCTCGACGTCAGCGTGCGCGCGCCCGGGGCGGATCGCGCGAAGTTCGAGCAAGGCGCGGAGAAGGCGAAGACCGGCTGCCCGATGAGCAAGGTGCTGCGGGCCGAGATCTCGATGGACGCGCGGCTCGTCGACTGATGCCGGAGCTCACGCCCTTTCACCTCGCGATTCCCGTGCACGACCTCGCGGCGGCGCGCGCCTTTTACGGCAATCTGCTCGGCTGCGCGGAGGGGCGAAGCGCCGCCGACTGGGTGGACTTCGACTTCTTCGGCCACCAGCTCGTCTGCCACGCGGTCGCAGGCGCGGCGCGGGATGGCGCCGTGCACAACCCGGTGGACGGCCACGACGTGCCCGTGCCGCATTTCGGCATGGTGCTCGAGATGCCGGACTGGGAGGCGCTCGCCGCGCGGCTCAAGGCCGCGGGCGTCGCCTTCGTCATCGAGCCGCACGTCCGCTTCCGCGGCCAGGCCGGCGAGCAGGCGACGATGTTCATGACCGACCCGAGCGGGAATGCGCTCGAGTTCAAGGCGTTCCGCGACATCGCGGGACAGCTGTTCGCACGATAAGCCTGCCAGGGGGGAATTCCATGCGCATTGCACGATCGATCATTGCGGCCGCCGCTTGCCTGCTCGCCGCCGGAATCGCGGCCGCCGAACGCCCGAGCGACGCGGAGATCGCCGATCTCGTCGCGAAATACTCGGCCCCGGCAATCGCCGACCGGCAGGACATCCACCGGAACGCGGAGCTTTCGAACCGCGAGACGCGCACGGGCGAACTGGTCGCGAAGCACCTGAGGAGCCTCGGCATCGAGGTGAAGACCGGCATCGCGCACACGGGTGTCGTCGGAATCCTCAAGGGCGGCCTGCCGGGCCCGACCATCGGCGTGCGCGCCGACATGGACGGACTGCCGGTCACGGAGCAGACGGACGTCCCGTTCAAGTCCACGGCGCGCAGCACGTACCTTGGCAAGGACGTCGGCGTCATGCACGCCTGTGGCCACGACGTCCACACGGCCGCTCTCCTCGGCACGGCGTCGGTCCTCGCTTCGATGCGCGAACGGCTGCCGGGGACGGTGATGTTCATCTTCCAGCCCGCCGAGGAAGGCGTGCCCGCGGGCGAGAATGGCGGCGCGAAGATGATGGTCGAGGAAGGCATCTTCACGGCACTCAAGCCGGATGCCGTGATCGCGTTTCACACCAACGGCGACCCGCCGGACGAGGAAGGCGAGTACGAGTTGCTCGGCAAGGTCACCTACACGCCGGGCCCGGCATACGCGGCGGCGACGCGCTGGCAGGCCACGGTGAAGGGCCGCCAGGCGCACGGCGCGTCGCCTCACATCGGCGTCGACCCGATCGTCACGGCCTCCGAAATCGTGATGTCGTTGCAGACGATCCGCTCGCGCGTCCTCTCGCCGCTGTCCGCCAACGTCGTCACCGTCGGCTACCTCCGCGGCGGTGAGCGCCACAACATCATCCCGGAGTCGGTCGAGCTCGGCGGCACGATCCGCACCTTCGACGACGCCGTGCTCGAGACGATCGAGTCGCGCATGCGCGACATCTTCGCGGGCGTCACGCAGGCTGCGCACGCGACCTACGAGCTTTCGTTCGATCGCACGCATCCCCTGACGTCCAACGACCGCGAGCTCACGGCGCGGCTGGTGCCGACACTCGAGCGGCTCGTCGGCAAGGACATGGTCCACGAGGTGCCGCCGACGACCGGCGCCGAGGACTTTTCGTACTTCTCGAACCTCGTGCCGGGATTCTATTTCTGGGTCGGCGTCGTGCCGCCCGGCAAGGCATCCGGCGGCCACCATACGCCGACTTTCTACGCCGCCGACGAGTCGGTGCCGCTGGCCATGAGGCTGATGACGTCGGTGGTCGTGGACTACCTCGCGGGCGGCGCGCCCTGAGCCGGAGGTCATGACGGTGTCCCAGCTCGTCGAATGCGTCCCGAACTTTTCCGAAGGGCACGACAAGCCGGTGATCGACGCGATCGCGCGGGCGATCTCCGGCGTCAGCGGCGTGCGCCTCCTCGACGTGGACCCTGGCGCGGACACGAACCGCACCGTGTACACCTTCGTCGGCGCGCCGGACGCGGTCGCCGAAGCGGCATTCCAGGGCGCGGTCGCGGCCAGCACGCTCATCGACATGTCGAAGCACCAGGGCGCGCATCCGCGCATGGGCGCCCTCGACGTCTGCCCGATCGTCCCCGTTTCCGGGGTAACGATGGACCAGTGCGTGGAGGCGGCGCGTGCGCTGGGCCGGCGCATGGCGGAGGCACTCGAGTTGCCGGTCTACTTCTACGAGTACGCAGCGACGCGGCCCGAACGGCGCAACCTCGCCGACATCCGCGCCGGCGAATACGAGGGCTTGCGCAGGAAGCTCGCCGATCCAGCGTGGGCGCCGGACGCGGGTCCCGCGACCTTCAACGCGCGCCTGGGCGCGACCGTCGTCGGCGCGCGCGAGTTCCTGATCGCCTACAACGTCAACGTCAACACGCGCGAGCAGAAGCTGGCGAACGAAGTGGCCTTGAGCATCCGCGAAGCGGGCCGCCTGAAGCGCGACGCGAAAGGCCAGGTCGTGACGGATGCCGAAGGCCGGCAGCTGCGCGTGCCGGGACGCCTCAAGGCGGTAAAGGCGATCGGCTGGACCATCGAGCAGTACCGCCAGGCGCAGGTATCGGTCAATCTCCTGTCATACCGTACGACGCCGCTGCACGAGGTCTTCGAGACCACGCGCGAGGAAGCCGCCAGGCTCGGTCTCCTCGTGACGGGTTCCGAGCTCGTCGGCCTGACGCCGCTCGAGCCCCTGGTCGAAGCCGGCCGATATTACTCGCGCAAGCAGGGCCGGTCGGCCGGCCTGCCGGAGCGCGAGCTCGTGGAACTCGCCATCCAGTCGCTGGGACTCGCCCAGCTCGCGCCCTTCGATCCCGACAAGCGGGTCATCGAGTACGCTGTGCGGATGCCCGCACCACTCGTATCGATGACGGTCGAGCGCTTCGTCGACGAAGTGTCGAGCAGCTCGCCCGCCCCGGGCGGCGGCTCGATAGCGGCGCTTGCCGGCGGCCTCGGCGCGGCGCTCGTGGCCATGGTCGCGAACCTGACGGTCGGCAAGGCGGGCTACGAGTCCGCGTGGGAATCCACGTCCCGGCTGGCCGAGCGTGCGCAGGCGCTGAAAGCGGACCTGCTGCGCGCAGTCGACGACGACACCAGGGCTTTCGACGACGTGCTGGCTGCGATGCGGCTGCCGAAAGGCACCGACGACGAGAAGACCGCGCGCGCCTCGGCCATCGCGGCCGCCTACGAAAAGGCGACCGCCGTGCCGCTCGTCACGGCGCGGCTGTGCCTGCAGGCCATCGAGCTCGCCGAGGAAGCGGCCCGGACCGGCAACCGGAACTCGGTCTCCGACGGCGGCGTCGGCGCCCTGCTCGCCAAGGCGGGTCTCGAATCGGCACTCCTGAACGTGCGTATCAACCTGCCGTCGGTGCGCGAAGGCGATTTCAAGAAAGCGACGATTGCCGAAATTGCCGAATTGCAGGCGAAGTCGGCCGGTCCGCTGGAGCGTACGCTCGCTGCCGTCGAGTCGGCACTCAAAGGCTAGAACCCGAACCATTCACACACGTCCACCAGCGCGTAGTTCGCGCGAACGTGTCCAGCGATCAGACCGGTGGGGGGTTTATTGGTGGTGGCGGCGGTGGCGGGACTTTCGGCCTGCCGCGGACGCGGCTCACGACGTCGCTCGCCGTCGAACGCAGCTTGCGCAGCCAGTGCCGCGCCCAGGCGAACTCGAGGCCGAGCACGCCGAGCCCGAGCGGGATGACGACGATGGCGGGCCCTGGCAGCACGACCATCGCGACGCCGACCAGGACGATCGTGCCCCCGATCACGGCGACGACGATGCGGCGCGCCCATGGATACGTAATCGTGCGGCGCAGGTAGCCGCGCAGTCGCCATCTCATTGCACAGGTTGCCCGAAAAACGCCTCGATGAGCCTCGCGACGGCGCGGGGCTGCTCATGATGCAGCATGTGACCGGCTCCGGCCACCTCCTCGATCGCCAGTTTGCGCACGATCGGCCGGAATGACTCGACGCCGCCCTCCGGCGCGAGGCGCAGGGCGACATCGGACTCGCTGCCTGCCACGAGCAGCACCGGCGCCTCGATGCGCCGCCAGCAGGCTTCCATCTCCTCGCGCCGATACAGATAGGGATTGACGTGGCGGTGCGCAGGATCGGTGAGGAGCCGGAGGCGCCCGCCTTCGAGCGGCTCGCTCCAGCACGCGGCGATGAAAGCGGACCGGTCGGGCGCGAGGCGCGGGTTGCGCTTCGCGACGCGGGCGGCGAGCTCGTCGAGGCTCGAGTACTCGCCGGCGGCCAGGGGCGTGCGCAGCCCGTCGAGCCACGTGGCGATCCGCTCCGGCGCCTGCCGAGCCTCCGTGCGCGGCAATCCAAAGCCCTCGAGGTTCACGAGCCCGGCGACGCGGGCCGGCCGCACGCCCGCGTAAATCATGGCGACGTTCGCGCCCATGCTGTGGCCGACGATGCGCGCGCGCCCGCGCGGACAGAACACATCGACCATCTGCTCGAGGTCGGCGTAGTAGTCCGGAAACCAGTAGCCGCCGGGACTGCGGGCGCTGCGGCCAAAGCCGCGCCAGTCGACGGCGAGGAGCGGCAGTGCGGGATCCGTCTCGTCGGCGACGAACTGGAAGGTCGCGGCCGCGTCCGCAAAACCGTGCAGGAGGACCACCGGGTCGTCCGAGTCCGGTCCCCAGCGCACGACGTGGTGCGGAAGGCCGCGGATGGCGACGGTTTGATGACGGCCCTCGCGGGCCGGCCGGTAGGCCATTGGCTCAGGCCTGCGCCAGGCGCTGGACCAGCAGCTTGTCGATGCGCCGGCCGTCCATGTCCACGACCTCGAAACGCAACCCGCGCCAGCGGAAGCTCTCGCCCGTGGCGGGCAGGTGCCCGAGCTGCGCCAGGACGAAGCCGGCAAGCGTCGTATAGTCGTCGCCGGAGCGCATGTTGCCGCCCTTGAGCAGGCGCTCGACGTCGTCGATCGACATGCCGCCGTCGACGAGCCAGGACGAGTCGTCCCGCGCGACCGCCTCGGCGGGTTCCTCGCTCGCGGCTTCCGGCAGCTCGCCGGCGATCGCGGTCAGGATGTCCGAGGGCGTGACGACGCCCTCGATCGAGCCGTGCTCGTCGACGATCACCGCGAAGTGCATCTTCGATTCGCGGAAAAGCTCGAGCAGCCGCAGGATCCGCGTCGACTCGTGCACGATCAGCGGGGCGTGCGCGCGGGCGGCGAGGTCGCCGGCCTCCCGGTTGCCGAGCCATTCGGCGAGGTCGCCGGTCATGACCACGCCGACCAGCTCGTCGAGCTGCCCGCGGCAGACCGGATAGCGCGAATGCCCGCTGGTGCGCACGGCATTCCACACGGTCTCGCGGCCGTCGGCGGCATCGAGCCACACGACGTCGCCACGCGGGACCATGATGCTGCGCACGGTGCGGTCCGGCAGGCGCAGGACGCCCTCGATCATCTGGTGCTCGGCGACGTGGAAGATGCCGGTGTGCGTGGCCTCGGCGATCATCGAGCGGATCTCCTCCTCGCTCACGCTGCGGTTCGACGTCGTGCGTATGCCGAGCAGCCGCGAGACCAGCTCGGTCGAGCCCTGCAGCACCCAGACAAAGGGCTTGCTGACGATCGCGAGCGCCTCCATGAACGGCGCGAGGCGCGAGGCGATCGCCTCGGGATTGGTGAGCGCCCAGCGCTTCGGCACCAGCTCGCCGATGATGAGCGAGAGGAAGGTGACGCCGACCACGACCACGCCGTACGCAGTCGTGTCGAGGTAGTCGGCGACCGGCGCGAGCAGGTCGAACCGCGCCAGCCAGGATGCGAGCGGACCGGCGAAGCGCGCGCCGGAATAAACGCCCGCCAGCACGCCGATCAGCGTGATGTAGAACTGCACCGTCGACAGGAATCGGGTTGGGTCGTCGAGGAGCCTGACCGCCGCGCGCGCGCCGCGGCTACCCTCCTTGGCGAGCTGCTTCAGGCGCGTCGCGCGCGACGAAAATAGCGCAAGCTCGGCCATCGCGAACAGGCCGTTCACGAGGACCAGGGCGACGAGGATCAGGAAATGGGCAAGCATCGTGCGCCGGGCATGCCGGCGCCGCTGCGGCCGATCAGCTCGAGCAGTTGCAAGCCGACGGCTGATCGCAGCATCCGCGATCATCGGGTCGATCGGCACGTTCAGCCTGCACGTCCTGCTGCCGGCCCTTCCGGCGATCGCGTCCGCGATGCAGGTCGCGCCGCACTCGGCGCAACTCCTCATCAGCCTGTCGATACTCGCGATCGCGCTCGGCAACCTCACGGTGGCGCCGCTCTCCGACCGCTACGGCCGCCGGCCGATCGTGCTGCTCGCGCTCGGGCTCTTCGTGCTCGGCAGCGCTGCCGCCATCTTCGCGCAGTCGCTCGACACGCTGGTCGCGGCACGAGTGGTGCAGGCCTTCGGCGGCGGCGCGGCGATGTCGGTCATGCGCGCGACGATCCTCGACCATTTCGGCCCGGCGAGGGCCGCCGGCGCGCTGGCGGCGACCGCGACCGCGATCCTGGTCGCGCCGATGCTCGCGCCTTCGATCGGCGGCTTCGTGCTCGAGTGGCTCGACTGGCGCGCGGTGTTCGCGCTGTCGGGCCTGCTCGGCCTCGCCGTGTTCCTGTTCGCCTCCAGGGAATTGCGCGACGCGCGACGCGCCCATCGGGCGGCTGGCCCGTCGTTGCGCTACTGGGCGAGCTTCCGGCGACTCCTCGCTTCGCGCGATTACATTGCGTTCCTGGTGTTCGGCTCGTGCATGGTCAGCATGATCTACACCTTCGTGACGGGTGCGCCGTACGTCGCGATCGACGTGCTCGGGGTCTCGCCTTCGCGCTTCGGCCTCCTGCTGTTCTTCCCGGCGGTCGCGTCCTTCACCGGCTTCCTGCTCGCGGCGCGGTTCACGGGACGCATCGGTGGCCAGCGCATGATGCGCGCGGGCGCAATGATCGCCTTCGCCGGGGCGCTCTCGATGGCGGTCCTCGCCGTGCTCCACGTCTGGCATCCGCTCGCGCTCTTCATTCCAGGGATGGCGATCGGCTTCGCGAATGCGATCGCAGCGCCCTCGTCCACGATCGGCGCCATCTCGCGGGAACCTGCGATCGCAGGCGCGGCCTCGGGTCTGCTCGGGATTCCTCCAGCTCGTGACGGCCGCGGTCTCGACACAAGTGGTCGCGGCGTTTACCGGTCATTCCCCGGTGCCGCTCGCGGTGGTGCTGCTGGTGCTGTGCCTGGTCGCGCTCGTGGCGCTCAGGCCGATCTCACGAATCCGCCTTCAGGCGGAGCCGCCGGTGCCGCCGGTGGATTCCGAGCCGACGCGGTAGCGGAAGCGCACGGTGCCGAAGGTAACGAGGTCGCCGTCGTCGAGGCGCGCGTAGCGCACCTGGATGCCATTCACGAAGATGCCGTTCCTGCTGTTCGCGTCGACCACCATGGCCTCGCCGTTCCTCACCGTCAGCATGGCGTGCAGGCGGCTCACGGTCGGGTCGATGATCCGAAGGTCGTTGTCGCGGGTACGGCCGATGTTGACGCGCCGGCTGGTGATTTCGTGCACGCAGCCGACGAGGTCGAGGCCAATGAGATAGCGGCGCAACCGCGGCGTCGCCGCGACAGAGGGCGCCAGCGGCGGCAGCTCGGGCGCCGGAAGCTCGAGCGTGAAATCGACTTCCGGGGACATCTCGGCGTCCCCGTCGCCGCCGTCGGCAGCGACATCCGGCGGCAGCGCGTCGGTCACGGCGGTCGTGAGCGGGCGCGAATCGCGCAGTTCCGCGGCCAGGCCCTCGCGCTCGAGCGTGCGTTCCGCGAGCCTCGCCTGCAGCATCTCGATCCGGCGCTCGCGCTCGACGAGCAGCTGGTCGCGCTCGGCGAGCGCGCGCTGGAGCACTTCGACGCGCTGCTGCCAGCGTGCGCGCTCGGCGGCAATAGCCGTCGCCTGCTCGTTGCGGCGCCGCTCGGTGACGAGAAGCTGGTTGAGGTCGGCCTGGGTCTCGGTGAACAGCTGCGTGTCGTCATCGACGCGCATGCTTTCGAGCTCGGGGTCGTCGTCGGGGACTTCGCCGATCAGGATCGGCGCGTCGTCGAGATCGGAGGCTGGTCGCGCTTTTTCCCAATCCTGGGTTTCGGGAAGACGAAGGGGGCTCGTGAGTTCGATGTGCTCGACGAGCAAGGTGACGTCCTCGGCGACGATGCCGTCGTCCGGACTGTTATCCCCCTCCACCTTGTCCATGGGCTCCATTATCCCAGCCTGTGCGGCCAACGCCAGTTGTTTCCGCTCCAGCGCATTATGTTTCAATGACTTGGCGGCGTTTTGCCGGCCCGGGCAATTTGAAAGTGTGAACTGAGTCTCACCGTGCAGGTTCGCCGCGGCTGTGTAGGATGCGCGCCATGCGGCCGGTGTGGATGTTGTCGGCGACCCAGGCGCTCTGCATGTCGGGCAGCTTCTTGTTCGTCCTGCTCGGCGGAATCATCGGCACGCACCTTGCGCCGGCGCCTGCGCTCGCGACGCTCCCCGTTTCGCTGCTCGTCGCCGGAGTTGCCGCGAGCGTCGTGCCGGCCGGCGTCCTGATTCACCGCTACGGCCGGCGTGCCGTCTTTGTCGGCAGCGCCCTGCAGGCGGGGGCCGGTTGCGTGCTGGCCGGTTACGCCATCATGACCGGGCGCTACTGGCTGTTCTGCGCCGCCGCCTTCCTGCTCGGGGCCAACAACGCGGTGGTCATGCAGTACCGCTTCGCCGCGACCGAGTACGTCGAGGCTGCGCGGGCGAGCCGCGCGATCGCTGTGGTCATGAGCGGCGCCCTGGTCGCCGCCTGGCTCGGCCCGGAGCTCGCCGTGCGCACGGCGGACCTCGTGCCATCTGCCCACTACGCCGGCTCCTTCTACGCGGCCACCGGGCTCTACCTGGTGGCCGCCGCCGTCCTGTCGCGGATCGGCGGGTCGGCGACGACCGCGAGCGCCGATCCGACGCCGCCGCGGCGTTTGCGGGACATTGCCGCGCAACCGGTGTTCCGGGTGGCGGTGCTGGCGGCACTCACTTCCTACGCCGTCATGAGTTTCATCATGACGGCGACCCCGATCAGCATGCACGTGGTGGACGGGCACGACGAGGTCGCCACGGCGCGGGTGATCCAGATCCACCTGTTCGGCATGTACCTGCCCTCCCTCGCGAGCGGCTGGATCATCGCGAAGCTCGGCGACCGGCCGGTGATCGTCGCCGGTACGTTGCTGATGGCGGTGTGCGTCGGCACCGCCGTCTACGCCGGCCACGGCGTCGTGCACTACGGCTGGGCGCTCGGCGTGCTCGGCTTCGGCTGGAACCTGCTGTTCATCGCCGCGACCACGCTCCTGACGAAGACCTACCGTCGCGGCGAGCGGATCCAGGCGCAGACGCTGAACGACTTCCTCGTGTTCGGGGCGCAGGCCGTGGCGTCGCTGCTCGCGGGCGTCGCGGTGACGACCATCGGCTGGGAGCGGCTCAACCTCGCGACGCTGCCGCTGCTCGTGGCCGTGCTGCTCGCGACGCTGACGCTCGGCCGGCGGCCGGCGGTCGCCGCGGCCTAGCCGCGGTCGAGAAAGCTGCGGATCTCGCCGGCGAGGACGTCGGCGGGCTCTTCGAGGATGCGGCCCGGGTCGGGCGACACCTGGAGCATCGGCTGGGCGATAGGCGTCGCCGGCTGCTGGCTGCCCGCGACGACGAGCCGGCGCACCTCCTGCGGACGCGTCGCCGCGAGTTCATAGGCGACGAGTGCGCCGCGCCCGGAGCCGACCAGGTCGACCCGCTTGATGCGCAGCTGTTCCAGCAGGTCCACGATCGCGAGCGCGACGTTGGCGATCGACAGCCGGCCCTTGGGAGCGTCCGAGCCGCCGTTTCCCGGAAGATCGGGCGCGTACACCGAGCGATCGGTGCCAAGGAGCGCGGCGCAACGATCGAAGTCTGCGCCCGTGCCATCCTCCGCGTGCACAAAGACGATCGGCGCCGCCTCGTCGAAGCCGCCGCTTGCCGGGTAGGCCGTCGTCAAGTGCAACTGGCCATACCGGCAGTCGATGTACATGCGGCGCAGGCGTGCGGGTGCACTCGCCAACGGCCGCTTCTTCGTCGCCATACCTGCCCCACTCCTTGCCATGTCGTTATCATGGTGCATGAGGGGACCCGTCATGCCCAAGTACTCGCGCACATTCCTGGCCGCAGTCGCGGCCGCCTGCGCCGCGACGTTCGCTCTGGCCGCCGTCGGAGCGTCCGCGCCGGACGACAAGGCGATTTATGACCGGATCGTGTCGCTTGCCGGCGACTGGACCGGTCATATGGAAGATCCGCTGGCGGGCCCCCCGGTGAAGGTGCGCTACGAGGTCGCGAGCGGCGGCAAGGCGGTCATCGAGTACCAGAATCCGGCCGGCAGCCTGCCGTCCGTGACGGTCTACTTCCTCGCAAACGATGCGCTGCGTGCCGTGCAGTACTCCCCCGCTGGCAACCAGCCGGCGTACAAGCTCGGCGGCGAATCGACGCCCGACCTCGTTCACCTCGAGTTCGACGGCGGCAGCGGGTTCGATGCCGACCACGACGGCCACGTGCACAAGGGCGAGCTCCGCTTCGTGTCGCCGGAGCGGATCGAGCACCGCTGGTTCCATTACGTCGGTCCGAAGGAACAGGGCGTCACGCACTGGTTCCTCGAGCGCAGCCCGCCGGCGGAGGTGAAGCCGGAAGCGGCGGTGCCTGCCCCCGCGCCGGAAGGTCAGAAACGGTAACGGAGGGGACGCGCACCTTCATATTCGCTTTGGGGCACATCCCTGTTCACTGACCGCGAACCCGAATATGAAGGTGCGCGTCCCCTTCAATAGTCCGTGTATTTCTTCGACTTTCCGCGGACTCTCTCCACGGGGTATTTCTGCGCGTTCTGGGTGAGCTTCTGCCCGGCGGCCTCGAGCAGGTCGATGTCGAGGCAATCGGACAGGCGGACGAGGAACCACAGCACGTCGGCGAGCTCTTCCGCCACCCGGCGGCGCTGCGCATCGTCCAGCGCCGCGCTCTCTTCTTCCGAGAGCCACTGGAACAGCTCGACGAGCTCCGAGGCCTCGACCGAGAGCGCCATCGCGAGGTTCTTTGGGCTGTGGAAGCGCTCCCAGTCGCGCTCGGCGACAAATGTGCGCACGCGCGCCTTCAGTTCCTCGAGATCCCGCATGCGGACACTGTCCGCCAACGCCGCCTGCGGTGCAACGTGCCTGGCATGCGCCGAAACGGGTTTGCGGACCCGCACCCGCGACCGGCAGAATCACGCGCACCTCGATAACAGCGCCCTCACCGGCCCGGGAGCCCGTTACATGCGTCAGACCACTCGCCTCGTCGCGGCCACCATCGCGGCATGGCCCGTCCTCGCAGTAGCGCAGGGGGCGCCTGCTCCGCTGACGGCGGAAACGATGTGGCAACTGAAGCGCACCGGGGCTCCCGCGATCTCGCCGGACGGCAAGTTCGCCGTTTACGGCGTCACGCGCTTTGATGCCGAGAACGACAAGGGCGATGCAGATCTCTATCGGGTCGCGACGGCCGGCGGAAAGCCGGAGCGCCTCACCAGCATGAAAGGCAACGAGTCCGAGCCCGCCTGGAGCCCGGACGGGCGCTACGTCGCCTTCGTCGCCAAGCGCGGCGAGGACAAGCAGTCGCAGCTCTACGTGATCGCAGCAAACGGCGGCGAAGCGGTTCGCGTGGGCGACGTGCCGACCGGCGTCTCCGCCCCAAGATGGTTTCCGGACTCGAAGCGGATCGCCTTCATCAGCGAGGTCTGGCCGGACATCACGGACTGGACACAGACCCGCGAGAAGCTGAAGGCGCGCGAAGAGTCGAAGTTGACGGCGATGGCCTGGGACCGCCCGCCGGTCACGCACTGGGACCACTTCGTGGAAGACCGCGTCCCGCATCTTTTTTCAGTCTCACTCGACGGAGGGCAGCCCGCCGCCATCACGCAGGCATCGGGCCGTTCGCTTGAGCTGCGCGAGGCGGAGGTGAACTCTTACGATATCTCGCCGGACGGCTCGGAAGTCGCCTTCGTCGCCAATACGGACGCCTCCGGCATCGACGAGAACCACGACATCTACGTCGTGGCCACGACAGGCGGCCCGGCGCGCAACATCACGGCCGACAATCCGGCCAACGACGAATCGCCGAGTTACAGCCCGGACGGGCGCTGGCTCGCCTACACGAAGCAGGCCATCAAGGGCTTCTATGGCGACACCCAGCAGCTATGGCTCGTCGACCGCAAGAGCGGCGCGACTCGCAGGCGCATCGCCGCGGACTGGGACCGCTCCGTGGGTGCAGCCACTTGGGCGCCCGACGCGAAGAGCTTCTACGCGTCGGTCGACGATGCGGCCACGGGGCGAATCTACCGCTTCGACGTGGCCAAGGGCACGCAGCACGCGCTGACGGACGGCTCCAGCTATTCCGCGCTCGCGATCGACGGCAAGCCGGCGGTGCTCGTCGCGCTGCGCCAGTCTTTCACCGAGCCGCCGACGCTGGTCGCGGTCTCGACGAAAGACGGCACGGCGACCAGGCTCTCGGACCACAACGACGTGCAGCTGGGCGCGACCGCCTTTGGCAAGGTCGAGAGCGTCACGTACAAGGGCGCGGACGGCGCGGACATCCAGATGTGGGTGGTCTACCCGCCGGGCTTCGACCCGGCGAAGAAGTACCCGCTGTACCTCCTGCTGCACGGCGGGCCGCACAACGGCATCCAGGACAGCTGGACCTTCCGCTGGAACGCGCAGGTGTTTTCGGGCTGGGGTTACGTGACGGCCTGGCACAACTTCCACGGCTCGAGCGGCTTCGGCCAGGCGTTCACCGACTCGATCAACCCGGACGGCATCACGAAGCCGTACGAGGACACGATCAAGGCCGCCGAGTGGTTCGCGTCGCAGCCCTGGATCGACACGGAACGCATGGCCGCAGGCGGAGGCAGCTACGGTGGCTTCCTTGCATCGGTACTGCTCGGCCGCGAGCACCCGTTCAAGACGCTGGTCGCGCACGCGGCCGTCTACGACAACTACACGATGTACGGCGGCGACTACGGCGCGGAGAAGAGCCGCTTCTTCGAGGCCTGGGAGCGGCCCGAGGAATGGGCGAAGTACTCGCCTTCGACCAGTGCCGCCAACTTCAAGACGCCGACCCTCGTGATCCACGGCCAGCTCGACCAGCGCGTGCCGCTCAACAACGGCCTGGAGCTGTTCCACATCCTGCAGAACCAGGGCGTGCCGAGCCGGCTCGTGTACTACCCGGACGAGAACCACTGGATCCTGAAGCGCCAGAACTCGCTGTTCTGGTACGACGAAACCAAGAACTGGCTCGGCCGTTACGCGCCGGCCGGCGGACGCTGAGGAGCAAATGATGAAGATGTCACGACGCACGATCCTGAAGGCCGGCGCGGGCACGGCACTCGCACTCGCGGGCGGCCGGCTGGTCGCCGAGGAGAAGTCCCCCGGAACAATGCTGATCCTGGGTGGCACCGGCTTCATCGGGCCGCACATGACCGAACTCGCGCTCGCGAAAGGCTGGAAGGTCACGCACTTCAACCGCGGCAAGCGCGACGCGGACGGCGTCGAGAACGTCGAGACGCTGCATGGGGACCGCAAGGGGCAACTCGACTCGCTGAAGGGCCGCAAGTGGGACGTCGTCGTCGACAACACCGGCTATATCCCGAAGTACGAGAAGATGTCGGCGGACCTGCTGGCGCCGAACACCGGCTATTGCCTGTTCATATCCAGCATCTCGGCCTACGCCGGCTTCGCGAAGCCGAACGACGTCGGCTCGCCGACCGGCGTGCTCGAGAACAAGGACCAGGAGGAGATCACGAACGAGACCTACGGCCCGATGAAGGCGCTGTGCGAACAGTACGTGCGCGACGCCTACGGCCCGCGGTCCTCGATCGTGCGCCCGGGTTACATCGTAGGGCCGCTCGACCCGACGGACCGGTTCACGTACTGGCCGGTGCGCTTCGCGAAAGGCGGCGACATGGCGGTGCCCGGCACGGCGGCCGACCCGATCCAGATCGTCGACGTGCGCGACCTCGTCGCGTTCATGATGGGCCTCGTCGAGCGGCGCGTGGACGGCTACTTCAACGCGGTCACGCCGCCGGGCGCCATCACGATGGGCCAGCTCATGGACACGAACCGCAAGGTCACCGGCGCGGACACGAAGCTCACCTGGATCGACGAGGACTTCCTCACGGCGAACCTGAAGCCGGAGGAGATGAACTTCGCGCCCTGGGGGCCGATGCGCGGCGAGGAAGCCGGCGGTTCGCTGACGGGCATGCAGGCGTCGGCCGACCAGGGACTCAAGGCGCGCCCGCTCGAGGTGACCGTGCGCGACACGCTGGCCTGGCACGAGACGCGGCCGGCCGAGCGAAAGGCGGAATTGCGCTCGGGATTCACGCCCGAGAAGGAAGCGGAGATCCTGGCAGCTTGGCGCGCGCGCCAAGCATAGAGCAAGCGCTCGTCCGGGCCGCCCGGGGACCGGCCGGCCCGGACATGCGCTCGCGCTGTGCCGTCGCGCGGGCGTAAGATTCCCGGAAAGGCTGTTTCGGGAGGGCTGCCATGCGCACGGTTCGGCAACTGCTCGAGGGAAAGAAGCCGGGCGTCATCACCATTGACGCCGCGGAACCGGTCCGCGCCGCGATCCAGCTGATGGCCGATTACTTCATCGGCGCCCTGCCGGTGCTCGAGGGCGGGCGGCTCGCGGGCATCGTCTCGGAACGCGATTACGCGCGCAAAGTCGTGCTGATGGGCCGCAAGTCCACCGAGACGCTCGTCGGCACGATCATGAGCACGCCGGTCATCCATGTCGGACCGGCGCAGACGGTCAACGAGTGCATGAAGCTCATGACGGAAAAGCGCATTCGCCACCTGCCGGTCGTGGAGAACGGCAACCTCGTCGGCGTGATCTCGATCGGGGACTGCGTGAAGGCGGTGATCGACGAGCAGAAGCACGAGATCGAGGACCTGCGCAGGTATATCGCGGGCTGACGGCGGCATTGCGCCGGCATCGGTCGGGTCCCCTCGCTCGCGCCGCCGGAACTTACGCGCTCGCTCGCGGCCCGACAACGATGCCGGCGCATCCCAGTCGCCGTAGCAGCCCGCGGGATTACCAGCTGCCGGTGTTCGGCATCGACTTCCAGGGTTCCGCGGGAGGAAGGGCGCCGCCCTTCTGCAGCAGCTCGATGGAGATGTTGTCGGGCGAGCGGACGAAGGCCATGCGGCCGTCGCGCGGCGGGCGGTTGATGGTGATGCCGGCAGCGCGGAGCTTCGCGCAGATCGTATAGATATCCTCGACCTCGTAGGCGAGGTGCCCGAACGCGCGGCCGATCGAATAGGGCTCGGGGTCCCAGTTGAAGGTCAGCTCGATCTGCGCGGCCTCGTCGCCCGGCGCGGCAAGAAAAACGAGCGTGAAACGCCCCTTCTCGTTCTCGATGCGGCGCAGCTCGCGCAGGCCGATGAGCGCGTAGAAAGCGAGCGACGCCGCAAGGTCCGTCACTCGCACCATGGTGTGCAGGTATTTCATCGCACTCACGCTAGCACGCCCGTTCCGTCACATGAAACCGAGCGCGAGACCGGCCACGGCGCCGCCTGCGATCACCCAGAGCACGTCGATCCGCGTCCATTGCAGCGCGACGAAGGCGGCAATCGCGATAGCGATCGCCTCCCAGCCGGGCGATCCAAGCTTCGCCGGAAACAAGACGCTTCGCCCGAAGGCAAGAGCCAAGCTGCCGATGACGCCCACGACCGCGGCGGTGATGCCGGCGAGGGCCGCGGCCAGTCGCGGGTTTGCCGCGAGCCGCAGCACGTAAGGCGCGGCGATGAGGATCACGATAAAGGCCGGCAGAAAGGTCGCCCAGGACGTCACCAAGGCCGCGACGACCGCCGCACCGCCACCACCGTCACTCGCGCGCCAGCCCGCCATGAAGCCAATGAACTGGAGCACCATGATGAGTGGCCCGGGCGTCGTCTCGGCGAGCGCGAGGCCCGCGATCGTATCGGCTTGCGTGACCCATGCGTAAACCTCGACCGCCTGTTGGTTGACCCAAGCGAGAATCGCGTAGGCGCCACCGAAGGTCACGAGCGCCGCGCTGGTAAAGAAGCGGTAAAGGCCGGCGTAGAGCGATCGTGGTCCCGCCGTCGCGGCGATGAGGATGGCCGGAGCCACCCAGAGCAGGAAACCAATTGCGAGCGTTCGCCATGGGAAGTTCGCGTGAGGCTCCTCGTCGCGGCGCGCGGCTCCTGTGCCAGTGGCCAACAGGCCAGCAAGCGCGGCGCCCGCGAGCACGAGCGGGAATGGCGCGATCCGAGCTGCGATTAGAGCGAACGACGCGAGCGCAATCAGCCAATGAAGCGGGCGCTTCAGCGCACGCCGCGCGATGCGAAACATCGCCTGCACGACCAATGCGATCACCGTTGCCTTTAGACCCAATAGCGCCGCTGCGACCAGCGGAACGTCACCATGCAGCGCGTAGACGTACGAGAGGGCGAGCAGAATCAACACGGACGGGGCAATGAAGCCGAGGCCCGCGACTATGCCTCCGAGTGTTCCGTGCAGACGCCAGCCAAGCCAGATCGCGAGCTGCATCGCCTCCGGCCCAGGGACGAGCATGCAGACATTCAGTGCCTGCATGAAATCGTGCTCATCGAGCCAGCGCCTGCGCTCAACGACCTCGCGGTGCATGATCGCGATCTGACCCGCCGGTCCGCCGAACGAGATCACGCCGAGCTTCAGCCAGAAGCGGAAAGCCTCGCGGCGTGTCGGGGTCACGGCGCCGTGATCGGCGAGTACCACGGCAGCCGCTTGAACCCGGCCACCCAGGCCGAAATCGCCGGGAAATCCGCAAGACGGTAGCCCGCCTCGTCCGCAACGTGCGTGTAGGCAAAGAGCGCGATGTCGGCAAGCGAGACGTCCCCGCCGACCAGCCAGTGGCGCCCCGTGAGGCCCTTCTCCAGCACCGCCAACGCCTCGGCGCCGCGCTGGAAGCGCTCGATGTACTTATCGCCGAGCTCATCGGGCGTCTTCTTCAGCGACTTGAGCCAGAAGCGCACGGTCGCGACGCCGGGCTCGAGCTGATACTGCTCGAAGCCAAGCCACTGCCACACGAGCGCCCGGTCGTACTTGTCGGCAGGGAGCAGCTTGGTACCGTCGGCCAGGTAGTTGATGATCGCGTGGCTCTCCGCGATCGGCCCACGCCCCGGCACCATCAGCACGGGGACCTTGCCATTGGGGTTGATCGCGAGGTACTCAGGCGTGCGCGTCGCACCGGCGACGATGTCCATGGCCTCGAGCTCGTAGGGAAGGCCGAGCGCCTTCAACGTCAGGCGGCACTTGTAGCCGTTGCCCGAGGGCAGGTAGTCGTAAAGCACGTAACTCATGGTTCAGCCCCGTGCGAGAAGCCGCCGCGTCTCCGCTGCGGCGCGAATGCCGGAAAGATGCGCGCCGTGCAGCGTGCCATACGCAGACTCTTCCGTGTGCTCGCCGGCAAAGACGATGCGACCGCCGACGGGCCGCGTGAGGATGGCGCGCGCGCCGAAGCGGCCGGGCACGCAGTGCGAATAGGCTCCGCGCGACCACGGGTCGGCCGCCCAGGCCGTGGCGATTCCCTCGTCGAACTGCTTGCGGACGTCGCCGCCGAGCATGGCGGTCAGCTCGTCGACCGCGTGGCCGATCGCCGCGGCCTCGCCCGCGCCTTCCAGCCCGCGCGCGAGCCGGCCCGACGCGTAGCCGATGCAGACGTTGCTGCGCTCGTGGCGCGTCAGGTACCTGAGGCCGCGCCCGTCGTCGCGCTTCGACCGCAGGACCTCGCTGTTTTCCGAGGGGAAGATGTTCTTCTTGAAGCGCAGCGCGACCTTGTCGAGGATCCCGAGCGGCAGGTCGTGGTGCGCCTGCAGCACCTCGGCCGGCAGGTGCGGCGTGAACACGACCGCGCCCTCGGCGACGACTGCCGAAGGTAGCGCGACGACGACGACGCGCGCGGTGACGGGTCCATTTGCGGTGTCCGCGGCAACGCCGCGGCCTCCCCAGCGGATGCGCGTGACCGGGGTTTCGAGGCTGACGTCCACGCCCTTCGCGTAGTGCGCGAGGAGCGTGCCGAGGCCGCGAGGGATCACGTAGTCCGTGCCGTCCTCGTCATACTGCCAGGAATCGAGCGCGGAGAAGTTCGACGGCTCGACGCCCTCCCACCCCGTGAGCTCGTCCATTGCCATCGCGTACCAGGGGTCGGCGAGCGTCTCCTGGGTGAAAGCCGCCTCGGCCGGGATGTCGAGGCCGCGGCGCCCGGCCCGGGCGAGCTCGCGCTCCATGCGTGCGGTGACGGCGCGCAGTCCCGCGGTCTCCGACTCGGGCATCCGGCGCGCACCGTCGTAGACCTGGCGCGCGACAGTGTCCTGTACGACCTCGAACCCGTTCTGCCGGGCATAGTTCATCCAGGGGTTGACGTTCGAGGAGTGCAGCCATGAACAGCCGCGGTCCCAGGTGACGCCCAGGCTGTTGTCGGTGAACGCTCGGCCGCCGATGCGGTCGCGCGCCTCGAGCACGAGGACTGAGGCGCCCTGCGCCGTCAGCACGCGCGCGGCCGTGAGGCCCGCGGCGCCGGCACCGACGACGAGCACGTCCGGTGCGGCGGTCGCGGCGCGAAGCGGCGAACCGAACGCGCCGATGAGCGCGCCCGCGCCGAGTCCCTGCAGGATCTGTCTGCGATTCATCACGGGATTGCGTTCCGCCACACCCTGAGCTTCGAACGATAACCCATCCCGGCGTGGGCGGGGCTCGTCGACGGCAGCAGGCGGTACTCGAGCTTGCGCGTTGCGGGCAGCGTCGGGAGGACGTGCCGCCGCCAGGCCGACTCGGCCTTCCGCCCGTTGAAGCACACGCGGCGGATGCCCGGGTGCGCGGCGAGGAAGGCGGCGAAATCGTTGACGCGCACGGTGTCGTCGCGGATCGCAGAATCGAGGCTGCCCAGCCGGATGCAGCTTTCGACCACGTCCCAGAGCGCGATGCGCCGGCGCTTCAGGGCGGCGGCGCGCTGGGCATACGGCGCGTCGCATTCGATGCCGCAGATCTCGCCCGCGATGCGCCAGAACTGGTTGTGCCGGAAGGCGTAGTACTCGCCGGCCGCGAGCGATGCCTCGCTCGGCATGCTGCCGAGAACGAGGACGCGGGCGTTGCGCGCGGCGATGGGCGGGAAGCCAACGATCCTATTGCGAGCGGACATGGCGACATTGTCGGAGGGGACAGTCCGCCTTTGAAGCGGCGCGATACATCGCGCCGCTTCAAAGGGGACAGTCCCCAAAAGAAAGGCCCGCCGAAGCGGGCCTTTCATCAGCGATGGGAGGGATGCTTACCAGCGTCCGCCGCCACCGCCACCACCGCCGCCGCCACCCGAACGGAAGCCGCCGCCACCGCCCGGACGACCGCCGCCGCCACCCGGACGGCCGCCGCCGCCGGCGCCGCGGGGACGATCCTGCGCCTCGTTGACGCGCAGCTGACGACCGCCCATCGAGAAGCCGTTCAGGGCTTCGATGGCCTTCGCGGCCTCGCCCTGCGGCATTTCGACGAAGCCAAAGCCGCGCGGACGACCGGTCTCACGATCGGCCGGCAGCGCCACGGACTCGACCGCGCCATGCTGCGCGAACAGGTCGCGCACCTGGGCTTCGGTCGCCGAGAAAGGCAGGTTTCCAACGTAAATCTTCATGACTCTAGATCTCTCACTTTTCTTCAGAACATGACCGCACGCGGCCCCCTCACGAGGGTCGGCGCCGGCCATTCACAACGGCAGGATTCACGGTCGGGATCGTCTGGGCGGGCAATTGAGCTCGGCAGGGCGAATCTTCGATCAGCGGGTCCTGTCACCTTGACCGCGCCACGGGGGCTACGGTCGGCGCGGAGAATAACACGGGGGGCGGGGGGCTTCCATTTCGGGTTGGCGGCAAAAGCGGCGAATACCCCTCATTTTGGAGGGTGAGGCTTGGTTCTCGGAGGGGGAGAGGCTGCTTTTCACAGGAGGGGACAGGCCCCTTTGGCGACGCGCCTGAAGGGCGTCCAGGGCCGCGGAGCCAAAGGGGACTGTCCCCGTCGCGGCTTCGATGGCCGCCGCGGCATCAGTCGAGGCGCTTGCGGAATCGCAGGATGGCCGCCGTCATCATCACTGCCGTGAAGGCGACGAGCGCGAGAACGCTCGGCCACAATTCGACGAGCGCGGCGCCCCGGAGCATGACGCCCCGGATCAGCCGCAGGAAATGCGTGAGCGGCAAGACCTCGGCGACCCACTGCACGACTTGCGGCATGCCGGCAAACGGAAACATGAATCCCGAGAGCAGGATCGACGGGAGGAACACGAAGAACGTCATCTGCATCGCCTGGAACTGCGTCTGCGCCTTGGTCGAGATCAGCAGGCCGAGCGTCAGGTTCGCGAGCACGAGCAGCACCGCCGCAACGTAGATGTCGAGCACGCTGCCCCGGATCGGCACGTCGAACAGCCAAATCCCCACGAGCAGGATGACGGTGGTCTGGACCAGGCCGATCACGGCATACGGGAGAACCTTGCCCACCATCAGCTCGCTGACGCTGACTGGCGTCGCGATCAGGAGTTCCATGTTGCCGCGCTCGCGCTCGCGCACGATTGCGACACCGGTGAAGAGCACCATCGTCATCGTGAGTATGACGCCGATCAGGCCCGGCACGATGTTGACCTCGGACCTCCGCTCCGGGTTGTAGAAACTGACGACGCTGATCTGCGCCGGCGTGACCTCGCGCAGTCCGGTGGTATTGGCCTGCGCGCGGCTCGAGTCGAGCGGCATCTGCGCGAGCTGGATCGCCGCGCTCTGGACCACCGTGTCACTGCCGTCAACCATTACCTGGACGGCCTCGCGGCCGTCGATGCGGCGGCGCTCGAAGTCGGGCGGGATGACGACGCCGACGCTGATCTCGCCGCGCCGGAGGCGGTCCATCAATTGCTGCGGCGTCGCGGCGGCGAACTCGGCCTCGATCACGCCGGTCGCTATCATGTCCATGAGCACCGCCCGCGACCCCGCAGTGGCTGCCTGGTCCGCGATGCCGGCCGAAAGACCCCGGAGATTCAGGTTGATCGCATAGCCGAAGAGCACGAGCTGCATCACCGGGATGCCGACGATCATCGCGAGGGTCACGCGGTCGCGACGCAGCTGCCGCAGCTCTTTGACCATGACCGCGGAGAGGCGGCGCAGGTTCATGTCTGCACTCGGCGGTCCGCTCCGTCCTGCTTCCGCGTCACCTCCACGAACACGTCCTCGAGGTTGGGCGCCACCGTCGCCACCTCTCCCTGCAGGCCGGCGTCGTCCAGGGCCCTGCGCACACCGCCCCTGATGGCCTCGCCGGCCGTCGTCAGGACCCGAAGGTTGCTGCCGATCTGTGCGACGCTCAGGACGCCGGGCTGCCCGAGCAGGGCGCGCTGCACACGGCGCGCCTGCGGCGTGATCACTTCGACGATACGGCCCTCGAGCGCACCCGTGAGCTCGAGCGGCGTGCCGTCGGCCACGAGCCTGCCGCGGTCCAGGATTGCGAGGCGGTGGCAACGCTCAGCCTCGTCCATAAGGTGAGTCGACACCAGGATCGTGGCTCCGTCGTCGGCGAGCTGGAACAGCTTTTCCCAGAAGTTTCGACGCGACTCGGGATCGACGGCGCTGGTGGGCTCGTCCAGGAACAGCAATTCGGGCTCGTGGACGACGGCGCCAGCGAGCGCGAGCCTTTGCTTCTGGCCCCCGCTCATGGTGCCGGCGAGCTGCCGCTGCCGGTCGGCGAAGTCGTACTGCTCGATGAGCTCGTCGACGCGTTCGCGGGACCGTGCTTTCGGGACGTCGTGCGCCGCCGCCAGGAATTCGAGGTTCTCGCGAACCGACAAGTCCTCGAACAGCGAGAACTTCTGCGTCATGTAGCCGATCCGACGGCGCAGCGCTTCGGCTTGCCTGGGGACGCTCAGGCCCAGCACCTCGATCTCGCCGGCCGTCGGCGTGAGCAGGCCGCAGAGCATGCGAATGGTCGTGGACTTGCCCGAGCCGTTCGGCCCGAGGAAACCGTAGACGTGCGAGCGCGGCACCGTGAGGTCGACGTGGTCGACGGCGACCAGCTTCCCGAACTGCTTGGTCAGGCCGCGCGCGCTGATCGCCGCATCATTGCCCGCCATCGAATTCGACCCTGACCGGAAGTCCTGCTGGCAACTCCGACGCCTCGCCGCCGAGAGAGACCTCTGCGAGGTAGCTGAGCCGAGCCGCGTCCTCGCCGATCAGCGCGTAGTACGGCGTGAAGCTGGGCTCGCTGCGAATCATGCGCACTCGGCCCGGGAACGCAGACGCCACGCCGTCAACGAATACGCGCGCGGCATCACCGACCTTGACGCGCGCCCGGATGGGTTCGGGAACATAAATGCGCGCGTAGGGCGCATCGCCAACGAGGAGCACGACGAGCGGCGCGCCGACGGGCGCCTGGTCACCGAGCCGGTACGGCAGGCTGTCGACGCGGCCGTCGCGCGGCGCGACGACCAGGAGCTTGTCGAGGACCGCCCTTTGAGCGGCCTCGGTCGCCTCGGCGCCGCGCAGCGCGGCCTTCCCCTGCGCGATCTGCTCGCGACGCGTGCCGTGCCGGAGCTCGTCCAGCAGCGCCTGCGCCTGTCTCATCTGCGCATTCGCGCTGCTCGCGGCCGCGCGCGCGCGATCCACGTCGGCGGCCGCGACAAGCTTTCGGTCGGCGAGCCCCTTGACGCGCTCGTAGTAGGCGCTCGCATCTTCCGCGTCTGCCTGTGTCGCCGCCAGACTGGCGCGCGCCTGGCGGATCTGCTCACTGCGCGCACCGGCTTCGAGCTCGGCCAATGCGTCGCGCTGGCGCTGCGCCTCTGCCTGAGTCGCCATAGTCTCGGCTTCGACGCGCGTGCGATCGAGCGTCAGGAGCACGGCACCCGCAGTCACCTGCTCGCCCTCCTTCACGTCGATGGAAACGATTCTCTCGGCCACCGGGGCCGGCACCGTGATCCTGTCGTACTCCAGCGTGCCGAGGGCTTTCGGCGACACTTCGCCGCATGCGCCGAGCAGCAGCGCGGGCAACAGCCCGACCCACCCCCCTCGCGTCATCGAACCCGCTCCTCCGCGATCAAACCCGGGCGACAAGGATGCACGAATCAGCCACCCCACGCTGCATAATACCCGCACCATGCGCACCCGCTTCTGGATTGCCGCCTGCGCTTTTCTTGCGGTGGCCGCGACGGCGGCCGCCGCAGACGGAGATGAACCGATGATCTCGATCGCCATTCACGGCGGTGCGGGCGTGATCAGCCGCGCCTCCATGACCGCAGAAAACGAGCGCGCCTACCGCGCCGACCTCGAGCGCGCACTCGACGCCGGATACTTGGTGCTCGACAAGGGCGGCTCGAGCCTCGATGCCGTCGTCGCCGCGGTCAGGATCCTCGAGGACTCGCCGCTGTTCAACGCCGGCAAGGGCGCGGTGTTCAGCCATGCCGGAATCAACGAGCTCGACGCCGCGATCATGGACGGCGCGACGCAAAAGGCCGGAGCAATCGCCGGCGTCCGCCACCTCAGGAATCCGATCGAGGTCGCGCGGCTCGTCATGGAGCGCACGCCGCACGTGCTGCTCGCCGGGGAAGGCGCCGAGGAGTTTGCGCTCGAGCAGGGCGTCGAGCTCGTGCCCGGCAGCTACTTCCATACCGAGCGGCGCTGGAAGCAGCTCGAGGAGGCGCAGAAGGCCGAGCGCACCGCGTCGGTTCCCGCGAACGACATCGGCTACTTCGGGACGGTCGGCGCCGTCGCGCGCGACAAGGACGGCAACCTCGCCGCCGCCACATCGACCGGCGGCATGACCAACAAGCGCTGGGGCCGCATCGGCGACTCACCCATCATCGGCGCGGGCACCTATGCGGACAACGCGACCTGCGCGGTGTCTGCGACCGGCAGCGGCGAGTACTTCATCCGCGCCGTCGTAGCCCACGAGATCTGCGCGCGCGTCCGGCTCGCCGGAGTCAGCGCGGCGGAAGCCGCACGCGACGTGATCCACGGCAGGCTGAAGCAGATCGGCGGCGATGGCGGCGTCATCGTCGTCGACAAGGACGGCGCGCTCTCGCTCGAGTTCAACACCGAGGGCATGTTCCGGGCTGCGCGCGATTCCGGCGGCCGCCGCGAGGTCGCGATCTACTAGGAATCAGGTTCCGGCTTCGTCGCCACCTTGCGGTGGAAGTAGCCGGTCTGCATGTGCTCGTATTCCTGCTCGAGGAGCTCCAGGCGGTTGCGCCCGCCGTCCTTGGCCGCATACAGCGCCTGGTCCGCGAGCTGCACGAGGCCGGAACAGCTGCGGCGCGCGGCCGGCACCACGCAGGCTATTCCGAGGCTGATGGTCAGCACCGGCGCGGCGCCCGAGTCCTGGTGCGGGATGGCGAGCTTCTGCACCGCGTCCAGCATCTCGGTGCCGAGGATCTCGGCGTCCGCGCGCTTGGAGTCGAACAGGATGATCGCGAACTCCTCGCCGCCGTAGCGCGCCGCGAGGTCGAGCGGCCGGCGCGCGAAGCGCGCGAGCGTGGCTGCGACCGCCTTCATCGCCTCGTCGCCGGCCTGGTGCCCGTAGCGGTCGTTGAAGGCCTTGAAGTGGTCGATGTCCGCGAGTAGCAGCGCTATCGGCTTGCGGTCGCGGATGCTCTGCGCCCAGGCGCGCTGCAGGTGCTCGTCGAAGCGCCGCCGGTTGTGGATCCCCGTGAGCCCGTCCTGCAACGCGGTCTCGGCGAGCCGCTGGCCTTCGAGCCAGGCGGTGCGTCGGGCATGCTCGAGGTTCCAGGCGCCAGCAACGCAGATGACGTTCGCGATGCCGAGCGTAAGCAGGTAGTGGGTCATGTCGACGCCCGGCATGTCCTTCGCGACTGCGATCGCGGCGTACGCCACGAGGCCGAGTGCGTTCACCACGATGGCCGACCGGAAGGCGAGGCCAAGCACGAAGTACACCGCGATGATGGCGAGCAGGAGCCGGCCAAAGATGCGCGGCTCGCCCGCGATCCAGGCCGCCACGCTGACCCAGGACATCGCCGCGAGCGCCAGCGTCATCGCGACGGCGATGTAGCGCGGGTACCAGGCGTCAGCGCGGCGCACGAAGGTGATCGCGAAGCCCGCGAGCAGCAACGGCAGCATGATGCCGGTGCGCGCGAGGTCCGGCACCAAGCGCCCGAGCATCGGTATCACGACGCGGTCGACCTGGATGACGACCAGGCTGATGACGGCGAGGATAGCGAGGTTGATGCGCAGGTAGCGCAAGCGGTCGTGAAACTGGTCCCGGCGATAGGCCGTTTCCAGCTCGCCATCGAACCTCAATCCGTGAAATCCGCGTTGCAGCTGTTCCGTCAGCGAGGAGGTGTTCGCTCCGCTCAAGTTGACGGCGCCCGTGTCAGACCAGCGATCCTTCAGTATAACGCGCCACGAACTCCGCGAACGGCATTGCGTCGCGTGACTCGACGGCGCGTTGCTCCTCGAGCGAGGCCGCGGCCTCCTCGCGCAGCTCCGCGAGCCGGCCGGGGTTCGGCGGGTACAGCTCCCGGAAATAATCGCGGTGCATCCGCGACATCCAGAGCGCGACGTCGAAGAACGACATGTCCTGGCGGCGCATCTCCTCGAGCAGGCGCGCGGACGGCAACTCCGCGAAGTCCAGCAGCTTCGCGCGCTGGAACGCGAGCGCCGCGCTGTAAGGCCTGGACGATTCTCCCGTGTCGAGCAGCTCGCAGATGCCCTGCATCTGGTCGAGGATCTCCCCCGCCCAGTCGGTGAGCGCGAGCGGGCCAGACTCGGTCCACAACGCGAGACCCGGCTCGCGGCCGCGGCTCGCGACGAGCACGTGGTTCGCCTCGTACTTCCCCGAGAGCTCGCGCGACAGCGGCGCGCTCTCGCGCAGGAGGCAGAGCGCCGCGAACGCCTCGAGGAAGAGAAGCTTGCGCTGGTTGACGCCGACCGGGTCGTAGGCGCCGACATCGAGCGAGCGCATCTCCACGTACTGCACGCCGGCGCGCAGCAGCGCCCGCGTCGGCCGCTCGCCGGAAAACGCGACGCGCTTCGGCCGGATGAAGCTGTAGTACTCGTTCTCGATCTGCAGCAGGTTGGCGTTGAGCTGCTGCCACTCGCCGTTCACCTCGACACCCTGCGCTTCGTACTCGGCATGCGGCGTCGAGATGAGGTGCGAGAGGTCGCGAACGTACTCCTCGAGCGAGTTGACCGAAACGTGCACGCCTGCCTGGCTCTTGTTGCGGTACCCGAGATCGCTCATCCGCAGCGACGTCGCGTACGGCGCCACGAGCGTGCCGCCGTCCTGCTGCTCGAGGTCCGCGGGGACCTCCCGCCCGGCGAAGAAGGAGCGACACATCGCCGGCGAGACCCCGAACAGGAACAGGATCATCCACCCGTAACGGCGGTAGTTCCGCAGGAGCGCGAAGTAGGCGTCATCGACGAGAGCCTGGCCGCGCAGCTTCGAGGCCGCCACGGCCTCGAGCACCGGCCAGAGCCGGTCCGGGAAGGAGTAGTTGAAGTGCACGCCCGAGATCGCCTGCATCATCCGCCCGTAGCGCAGGCCGAGGCCGACGCGGTAGACGTGCTTCATGCGGCCGATGTTCGAGCTGCCGTAGCGCGCGATCGGGATTTCGCCGTCGTCCCTGATCCCGCAGGGCATGCTGGTCGCCCACAGCAGCTCGTCGCCGAGCTCGCTGTAGACGAACTGGTGGATGTCGCACAGGTATTGCTGCAGCTCCCAGGCTCTCGGGAACGGCGGGGTCACGAGCTCGATCAGGGCTTCCGAGTAATCCGTCGTGACGTGCGGGTGGGTCAATGCCGAGCCAAGCGCCCGGGGGTGGGGCGCCTGCGAGATCCGCCCGTCGGGCGTGACCCGGAGCGCCTCCCGTTCGACCCCTTTCAGGCCGCCGGAAAGCACGCCGTGCTCGCGGGCGTTCACCAGCCCCGAAAGCCGGCGTTCGAAGGCGCGATCGAGGCGGTTTCTCCCCATGGGCCGGCCATTCTGCGGTCCCTGCCAAAGTAAGGGAAATTATGGTCCATACCGGCTTGGTCCCGTCCGCAACGCGGTTTACATTGAAGTCCTGCGGCTTCAGCCGCCGTTCACCTGCCGCAAGGCAAGTTGGCGCCATGACGAAGACGACTTCGGGGACGATCGCGCTGGCAGCCGCCCTGGCGTTCGCCGGCCCGGCCGCTGCCGACTCGATGCGCTGCGGCAGCAAGCTCATGACCGACGGGGACCCGGTCGACAAGGTGCTCGCGTTTTGCGGCGAGCCGACCAGCGTCGAGCGCCGGGAGATCCTCCGGCCCTACTACTTCTACCGGGGCAGCCTGCCCATTTCCGGTTCGTACGAAGTCTCGGTCGAGCTCTGGACATACAACTTCGGGTCGCACCGGCTCATGTATCGCATCAGGTTCGAGGACGGGTTGCTGGTCGAAGTCGACACGTTGTCGCACGGCTACAACCCACCTGCTCACTAACTCAGCCGATTGTGCGTACACACGCAGGCCGGGTGGTGAGCGAGCGAGTGTCCGTTCTGCCGGGCGAGCGAGCCAACCCGGCCCGTCCAGCGAGCGCGCGAGCATGATGGGTAGGTCGATCGCGTACGCGTTCGTAGGCGCGAGCGAGAAAAACGTACCCGGTTTGCGACACCGTTCATTGGTTTTCCGTCGTCGGCGACATTAGATTGCGCCCCATGGGACGAAACGCCGCTATCGACTGGCTTCCGCATTACCGCGAAGTGCTCGTGGCAACGGCCGTCCGCGCGCTCCGTGACCGCCTCCCGGCGGCCAACGGGTTCGTGCCCGCGGCCGGGCGGCGCGCCTGGCTCACTGCCTCCAGGGACGAGGGCGGTTGGCGCGCCGTGGCGATCGCGGCCGGCGCCGTGTCCGAGCCGGCCACCTTGCGCTGATCCCGTCCGGGCCCTGGCCCGGAACCTTCGGAATTCCCTGAAATCCCCGCCCCGATCGCTCAGGCGAGGGCGGCCCCGCGCACGCGCGTGACGTGGCGATAGCGCAGGACCAGGAAGACGGCGCAGGTCACGAGCCCGGCGATGAGTCCCGCCCAGATACCCGAGGGACCGGCGCCCAGCCGGATGCCGAACCACCAGGCCGCCGGAAACCCGATCAACCAGTAAGCGGCGAAGTTGAGCGCCATCGGCACGTTTGCGTCCTTGAAGCCGCGCAGCGCCCCGGCCGTCCCCACCTGCAGGCCGTCCGGCACCTGGAACAGCGCGACGAAGAGCAGGAGCCACACGGCGAGCTCGCGCACCGCAAGGTCGGTCGTGTACGCCGCCACGATGGGCTCGCGCAGGACGAGGATCACGATCGAAGACACCGCCATCACGATCCCGCACATCGCGATGCCGCTCCAGCCGGCATTCCTTCCGTCCCGCACGTGGCCCCGCCCGACCTGGTGACCGACGTGGATCGTGGTCGCCGAATGCAACGACAGCGGGATCATGAACATGAGCGAGGCGTAGCTGATCGCGACCTGGTGCGCCGCCACCGTCACGGTGCCGAGCGTGCTCATGAGCAGCGCGGCCACGGCGAACAGCGCGCCTTCGGACACGACGGAACCCGCGATCGGGAGGCCGAGCGCGAGGATCTCGCCGAGGGCGCGGCGGTCCGGACGCTCGAAGCGCGCGAACAGGCCGAAGCGGCGGTACACCGGGTGCCGCCGCTGGTAGCTGTGCATGGTCGCGAGCATCGCCCAGCAGGCGAGCGCGGTCGCGATGCCGCAGCCCCGCGCACCCTGCGAAGGAATGCCGAGCCCGCCGAGCGCGAACAGCCAGTTGCCGGCGAGGTTCGTCGCGAGCCCGACCGCGGCGGTATACATGACCGGCCGGGTCCACCCGATGCCCTCGCTGGTGTAGCGATGCGCGAGAAACACGAGCATGGCGGGCATGCCGAAGCACATGGCATAGACGTAGCCGGCAGCGTGCGGGATGGCGCGCGGCTCCGTCCCGAACCAGCGCAGCAGCGGCTCGACGCAGGCGAGAGCGCCGACGAGCGGCACCGCCAGCATCGTTGCGAGCCAGATGCCCTGGCGGAAGCGCCTCCCGACTTCCTCGTCGCGGCCCGCGCCATAGGCCTGCGCCACGATCGGCGAGATGGACATCAGCACGCCGAGGCCGAACAGCCAGAACATCTGGTAGTAGCTGCCGCCGACCGCGACGCCCGCAAGCGGCTCGGGGCCGAGGCGGCCCGCGACCACGGTGTTGGCGAGCATCATGCCGGCGAGTACCACGTTGTTGACGAGCAGCGGTCCCCCGAGCCTGAGGATCGCGCGCGCATCGCGCGGGAAGGCGTAGGAAAAGCTGCCGGGTTCGCTCATGGGACTCACGGAGCCGCCGGGATGCGCCGTGGCGGGCCCGTGGGGATGCTGGCATTCTAGCGGAAGCAGGCAGCCCTGCCCCCAATCGGAGAGCCCACATGCTGGTCGGATCGCAGCCCCGGCGCGTCGCAGTCATCGGCGGCGCCCGCATACCCTTTGCCCGCGCGCACGGCGCCTACGCGAGCGTCGGCAACCAGGAAATGCTGACCGCGTCGCTGAAGGCGGTGGTCGACAAGTACGGGCTGAAAGGCGTGCGCCTCGGCGACGTGGTCGCGGGCGCCGTGATGAAGCATTCGAGCCAGTGGGCCCTGACGCGCGAGTCGCTGCTCGACTCCGGCCTCTCGCCCGAGACGCCCGGCCTCGACGTGCAGCGCGCCTGCGGCACCAGCCTCGAGGCCGCGATCGTGATCGCGAACAAGATCGCACTCGGCCAGATCGACGCGGGGCTGGCCGGCGGAGTCGACACCGTCAGCGACCCGCCGATCGTCTTCGGCCGCGAGTACCAGCGACTCCTGCTGCGCGCGCACGGCGCGAAGTCCTTCGGCGCGAGGATCGCGCCCTTTCTCGGGATGCGGCCGCGCCACTTCAAGCCGGTCTTTCCCGGTGTCAGCGAACCGCGCACCGGCCTCTCGATGGGCCAGCACACGGAGCAGATGGCGCGCAGCTGGGAGATCCCACGCGCGGACCAGGACGCGCTCGCGCTCGCGAGCCACCAGAACGCGAGCCGCGCCTGGGCCGACGGGTTCATGTCGGACCTCGTGGTCCCCTACCTCGGCCTTGCGACCGACAACAACGTGCGCGCGGACACGAGCCTCGAGAAGCTCGCCAAGCTCCGGCCCTCGTTCGCGAAGGACGGCACGCTGACCGCGGGCAACTCGACGCCGATGACGGACGGTTCCGCTGCCGTCCTCCTCGCGAGCGAGGACTGGGCGCGATCGCGCGGGCTCCCGGTGCAGGCCTGGCTGACCTACGGCAAGGCCGCGGCGGTCGACTTCGTCGGCGGCGAAGGCCTCCTGATGGCGCCCGCCTACGCCGTGCCGCGCATGCTGGCGGACGCGGGACTCAAGTTGCAGGACTTCGACTTCTACGAGATCCACGAGGCCTTCGCCGCACAGGTGCTGTGCACGCTGAAGGCCTGGGAATCCGAGAAATTCTGCCGCGAGCGGCTCGGGCTGCCCGGGGCGCTCGGACCGATCGACCGCGCGAAGCTCAACGTCAAGGGCGGCAGCGTCGCAGTGGGCCATCCGTTCGCGGCGACCGGCGCGCGCATCGTTGCGGCGCTTGCCAAGCTCCTCGCCGAGCGCGGCTCCGGCCGCGGACTGATCTCAGTCTGCACCGCGGGCGGCATGGGCGTGACGGCCATCATGGAGAGGAATTGACCCGATGAAGCGCTACATCGGACACCCGCGGGTCGAGGGCACGGCGTCCAGGCAGGCGCACGCCGACTTGCCGCCGGGCACCTACGAGCGCGAGATGAGCAAGGAGGGCTTCTTCGGGCCCGCCGCTTTCTTCCACCACCGCCACCCGCCGACCGGCTGGTCGGGCTTCGAGGGGCCGCTCTCCCCGCACGCATTCGACTTCACGAAGCTTGACGCGGTTTCGGACCATCCCTGGACGGCCGCGGACCTGCTGCACAACGCGAGCGTGCGCATCCGCTTCTGGCGCACGTCCGGGAAGATGGGCGCGCTCGCGCGTAACGCCGATGGTGACGAGCTCCTGTTCGTCCACCAGGGCCGCGGCGACCTGTACTGCGACTTCGGCCGGCTCGCCTTCGAGGCCGGCGACTACGTCGTCCTGCCGCGCGGCACGATGTGGCGCCTGGAGTGCGCCGAGCCCGCGGCGCTCCTCATGATCGAGGCGACGAACGCTTCGTACATGCTGCCGGAGAAAGGACTCGTCGGCGGCCATGCGATCTTCGACCCCGCCATGCTCGATGCGCCGCGCGTGGACGAGGCGTTCCTCGCGCAGCAGGACGAGAAACCCTGGCGCGTCGCCGTGAAGCGCCGCGGCGCGGTCTCGACCGTCACCTTCCCGTACAACCCGCTCGATGCGATCGGCTGGCACGGCGACCTGTCTGCGTGCCGCATCAACGTGCGCGACATCCGCCCGCTGATGAGCCACCGCTACCACCTGCCGCCGTCGGCGCACACGACCTTCGTCGGCAGCCGCTTCGTCGTCTGCACGTTCGTGCCGCGGCCGTTCGAGACCGACCCGGGCGCGATCAAGATCCCGTTCTTCCACAACAACGACGACTACGACGAGGTCATCTTCTATCACGCAGGCGATTTCTTCAGCCGCGACAACATCCATCCGGGGATGGTGACCCTGCACCCGGGCGGCTTCACGCACGGCCCGCACCCGAAGGCGCTATCGCGGATGCTGGTGCAGTCGAAGCCTGCGACCGACGAGTACGCGGTAATGGTGGACGCGCGCGACGCGCTCGAGGTCTCTCCCGCCGCGGCGAAGGTCGAGTGGAAGGGTTACGTCGACAGCTGGAAAGGCCGAAAATAATGAAGCTGGCGACCCTGAAGGGCGGCCGCGACGGCCGGCTCGTCGTCGTGAGCCGCGACCTCGCGCTCGCCGTGCCGGCGACCGGCATTGCGCCGACGCTGCAGGCGGCGCTCGACGACTGGGCGCAGGCGAAGCCCGCGCTGGAATCGCTCGCGGAGTCGCTGGAAGCCGGGCGCGCTGGCAGCACGCCCTTCGACGCAAATGACGCCGCCTCGCCGCTGCCGCGCGCGTTCCACTGGGTGGACGGCAGCGCCTACGTCAACCACGTCGAGCTGGTGCGCCGCGCGCGGGGCGCGAAGATGCCGGATTCCTTCTGGACCGACCCCCTCGTCTACCAGGGCGGTTCCGACGACTTCCTGCCGCCGACGGCCGACGCGCCGTTCGGGAGCGAAAGCTGGGGCATCGACCTCGAGGGCGAAGTGGCGGTGATCACGGACGACGTGCCGATGGGAACATCGCCGGCCGCCGCGCGCGGGCACATACAGCTCGTGATGCTCGCGAACGACTGGTCGCTGCGGAACCTCATTCCCGCCGAACTCGAGAAGGGATTCGGCTTCTACCAGTCGAAGCCGGCAACGGCCTTCTCCCCGGTCGCGGTCACGCCCGACGAGCTCGGCCAGGCCTGGCGCGACGCGCGCCTGCACCTGCCGTTGGTCGTCGAGTTGAACGGGGGCCCTTTCGGGCATCCCAACGCCGGCGTCGACATGACCTTCGACTTCGGCCAGCTCATTGCGCACGCGACGAAGACGCGCCGGCTCGGTGCGGGCAGCATCGTCGGTTCTGGAACCGTGTCGAACCGCGATCGCGGCTCAGGCTCGACCTGCCTTGCGGAGCGGCGCATGCTTGAGACCCTCGACCAAGGCAGGCCGATGACTCCGTTCCTTTCCTTTGGCGACCGCGTGCGAATCGAGATGCGGGACGCCGCCGGCCGCTCCATCTTCGGCGCGATCGACCAGCGCGTCGTGAAGGTCTAGGGAAGCTCTGCACAGGTGGCGTGGGCGCGGCCGTGGCGGATAGGCTTTCGAGCAAGAAGCGAGGAGCGATGTGTGTCGTGATACATGAGCGACGAGTGACGCCGCCCGAGAGCTTATCCGCCCGGCCCCGAAGGGTTGCGCGCGGGCCGCGCGCGCGCAACGCGCTCCGCGCCACCTGTGCAGAGCTTCCCTAGATGCGCGCCAAGGACGACAGCCGCCTCGCTCCCGCAGGCCTGCTCCGGCTCGAGGATCCCGCCCTCATGAGGCAGCAGTGCTACGTGAACGGCGCCTGGCTCGACGCCCCGGGCGGCGCGACATTGCCCGTCTACAACCCGGCGACCGGCGGCGAGCTCGGCACCGTGCCCGCCTTCGACGCGGCAGCGACGGAAAAGGCGGTGTCGGCCGCGCACGCGGCATTTCCGCCGTGGGCCGCGAAGACCGCGAAGGAACGAGCCATCCTGCTGCGTCGCTGGCACGACCTGATCCAGCTGAACGCGGCCGACCTCGCGCGGCTCATGACCGCGGAACAGGGCAAGCCGCTCGCCGAGTCGAAGGGCGAGATCGCCTACGCGGCGTCCTTCGTCGAGTGGTTCGCCGAGGAAGCGAAGCGCGTCTACGGGGACGTGATCCCCGGCCACCAGCCGGACAAGCGCATCCTCGTGCTGCGCCAGCCGGTTGGCGTGGTCGCGGCGATCACGCCCTGGAATTTCCCGGCGGCGATGATCACGCGCAAGGTCGCGCCCGCTCTCGCGGCCGGTTGCACGGTCGTGTGCAAGCCGGCGACACAGACGCCCTACTCAGCGCTCGCCCTCGCCGAGCTCGCCGCGCGTGCCGGCATCCCGGCGGGCGTATTCAACGTCGTCACCGGGCCCGCGCGCGAGATCGGCGGCGTGCTGACGGGCGATGCGCGCGTGCGCAAGCTGTCCTTCACCGGCTCGACGGAAGTCGGCAAGCTGCTGATGGCGCAGTGCGCGGTGAACATCAAGAAAGTATCGCTCGAGCTAGGCGGCAACGCGCCGTTCATCGTGTTCGAGGACGCCGACCTCGACGCGGCGGTCGCAGGCGCGATCGCCAGCAAGTACCGCAACACCGGCCAGACCTGCGTCTGCGCGAACCGGCTGCTGGTGCAGGACGGCGTGTACGAGGCCTTCACGGAGAAGCTCATCGCCGCCGTCCGCAAGCTGCGCGTCGGCGACGGGCTCGCCGGGGACACCGAGCAGGGCCCGCTGATCGACGCCGCTGCCCTCAGGAAAGTGGAAGAACACATCGCCGACGCAACGGGCAAGGGCGCGAAGGTCGCGCTCGGCGGCAAGCGCCACGCGCTCGGCGGCACTTTCTTCGAGCCGACCGTGCTGACGGGCGTGACGCCCGCGATGATGGTCGCGCGCGAGGAGACCTTCGGTCCCGTCGCGGCTTGTTTCAGGTTCAATTCGGAAAAAGAGGCCATTGCGATGGCCAACGACACCGAGTTTGGCCTTGCGGCCTACTTCTACACGCGGGACCTTGCGCGTTCCTGGCGCGTGTCCGAGGCGCTCGAGTACGGCATCGTCGGGCTCAACACGGGACTCATCTCGACCGAGGTCGCGCCGTTCGGCGGCGTGAAGGAATCCGGCACGGGGCGCGAGGGCTCGAAGTACGGGCTGCTCGACTACACCGAGATCAAGTACGTCTGCGTCGGCGGCGTGACGCCCTGAACCTGCGCCTGAGGCGCGGAAACAACAACCATTCACTGCCGCTCTTCCGCGTAATCGCGCGTCATTTCGCACTTTGGCGTCTCCCGGTAGATGCCCGTCACAAATGCGCCACGCCGCGCTGTGCACCCATAGAGCCCCTATTTAGCATCCCGTTATTGGTCCTCTCCCTCAAACAGGAACTACTCCCATGAAGTCGGTAAAAGTCGTGTTGGGCGGCATCTTGCTGGCGGCCGCGCCGCTCGCAGCGCTCGCCGAGGACATGAGCTACTCCTTCGTCGACCTGGCCTACGTCGAGACGGAGATTGACGACGTCGGGCCGACACTCGACGGCTACGCGCTGCGCGGCTCGGTCGGCTTTGCGACCAGCTGGTTCGCCTTCGGTGAATATGCTGACCAGAGCGTCAGCGGCGTCGACGTCACCTCGATCACGGTGGGCGCCGGCGGGCACTACGGCCTCGCCGAGAACCTCGACCTGGTTGGCCGCCTCGGCTGGACCCAGGTCGAGATCGACACTGGCCCGTTCGACCTCGACGACGACGGCTACCTCGTCGACCTCGGCCTGCGCGGCCGCGTCGGCGATGCCGTCGAGCTCGAGGGCGGCGCGCGCTACACGGACTTCAGCGATGGCGGCGATGCGACCTCGCTGTTCCTCGGCGGCCGCTTCCACTTCAACGAGACCTGGGCGCTCGGCGCCGAGTATCAGGATGGCGACGACTCATCGACGATCCTCGCCTACGTGCGCGCGAACTTCTGAACGGCGCTTCGACCACCGCGGCCGGGAGGCTTCCTCCCGGCCGCTTTTTTTTGCCCGCCGGCTTCGTACCGCGCGCGCGAGGCTTCGGGTATCTTGCGGCAATGCCCGCCACGACCGGCGTCCTCGTCGTCAACCTCGGCACGCCGGACGCGCCGACGCCCGAGGCCGTGCGGCGCTTCCTCGCGGAATTCCTGTCGGACCCGCGCGTCGTCGACCTGCCGCGGATTCCCTGGCAGGTCGTCCTCAGGACGATCATCCTGCCGTTCCGCCCTGCGAAGAGTGCACGCGCCTACCAGCAGGTGTGGACGCCGGCGGGATCGCCGCTCCTCACCGGCACCGAAGCGCTGACGCGCGCGCTCGCGCGCCGGCTCACGGCGCTGCTGGCGGACCCGCCCGCCGTCGCGATGGGCATGACCTACGGCAACCCCTCGATTGCGCGCGCGTTGCAGCAACTGCAGGCAGCGGGCGCGACCCGGATCGTCGTGCTGCCGCTCTACCCGCAGTACTCGGCGACGACGACCGCCGCCGCGCTCGACCGCGTCGATGCGGAAATCGCAGGATGGCCCGCGCCGCCCGAGCGGCTCGCGATCGAGGACTATCACGCCGAGCCCGGTTACATCGATGCGCTCGCGGCGGGCATCCGCGCGGCGCGCGTGCGATTCGATCACATGCTGTTCTCGTTCCACGGTATCCCGCAGCGTTACGCAGACCGCGGCGACCCGTACGGCGAACGTTGCCTCGCGACGGCGCGGCTCGTCGCCGGAAAGCTCGCGCTGCCCGCCGGGTGCTGGTCGGTCGCGTTCCAGTCACGCGTGGGCGGTGCGCGCTGGCTCTCGCCTTACACCGAGGACCGGTTGCGCGCTCTGGCGCAAGCTGGCGTCGACCGTGTCGCGGTAGCCTGCCCGGGATTCGCGGTCGACTGCTTGGAGACGCTCGAGGAAATCGCGATCCGCGGTTCGGCGACGTTCATCAACGCCGGCGGAATCAACTTCGAGTACATCCCGGCTCTCAACGACGACGCGGCGCAAGTGGACTGCCTCGCGCGCCTCGTCGTTGCGCGGCTCGGCGCGACTGCGCGGCAGGCCAAATGATCGGGCGCTTCCACGAGGTCAGCGTGTACGCGCCCGATCCGGCCGGATCCCTCGCGTTCTACGAACGGCTCGGCTTCGGGCAGGTCACGACGGGCGAGGCGTTTCCGTACCCGTACGCCGCCATCGGCGATGGCCGGCTCGCGATCGGCCTGCACGGCCGCGAGCTGCCTCAGTCGCCGCTGCTCGCTTTCGTGCTGCCGGAGCTGCGCGACGAGCTCGTGACGCTCGAGCGCCACGGCATTGAGATCCTGGAGCGCCGGCTCGGCGACGACGTGTTCAACGAGGCGAGTTTCGAGGTCGCGGGCCAGGCGATCCGCCTGCTCGAGGCACGCACGCATTCGCCGCCGCCGTTCGGTCCGGGGGAGACTTCCCGCCTCGGCTGGTTCGAGGAGTTCGCGTTGCCCGTTGCCGACGTGAAGCGCGCGGAAGCCGCGTGGGAACGACTCGGCTTCGTGCCCGCCGAGGAAGGCGACGATCCGTACCCGCACATCGGCCTCACCAGCGACACGCTCAACGTCGCGCTGCTGCGCACCGGGAGCTTGCCCGCCCCGGCGCTCGTCTTCACGGATGCCGACATGCCGGAGCGCATCGCGAAGCTCGCCGCGGCGGGATTCGAGTTTGCGCGCCGCCTGCCCGGCCAGCTCGACGCCGCGCGGCATGCACTCCTCGTCGCGCCCGAGGGGACGCAGTTGCTGCTTTCGACCGTCGAATGAGGCGCGTCATCCTCGTCGCCGGGCTCTGTGCCGCCGCCCAAAGCGCCGCGGCGTGGGTGCCGTGCGAGCAGAAGGGCGTTGCGCCGCCAAAGCCGATCCGTCGCGAGGTGCCGGCCTATCCGCCGGCTGTGCGCGCGGCGGGCATCGAGGGAACGGTTGAGGTCGCGCTCACGGTCCTGCGCGACGGCAGCGTCGGCTGGGTGCGCGTGGTGCGTGCCGAGCCGCGCGGCTACTTCGAGCAGGCCGCATCGGATGGCGTGCGCAGCTGGCGCTTCGCGCCTGCAACCCTGGACGGCGAGCCGATCGAGTGCCGCTTGCGCACGCGCGTGCGCTTCGCGCTGACGGATGCCGCCACAACGGTGGCCACGGGCGCTGACCGCCCGCAACCAGTTTACCCGCCGGCCCTGTTGCAGTCGCGCACCGAGGGCTACGCCGAGGTGGAGTACGAGCTCGATGCGGAAGGCGTCGTGAAGGACGCGCGGATCGTCAGCGCGATGCCGCGCGGCGAATTCGAGAAGTCGGCGCTCGCGGCGATACGTGCCTGGCGAGGCCCGGCCGCCGCTAACATGCCGCTCCGGATCGAGACGCGCCGATTCGATTTCCGCCTGCCCGACACGTTTCTCGACGTCGTGCCCGCGACGATGCTTGCGAGCGCGCCATTTCCAATGGCCGCTTGCGTGCAGGGAACCAGGGGCCGCGTCGTGCTCGAGGTCGAGACCGAGGCCTCGGGCCAGGTGCGCGAAGCGCGCATCCTCTCCTCCGAGCCGGAAGGCCTGTTCGACGCGACCGCGCTCGCCGTCGCGCGCGGCTCGAGGCTGTCGCCCGCCTATCGCGACGGCATGCCGATCCCGGCGACGGCGCTACTCACGCTCCGATTCGACCCGGCCCGGGCGACATGCCCCGGCATGAAAGTACCCGACCGCGATTCGCCCGCGGGCAACCGCCCGCCGCCCCGTGTCACCCGGCACGATGAACGGCAGGCCTGCCGCGTCGAACGGTGTTCCGCCCTGTCCCGGGACGCCGGCCACCCGTTACCATGACGCCATCGCCGCCCCGGGCGGCACTGGCCATTCCCTGGAGTTCCCGATGAAGCTCGTCCCGTTCGCGACGCTCGCCGCGCTCGCAGCCCTGCCCGCGGCCGCCGATGAAGGCATGTGGACCTTCGACAACCCGCCCGCCGCCGCGATCGAGCAGAAATACGGGGCAAAGCTCGACGCCGCCTGGCTCGACCGGGTGCGCGAGGCGACGGTGCGGCTGGAGACGGGCTGCACGGGCTCGTTCATCTCGGGCGACGGCCTGATCCTCACGAACCACCACTGCGCCGAGGAATGCATCGTCCAGAACTCCTCCGAGGGCAACGACCTCAATGCGAACGGCTTCCTCGCCGGCACGCGCGAGAAGGAGCTGCAGTGCAAGGAAGACGCCGTATCCGTGCTGGTGGGCACCGAGGACGTGACGGCGAAGGTCGCCGCGGCGCTCGAAGGCGTCGCGCCGGACAAGGTCGTCGAAGCCCGGCGCGCCGCGCTCACGAAGATGGAACAGGCCTGCGAGGAGGAGTCAAAGAAGGCCAAGGGCGGCCCGCTCAAGTGCGAGCGCGTCTCGCTCTACCAGGGAGGCCAGCACTGGCTCTACAAGTACCGCCGCTACGAGGACGTGCGCCTCGTGTTCGCGCCCGAGCGCGACATCGCGGCGTTCGGCGGCGACCCGGACAACTTCCAGTTCCCGCGCTGGTGCCTCGACATGTCGATCCTGCGCGCCTATGACGGCGGCCAGCCGGCAAAGACGCCGGCACACCTCGACTTCGACTGGGACGGCGCCCAGCCGGGCGACGCGGTGTTCGTCTCCGGCCACCCGGGCAACACGGATCGCCTGCTCACGGCGGCCCAGCTCGAAGTGCAGCGCGACACGTTCATGCCGTTCTGGCTGATGCGCTTCTCGGAATTGCGCGGCCGCATGATCCAGTACTCGAAGACCGGCGAGGAGCCGCGGCGCATCGCGGAGTCCTACCTGAACTCCGTCGAGAACTCGATCAAGGTTCGCCGCAAGCAGTTCGACGCCCTGCTGGACCCGGCGCTCATCGCGAACGCCCGCGAAAAGGAGCAGGCGCTCGCATCGGCCGCGGGATCCTTCGACCAGGTCGCAAAGGCGCAGGAGGCCTGGCGCAACATTCTCGTGCCTTACACGTTCATCGAGGGCGGCGCGGCGTTCAACAGCCAGCTGTTCCAGCACGCGCGCACGCTGGTGCGCGCGGCGGCGGAGCGGGCGAAGCCGAACGAGGCGCGCCTGCCGGAGTACACGGAGGCGAGGCTGCCGGCCGTCGTGCAGGCCCTCAAGGCCGACGCGCCGATCTATCCCGATTTCGAGGCGCTTCGGCTGTCCTTCGGCCTCGAGCGCATGCGTGAATGGCTCGGCCCCGACGACGAGGTCGTGCGCCAGGTGTTCGGCAAGGACTCGCCCGACACGCTCGCGAATCGCGCGGTGCAGGGAAGCACGCTCGGCGAGGCCGCGGCGCGCATGGCGCTCTACGAGGGCGGGCAGGCCGCCATCGACGCGAGCCAGGATCCCATGATCCGCCTCGCGGTGGCGGTGGACCCGGCAGGCCGCGCGCTGCGCAAGACCTTCGAGACCGAGGTCGAGGGGCCGGTCGACCGCGCCCAGGAGGAAATCGCGAAAGCGCGTTTCGCGAAGTACGGCACGAGCATCTACCCGGACGCCACCTTCACGCTGCGCCTGTCATACGGCGCGATGCAGGGCTGGGAGGAAAAAGGCGAGCCGGTGCGCCCGTGGACCGAGCTCTCGCGCGCGTTCGAGCGCGCGACCGGCGAACCGCCTTTCAAGATCCCGGAGCGCTGGATGGCGATGAAGGACAGCCTCGACATGTCGACGCGGGCGAACTTCACCACCAACAACGATATCGTCGGCGGCAACTCGGGCAGCCCGATGCTGAGCGCGAAAGGCGAGATCGTGGGCCTCGCGTTCGACGGCAACATCCACTCGATCTCGGGCAGCTACTGGTTCGACGAGCGGATGAACCGCTCGATCGGCGTGCACCCGGCTTACATCCGCACGGCGCTCGAGAAGGTTTACGGCGCGAAAGACCTGCTCGCGGAAATCGACGAGCGCTGATTCAGTTGAACCATTGGCGCAACTGGTCGAGCGCCTGCTCGTGGCGCAGTCCGGCGTAGAAGATGAGCACGATCAGGCCGCCGACGTAGGCGGCCGACAGCAGGGTCGTCACGTAGCCCAGCGCGATGATCGCGCCGTCGCGCTCGGCCATGCCGAAGCACAGCAGCATGATCGCGAGCGCCGGAATCGAGTTCACGAAGGGTACGAGCGGGATCGGCGCCATCAGGAGCAGCACCGCGACGATCACCAGCGCGCCGTTCAGGACGTTGATCGCTCGGCCGCCCGTCAACGCGAGCCAGCGCGGACGCACGAGGTGCTCGAAGCGCTCGGCCCAGCCACGCACTTTCTGCAGGACGTTGCGCACGGTTACCGCCGGCAGGCTGTGATTGAGCAGCCGCTCCGGCAGCCAGGGCACGCGGCTCACCATCACCGCGAAGCCGATGAGCAGCATGGGCAGCCCGAGCACGGTGCTCATGCCCGGGACCGTGACCGGCAGCAGGAAGGGCGCGGCGAGCACGCCGCAGAAGACCAGGAGTCCCTGCTCGCCGAGCGATGCGAGCAGGTCGCGCAGCGTCACCGCCGGATCGGGCACTGATGCGGCCGCCGCGGCCAGGGCCGCGGACATCCGGACTTCGGGATTCCGGAACCGGATCCCGCTCACGAGCCGCGCCTCGCCTCGAGCGTGAGGTCGACGTCGAAGTCCTCGCGCACCCGGAGCGCGCCGAGCGCCACCGCGAACGGCTCGAGGCCGAGATCGGCGTGCGTCAGGCGGAATTCCGCATGCGCCTCGAGGCGGTCGCCCTCGATAGTGACGGTGAACGGCGCCGAGACCAGGCTTTCGCGACCGGCAATCGCGACGCGCACGCGTGCCTCGAAGCTGCCGGGTTCGCCTGCGACCGATTCCGACGTCAGCCGCATCGTGTCCTGGGTCGCGGCGTCGAGCAGCTTTGCGCCCAGCAAGTTGTGGCGCGTCGCGTCGCGGTCCTTCTGCGGGACGGGCGCGGCAAAGATGCCGCCAACCGCGGCGCGCTCGTCCGCGTCGTCCACCACCAGCGACTCCAGCGGGAGGCTGAGCTCGAAGGCCGTCTGTGCGAGCGGCTCGCCGAGCGCGATCCGGCCGACGAGGCCGTCCGAGGTGATGAGGTGATCGTGCCCCAGCTTCTGCATCGGGCCGTCGCGGTAGACGCGCACCACGAGGCGCGAAGCGACGACCGTCCATGATGGTGCGTTCCCCTGCGACTGCGCAGGCCCCGCAGCGACCGGCGGAGGCTCGGCGGCCGCCGGCGCTTCGCCGCGCGGTGGCGCGGCGCATCCCGCCACGGCGAGGGCGGACAGGAGGATCCACGGGAGCTTGTGCATTGGGGTATTCTCCAAGACCTGATGCCGGCGCGAAACAGTTCCGTGCGTTATGGGTCGGTTGCGCAGTTCCTGCACTGGACGATCGTCTTCCTGCTGATCGTCCAGGTCACGCTCGGCAAGATTGCACACGGACTTCCGGTCGGGCTCGAACGGCTGGTGTTGATGGCCCGGCACAAGTCCGTCGGCATCACGATACTGGGTCTCGCGGTAATCCGCCTCGCCTGGCGCTGGATCGACCGCCCGCCTCCGCCGGTGCCGATGCCGCGCTGGCAGGAGATCGCCGCCCGGCTGAATCACTGGGCCCTGTACGCGCTGCTGTTCGCGCTGCCACTGACCGGCTGGCTGATGTCGTCGGCCGCAAACCGGCCGGCGAGCTGGTTCGGGCTCGTCCAGTTGCCCGACTTCATCGCACCCGACCCCGGGCTGAAGGAAACCTTCGAGGAGGCGCACGAGCTGCTCGTGAACGTCCTCTTCGTGCTCGCGGGCCTCCACGTCGCCGCTGCGCTGAAGCACCAGTTCGTGAACCGGGACGGGCTGCTGTTCCGGATGCTGCCGGGGCGCGCGCGATGATGCCGCGCGCACTCGCGCCAACCGTCGCGCTCGCCGTCGCACTCTGCCCGGTCGCGTTTGCCGGACCGCGACAGGCGGATGCAGCCTCCGGGACGCTCGAGTTCTCGGCAACACAGGCCGATGCCCGGTTCTCCGGCGCCTTCAAGCAGTTCCGGGTGGTGTTCGACTTCGATCCCGGCCAGCCCGCCGCAGGCCGGCTCGACGTGACCGTGGACACGTCATCCATCGACACGCAGGACGGCGAGCGCGACGAGATCCTGCGCGGTCCGGACTTCTTCTCGGCCGAAAAGTACCCGCAGGCCGTGTACCACGCCGAGCGATTCGAGCGCGCGGGCAGCGGCTGGCGCGCCGACGGCGAGCTGACGATGCGCGGCCAGACCCGGGCCGTGCCCGTCACGTTCACGCTTGCACCCGCTGGAGACGCGACGGTCATGAAGGGCAAGGCGAGCCTCAAGCGCCTCGACTTCGGCCTCGGCCAGGGCGAATGGGCGTCGACCGAGTGGGTCGGCGACGCCGTCGACATCCGTTTCGAGCTGAGGCTCGTGCCTGCCGGCTGAGGCCGAATCCATGGACGCGACCGCGCCACGGCCGTTCGACGGCGTCGAGGACTGCGTCGAAGCCGTGCTCGCGAAAGTCGGCCGGCGCATCGTGCTATGCACGCCGATCGGCGCAGGCAAGCCGGTCGCGCTCGTCAACGCCTTTTATCGCCGCGCCGTCGCCGACCCCGGCATCCAGCTCACGATCCTCACCGGCCTGACGCTCGCGCGCCCGCAACCCGGAAGCGACCTCGAGCGGCGGCTGGTCACGCCCATCACCGCGAAGGTCTTCGGCAATGCGCCGGAGCCGGAATGGATCGCGCCGCTGCGCGCCGGCCGGCTGGCGCCGAACGTGCACGTCCTGGAGTTCTTCCTGGAACCCGGTGCCTGGCTCGGCGTCCCCCTCGTGCAGCAGGCATACGCGAGCATCAACTACACGCACGTCGCCCGTAGCGCGCTCGCCGAGGGCGCGAACGTGATCGCGCAGCAGGTGGCGCTGCGCCCCGACGGGCGCGCGAGCCTCGGCACGAATCCCGACGTGACCGCCGACCTCATCCCGATGCTGCGCGCGCGCGAGCGGGCCGGCCTGCCGGTCGCGATCGTCGGCCAGGCGAACGACCGCGTGCCATTCATGTTCGGAGACGCCGACGTGCCGGCGTCAGCGTTCGATTTCCTGGTCGACGACCCGCGTGGATACCACGATCTCATCGCGCCGCCGAACCTGCCGATCCCGACCGCCGAGCATGCGATTGCGCTCGCGGCGAGCCTCCTGATCCGCGACGGCGGCACGGTCCAGATCGGCATCGGCGAGCTCGGCGACGCGATCGTGCACGCGATGACGCTGCGTCACCGCCAGAACGCCGATTGGCGCCGAGCGCTCAAAGACGTGGGCCTGTTGCCGCGCTTCGAGGCGGACATGCGCACGATGGGCGGCGATGCGCCCTTCGAGCAGGGGCTGTACGCCGTTACCGAGATGTTCGTCGACGGGTTCCTGGACCTCTATCGCGCCGGGATCCTGAAGCGGCGCGTAGAGCCGGGCGGCGCGCTGCTTCACGCTGCGTTCATGCTCGGGCCGCGCGACTTCTACGAGTCGCTGCGCGCGATGCCGGACTCCGAGCGCGCGCTGTTCCGGATGATGCCGGTCAGCTTCACCAACGAGTTGCTCGGGCCGGACTGGGAAACGAAGGTCGCACAGCGGCGCGATGCGCGCTTCATCAACTCCGCGATGCTGGTGACGCTAGGCGGCGCCGTGGTCTCCGACGGCCTCGCGGACGGGCGCGTCGTCTCCGGTGTCGGCGGGCAGTACAACTTCGTCGCACAGGCGCACGAATTGCCCGGCGGCCGTTCGATCATCGCCGTGCGCGCGACGCGCACGAGCGGCGGCCGGGTCGAGTCGAACATCCGCTGGAACTACGGGCACACGACGATTCCGCGGCACCTGCGCGACGTCGTCCTCACCGAGTACGGCGTCGCCGACATCCGCGGCAAGAGCGACGCCGATGTCGCCATTGCCCTGCTCGCGATCGCGGATTCGCGCTTTCAGCCGGCGCTCCTCGCCGAGGCGCAGCAGGCAGGCAAGCTGCCGGCGTCGTACCGGATCCCCGACGCCCAGCGCGCGAACCTGCCCGAGCGCCTCGAGCGCGCGCTCGCGCCGCACCGTGCGGCCGGGCGCTTTGGCGCCCTGCCCTTCGGCACCGATCTCAGCCCGGAGGAGGTGCGTCTCGGCGGCGCGCTGCGCCGGCTCAAGGCGCGGTCGGAGACGCTCGCGGGCAAGGCCGGCATCGGCGCCGCATTGCTGCGGCCGCTGCCGCGCGACGCCGAAGCCCGCGCGCTGCTGGAACGCATGGGCCTCGCCGAGCCTCGGACCTTCAGGGAGAGGATCTACCGTCGAATCGTCGCGGCGGCGTTGAAGTGAACGGAGGGGCGCGCCCCTTCGTGGCTATACGAAAGTCGTATAGTCGGCGAGCGGCTTGCGCGCGATGTCAGGCACGCGCGCATCCGGCGCCGGATAGCCTGCGACCAGCAGGATGAACGGCCGCTCGAGGTCCTTCGGCCGGCCGAGGATGTCGTTCAGAAACTTCATCGGGCTCGGCGTGTGCGTGAGCATCGCGAGGCCCGCGTGGTGCATCGCCGCGACCAGGAGGCCCGTCGCGAGCCCCACAGACTCGTCGGGGTAATAGTGCTTGCGCTTGCTGCCGTCCGGCTGGCGCTCGAAACGGCGGACAAAGACCGCGACCAGCCAAGGCGCGGCTTCGAGGAAGGGCTTGTGCGCGTCGGTGCCGAGCGGCGCGAGGGCCTCCAGCCAGTCCGGCGGCGCGCGATGCGCGTAGAACTCCCGCTCCTCGGCCTCCGCCGCCGCGCGGATGCGCCGCTTCACGCCCGGTTCGGAGACGGCGACGAAATGCCACGGTTGCTGGTTCGCGCCGGACGGTGCGGTGCCGGCTGCGCGCAGGCAGTCCTCAATGAGCGTCCGGGAAACGGCACGGCTCGAGAAATCCCGCACCGTGCGGCGGCGGCCCATCTCGTCGGCGAATTCCCTCGCGCGCGCCGTCATCTCCGCCGCCGGATACTCGCGAAACGCGTTCAGCGGAATGTATCGATGCTCCATCGCGAGGTCTCCGGCTTTCCCGCTCAGCCGCGGTCAGCCGCGAGCAGCCGGTCGATCGTCGACTCGGCCAATGCGCGGTAGCCACCGCCGAACAGGTTGAGGTGGTTGAGTACATGGTAGAGGTTGTAGAGGTCGCAGCGCGAGGCGGCGCCCGCATCGAGGGGCCACTCGGCCTCATACGCGCCGTAGAACCGCCTGCCGAAACCGCCGAACAGCCGCGTCATCGCGAGGTCGGCCTCGCGGTCGCCGTAGTACACCGCAGGATCGAAGACAACCGGCGTCCCGTCCGCGAGCATCGCGCGATTGCCAGTCCAGAGGTCCCCGTGCAGCAGGGACGGCACCGGGACGTAGCCGGCGAAGAACGCGGGAACCCGCTCGAGCAGCCGGCGGCCGCGCTCCTGCAGGCGGCCGCCGTGACCGTTCTCCGCCGCGCGGTCGAGCTGGAACGCGAGCCGGCGGTCGCGCCAGAAAGCTGGCCCAGTCGTCGCAGGGCGCATTCGGCTGCGGAGCCGCGCCGATCGCGTTGTCGCGGTCAAGGCCGTAGCGGCTGCCTGCGACCGCATGCAGCCGGGCGAGCGCGGTGCCCATGCGTGCGTCGGAGGCGTCATCGGCGGTGCAGAGGTCGAACCACTCGAGCTCGAGCCAGGCCTCTTCGGCCGACGAGCCCTGCCCGAGCACGCGCGGCACGCGGATCGCGCCCGCCCGGCGAGACGCGCGAGACCATCGGCTTCCGCGTCGAGGCGCCAGCGCTCGGAGAGCGGGAGACGCTTCATGAACGACAGGCGGGTCATCTGCCGAAGGGGACGCGCACCTTCATATTCGTGAAGGGGCGCGTCCCCTTCACGAATATGAAGGTGCGCGTCCCCTCCAATTCAATGCTGCGCCAGCCGCTCGGCCTGCCGGCGCAGCGCGGGACCGAACTTGTGGCGGTCGTAGAACGCGCCGAGCGCATGGAGGTCGGGTTTACGGCGGCGCAGCGTCTCGAGGCTGCACACGAGCGGCATGTCACAGGCGATCACGGTGAGCTGCCGCGCGAGGTAAGCCGCTTCCCGGTGCTGCAGGAGCCTTGCGGCGAGCTTCGCTGCGCCGCGGATCGGCAGGGCGCCGACGCGGTCGAGACCCTCGTAGAGCTCCTCGAGCGAGGAAAAAACCTGCAGCAGCGCCGCCGCCGTTTTCGGGCCGATGCCCGGGACGCCCGGGATGTTGTCCACCGAGTCGCCCATCAGCGCCTGGTAGTCCGCCATGCGCTCCGGGCGCACGCCGAACTTCGCCTCGATGTCCTGGTAGGCAAAACGCCGCTCGCCCGCGTAATCCCAGTAGTGGTCGCCGTCGCGGACGAGCTGGGCGAGGTCCTTGTCGCGCGTGACGAGCACCGTGCGATGCCCTGTCACGCGCAGGCGCGTGGCGATCGTCCCGATGATGTCGTCCGCCTCGTGCGTTGGGCTTCCGAACTCGGCGAGGCCGAGCAGGCGGCACAGCTCGCGGCAGAGCGCGAACTGGCGCTTCAGCTCCGGCGGCGCGGGCTCGCGGTTCTTCTTGTAGGCCGGGTAGATCGCGTTCCTGAACGAGGTCGCGAGCGATTCGTCGAAGGCCACCGCGACGTGTTCCGGCTTCGCCTCCTCGAGCAGGTCGCCCAGGAAGCGGCCGAACCCGTAGAGCGCATTGACGGGCTGGCCGTCGCCGTCGGTCATCTCGAGGCCGACGGAATAGTATGCGCGAAAGACGAAGTAGCTCGCGTCGATCAGGTGGATCGCAGGCGGCAGGGCCGTCATCACGACCTGAATCGCTGGATGCGCTCGTGCAGCGGGCTCGTGCGCGGGAAGTGCGCGAGCAGGTACTCCATCTGGTCGGCGAGCACGCGCCGGCCCTTCAGGTAGATGTACTCGGCATACGTCGGCGTGAACGGCACCGCCAGCAGCTGAATGCCCGCCTGCTCCGGGGTGCGCGAAGCCTTGTGGTTGTTGCAGCGCCGGCAGGCGGCAACGACGTTGTTCCAGACGTCCTTGCCGCCCTGGCAGAACGGGCGCACGTGGTCGCGCGAGAGCTGGCTCGAGCCGAAGCGCCCGCCGCAGTACATGCACAGGTTCGCGTCGCGGCGAAACAGCGTCTCGTTGTTGAGCGGCGGCACGTAATCGCCGCGCAGGCTCCCCGGGTTTCCCGAACTGCCCTGCGTCGCCATCATCGAGTTCACCTCGATGACGGTCTGGCAGCCGGTGCGCGCGTTCGTGCCACCGTGGAGCGCATACAGTCGGCTGCCGAAGGCGTAGGCGACCTGTCCGAGGCAGTGCAACCGCACCGCCTCCTTGTAGTCGATCCACTCGAGCGGCATGCCGGAGGCGTCCGTGCGCAGCACCTGCTGCGACAGCGCGATGCCCGCGCCCGCCGTACCAACCACCGCATTCCTGACGCCTCTGCCTGCGACCACGGCCTTTGTCCGCCCCCGAAAGCACCAAACAATACGGCACGATTGTGATATTTTCCAACGCGCCGCCGCCCGGCCGGCAAGCCCTGGGGGATGACCTGGATGCCAGTCACGATCGGCGTGCTGAAAGAGACCGTGCGAGGCGAGAACCGCGTCGCAATCGTGCCGGACGTCGCCGCCCGCCTCGCCGGGGCCGGCGCCAGCATCCTGATCGAGCGCGGCGCAGGCGCTGCGGCCCGTTTTCCCGACTCCCAGTACAAGGACGTCGCGTTTGCCGACGGCGCGGACGCGGTGCTCGCAGCGGCCGACCTGCTCTTCACCGTGCAGCCGCCGGACGCCGGACTCGTTGCGAAGCTCAAGCAGGGCGCTGCCGTCGCCGGCTTCCTCGCGCCGCACAACCAGCCTGCGCTCGTGCGCGCGCTGAAGGAGCGCAGGATCACGAGCTTCGCCATGGAGCTCGTGCCGCGTATTTCGCGCGCGCAGTCCATGGACGCACTGTCCTCGCAGGCCGCGGTCGCCGGCTACAAGGCCGTGCTGATCGGGTCGGCGGCGCTCGACAAGTTCTTCCCGATGCTGACGACCGCCGCGGGCACGATCCGCCCGGCGACCGTGCTGGTCATCGGAGCGGGCGTCGCGGGACTGCAGGCGATTGCGACCGCGAAGCGCCTCGGCGCCGTGGTCGAGGCCTACGACGTGCGCGGCGCGACGCGCGAGCAGGTGCGCTCGCTCGGCGCGAAGTTCGTCGAGACCGGCGTCACCGCCGAGGGCGCGGGCGGGTATGCGCGCGAGCTGACCGCCGAGGAACGGGCGAAGCAGCAGGAGGTGCTCGACGGGCGCATCGCGGCGGCCGACTGCGTGATCACGACCGCGGGCGTCCCGGGCCGCCCGGCGCCGCGCATCATCACGCGAACCGCCGTCGAGCGCATGAAGCCGGGTGCCGTCATCGTCGACCTGCTCGCCGAGGGCGGCGGCAACTGCGAGCTGACGCGCGCCGGGGAGACGGTCGACCACGAGGGCGTACGCATCATCGGCCCGGTCAACCTGCCGGCGACGGTCGCCTACCACGCGAGTGAGATGTACGCGAAGAACCTGCTCAACTTCATCAAGCCCGCGCTCAAGGACGGGGTGCTCGCGATCGACTGGGACGACGAAGTATTCGCGGCCGCCTGCGTCACGCGCGAGGGCGAGATCCGCCACGAACCGACCCGCAAACTGGTGGAGAGCGCATAAATGGAAGGCGTGATCGCAATCTATATCGTGATGCTGGCGGCGTTCACCGGCTACGAGATCATCGCGAAGGTGCCGGTGATCCTGCACACGCCGCTGATGTCGGGCAGCAATTTCGTGCACGGCATCGTGCTGGTCGGCGCGATGGTCGCGCTCGGCCGCGCCGACACCGTGCTCGAGCAGGTCATCGGCTTCATCGGCGTCGTGCTCGGAGCCGGCAACGCGGTCGGCGGCTACGTGGTCACCGAGCGCATGCTGCAGATGTTCAAGGCGAGCGGCCAGAAGAAGAAGGAGCCCGCCTGATGCCGGGCCTGCTGCCGGAGAACGTCGCGACGCTCGCGATCGACTTCTCGTACCTGCTCGTCGCCTTCCTGTTCATCATGGGCCTGAAGGCCATGAGCTCGCCGGTCACGGCGCGCCGCGGCATCGTCGTCGCGGGCTTCGGCATGCTGATCGGCACGCTGATGAGCTTCCTCTACCCGGGAATGGGCAACTTCCCGCTGATGCTCGCGGCGATCGCCATCGGCGGCGGCCTCGCATGGTGGTCGGGGCGCATCGTCGCCATGACGGACATGCCGCAGATGATCGCGCTGTACAACGGCATGGGCGGCGGCGCGGCGGCTGCGATCGCAGCCGTGGAGCTGCTGCGCATGGCGTCCGCCGACCCGGCGGCGGCGACCCACGGCCCGGTCGTGACGGCGCTCGCCGCGGCCGGCGCCTTCATCGGCGCAGTCAGCTTCTCGGGCTCGCTCATCGCCTTCGGCAAGCTCCAGGGCCTGATCAAGCGCAGCTTCCGCTTCAAGGGCCAGCAGTTCGTCAACCTCGTGATCGTCGCGGCGACGCTCGCGCTCGGCGCGTCGATCGTGATCGCCGGGCATCCGGCGATGCAGACCGTGGTCCTGTTCTTCGCCCTCGCGCTCCTGCTCGGCGTCACCATGACGCTGCCGATCGGCGGCGCCGACATGCCGGTCGTGATCTCCCTCTACAACGCGTTCACCGGCCTCGCGGTCGCCTTCGAGGGCTTCGTGCTCGAGAACGCCGCCATGATCATCGCGGGCATCGTGGTCGGCAGCGCCGGCACGCTCCTGACCCAGCTCATGGCCAAGGCGATGAACCGCTCGCTCGGCAACGTGCTGTTCTCGGGCTTCGGCGAGGGTGCGGCCGCGGCGGCAGAGGGCGTGACCGGCGCGCTGAAGCCAATCGAACCCTCGGATGCCGGCGTGATGATGGCGTTCGCGCAGAAGGTGATCGTGATCCCGGGCTACGGCATGGCGGTGGCCCAGGCGCAGCACAAGGTCTGGGAACTGTGCCAGCTGCTGATCGACAAGGGCGTGATGGTGCGCTTCGCAATCCACCCGGTCGCCGGCCGCATGCCCGGCCACATGAACGTGCTGCTCGCCGAGGCCGGCGTCCCCTATGATCTCATCTCCGACCTCGACGAGATCAACGCGGAGTTCGAGACCGCGGACGTCGCGCTCGTGATCGGCGCCAACGACGTGGTGAACCCGGTCGCGCGCACGGACAAGTCGAGCCCGATCTACGGCATGCCGATCCTGAACGCGGACAAGGCGAAGAACGTGCTCGTGGTCAAGCGCGGCCAAGGCGCGGGATTCTCGGGGATCGAGAACCACCTCTTCTACCTCGACAACACGCGGATGGTGTACGGCGACGCGCAGAAGGTCGCGGCGGAACTCATCCACGCGATAAAAGCCGTCGGGTAAATACCGGCGTCACGCATCTTCGCTGGGCGGGGTTCCCTCGCTCGCGCCGGAACTTCATGCGCTTGCTCGGGACCCCGCCCAGCTCGGTGCGCGTCGCCACTCTCACTCAACGACCCTGAGCGCGCGACGAGTTCCGCGGCGCATGCGCGCGGCCTAGGCGGCGTCGGCGTCCGGCATCAGGAGCCAGAGCAGCAGGTAGATGATGATGCCGGGGAAGGCCGCGCTGAGGATCGACACGATCACGTAGGCGATGCGCACGTGATCGACCTTCCAGCCGAGCCACTCCGCCAGGCCGCCGCAGACGCCGGCGATCATCCGGTCATGTGAGCGCTTGAGCGGAGCGTTCGGCATGGCCGGAACATCCTCCCACGGGAATCCGCCGGATGCGAGCCCTCAACACGCGCGACAATGCCGCGTCGGCCGTATCAGAATGGTTCGCCGGCCCACCTCCTCCGCGCCTTCCAAGTCGTACGCAAGTCACTGATAGAAAAGAAGACTTTGTCCGCTCACTCGCCGATCCTGCAGGTCGCCTTCGATACGCCGATGCGCCAGTGCTTCGACTATCTTCCCGCTGCGGACGCGCCCGTCCCGCGTCCCGGAGAACGCGTGCGCGTGCCGTTCGGCCGGCAGCGGGCCATCGGCGTGGTCGTTGCAGAGGCCAATGACAGCGCATGGCCGCGCGCCAGGCTGAAAGTCGTCACGCAGTCGATCGACGCGGCACCGCTCTGGGACGAGGCGACATTCGGCGTGCTGCGCTGGGCCGCGGACTACTACCACCACCCGCTCGGCGACGTGCTGTTTGGCGCCCTGCCGAAAATGCTGCGCGAGGGCGCCGCGGCGTCGCGCGAGGAAGTCGTCTGGCGACTCTCCGATGCCGGCCGCGATTCAATCGCGACGGGCGCCCGCCTCGGCAGCCGGCAGCAGGCGCTCATCGCCATGATCGGCGTTGACGGCGCGGCCGCGCCCGCCATCGCCGCCGCGGGACACGGTGCTGCGCTGCGCGCGCTTGCGGGGCGCGGCTGGATCGAACCGCTCACCCGCAGTGCGCCGCCGCCGCCCGCGGGCGCGGGGCGGCCGGGCCCGGTGCTGACCGCGGACCAGGGCACGGCGGTCGCGGCCGTCGGCGACTCGCTCGGCCGCTTCGGCGCCTTTCTCCTGCACGGCGTCACCGGCAGCGGAAAGACGGAGGTTTACCTCCGCCTCATCGAGCGCGTGCTCGCGTCGGGCCGCGGCGCGCTCGTGCTGGTGCCGGAGATCGCGCTGACGCCGCAGCTCGTCGGCCGATTCCGCGAGCGACTCGCAGCGCCGGTGGTCGCACTGCATTCCTCGCTCGCCGACGGCGCGCGCCTCGAGGCCTGGCGCGCCGCGCGCTCGGGCAGCGCGCCGGTCGTGATCGGCACGCGCTCGGCCGTGTTTACGCCGATGCCGGCGCTCGGCGTCGTCGTCGTGGACGAGGAGCACGACTCTTCCTACAAGCAGCAGGACGGGTTCAGGTACTCGGGCCGCGACCTCGCGCTGATGCGCGCGCGGCGCGCCGGCGTACCGGCCGTGCTCGGTTCCGCGACGCCCTCGTTCGAGTCCCTCGCGAACGCGGCGGCCGGCCGTTACGCGACGCTTTCGCTGCCCGAGCGCACGGGCCGCGCCGGCAAGCCGCGCGTCACCGTCGTCGACCTGCGCGTCCAGCCTGCCCGCGACGGGCTTTCGCCGCCGGCGATGGCGGCGATCGAGCGCCATCTCGCCGACCGCGGCCAGGTGCTGGTGTTCCTGAACCGCCGCGGCTACGCGCCGACGATGTTCTGCAGCGGCTGCGGCTGGATGGCGCCCTGCAAGGCCTGCGACGCGCGGCTCACGGTGCACCTGTCCCGCGCGCGGCTCGTGTGCCACCACTGCGGGGCCGAGGAGGCACTGCCGTTCGCCTGCCCGCAGTGCGGCAACGAGCTTGCGCCGGTCGGCGAAGGCACGGAACGCGTGGAGACGACGCTGAAGCAGCTCTTTCCCGGAGCGCCGCTCGTGCGCGTCGACCGCGACGTCATTCGCCGCAGGGGCGACATGGAGGAGGCGCTGGCCGCGGTGTCCGACGGGCGTGCGCGCATCCTGCTCGGCACCCAGATGCTGACCAAGGGCCACGATTTTCCGGACGTGACGCTGGTCGTCGTGCTGGCCGCGGACCAGGGCCTGTTCGGCGCCGACTTCCGCGCGAGCGAACGCCTCGCCCAGCAGATCGTGCAGGTCGCCGGGCGCGCAGGCCGCGGCGATCGCCCGGGCGAAGTGCTGATCCAGACGTCGTACCCCGAGCACCCGCTCCTCAAGTGCCTCATCACCAGGGGCTACGAGGGTTTCGCCGAGCTCGCGCTCGAAGAACGCCGCGCCGCAGGCTGGCCGCCCTTCGCGCACCTCGCGCTGCTGCGCGCCGACGCGCCCGTGCGGGCCGACGTCTACCGCTTCCTCGAGGCGGCCGAGGCCGCCGCGCCTGGCGCGCGTCGCGATCGCATCCGCATCCTCGGGCCGGCGCCCGCGGCGCTTGCGCGCCGGGCCGGGCGGCACCGCGCGCAGCTCCTCGTCGAATCGCCGGCGCGCGGCGCGCTGCAGGCTTTTCTCTCCGCCTGGGTCGCGGCCCTCGCCACGCTGAAGCCGCCGCGACAGCTGCGCTGGTCGCTCGACGTCGATCCGGCGGAGGTCGATTGAGGCGGCGGTTGAGATAGAATTGCGCGCTTGAAAAACCTCGTCGAAAAGCTGGTGAACGACGCGATCGCCGCGCTGCCCGCGGGCACGCTCGGCGACGCGCCGCCGCCCGACCCGGCGATCGAGCGCAGCCGCGACGTCGCGCACGGCGACTTCGCCACGGGTGTCGCGATGCGCCTCGCCAAGGCCGCGCGCACGAACCCGCGCGCGCTCGCGGCGAAGATCGTCGCGGCAATCCCCGCGAACGCAGCTGGTCGCCAAGACGGAGATCGCCGGGCCCGGCTTCATCAACTTCTTCATGACGCCTGCCGCCTGGCAGGCGGAAATGGGCCGCGTGCTGGCGCAGGGCGATCGCCTACGGCCTCGGCAGCGGCGGCGCCGGCCGGAGCACGATCGTCGAGTTCGTCTCCGCGAACCCCACCGGGCCCGATGCACGTCGGCCACGGGCGCCAGGCGGCCTTCGGCGCGACGGTCGCGAACCTGCTCGAGGCCGACGGGCTGGCGCGGTGCACCGCGAGTACTACGTCAACGACGCCGGCCGCCAGATGGACATCCTCGCGGCGAGCGTGTGGCTGCGCTATCTCGAGTCCTGCGGCGAATCCCTGCCCTTCCCGGCGAACGGGTACCGCGGCGACTACGTCCGCCCGGTGGCGAGCGCGCCTGCGCGAGGAGCACGGCGACGCGCTTCGCCGTCCGGCGGCGGAGGTCCTCGCCGGCCTGCCGCCCGACGAGGGCGCGGGCGGCGACAAGGACCAGTACGTCGACGCGGTCATCGCGCGGGCGCGGGCGCTGCTCGGCGAGAGAGTTCCGCACGGTGTTCGACGCGGGCCTCACGCGACATGCTCGCCGACATCAAGGACGACCTCGCCGAGTTCGGCGTCACTTTCGACCGCTGGTACTCGGAGCAGGACCTCGGCGACGGGCGCGACGGCGGACCGATCGACCGCGCCCTCCGGCGCCTGCGCGCCAACGGTCACGTGTTCGAGCAGGACGGCGCGACCTGGTTCCGGGCGACGCTGTTCGGCGACGAGAAGGACCGCGTCGTGGTGCGCGCCAACGGCGCAGAAGACCTACTTCGCCTCCGACATCGCCTACCACCTCGACAAGCGCGAGCGCGGCTTCGACCTGCTCGTGACGATCCTCGGCGCCGACCACCACGGCTACGTCGCGCGCGTGCGCGCGGGGCTCGCGGCGATGGGCGAGCCGCCGGATTCGCTCGACGTGCCGATGGTCCAGTTCGTCACGCTGTGGAAGGGCGGCGAGAAGGTCGCCATGGGCAAGCGCGAGGCGCAGTTCGTGACGCTGCGGGACCTGCGCGCCGAGGTCGGCAACGACGCAGCGCGCTTCATCTACGTGATGCGCTCGCACGACCAGACGCTCGACTTCGACCTCGAGCTCGCCAGGAAGCAGACCAACGACAACCCGGTCTACTACGTGCAGTACGCGCACGCGCGCATCGCGAGCGTGCTGAAGCAGGCCGCCGAGCGCGGGCTCGCCTTCGACCGCGACGCCGGGCTTGCCGCGATCGCGACGCTCGGCGAGCCGGCGGAGCTCGCGCTGATGCGCGAGATCTCGCGCTGGCCGGAGATCGTCGCCCAGGGTGCGGCGCAGCGCGCGCCCCACCTCGTCGTGCACTACCTGCGCGAGCTCGCGCAGGCATTCCACGCGTGCTACGCGGCGCTGCCGTTCATCGTGGACGACGCGAAGACGCGGAACGCCCGGCTGGCCCTCATCGCCGCGGCACGGCAGGTGCTGCAGAACGCGCTCGCGATCCTCGGCGTCTCCGCGCCGGAGTCGATGTGATGGTGGCCCGGGACTACAAGCGCAGCCGTGGCCGGCGCGAGGGCTTCTCGGGCTGGACGGGCCTCCTGATCGGGCTGGTGTCGGGCCTCGCCATCGGCCTCGCGCTCTACCTGTTCGACCCGCGCGACCCGCGGCCCTCGGAGGCGGCGGTCGAAACCGGGGCGCCCGCCGAGCCCGCCTCGGCGAGCGAGTCAGCGGCGGAGGAACCGCCGGATCGCTACGACTTCTACCAGATGCTGCCGAACTTCGAGGTGGTCGTCCCCGAGAAGGAGGTCGTAGTGCCGCGCGACGCGCCGGAGTCCGCCGAAAAGAAGGGCGCCTACGTGCTGCAGGCCGGCTCGTACCGGAAGTTCGAGGACGCCGACCGCGTGCGCGCGCAACTGGCGTTGCAGGGCATCGAATCGAACGTGCAGCGCGTCGCCATCGACAGCGACACCTGGCATCGCGTGCGCATCGGGCCGATCACGGAACCGTCCGAGCTCGAGCGCGTGCGCACGCGGCTCAAGGAAGCCGAGGTCGACTTCCTCGTCGTCCGCGTCGGGGACTAGACCGGGGGACGTTCACCTTGAGCAAGGTGAACGTCCCCGGCGGTTACTGCTTGATGCCGAGGCCGTTCTTGACGGCTTTGACGCCGGAGACAGACTTCGCGACCTTGGTCGCCGCATCCTTCTGCGCCTGGGTGGCGACGAAGCCCGAGAGCTGGACCACGCCGCCGCGGGTCTCGACCTTGATGTCGTGCGCCTTGGTCGTGTCATCGTCGATCAGGGCCGACTTGACCTTGGCCGTGATCGTCGAGTCGTCGATCGCGCCGCCGGTCGTCTGGGACGCCTGCTTGATCGCCAGGTTGTTCTCGACGCCCTTGACGCCGTCAACGCCCTTGGCGACCGTTTCGGCCTGGGCCTTTTCCTTTTCGCCGTCGACGAAGCCGTTCAGCTGCACCACGCCCTTGTAGACCTCGACGTTGATCTCATTGGCGTCGGCGGTCTTGTCGGACATGAGCGCCGTCTTGACCTTGCTGACGAGCAGCTTGTCGTCCGTGTACTCGCCAACCGAGCGCTTCGAGTCGTCGGCCTGCGCCGCATAGGCGCCCATCAGCCCGATGGCGGCCACGGCCGCCGCGAGAATCTTCTTCGCGTTCATGAACCTCTCCTGTCCCCGTTGATTCTGCACCGGTCAGTCCTCGGTGATCTGCCGGAAGTCTACCCCTAACGAGCGCAGCTTGCGGTACAGATGGGTGCGCTCCATGCCGACCCGCTTGGCCAGCAGTCCCACCTTGCCGTTGCAGAGCATCAGCTGCTGCAAGAGGTACGCCCGCTCGAACTGCTCGCGTGCTTCCCGAAGCGGCAGCGCCAGCAGGTCCTGCTTGACCAGGGGCTCGTCGGGCGCCTGCTGGGCAACGAGGTGCTGCTCGATCTCGTCGAGGCCGATTTCCTCGGGACCGCCGATGATCAGCATGCGCTGCACGAGGTTCCTGAGCTCGCGCACGTTGCCCGGCCAGGGATAGTTCCGCAGGCGGTTCTGCGCCGCGACCGAGAAGCGCCTGAACGACATGCCGTCCTCGTCCACCATTCGGTCAACATAGTGTCGAAGCAGGTCGGGCACGTCCTCCGCGTATTCCCGAAGCGGCGGGACGCGGATCGAGATGACCTCCAGATGTGCCAGCAGGTCGCGGCGGATGGCGCTCGCCGGGCCGTCGTGCCCCGGAACCGCCCCCGTGACGAATCGGGCCTCGAACGGGACCACGGGACCTGCGCCCTCGCGCTGCCAGCCGCGCTGCTCGAAGTCCGCGAGCAGGATGCGCTGGGCGTTGGCGGTCAAGTCCTCGATGCCGCCGAAGAACAGGGTGCCGCCCCGCGCCTGCTCATAGGCGCCGGGTTCCGTCTTGCCGTCCGACGGGCCGCCGCGCATGCGCGCGGCGGCGTTGGCATCGTCGAGACTCGCGCAGGTCACGGCGACGAACGGGCCGGCGGCGCGCGGTCCGAGCGAGTGCATGTAGCGGGCGAACGCCTCGCGTCCGGTGCCCGGCTCGCCAACCATCATCACCGCAGCGTCGTGGGCCGCGACCTGGTGCACCTGCTCGCGCAGCTTCTGCATCACGCGGCTCTTGCCGACCGGCGCCACCAGCGACGGGACGAGCGTGCGCTGCGCCTGGCGCCGGCGCTTGCCCGCCTCCAGCGCGCGCTCCGCGGTGCGCAGCAACTTTGCGATCGACAGCGGCTTCTCGACGAAGTCGAAGGCACCGAGCCGGGTCGCCTCGACCGCGGTCTCCACGGTGCCGTGGCCGGACAGCATGACGACCGGGCAGCGCAGCGTGTTCTTCTCGTTCCATTCGCGCAGCAGCGTGATGCCGTCCATGTCGGGCATCCAGATGTCGAGCAGGACGAGGTCCGGCTCCTGGCGCGCGGCCGCGCGCCGCGCGGACGCGGCATCGGCTGCAACCTCGATCTCGTAACCCTCCTCGGCGAGGATTTCCGACAGGAGGCCGCGGATGTCGGCCTCGTCGTCGACGACCAGTATTCTCGGGGAACTCATGCTTTCTCTCTCCTCGCCTCGGCGCGCCGCGCCTCCCGCGCGGTCGCCGGCAACGTGATGCGCACCCGCGCGCCGCCCTGCGGCGCGTTGTCGACCTCGACCTGGCCGCCGTGCTCCTCGACGATGCGGCGCACGATCGCGAGCCCGAGACCCGTGCCCTTCGGTTTCGAAGTCACGTAGGGGTCAAAGGCCTGCTCGAGCAGGCCGCCCTGGAAACCGGGCCCGTTGTCGACGACGGTTAGGGCGACCTGATCGCCCACGCGCCTCGTCTCGATCATGATGACAGGATTCGGCGTGCCGTCGAGCGCCTCGAGCGAGTTGGTCAGCAGGTTGTTGAGCAGCTGCCGGATGCGGCCCGGATCGGCCTCGAGCAGTGCCGCCTTGGGGTCGAGCGAGAGGCCGAAAGCGACACGCGAGTCCTGCGCGTGGTAGAGGTCGGAGACCTGGCGGACCAGCGCGCCGAGGTCGAACTCGCTGACGTGCATGTCGGGCGCCTTGGCGTACTCCGAGAACGCCGCCACCATCTGCTTCATCGCCTCCACCTGCTGGACGATCGTCTGCGTCGAACGGTCCAGCAGCTCCGCTTCCGAGGCGGCGAGCCCGCGCATCAGCTTGCGCCGCATGCGCTCCGCAGAGAGCTGGATCGGCGTCAGGGGGTTCCTGATCTCGTGCGCGAGGCGGCGCGCCACCTCGCCCCAGGCCGCCTGGCGCTGCGCCTGCAGCAGCTGGGTGACTTCGTCGAACACCAATACCAGCCCCTGCGCGCCCGCGTCGCCGGGCAACGCCGTGCAGGCGACGACAAGCTCGCGCCGGCCGCTGTCGGTGCGCAGCGTCACCTGCTCGCGCCACTCGGTCTCGCCCGCCTCGAAGTGCCGCTGCATCACCTCGTGAAGTTCCGCGAGGAGCGGCTCCCCGGCCGCGATCTCCGCGAGCGGCCGGCCTGCGCTGCCCGTGAAATCGACGCCGAGGATGCTGCCCGCCGCCTGGTTCGCGACGCGCACGCGCAGGTCCGGCTCCAGCGAGATGACGCCGCTCGTGAGGCGCGCGAGGATCACCGCAAGCGCGGCGCGCTCGGCCTCGACCGCGGCGCGGCTGCGCTCCGTTTCCTCGCGCGCGCGCGCGAGCTTCTTGGTCATGTCGTTGAACGAGGTGACGAGGAAGCCGATTTCGTCGTGCGAAGCGCGCAGCAGGCGCGTGTCGAAGTCGCCCTTGGCGACGGCGCGCGTGCCCGCGATCAGGTCCTGCACCGGCCGCACCAGCCGCTCGGAGAAGTACAGCGCGCCGTACACGGCGGCGAGCAGCGCCATCAGCAGCACCAGCGAGAGCGTCAGCACGAACGTCGCCTTCAGCGGCTCGCGCAGGTACGAGAGCTGGCCGTATTGCTGGTACGCCGTCTGCACGGTGGCCGCGAGGTCGGACAGGCGCTGCGGCACCGGGTAGATCGCGACCAGCAGGCGCGTGCTCGCGCCGGGACCGGCGCGTATCGTTGCCGCCGCGCGCACCTGGTACCCGCCTCCGGGCGCCGGCTGCAGGCTCACGTGCGGCTGGCCGCGCCGCAGCTGCATCAGCAGGTCCTCCGGCGGCACCGCGGGCAGCGCGTGCAGGAGGCCCGCGCGGCTGAACGCGATCGGCTGGCCGCCCGCGGTCGTGACCACGAACTCCTCCGCGCCGGCCGCGCGCAGCTCGTCATCCAGCGCGAAATAGAGTGAGCCCTCGGAGAGCCCCTCGAGCCGGACCGCGATGCGCACCGTGCGCTCGAGGTACTCGCGCATGCGCATGTCGAGCGCCGCGCGGGAGAGGCCGAGCGCGTCGGTCAGGCCCTGGCGGACCTCGGCATGGAACCAGCTGTCGATGCCGCGCGTCAGGAACATGATGGAGAACGTGAACACCAGCAGGAGCGGCGCGATCGCGAGGCCGCCGAACATCAGGAGCGTGCGGCCGCGCAGCCGCGAGCCCGGCACGTGGCGCCGCCAGTCGCGCACGAAGTCCGCGAGCCGGCCGCCGATCAGGACGAGCAGCGCGATAACGCCGGTGACGTTTACCAGCAGGATGAGGAGGTACAGCTCGCCGAAGCGCTGCGGCCCCTCGGCGGTCATCGCCAGCATGACGAGCGCCGCGACCCAGACCAGGAAGCCCGCCCCGAAGACGAACGGCAGCCAGCGCCGCATCATGGCCGCACCTTCCAGGCGTACCACTCGGTGCTGCGCGACCAGTCCCGCCAGAACAGCAGCATGCGCACCGCCGCCGGCAGCTCGCCGACTTCCACGGTCGCGCGCACGCGCATCCCGAAGCGGCCTCCCTCGGGCAGCACCGCGGTGTCGGCGATTACGATCCCGCTGATGCGCGAGAGCGCTTCCAGGGCCTCGGCCTGCGTCGCATGGCTCACGTGCTGGCCGCTCGCCTCGTCGGTGACGACGAAGCGTTCCGCGATCGCGTCGTAAGCGACCTGCCAGTCGCGCGTCAGCGAGACGACTTCATCGGCCGGCAGCAGGCGGCGATCGACGGTCGCCTCGATCTCGAGCCGGAGCACGAGCGGAACGCCTTCCTCGAACGCCCGGCGGGCCGCGTCGGCAAGCCCGAGGTCGAGGCTCACGTCGAGCTGCCAGGCGTCGTTCACGAGCTCCACGTAGGCGTTTCGGACCTGGAAACGCCCGGGATTCTGCGCGGGCGCGGCGAGCGTGACCGCTGCGCCGACGAGCACGGCGAATGCAAGCAGCCAGCGACGTCCCCGCATCGATCGCCTCAGGCCCGCTTCTCGAGGCAGGCGTAGTAGAAGCCGTCGGCGTCGGCCGCGCCGCTCGCGAGCGCGCAGCCTGGCCCCGCAACCTGCCACGGCAGTGCGCCGGGCAGGGAAAGCCTAGCAGATTCGGTCACCTCCACCGCCTGGCGCTCGCCAGCCAGCAAGCGGCCAACGACGTCGGCGTTTTCCGCGGCGAACACCGAGCAGCTCGCGTAGACGAGCCGCCCGCCCGGCGCCAGCAGGCTCCAGCAGGCTGAAAGCAGTGCCGACTGCTGCATCGCAAAGCGCGCGACGTCAGCGGCCCGGCGCAGGAGCTTGATGTCGGGGTGGCGGCGGATCACGCCGCTGCCTGAGCAGGGCACGTCGAGCAGGATGCGCTGGAACGGCCGCCCGTCCCACCAGGCATCCGGGGTCGCGGCATCCGCGACGACGACCCGGGCCGTGAGTCCGAGCCGCGCGAGGTTCGACTCGATGCGCTTCGCGCGCTCGGCGTCGACCTCGAGCGCAACGAGTTCCGCAAGGCCGGGCTCGAGCTCGGCGAGATGACAGGTCTTGCCGCCCGGCGCCGCACAGGCATCCAGCACGCGCATCCCCGCCGTCGCGCCCAGGAAGCGCGACGCGAGTTGCGCGGCGGCGTCCTGCACGGAAACCTCGCCGTCGGCAAAGCCGGGCAAGGCATGGACGTCCACCGGCTCCCCGAGACGCAGCGCTTCCGGCGCGAAGTCGCAGGCCTCGGCGGCCAACCCCGCTTCGGCGAGGCGCACCCGATAGGCATCGCGCGTCCCGCGGCGCGCGTTCACGCGCAGCCACATCGGCGGCGCGGCGTTTCCGGCCGCGGCGATCGACTCCCAGCGCTCCGGCCAGTCTCGGGCAAAGGCGTCCAGCATCCAGGCCGGGTGCGCGAACCGCGCAGCGAGATCCTGGTGCGCCGCCGCCAGTATCGCCCCGCGCTCCCGCTGGAAGCGACGCAGGATCGCGTTGACGAGGCCGGCTGCACGCGGGCGGCCGAGCGCACGCACGGCCTCGACGGTTTCCGAGACGGCCGCGTGCTCAGGCGTCGCACCATGCAGCAGCTGGTAGAGGCCGACCAGCATCAGGCTGCGCAACTCCGGGTCCTGCCGGCCGCCCGGGTGGTCGAGCAGCCGCGCGAGACAGGCGTCGAGCTCGAAATACCAGCGCACGGTGCCGAAGGCGATGGATTGCGTCGCCGGCCGCGGCACGCCGCCTTGCACCGCCGCGGCGATCGCGTCCTCGAGGCGCCGGCCGCGCGTCGCGACTTCGGCCACGGCGCGCGCTGCGGCGGCGCGGATGGCGGCGCCGCCCGGCGTACTCAGGCGAGCACCCTGCCGACGAGTGCGCGTGCGTTTGCGAGCTCGCCCGCACTCACCGCGCGCCGGCCCGGGAGCTGGACCTGCCTGAGAGTGAGCGCGCCCTCGCCTGCCATGACCACGATGCCGTCCACACCGGCGGATACGATCGTCCCGGGCACGGGGCCCGGCGCGATCGGCACGGCCTCGGCCACGTGGATGCGCAGCTGCGCGCCGTCGAGGGTCGTTTCGGCGACGGGCCGCGGGTTCAACGCGCGCACGCGCCGCGCGAGTGCCGCGGCGTCCTCGCGCCAGTCGAGGCGCGCCTCGGCCTTGGTGAGCTTCGCGGCGTACGTCGCGAACGCCTGATCCTGCTCCACGAACTCGGCGCGCCCTGCCGCAAGCGCGTCCAGGGCCTCGACGATGGCGGCACCGCCCACCCGCGCAAGGCGGCCCTCGAGCTCGCCCGCGGTCTCCTGCGCCCCGATCGTGGTTGCGCGCGCGAGCATGACGGGGCCGGTATCGAGGCCGGCTTCCATGCGCATGATGCATACGCCCGTCCTGTTGTCGCCGGCGAGGATCGCCCGCGCGACCGGCGCGGCGCCGCGCCAGCGCGGCAGCAGCGAGGCATGGACGTTGAGGCAAACGAGGCGTGGCAAGGCGAGCACCTCGGGCGGCAGCAGCAGCCCGTAGGCGACGACCACGATGGCATCCGGCGCAATCGACGCGATCGCGCGCGCGGTATCGCCATCCTTCAGCGTCGCCGGCTGGCTGACCGGCAGGCCGAGCGCAACCGCGCGCTCCTTCACCGGGCTCGCCACAAGGTGCCGCCCGCGCCCGCTCGGGCGGTCGGGTTGCGTAAAGACGGCCTTGATGCGATGGCGCGAAGCCGCGATGGCGTCGAGCGACGGAACCGCGAAGTCCGGGGTTCCGGCGAAGACGACCGCCAGGCCGCGGTCCGTGGACATGGCGTCCGTCAGATCGCCGGCGCGCGCGAAGTCTCAGGCACGCGGCCTTCCGCGCGCAGCTTCCGCTCCTTCTCGAGTTTCTTGCGCACGCGCTGGCGCTTCATCTCGGAGAGATAATCGACGAACAGCTTGCCGTCGAGGTGGTCGATCTCGTGCTGCACGCAGATCGCCAGCAACCCGTCGAGGTCCTCCTCGAAGACCTGGCCGTCGCGATCCATGGCGCGGACGCGGATGCGCGCGGCGCGCTCGACGTCGTCGTAGTAGCCCGGCACCGAGAGGCAGCCCTCCTTGGACGTCTCGACGCCATCGCGCGAGAGGATTTCCGGGTTGATGAATGCGCGGGGCTCGTCGTGCCCTTCGGACACGTCCGTCACCAGGACGCGCCGGTGGACATTGACCTGGGTGGCGGCGAGACCGATGCCCTTGGCGGCATACATGGTCTCCAGCATGTCGTCGATCAGTTCACGCAAAGACCCGTCCACCACGGCCACCGGGGCGGCCCGGGTGCGCAGGCGGGGGTCTGGAAACTCCAGGATTGTGAGGCGCGTCATGGGAGTGGGGCGGGTAGCGCGTGTATCTGACTCGGGAATGCTGCTAAAGTTCGTCGAAGCATGGACTTACGTGGGAAACCGGATGCCGTGAATTATACGATTCTACGGCGGTCCCGGCAGTAAGGGAGCACCTCGAATGGCACCGACCCCGAAGACGCGTTCCCGTCACCCCCTGTTAGCGCTGGGTGCGGCCACCGTCGCCGCGCTCACGCTCTCGATGGCCGTGCCGTCGGGCGTCGCCACGGGCCAGGACGGGGGCATCAACCGCGATGTCATCCCGATGGCGCCGGATGCGCCTGAACGTTACATCGTGCAGCCGGGCGACACGCTCTGGGACATCTCCGCGAAGTTCCTCACCGATCCCTGGTACTGGCCGGAGATCTGGCACATCAACCAGCAGGTTGCGAACCCGCACCTGATCTATCCGGGCGACGAGCTGGCGCTCACCTGGGTCGACGGCCGGCCTCAGGTGACCGTCGCGCGCGGCGGCCCGGTCCGCCTCTCACCGCGCGTGCGCGAGAACCCATTGTCTGGGGCGCTCAACGCGATCCCGTACGAGCGCATCGCGGCGTTCATGCAGCGGCCCGCCGTGCTCACCCGGGACCAGGTCGACGGCGCCCCCTATGTCGCGCATGCCCGCGACCATCGGCTGATCTCGTCGGTCGGCAACGACATCTACGCGCGCCGCCTCGCGGACGGCGCGATCGGCAACCGCTACAGCATCTATCACGTCGGTGACGAGCTTAAGGATCCGGAAGACGGCGACCTCCTCGGTTACCAGGGCCTGTTCACGGGCGAGGCCGACCTGAACCGTACGGGCGACCCGGCGACGCTGCGCGTGGTCGACTCGGCGCGCGAAACGCTGGAAGGCGACATCCTGCTGCAACTCCCCCCTGACGCGAAGATGGACTTCGTGCCGCGCGCGCCGGGAACGAAGGTTGACGGGACCATCATGTCGGTCATCGACGATCGCACGGTGGTCGCGGACTACGACGTCGTCATCATCAATCGCGGCACCAAGCACGGCCTCGAGCCGGGCCACGTGCTCGAGGTCTGGGAAGCGGGCGAGGAAGCCCGTGACGTGACGCAGAACCGCGAAAGCCCGAAGCTCCAGCTTCCGGACGAGCGCAACGGCCTCGCGATGATCTTCAAGGCCTACGATCGCATGAGCTACGGCCTCATGTGGCAGTCGGACCGCGAGGTTCACGTCGGGGACGCGGTCCGCTCGCCCTGACGGGACTTCATCCCAGCCGCTCGTGGAAACGCCGGCCTCGTGCCGGCGTTTTCGTTTTCGCCAGTTGCGGGGCCCGCTGATCCCTGCGCCGATCCTGGCCGGCCGGGGCTCCCTCGCTCGCGCCGGAACTTTATGCGCTCCCTCGGGACCCCGGCCGTCCCGATCGGCGCCGGAACTGCGCCCCCCACGATTGCCGCAATCGTAGACGGCGCGCGCGAGGTGGCGTGGGTGTCCCCGAGCGGAGCATAAAGTTCCGGCGCAGCGAGGGGACACCTCGCCGGATCCCGCGCGCGCCGACTACGTTTCCAGCGATCTCGTCGGGGCGTCATTAATAGTGTCTGTTCGGGGTGGAAATGGACTCCATGAACGGCGGATTCCGGCCCGAGAATCACGAGGATGAGCGCCCAGGATACCCGCGACGAACGCATTGGCTGGCTGCGGCGGCTGCGTTCCCCCGGGGAGACGGACGCAGCCGGAATCGCCCGGGACCTCGAATGGCTCGGTGGGCCCGGCCGGACGCTCCTGACCGCGGATGACCCTCGCTACCCGGTGCAGCTCGCTGCCGTGCCCGGCATGCCGGCCGCCCTCTTCGTCCGGGGCGACCCTGCGCTCCTCGCACGCCCGCAGGTGGCGATCGTCGGCAGCCGCTCGGCCACGGCCGCCGGCCGCGAAGCCGCCTTCAGTTTCGCCGCGCGGCTCGCAGCACACGGGTTCGCCGTCACGAGCGGACTCGCCACGGGAATCGACGCGGCCGCGCACCGCGGCGCGCTCGCGGCGGGCGGCGTCACGATCGCGGTCTGCGGCACGGGCCTCGACCGTGTGTACCCGTCGGAACACGCGCGGCTCGCGGACCAGATCGCGGCGACGGGCGCGCTCGTCAGCGAGTTCCCGACGGGCACGCCGCCGGTCCCGCACAACTTTCCGCGCCGCAACCGGCTGATGTCCGGCCTGTCGCGCGGCGTCCTCGTGGTCGAGGCGGCGGCACGCTCCGGCTCGCTCATCACGGCACGCCTCGCCGGCGAGCAGGGCCGCGAAGTCATGGCGCTCCCAGGCTCCATACATAATCCCGTCGCGCGCGGCTGTCACCGGCTCATCAAGGAAGGCGCGGCGCTCGTCGAATCCGTGGACGACGTGCTGGCTGTACTCGGCGCATCAAGGCTCGAAAGCGCGTTGGATTGCGCATCCGGCGCGCGCGAATCCGCGGGAATTCCGCAAGGCGAGTTGGACAGCGACGTGGAAATGCTGTTGAATGCGCTCGGCTTCGGGCCGACGGATCTCGACCGGCTGGTGGAACGAACCGGGATGTCCGCACGGTCCGTCCTCTCGAAGCTGCAGTTGCTCGAGCTCGAAGGCCGGGTCGAGATCCTGGCCGGCGGGCGGTACAGCCGGACAACAGCGAGGCAGGACCGATGAAGGACAGCGTGCTCGACATCCTGATCCACCTGTTCGAGAACTTTCTGGATGCCGAGGACGACTCCACGCCGGACCGGGACGCGCTGAAGACCGAGCTGGAACAGGCGGGTTACCCGGAGGCAGAGATCGAGCGTGCGCTCGTCTGGCTCGAAAGCCTCGCAACCGACCCGGATCGCGCCCTCGGCGAGGGCACGGCCCGCGCCGTGCGCGTCTTCAGCGGCTCGGAGCAGGTCCGCCTCGACACCGACGTGCGCGGCTACCTGTTGCACCTCGAGAACCTGGGAATCCTCTCCGCCCCGCAGCGCGAGGTGGTCATCGACCGGCTGCTGGCGCTCGAGGCCGACGACATCGACATCGAGCAGCTCAAGTGGGTTGTCTTGATGGTGCTCTTCAGCCAGCCGGGGCAGGAAAACGCCTACCAACGGATGGAAGACCTGGTCTTCGACGAGCGCCGGGATGCCATGCACTGAACGCCACCGGCCCGCGCTGGCAGGAGAGCCGCGGCCGACACCGCGGCTTTGGCGTTTCTGGGGTCTTAGTTTGAATATGGACACATGAGCGCAAATCTCGTCATCGTCGAGTCGCCGGCCAAGGCGAAGACCATCAAGAAGTACCTCGGACCCGACTTCGAGGTGCTGGCCTCCTATGGCCACGTCCGCGACCTCATCGAGAAGGAAGGCGCCGTCAACCCCGAAAACGACTTCGAGATGAAGTACCAGCCCATCGAGAAGAACCGCCCGAAGGTCGACGCGATCGAGCGCGCCATGAAGAAGGCGGACGCCCTCTATCTCGCGACGGACCCGGACCGCGAGGGCGAGGCGATCTCCTGGCACCTGTACGAGATCCTGAAGCAGCGCGGCGCGCTCGACGGCAAGGACGTCAACCGGGTCCGGTTCTACGAGATCACGAAGAACGCCGTTCGCGAGGCGGTCGCGCGGGCCGAGAAAGGCGTGAACGGCGACCTCGTCAACGCCTACAAGGCGCGGCGGGCGCTCGATTACCTGGTCGGGTTCAACCTCTCGCCGCTCCTGTGGAAGAAGATCAAGCCCGGCCTGTCCGCGGGCCGCGTGCAGAGCGTCGCGCTGCGGCTCATCTGCGAGCGCGAGGCCGAGATCCAGAAGTTCCAGCGCCAGGAATACTGGACCGTCGAGGCCGACGCGTCGAAGGAATCGGCGCGCTTCGCCGCGCGGCTCACCGAGTTCCGCGGGGAGAAGGTCGAGGCGGACGCGCAGAAGGCGCGATTCTCCATCACCAACGAGGGCGACGCACGCGATGTCGAGCGCACGGTCCTCGCGGCGGCGAACGGCGTGCTCACGGTCGCAAGCGTCGAGCGCCGGCCCAAGCGCCGGAACCCCCCGCCGCCATTCACGACGTCCACGGTGCAGCAGGAGGCCGCACGCAAGCTCGGCTTCACCGCGCGGCGCACGATGCAGACGGCGCAGCGGCTCTACGAGGCCGGCTACATCACCTACATGCGCACGGACTCGGTCAACCTCTCGGCCGAGGCGGTGCGCGAGATCCGGGAGACCATCCAGGCGCAGTTCGGCAAGCAGGCGCTTTCCGACGGCGTCAACGAGTACAAGACGAAGTCGAAGAACGCCCAGGAGGCGCACGAGGCGATCCGGCCGACCGTCGCCGCCGAGACCCCGCAGAAAGCCGAGCGTGACATCCACGACGAGGACCAGCGCCGCCTGTACGCGCTGGTCTGGAAGCGCGCGGTCGCCTGCCAGATGGCGCCCGCGGTGTTCGACACGGTCGCCGTCGATCTCGTCGCCGGCGACCCGCGGGCCGCGACCGGCGAGAACCGGCACGTCTTGCGCGCGAACGGCCAGACGCTGCTCGAGCCGGGCTTCCTCGCCGCTTACCACGAGGACCACGACGAGGACGAGACCGACGTCGAGAGCGAGGACGAGAAGGCACTCCCGCCGCTGGCCGAGGGCGAGCGCGTGACGCTCGAGGCGATCCGCCCGGAGCAGCACTTCACGCAGCCGCCGCCGCGCTTCACCGAGGCGAGCCTCGTGAAGTCCCTCGAGAGCCACGGCATCGGCCGGCCGTCGACGTACGCCTCGATCATCGAGACGCTGCGCTACCGCAAGTACGTCGAAATGAGCGGGCGTGCCTTCATACCCACCGACATCGGCAAGATCGTCAGCAAGTTCCTGGTGAAGTACCTCGGCACCTACGTGGAATACGGCTTCACCGCGCTCATGGAGGACGTGCTCGACGAGATCAGCAACGGCGAGAAGGAGTGGCACGTCGAGCTCGGGCGATTCTGGAAGCCGTTCATCAAGGACGTCGAGCACATTCAGAAGAACGTGACGCGCGAGGAGGTCGCCGAGTCGCGCGAGATTGGCAAGGACCCGGTCAGCGGCAAGCCGATCAGCGTGCGCATGGGCGCGTATGGCCCGTTCGTGCAGCAGGGCACGCGCAACGATCCCGACAAGCCGCGCTTCGCGAGCCTCCTGCCCGGCCAGCACATGGACGACGTCACGCTCGCCGACGCGCTGAAGCTGCTGTCGCTGCCGCGCGACCTTGGCCACGCGCAGGACGGCACGCCGATCAGCGTCGGCCGCGGCCAGTACGGGCCGTACGTGAAATACGGCGCGAAATACGCCTCCATCAAGGAGGACGACCCGTTCACGCTCGACCTCGCGCGCGCGATCGAGATCGTCGAGGCGAAGGTCCGCGCCGACCGCGAGCGCACGATCCTGGATTTTCCGGAGGCGGGCCTCCAGGTGCTGAAGGGCCGCTACGGCCCCTACGTCACGGACCGGAAGAAGAACGCGAAGGTCCCGAAGGACCGCGACCCGGCATCGCTGACCCTCGAAGAGTGCCCAGGCGTTGATCGCGGCGGCGCCCGAGCGCAGGGGCCGATTCGGCCGGCGCGCGAAGGCCGCGGCGCCCGCCGCAGCGCCGGCCGCAGGCGTGGCAGCGCCGGCCACGGCGCCGCGGGCACGCAAGAAGGCGGCTGCAGCCCCGGCCGAAGCGCCGGCCGCAGCCTCGACCCCGAAGCCGGCGAAGACCGCGAAGTCTGCCAAGTTGAAATCGACCAAGAAGAAAAAGCCCGTGAAGAAGGCGGCCGCCCAGGATCCGCCCGCGGGAGCGTGACCCGTGACTGACCGCGTCGCCGTGCGCGAGTGGCTCTCCGGCCTGCAGGCGCGCCTCGTCGAGGCGATCGAGCGTGCCGACGGCCTGGCGACCTTCGGCCGCGACCGCTGGGAGCGCCCGGGAGGCGGCGGCGGCGAAACGCGCGTGCTGAAGGACGGCGCGCTCATCGAGCAGGGCGGCGTCAACTTCTCGGAAATAGCGGGCGCGAGCCTGCCCGCCTCGGCCACGCACGACCGGCCGGCGCTCGCAGGAGCGCCGTTCACGGCCATGGGCGTCTCGCTCGTGCTGCACCCGAAGAACCCGCACGTGCCGACGGCCCACCTGAACCTCCGGTACTTCATCGCGGAGCCGGCAGGCGGTGTGCCCGCGTGGTGGTTCGGCGGCGGCTTCGACCTGACGCCGTACTATCCCGTGCGCGAGGACGTGCTCCACTGGCATCGCACCGCGCGCGACGCCTGCGAGGGGGTTCCGGGCCGCTATGACCGGTACAAGGCCTGGTGCGACCGCTATTTCTACCTGCCGCACCGCAACGAGACGCGTGGAATCGGCGGGCTCTTCTTCGACGATCTCAACGAGCCGTCGTTCGAGGCCTGCCTTGCATTCGCGCGCGCCGTGGGCGAGGCGTTCCAGCGGGCCTGGCTGCCGATCGCGGAGCGGCGCCGCGACACGCCCTTCGGGGAGCGCGAGCGCTCGTTCCAGCTGCTGCGGCGCGGGCGCTACGTCGAGTTCAACCTGGTCCACGACCGCGGCACCCTGTTCGGGCTGCAGACCGGGGGGCGCACCGAATCGATCCTGATGTCGCTGCCGCCGCTCGCGCGCTGGGAATACGGGTACGCAGCCGAGCCCGGCTCGGCGGAGGAAGCCCTCGCGCGCGAGTGGCTCCGCCCCCGCGACTGGCTCGGCGAGGCGTGAAGTATCGGCACGCCTTCCACGCCGGCAACTTCGCCGACGTGACGAAGCACGTGGCGCTGGTCGCGGCACTCCTGCGGCTCACGGAGAAAGACCGGGCGCTGTTCATCCTCGACACGCACGCGGGCCGCGGAAGCTACGAGATCGGCGGCCCGGGCGGAGAGTCCGGGCAGGGCATCGGCCGCCTCGCGGCCCTCCCCGCGGCGCCGGCGCACCCGGCGATCGCGCGCTACCTGGAGCTCGTGCGCGCGTTGAACCCGGACGGCGTGCTCCGCACCTATCCCGGCTCGCCACTGATCGCGGCAGCGCTCATGCGCCAGGGCGACCGCGCGGCTTTCTGCGAGCTGCAGGCCGCCGAGGCCAACGCGCTCCGGCGCGAGTTCCGCGCCGACCCTCGGGTCGGCGTCCACGTCCGCGACGGGTTCGAGGCGCTCGGCGCGCTCCTGCCGCCGCGCGAGGCGCGCGGGCTCGCGCTCATCGACCCGCCCTACGAGGAAACCGACGCCGACCTGGCGCGGGTCGCCGTGGCGCTTGCCGACACGGCAGCGCGCTGGCCGCAGGGCGTCGTCATGGCCTGGTACCCGATCAAGCAGGGCGCCGTCGCCGCGCGGCTGCACCGGCGGCTCGTGGATGCGGGCATGAAGCGGCTCCTCGCCGCGGAACTCTGCGTGCACCCGGATGATTCGCGCGCGGGCCTGAACGGCTCCGGGATCGTGGTCGTCAACCCGCCGTGGCGGTTCGAAGAGGACCTGCGCCAGGCCCTGCCCCTGCTGCACGCGGTGCTCGCCGAACGCGGCGCGGGCCGCACGCACGTCGAGCGCCTTGCCGGGGACTGAGCAAGAGCGACGCTACGCGGGTGGCGTTGCCCTAGCCGCCCCAGTCGACCGACTCGAAGACGGCCCGCGCGACGCCTTCGATGTCGGCGACGCCCTCGCCGACGATCGCGATGCTGCCCTTCGGCGCCGGCAGCACCACGCCCACGTAGCCGGACTCGTCGAATCGCAGCGGCTCATCGATGGCGCGGTGCCGGAGCATCAGGACGGTGACCGGTCCCTGCGGTGTCCGCACGACGAGGTGCGGGACCTCGTGGCCGTCGAACTCGCAGCGCATGGCGTATGTCACGTCGCCGGCGCCGGGCCGCAGCCGCGTTCCGTCCGCGTCGAGGACCTGTGCAAGCGCAGCCGGCGCAAGCGGCGACGTCGCGTCCATGGCGCCAGGCTCGTGCACAACATGGTCGATGACTTCGCGCGCGATGGAGGCGCGCGGCGCGCCGACCAGCAGCACGACGCCGACGGCAGCACCGGCGACGAGGCTCGCCGCGATCGCAAAAAAGCGGCGGCGGGTGGCGCCGGCCGTGACCGCTGCGGCATTCGCCGACCGCGGCGCCGGGTCAACGGCGAGCGCCCGCCTGATGATGCCGTCCATCGCCCGCAACTCGACCTGGTGGCGGGCACAGGCCGGACAGTCTTGCCGGTGCGCTTCGATGTCGGTGTCTGCGCTGAATGGCTCGGCACCCACGCGACGGCGGAACTCGAGGCAGTCGATCATGGCTCAGGCTCCGGCGCGAGGCCCATCTGCTGGCGCAGCCGGGCGCGCGCGCGAAACAGCCGCGTCAGCACCGCGCCCTGCTGCATGCCCATGAGGCCTGCAATCTCCTTCGTCGAATAGCCGAGCAGGACCTGCAGCACGAGCGGCTCCCGGTAATCCTCTTCGAGGCGGAAGATCGCGACCCGCATCTCTTCCACGCGCTCGTCCTCGGGCGCCGCGAGCATCGCCGACTCGGCGGCGACGAGCGTGTCGACGTCGGCGAGCTCGGGCCGCTTCTTCTCGAAGCTGCGCGCGAGCTCGCGGCGCACGATCGTGAGGAGCCAGGACCGCGCCTTGCCCTCGTCTTCCAGCGAATCGAAGGACTTCCACGCCCTCAACAGCGACTCCTGCACCACGTCCTCGGCCAGGGCCCGATCGCGCCCCAGCCACCAGGCGAAACGGAGCAGGTCCGGACGGAGGCTCTCGCACAACGTGCCGAAACGTCGACGCCGGTCCGTTTCTCCGCCCGCGCGGTTCATGTATAAAGACCGGCCATAGTTGCAGCTTATTTCCGGCCCATCCGGGCCAATTTACCGCAGGACGCGCCGCGCCAGGAGCCTGATGGGACCGAAAGCCACAGGAAGATTCCCGGGTACCCGCCTGCGGCGCATGCGCCGCGACCCGTTCTCGCGCCGCCTCGCGCGCGAGACCGACCTCGAGGCCTCCGACCTGATCCAGCCGCTGTTCGTGATCGAGGGCAGGGGCCGGCGCGAAGCCGTCGCCTCGATGCCCGGCATCGAGCGCCTGTCGGTCGACCTGCTCGTTGCAGAAGCGCTGCGGATCAGCGCACTCGGCATTCCGGCAGTCGCGCTGTTCCCGGTGCCGGACCCGTCGGCCAAGAGCGAGGACGGGCGCGAGGCCTGGAATCCCGACGGCCTCGTGCACCGCGCGGTGCGCGCGCTCAAGAAGGACGTGCCTGCGCTCGGCGTGATCACGGACGTCGCGCTCGATCCGTACACGACCCACGGCCAGGACGGACTGATCGACGCGTCCGGCCACGTGCTGAACGACGCGACGGTCGATGCGCTGGTCCGGCAGGCGCGTTCCCAGGCCGCGGCCGGCGCGGACGTGGTCGCGCCCTCCGACATGATGGACGGGCGCATCGGCGCGATCCGCGCGGCGCTCGAGGAAGACGGCCGGCACGACACGCGCATCCTCGCCTACTCCGCCAAGTACGCGTCCTGCTTCTACGGGCCGTTCCGCGACGCGGTCGGTTCCGGCGCGGCGCTCGGCAAGTCCGACAAGGCGAGCTACCAGATGGACCCGGCGAACAGCGACGAGGCGATCCGCGAGGTCGCGCTCGACATCGAGGAAGGCGCGGACATCGTCATGATCAAGCCGGGACTGCCCTATCTCGACATCGTGCGCCGCGTGAAGGACCGCTTCGGCGTCCCGACGTTCGTCTACCAGGTGAGCGGCGAGTACGCGATGATCGCCGCGGCCGCCGCGAACGGCTGGCTCGAGGAGCGGAAGACGGTCCTCGAGAGCCTGCTGTGCATCCGGCGCGCGGGCGCCGACGCCATCCTGAGCTACTATGCGGGACGGGCCGCGGGCTGGCTGGGGGAATCTGGACAGTGACGATCAACTCGGGCCCGGGCCGATACGTGCTGTTCGGCCACCCCGTGAGCCACAGCTGGTCGCCTTTCATCCACGGCCTGTTCGCGCGCCAGTTCGACCACGTCGTCGACTACAAGGTACTGGACACGGCGCCTGCCGCCTTCCGGCACGCCGTGATCGACTTCTTCGTCCAGGGCGGGGGCGGCGCCAACATCACGCTGCCGCACAAGCCCGCGGCTGCCGAGATCGTCAACGACCTCTCCGCGCGCGCCGAGCGCGCGCGCGCGGTGAACACCATCGTGCGCCGGAGCGCGACCGAGCTCTACGGCGAGAACACCGACGGCATCGGCCTCGTCACCGACCTGACGCGCAACCTCGGCGTGACGCTGTCGGGCGCGCGCCTGCTCATCCTCGGCGCGGGCGGCGCGACGCGCGGCGTGCTCGCACCGCTTCTCGAGCAGGAGCCGCGCGAGGTGCGCATCGCGAACCGCACGCCCGAGCGCGCTGCGGGCCTGCGTGACGAGTTCTCCGACCTCGGCGAGATCTCCGCCTCCGGATTCTCCGACGTCGAGGACCGCCCCTGGGACGTCGTCGTCAACGCGACGGCCGCGAGCCTCGCGGGCGAGGTGCCGGAGCTGCCGGCGCGCACGATCGGCCGCGACACGGTCTGCTACGACATGGCTTACGGGCGCGGCGACACGGTGTTCATGCGCTGGGCCGCCGGGCGCGGCTCGAAGCGCGCATACAAGGGCTGGGGCATGCTGGTCGAGCAGGCCGCCGAGGCTTACCTGCTCTGGCACGGCGTGCGTCCGGAGACGCGGCCGGTGATGGGAGCGCTCGAGCGGCTTTGAAGGGGACGCGCACCTTCATATTCGTGAAGGTGCGCGTCCCTTTCACGAATATGAAGGTGCGCGTCCCCTTCGAAGATATTCGTCCTTCAGGCTCACGTAATGCGCCGCGGATTCCGCAAGCTGCGCGATCTCCGCGGCCGTGAGGGCCCTCGCCTGACGCGCGGGGCTTCCGACCCAGAGCGTCCGCGGCGGCAGGATCTTTCCGGCCGGCACGAGCGCGCCCGCGCCGACGATGACCTCGTCGCCGATGACGGCGCCATCCATGACGATCGCGCCCATGCCCACCAGGCAGCGCCGGCCGACGGTGCAGGCGTGCAGGATCACCGCGTGCCCGACCGTGCACTCCTCGCCGACGATGAGCGGGATGCCGTCGCCGCCGGCGAGCCGGCTGCTCGCGACGTGCAGTACGCTGCCGTCCTGGATGCTGGTGCGCGCGCCGATCGAGATCGCGTTCACGTCGCCCCGGAGGACCGCGCCGGGCCAGATCGACGCGTCCTCGCCGATCGTGACGCGACCGATGACGGTCGCTGCGGGGTCGATCCAGGCGCCGCGACCGATCACCGGCGTCCAGTCGCGGTATGGGCGGATGTTCATCCGGGGAGCGTGACGAGCTCTTCGGCGCTCGTCGGGTGAATGGCGACCGTGTCGTCGAAGTCACGCTTGGTCGCGCCGAGCCGGAGCGCCACCGCGAAGCCCTGCAGCAGCTCGTCCGCCTCCATGCCGATGGCGTGCAGGCCGACGATGCGTCGCTCGCGCCCGATGGTGACGAGCTTGACCTCGGCGCGCCGGCGGCGCGCGGTGATGCCGTGGTAGAGCGGCATGAAATCGTGGCTGAACACCTCGACGTCGTCCCCGTGCGCCGCCCGCGCCTCGGCCTCGGAGAGGCCCACGGTGCCGACCGGCGGGTGGCTGAAGACGACGGTGGGTATGAGCCGGTAGTCGAGGTGGCGATCCGGCTCGCCGCCGAACAGCCGGTCGGCGAGGCGCCGGCCCGCCGCGATCGCGACCGGCGTCAGCTCGCTTCGCCCGGTGACGTCGCCGATCGCGTGGATGCCGGCGACGCTCGTGTCCTGCCTCAGGTCCGTCGCAATCTCGCCGCCGGGGCCGAGCGCAACGCCCGCGGACTCGAGCCCGAGGCCGGCGGTCAGCGGCCGGCGCCCGACGGCCCAGATCACGCAGTCGAAGGGACCAAACGTGCGGCCGTCCGCGAGCGCGAGGCGCCGCCCGCCCGCGGCCGGCTCGACTGCGGTCACGCGCGTGACGGTCTGGATCTCGATGCCGTCCGCCTGCATGGCCGCCGTCAGCCGCGCGGAGAGCATCTCGTCGAAGCTGCGCAGGATGCGGTCGTGGCGGGCGAAGATCGTGACGCGGCTGCCGAGCGCGGCGAAGACGCCGGAGAGCTCTGCGGCGACGTATCCGCTGCCGGCGATCGCGACCGAGCCCGGCAACTCGCCGAGCGCGAAGAACCCGTCCGACGTGATGCCGAGCGCAGCGCCCGGCAAGTCCGGCACGACGGGCTCGCCGCCGGTCGCGATCACGACGTGGCGCGCAGCGTGCGCCTCGCCGCCGATCTCGACCTGCCCCGCACCCTGGAGGCGCGCGCGGGCGCGAAACAGCTTCGCCCCGCTCCGCTCGACGTTCTCGAGGTAGATGCCGCGCAGTCTCTCGACGTACGCATCCCGGCGCGCCTTCAGCGCGGCGAAGTCGTGGCGCACGGGAGCGAGCGAGAATCCGTAGTCGGCGGCGTCCACCAGCACGTGGGCCACGTCGGCGGCGTGGTACATGATCTTCTTCGGCACGCAGCCGACGTTCACGCAGGTGCCGCCGAGGTGCCCAGGCTCCGCGATTGCGACCCGCGCCCCGTGACGGGCCGCACGCTGCGCGCAGGCGAGACCGCCGCTGCCGCCGCCGATCACGATCAAATCCCAGGACTGCGTCATGTTCCTGCCCAGCGGATGCCGCGAGGGCCGATGTTATACTCGATTCACGCATGGCCTGGATCCTTCTCATCGCGCTCGCGGCGCTCACGGCGGCGATCGCCGCCGCCGCGCGCCGCGGACTCGCCGGCCTGCAGGACGCCCGCGAGCAGGCCTGGAGCGCGCTCGAGACCCAGCTCGAGAAGCGTCACGCGCACATGATCCAGATCGTCGGCCTCTGCGCGCGCCTCATGAAGTACGAGCACGACGCGCTCGAGCGCGTCACCACGTCCGGCAGCGCCATCATCGCCGCGGCCCGGCGCGGCAACATGCCCGCGCTCGCCGCGGCGGACAAGACGCATCGCGCCGCGACCGAGGTGCTGTTCAGGCTCGCGGCGAACTACCCGCAGTTCGGGACGAGCCGCGCTTTCAAGTCGCTGCACGAGCGCGCGCTGGCGCTCGATGGCCGGGTGGACGACCGGCGCGAGATTTACAACAACGTCGTCAGCGTGCTGAACGTGCGCTGCCAGGCGTTTCCCTACAGCCTCGTCGCGCGGACGATGGGCATGCGGCCCGCTGCTTACCTGTCCTGAACGCCATGCGCATCGCGACCTGGAACGTGAATTCGCTGCGCGTGCGCATGGATCACTTGCGCCGCTGGCTCGCGGACAACGCGGTGGACGCGATCGCGTTGCAGGAGCTCAAGCTCGCCGACGAGCACTTTCCGCGGGCCGGGCTCGAGGCGATGGGCCTGCATGCGCTGTGCTACGGGCAGAAGACCTACAACGGCGTCGCCATCCTGTCCCGCACCCAGGCCCTGGAATGCGCGTTCGGCATCCCGGAGGATGCGGATCCGCAGCGGCGGGTCATCGCCGCGGGCGTGGGCCCGATCCGGCTCGTGAACGTGTACGTGCCGAACGGCCAGGCCGTCGGCTCCGAGAAGTACACGTACAAGCTCGCCTGGCTCGAGCGCCTGCGCGCCTACCTGGCGGCGCTCCTCGCTGCGAACGAATACCTGCTGGTCGTCGGCGACTTCAACATCGCGCCGGAAGACCGCGACGTGCACGACCCGGCAGCGTGGGAGGGATCGGTCCACGTCAGCGCCGCGGAACGCGAGGCGCTCGGGCGAATCACCGCGCTCGGCCTTTCCGACCTGTTCCGCCGCTTCGACCAGCCAAAGAACGCCTGGAGCTGGTGGGACTACCGCATGAACGCGTTCCGCCGCGACCTGGGCCTGCGCATCGACCTGATGCTCGCGTCGCCCGCGCTCGCCGAGCGCTGCACGGCCTGCACGATCGACCGTGCCCCGCGAACCTGGGAGCGGCCGTCCGACCACGCCCCGGTCACGGCTGCATTTGACATAGCTTGAGTGCCGGGTTGTGATGCCGCGCATGTCCGCGGCAGCCCAGCGGGTCTTGGCGCCCCTCCGGGGCGTAAACTCGACCCCGGAAACGCCGTACAAGAAGGCTCGACGCCCCGTGCCAAGGCCTTGTCGCCGCAGCGATTTTGACGTCACAGATACCGTCCAGGTAAGCCGGCCCGCGGCGGTGCGCGAGGCGATCCTCGAGCTCTATTCCAGCACCTGGCCAGGCGCGCCGCACGAAGTGCTCGAGCGCGCCCTCAAGGATTTCGAGAGCCTCTTCACCGGGCGGATGCCCGGCTTCCTCGGCGTCGATACGGTGTATCACGACCTGCAGCATTCGCAGGACGTCGTGCTCGCAATGGCCCGCCTGCTCGCGGGCTACGAACGCGCCCCGGGAGGCCCGCGGCTCGGCGCCGAGCGCGGCCTGGTCGCGCTCGTCACGGCGCTCTTCCACGACTCCGGCTACATCCGCGAGTCCGGCGAGGCGGCGATCCCGAACGGCGCCGTGTTCACGCGCAATCACGTGACGCGCAGCGCCCGCTTCATCGCCCGCTACCTGCCCGCCGCCGGGCTCGCGCAGTGGGTGCCGATCTCGACGCGCATCGTCCACTTCACGGGCTACGAGGTGCCGCTCGACCTGCTGCGCGTCGCCGATCCGCGCGACCGGCTCGCCGGCCACATGCTCGGCACCGCCGACATGCTCGCGCAGATGGCGGACCGCTGTTATCTCGAGAAGTGCCGCGACCGGCTCTATGCCGAGTTCGTGCTCGGCAACGTTGCGGTGCACGCGGGCGCCGAAGGCGTGAAGGTCCTTTATGGCTCCGGACTCGACCTGCTGCGGCAGACACCGAAGTTCATCGCCTCTACGGTCGAAAATCGCCTGGGCACGGCCTTCGGCCACAGCTACCGCTACCTCGAGCCGCTTTACGGGGGCGAAAACCCGTACATGAACGCAATCCGCCAGAACGTGCAATACCTGAAGGGGCTCACGCGCGGCAGCCGCTGGCCGATGCTGCGCCGGAACCCGCCGGTGTTCACGGTCGACTCGAACGCGATGGACGGCGTGCGTGCGCTGCTCGTCCGGCACCTCAAGGACGTCTTCGGCGCGCCGAAGCCCCCTGTCAGCGCGAGCTGACCCGCGCATGGCGCGAGCGCATGCGGGGCGGCGCGTCGACGTCGAGCACGTAGCGCTCGCGTATCGCAGGCAGGCGCGCCAGTATCTCTGCCTCCCCCTCGACGCCTGCGCCGGAGACGGCCCCCGCCAGCAGCCGGTACGTCATGCGCGCGAGCGCGGGATGCGCGACGGGCGCGTACGACAGGTGCCACGGCTCCGGCTGCACTCCGCGGCCGCGTCGCGTGTAGGGGCGGTAGAAGCCGAACCTGCGCATGTTCGCGCCGAGCCAGGCGGAAAGCGCGGCGAACGGGCCGCCGCGCCGGTATTCGGCCACTTCCAGCTGCGGCGCGTATCCCCGGGCCATGGCCCGGCCGTCGGCGACGTCGATGTCGGTGCCCCAGTGATGACGGCTCGCGCCGGGCAGCGCGGACCACAGCAGGATCGCGTCCACGCGCGCCCCGGGATCGAGCGTCGCCATGTCGACGAGCCTGCCCGCGCGGTCCCGGGCCGGGCGCTCGCCCCGGAACTTCGCGTTCCAGATCGCGCGCTGGCGGCCGAAGTCGCGGAACGACGAGACGGGCACAAGGTCGAATCCCTCGTGCAATGCCGCATCACGCATTGCAAGAAACGGGCGCACCGCCGCGCGGTGCAGTGCACAACGCGGTTCGGAGAGCTCGACGAGGTGGCCGCGGTCCCGGCCCGTGAGTTGCATGCCGTTCAAGCGCGGTATGATGAGCGCTTCCGCCGGGGGACGCCAAGAGAGCGATGGGCGAATTCCTGAACGCGTACTGGCCGATCGCGGGGCTGGGCCTTGTCCTGGCCGTCGCCGTCATCGTTGCCTGGCGTTTCCAGCGGCGCGTCTCTGCGCCGCTCGCCGACGTGCTGAAGTCGGTGGAGCGGCTCTCGAGCGGCGACTGGACGACGCACGTCGAAGTGCCGATCGGCCGCGTGGGGCGGGCATTCGGCTCCGCGCTCGAGCGGCTGCGCATCAATCTCTCCGACCACGCCGCCACGGGCCGCGCGCTCGACATCATGCTGGACAGCATGAACGACGCGGTCTTCGTGACCTCGCCGGAAGGGCTCATGAAGCGCGTGAACCTCGCCGCCACGCAGATGCTCGGCTGGTCGCAGATGGAGCTTCTCGGGCGCGAACTCGCGTACGTGATTTCCGACCAGGACCGGCCGAATTTCAACATCGAGCAGGCGACCAACGAGGTGCTCGAGCTGACGATACGCACGAAGGCCGGCCAGACGATCCCGGTCTCGCTGTCGGGCTCGGTCATGAGCGCCGAGGATCCGCGCTTCCAGGGCTGCATCTTCGTGGCGCGCAACATCACCGAGCGCAAGCGCGCCGAGCGGCGCATCCGCTACCTGGCGCGCTACGACACGCTGACCAAGATCCCGAACCGCCTGCAGTTCCAGCACTCGCTGCAGCAGGCGATCGCGCGCACGCGCCGCGCGGGGCGCGAGCTCGCGCTGATCTACCTCGACCTCGACCGCTTCAAGGAGGTCAACGACACCTTCGGCCATTCCGCGGGCGACCGCGCGCTCGAGATCCTCTCGGAGCGGATGAACCGCAAGCTGCCCCGGGACACCATGCTCGGCCGGCTGGCTGGCGACGAATTTGCCCTGTTCGTGGAGAATCTCCCCGCGGCGACCGACAACCGCGCCGTGATCGGCGCGCTCGCGCGCGAGCTCCTCGACGAGCTCGGCCGTCCGTTCCAGCTGAACCAGCACGAGCTCTACGTCACCGGCAGCGTCGGCATCGCCCTGTGCCCGCGCGACGCGGACAACGTCGTCGACCTGATCCGCGACGCGGACGCGGCGATGTACTACTCCAAGCAGAACGGCGGCAACAGCCACAGCTTCTTCACGCCGGAGATGAGCGCCGCTGCGGTCGAGCGGCTGATGCTGAAGGCGAAGCTGCGCCGCGCGGTCGAGCGCGACGAGCTGGTGATCCTGTACCAGCCCAAGGTGGACCTGCGCGACGGGCGCGTGGTCGGCGCCGAGGCGCTGATCCGATGGCGCCTGCCCGGACACGGCGACATCTCCCCCGCGCAGTTCATCCCGCTCGCCGAGGAGTCGAACCTGATCCAGGAAATCGGCGAGTGGGTCCTGAAGCGCGTCGTGCGCGACTACCGCTCCTGGCAGGAACAGGTTCCGAAGCCCGGCCGCATCTCCATCAACCTCTCGCTCAAGCAGCTCCGCCAGGCGGAGTTCCTGACCCGCTACCGCTCGGTGTTCGACGACGCGGGAGTCGCTCCCTCGAACTTCGAGCTCGAGATCACCGAGACCACCCTCATGACCGAGGCTGGCCGCATGGTCCGGCTGCTCGACGAGCTGCACGCGATGGGCCTGCACCTGTCCATCGACGACTTCGGCACGGGCTACTCGTCGCTCTCGGCGCTGCAGCAGTTCCCGGTGGGCACCCTGAAGATCGACCAGTCCTTCGTGCGCCACGCGACGGTGTCGAAGGAAGACGCGACCCTCGTGCGCACCATCATCGAGATGGGCAAGAACCTCGGCCTCAAGGTCGTCGCCGAGGGCATCGAGTCGCAGCAGCAGCTCGATTTCCTGCGCAGCCGCGACTGCCACTACGGCCAGGGCCGCCTGTTCGGCGACCCGATGTCGGCCGGGGATTTCCTGCGGCTCCTGCTCGCCCAGGCCCGCGGCGAATCGGGCTACGCGAAGATGTTCGCCGAGGCCTGACGCGGGGCTGGTACCCGAAGACGACCTAGGTCGCTGGCGGCAACTCAAGCGCGGGCGGCGGCTCGGCCTCGAGCGCGGCGAAACTCTGCGCGGCGACGTCCGCCGTGGCGCGCGCGAAGGCCGTGTCCAGCGCAGCGACGAGCGGGGCCTGGCGGTTTTCCGAGGCGCTCTCGCTCGCGCTCGTCGTGAACGACGCCAGCACCTGTCGGTCCGAGTTGCGACCCAGCGTAGCGGAAAGCGCGACCTGCGCGACCGGCGGGCCGGCGCCCGTGTAGTCTGCCTCGAAGCGGCGCACCTCGATGACCAGCGTATGAGTCGCATTGAAGCGGCCAACCTCGTCCTGAACGGAACGCAGGCGTCCCGAGTCCCGGAAGCTTTCCACCAGCGCCGACTCCAGCAGTTCCCTGAGATCGGTCGCCCAGCGCGCTCCGGCGATGTAGTCGAGGCGCTTGCCCGGCCATCGGCCCGCGAGGCCGTCGCCCTCGAGTCCGGGCGCCGCTCGCTCAACGACGATTGAGAGGTCCGCGGGCAGCGTGGCGCCAGGGGTAAGCTTGGGCGCGTCGATCCGGTACAGGAGCGGAGTGGGCGCCTCGTTCCTGAGCCCGCCGAAGCAGCCACCCGCGAGCGCGCAGCCAACGATGGCGATCAGTGTTCTCATGGGGGAATCTCCACGCCCGAAGGCGCCGGCCCGAAGAGGACGCGGGACGGATCGCGCTCGAGACTGCGTGTCAGCGCATCCACGCTGCGCATGGTGACGCGCGCCTCGCGCAGGAGTTGCTCGATCTCGGCGAGGCCCTGGTTCGCGAAGCGATCCACGTTGCCCTCGTTCTTGGCCACCATGCGGTCGAAGCGCGAGGCGGTGACGGCGATGGTATCCGCGACCTCACGCAGGCGCGTGGCCGCGCCCTTGATGTCTTCGCCGCCGAACGTGCCGAGCGCGGCCATGGTCTTGTCCATCTCGTTCGCGGCGTCCTGGAGGTCACCGAACATCGCTCGCGCCTCGGCAATCGCCATGGGCAACTCCTGGCTCGCCCGCTCGGCGTGGGCGAGCGAGTCCGAGACCGCCTTGATATTGGCATCGGACAACATCGCGTTGATCCGCTCGAGCGCCTCGCCAGCCTTGGTCACGACGTCTGGAAGGCTGCTGACGAGCACGTCGAACTGCGACTGCTCCGAGGGGATCACGGGAAACTTGAGGCTGGGCGTGGCGACACCCGGCAGGGCGCCCGGGCTGCGCGGCCGCAGGTCGACGAAGAGCAGGCCGGTGACGCCCTGCAGGGTCAGCCGCGCGACAGTGTTGGCGCTGATCGGCGCGTCCCCGTCGGTGTCGACCACGACGCGCACGCGCCGCGCCTCTCGCGGGTCGATGCCGATTCCCGCTACGCGGCCCACGACGACGCCGAGGTAGCGCACGCTGCTGCCCTCCGAGAGCCCGCTCACGCTGCCCTCGAAGTAGATTTCGTAGCGCTTCTGCTCCGCGGCGTCGCCGGCGTTCGAGTACCAGACAACGAAGCCCGCGCCAAGCAGCAACACGAGCAGCACGAAGGCCCCGACCGCGACGTATTTGGCTTCCCTATCCATTGTTTTGCCCCTGATCCTGCGAGGCCCGGCTGCGCTCGCCGTGGAAGTAGTCCTGAATCCAGGGATGCTCGTTTTGCATGATCTCCTCGAGCGTCCCGACGATCATCCGCCCGTCGACGATAACCCCGACCCGGTTGCAGACCCGAAAGATGGTATCGAGATCGTGGGTAATCATCACTACCGTAAGCGAAAGTCCCCTTTGGAGCTCCATGACGAGGCGGTCGAAGGCCGCGGCCGAGATCGGGTCGAGGCCGGAGGTCGGCTCGTCCAGGAACAGGATCGCGGGATCGAGAGCGAGGGCCCGCGCGAGCGCGGCGCGCTTGGTCATGCCCCCGGACAGCTGGGCCGGGTACTTGGCCGCCGCGTCCTCCCCGAGGCCGACCATGCGGATGCGCAGCAGCGCGAGCTCACCCAGGACCTTTTCGGGCATCGGAAAATGCTCACGGATCGGCAGCTCGACGTTCTGCGCGACCGACAACGAGGAAAACAGGGCACCGCGCTGGAACATCACTCCGTAGCGGCGCTTGACTGCGAGCAGCTCGCGCTCCGGCTGTCCCGTGACCTCCTCACCCTCGATGCGGACGGTGCCCGACACCGGCTTCTGCAGTCCGAGCATCGTGCGCAGCAGCACCGACTTGCCGCTGCCCGAGCCGCCGACGATGCCGAAGACCTCGCCCGCCTCGATGTCGAGGTCGAGGCCGTCGTGCACGACCTGGGGGCCGAAGCGGTTGACGATCCCGCGCACCTGGATCACCGCCCCCATCAGATGTCGAGCTCCATGAAGATCACGGCGAACACGGCGTCGGCAAGGATCACGAGGAAGATCGACTGCACGACGGCGACGGTGGTCAGCCGACCGAGCTCGCGCGAGGACGTGCGCACCTGCATGCCGCGTAGCGTCCCGACCAGCGCGATGAGGACCGCGAAAACCGGCGCCTTGATCATGCCGACCCAGAACGTGTACTCGCTGATCGAGCCCTGCACGCGGTCCACGTACTGCCCGAACGGGATGTCGATGAGGTACCAGGACAGAATCGCGCCGCCGACGAGCCCCATGGCGTCGGCGACGACCGTCAGGATCGGCAGCGCGATGATCAGGCCGAAGATGCGCGGGAGCACCAGCACCTCGACCGGATCCATGCCCATCGCCCGCAGCGCGTCCACTTCGTCGTTCAATTTCATGGCGCCGATCTCGGCAGCGAAGGCGCTGCCCGAGCGCCCGGCGACGATGATCGCGGTCAGCAGCACGCCGAGCTCGCGCAGCACCGACACGGTCACGAGGTCGACGACGAAGATCTCGCCGCCGAACTTCCTGAGCTGCTGCGCGCCGATGTAGGCGACGATCACCGCAATCAGGAAGGCGATCAGCGAAACTATGGGGACGGCGGTCAGGCCGGTTTCATACACGTGACGGACGATCGAGGGTAGGCGCAGCCTCTTCAGGCTGCCGGCGATGCGGCCCATGCCCGCCGTGACGAGGCCGACGAAGCCGAGCAGGTCGAGTGCGCCCTCGCGCGCCCTGAAGGTCGCGCGTCCCAGCTCGTCGAGAGCCCCAGGGAACCCCGTGGGCGGCGGCGCCGCGCGGGGCTCGTCACCCGGCGCGTTCTCCGACTCGATGCGATCGATGAACTCCAGGGACTCCGGACGGCCGCCTTCCCATTCCACGCGTCCGCCGTCCGCCTCGAATCGGCGCTCGAGCGAGCGCAGGAGCCAGGCGCCGGTGAGGTCGAGCTTCTCGATCGCCGAAGCGTCCACGACGAGCGTGCGCGGTCCGGACGGGATCGCGCCGAGGGCCGCCCCCGCCGATGCGGCCTCCGCGACGGTCCAGCGCCCGTCGATCCGCACGCGGCTGCGCCCGCCCTCCTCGCTCACCTCGAACGGCATCGCGCGATGCTAGCAGGTGGCGCCGAAGGGGTGCGTCCCCTCCGCGTGTCAGCGGAAGTCGACGGTGACGCTGCCGGAGCCGGTGTCGATCTCGCCGCCGTGCGCGCCGTCGCGCATGCGCACCCAGGTGACGTCGTCCCGCTCGCGCGTGGTCGCGCCCGGGGCGGAGACGTCGACGTCCCCGCTGCCGGTGTCGATGCGAAGCTCGAGCGAAGGCTGTGCAGACGAGCGCAGCGTCACGCTTCCGGAGCCCGTGTCGATCGCGACGCGCTCGAGCGCCGAGAGGTCGCCATCGACGCTGACGCTGCCCGAGCCCGTGTCCACCTCGAGGCTCTTCACGTCCGTGAGCCCGCGCGCCTTCACGGAACCGGAGCCGGTATCTGCGGCGAACGGGCCGGCGAAATCCGTCACGTCGACGTCACCCGAGCCGGTATCGGCCGAGACGCTGCCCTTGCCGCGCTCGACGTCGACCGACCCCGAACCGGTGTCGGCGACGACCTCGCACTCGCAGTCGGTGATCTTGACTTCGCCGCTGCCCGTGTCCGCCATGACCCGGCCGCGATGGCCGCTCACGACGACCTCTCCGCTGCCGTTGTCGAGCTCGACGTCGCCCTGGCCGCCGGTCGAGGACAGGAGCCCGCTGCCGCCATCGAGGCGTAGCGTGCCCGAATACCCCTGCGCGCGGGCGTCACCGAATGTGTTGTCCACCTCGAGCTTCGCGCCCTCCGGCGCGCGGATCACGAGATCCACGCGAACGAGCGGCGCATCGTCCCGGTCGCCGACCAGGCGGATGCGCTCGCCGAGGTGCTCCACGTAACTCAGCGAAAACCAGGTCGTGGCGCCTTTGTCCCAGTAGAGCTTCGGGAAGTGCTGGCGCGGCAGCCGCACGTCGAAGCGCGAGCCTGCGCCGACGTCCGAGGTCCGGTAGTCGATCAGCTTGATGAGCCGCTCGGCCTCCGCCTGGCTCGCGGTCTCGACCGTCGTGTTGGCGGTGACGTGGATGCCGGGCGCCGTGCCGCGCTCGACGCGCACGTCGCCCATGAGGTTGCGGACCACGAGACCCGCATTCGACTCGGGCTTGTACTGCCAGGAACGCGTCGCCGTCGCGCTCGCGGCCAGGGCGGGGAGGGTCGCCGTCAGCAGCGCGAGCGCGGCGGTGGCGCGGAAAACGTTCTTCATCGTCAGGCTCCGTAGTCTTCTGGAATCAGCTCGTCTCGTCGCGGTAGCGGCGCACCCAGATCGCGGCCGCGAGCAGGAGCGCCGCCGCCGCCACGCCGAGCCACAGTTCGGGCGAAGCGTAGAACTCGCGCAGGCTGCCGACGAGGTCCACGTTGCTGATCTTCTCGAGGTCGCCGCCGGGGCGGTTCACTTCGCCGCCGGACTGCTCGCCGAGCAGCCGGTAGAGACCGAACAGGCGGTCGGTGATGAAGTCACCGACGTACTCGGAACCGACGACGACGCGCTCCAGGACCCACAAACCGACCGGCGGCAGCACGGCCCACAGGAACGGGCCGCGCGGCGCCCAGGCCGAGGCCAGCATCAAGTACCCGACGATCGGCGCGTACCAGAGCATCGCGGTTACGCACCACAGGAAGGCGACCATGAATCCGCCGAACAGCGCCTGCGGCTCCCACATCAGTCCGCCGGGCATTCCGTCCATCGACAGCCGCGCCGACCCGCCGGCCGCAATCACGAGCTGCGCGACGAGCGATGCCGCGAGCGCGACCAGCGGGATCGCGACAATTGCCACCGCAAATTTGGACAGCACGGTCTCGATGTCCGAGAGCGGCAGCGACTTCCAGAACAGCACTGAGCGGTCCCGCCGGTCGGCGTAGAGGGAGTCGATCGAATAGAAGAAAGCCACGATGCCCATGACCATGAACACGACGAGGGCCAGTCCCGCATAGACGATCACGAGCAGCTTGAGCTGCATCTCGCGCGACACCTCGCTGAACACGGCCGCGTCGCCCGCCCCGCCAAATGGGCCGAGGTGCACGTTGCCAGTCAGGACCAGCAGCACGAGGCAGCCGATCACGATCAACGGCGCCACCCAGATCGCCTTGTGCTCCCAGACCTCGCGGCGCACCAGCCAGAGGAAGCGGTTCATGCGCGGGCTCCCTGGATCACGGCGACGAACAGGTCGGCCACCGAGGGAACGCCCACCTCGCCGAGCCGCTCGAGCTCCGCGCGGCCGACGCCCTTGAACAACATGTGCGTGCGGCCGAGACCCTGTCGCTCCGCGATCGGCTGCAGCGTGCGGGCGGAAGCGACGTGCTCTGGACGGATCGCCACCTGCGCGTATCTCTCCTGCACGTCGTCCATCGCCGCGTCGAGCACGATGCGTCCTCGGTCGATGAACAGGAGGTCGGTGAGGATGTGCTCGATCTCCTCCACCTGGTGGGTGGTGACGAGGATCGTGCGCTGCTCGTCGAAGTACTCGTTCAGCAGCGTCTCGTAGAACTGCTTGCGCATCAGGATGTCGAGGCCGAGCGTCGGCTCGTCGAGCACGAGCAGCTTCGCGTCGATCGCCATCACGAGCGCGAGGTGAAGCTGCGTGACCATGCCTTTCGACAGCTCCTTCACGCGGCTCGCCTTCCGGATGTCGCTGCGCGACAGGAAGTGCTCGCAGACCTCGCGGCGGAAGCGCGGGTGCGTCGCGGCGACGAAATCGATCAGCTGGGAGACGCGGATCCAGCGCGGCAGCACCGCGACGTCTGCGATGAAGCAGACGTCCTGCATGAGCTGGTGGCGCTTGACGTAGGGATCGAGGCCGAGCACCGCCAGCTCGCCGTCGAAGCGCGTGAGGCCGAGTAACGCCTTGAGCGCGGTCGTCTTGCCGGCGCCGTTCGGGCCGATGAGCCCGACGATGCGCCCGGGCCGGACGCGGAAGTTCACGTCGGTGAGGGCGCGGGTGGAGCCGAAGCTCTTGCCGAGGCCGCGCGCCACGATCAGGTCAGTCACGCTTGTCCTCCTCGTCCGCGTCGCCCGCGGCGGCGTCGCGCACGGCCGTCAGCGACGGCGCCGGCGCGGGCGGAATCTTGTCGAGGGCGTCCAGCAGTTCCTTGGGCTCGAAGCCGAGTCGCTGGATGCGGCCCGCGATCTTGGGCCACTCCTCCTCCAGGAAAAGCTGGCGCTCGTCCTTCAACAGCGCGCGGCGCGCGCCCTCGGTCACGAACATCCCGCGCCCGCGGCGCTTCTCCACCAGGCGTTCGTCGACCAGTTGCTGGTAGCCTTTCAGGACCGTCAGCGGGTTGAGGCGGTACTCGGCCGCGACGCTGCGGACCGACGGCAACGGGTCGCCGTCGTTCAGTACGCCCTCGAGGATCATCGCCACCACGCGGTCGCGCAGTTGGCGGTAGATCGGCAGGCTGTCGGTCCAGTTGGTGTCCATGCGTCTTTCTAAGTGAGCTGGCCCGCTACCAGACTACTTTAGCAGAGCACCTTCAAAAGCCGGCGCTGATGGCCGGCGACGCGCTGCGCTGCTTGTCGTCTTCCTTCGCGACCATGCTGGCCACGCGCTTGGCGACCACCACGATCTCCGGCAACTGGGCGGCCGCGTAGTACGTGGCCGATTCCCGCTTGGCGACGACGACCACTTCCGGCAGCTGCGCGAGCCTTGCACCGCCGTCGATGGCGGTCAGCTCGCCGATTTCGATCGAACCCTGCGGGGCGGCTGCAAGGTACGACTGGTCCATCGCCAGCCCGCCGAACGAGACGATGGCAAGCGGCCGCTGCGGCGCTGAAGGTCTTCCGAGTGCTCTCTGCAACCATCGTGAACATGACTGTCTCCTTTTCTATCCGATGTACTGATGTGCTCGTCTGGTGTTGTAGTGAACTATAACACTGACTCCCTTGCAAGTATTATTTGTTATCAAAACGTCAGTAGTCGATTTTCGCCAATAGAAACAAACGGTTATGACGCAAAGATTTCTGGTTCCGGGGCTTGCCGACTTCTCGGACGGCGCATGGGGACCGTTTTTCGCGCAAAACCGAACCCTTCTGGGGCCTGGCTGGCGTTCTGGGAACTGACGCCCATCCCTTCCGGGTAGAGTTGCGACCGATGGGAGAAGGCGACGCCGACGCGCAACTGATGCTGCGTTACGCCGCGGGCGATGCGCGGGCGTTCGACGCGCTCTACGACGGGCACCGGCGCGCGCTATGGCGGTTCATCCGCCGCTCGGTGCCGGACGCCGCGGCGACGGACGACGTCTTCCAGGAATGCTGGTCGCGCGTGATCGCCCATCGCGAGAGCTACCGGCCCGAGGCGCGCTTCGCGACCTGGCTGTACCGCATCGCGCACAACTGCTGCGTGGACCACTGGCGGCGAAGCGGCAGGCGCGCGACGCGCGAGACGGCGGACGACGAGGCCGTGCTCGCTGCGGCAGGCAACGCATCGGCGGAACCGCTCGAGGAGGTGCTCCAGGGCGAGGCTGGCGAGCGGCTCGCCGCGGCGCTCGCGCGCCTGCCGCAGGAACAACGCGACGCGTTCCTGCTCTACGTCGAGGGCGGGCTTTCGGTGGCGGAGATCGGCGAGGCCACCGGCGTGAACCCGGAGACCGCGAAGAGCCGGCTGCGCTACGCAGTGACGAAGCTCAGGCAATCGCTCGGCGAAGCCGCACCGGACTGAGGACATGGACGAGAAAGACGACACGACACCGTTTCCGCGCGAGCCATGGCAGAGGCTTCTCGACGACGCCGCAGGCGAGCCGCCGGAGACGACCGACGCGCGCATCCGCGCGGCGGCACGCCGCGATCTCGCGCCGCGTTTCCACCGATGGTGGCTGCCGGCGTCGCTCGCGGCGAGCTTCGTGCTCGCCGTGTTCGTCGTGCAGTCGCAGTTCGGCACGCTGCGCGTGCCGGTTTCGCGCGAGTCCGATCACGGCGCGGGCGGCGCCATCACCGCGCGAATCATCGATCGCGAAGATGCGGCGGAGGCGCGCCCGCAGGGCGCCTCACCGGCCGCCGCCGGTAAACGTGCCGCCCAGACGCGGGTTGAAGCGGAAGACGATGCGTATGGCTATCAGGATTCCGAGCTCGCCGCGGACTCCGCCGGCACCGGCCCGATGATCGGCGGGCCGGAGCGCGAGCTGAAGGAGGCGATGGAACGGCCGCAGGACTCAGACGCCGCGGACGAACCGCGGGTCGCGATGGACCTGCCGAGTCCGCCTCCAGCTGCCGACGAGAATGCCGGGAAACCGGGCAACGTCGTGGTGACCGGCAGTCGCAGGCGCTCCGAAGAAATCGCCGTGACGGGCAGCGAGGCGCCGGACCAGGGGCTCGCTGCAACAACACCCGCAACGACCCGAATCAGGCCACCGCCGTTCGAGAAGACGCCCGAGACCTGGTACGCCTACATCGAAAAGTTGCGCGACCAAGGGAAGATCGAGGAGGCGGACCGCCAGCTCGCGCGCCTCGAGAAGGCCCACCCGGGCTGGGTCGAGCGCTACCTGCAGGATCGCGCAGAGCGCTGACGCCCGGCCGGCGTCACTCTGCGAGCAAGCGCTTCCGTCCTTCCTGGAGTCCCCTGCGCTGAGCGGCGTCCAGCCTCGGGTACGCCGGGCTCGATGCGCTCGAGGGTCTCGACCAGGATGCGCGCCACCGCGGCGCGCATGTAGTCCTTGTCGTCCGCGGGGATGGCGTACCACGGCGCTTCCGGCCGCGAAGTTGCGCGCAGCATCGCCTCGTAGGCGGACTGGTAATCGTCCCAGCGCGCGCGGTCGTCGAGGTCGCCGAGGCGGAATTTCCAGTTCTTCTCCGGATCCTCGATGCGCTCGAACAGGCGCTTTTTCTGTTCCTTGCGCGAGACGTTCAGCCAGAACTTCACGATGACGGTGCCGTTTCGCGCCAGGTGCGCCTCGAACTCGCGGATCGACTCGAAGCGTCCCTCCCAGAAGCCCCTGCTGCCCGCCGTCGGCAGGTTCTGGGCCGCGAGCGCCGCCTCGTGCACGCGCACGACCAGCACTTCCTCGTAGTGGCTGCGGTTGAAGATGCCGATCTTGCCGCGCTCCGGCAGGCGGGCCACGACGCGGTGCAGGAAGTCGTGGCGCAGCTCGAGATCGCTCGGCCGCCCGAAGGCGTGCACGCGAAAGCCGGCGGGATTCACGCCGGAAAAGACCTTGCGGATGGTGCTGTCCTTGCCGGCGGCGTCCATCGCCTGGAACACCGCGAGCAGCGCGTGGCGCTCGTCGGCGAACAGCTTGCGCTGCAGCTCCTCGAGCCGGCCGGCGGACTGCGCGAGCTCGGCCTCGAGCTTCGCTTCCTTGCCGCTGCCTTTCGGCGGGTCCGTGTCGAAATCGCCGATCCGGAACTTTCCGTCGTAGGGGACTCGGTGGCGCTTCGGAAAGTCGATCATGGCCGCGCCTCCTCGGCGCCCTTCAGGCGCACCAACAGCCAGAGCCCGGCGCCGATGACGGCGAAGATCGAGCCGCTCGCGATCGTCGGCAGCCAGCCGAGCCGGTCGATCATGAGGCCGACGAGCGGCGCGAGCAGGCTCGGCAGGTTCCCGCCGAAGTTGAGGACGCCCGTCGCGCTCATCGTGTTCTCGCCGGTCGCGTAAGTCGTCGCCGCCCAGTAGGCCGTGTCGGTAAAGAGCACGAAGCCGAAGCACAGCGAAAGCAGCGCGACTGCGACGTAGGGATTGGGCGCGAAGGCGCCCGCCAGCATGAAGCCCGCGACCAGCAGGAGGCCGGTCATCGCCGTGATGCGGCAGCCTCGCGCCGGTCCGAGGCGGCGGCACAGGCGATCGCAGATCGCCCCGCCGACGACGGTCAGCGCGGCGCCGGTGAGGAAGGGCAGCGTATACATCCAGCCGCCCTCGAGGCTCGAGAAGCCGCGCGATTCGCGCAGGTAAATGTACAGCCAGTACGAGAACATGAAGAACACGTAGTTCATGCAGAAGTAGCTCGCCGCGAGCACCAGCACGTCGCGCTCGAGGAGCGCCTCGCGCCAGGAGCCGGATGCCGCCGCCTCCACCTTCGCCCGGCCGCGGTCGATGAATGCGATTTCCTCGGGCGTCATCGCGGGGTGCTGCACGGGCAGGTCGCGCGCGTACCAGTACCACCACGCGCCGACGACCACGCCCAACGGCGCAAGGAGGTAGCAGGCCTGCCGCCAGCCGAAAGCGATGATCAGCGCGGTCACGACAGGGCCGAGCGCCGCCTGTCCGATCGAAAGTCCCGCGCTCGTCACCGCGTTCGGCAGCGCCCAGTGGCCGGGCGGGAACCAGGCCTCCACCGTGCCCGCAGTCACCGGGAAGATCGGCGCCTGCGTCGCGCCGAGCAGCAGGCGCACCGACACGAGCGCGATCATCGCCCCGGTCGCGGTCGCCGCCATCAGGCTCGGCGCGAAGCCGGTGAGCCAGGTCAGCAGGCCCCAGGCGATCGTCAGGAAGCCGAGCGCGCGGCGCGTCCCGTAACGCTGGCCAAAGAGGCCGCCCGGGATCTGCAGCAGCGTGTAGCTGAGGCCGAAGCTGCCGAGGATGTAGCCGACCTCGACCTTCGTGAAGCCGAACTCGGCCGCGATGCTGTCCATCGCGACCGACGGCACGTTGCGCAGGAAGTAGTTCACGAGGCACACGAGGAAGAGCACGGACAGCACGCGCCAGCGAACCGGGATGCTGCGATGCACGTCCGCTAGCTCCTCACGAGGCGATGCCGCGCCGCAGGCTTCGATCGCGCTTGAGGTCGGCGAGGATCCGGTGCGCGGCGTTGTGGCCCGGCGCACCGGTCACGCCGCCGCCCGGGTGGGTGCCGGCGCCGCAGAGGTAGAGGGCGGGAAGCGGCGCGGCATAACGCGCGTGGCGCGGCACCGGCCGCATGAAGAAGAGCTGGTCGGGCCGGAGATCGCCGTGGAAGATGTTGCCCTCGGTGATGCCGAAGGTGCTCTCGAGATCCGCGGGCGTATAGAGCCGCTGCGCGACGACGGAGCGGCCGACCGCCGGCACGAAACGCGTCAGCTGGCGGATGAGCTGCGCCTCGAGCCGATCGCGCTCGAGGCTCCAGTCCGAGCCCGCGAGCACATACGGCAGGTACTGGACGAAGCAGGTCATCACGTGGCGGCCGGCCGTCGCGAGCGAGTCATCGATGAGCGAAGGCACGAGGCAGTCGATCCAGAGTTCCTCCGCGATGCGGCCGCGGCGCGCCTCGCCATAGGCGGCCTGCGCACCCTCGAGCCAGGGCACGAAGGTGAACTGCGCGCGCCGCAGTGCGTCCGAGCCCGGCTCCTCGTTCTCGAGGCGCGGCTCCTCGGACAGCACGAGGTTGAGCTTGCCGCAGGGCCCGTCCATCTTGATGCCCGCGACCGCCGCGCGAAACTCCGGGTCGAGCGCCGACTCCGGCACGAGCTTCAGGTACGTGCGCTTCGGATCCGCGTTCGAGACGACGAGCGCGGCGTCGATCGCGCCGCCGTCCGCGAGCACGACGCCCGTCGCGCGGCCGCCCTCGATCCGCACCGCGGCAACTTCCGCACAGGTCCGAAGCTCGACGCCGACGCCGCGGCAGGCCTCGGCCATGGCCGCCGTGATCGCGCCCATCCCGCCCATCACGTGGCCGACGAAGCCCTGCTTCGCCTCCGCGCCGCCGCCCAGCAGGTGGAACAGGAGGCCGAACAGCGTGCCCGCGTCGTAGGGCCCGCCGTGCTTGCCGTAGAGGCTGTTCGCGAGGATCAGCGACTTGAGGTGCGGCGAAGAAAGCGAGCGGTCGAGGAACTCGCCGAGGCTGCCGGTGGTGAAGGCGACGAGGTCCGGAATCTCGCGCCCGCGCACGCCGCGCAATTTCAGGGCGAGCTTGAGCAGCTCGCGAAAACCGGCGAAACCCTCGCGGTACAGGTCGGGCGGCGCCTGCATGAAGAGCGGCTCGAGGTGGCGCGCGAGCCCGGCGAGCCGGCCTTCCATCGCGAGGAAACGCTCGCAATCGGCCGGCGCGAACCGCTCGAGCAGCGCGCGCATGCGCGCGGGGTCGCTCCACCACGCGAGCACCGTGCCGTCGGGCGTGACGGCCTGCACCGTCGGCTCGGCCGCGACCATCCGCAGGCCGTGCCGGTCGAGCGCGAGGTCGCGGATCACCTCGGGCCGCAGCATGCTCGCCATGTAGGACGCGGTGGAGACGCGGCAGCCCGGCGCTTTCTTGCTGTCAATTTCTTCGGTGACGGCACAGCCGCCGAGGATCTTGCGGCGCTCGAGGACGAGCACGGAGAGGCCCGCGCGCGCCAGGTAGAACGCGGCCGTGAGCCCGTTGTGGCCGCCGCCGATGACGACGACGTCGTGTCGCTTCGCCTTCAACGCGCCGATTCCCCCTTCGTCAGATCGCAGGTCCCGGCACGATCGGCGACCCGTCGAAAAAGCGGCCGAGCCGGAATCCCGCGAGCGCGGCGGAATCCGCGCTGCCGCACACCATCCCCGCCACCAGTCTACCGGCGCCGGGGCCGATGCCGAAGCCGTGGCCGCTGAAGCCGGTCGCGACGTAGAAATCGCCGATCTCGCCGGCCGGCGAGATGATCGGCAGGATGTCGGGCGAGGCCTCGATCATGCCGCCCCAGGTCTCGACGAATGGCAGGCCGGCGAGTTCGGGCAGCCAGCGCCCGAGCGCCGCGCGCATCTCGCCGAGCACCCGCGCATCCGGCTTCGGATCGAGGACACGCTCGCGCTCGAAGGGCGACTCGCCATCGAGCGCCCAGCGCGCCGGCGTCGCGAGCGCGCGGAAGAAGTCAGCGCCGATCCGCAGCCGCGTGGATCCGGCACTCGCGCGCAATGCGGGCAGGAACTTCAAGGCCTCGCGGAAGCTCGCCGGCACGATCGAATGCACCGACGTGTGCCCGTGCGCGACCGTGTAGCCGCCATCGGCGCGCCGGCGGATCGCGACCGCGGGCGACCAGGCCTGTCCGTCGAGCAGCGCCGGTCCCGGCGGCAGGCGGGCGACCGAATTGAGCACCGGCAGCTGCGGCACGCGGATTCCGAGCGAGCCGCAGAAGAGCCGCGACCAGGCGCCGGCCGCGCAGACGACGGCGCGCGTCGCGACGCGGCCGTGTTCCGTCACGATGCCGGACACGCGCCCGGCCGCGGTCTCGATGCCGCGCACCGCCGTGCGGCTCAGGACGCGCGCGCCTGCCGCTTTCGCGCCGCGGGCGATTGCGCGCGTGGCGCGCGAAGGCTCGGCACGCCCGTCGCTCGCCGTGTAGAGCGCGCCCGCCCAGCGCGAGCCCGCCGCGAACACGCCGGCCAGTTCCGGGCCCTGAAGGAGGCGCGTGTCGAGCGCGTGATTGCGCGCGACGTCGAGCCACGCGCCGAGCCCGGCGAGCTCAGCCTGGTTCTCCGCCAGGTACAGCGTTCCGCCCTGGCGGAAGCCGACGTCCTCGCCGAGCGCCTCCGGCAAGGTCTTCCAGATGCCGAGGCTCTCGATCATGAGCGGCAGTTCGACGGGCGAGCGGCACTGCTGGCGCACCCAGCCCCAGTTCCGCCCCGATTGCTCACCGCCGATGCGGCCTTTCTCGAACACGGCGGCCGGCACGCCCTGCTTCGCGAGGAAGTACGCGGCCGAGCTGCCGACGATGCCGCCGCCGACGATCGCGACGTCGACGGCCTCCGGCAACGGGTTGCCCGCCGCATCAAAAGCGAACTCGTCGGCACTCCCGGCGTGGATCTGCACCTCGCCCGTCACATGGAATCCCCCCTCGGTCTGGCATGCTATCTAAAATGCCGCCCGTCGCGCCGAATCCCAGCCGCACGGCCTGGCTCGTGCTCGCGATCGTATCGATCGCGAACTTCGGCAATTTCTACGTCTACGACTCGATCGGCCCGGTCGCCGACCTGCTGCAACGCATGCGCGGTTTCAGCGACACCCAGATCGGCCTGCTGAACGCGGTCTACAGCCTGCCGAACGTCGTGCTGCTGCTGGCGGGCGGATGGATGGTGGACCGCTTCGGCGCGGCCCGCATGATGGCGGCGACCGCCGCGCTCTGCTGCGGCGGCGCGCTCCTGACGGCGCTCGGCACGGGCTTCGCCGGCATGGCAGCCGGGCGGCTCGTCTTCGGCATCGGCGCGGAGACCTTCAATGTCGCGACGCTCGCGGCCATCGTGCAGTGGTTCAGCGGGCGCCACCTCGCCTTCGCGATCGGCGCGTCGCTCGCGCTCGGGCGCGCCGGCGCGTTTGCGGTGGACCTTTCGCCCACGTGGATCGCCGGCGCCTACGCGGGCGGCTGGCAGCCGCCGCTGCTCGTCGCGGCGCTGTTCGCGGGCCTGTCGCTCGCGATGGCGGCTTGCGTACTGGCGCATCGACCGGGGCGGCGACGCGGCGCACCCGCCTGCCGCCGCGCCGGCCTTTGCCTGGCGCGACCTGTTCCGGTTCGGCCCGGCTTTCTGGCAGCTGCTCGCGCTCTGCATGCTGTGGTACGCGGTGATCGTCGCGTTCCGCAGCACGTTCTCGATCAAGTTCTTCCAGCATGCGCACGGGCTCGAGCTCGCCGCGGCGGGTGCGATCAACGGCACCGTATACCTCGCGGCGCTGTTCGCGACGCCATTCTTCGGCTGGATCGCCGATCGCACGGGTCGCACGGCGCGGCTGCTCGCGTTCGGCGCGATGCTCCTGCCGGTCGCGGTGCTGGTGATGATGTCGCCTGCGCTGCCGTTGTGGATCGGCACGGTGCTGATCGGGATCAGCTACTCGCTCGTGCCCGCGGTACTGTGGCCGCTCGCTTCGCGCATCGTGCCGGCCGCGCGCCTCGGCACCGCGCTCGCCGCCCTCGCGGTCGGCCTCAATGTCGGCATCGCGGCTGCAAACCTCGCGGCCGGCAGCCTCAACGACGCGTTCGCGGCGGGCGCCGCCGAATCCCGCGGGCTACGGGCCGATGATGCTGTTGTTCGCCGCCTGCGGGGCCGCGGGGTTCGCGTTCGCCCTGCGGCTCCGCGGAGGGGACGCGCACCTGCATGAAAACCGCCAGTAAACGAATATGAAGGTGCGCGTCCCCTTCATTTCCACGCTGCTACACTACGGCCCCCTTGGGCGGCCGCCGGGAGCGTCGTTTGAAGAAGCCTGCCACCGTCACCATCACCGGCGCCGCCGGCCAGATCGGCTATGCGCTCGCCTTCCGCGTCGCGTCCGGCCAGATGCTCGGAGCCGACCGCCCGGTCAACCTGAACCTGCTCGAGATCACGCCCGCGCTGCCTTCGCTCGCCGGCGTCGTCATGGAGCTCATGGACTGCGCGTTCCCGACGCTCAACCGCGTCACCGCGACCGACGACGCCAGGGCGGCCTTCAAGGACTGCGACTACGCGATGCTGGTCGGCGCGCGCCCGCGCGGCCCCGGCATGGAGCGCAAGGACCTGCTGCTCGCCAACGCGCAGATCTTCTCCGCCCAGGGCCGCGCGATCAACGAGGCCGCGAGCCGCGACGTGCGCGTGCTCGTGGTCGGCAACCCGGCCAACACCAACGCGCTGATCGCGGCGTCGAACGCGCCAGACGTCGCGAGCCGCAACTTCACGGCCATGATGCGGCTCGACCACAACCGCGCGCTCGGGCAGCTCGCCGCGAAGACCGGCACGCACGTCTCCGACATCCGCCGCATGATCGTCTGGGGCAACCACAGCGCGACGCAGCACCCCGACATCTCGCACTGCACCGTCGGCGGCAAGCCGGCCAAGTCGCTGGTCGAAACGAAATGGTACCGCGAGGAGTTCATCCCGACCGTGCAGCAGCGCGGCGCGGCGGTGATCAAGGCGCGCGGCTCGTCTTCCGCCGCTTCCGCCGCCTCGGCCGCGATCGACCACATGCGCAACTGGGCGCTGGGCACGCCGGATGGCGACTGGGTCAGCATGGCCGTGCCGTCGGACGGCAGCTACGGCATCGCCGAAGGCGTCATCTATTCGTATCCCGTGACCTGCAAGGACGGCCAGTACGCCGTCGTGCAGGGGCTCGCGATCGACGAGTTCAGCCGCGAGCGCATGGACGCGACGCACCGGGAGCTCCTCGAGGAGCGCGACGGCGTGAAGGACCTGATCTGAGGAGTAACGCGATGAACCAATCCTCTTCGCGCCGCCGCCGCTGACGCTCTGCCGTGTGCCGTGCTCGCGACGACAACCGCCTTCGCGCAGGAGAAGACGCAGAAGCCGCCGCTGCACGGCTCGCACTGGATGGCGATCACCGGCAAGCCGCTCGCGGCCACCGCGGGCGCGCGCATGTTCGAGCGCGGCGGCAACGCGGTCGACGCCGCCTGCGCCATGCTCGCGGCGACCTCGACGATGTGGGACGTGCTGTCCTGGGGCGGCGAGACGCAGGCGCTCATCTACAACCCGAAGACCGGGAAGATCGTGGCGATCAACGGCCTCGGCGTCGCGCCGACCGGCGCGACACCCGAGTTCTTCAAGTCGCAAGGGCCTGAAGTACCCGCCGGAAGACGGGCCGCTCTCCGCGGTGACGCCCGGCACGCCTGGCGCGCTGATCACGATGCTCGCCGAGTTCGGCACGCTCTCGCTCGCCGAGGTGCTCGCGCCGTCGATCACGCTCGCCGACGGTTACGCGATCGACGCCGAGACCGCGAACCGCATCGAGGCGGAGAAGGCCAAGATCAAGCAGTGGCAGTACGCGAAGGCGGTGATGCTGCCGCACGCCGGGCAGGACGCGCGAGGCGCCGGTCGCCGGAGAGATCTTCCGCCAGGCCGACCTCGCCGCGACGCTGCGCAAGCTCGTCGAGGCGGAGGCCGCGGCGCTCGAAGGCCGGCAAGTCGCGCAAGGAGGCCCTGCAGGCCGCCTACGACCGCTTCTACCGCGGCGACATCGCCGAGGAGTTCGTGCGCGGCGCGCAGGGACGAGGGCGCCCAGGTCACCCGCGACGACCTCGCGAACTGGCGCGTAAAGCTCGAGGAGCCGCGCGCACACGACCTATCGCGGCATCGACGTCTACAAGCTCGACCGCTGGACGCAGGGGCCGGCGATGCTGCAGGCGCTCAACATCCTCGAGAACTTCGACCTGAAGGCGATGGGCTACAACAGCGCGAACTACATCCACACGGTTTACCAGGCGATGAACCTCGCCTTCGCCGACCGCGACTTCTACTACGGCGATCCCTACTTCCCGCCCGAGGAGCCGATCGAGGGCCTGCTCTCGAAGGACTACGCGAAGAAGCGCGCGGCGCTCGTGAAAACGGACGGCGCGAACGACGCCGCGATCGGCCCGGGCGACCCGTACCCGTTCCAGGGCGGCACGAATCCCTACGCCGAGCTCCTGCGGAAGCGCGCAGCCGCGCGTACCCGTCTTCGACGAGGCGCGCTTTGCGGCGGCGACGGACCCGGTCACGGGTTCGTTCCTGCGCGGCACGACGTCGGTGGTCGCGGCCGACAAGGACGGCTGGCTCGTCTCGATGACGCCCTCCGGCGGCTGGCTGCCTGCCGTCATCGCAGGCCGGACCGGCATCGGCATGAGCCAGCGCGCGCAGATGTTCGTGACCGACCCGGCCGAGAACCCGTTCAACGTCGTCGAGCCCGGCAAGCGGCCGCGCGTCACGCTGACGCCCTCGCTCGCGCTCAAGGACGGCAAGCCCTGGCTCGCCTTCGCCGTGCAGGGCGGCGACACGCAGGACCAGAACCTGCTGCAGTTCTTCCTGAACGTCGTCGAGTTCGGCATGACGCCGCAGCAGGCGGCGGAAGCGCCGAACTTCACCAGCTGCCAGATGCACGACTCGTTCGGCGCGCACGAGATCTTCCCGGGGCGGGTCGAGCTCAACGACTCGATCCCGGACTGGACGCGCCGCGACCTCAAGTCGCGCGGCTACGAGCCCGAGTACGCGCTCGAGGACCTCGGGCCCGATCAACGCGATCCTCATCGACCACGGCCCAGGGCACGTTCTGGGGCGGGTCGAGCAACCACGGCGAGGATTACGGCATCGCCTGGTAGGAAGAGGCGTAGACTCCCGGCCACGCCCCAGCAGAGGGCGGGACAACAATCAACCAGGGAGACACCATGAAGACGAAGCGAATCGGCCTCGCGGCCGCGGTTCTGGCGTGCTGCGTCGGTGTCGGCAGTCGCGCAGGAGCACTGGACCGAGGGGCCCGTGTGGCAATGCGACGCCTACCGCACCGCCCCGGGGCAGTTTGACACGTACCTGGAATACATCCGCGGCACCGTGGAGCCACAGAACATCGAGGCGAAGAAGCAGGGGCTGATCCTCGACTACAAGACCTTTGTCAAGCCGCCGAACGACGCGAACGATTACGACGTGCTGTTCTGCACGCTGCTACTCGAACTTCGGCAAGGCGCTCGACTTCAATCAGGCCGACGACGAAAAGTCCAACGCGATCGCCGCGGCGCACTTCGCGACGCCCGACGAGGACAAGCAGGCCGAGATGATCAAGCCGCGCCTCGACATGCGCACCTACCTCGGCACGACCTATGTGCGCGAGGTGACGCTCCGCCCGGCGAAGTAATCCAGGAAGGATTTACGAAGCGAAAGCCGGCCCTGCGCCGGCTTTCTCTTTCTCAGCCGGTGGGCTTCGCCTGTGCGGCGGCGGCGGCCTCGAGCCCCGCGACGTTGACGCCCGAGGCGAGCGCGGCCTTCAGCTCGTTCATGCTGGCTGCCTGAGCCTTCGATCTCGACCGCGAAGCGGTTCGCGACGATCACGCTGTACTCGCCGCTGTTGCTGGTCGAGTCCCAGCGCTCGTGGACCATGCGGCCGCTGTCGCGATACGTCTTCTCGTAGCCGCCCTGCCACTCGCGCTCCTCCTCGACGTTCGCCCAGGCCGCGAGCCCGCAGCAGACCCTGGGCGCCGCCGGTGTCGTTGATCTCGAGCCGCAGGCTCCGGCCCGCGCCGTCCGAGTAGTCGGCATTCGCCTCCGCGACCTCGAAGCCCATCGCGGCGTTGCGTTGCGACGGACAGGCTGGTCCGTGGCAGGCCCGCCAGCGTTTCCGGCAGGAAAGCCTTGATCTCGTCCGCCGGCAGCGCGGCAACGCCCTGATTGCCGCCGACCGCGGCGCCGATGCAGCGCGCCCACCGCGGCGGCTGACGGCGCGCCCGCGTTCTGCTCGGCCGACTTCTCGACCTGCTTGCCGGCCTCTTCCATCTGCTTCGCCCATTCCTCGAGCGCGGCGCCAGTGCTGCCCTTCTCGAAGCCGCTGTCGCCGACCGTCACCGCGGGACCGCCGAAGCCGCCCGCACATGCCGCGGCCGATGACGCTCCAGATGATCGCCCACAGGATCCAGCCGAGGACGATGGCGACGATGATGGCGACCGCGGTATATCCGGCGGCGCGGTCGGCGGGCGCCTTCATCGTGTGCGGCAAGCCGAGGTAGAGCAGGTAGACGCTGTAGATCGCGGCCGCAAGACCGATCAGCCAGCCGAGCCAGGGAATGAGTTGCGCGACGCCGCCGACCCAGGCGGCGGTCGCCGCGTAGGCCGCCGTCTTCAACGCCTGCACGGAGTCCTTCTGGCCGCCGAAAGTCGGCGCGAGCGCATTGATGATGAGCGACCACAGCCAGATTCCGACCAGCCCGAGCAGCGTAGGTCAGCACGAGTGTCGTGATGCCCGTGCCCATGTCCACGCGGAACGTGCCGACGAACGGTCGGACGTGCCGATCAGCGTGCTCTTCAGAAACATCGCGAGCGGCCCGAGTGCCGACAGGATCAGGATGTACCGCGTGTAGAGCCCCGAGGTCGTCTCCGGCTCGGCGGCGATGACCGGCCACTCGGTTTTCGGCGTCATCAGGATGTTCTGGACGCGCGTGACGAGATTGCTCATGGCGAATTCCTCCCCCTTGGGCGCGAAGCATAGCGCCAGAGTGCCATTTTGCAGTGCAAACACGGTATAAGTACGGAGCCCATGCTCCTGACCGCGCTCTGGTTGCTGCTCTTCGCGGGCCTCGTCCTGTGGCTCGCCTACCACCGTGCCAGCCTCCTGCAGGCGACCCTCGTGTTCGGCGCCCTGCTCGTCGCCTATACGACCTTCGGGGCCGGCCGCGGACTGGTGGAAAGCCGTGCTGTGGGCGCTCTTCGTCCCGCACGTTCTGCTGAACATCCGTCCGCTGCGGCGAGTGCTGATCTCCAACCGATTCCTGCTCGTCTTCAAGCGGATGCTTCCGCCGATGTCGCGCACCGAGCGCGAGGCGCTCGAGGCCGGCACGGTCTGGTGGGACGGCGAGCTGTTCACCGGCGGGCCCGACTGGAACAAGCTGCTCTCGGCGAAGGCGCCGACACTCTCGGCGGAGGAGCAGGCGTTCATCGACGGGCCCTGCGAAGAGCTGTGCCGGATGATCGACGACTTCGACATCACGCACCGCCGCGCCGACCTGCCGCCTGAAGTGTGGGACTACATCAAGAAGAAGGGCTTCTGGGCGATGATCATCCCCAAGAAGTACGGCGGCCTCGAGTTCTCGGCTTACGCGCACTCGACCGTGGTCGTGAAGATCGCGAGCCGCTCGAGCACGGTCGCCTCGACCGTCGTGGTGCCGAACTCGCTCGGGCCGGCGGAGCTGCTGCTTCACTACGGCACCGAGGAACAGAAGAACCGACTGCTGCCGCGGCTCGCGCGCGGCGAGGAAATCCCCTGCTTCGGGCTCACCGGACCGCGCGTCGGCTCGGACGCGAGCGCGCTGCCGGACACCGGCGTCGTCTGCCGCGGCACCTACCAGGGCCGCGAGATGATCGGCATCCGCCTCAACTTCTCCAAGCGCTACATCACGCTCGCGCCGATCGCGACGATCATCGGCCTCGCCTTCCGCCTCTACGATCCCGAGAAGCTCATGGGCGGCAACGAGGCCGACCATGGGATCACCGTCGCGCTCGTGCCGCGCGATGCGCCCGGCATCACGATCGGGCGCCGCCATTTTCCGCTGAACGGGCCGTTCCAGAACGGGCCGATCCACGGCAAGGACGTGTTCGTCCCGCTCGACTCGATCATCGGCGGGCCGAGGATGGCGGGCCAGGGCTGGCGCATGCTGGTCGAGCAGCTCTCGGTCGGGCGCTGCATCTCGCTGCCCTCGATCGCGACCGGCGGCGCCAAGGGAGCCGTGTACTCCTCCGGCGCCTACACGCGCATCCGCCGGCAGTTCAACCTGCCGATCGGCAAGTTCGAGGGCGTCGAGGCGGTGGTTGCGCGCATGGCGGCGCGCACCTACATCATGGATGCCGCGCGCTCGGTGACGACCGGCGCCATCGACGGCGGCGAAAAGCCGTCGGTGCCCGCCGGCATCCTCAAGTACCACGTCACCGAGCTCGGCCGCATGATCGCGAACGACGCGATGGACGTGCAGGGCGGCAAGGGCATCATGCTCGGGCCGAAGAACTACATCGGGCGCGCCTACCAGATGGTGCCGGTCAGCATCACCGTCGAGGGCGCGAACATCCTGACGCGCAACCTCATCATCTTCGGCCAGGGCGCGGTGCGCTGCCATCCGTTCGTGCTCAAGGAGATGAACGCCGCCCAGGACCCGGACCGCGAGCAGGGGCCTGCGCGAGTTCGACATCGCGCTCTTCGGCCACATCCGCTACACGATCTCGAACGCCGTGCGTTCCTTCATCGGCGCGCTCACGCTGTCGCGCATCGTGAAGTCGCCGCTGCCGGGCCCGACGACGCGGTTCTACGAGCACATCAACCGCTTCAGCGCCTCGTTCGCGTTCGCGACTGACGTCGCCATGCTCTCGCTCGGCGGCTACCTGAAGAAGAAGGAGAACCTCTCGGCGCGGCTCGGCGACGTGCTCTCCATCGATGTATCTCGCCTCGATGGTGCTGAAGCACTTCGAGAACCAGGGCCGGCGCGAGGCCGATCTGCCGCTCGTCGAGTACGCCTGCCGCTCGCTGCTGTACCAGGCGCAGGAGCAGCTCCACAGCTTCCTCCGGAACTTCCCGGTGCGCTGGCTGGCCGCCATCATGCGCATCGTCATCTTCCCGCGCGGCCTCACTTACTCCGCGCCCTCGGACCAGCTCAACCCGAAGATCGCCGAGCTCGTCATGAACCCGGGCGAGGCGCGCGAGCGGCTCTGCCACTACGTCTACCGCACGCTCGAACCGGGAAACCACCTCGGCCTCGTGCAGCAGGCGCTCGAGCTCGCGATCGCGGCCGAGCCGATCGAGAAGAGGATCCGCGTCGAGGGCGTGAAGACCGGCGAGGTCACGGCGCTCGACCTGCCCGGCCAGATCCCCCAGGCGCTCGCCGCAGGAATCATTACCGAGGCCGAGGCCGCGCAGCTGCGCGAATACGACCGCAAGGTGATGGAGATCATCCACGTCGACGACTTCGAGTCTCACGAGCTCGCCGCGGACGGCACGGGCGACGGCCGCGCCGGCATCGACACCTTCCAGGTTGCCTAGATTCCGGGCGACTCCCTAGGTGCCGACGGCGAAATCGTACCGTGTTCACAGGCAAGACGGCCGGGCACTCGCGGCCCTGGACTGCTATCTCAGGCTGCGACGCAGTTTGCAGAATCCCGGGACAATTGGCCTTCAACTGGGGCCATGGAGCTCCAGACCGTCTCGGACGTGCGCGAGTTCTTCCGCGACGCGCTGCAATCGGCGCTCGGGAACCAGCACCTGCACGTCCAGGACCACACCGAGCACTACATCGTCAACCTGCTGGCGATGTTCGCGCACACGGACGCGCTCTTCGATCCCGACGAGAAGCGTTCCCAGCACAAGCCGCTTGCGCTCCTGCTCGCCGACGCGGTGGACGCGCCGGACGACCGGCAGCGCTTCCGCACGCTGCAGCGCCTCGGCGACGTCGCGCTCTTCGTCGCGGGATTCCTCGCCGGCGGCTCCGCGCGCAGGCCCGTGGACGTCGACTACCACATCGCGATGGGCGGCCGCGCTTACGGGACGCTCGCGCACGCCTCCTGCCACGGCGCCCAGCGCGTGCTGGGCGGCGTGTTCGCGGAGCTCGGGACCAAGTTCCAGCCCCTGGTGGATGCGCTGAACGAGATCGGCGAAGGCGCGGCGAAGAACTCACCGCGCGACATGCTGCGGCTCTACGAGCTCTGGCACAGGACCGGCAGCCCGCGCGCGCATCGGCTGCTCCTCAAGCTCGGAATCCAGCCGGTGGCCGCCGGCGTGTTCGCGAATTGAAGCGCCATGGCCGCACGGGCGCTCGGGCGGCTGGAGGACCTGCTGACCGGCATCTACGACCTCGATACCGGATGTCGCGTCGAAGACTTCCTCGTCACTGACCGGGCGCAGCTGCCCGGAGACTGCCGGGACGCGCCAGGCGACGAGCAACTGTTCGTCGCGGCCGACGGCGACGAGCTCTGCGTTTCGCTGTTCCTCGATGCCGGCCTCCTCGAGCGCCTCGAGCGGCACGACCCGAGCGACGGGCTCGACGCGGGTAACCTCGCAGACTGCTGGACCGCACTCGAGGGCATCAGCCACTTCCTCTGCGTCGCGCACAATGCCGGCCATGACCGGCCGGTGTCGCGCCTCGCGCTCGAGATGCAGGCGGAGATCGACAAGTACGTCGCCTGCGTCGCGCTGCTGCGGCTGTGCGAGCCGCGGCGCTTCCCCGCCGAGCTGCACGCGCTCCTGTTCCGCCGCGCGCGGGTGGACCCGGTGCTGGCCGCAGGCCGTGAGTCGCTCTACCGCCGCGCGAGCAGCGAGGCCGCGCGCTTCTGCGCGCGGCTCGAGCCGGGATTGCGTGCCCTGTGCCGCCGGGAGGACGGCGGCTGGCTCGCGCACCTCAGGCGTTTCTACCGGTTGAGCGACTTCGGCAAGCTGCGGCACATCGAGCGGTCCTCTGCCGCTGCCTGAGCCCCGGCTGCGCTAAGATCCGCTGTCGCCCCGGGGAGCGGCAGCTTGACCACGAACCTCATCTACGAAGTCGAGTGCCAGCTCGACCCGGACGTCGTCGCCGACTACGACGCCTGGCTGCCCGGCCACGTCCGCGACGTGCTGGCCTGCCGGGGCTTCCAGGGCGCGAGCATCGAGAATCCGGATACCCCGACCGGCGAGCGCCCCCGCCGCCGCGTCCGCTACCGCGTGGAAGGCGCCGCGGCGCTCGACAACTACCTCGAGAACCACGCGACCCGGCTTCGCACCGAGACCACGCAGCGCTTCGGCGGGCGCGTGCAGTGCGAACGGCGCGTGTTCAAGCCGCGGCACGAGCTGACGCCACGCGCGCAGGAGCCGGCGCGCTGCCTCAGTTGCGGGACGGTGGTCGAGGGCCGCCACTGCGCGCAGTGCGGCCAGGCCGCGGACGCGCACGTCCTGTCCATGAGAGAAGTGATGGGCGACGTCACGCACTCGCTGCTGCACCTCGACAGCCGCGTCTGGCGCACGCTGCGCCTCTTGGTGCGCCGCCCGGGCGAGCTGACGCGCGAGTTCATCGCCGGCCGCCACCAGCTCTACATCCCGCCGTTCCGGCTCTACCTCGCGATCAGTATCATCTACTTCGCGCTGTCGGCGCTGCTGCCGGAATCCGGGCTGCTCGACGTTGACGCGCCCGTCATCCTCGACGAGAAGTCCGAGACCGTCGCCGAGGGGGTTTCGCAGGAGGACATCGACAAGGCGCTGGAGGCCGATTCGAGCTGCAAGGTCAGTATCTTCGGCGACACGCCCAATTCCACCGACTTCGAGCGGACGCTCAGCCGGGCCTGCGAACAGGTCAAGCGCGACGGCGGCAAGCTGCTCGCGGAGCGTTTTGCCGCGACGGCCCCGAAGCTGATGTTCCTGTTCCTGCCGCTGATGGCCGGAGTGGCGCTCCTCTTCTACTGGCGTCCGCGCCGGCTGTACGCCGAGCACCTGGTCGTGTTCCTGCACAACCACGCGTTCACCTTCCTGGTGCTTGCCGTCACCGCAATCCTGAACGAGATCGCCGAGCTCGAGTTCCCGCTGTCCGGCGTCCTGTACTTCGTCATGTTCCTCCTGTGGTGCTGGCTGCCTTACTACGTCTACAGGTCGATGCGGGTCGTGTACGGCAACGGCCGGGCGCTGACGCTCCTCAAGTTCCTTGCGATCTCGACGATCTATTTCGTGCTCCTCGGCGTCACGATGCTCGGGGGGCTGTTGTTCACCTTGTACGGGCTGTCGTGAGCGACGCGCAGCGCACGGTGCTCCACGTCGACATGGACGCGTTCTACGCGGCCGTCGAGCAGCATGACCGGCCTGAGCTCGCGGGCCAGCCGGTGGTCGTCGGAGGCGCGGGCGGGCGCGGCGTAGTTGCCGCCGCGAGCTACGAAGTGCGCCGGTTCGGCGTGCGCTCGGCCATGCCGATGCGCGAGGCGCTCCGGCGCTGTCCCCAGGCGATCGTGGTCACGCCGCGCTTCAAGCGCTACCGCGAGGTCTCGGCGCAGGTATTCGAGGTGTTCCGCGAGTTCACGGACCAGGTCGAGGGCCTTTCGCTCGACGAGGCCTTCCTGGACGTCTCCGGCAGCGCGGGCCTGTTCGGCAGCGGCGAGGAGATGGCGCGGGAGATCAAGAGGCGCATCCGCGAGCGCACGGGCCTCACCGCCTCCGTCGGCGTCTCGCACAACAAGCTGCTCGCCAAGCTCGCCTCGGACATGGGCAAGCCCGACGGGCTCACCGTGATCCGGCCCGATGACGTGCACGCGATGCTGGACCCACTGCCGGTCGGACAGCTCTCCGGCGTCGGCCCGAAGACCGCGGCGCGGCTCGAGGAACAGGGCATCTTCACGCTCGGCCAGCTTCGCGCGACGCCGGAGGCAGTGCTCTGGCCGCTGCTGCGGCGGGAGGCACGCAAGTTCCAGGACCGTGCCGCCGGCATCGACGAGCGGCCGGTCATATCCGACGCGCCGGAGAAGCAGATCAGCTCCGAGGAGACCTTCGACGTCGACATCCGCGACCACAAGGAGATGCAGGAGCGGCTCGCGCAACTCGCCGACCGCACCACGGCGCGCCTGCGCGCGCGCCAGTTCAAGGCGGGCATGGTCAGCATCAAGGTGCGCCGCCGCGACTTCGAGACCTACACGCGGCAGCGGAGCTTCAACCCACCGACGCAGGAGACGCGCCTGATCGCGCAGGTCGCGGCAGACCTGCTCGAGCACTGGCTCGCGGAGCAGCCGCGCGCGGCCGTGCGCCTGCTCGGCGTCGGCGTCGGCGACCTGGAACCCGAAACGCAGCTCGACCTGTTCTCGACGCCCGATTTCGCCGAGTCCCGGAGCCTCGACGACGCCCTCGACCGCATCCACGGGCGCTTCGGCGACGACGCCATCCACCGCGGCACGGATCGGTAAGGAACGGCGCCGTTCTTTGCCAGCCCGTGCGGCGGAGGGCATCATGAACGCCCTGCGGCAACCGGGGTCAACCCCCCTCGTCATGTACACGAGCTTCTTCGGGCTGAGCGAAAAGCCGTTCGCGATCACGCCGGACCCGCGCTACCTCTACCTGAGCGAGCGGCACACGGAGGCCCTCGCTCACCTCGCCTACGGCATCAGCGAGGCAGGCGGCTTCATCCAGCTGACCGGCGAGGTCGGCACCGGCAAGACGACCGTGCTCCGGAGCCTCCTGCAGCAGCTCCCGTCACACTGCGACGTCGCGCTGATACTGAACCCGCGGGTCACCCCGGCCGAGTTCCTGCTCGCGATCTGCGACGAGCTGCACGTGCAGGTGCCCGAGGGCTCCGCCGGCAGCGTCAAGGCGCTGGTCGACATCCTCACCCATTTCCTGCTCGACGCGCACGGCCGCAACCGGCGCGTCGTGCTCATGGTGGACGAGGCGCAGAACCTCGACGCCGACGTGCTCGAGCAGGTGCGCCTGCTGACCAACCTCGAGACCGCGACGCAGAAGCTGCTGCAGATCATCCTGATCGGGCAGCCGGAGCTGCGCGAGGTGCTGGCGCGGCCGGAGCTGCGCCAGCTCGCGCAGCGCATCACCGGCCGCTACCACCTCGAGGCGCTGAAGAAGGGCGAGACGATCGCGTACGTGCGTCACCGCGCGCGCGTCGCCGGCGCCACGCGCGACCTCTTCACCGCGGGCGCGCAGCGCGAACTGCACCGGCTGTCGGGCGGCGTGCCGCGCATCATCAACGTGATTGCGGACCGCGCGCTGCTCGGCGCCTTCACGCGCGAGGATCCGGTCGTGAACGGCCCGCTGGTTCGGCGCGCGGCTTCCGAGGTCTACGGCCGGCCGGTGCTCGCGCCCTGGGTGCGCTGGCTCGCGATCGGCGGTGCGGCCGCCGGCCTCGCCCTGCTCGGCATCGTGATGTGGCGTGCCTGGCCGGCGCTCGACCGGCCCGGGTCGCCCGCCGTCGCCGCGAGCGCCGCCGAGCCGGCCGATGCGTCCGAGCCGGCGCCGGCGCGCGAGGCGCTGGGCGCGGTGCTTGCGAAGGACCCGGCCTCGACGTCGGCCGACGCCGCATTCGGGTCGCTGTTTTCGCTGTGGGGCGCCGCGTTCCAGCCCGGCAATGGGGTCGCCTGCGACCAGGCACTGTCGCACGGGCTTTCCTGCGTATGGCAGCGCGGCTCGTTCGCCCAGCTCGAGCTGATCAACCGGCCGGCGATCCTGTCGCTCGTGGACGCCGAGGGCGCGACGCACCAGGTCGTGCTGGCGGCGCTCGGCGACGACAGCGCTCGCCTCCTCGTGGGCGGCGGCGAGACGCGCGTGCCGGTCACGGAGCTCGACGACTACTGGTTCGGCGAATTCCTCGTGCTGTGGCGCCCGGCTGCCGCCGGGCAGCGACCGCTGCGCGCCGGGATGCGCGGCGACGACGTGCGCTGGCTGCGCCAGGGCCTGCAGCAGCTCTCGGGCCTGCCCGCGACCGCCGACGGCGACTATTTCGACGCGGAGCTGGAGCAACTCGTCGAGAACTTCCAGCGCAGCCGCCGCCTCGCCGTTGACGGCATCGCCGGCCTGCAGACGCAGCTCGTGCTCGACGCTGCGCTCGGCATCCCCGGCACGCCGACGCTCGCGCAGGCCGAGCCGCAGGCGGGAGCATGAGCTTCATCCTCGACGCGCTGCGCAAGTCCGAGATAGAGCGCCAGCGGCAGAACGGCCCGAGCATCGCCGAGTTCCCTGTCGCGCGCGAGGACAGGCGCCTGCCCGTCGCGCTCATCGCGATCGGCTTCCTGCTCGCCGTGAACCTCGCGGTCATCCTCTTCTTCATGCTCCGCAATGAAAGCGGGCCCGCCGCGACGCCTACGCCGGCCGCGCCTGCGCCCGTGGCGGCGGCGCCCGCGGTGGACGCGGCCGCGAAGCCCGCGCCGCTGACCGAGCTGCAGTCACAGCTCGCCTTGCCCGGGTTGCCAGAAGAACCGCCCGCTGTTTACTACGATGACGCGGCGACGCTGCCGCCCGAGGCGCCGGACCCCACACTGGTGCCGGATACGTCCGTCTCGAGCGCCGTCACCTACGACAACGCGCCGACGGAAGAGCCGTCATCCGCCGTCGCCGCCACCGGCCTGCCCGAGCTGTCGGTGGACCTGCACGTCTTTGCCGCCGATCCGGCGAAGCGCGCAGTGTTCATCAACGGGCGCCGCTACACGCAAGGCGCGCGGATCGCCGAGGGTCCCGTGGTCGAGGAAATCACCCGCGATGGCGCGGTCCTCACCTACCGCGGCCGGCGCTTCGTCCTGCCGCGGCTCTAGCCGCGAAACCCCGATGACAGCGGCCGCGGAGCCCATCCTCGCGCTGGACGGCGCGGCGCTCGCCGCTGCGCTGCGGACCGGCATCCACCGCCTCATCTCGCGCGAGGAGGTGATCAACAAGATCAACGTGTTCCCGGTGCCGGACGGAGACACCGGGACGAACCTCGCGTTGACGCTGCAGGCGGTGCTCGCGGCGCTGCGCTCCGCGCCAGAACCGCACGCCGGCCAGCTCCTGACGCGCGCGGCCGACGCGGCGCTCGACGGCGCGCGCGGCAACTCCGGCGCGATCCTCGCGCAATTCCTGCTCGGCGTCGGCGACCGCGCGGCGACACAGGCGGCCCTCACGGCGGCCGGGTTCGCGGATGCCGTGGCGGCCGGCGCGACCTACGCCCGCGAGTCGCTCGCAGAGCCGCGCGAGGGCACGATCCTCACGGTGATCGCCGACTTCGCCGGAGCCGCGGCAACTGCGTCACGCGGGGGCGCGGGCGACTTCCGGCCGATGTTCCGCCATGCGCTCGCCGCTGCGCGCGAGTCGCTCGATGCGACGCCCGACAAGCTCGAAATGCTCCGGCGCGCCAACGTGGTGGACGCCGGGGCGCTCGGCTTCGTGGAGCTCGTCGCCGGCATGGGCGACTATCTCGAATCCGGCATCGCGCCGGCGGACGACGCCGAGATCCAGCTGCTTTCCAACGACGAGGCGACGGCCGGTTCGCAGGTCGACCTCGAGCACCGCTGGTGCACGGAATGCACGATCACGGGCGACGCGCTCGACCATCGCCGCCTGCGCGAGCAGGCGTCCGGGCTCGGCTCGAGCCTGGTCGTCGCCGGCACGCGCAACAAGGTGCGGCTGCACATCCACACCAACGACCCGCCGCGCGTATTCGCCCTCGCCGCGGGGTTCGGCGCGGTCGCCGGCCAGAAGGCGGACGACATGCAGCGGCAGCAGGAGATGGCGCATCACGCGGCCCGGCGGCGCGTCGCCGTCGTCACGGACTCCGCGGCCGACCTGCCTGAATCCGTGCTCGAGGCGCTCGACATGCACGTGGTGCCCGTGCGGGTGCACTTCGGTACGCGCAGCTACCTCGACAAGGTGGGCCTCTCCTCGGAGGAGTTCTTCCGGCTGCTCGCGGCGAGTCCCGTGCATCCCAAGACTTCTCAGCCGCCACCCGGCGATTTCCGGCGCGCCTTCGAGTTCCTCGGATCGCACTACGAGGCCGTCGTGTACGTCGGCCTGATGTCGCGCGTGTCCGGCACGTTCCAGAGCGCCGAGACCGCGGTCTCCCGCGCCCGCACGCGCGCGAAGATCCTGACGCACGATTCGGGCACGGCCGCGCTTGGCCAGGGCCTGATCGCGATGCGCGCGGCGGAGGCTGCCGCCGGGGGCGGTGACGCCGACTCCGTGCGGGCTGCCGCGACCGCCGCCGCTGCGCGCACGCGCACCTGGGGCTGTCTCGTCACGCTCGAGTTCGCCGTGCGCGGCGGGCGCGTGCCGGCCTGGATCAAGCCGGTCGCCGACGCGCTCGGGCTCGTGCCCGTCCTGATGGTGAAACCCGGCGGCCGCCTCGGCTTCGGCGGCGCGCTGTTTGGGCGCAAGAACCCGTATCGGCGCTACGGCAAGCTGCTCCGGCGCCGGCTCGATCCCGCACGCCGCTGGCGGATCGGCATCTCGCACGCGAACGTGCCCGAAGGCGCGACCGCGGTGCGCGAGGTGCTCGCGGCCGGGCTGCCGCACGCGGAATTCCTGCCCATCATCCCGCTCGGCACGGCTCTCGGGGTGCACGCCGGGCCCGGCTGCGTCGTCGTCGCGGCGCAGGAGCTCTACTGAAAGGGACGCGCACCTTCACGAATATGAAGGTGCGCGTCCCCTTCATCTTCTCAGAAGCCGCGCGTACGCATAGAGGTTGATGGCGAGGACGACGGCGCCGAGCGCCACCTGGATCTCGCGGGTCAGCCAGTCCGGGTATATGAGCGCCTCGAGCTGGTGCTCGATGAAGCCGCCTTCGTATCCGGTTTCGCCGCCCGCCACGCGCAGGCGGTTCTCGAGCGGCGTCAGGGGACAGATGCCGCCGAAGAACGCAATGCCCGCGGCCCACGCGGCGGCCGGCAAGTGCACCCAGGCGAGCCGCGGCCACCGCACGACGAGCAGGCCGCCGAGCAGAGCAAAGGCGATGAACGCGAAGTGCAGGAGGAGCACGGCATCCGCGAGGATGCGGTACGTCACTGCGTCGCGACTACCTGCCGCTTCTCCTCGGTCCAGCGGGTGTAATCGCCCTTCAGGTGAAAGAGCCGCTTGAAACCGGCCTTGACGAGGACCTCGAGCGCCTCGGCCGTGCGCCTGCCGGTCCTGCAGTAGACGACGATGTCGCGTTCGCGCGCGCCGGAAAGCTCGCCGAGGCGCGCGGCGAGCTGGTCATGCGGGATGTTGGCTGCCCCCGGCAGGTGTCCTGCCGCGTACTCCTCGGGCGTGCGCACGTCGAGCACGAACAGGGCCTGGTCGGCCCAGGCGATGCGCTCGCCGAGCGCCTTCGGCTCGATCGACGCGGGCCCTGCGGCCGCGGCGGGAAGCGCGAAGGCGCAGGCGACGAGTGCGATCGCCAGGATCCGCATGGCTCAGTCCTCGAGCACGAAGGTGACGCGCATGCGCACGCGGTACGCGGTCACCTTGCCCTTCTCGATCACGGCTTCCTGGTCTGCGATCCAGGCGCTCGTCAGGTTCTTGAGCGTCTTGTTCGCGCGCTTGATGCCCTTGTCGATGGCGTCCGCGAAGCTCTTCGAGGACGTCGAGGTGATCTCGCTGACTTTTGCGACGGTCATGGCCTTCTCCTTGTAACTGCGGTTTTGATGGCCCCCGCCCCGAATCATAGCGCTACGGGCGCCGGCCGCGGGACCGCTATCATGCGCCGTCCACAGGAGGCGCCCATGTTCCGCAAGTTCCGCAGCGCGCTCGTGCGCGGTCTCGTCGTCGTCCTGCCGATCGGCTTCACGATCTGGCTCCTGTGGTGGATCGGAAGCACGACGGAGTCGCTGCTTCGGCGGCTCATCCTCCTCGTCGTGCCGCCGGAGTTCTACATGCCGGGCATGGGCATCGCGGCGGCGCTCCTCCTGTTCCTCGCCGCGGGCACGTTGTTCAACGCCCTGCTGGTGCAGAGCGCCCTCGCCGCCTGGGAACGGTTCCTCGACCGCATTCCGGTCGTCAAGACGATCTACGGCGCGACGCGGGACTTCGTGAAGCTGCTGCCGACCGGCGGCAAGCGCCGCGACCTCCGGCGCGTCGTGCTCGCGCGCTTCGGGGACGCCCGGGTTATCGGCTTCGTCACGCAGGACGACGCGTCGGAACTCGGCATCGTGGACGCAGCGGAAGGACTGGTCGCGGTGTATTTCCCGATGAGCTACCAGATCGGCGGCTACACGGCGCTGCTGCCACGCTCGCGCATAGAGCCGCTCGACATCACGGTGGAGGCGGCGATGCGCATGGTCCTGACCGGCGGCATCTCGGGCGCCGCCGCCTGACTTCAGGCGTAGGCGGCGCGCAGCCTTTCGCGGGAATAGACGAGCTCGACGTGGCGGATGCCGGTGGTCCGGCGCGCGACGCGCTTGACCGCCTGCACCAGGCGCAGCAGCAGGTTGTAGGCGGCGCGCGGCCCGCCGGCGGCATACGCCTCGGCGACCACCAGGTGCAGCACGGTGATGCGCTCGAAGCTGTCGCGAACGTAGAGAATCACGCCGACCGGCCGCTGATGCCTGCCCTCGCGCTCGACAGCAAACAGGCACTGCGCTTCCGTCTCGCCGCCCACGCGCACGCGCAGCGTCTGGCCTTCGGCGACGATCTCGGGGGCGCCGTAGCGGCTGATCGCCGTCTCGATGCCCTTGCGCACCCGGTGCTGGCGACCGTTGAAGAACAGCAGGGCTTCGAGCTGGTGGTAATGCTCGGCCGGCAATGTCGAGACGAACGAAACCTGTCGACTGATGGCCGCCACTCCCGCAAAGCCCCCTCGAGGCCCAGTCGGAGCACCATAGCGGGGCTTTCCGGCCCCTGTCGAGCTTCACATAATTCTGCGAGAATGGAAAAATACGCGCCGGATGTCGCGTGGCTGCCACGGTCAAGGAGGGCCTGTGGACACCTTGGGGATGCTTTTCCGCAAGTCGCGGTCTAACCGGGGGTTTTGCCCGGTTCGCCCCGGCCAGGTCGCGGAAACGCGACCTGTGTCTCGTCCGCCACGACCGATTTTGTCAACGATGGACGCACCTGTCGGCAATGGGCACCGGGTGCCCGTGGCGACGCTGTTTTGCGCGGGTCGGGGCGACACGTGAACATCGACTATTCGGACATCCAGCCGGGCGACGACGCCCCGGACCTGTCGGATCCGGCCGCGCCGAAGCCCGTGTCCGCAGTCAAGCCCGTGACTGCGCCGGCAGCGTCGACCGGCGCAACCGGCACACATGCCGCGCTTCAGCATCCGGGCGCGCGCACGAGCGGCGCAAACGTCGTCATCCTGTCGGCCGACCCGACTCTCATCGACCTCCTGCGCGACGCGGTTGCCGGTCATCACCGTGTCTGGCGCGCCGACGACGCGACGCACGCGGCGGATCTCATGGTCGCCTCGGGCAATGCGGTGCTCCTCATCGACGCCGCGCTCGCCGACCACGACACCAAGGCCCTCGTCACCCAGGTGCACCAGCAGTTCCCGGACCTCGCCATCATTGTCGCGGGCCGGCGCGACGACGAGCACGATCTCGCGCCGCTCGTGTCCGAGGGCGTCATCTTCCGCTTCCTCCACAAGCCCGCTTCCGCCGAGCGCATTCGCAATTTCGTGGACGCAACCCAGCGCCGGGCGAACGTCACCGACCTGACGGCGACGCTGCCGCCGCGCCACAAGAATTCGCTCTTCGGCGGCACGGCGGAAATTCCCGCGCTCTCGCCGCCGTTCAAGCTGAACGTCGACGATGGCTTCGTGCGGCGCTGGGGACGCCGGAGCCTCCTCCTCATCCCGGTCGCGCTGATTGCCTGGGGCATCGTGGCCTGGGAACCGTGGAACCGGACCGCCTCCGATGAGGCGACCGCGCCCACCGCGCCGGCCGCCCAGACGAGCGCCGCCGAGGACGCCCGCCAGCAGCAGATGCTGGACGCCGCCGGCCTCGCACTCTCGCAGGGCGCCCTGATCGAGCCGCCGGGCCAGAACGCCCTCGAGCTGTATCGCGCAGTCCTCGCCCGCGACCCTGGAAACGACCTCGCGCGGCGCGGCATCGACAGCGTCGCCGACGAACTGATCGTGCAGGCCGAGCGCGCGCTGATGGAACAGGATGTCACACGGCTCGCGAGCGCGGTCGATGCCGTGCGCTCCGTGCGCCCCGACCACGCCCGCCTGCCGTTCTTCATCGGCCAGCTCGAGCAGGAGCGCGCGCTCCAGGGCAAGGCCGGCCAGCCGGTGCGCGCCGTCGACAGCCTCGGTCGCCCGATCGAGACGCCCGCGGGGGGCGGCGAATTGCCGTCGGTGCGGGTGCAGGCCTTCGTCCAGCTCGCGAACGAGCGCATGCGCAGCAACCAGCTCGTCGGCAAGGACGGCGCGCTCGGTTACGTCATTTCCGCCCGCCGGATCGACGCGTCCGACCCCGGGGTCGGGGCTGCGGTGGACGCGCTCGGCGTCCAGTTCCAGAACGCCACGCAGAAGGCGATCCGCGAGAACCGGCTCGACGACGCGAACCGCTGGTACCAGAACGCACTCGAACTCAACATGGACCGCACGAAGCTCGCGGCCATGCGCGCCGACATCGACGCCGCGCGCATCGGCAACGATCGCGCCGACCGGGCGCGCCTGCTGGTGCTGGCGAACCAACGCATCGCCCAAGGCCGCCTGATCGAGCCCACGGGCGACTCCGCCCAGCATTACGTGGACCTGCTGCGCGCGGATGCCCCCCAGTTCGAGGGCCTCGCGGATACCAGGACGCTCCTCGCCACGCGCGCGCTCGCCGAGTCGCGCGCCGCGATGGGCGCGAACAACCTCGACCGCGCCGACACGTTTGCCCGTGCCGCGGCCGAGGCCGGTGCGCCAGCAGCGGAGGTCGCCGACCTCAACGCGAAGATCATGTCGCTGCGCGTCGTGCGCCCGGCCGCGGTCCAGGCCGCGGAGCCGGCCGTGATGCCCGAGAACAAGCTGCGCCGCACCGCCTTCATGGCGCCGGCCTACCCGAACCGCGCACGCGAGCGCGGCACCGAGGGCTGGGTCGACCTCGAATTCACGGTGGCGACGGACGGCACGACGCGTGAAGCCGTGGTGCGCGCGTCGGAGCCTGCCGGGACTTTCGATCGCGCGGCGCTGGACGCCGTCAAGCGCTGGCGCTACGAGCCGCGCGTCGTGGGCGGCAACGTCGTCGAGCAGCGCGTCGAGACGCGCCTGCGCTTCCGCCTGTCGGAATGAAATGAAGGGGACGCGCACCTTCATATTCGCGAGCGCGTGAGGCAATCCCTCGAATCAGAAGTCGAATATGAAGGTGCGCGTCCCCTTCATTTCCCGCCACCCGCCATGCGCTCGTGCGCGCGGCCGAGCGTGAACGCGACCACCGCCCAGAGCGCGGCGATCCCCGCACCGACGAGGGCGATGCCCGAGAGGCTCGCCGACCACGCCGAGACGATCGCGTCGTGGCCCTTGGCGACGACGTAGTCGCTGGTGCGGTACACCAGGGTGTCGTTGACGTTCTTCGCCTTGTACTTCGATTCGCGGTCCACCGTCGTGTAGAGCATCTCGCGGCAGGGGCGCACGATCGCGTACTGCCCGACGCGCCGGGCGATGAAGACGCCGACCAGCGTCGCGAGCGTCGGCGACACCGCGATCAGCAGGAACCCGGCCACCACGAACAGCGGCACGACGACGATCATCGCCGCGACGCCGGCGCGCTTCGTCAGCCGTCCCACGGCGAACAGTTGCAGCAGGAGCGTGATGACGCTCATCGTGAGCTCGACGCGCCCCAGGAACGCCGTGCGCGCGGAACCCTCTGGGTAGTGCACGCTGAGGAGCTCCGCCTGCTGCAGGTACAGGAAGGTGTTGACCGCGGCCATCAGGAACACGAAAGCCGCGATGCCGCCGAGGTATGGCGACGACAGTACGAGCTTGAGGCCCGCGAACGGATTGCCACCGATCGGCCGCTCGTCGATGCGCTCGTCCCGGCCCGCGCGCGCCGCGCTCCAGCCGAGCAGGTAGCGCATGAGCAGGACGGTCGAGGCCAGCATCACCGCCGACACGAGCAGGAGGTTGACGTCACCGACCGACTTCGCGAGGAAGCTGGTGATCGCGGAGCCCGTCATGGCGCCGACGCTCGCGCCCGCCGTGATGAAGGCGAACAGCCGCTTGCCCTGCTCCCTGTCGAACAGGTCCGCCATGAAGCTCCAGAACACCGAGATGACGAACAGGTTGAAGACGCTGACCCAGACGAAGAACACGCGGGCCGTCGCAGCGTCGTCCTCCTGCGCGGTGAACAACGCCCAGAACGCCACCAGCTGCGCCGCGAAGAACACGTAGGTCCAGGGCAGGAACACGCCGCGGCGGAAGCGTCCGCTCAGCCAGCCGAACACGGGCACCGCGAGCAGCATGCCGAGCAGCGTCCACCCGAACAGGTCGTCGATGTTCTCGACGCCGCCAGTGACGCCCATGCTGTCTCGGATCGGCCGCAGGATGTAGTACGCCGTGAACAGCAGGAAGTGGTACGCAAAGGCCGCGGCGAGCCCCGGCGCCTCGCCCTGCCGCAGGTCCACCGCGCGCGCAAGGCCGCGCTCGACGAGCGCGCCCGCGCTCATGGCTTCGAGACCGGCTTCTCGCTCGTGATCGCGAGCGTGTTGCCCTCGGTGTCCTCGAAGAACGCCATCCAGATCTCGACCTCGTCGAGCACCGCGATGCGGTGGGGCGGCTGCAGGAACTCGACTTCGCGGCGCTCGAGCTCGGCGTGCGCCGCCCCGATGTCGTCCACGCGGTAGTAGACGATCGAGCCGGGCGGATCGTACATCGGGTCGGAGGAGATCGAGAGCGCGAGACGGACGCCCTCGCAGTCGAAGAACGCGAGCTGCGGGGGCACCTCGAACAGGAGCCTCATCCCAAGCCGGTCGCGGTAGAAGTTCGTCGCCCGCGCGAGGTCGCGCACCGGGATCGCGACCTGCTCGATGCGGCCGAGATTCAGGCTCACTCGGTGATGCCCGACTGGTCGAGGATGAAGGCGTATTCCTCGGCGATCTCGCGGAAACGCTGGAAGCGTCCCGACTTGCCGCCGTGCCCGGCCTCCATCGTGGTGCGGTAGAGGAGCGGGTTCGCGTCGGTCTTGCGGGCGCGCAGCCGCGCGACCCATTTCGCGGGCTCCCAGTACTGGACCTGGCTGTCGTGCAGGCCGGTCGTCACCAGGATCGCCGGGTAAGCCTGGCGCGAGACGTTGTCGTAGGGCGAGTACGACAGCATGTAGTCGTAGTATTCCTTCGTCTCGGGGTTGCCCCACTCGTCGAACTCGTTGGTCGTGAGCGGGATGCTCTCGTCGAGCATCGTGGTGACGACGTCGACGAACGGCACCTGCGCGACGATCGCGCGGTAATCGGCGGGCGCCATGTTGGAGACGGCGCCCATCAGCAGGCCGCCCGCGCTGCCGCCCATCGCCGAGACGCGGCGAGGCGTCCGCGTAGCCCTCCTTCACGAGGTGGCGCGTGACGTCGATGAAGTCGGTGAAGCTGTTCTTCTTGTGCAGCAGCCTGCCGTTCTCGTACCAGCGCCGGCCCATCTCCTGGCCGCCGCGGATGTGCGCGAGCGCGAACACGAAGCCGCGGTCGAGCAGCGAAACGCGCGCCACCGAGAAGGCCGGGTCCATGGTGGCGCCGTACGAGCCGTAGCCGTACTGCAGCATCGGCGCGCTGCCGTCCCGGCGGAATCCCGTGCGGTAGACCAGCGACACCGGCACCTTCGTGCCGTCCCGGGCCGGCGCCCAGACGAGCTCGGTGCGGTAGTTGGCCGAATCGAAGCCGCCGAGCACCGGCGTGCGCTTCATGAGCTGGCGCTCGCCGGTCTGGATGTCGTAGTCGTACACCGTCATCGGCGTCGTCAGCGAGGTGTACTCGTAGCGCACGATGTGGGTGTCGATCTCGGCGTTGACGCCAAGGCTCGTGGTGTAGGCGGCCTCGTCGGAGCCGATGTAGAAGTCCTTGCCGCCGCCCCACGGCCGGATGCGGATCTTGCGCATCGCGTCGGAGCGTTCCTCGATGGCGAGGAAGTCCCTGAACAGGTCGAAGCCGTCCACGAACGCGTCCTCGCGGTGTGCCACGAGCTCACGCCAGTTTTCCCGGTCGCCCTCCTCGCCGACGGTCGCCTCCATGAGGCGGTAGTTCGGCGCCTGCCAGTTGGTGCGGATGATCCAGCGCCCGTCGAGGTGGTCCGGGTAGTACTCCAGGTCCCGCTCTCGCGGCAGGAAGACGCGAAACTTCAGCGCGGGGTCCGCCGCGTCCGCGTAGCGCAACTCGGTGGACACGGTGCTGCGCGCGAAGATCGTGACGTAGCGCTCGTCCTTGGTGCTGCCGACGCTCGTGTAGAAGCTGTCGTCGTCCTGCTCGTAGACGAGCGTGTCCAGCGCGGGGTCGGTGCCGAGCACGTGGCGGAGCACCCGCCGGGCGAGAAGCGTCTCCGGGTCCTTCTCGAGGTAGAGAATGCTCCTGCTGTCCGCGGTCCACGCGATGTGGGGATCGACGTTCTCGATGCGGTCCGGCAGCAGCTCGCCGGTCGCGAGGTTCTTGAAGCGGAGCCGGTACTGCCGGCGGCCGACGGGATCCTCGGTGAACGCGAGCAGGTTGTTGTCCGGCGCGATCGCGCTCGAGCCCACCTGGAAGAACCCGTGGCCCTCCGCCATCCGGTTGACGTCGAGCATGACCTGCTCGGGCGCGTCCAGCGTGCCGGCCTTGCGCGCGTACACCGGATATTCCTGGCCGGTCTCGTAGCGCGTGTAATACCAGTGGCCGCGCAGCCGGTACGGCACGGTCGAATCGTCCTGCTTGATGCGCCCGATGATCTCGCCGTAGACCTTCTCCTCGAGCGCCTCCGTGTGCGCAGTCATCGCCGCCTTGTAGGCGTTCTCGGCCTCGAGGTAGCCGATCACGCCGGGATCGGCCCGCGTGTCGTCGCGCAGCCAGTAGTACTCGTCGGTGCGCGAGCCGTGCGGCGATTCGACGACGTGGGGCCGGACGGATGCGATCGGCGGTACCGGCGCGGACTTCGGCATGCTCTCGGGCTCCGGCCTGGCCGGCGCGTCGCCCGCGCAGGCGGCGACGAGCGCCAGCAGGGCGGCCAGGATCAATGCGTTCGGGAAGCGTTTCATCGACTGCCGCGTATCTTACCGGAGGCAGTCAACTCCCGTGCCTCCGCCAGCAGGGCGCCGAGCGCGCGGCCCGACAACCATGCCGCTTCCGCGCTCGCGTCGAGGCACCAGTCGCCGCAAAAGCCGAGGCCGGAGTCCGGGTCGAAGAGGCAATCCTCGGCGAGCGGGATCTCGACGCGCGCGTATCGCCAGCGGTGGGAATCCGCGACGAGCGTTCGCGGCAGGACCCGGCCGACGTGCTCGGAGAAGCGGTCAAGGAGTGCTCGCTGAACCGTGTGCGCCGCCTGCTCGAACTCGACGCGCGACCAGTCGGCCGTCGCGTGCAGCACGAACGACTCGCGGGGCTCGCGGCCGGGCTTGCTCGAGTTTCGCGCGTACCAGGCGAGGATCCCGTCGCCCGTCACGCCAGCGTCCGGCACGCCCTCGAGCGGGGCCTCGAACGCCACGAGCGCTGCCCAGCACGGCGCCATCGGCACGGCACGTACGCGCGCGGCCGCAAGCGTGTGGCAACCGGCGAGGGCTGCAGCGGCCGGCGCCGGCATCGCGAGGGCGACGGCGGTGAAATGCGCGTGCGCGAGGCCGCGGTCATCGAGCAGCGCCCAACCGCGGCGACCGCGCTCGATGCGCATGATCCGGGCGCCGTACTCGACGTCGAGATCCTCCGCGATGAACCTCGGCAGCGCGTTCATCGCAGGCGCTCCGACCCACAGGTCGCCCGGATGCCCGCGACCGGGCCAGTCCGGTTGCCACCGATGCGCGGCGCGGGCAGCGGCCGCAGCCTGCAGGACGCGGCTGAATCCGGCGTCCGTCGCGGTCAGGTATTGCGCGCCGTGGTCGAAGCTCGCCAGCGCAAATCGCCGCGTCGCGAGGCGCCCGCCCGGCGCGCGCTGCGCCTCGAACACGCGCGCATGCACGCCCGCCTCGGCAAGTCGCCGCGCGCAGGCGAGCCCGGCAAGCCCGGCGCCGATCACGGCGACCGAGACGGCATTCATGCTAGCCTCAGGCCTCGATGCGAAATTCAATGACAGTCCTCGGGGCGGTCGCGGCGTCGGCGCTCGCGGCCTGCGCGACGCAGCCGCAGTCATCCTACCCGGCGACCACCGAGGCCCGTCTCGCGACCTACGCCAAGGCGACGCCCTGCTGCGACGACCCGTCCGGATTCAGCTACGGCACGCTGCCGCGCCAGGGACACGCGCAGGCGGTCGTGGACGACGAGTCACCCGTGTTCGATTTCCAGAGCGGGCTCTCGCCCTTCGTCGCATTCAAGTTGCCGGACCAGACGACGCGCTACCGCATCCGCGTGAAGAGCGTCTTCGACGCCAACGACGGCGCGGAGGAAGGCGTGTTCTATCCCGTCGTCGCGCTGCTCGACGACACCTTCATCGTCGTGCACATGACGGGCCCGGACAGCCTGCGCCTCGAGCCCGCACTCGCGACGCCGGGCGGCGAGCCGGGGCTCGCGGTGTCGATCGGCGTCGACCCCGTGGAACAGAAGGGCAAGTACCTCGTCGTGTTCACGCCGGCGGCCCTGCTCGGCAAGCCGCCGTCGGCGGACCGCGAAGGCGACATGCTCTCGCTGTCCGCGCTCGCATTCATGGAACAGCGCGGGGAAGCGGCGCTCCCGGCTTCGCCCTACGGGCGGCTGCGCATCACCGTGGCGCCGGAATCGCCGATGACGGCTGCCGGATCGACGAACTGAACGATGGTGCGGAGGACCTCGGGAGCCGAAAGGATGTCCCGGTGCCCCTTGCCGCGCGTGGTCATGAACTTGAGCCCCGGCCAGGCGTTCTTGAGGGCCTCGGCCTCGGAGTACGGAATCACCGCGTCCTCGAGATCGTGTATCAGCAGTCCCGGCACGCCGGATTTCGGTGCGGCGGCGACGAGGTCGAGGTCGCGGTAGGGACGGCCGGCGTCGCGGTCCAGGATCTGCTGGAACTCCACCATCGCCCTTGGCGGCAGGCCCGCTGCCTTCGCGAGCCAGACGGGGATGCGGCTGACGCGCGTCGGGCTCGAGACGATCACGATGCGCTCGGGGCGGAACCCGTAGACGAGGCCGGCCCCGAGCGCCGCGCCACCGAACGAATGCCCGATCGCCGCGTGCACGGGCCCTGTGATCTTCTCGATCTCGATCAGGAGCTCGCCGATGAGGCGCGGCGTCGCGCTGTCGCCGGTCGAGATGCCGTGCCCCGGCAGCTCGAGCGCCACCGTGCGCATGCCGCGCTCGAGTAGCATCGCCGCGAGCGGGCGGAACTGCGTGCTGCGGCCGCGCCAGCCGTGCAGCGCGAGCACGAGCGGCCCCGACTCCCCCCAACTTCGCGCGTGCAGGCCGGTGCGAAGCTCGATGGCTTTCCCGTCGGTGCCGCCCGCCAGCTCCCAGGCCTGGGTCGGGTTCTGTCCGCCCGGCCGCGAGATCAGGTTGGCAAGCAGGCGCGCCGCTTGCTTAGGCGCGATGCGCCCGTAGAGACCCAGCATGAGCGGCGCGTAGTACGGGATCGGGTTTCGCATGGATAAAAAGGCCGGCACGGTTGCCCGTGCCGGCCCCTGTCGGATCGACTGCCGGTCTCAGCCCGTGGGCGGGGCCGGCTCCGTTCCATCGGCCGGCACTTCGCCTTCGACCGGCGGCGCGAGCGGATCGAGGGGCGGCAGAAGCGCCGACTCTGGACCGCCGCAGCCCATGACGCCGTCGACGAAGCTGATCTCGCGGTCGCCCGCCGGCTGGATGTCGCGCACGCAGGTCGTCGTGCCGGAGGCGAGCGGAGCGCTGAACTCCCAGTCGCCCGGCGCGAGCGGCAGCGTCTCCGTGGAGCCGTTGCACATCGGCGCACCGTTCTCGTCGGTCGGGCCGGTCATCGGCACGTCCCTGACCATCATCTTGTTGTTCGCGTACTTGTTGGCCTCGCCTTTCAGCTGCTTCGGCGTCACGCGGACCGGGATGACATCGCACACGCCGCCCTGCGAAACCGCCTTGATCGAGAGGTTCGCGCGGATCAGCGGCAAGGTCGCCGTTGGCGCTGCCGGAGCCGCCGCAGGCGGCGAGTACGCAGGCCGCCACGGAGGCGGTGCCGAGGGCGCGCAGGCCCGAGTTCTTCAGGATCGACATCGTCGATATCTCCCCAATGGTTGTCGGTCCGCCCGGGACCCGGAAATCAGCCGCCTGATTCTAGATCAATAGGAGGGGACGTTCACCTTTGCCGTCCCCGCAAAGGTGAACGTCCCCTCCGAGGTGCCGGCCACGGCCGTTCCAGCTCCCACAACAAGGGATCGAAGCCGCGCCGCACGAGGACGCCCCCGCCGAGGGGCCGGAAGTGCTTGAGCAGGCGGGCCTGGTACCAGGCGGCCGGGCGCAGGTGCACGCCGGAATCCGTGCGCGCGCGGTCGGCGTTGCGGCGCCAGTCGCCGGCCGTCAGCACGCTGAAGTACAGGGCGCCGCGCGACAGCCGGCCGAGGTTTTCGAGTGCGCGCGCTGCGGCGCGGTCGTCGAGGTACTGCAGCACGTCGTGGCAGAAGACGAGGTCGAAGGGCTGCTTCGGCGCGTAGTCCGCGACGCTTTCCTGCATCCAGCCGTAGCGCCGGCAGAGGTACGCGCTCGTCTCGAGTCCTACATAGCGCGCGCGTGGAAAGCACTCCTTGACCGCGGCCCGCAAGTGGCCGAGCCCGCAGCCGGCGTCGAGCACGCGCCGCACCGTGAACCCCAGGTAGTCCGCGTACGCACACACGAAGCGGCCGAGGCGCAGCGCGTCCGCGCGCGAGGCGACGCGGGTGCGCGGGTCACGGTAGTAGCGCTGGTAGAAGCCCGCGTCGAATCGAATGAAGGGGACGCGCACCTTCATATTCGTTTTGGGGCGCACCCCTATTTACTGACCGCGGACCCGAATATGAAGGTGCGCGTCCCCTTCATTCTACCGTGACGCTCTTCGCGAGGTTGCGCGGCTGGTCGACGTCCGTGCCCTTGAGCACGGCGGTGTGATAGGCAAGGAGCTGCAGCGGCACGGTGTAGACGGCCGGCGCCTGGAAGTAGCTCACGTGCCGCGGCATGGTGATCACCTCGACGCCCTCCGAGGGCTCGATGCCCGATTCCGGGTCCGCGAACACGTAGAGCATGCCGCCGCGCGCGCGCACCTCCTGCAGGTTCGACTTGACCTTCTCGAGCAGGTCGTTGTTCGGCGCGACCGCGATCACGGGCATGTCGGCGTCGACGAGCGCGAGCGGGCCGTGCTTCAGCTCGCCGGCGGCATACGCCTCGGCGTGGATGTACGAGATTTCCTTGAGCTTCAGCGCGCCTTCCATCGCGATCGGGAACATGGCGCCGCGGCCGAGGAACAGCGCGTGGTGCTTCGGCTCGATCCTCCTCGCGAGCGCCTTGACCTCGCCGTCGAGCGCGAGCGTCTGCTCGAGCATGGCCGGCAGTTCCAGCAGCCGGTGCACCAGCGTCTTCTCGCGCTCCTCGGACAGGCCGTGGTGCTTGCCAATCGCGATCACCAGCATGCCGAGCGCCGCGAGCTGCGTGGTGAAGGCCTTGGTCGAGGCGACGCCGATCTCGGGGCCCGCGCGCGTCAGCAGCACGAGCTCGGATTCGCGCACCAGCGAGCTCTCCGGCACGTTGCAGATGGCCAACTGTGGAGAGGAATCCCGCCTTGCGCGCGAGGCGCAGCGCCGCGAGCGTGTCCGCGGTTTCCCCCGACTGCGAGATGGATACGAACAGCGAGTTCGCCGGCACCACCGGGTCGCGGTAGCGGAACTCGCTTGCGATCTCGACGCGGCAGGGCACGCGGCAGAGCTGCTCGATGAAATAGCGCGCGACGATCCCGGCGTGGTAGCTGGTGCCGCAGGCGACGATGTGCACGCTGGTGACGCGCTTGAACACTTCCATGGCGGCCGGCCCGAAAGCCTGCGACAGCAGGCGCCCGCCGGCAACGCGCTCCTGCAGGGTCTGCGCGACCGCGCGTGGCTGCTCGTGGATCTCCTTCAGCATGAAATGCTCGTAGGTGCCCTTCTCCGCCGCCTCGGACGACTGCTCGGAGACGTAGCGAGCGCGCGTGACGGGGGCACCGCCCGCATCGACGATCTCGATGCTCTTCCTGCGGATGCAGGCGACGTCGCCTTCCTCGAGGATGATGAAGGTGCGCGTCACGGGCAGGAGCGCCGCGATGTCGGAGGCGATGAAGTTCTCCTCCTCGCCGAGGCCGATCAGCAGCGGGCAGCCGGCGCGCGCGAGCACGATGCAGTCCGGGTCCTTGCCCCACATCACCGCGAGTGCATAGGCACCGCGCAATTCGGAGACGGTCTTCTGCACCGCCTTGAACAGGTCCCCGCCCTCGCCGAGGTGGTAGTGGATGCGGTGCGCGATGACCTCGGTGTCGGTGTCCGAGGCGAACTGGTAACCGGCCCGCTCGAGCTCGTCGTGGAGCTCCTCGTGGTTCTCGATGATCCCGTTGTGGACGATGGCGACGCCGTCGCGCGAGATGTGCGGGTGGGCATTGCGCTCGTTCGGCACGCCGTGCGTCGCCCAGCGCGTATGGGCGATGCCGAGATGGCCCGAAGTCGGGTGCGCGGCCAGGGCGTCCGAGAGCTTCGACACCTTGCCGACCGCGCGCAGTCGCGCGACGGTGGTGCCACCGTTGAGCACGGCGACGCCGGCCGAATCATAGCCGCGGTATTCGAGGCGCTTCAGGCCCTCGATCAGGATCGGGACGACGTCCCGGTCAGCAACCGCTCCGACGATGCCGCACATGTGGCGGCCATTCTAACCCGGCGGCTGGTTCGCGGCCCCGAGCCAACGGAGGGCTGCGTTCAGGTCCTGGAAGAATTCCATGCGCACGCCCCGGTTCAGCGCCGCCGTGCGGAAGAACGCGCTTTGTGCGTCCGGGACATAGCCCCGGAACACGCAGGCCATCGACAGCCCGGGCAGGAGCCGGGCCGCGATGCCCGCGATGTCGAAGGACTCCATCGGCGTGAGGCGGCGGGTCACGTCGTCGCCTTCGGCAAGCGCGCGGCTGAGGCCGCGCTCGCGGCAGGCCTCGCAGGTTGCGATCCAGACCGCGGCCGTGCTTTCCGGGGTCATCTCGAAGCCGGGCGCCAGGTGCACGTAAAGGTAACCGTCGCGCGGTTCCAGGGTGAAGCCGGAACTCATGGTGCGCTACTTCGGCTCCTTCTCCGGCCGCTTCCAGTTCTCGACCGTCACCTGGCGGCTGCGCTCCACCGTCAGCTTGCCGGCCGGCGCCGGCTTCGTGATCGTCGAGCCTGCTCCGATCGTCGCGTCGCGGCCGACCGAGACCGGCGCCACCAGCATCGAGCCCGACCCGATGAACGCGCCGTCGCCGATCTCGGTACGGTGCTTGTTGACGCCGTCGTAGTTGCAGGTGACGGTTCCCGCGCCGACGTTGACGCCGCTCCCGACCGTCGTGTCGCCGAGGTAGGTCAGGTGGTTCGCCTTGCTGCCGGCGCCGAGCGACGAGTTCTTGACCTCGACGAAATTGCCGACGTGCACGCCGTCCGCGAGGCGCGTGCCCGGGCGCAGCCGCGCGTACGGGCCGATGATGCAGCCCTTGCCCGCGACCGCACCGTCGACGAGCGAATTGAAGCGCACTTCGCTGTCGTCCCCGATCTCGCAATCGACGAGCGCGCAGCCCGCGTCGACCTTCACGCGGTCGCCGATCTTCACGCGACCGACCAGGATCACGTTGACGTCGAGCACGACGTCGCGGCCGCAGGTCACTTCGCCGCGCACGTCGAGGCGCGCCGGGTCCACGACCGTGACGCCCGCGCGCATCAGGTCCTCGGCACGGCTGCGGCGGTGCGCCGCTTCGGCCTCGGCGAGCTGTAGCTTGTCGTTCACGCCCAGGACCTCCGACGGCGCATCCGCCACCACCGCATCGACCGCACAACCGTCGCGCACCGCGGCGCCGATACAATCCGTCAGATAGTACTCCCCCTGCGCGTTGTCGGCCTTGAGCGTCCCGAGCCACGCACGCAGCTTCGCCGCCGGCGCAGCGAGCACGCCGGTGTTGATCTCGTCGATCGCGCGCTCCTCGCGGCTTGCGTCCTTCTCCTCGACGATGTGCACGACGCGGCCCGCGCCGTCGCGAACCACGCGACCGTAGCCCGTGGGGTCCGGGAGCCGCGCCGACAGCAGCGCGAGCGACGCCGGGCCCGCGCGCGCGACCAGTCCCGCGAGCGTCCCGGCGCGGATAAGCGGCACGTCGCCGTAGATCACGAGCAGCGAGTGACCGTCCGGCACGCCCGGCATCGCCTGCATCAGCGCGTGCCCGGTGCCCTTCTGCTCGGCCTGCAGCGCCCAGTGGATGTCCGCGCCCGGGAAGGTCGCGCGCACGCGCTCCCCGCCGTGGCCGTAAACGACGTGGATTGCCGCCGGATTCAGCGCGCGCGCGGTTGCGACGACGTGCGCCAGGAGCGGCCGGCCCGCAAGCGGCTGCAGCACCTTCGGAAAGTCGCTTGCCATGCGCTTGCCCTGGCCTGCGGCCAGGATGACGACGGACAACGGCATCGCCGCGATTGTACCGGAGCCCCCCTTTTCGGCACCGCGCGCCCGACAGCCGTGATTTGCCGCTCCGCGCACAAGGGTGCTATACCGTCGGTTCCGGGCATAGGCCAACCATTGAGGTGGTCAGGAAACATGGCAACCAAGCTGGAAAAACCCCTGAGACGCGAATTTCCGGTGAACGAGGAGCTGTACACGCTCACCATCTCGCCGGAGGGCCTGAAGCTCGTTCCGAAGGGCAAGCGCAAGGGCCATGAGCTCACGTGGCGGGATCTGTTGAACGGCCAGCCGGCCGTCGCCTCGGCGCCGGCCTCGCCGATGGATCCTTCCTGAAGTCGCCTTAGCCAAGTCCCCGGAACCCCGGCCGCAACCGGCCGGTCAGACTCCCCATGGCAGGGGGGACCGTTCGCATCTGTGCGCTCGCGCTGGCGCTGGGAGCCAGCACCCAGGCGATTGCCGCGCGCCTCGTCGATCCTGCGAGCGCGCGTCAGGCGATCTCGGCGCCTTCAGTCGCCGCACGCGACGCCGGCCTCACGGCGCTGGCGGCCAAGGGCCGGGCCACCGAGCTCGCCGCGCACCTCGACCGCATCGCCCATGACGGCACGCTGGAAGCCGTCGCGCAGGAATGGCTGCTCGATCGCGGACTGCACGCGCTCGCGCGCCTCTCGCCCACGCCCGCTGCGCGGGCCACGGTTATCCGCCTCACGGCCCGCACGCCGACCGTCTATGCGCGCATCGATCCCGACCACGGGGAGCGCGCCACTCCTTTATATGATGCGGGCGCGACCGCGCGCTTCGTGCTGCGCGACTGGGAGCGCCGTGCCGCCCGCGCGGCGACAGCCGCGGGACTCGCGGTGCGGGATGCGCGCATCGCTGCCCGCTTTGCCGTCGAGTCATCGGACGCGGCGCGCGCGGGCACGGCCGATGCGTTTCGCGGCGCGCCGCTCGACGAGATCGTCGCACAGCGCCATGCCGTCGCGAGCGAGCTGGCACAGGGCCGCCGCGTCGATGCGCTTGCCCTGATCGTTGCCGGGCGGCTCGCGGATCCGGCGCTCTTCGGCCTTCTCATCGACTACGCCGACGAGCGGGAGGCGCTCGCGGCAATCGCCACTGCGCCGCGCGCGCTCGATGCGGCTTCGGCGCTCGAGACGCTCGAGCGTGCGAGCCGGCGCGCGGACATCGCCTCTGCCGCGATCCTCGAGGCGGGCCGGCTCGCGGCGCAGGACGCCGACGCGCGCCGCTTCCTGTTCGAGGCACTGGCGGACCCCGGCACCGCGCCGTCCGCGGCAGCGGCACTCGGGGCATTGGGCGATGCCGGCGTCAGCGCCGAGATCGGGCGGCGCCTCGCCACCGCGCGCACCGACGGCGAGCGGCAACTCCTGCTGCTGGCGCTACGCCTCGACCCGAATCCCGCCGCACGCACCGAGCTCGAGCGCTTTGCGCGCGCCGGGGCGGTTTCGCCGCAACTTCAGGCCAAGACGCGCCGGTGGCTCGAGCGATGAGCCGCGCGGTCCTCGCCGCGCTGCTCTTCGGCGTTGCCCTGCCGGCGTCCGCCGCCTGCATCTTCGACAGCGCCGGCGAGATCACGAATCCGTTCGCCGTGGGCTGCGGCGACGTGCTCTTCACCTATACGGACGACGACAACACGGGCACCGGGATCGCGCTCGGCTACCCGCCGCCCGTGCCGGTCGCCTCGATGACGCCGGTCGCGGGCTTTCGCGAATACGCCTCGCTGTTCGCGCAGCACCAGTCGCTGTTCGCGCTGAACGACGAGGTGGACGGCCAGGTCGTCGGCGAGACGCTTGCCGGACGCGAGATCTGGGCCTACGTGGTCGGCGATCCGGATGCGACGACCGCCGAAGGCTTCACGGAGCCCGCCGTGCTGGTGAACGGCGGCATCCACGCGCGCGAATGGCAGACGCCCGAAGCCGTGACCGCGTTGTTCGAGGCGCTGGTCGCGGGCAAGGCGGACGGCGGCTTCGTGCAGTACCTGGTCGAGAACCTGAACACGGTGCTCGTGCCGGTGAACAACGTGGACGGCCTCCTGCAGACGCAGATGTACCCGGCGAACGTGACGGCCGACCGCGAGCAGCCGCGCGAGGGCCGCATGCGGCGCAAGAACCTGCGTAATCCCCAGACGAACGGCTTCATCGATTCCGAGATCGCCACGGTCGCGGACAACTTCTGGGGCGTCGACCTCAACCGCAACGCGGCTCAAGGCTTCGGTCAGCAGGGAGCGAGCACATCGCTCCTGACGAGCCTCGTCCACCATGGCCCGGCTCCGGACTCCGAGCCGGAGTTCCTGGCGCTGCAGCAGGCCGCGACGCTTGGCCCGGAGTCGCGGCTGCGTCTCTACAGCGACACGCATTCCTTCGGGCAGGTCTACCTCGCGCCGACGCCGCCGAACGCGCGGCTCAACGCGATCACGCAGGCGCTCGGCGTGCACATGGCCGATGCCTCGGGGCGCAACTACGGCTTCGGGCCGGATCCCCCGGGTTCGCCCGGCATCGGCACGACCGCGGACCATTTCACGTTCACCTACGAGATTCCCGGCTGGACGCTGGAGCTCGAGCCCGCGAACGGCGGCCAGGACTACGGCGGCCTTGCCACGCACGGACACAGCGGCTTCATCCTGCCGGACGCCGAGGCCGCGCGGATGCGCGACGACGTCGCACGCCAGTACCTGCTCGGTTTCTACCGCCAGAGCGGCCCGCCGGCCGCGGTCGCCGCGGAGATCCGCGAGCTGCCCGGCAACGCCGTCGTGTATCGCGCGCGCTGGGAGCGAAGCGCACCGGACGGGCGCACGCTGGACGTCGAGGTGAACGAGGCGCTGGTACCGGGCGGCAACTACCGCCTCTGGGTCGCCTTCAACAAGCCGATGCGCATCCGCAACGGCGCGGGCGCGGTGGTGCCTTATGCCGGCCAGTCTCCCGGCGCCGCGATCGGCACCGTCACCCTCGAGATCCCGTCGCAGGAGGGCGCAGACCTCGCGCTCGGCGGCGGGACGTGGCTGGACGCACCTGGCGGCGCGCCGGACGGCTACTTGCGCTATGCCGACGATGCCTTCGCGGTCGACTTCACGCTGCCCGCCACGATCGAGGTGGATGCCGCGACGCCTGCCGTCCTGTTCCTGGATCCGCAGGACCTGGCCGAAATGGCCCTGGACGCCGACCCGGCCAGCGCCGTGGACTGGGGCAGCGGGCACTGGCTCCGATACGAGGATTCGCAGGGTCTCGCCGGCGATTCCGGCGGCGGGGATTGTTCGTTCAAACCGTTCGTCGGACCGGCTGCCGGCGCGGCACCGCCCGCCGTGGATGCCGAATGCGCTGCGGCGGAACCACCTCCGCCACCGCCGCCCCCGCCCCCGCCGGGTAACGGCGGCGGCGGCCACGGCGACAGTCTCCTGTTGCTGCTCGCCGGCCTCGTTCTCATACTGCGGAAAAGGGACCTGCGCAGCGGGACAGGGAGCCGACCCCAATTCAGGATTCATTGACAGCCGACCGTTGGGTCCGGGTGATCATCCTGGCGGCGGGCTACACCCTCACCGGCATCGTCGGGCTTTCGCTCGCGATCCAGCCCGGCTACGCAACGGCAGTCTGGCCGCCGTCCGGGATCGCGCTCGCCGCGTTGCTGCTCTGGGGCCCGCGCGTATGGCCAGGGATCGCAGCCGGCTCGGTGCTCGTCAACATCGCGGTTGCCGTCAGCACGGCCGGCGGCGAGTTCACCGGGCTCAGTGTCATCATCGCGATGTCGATCGCCGTCGGTTCCACGGTGCAGATGCTCGTCTGCGCCGAGGCGATCCAGCGCTGGGTCGGCGTCTCGCAGGTCTTCGAAGCGGGCCAGGCGACACTCCTCTACACCGCGATCGCGGCCGTCGCCTGCCTCGTCGCCTCGAGCTGGGGCGTCGCGACGCTGAATGTCGCGGGGGTCCTGCAGCCGGACCAGTTCCTCGACTCCTGGCTGACCTGGTGGCTCGGCGACCTCATCGGCATCCTCGTCTTCGCACCCGTCTTCCTCACCTGGCGGCAGTCGCTGCACGTCGGGCACAGGCGCTGGCGGCTCGGCGAGCTGGGCGCCTCGTTCAGCTTGCTTGCCGTGACGACGCTCGTGGTGTTCTTCGCTCCTGCGCCCGGCGAGGGAGTCGCGAGTCCGCTGACCTTCCTGCCGCTGCCGGCCCTCGTGTGGATCGCATTCCGCTTCCGGCCGAGCGGCGTCGCGATCGCCGTGGCCCTGCTTTCCCTCATTGCGATCGCCGCCACGGCAAACGGGTCGGGGCCCTTCGGCGGCGAGCGGACCACCGAGTCGCTGCTTGCGCTGCAGGCCTTCATCGGCCTCACCGCGGTGATGGCGCTGACGCTCACGGCCGCGGTCACCGGACGCAGGCAGTCGGAGAGCGCGCTTCGAAACTACAGCGTCGAGATGGAGCAGCTTGCCCTCACCGACGAGCTGACCGGGTTGCGCAATCGCCGCGGCTTCCTGGTGCTCGCGGACCAGGCGCTGCGCATGTCTCGGCGCACGCGCGCCAAGTGCGCGCTCGTCTTCATCGACCTCGATGGGCTCAAGCGCGTCAACGACACGCGTGGGCACGCAGCGGGCGACGCGCTGATCGCCGACGCCGCCGGGGTTCTCGGTCGCGTATTCCGCGAGAGCGACGTGGTGGGCCGCGTGGGCGGGGACGAGTTCGCCGTGTTCGCGCTGCTCGACGACCACGACGGCGCCACCGCCGTTTCGGGACGCCTGCAGGCCGAGATCGAGCGGTTCAACTCGCAGGTCGTCCCGACGCTGCGGGTCGCCATGAGTGTGGGCATCGAGGAGATCAATTGCGCCGCCGACACGCCGCTCGACGTGTTGCTGTCGCGGGCGGATCGCGCGATGTACGAGAAGAAGCGGAGGCGGGCCTGAACGTTGCCAGCCCTTGCGCGGTCGCGTGAAAGGGACGCGCACCTTTGCGAATATGAAGGTGCGCGTCCCCTCCGTCCGTTACCGCTCGCGCCGGAAGTAGTTGCGCGCGATGTAGTTGCCCACGCGCGTTCCGAGCGTCGCGCCGTCGTTGACGGAACTGCGGTAGTGTATGCCGCCATAGACCCGGGCGTTCTTGACGTCCTTCACGAAGTCTCCGGTCTTGCGATAGCGGAAGGACGACGTCGTCAGGCCCGTTACCCCACTGTCGATGGTGAAGGCGACATTCTGGGAGCCGAAGTAGCGCTCGAGGATCGTCGCCACGGCCGCCGCATTGCAGGCATGCGCCGCCGGATACTCCGGGTGGTTCGGCGTCGGCACGACCGGCGCCCAGCCCGCGTCCTCGACCGTGGCCGGGTTGCCATCGGTCCCCGCCAGCGGAATCGAGCTCTGCGGGCGCCAGAAGCCGAAGTGATACTTCGAGTCGAAGCACGCGTTCGTCGCGTCCGCCTGGGCGATCCACAGCATCGCCATCAGCCGGGCGTGCTCGAGCACGCTGCGGCCGTCCGTCGCAAAGCGCCGCATGTTGCGCGTCCAGAACCGCGGCGGTGGCTCCGTGTGGAACCGCGCGAGGTCCGTCTGCGCAGCCGTCCGCGTGACGCTCGCCGCGGAACCCAGCGATTTCACCTCGTTGAAGTCCAGGAGGTAGTCGAAGCTGGTCAGGTCCGGCGGTCCTTCCGCGCGGAACTGCGAGACGCTTTCCAGAGCGAGGGGCCGGATGAAAGGCCCGAATGGCAGCGCCGGGTTCGTGCCCCGGAAGTCGCCCGGATCGCTGCCCGGCGTGTACGTCACGACGGTCGAGCGGCCGTCATTGGCGCGGAACGCAAGCGTGCCGAGCGCCACTTCATTGCCGACCGCGAGCCCCTTCGACTTGGCGCCGTTCTCCGGCAACGCGTTGATATAGGACGCGCACGCCGGCTCGTACTGCGGCGCGCGGTTGGGGAACAGGCCCCGCAGCACGCCGCAAGCGGCCGCAGCAGCAGCCGCATTGGCGGATGCTCCAGTAGTCGGTGACGTGGGCGTCGTCGCAAACGGCTCGTACCCGCCCCGGATCGAAACCACGGCGTCGTACATGGCGATGTGAACGGCCGCCATGTCGTTGGCATACACCGTGCGCATCTCCTCGGGCGTCACCGCCGGGTAAGTGATGCCAGGCGGCGTGACCGTGAGGTCAGCCACCTCATCGAACAGCGCGATGACGTCGGCGCCGGCGGCCAACGGCGCGACCACGCCGAGAAGTGCCAGGCAACCGGCGCGCAGGCCGCGCGTCCCTCGTCCCGTCTCTGATGAAAGGTACATGTGTGTCTCCCCGGCCCCCAGGGCCGCATCGTTCTGGCCACCCCCTTCGAGGGCGGGCGACGCGGTGCGTCGCGGGATCAGGGTCGCGGGGCGGCCCCGCCGGTGCATGACGGGCGGGTGAAGATTGGATGAAGTATCGTGAAAGCGGCCTTGGCCGCCTGGATCAGTGGTGACCGCCGAAGCCGTAGCTCACGCCCGCGGAAACCCGGTGATCCACCTTGTGGGCGTTCGTGCCCTCGATTGCCTGCATGTAGAACGCGTAGACGCTGGCGCGTTCGTTCACGATCCAGGCTGCGCCCCCGCCGACCGCGACGAATTCCTCCGCGGCCAGCTGGTCGTGGTACGGGAACCGCGGGTCGTCCAGCGGGACTGGCACGTTGATGCCGCCGTTCGTCCACTGCTGCGAAACCATCACGCGCACGTTCCAGTCAGGGGTCGGGAAGTAGCCGATCTCCAGGACGGCATTGATGCGGTCGTGCGCAATGTCGAGGACCTCCTCGACGAACGCATAGTTGCCGCGCAGCTGCACGTAGGTGCGCGGGATCCACTCGTTGAGGCTCATCGCCGCGTAGGCGCCGACCCAATACTCGTTCAGGCCGCGCCCTGGAGCCGAATGGCCGAAGGTCGTGTAGTCGTGCGTCGGAATGACGGCGCCGACGTAAGGCGCGAGGCCGAAGGCGCCCGAAACCAGCTGGTAATTCAGGGTCAGCTGAAGATCGGTGATCGTGCTGTGCCACGTCCCGTCGTCGATTTCGTGGTCGTGGCCTCCGAGTCCGGGTCCGCGATAGCGCGTCCGTACCACCGGGAGCGACGCGTTAACGCTGATGCGGTCGGTCGGGCTGTAGCTGGCTGACAAGCTGAGAACCTGGTTGTCCGTGTGGCCGACGTCCACTTCATCGGGGCAAACAGGCCTGCATACATCGTTGGTGTAATGCTTCTTGTTCAGGACGTTGGTGTAGTCAATCGAGTAGCTGAAGCTGCCCTTCGGGGGCAGCCAGGCCTGGGCCCGCGCTGCGCAGGGAGCCAGTGCGAGGCCGAGCAACGTAGCCGCGCCCACGCACCAGGCGCAGGCAACGCCCGTCATCGGTCGTTTCATGCTTGCTGGCTTACGACGCTCTTGTCGCAGGACATGGCCTCGCCCCGGCTGCGAAGCTTGAGGACTCGTTCGACCGTCTTCAGCAATTGCGTGCCTTTCTTGCCCTCGATGACCGCCACGCAGCCTGCCTCGAGTTCCCTGGCTGTCAGCTCGCTGGCCGGGGCATAGGCAACGGGAAGGATCACCGGGTCCTTCTTGTCGGCGACAGGTTGCGGCTGGATCTCCGCCGCCCGCCCGGCATCGACCAGGATCAGGTCGGGTGCGACCGCGAGCCGGTGTGCGCGCAACTCCCCGGCGTTCCTGGCCACGAAGACCTCGTGGCCGGCCAGTGAAAGCGACCCGGCCAGGTTGAGTTTTTCGTTGGCCTCCGCGAGGCCGGTCGCCGGTTCCAGCATGAGGATGATGTGACCCGGGTTCCGGCTCACGATCACGCGATCGAACCCGACGCCACCACCCAGGGCGACCAGCTTGTCGCCGCAGGCGAGCGCGGTGCCCGCGAGCAAGGCTGCGCAGCCAGCCATGACGATTGCCGTTGCGCCGACTCTCAACCTGGCCATGCAAGGACCCCCCGATCGCTGAGTTAGACTGCGCCCGCGCCGAGAAGGGTGTCAAGCAAGGGCCGACGGCCTCGCCAAAAACCGTGAACCCCCCCGAAAATGGCCCGCAACTATCCGTCTATCGGGTCGGGGACCTCCTCGTCGATACGGCCCGGGCCACGGTCGCCCGAGACGGCCAGGTGGTGGCGCTGCCGAAACTCACTTTCGACCTGCTGCTCGCGCTGATCGAGGCCGCGCCGCGGGTCGTATCGCACGACGAATTGATGCAGCGCGTCTGGCCGGGCCTCGTCGTCGGACCCGAGACCGTGAGCCAGCGCGTCAAGCTGCTGCGCGCGAGCCTCGATGACGACCCGAAAGCTCCGCGGTACGTCATCGGAGTCCGAGGGCGCGGTTACCGGCTGCTGCCGGAGGTCGAGCGGCCGGAGACGGTGCGGCACGACTCGCCTGGCGCGAGCGACGCCATTGCGCCGGCCGCGGTCGCGCCGGAAGTCGCAAGGCCGTGGCGTCGGGCCGTGCTCCTGACTGCCGCGACTGCGCTCATCGCGGCGGTCGGCATCGGGATCGTGGTCAGCCGCATGGATACGCCGGATCGCAACGTTGACGCGGCGCCCGCCGCGCCGCTGCCCGCCCGCAGCGTCGCCGTGCTCGCCTTCGAGGACCGGGGCAGCGCCGAAGGCACGGGCTTCCTGGCGGAGGGCATACCCGAGAACGTGCTGCACCAGCTGGGGCGCTTTCCGGGATTGACCGTCATCGCGCGCGGCTCGTCGTTCGCGTTCCGCGACAGTGACGAAGACTTGCGCACCATCGGGCGCAGGCTGAACGTCCGCTACCTGCTCGAAGGCAGCGTGCAAACCGCCGGGGAGCAGCTGCGCGTCACATCGAGCCTCGTGGATGCCGAGACGGGCGCCAGCATCTGGTCGATGAAATTCGAACGGCCGCTTCGGGACGTGTTCACCGTCGAAGACGAGATCGCCGCGGAAGTGGCGAGGGCGATGAAGATCAGCATCGACGAGGGCACGGCGGCCCTCGCCGCCCGCGGCCGGGATGCCGACCGGAACTTCGACGCCTACCTGTCTTTCCTGCGCGGTCGAGCGCTGCACGCGAGCCAGAGGCTTTCGGACCTGCCCGCTGCAATAGATTCCCTGTCTGCGGCGATTCGCCAGGACCCGCAGTACGCAGCGGCGTACGTGCTGCTCGCGAGGGCGCGCGTGGAGCTCGCGGATCGCGAGTCTCCGGAGAAGGCGGACGCCGGCCTGGAGGCAGCCATCGAAAACGCATTGCAACTGCTCGACACAGCCATCGAACTTGCGCCCGCGAACGGCGAGGCGTACATCGAGCGCGGCTGGACGAAGGCGTTTTACGACATTGCCGCGGCCGATGCGGACTTCCGCCGCGGGCTCGAACTCGCGCCGAATTCCGCGCGCGGCTACGAAGGGCTGGCGGCCGCCCTGTTTCAGAGCATGGCGCGCCGCCGGGAGGCGCTCGCCATGGTGGAGAAGGCGCGCCAGCTGAACCCGCTCGAGCCGCGCCTCGACGTCGTCAAGGCGACCTATCTCGGATACGGTCCGGGCGATGCCGAGCAGGCGACGGCGATCCTGCAGCAGGTGCTGGAGCGCGACCCGCTCTACGTCCCGGCGCTCGTTCGCCTCGCGGAATTTCGCTGGAGACTGCAGGGCCGGATCGCGGAGGCCATTCACCTGGCCGAGCAAGCCGTGAAGCTCGATCCGGGCAACGAGCTGGCCTGGTATCACATCGGCGTCGGCTACCTCGATGTCGACGATCCGTCATCCGCCGAATCGGCATTCCGCGGCATCGGTGAATCATCGCGATCCGGGCCTCTGTCCCTTAACCTGTATCGCGGAGACTGGCGCGCCGCCGGAGAGGCGGCGTATGCGATGCTCGCCGCCGCCAGGCCACGCCCGATCGACGAGTGGCGCATCGCGAATGCCGTGCGCATGCACGCCCGGGCCACGGGAAACTACGAGCGCGCCATCGGAACGCTCGAGGCTTGGACAGCCGTCGATTGGGAGGACGGCGAACCGCAGCTCGGCGACCCGTTGGGCCAGGGAATCGCCGTGGCCGGCCTTGCCGACCTCCTGAAGATGGCCGGTGAGCCCGATCGCGCGAAAGTACTGGCTCGGGAGCTGCTGCTCGATATCGACACGCAGACGACGCAATACGGCCGAGGCGAAGTGTGGCTGAGCGATGCGCGTGCCCTCGCCCTGATGTTGCTTGGCCGGCCGGATGAGGCGATCGCCGCGCTGCAGCGGCAGGTACAGGCGAGGCAGGGCCTCTACCATTCGAGGTTTCCCCTGCTCGATGAGCCGCTGTTCGAGCCCCTTCGAAAGGGGCCCGAGTTCCAGGCGCTGGTTGCCGCAGCACGATCCAACGCCGCGCGGGAGAAGGAGAAGATCGACCGGCTGCGCGCGGATGGCCTGATCCCGGACCGTAGGAACTGAAGGGGACGCGCACCTTCACGAATATGAAGGTGCGCGTCCCCTTCAGCGGACAATCTCGTGGGTCACGGTGTTCCTCACCAGGTTGAACCACTGGCCACAGCCGAAGCTGTGGCACCAGCGCTCGGCATGTTCGCCCTCCGTGTTGGAGCGGAAGAACAGGTACTGCGCCCACGCCTCGTCGCCCGCGCCCGCGGGCGGCCGCGCGATGTGCGACTCGCCGCCGTAGGTGAACTCCGGCTCGTCGCGGACTCCGCACCAGGGGCATTCGATCCTGAGCATGCACTATGATTCCACGATTCCCATGAGCGATCGCTATTCATTCTTCGCCCTGGCCCGCCACGCGGTCAACGGCCGCAAGCCATGGCCGCGCGTGCTGCAGCGGCCGACGCTCAAGAGGTCGTACGACGCCGTAATCATCGGTGGCGGCGGGCACGGGCTCGCCACGGCTTATTTCCTCGCCAGGGAGCACGGTATGAGGAACGTCGCCGTACTCGAGCGCGGCGCGATCGGCCAGGGCAACTCCGGGCGCAACACCCAGGTGGTGCGCTCGGACTACTTCCACCTCGCAAGCTCCCGGTTCTTCGAGCGCTCGCTGAAACTCTACGAAGGCCTGTCCCGCGAGCTCAACTACAACATCATGCTGAGCCAGCGCGGCAAGGTGTCGCTCGCGCACAGCCCGCACGAGATGGAAGTCCTGCGCCGCACCGTCAACGCGATCCGGCTGAACGGGGTCGACGCCGAGATCGTCACGGCGCGCGAGCTCGCGCGGATCGAGCCGATGCTCAACCTCAACAGCCGATTTCCGGTCGAAGGCGCCGCCGTGCAGTGGCGCGGAGGCTTCGCCCGGCACGACGCGGTCGTCTGGGGCTTTGCGCGCGCGGCAGGCAAGCTCGGTGTCGACATCGTGCAGGGCTGCGAAGTCACCGGATTCAGGATCCTCGACGGGCGCGTGCTCGGCGTGGAGACGTCGCAGGGGCCCGTCGCCGCGCCGCGTGTGCTCATGGCGGTCGCCGGCCATTCGAGCGTACTCGCGCAAAAGGCCGGCTTCAGGCTGCCGGTCCACAGCACCGCATTGCAGGCGATGGTCACCGAGCCGGTGAAGCCGCTCATCGACACCGTGCTCGTCTCCGCGGCAATCCACATGTACGTCAGCCAGACCGGCCGCGGCGAGGTCGTGATCGGAGGCGCCGCGGACGTCTTCCATTCGTACGCGCAGCGCGGCGGCCTGCCGGTGTTCGAGGCGAACGCGCAGGCGGCAGTCGAGCTCTTCCCCTGCCTCAGCCGCCTGCGCGTCATGCGCCAGTGGGCCGGCACCGCGGACATCACGCCCGACACCAGCCCGATCATGGGACCGACACCGGTCTCCGGGCTCTACATCAGCGGCGGCTGGGGCACCGGCGGCTACAAGGCGATTCCCGCGGGCGGCGAGACCATGGCATGGACCCTTGCAAACGACCGCCCGCACGAGCTGATCCGCGGCTTCGGCCTAGACCGCTTCGCGACCGGCGCGCTGATCGACGAGGGCGCCGCCTCCGGCGTCGCGCACTGATGGGCTACCGCCTCGACCAGGGTGGCCACGTCGATCGCTCGCAGCCGATCCACTTCCGCTGGAACGGCCGTAAGCTCCCCGCCTTCGCCGGCGACACGGTCGCCTCGGCGCTCCTCGCAAGCGACGTCGCGATCGTCGGCCGCGGCATGAAGCTGCACCGGCCGCGCGGCGTGTTCACGATCGGGCCCGAGGAGCCGAACGCGCTCGTGACGCTCGGGCGCGGCGCGCTGCTCGAGCCGACCGCGCGCGCGACGATGATCCCGGTGCGGGAAGGCCTCGAGGTGCGCGCGCAGAATGCCTGGCCCGGCGTCCGCTTCGACCTCGGTCGCACGCTCGACCACACCGCGGGCCTCTGGCACGCGGCCTTCTACCACAAGACGTTCAAGTGGCCGTCCTGGGATTTCTGGGAGCGCTGGATCCGCCGCACCGCCGGCATCGCGAAGCCGCCGCGCGAACCGGATCCCGCGCGCTACGACGCGACGAACGCGCACTGCGACCTCCTGATCGTCGGCGGCGGGCCGTCCGGCCTCCTCGCCGCGCAGGTCGCCTCGCGCTCCGGCCTTTCCGTGATCCTCGCCGAGCAGGACTTCGAGTGCGGGGGCCGGTTGCTTGCCACCAACACGCTCATCAACGACGCGCCGGTCACGGTCTGGTTCGCGAGCCTGCTGGGCGAGCTCGCCGCCTCGCGCAGCGTCAAGCTTCTGACCGCGACCACCTGCTTCGGACTCTACGACCACGGCATGGCGGGGCTCGTGCAGCGACTAGACCTCGGCAGCAAGCCGGCCACCGTGCGCCAGCGCTACTGGCGCGTGCACGCGAAGCAGACGCTGCTCGCAACCGGCGCGATCGAGCAGCCGCTCCTGTTCGCGCAGAACGACCTGCCCGGCATCCTGCTCGCCGGCGCCGCGCGCCAGTACGCGAACCGCTACGGCGTCTCCGTCGGCAAGCGCATCGTGCTCGCGACCAACAACGATTCCGCCTATCTCGCCGCCCTCGACCTCGTGGCTGCCGGCGCACCGGTCAAGCTCGTGCTCGACTGCCGCGTCGAGGCGCCAGCCAACCTCGCCAAGTGGCTGCAGGCCCAGGGCGTCGAAGTGCGCGCGGCGGCAAGTGTCGTGAAAGCGCTCGGGCGCAGGCGCCTCGAGCGCATCGTGCTCGACACCGGCGAGGTAATCGCCTGTGACGCGCTCGGCGTCTCCGGCGGCTGGCAACCCGCCGTGCATCTCTGGTCGCACGCGCGCGCGCCGATCGCATTCGACGGCAGCCGCCGCAGTTTCCGGCCACAGGGCTCGCAGCCGCCGCTGCAGGCGATCGGCTCGCTGAACGGCTGCACATCGCTCGAGGCGAGCTTCGTCGAAGCGATCGACGCGGTACACAAGGTGCTCGCCCACGCGGGCCGCCCGGACGAGCTGATGGTCGCGCGGCCAGTCGTGCAGGAGGCACCGCTCGCGCCCGAGGCCGGCGTGCCGCCGCGACCGTCGGCCGGGAGCGGGCGCCAGTGGCTCGACCTGCTGCACGACGTCACCGTGGCCGACGCCGAGATCGCGCTCGCTGAGGGCTACGAGCACATCGAGCAACTCAAGCGCTACACGACCTGCGGCATGGCGACCGACCAGGGCAAGACCTCAAACCTCAACGCGCTCCTCGCGGTCGCGGAGATGACGGCAAAGAGCCCGGCCGAGGTGGGCACGACGACGTTCCGCCCGCCGTATACGCCGGTCACGCTCGGCGCGCTCGCGGGGCGGCAACTCGGCGCGCGCTACGCACCGCGACGGCTCCTGCCCGCGCACGCGGAGCACGAGGCGCAGGGCGCGCACTGGTGGGAGGCCGGCGGCTGGATGCGCCCGGCCTGCTATCCGCGCAAGGGCGAGACCCCCGCGCAGGCCGTGCAACGCGAGGCTGCGGCCGTGCGCGCAGGCGTCGGCGTATTCGACGCCTCGCCGCTCGGAAAGATCGAGGTCACCGGCCCCGACTCGGCGAAGTTCCTCGACCGCTTCTACGTCAACAACGTCGCGAAGCTCGAGGACGGCCGCGTCCGCTACGGGCTGATGCTCAACGAGAACGGCGTCGTCATCGACGACGGCACGGTCGGCCGGCTCGGCCGCGAGCACTTCGTGGTCACGACCACGAGCGGCGGGGCTTCGCGCGTCGCGGCCTGGCTCGAGGAATGGCGCCAGTGCGAATGGCCGGATCTGCAGGTGTTCGTCACGCCAGTGACGATGCAGTGGGCCACGTTCGCCATCGCCGGCCCGCGCGCGCGGCAGCTGCTCGCCCGGTTCCGCACGGACATCGCCTTCGACTGGCGCTCGATGCCGCACATGAGCCTGCGCGAAGGCCGCTTCGCGGGCGTCGCCGCGCGGCTGTATCGCGTCAGCTTCTCGGGCGAGCTCGGTTACGAGATCAACGTGCCGGCGCGCTACGGCGCCGCGCTCTGGACCGAGATCCTGAAGGCCGGCGCCGATTTCGGTGTGACGCCGTACGGCGTCGAGACCGTGCTGCTGCTGCGGCTCGAGAAGGGCTACCTGCACGTCGGCGTCGACACCGACGGCACGACAGCGCCCGCCGACGTCGGCTGGGGCGCGGTCGCGGCGAAGCGAAAGACGGACTTCATCGGCAAGCGCTCGCTCGCGCGGCCCGACAACCAGCGTGCCGACCGTCTCCAGCTCGTCGGCCTGACCGATGCCGACGCGAGCATGCTCGTGCCCGGCGCGCACCTGCGCCTTGCGGGCACGAGCGAGGGCACCGACGGGTGGGTCACGTCCGCCGCGCATTCGCCGGCGCTCGCCAAGACGATCGCGCTCGCGCTCCTGCGCGGCGGCCGCGCGCGACACGGCGAGAAAGTCACGGTTCACGACCTCGACCGCCGCTTCGAGGCGACCATCGTGTCGCCGACATTCCTGGACCCGGAAGGCAAGCGCCTCAATGCCTGAGCCCATCACCAGCCTCGTCGCGCAGTCGGGCCTCGTGGCCGGCGGGCAGGTGTTCTCCGACGCGCTCCGGGTCTCGGTGCTGCCCGCGCGCGCGATCGTGCGGCTGCAGCTCGGCGCGCGCTCGCAGAAGACGGTCAACTCGCTCAAGATCGCCGGCCGGCCGATGCCGATCGCAGCCAACTCCTGGAGCGGGGACGATCCTGTCATCTGCCGCATTGCACCGGACACCTGGCTGCTCATGTCCGCGCTTCACGACGCGCCCGAGATCATCCCCGCGGTCCGCACCGGCTGTGGCCGGCGCTCGTTCGCGGTGACGGACGTTTCGGATTCGCTCGTGACGCTGTGGATCGAGGGCTCCGACACACAGGCGCTGCTCGCGCGCGGCTGCGGGCTCGACCTGTCCCTCGGTGCGTTCGGACTCCAGGCCTGCGCTCGCACGCGGCTGGCGCAACTGCCCGTCGTGATCCGCCGCGCGACGCCGGACCGGTTCGAGTGCGTAGTGGAACGCGCGTCGGCGCAGTGGCTCTACGACTGGCTGACCGACGCCGCCGCAGGGCTGCGCTGATCGCAACAAGGAGGTCACATGGCCTGGATCCTTCTCATCGTCGCCGGGTTGTTCGAGATCGGATGGGCGATCGGGCTCAAGTACACGGATGGCTTCACCCGCCCGCTGCCGACCGCCGGCACGATCGCCGCCATGGTCATCAGCGTCTGGCTGCTCGGCATCGCCATGAAGACGCTGCCGGTCGGCACCGCCTATAGCGTGTGGGTCGGCGTCGGCGCGGCCGGCACGGTGATCCTCGGCATCATCCTTTTCAAGGAGCCCGCGAACGCGCTGCGGCTCGCGAGCATCGGACTGGTGATCGCCGGGATTGTCGGCTTGAAGGTTGCGACGCCGTCTTGACGGCCTCGATTGCCCTGTTCTCCAGCGCCCGCCGGAATGGCAACACCGGCGCATTGATGGACCGGATCGCCGGACATCTCGACATCGAGGTCGTCGACCTCGGCGCGCTGAAGATCGCGCCATACGACTATGAACACAGCCATCGCGGCGACGACTTCGAGCCGCTGATGCGGCGCGTGCTCGAGTTCGACCGGCTGATTTTCGCTTCACCCGTGTATTGCTACGCCGTCGCGCCGCCGATGAAATCCTTTTTCGACCGCATCACCGACTTCCTGGACCTGCACGAGCTCAGGGACGACGCCCGGCGGCTGCGCGGCAAGACGGCGTATGTCGTCTGCACCTCGATCTACGACGAGGCGCCGCCGTCGTTCCTCGGCGCGTTCCGCGACAACTTCCAGTACTTCGGGATGCGCTTTGGCGGCGTCGCGCACGCGAACTGCGCCGACGGCTATGACCCGCTCCGACACCACCCGATTGCCCTCGCCTTCGCGGAGAGCCTGCGCGGGCCATGAGCGATGTGACCCTCGACGCCCTGCGCGATTTTCCCGACCAGCTGGAGGCGCACTACGCGCTGATCCCGGCAACGCACAAGCACTGGGCTCCGGCTTCATGGGAAGGCGTGCCGAGCGAGGCGCTCACGGCAATCGAGCAGGTCTGCCACGTGCGTGACATCGAGATCGAGGGTTACCAGGACCGATTCGAGCGCACGCTCGCCGAAGAGAATCCATTCCTGCCGGCCATCGACGCCGATGCGCTCGCCCGCGACCGCCGCTATGGCGAGGCGGACGCCGCCCAGGCGTTGGCGGAATTTCGCTCGGCGCGGGAGAAGACGATCTCCCGTCTCGAGCAGCTGCCGCCCGCGCAGTTCGAACGAACGGCCGTCTTCGAAGGCTACGGTCCGGTTACGCTCCGCGGCCTGGTCCATTTCCTGTGCAGCCACGACCAGCAGCACCTGGCGGGCTTGCAGTGGTTGCTCGGAAAGATCGAGTCGAGCCGATGAACGGCCGGAAGCAACTTGAGGGAGTCCTCCACGTGATAGACACAGGACGCTTCACTGCGGCACTCGCCACGACGCTCCTGACAGTGGCTACGCCAACTGTCGCCTGGGCATCGGACGCAGACCGTGCCGGGATTCGCCAGGCCCTGACGACGATGTTCGTCGCCGCGCGCGAGGACGACCTGGACAAGTTCCGTTCGGTTGTCGCACCGGAGTTTGATTCTTTCGACGCGGGCGCACGGTTCACGGGCGACGAGCTGATGCGGCTCATAAAGGAGCAGCACGCCAAGGGCTGGGTTTACGAGTGGAGCCTTCAGAAACCGGACGTCCGCCTGCACGGCGAGACGGCCTTCGCGTCCTACGTAAACAATGGCTTCGTTCAGGATCCGGCGGGCAAGCGAACGGCGGTGACCTGGCTTGAATCCGCTTTTCTTCGCAGGCATGAAGGACGTTGGCTCATCAGCTTCTTTCACAGCAGTCGCGCGAAGTAGTCAAACTGCGACAGATTTCCGCTGGAAAGCTTTGAAAAGGCTGGTATTCTTGACGCCCCCTGAACCACGCCGTGGAGCCCGTCTTGTCGCAGGATGATCACGACTTCCTTGACCGCGCGCACGAGCACCTGCGAATCGCCAACGAGCAGCTAAGCGGGGTTTCCGAGGGCCAGGTCAGCGCATCGATGATGTACGCCTGCGCGCGCTTCAACGCCTGGCTCAGCGCTACCAACCGGGAATCCGCCAAGGACCTGAAGGGCGCCTACGGCGAGACCATCGAATATTTCGTCGCGCAGTACCGCAAGATGCTCGTGAAGAACCTCGACGACTTCGTCGCGAACTTCGGCGAGTACATGCAACCGCCCGCCGACAAGAACTCCTGAGGGCGCGGCCGCGCGGCGCCCGCAACGGCGTTAAGATCACCCGATGTCCGGCCCCAAGTTCCAGCGCTGCGATCCGGCGCAGGTCACGGAGCTCATGTCGTGGTTCGCCGACGCCGAGTCGCTGCGGACCTGGGGCGGGCACGATTTCCGCTTTCCCTACACGGCGGCGACCTTTCGCGAGGACACGAAGGTCGACAGCATCGACAGCTTCGCGCTCGTTGCCGAGAGCGGTTCGGTGGCCGCTTTCGGCCAGTGCTATCTCCGTGCCGGCCGCTGTCACTTCGGCCGTGTGGGCGTGTCACCGCGCCGGCGCAGCCAGGGGCTGGGCACGAGACTGTTGCGCGAGATGGCTGCCTGGGGCCATGACGAATTCGGTCCGCGGGAGTTGTCGCTGTTCGTGAACAGGAGCAACGCCGAGGCGCGCCGGCTGTACATTCGGCTCGGCTTCCGGGAAGTGCCGTATCCCGAGGCGATGCCGCCCGGCATGGACGCGCACTACATGATTGCGGACGCCACGGCACTCGCGCCCTCCCGCACATGACCCTGTCCGAGGTTCGCGAGCTCGCGATGAACCTGCACGGCACGACGGAGTCCCCGCACCACCGTTACACCTCGTTCCGGGTACGGGGCCGCATTTACGCGACCGCGCCTCTCGAAGGCGGCGCACTGCACGTCTTCCTGGACGAGGAAGACCGCGAGCGCATGGTCCGGCTTCAGCCCGACGCCTACATCAAGCTCGGCTGGGGCCGCAAGGTCGTGGGCCTTCGCGTCGACCTTGGGCGCGCGGAACCGGATGACGTGCGCGAACTCCTGCGCGCCGCCTGGAAGCGCAAGCTCCCGAAGCGTGCATGACGTGAATGCCGAGATCCGGCCCGTCACGGACCAGGACATCGCCACGCTGCTGCCGCTGGTCGAGCAGTACTGGCTGTTCGAGGACATCACAGGCTTCGACGCCGCGCGCGTCGGCCGCGAGCTTGCGCACGCAACGGCCGATCCCACCCGCGCAAGCGCGTGGATCGCCCTCGACAAGGGCCGGCCCGTGGGCTACCTGCTCGCGGTCTACGTGTTCAGCCTCGAGCACCTCGGGCTCACCGCGGAAATCGACGAGTTCTTCGTGCTGCCGTCTGCCCGCGGCCGGCAAATCGGCGACGAGCTGCTGGAGCATGCGGAAGCGGCGTTCGTGCGCCGCGGCTGCACCAACGTCGCACTGCAGCTCAGCCGCGGCAACGACCGCGCCCGCGTGTTCTACCGCGCCCACGGCTACGGCGAGCGCGCAGGTTACGATCTGCTGGACAAGATGCTGGGGTGAAGCGCATGACACGAGTGAAGACCCGCCTGGCCGAAGCGCGCGACCTCGATGCGATCGCGGTTCTCTTCGACGCATACCGGCAGTTCTACGAGAAGCCTGCCGACCTTCCACTCGCGCGCCGCTACCTCGACGAGCGCTTCCAGCGCCGCGAGTCGGTGATCCTGGTTGCAGAGGACGCGGGCGGCACGATCGTCGGATTCACGCAGCTCTACCCGGCCTTCTGCTCGGTGATCGCCGACCGGACTTTCGTGCTCTACGACCTCTTCGTCACACCCGCGGCGCGCGGCACGGGCGCGGGCCGCGCACTGATGGAAGCCGCCGAGGCGCATGGACGGAAAGCCGGCGCCGCGCGCCTCGAGCTCAGCACCGCCCACACCAACAAGATCGGACAGGCCCTGTACGAGTCCTGCGGCTGGGTGCGGGACAACGCTTTCTACGTGTACACGAAGACGCTACGTGGATAACGGGACTGTCGGCCCTGGCATGCGGCCCGGAGTTTTGGAGGCAGCCATGAACACGACTCACCGGCGCGCGGCAATGACCGCGGCATTTGCACTGATGCTCGCATTTGGGTCGGCCGCCTTCGCGGCCGATCCATTGCCCTCCTGGAACGACGGCGCCGCCAAACAATCGATCGTCAAGTTCGTGGAAGGTGTGACGCGCGAGGGTTCCCCGGATTTCGTGCCGGTCCCCGAACGCATCGTCACCTTCGACAATGACGGCACGTTGTGGGCCGAGCAGCCGATCTACTTCCAGGTCATGTTCATGGCGGACCGCGTCAAGGCGCTCGCTCCGCAGCATCCCGAATGGACCACCAAGGAGCCGTTCGCGTCGCTACTGAAAGGAAACCTCGCCGGGCTCACGGCTGGCGGTGAAGCCGGCGTGGCGGAATTGATGGCAGTCACGCATTCGGGAATGACGACGGATGAGTTCAGCCGCATCGTGAGTGACTGGATTGGCAAGGCGAAGCATCCCAAATCGGGTCGCCTGCTCACTGAGATGATCTACCAGCCGATGCGCGAGCTCCTCGATTACCTGCGCGCCAACGACTTCAAGACGTTCATCGTTTCCGGCGGGGGCATTGAGTTCATGCGCCCGTGGACGGAGCGCGTCTACGGCATACCTCCGGAGCAGGTCGTGGGTTCCACCGCGGTAACACGTTGATTTGGGTCATTTCGGCTACTGACCCTCTTTCACGGGCGGTCCTGCAGGTCTAGTCTCCCTGCTGCGTCATTTCGGTTTCGGGGAGGAATCGATCATGGGCCGCGCCATTGCCTACCTGTACGGTATTGCCTGCTACGTCCTGTTCCTGGGAACGTTTCTCTACGCGATCGGCTTCGTCGGCAACTTCATCGTGCCCAAGTCGATCGACTCCGGCGTGCCGGGACCGTTCGGCACGTCGCTCCTCGTCAACGCCGTGCTGCTCGGCATCTTCGCCGTCCAGCACAGCGTCATGGCGCGTCCCGGCTTCAAGGCCGTGTGGACCCGCGTGGTTCCCAAGCCGGTGGAGCGCAGCACCTATGTGCTGCTCGCGAGCCTCGCGCTGGTTTTGCTGTTCTGGCAGTGGCGCCCGATGACGGATGTCGTCTGGCAAGTGGACAACGAAATGCTGAGGATGGCCCTGTGGGCGCTGTTCGCCATCGGCTGGCTGGTCGTGCTGACCAGCACGTTCCTCATCAACCACTTCGACCTGTTCGGGCTGCGCCAGGTGCACCTCAATTCGCGAGGCGTGCCGTACACGGACCTGCCGTTCCGCGTCGTTCTCTACTACCGCCTGGTGCGGCACCCGCTCTACCTGGGCTTCCTGATCGCATTCTGGTCGACGCCCCTGATGACGGTCGGCCACCTGGTGTTCTCGATCGCGACGACGGCCTACATCCTGATTGCGATCCAGCTCGAGGAACGCGACCTGGTGAAATTCCACGGCCCTGCCTACGTGGAGTACCGCAGGCGCGTCTCGATGATCCTGCCGATCCCGAAGTAGCCAAAGCCATACAGAAAGCCTGCGACGCTTAGGTTGCATGGGAGTGGCCCGGCTGGACCGCGTCCCGGCCATGCGCTAGTTTTGGGCGTCCGGCTGTGCCGAAAGCTGCCAAGGAAAGCATCCTTGCGACCTCCCTGGAATCATGTGGGCATCGCGACACTCGTGCTTGCCGCGGCGACGGCCGCGCGCATCGCGCTCGATCCGTTTCTCGGGTGGCACCTGCCCTATGTCACGTACTTCGTGGCAATCGTGTTCATAGCCTGGCGAACGTCGACGCCGGTTTCGATCGCGAGCACCGTCGGGGGCTGGCTGGTGGTCGACTACTTGTTTATCGCGCCGCGCTTCGCCTTCGCGCTTGGGGCGGTTTCCGATTGGGTGGGGTCCATCGCTTATTTTGTGGTCGCATTCACGATCGTCTTCATCGCACACCGGATGCGCGAAGCGCGAGTCGCGTTGGAACGCAGCGAGCATCAATTGCAGGTGATCAGCCAGCGCCTGCCGGCGCTCGTGTCGTACATCGGTTCCGCGGGACGGTACGTTTGGTGCAACGACGAGTACCTCCGATGGTTCGAGCTCGAACGCGAACAGATCGTCGGCAGGCCCGTCGAGGAGGTGCTTGGCGCGGTGGCCTGGCGCACGGTCGGGCCGCGCATCGGGGAAGCGCTCGCAGGCAGCTTCGTCGAGTACGAAGCCGAGGTTCCGTATGCCCACGGCGGGACCCGTTGGATCCACGTGACCTACACACCTCATAGCGCGACCGACGGCACGGTGCTCGGGATCGTTGCGATGGTCGTTGACATCAGCGACCGCAAGCGGACCGAGCTGAATGCGACATTGTTGGCGCAGCTAGGCGAGGCATTCGCGCGGCTTCCTTCCGCCCACGAAGCGGCGAGGGACGTGTCGGAGCGTCTCGTGCAGCGGCTCGGTCTTTCACGATGCCTCCTCGGTGAAGTGGATCCCGCCACAGACACGGTCCGCATCTTCCACCAGCAGTCGCAGGATCCCGAGCCGAGCCAGGAGGGGGTCTACCGGATTTCGGACTTCCTCACGGAGACCGAGCGCAGGCAGCTCGACGGCGGCAGGCCGCTCGTGATCAATGACGTACGCGAGGGCCGCAATCCCGGCGCCGCCGCGCGCTTCTTGTCGCTCGGCATCGGCGCCGTGGTGAGCGCTCCGTACGTCGCCGAGGGCAGCCGGCGGTTCGCGCTGGCCGCCGAGAAGCGCGAGCCCTACGCGTGGAAGCCAGACGAGGTCGAGTTGCTGCAAGAGGTCGCGGCACGCGTCTACGTGCAGCTCGACCGCTCCCGCGCCGACCAGGCGCTGCGTGAAAGCGAGCGACGCTACCGTTCCCTGGCGCGCGACCTCGTCGAGGCAGACAGTCGCAAGGACGAGTTTCTCGCGACGCTCGCGCACGAGTTGCGCAACCCGCTCGCCCCGATTCGCAATGGCCTGTACATCCTGAAACTCACGGCAAAGGCGGACGGAACGGTCGCGGACATCTACCGGATGCTCGAGCGCCAGGTGAAGCACCTCGTCCGGCTGGTGGACGACTTGATGGAGGTGTCGCGCATAACGCGCGGTCGGGTGGAGCTGCGCAAGGAGCGGACGGACGTGCGGTCGGTTGTCGAGAGCGCCATCGAGACGAGCCAGCCACTCATCGATGCAACGGGTCATCGGCTCGAGGTCGACCTGCCCGCGGAGCCGCTGTCGCTCGACGCCGATCCCATGCGCCTGGCCCAGGCGATCACGAACCTGCTCAACAACGCGGCCAAGTTTACGGATGCCGGCGGCCGCATCCGTATCAGCGCGCGCCGCGAGGCGGGAAACGTCGTGATCTCCGTATGCGACAACGGCTCCGGAATTGCGCCCGACCTGCTGCCGCGGGTGTTCGATCTGTTCGCACAGGATTCTGGTCACCGCCACGGCAAGGGTGGGCTCGGAATCGGGCTCACGCTCGTCCGCAGCATGGTCGAGCTGCACGGCGGCACCGTCGAAGCACGCAGCGAGGGCGAGCGACGAGGAAGCGAGTTCATCCTCCGCCTGCCCCTCGATCGCGGCGGCATTGTCCCCGCTTCGCCGCCCGAAGCCGCGGCAGCGGTCGGGCACGCACGGCGGGCGTGACGATGTCGGAATCGGCCGGCCTGTTCGTGCTGCTCTTCGGCGTGCCGTCGCTTTTCTTCGCGGTCGTGTTCGCGGCCGTGGCCGTAAAAGCCCCGCGCGGCGGCGCCGTCCTATGCGGATTGCTGCTGGCGTCGGTCGCGCCACTCCTTTTTGGAGTCGAGCGCGCCAGCTACATGAAAGGAGCCGGCATCTGGTTCACCCTGTCCGTGGCCATCGCCACGATCGGCCTCCTCATCGCGCTGGTCGGCCTGATCCGAAATCGGCGCAAGCCTGAAACCACGGCCGGGGAAAATTGATGGACCTGAAGCTGCTCGCGACGGTTTTCGCTTCGGTTTTCCTCGCCGAGCTCGGCGACAAGACGCAGCTTGCGACGCTGCTCTTCGCCGCCGACCAGGCGGTCAGCAAGCTGACGGTCTTAATGGCGGCGTCCGCCGCCCTCGTCCTTGCGACTGGAATCGGCGTGCTGGCCGGCGGCTTCGTCTCCGAGCACGTGAGTCCCGCCGTGCTGAAATACGTGGCCGGCGCCGGTTTCATCGTGATCGGCGCCTGGACCTTGCTGAGGGCCTGAGCCATGAGAACCCAACTGCAAAAGGCCGAGGGATTCCGCGCGCTGCACGCGCGACCGGAAGCCTTCATCATCCCGAATCCCTGGGACGTCGGCACGGCGAAGATGCTCGCGAAGCTCGGCTTCGAGGCGCTCGCGACGACGAGCGCGGGATTCGCGTTCTCGGCCGGCCTGCTGGACAACCAGGTCGGGCGGGAGCGGATGCTCGCGCACGTGGCGGAGATCGCCGCGGCGACGGACCTGCCGGTGAGCGCGGACCTCGAAAACGGCTTCGGCGACGAATTGAAGACCGTTGCGGAGACGATCCGGCGCGCGGCGTCAACCGGCATCGTCGGCGGGTCCATCGAGGACTCCATCGACCGGCCGGGCGAGAAGGTCTACGAGATCGCGCATGCGACGGATCGCGTTCGCGCCGCGGTCGAGGCGAAGCGCGACCTGCCCTTCCCGTTCACGCTCACGGCGCGCGCCGAGAACTACCTCGTCGGCATCCCGGACCTCGGTGACACGATCAGGCGCCTGCAGGCCTACCAGGAAGCGGGCGCGGACGTGCTGTACGCGCCGTGCATCACCACGCGCGAGGAGATCACGGCGATCGTGAAGTCCGTGGACCGGCCGGTGAACTTCCTCATGGGCACGCAACCGGAGCGCTTCACGCTCGCGGAGCTGTCCGCGATGGGCGTGCGGCGCGTGAGCGTCGGCAGCGCGCTCTCCGCAGCCGCGCTCGGCGCCTTCCTGCGGGGCGCGCGCGAGATGCGCGAAACAGGCACGTTCACATACACGGCCGAAGCCGCCGGCTTTGGCGAGATCAGCAAGCTGTTGAGCTAGCCCCAGGAGAAGTGCCATGTGCGATGACCTTGCATTCGCCGACATGATCGAGCACAACCTGCGCCAGGGCGGGCTCTCCCGCAGGGAGCTCGGATCGCTCGCCCTGGGCGCTGGGCTCGCATTCGCGCTGCCGCGCGCGGCCAATGCCGCGGAAACGACGGAATCCGAAGTCGAGATCAAGACCCCGGACGGAACGACGGACGCGTATTTCGTGCATCCCGCATCCGGCAAGCACGCGGCAGTGCTGGTCTGGCCCGACATCTTTGGCCTTCGCCCCGCGTTCCGGCAGATGGGCAGGCGGCTGGCCGAGTCCGGCTACACGGTGCTGGTCGTCAACCCGTTCTACCGCACACAGAAGGCGCCCACGGCGCCTCCTAACCCGGACTTCAACGACCCAGAGACTCGCAAGAAGCTGACCGCCTTGCGCAGCACCTTGAGCCCCGCGACGGCGCGCACCGATGCGCAGGCGTTCGTGGCCTGGCTCGACGCGCAGGCGGCCACCGATACGAAGCGCAAGGCCGGCACCACCGGATACTGCATGAGCGGCCCGATCGTGTTCGAGACGGCGGCCGTGCTGCCCGACCGCATTGGCGCCGCCGCGTCGTTCCACGGCGGCGGCCTTGCGACCGACCAGGCGGACAGCCCGCATCTCCTCATACCGAAGATGAAGGCGCAGTTCCTGGTCGCGATCGCCGAGAACGACGACCAGAAGCAGCCAGAGGCCAAGGACATCCTGCGCGATGCCTTCGCCAAGGCGGGGCTGCCGGCGGAGATCGAGGTCTACGCCGGCGCGAAGCACGGCTGGTGCCCGCCGGACTCGGCCGTCTACAACGCCGCCCAGGCGGAAAAAGCCTGGGAGCGGATGCTGGCGTTGTTCAAGAAAACGCTCGCCTAGGGAACGATGCGTCGCCGTCCGTGACGAACTGCGGGAAGGAGAGATTCGCACAGGAGGAAAACACATGAATGCGACTTCCCAGGCTCCGTCGCTGACCGTCCGCCGCGAGGTCGCGGCGCCGCCACCGGAGCTGTTCGACGCCTGGCTCGATCCGGACAAGCTTGCGAACTGGATGCGCCCCGGTGACACGGAGCGCTCGAACATCACGACGGATCCCCGCGTCGGCGGAGAATTCGAGATCCTGATGGCGACCCCGTCAGGCGAAATCCCGCACACGGGCGCCTACCAGATGATCCACCGCCCGAAGCGGCTCGCCTTCACCTGGAATTCGCCCGCGGCCGGAAGCCGCAATTCGGTGGTGACGATCGACTTCAAGCCAGTCGATCGCGGGACGGAAGTCGTCCTGACGCACGAGAACCTGCCGAGCAAGGAAGAAGCCGACGCCCACCGCAAGGGCTGGACCCGCGTCCTCGACTACATGTCGCAGGCCTACGCGAAAGGCGCCTGATCCCAGCTGGCTCTTGCCAAGCGTGCTGTCCTGAACTATATTCACCCATATGGGTGAATGTAGAAAACCAGGCATGGACAGGGTGCTGGGGGCAATTGCGGACCCCACGCGGCGCGCGATCCTCGCTCGCCTGGCCGAATCGGACGCGCGCGTCACCGAGCTCGCGAGCGCCTTCCCGATTTCGCTCAATTCCGTCTCCAAGCACGTGCGCAAGCTCGAGGACGCGGGCCTCGTACGCCGCGACGTGCGCGGCCGCGACCACGTGCTCTCGCTCAACGCCGCTCCCCTCTCGGAGGCGGCGGCCTGGATCGCCCACTACCAGCGCTTCTGGACCGACAGTCTCGCTGCGCTCGACGAATTCGCCACCGGCAGGAAACCCAAGCAGAGGAAGCAGAAATGAACGCAGTCGCGCAGATCCCCACCGCCATCGCCCGCCGTGAGATCGCGGCGCCCGCCGCCGAATTGTTCGACGCCTGGCTCGATCCGGCCAAGCTCGCCGCCTGGATGCGCCCCTTCGACACCGAGCGCGCGGACGTGACGCTCGACCCACGCGTCGGCGGCGAGTTCGAGATCGTGATGCACACGCCCAAGGGCGCGGTCCCGCACACGGGTGCGTACCAGGAGATCACGCGCCCGCGGCGCATCGTGTTCACCTGGAATTCCCCGTTCGCCGGCGACCACGGATCGCTCGTGACCGTCGACTTCAACGCCAGGGGACGCGCCACCGAGGTCGTCATCACGCACGAGCGCTTGCCGAGCGAAGAGATGGTCAAGGCGCACTCGGGCGGCTGGAACGGGATCCTCGACCGCATCGGCGAGTCCTATACGAAGGCTCACACGACTGGCTAAGCTGTCGCCTCCACGGAAAGGAGGCGCCATGCAGATCAAGTTCACGAGCATCCTCGTCGACGAGCAGTCGAAGGCGCTCGCGTTTTACACGGAAGTTCTCGGCTTCCGGAAGCACTCCGACATCCCGATGGGCGAGTATCGCTGGCTGACGGTGGTCTCGCCCGATGGCGTGGAGGGCGCAGAGGTCGTGCTTGAACCCATGGCATTCCCCCCGGCCAGGGCCTGGCAGAAGTCGCTGTTCGAAGCCGGCATCCCGGCCACCGCGTTCATCTCGAAGGACGTCGACGCCGAGTTCAAGCGGCTTGCCGGCCGCGGCGTGAAATTCCGCGGCGAGCCGAAGCAGATGGGACCGGTCAAGGCCGTCTCGTTCGAGGACACCTGCGGCAACCTGATCAACCTGGTGCAGCCGCAGGCGTAGGCCGGTAGGATCACGGCCCGATGGCCGGCCGCCTCGACACGGATTCCCTGTTGCTCCTGCACGACGCGCTCGCGCGCCTCGAAGAGGGCTTTTCCAGCCTGCCGCCGCTCGACACGGCCCCGGAAGATCCCGCGGCGTTGCGGCAGGTCCTGAACGAAGTCGCCGACCGGCTGCGCGACAACTACCCCTACTTCCACCCGCAGTACGCGGGCCAGATGCTGAAACCGCCGCACGCGGTGGCGCGGCTCGCCTACGCCCTCGCGATGTGGATCAACCCGAACAATCACGCGCTCGACGGCGGCCGCGCCAGCTCCGCGATGGAAAAGGAAGCCGTCGCCGGGATCGCGCGCATGTTCGGCTGGGACACACATCTCGGCCACCTCACGAGCGGCGGCACGATGGCAAACCTCGAGGCGCTGTGGATTGCGGGCGAATTGAAGCCCGGCGCGGCCGTCCTCGCTTCCGCGCAGGCGCACTACACGCACAGCCGGATCAGCGCCGTGCTGAAGCTGCCGTTCGAGAGCGTGCCCACCGACGACGAGGGCCGCATGGACATCGCCGCGCTCGAGCGGCGCGTGAAGGCGGGCGGCGTCGGGACCGTCGTCGCGACGCTCGGCACGACAGCGACCGGCTCCGTGGACCCGCTGCCCGGGATCCTCGCGCTCGGCGCGCGCCACGGCTTTCGCGTGCACGCCGACTGCGCCTACGGCGGCTACTACGTGCTCGCCGACAACCTCGCGCCGCCGGCGCGCGCAGCGTTCGACGTCATCGCCGGCGTCGATTCGATCGTGATCGACCCGCACAAGCACGGGCTCCAGCCTTACGGCTGCGGCTGCGTGCTGTTCCGCGACCCGGGAGTCGGCAGCCACTACCGCCATGACTCGCCCTACACCTATTTCAGCTCGAAGGAGCTGCACCTCGGCGAGATCAGCCTCGAGTGCTCGCGTCCGGGCGCGGCCGCGGTCGCGCTGTGGGCAACGCAGAAACTGTTCCCGCTCGAGCACGGCGGCGAGTTTGCACGCCGGCTCCAGGATTGCCGGGCCGCGGCGCTCGCGTTTCACGAAAACCTCGGAAAGGATGCTCGCTTCATCCCCGGCATCCCACCCGAGCTCGACATCGTCGTCTGGGCCGTGCGCGCGAAAGCGGTCGCCGAATCGTCCGCCCGCGCGCGGGAAGTATTCACGAGGGCCGAATCGGCAGGACTGCACCTCGCGCTCGCCGAGCTGCCCGCAGCGTTCTTCGCCGACCCCTGGGGGACCGGCGGCACCGTGACGGCGCTGCGATCCGTACTCATGAAGCCCGAGCACCGCGGCGCGCTGCCCGCGATCGGCCGGTTGCTGTCCGGCAGTACCGGCTGAGGCGCTCCGGCGTAAGATGCGCGGGAGCCGGGCCCGCCGGCCCGGAGGGGGAGCCAGTATGAGCAACGTCAATTGGGGTAAGTTCGTCCTCGGCGCGCTGATCGTCACCGTGATCTGCTTCCTGAGTGACGGCTTCCTGCACCAGAAGGTCGTCAACGACCAGTGGGAAGCAATCTACGCGGCTCTCGGCACCACGGCGCCGCAGCACGCCGGCTGGTCCATGGTCTGGTTCGTCGTGTTCGAGGCCGGCCGCGGCTTCCTGACGATGTATGTCTACGTGCTGCTGCGCCCGCGCCTCGGTCCCGGCGTGAAGACCGCCACCTGGGCGGGCGTCGTCGCCTGGGTCGCCTACTCGCTCACCGGCCCCGCGCAGTTCATCCCGCTCGGCTTCTACAGCGAGAGCCTCTGGTTCACCGTCGCCATCTACCAGCTCGTGTTCTCGATCGTCGCCGCGATCGCCGGCGCGGCGCCTTACGGCGAGAAGGACGCGACACATTGATGTGCGCCGTGCTGGCAGCCGCAGGCGTTTTCGGCCTGACGGCAGCCAGCCTGGCCTGGGCGCACTCCGGGCATGTCGAGGGCGGAGCGCTCGGCACCGTGCACTTTCCTACGAGTTGCACGGCGCCGGCGCAACAGTCGTTCGCGCGCGGCCTCGCGCTCCTGCACCACATGACGTACCCGCAGGCACGCGAGTCGTTCCAGCGGGCTGCCACGCTCGACCCGGATTGCGCAATGGCGCACTGGGGCATTGCCATGACGCTGTTCCAGCCGCTTTGGCCCACGCGACCCGGAACCGATGCGCGCCGGCGCGGCTGGAACGAACTGCAGACGGCATTGCAGCTGGCCCCGCCGACCGGGCGCGAACGACTGTACGTCAAGACTGCCCAGGCGTTCTTCGTCGAGCCTGACGACGAAGACTACTGGCAGCGCATCGGGCGCTGGGAGCAGGCCTCGGCGGAGCTCCATCGCGCGCTGCCGAATGACGACGAAGCGGCCGCCTTTTACGCGCTCGCACACCTCGCGACCGTACCGGCAAACGTGATCTCGCGAGTGAACGCCGACGAATCAGCCGCGATTCTGCTCCGCGTGTACGAATCCAATCCTGATCACCCCGGCGCCATGCACTACCTGGTTCATGCGAACGATGTGCCGGGACGCGAGCGGGAGCTGCTCGAGATCACTCGCAAGTACGAGACGGCCGCCCCGCGCAATCCACACGCGCTGCACATGCCAACGCACATTTATACGCGCCTCGGCGACTGGGACGGCGTCATCCGCGGTAATCTGCTGGCGGCGGATGCGGCGCTGGAGCACCCGGCGGGTGATCACGGCGAGTTCGTGTGGGACGAGTTTCCGCACGCCATCGAATACCTGGTGTACGCGTACCTTCAGCAGCGCGACGAGGACAAGGCGCGCGCCCAGCTCGAGCGCCTGACCGCAACGGAAGCGCTGGAGCCCAGTTTCAAGACGGCATTTCATATCGCTTCCACGCGGGCCCGTCATGCGCTCGAACGCCAGGATTGGGATGCGGCTGCCTCGATGCCGGCAAGGCAGCCCGCGAGTCTCGATTGGGACCGGTTCCCCTGGCCGGAAGCGATTGCCGTCTACGCACAGGGCCTCGGCGCGGCCCGCCTCGGGCGGCCGGCAGACGCACGTGCCGCCAGCCAGCGGCTTCAAGTCCTGGAGGCGAACGCCGCGCGTACGGGCGAAGAGCTCTTTGCGCGAAACATCCGGGTACTTCGCCTCGAGGTCGATGCGTGGTCGGAGCAGCTCCAAGGCAGGCCGGATGCGGCCATCGAGCGCATGCAGGAGGCCGCAAAGCTCGAGTCTTCCACGCCCAAGCACGCCGTCACGCCGGCCCCTACGTTGCCGGCGCACGAACTGCTCGGGGACTTGTGGATGACGCAGGGGCAACCCGCGCAGGCGCTGGAAGCCTATCGCCGTTCTCTCGAGCTGTACCCAAACCGGTTCAACAGCCTGCGAGGCGTGTCGCGGGCCAAGCGGGCCCTGGCACAGTGAGCGCCGCATGAGCCGCTATCACGCCGTCATCGAGTGGACGCGCGCCGGCGCGCGGTTTACCGACAGCCGCTACAGCCGCGGCCACCGCTGGCGCTTCGACGGAGGCGTCGAAGTGCCCGCGTCGGCGTCCCCGCAGGTCGTGCCGCCGCCGATGTCGGTCGCGGCGGCGGTGGATCCCGAGGAAGCCTTCGTCGCCTCGCTGTCGAGCTGCCACATGCTGTTTTTCCTCTCGCTCGCCGCAAGGCAGGGCTTCGTCGTCGACGACTACCGCGACGAGGCCGTCGGCGTGATGACGCGGGATGCCGGCGGCAAGCTCGCGATGACGCAGGTGACGCTGCATCCTCTCGTCCGCTACGGCGGGGAGAAGCGCCCCTCGGCCGCGGAAGAAGAGGCCCTGCACCACGCCGCGCACGACGAATGCTTCATCGCCAGTTCGGTCAGGACGGTGGTGAGCTGCGAACCCGTCCGCGCGCCGGACTAGAATGCCTGCATCGAGGACCGCGGAGACTTTCCGATGCACAAGACATCCTGGTTCACCCGCTTCGCCAAGAAGACGTCACAGTTCGCCGGCCGGCCGGTCACCTGCGCGCTCGCCGGCGCCATCGTCGTCCTGTGGGCGATCACCGGGCCGCTCTTCGGCTTCAACGAAGCCTGGCAACTCACCATCAACACGTTCACGACCATCGTCACGTTCCTGATGGTATTCCTGATCCAGAACACGCAGAACCGCGACACCGCCGCGATCCAGGTCAAGCTCGACGAGCTGATCCGCGTCAGCCACGGCCACAATGCCCTGATGGACCTGGAAGAGCTGGACGAGGACGAGCTCGAGGCGTTCCGCCGCAAGTACGAGAAGATGGCTGCCGCCGCACGAAAGAAGCTCGGCAAGGGCGGCATCGACATCGACGGCCCGGATCCAGACTGACGGGCGCATGATCTACGACGACGCCACCTGGCACCACGGAGACGATTTCCCGCACGACCTGCCCCCGGAAGCAGCCGCAACGCACTCCGGCCTGTTTCTCGCGTGGGCACTCTTCACCGGACTCGGCGGCGACCACCACCAGGTCGACTCGCCCGACGAGCTCGAACACCTGCGCGCGCGCAAGCTGACGCCGGGCACGTACTTCCTGGTCGTCTGCGACGGCAAGTTCACGCCCGAAGACCTGAACGCCGAGGGCAACGCCTTCGCCCGGGCCTATTTCCAGCAGGAAGGCGCGACGTTTTTCGCGGATTACCGCGAGTACCTCGCAAAGGGGCTGCCGTCCGACTACCACGTCGCCGACAGCTGGTCGAGCTTCGACAAGCTGACGCCCGTGCTCGACCGGCGCCTCGCGAACTGGCGCCGCGGCTGGACAGGAGTAGATTAGCCCTTGCCGACACTGCCTGGGAGTCGACATGGACTTTCGAATTCTCGCGATTTTCGCCTTGGCTTCGGTGGCCCTTGCGGGCTGCGAGCGGTCCGAAGCGCCGCAGCCCGCGCCTGCACCGGCGGATACCGCACCCGCTGACGCGCCGGTGCGTCCGCGCGCGACGGAAGCCGCGTCCTTCGTCAATCGCGTCTGGGCCGTCGCCGAGTCGAAGCAGGTCGAGCCGGGTGCGCTTCGCGTGTTCCTGTCGGACGGAACCCTCGTCATGGCTTCGCCGAACTCGACTCCGGCTTTCGGGCAATGGCGCTCGGAGGATGGCCGCCTCACGATCACCGAGGAGGGCCGCGACTACCCCACCGACATCCTGGCGCTGAGCGAGCACGCGTTCCGGGTACGCGTCAACGGCCCCGGCGAGCCCCTCGAGATCCTGTTCGAACCGGCAGCGCAAGTCGCACCGGACGACGTCGCAAGCGCCGCGCCTGCCGCCGCTGTGCAATCCACGGCAGCCGCCACGACCGCGGCGCCGGCAGCACCCGTGGCGACAACCCTGCTCGGAACCGCCTGGCGACTCGAGAGCCTCGGCAACGGCAAGCTCCAGGCCGGCACGCCGCCGACGCTCGAGTTCCCCACGGAAGGCCGTGCAAGCGGCAACGGATCCTGCAATCGCTTCAACGGAATCGTGATCGTCGCCGACGATGGCATCAAGTTCAGCGGGCTCGCGACCACGCGCAAGGCCTGTCCCGAGGCGGTGATGCGGCAGGAAGAGGACTACCTCAAGGCGCTGCGCGACGCCGTGCGATTCGAAGCCGATGCCAGCCAGCTTCGCGTCCATTCCGCGGGCCGCGAGAAGCCGTTGCGCTTCGTGGCCGGGCCGGCATCCGCTGCCCCGCCCGCGCAGGGCATTCGCCCGGCGCCTGCGGCGGCGACGTCTTCGCTCATCGGCATCTGGACCGTCGTGGGGCACCACAACCCGGGCGTCAGTGCGATGAGCGACGGGCAGGCGAAATCGCACTACGGCGAGAGCCTGCGTTTGACTGCGAACTCCTCCATCGCACCGGGGTCGCGATGCGGCGATCCGGACTATGTCCCGAACCGCGTGGTCCCGGACGATTTCCTGGCGGAGCGATTCAAGCTCGCGCCGGGCAGCCTCAAACCGCTGGCGGGAAAATCCCAGATGCAGGTCCTGGAAGTCCGGTGCGATGGGCGGCCCTGGGCCGCGCTCGGCGGATCGCTCATCGAGCTGGACCGAAACCGCGCGCTAGCGCCCCGGGATGGCGTCTTCTTCGAGCTCGCCCGCGACCGCGACTTCCGCGCGATCGGCCAGGAACCCGGCTGGCAGCTGGAGATCCGCATGGGATCGGAGATGCGTTTCACCTACGACTACGGCAAGGGCTCTGCCGTGACGCCGGCGGCGCGCGCCGAGCTCGACGCCAAGACCGGGACGCGCACGTTCCATGCGACAGCGGAAGCCAACGACCTGCGCGTCGAGGTCGTGCCCGTCCGCTGCGAGGACACCATGAGCGGCAAGCCGTTCCCGGCCACGGTGACGGTCACGCTGAACGACCGCAGCTTCCGTGGTTGCGGCGAGAGCCTTGCAGCGCCGTTCCAGTAGCATGCTGCGTCGCGGTGGCCGTGAAAAACGAGTGGTTGGAAAGATCCGGCAGTTGCCGTTCTCGCGGATCGCCAATCCCTATGCGCCCATCGAGATCCTCAGCGCCGACCAGGTCGACACGATCATCGACGGCGCGCTCACCGTGCTCGAGACCCGCGGCATGCGCTTCCTCGAGCCCGGCAGCCGCGAAACGCTGAGGGCCGCCGGCGCGCAACCGATCGACGACGTCGGGACGATGCGCCTCGATCGCGGCCTGGTGCGCGAAAAGCTCGCCCTCGCACCGGGGGAGTTTACGCTGCGCGCGCGCAACCGCGAGCGCGACCTCCGCATCGGCGGCAGGAACCTGGTCTTCACGTCGGTCGGCGGGCCGGCCTTCTGCAACGACCTCGACAAGGGGCGGCGCCCCGGAACGCAGGCGGAAGTCTGCGATTTCCTGCGCCTCGTGCAGAGCCTCAACATCCTCCACCAGGAGTCCGGGGGCCCGTTCGAGGCCATGGACCTTCCGCCGGAGACCCGGCACCTCGACTTGTACCTCGCGCAGATGACGCTGCTCGACAAGAACTGCCAGGCCTATGCGCTCGGCCGCGTGCGCACGGTCGACTGCATCGAGATGACCTGCATCGCGCACGGCATCACGCGCGAGGAACTGACGCGCGAGGCGGCCGTCATGGCGATCGTCAATACCAACTCGCCGATGCAGCTCGACATCCCGATGACCGAGGCCGTGGTCGAGCTCGCCTCCGCCGGCCAGGTCATTTGCGTCACGCCCTTCACGCTGTCGGGCTCCATGAGCCCGGCGACGCTCGCCGGCACGCTGGTGCAGCAGACCGCCGAGGTGCTCGCCGTGACGACGCTCGCGCAGGCCGTGCGCCCGGGTGCGAAGGTCATCTACGGTTCGTTCGCCTCGAACGTCGACATGATGAGCGGCGCGCCGGCGCTCGGCACGCCCGAGTACACCAAGTCCGCATTCGCGAGCGGCCAGATCGCGCGCCGGCTGGGGCTGCCTCTGCGCTCCAGCAACACGACGACCTCCAATTGCGTCGACGCGCAGTCGGCCTACGAGAGCGAGATGTCGCTGTGGGGCGCCATCATGGGCGGCGCCAACCTCGTCTACCATGCCGCGGGCTGGCTGGAGGGCGGGCTCACCGCGTCGTTCGAGAAGCTGATCGTCGACGCCGAGATGCTGCAGATGATGGCGGAAGTCCTGCGCCCCATCGAAGTCAACGACGACGAGCTCGCGCTCGATGCGATCGCCGCCGTCGATCCCGGCGGGCACCACTTCGGCACGGCGCACACGCTCTCCCGCTACGAGACCGCCTTCTACATCCCGATGCTGTCGAACCGCCAGAACTTCGAGGCCTGGCAGGAGTCCGGCAGCATTGACACGACCCGGCGCGCAAACGCGCTGTGGAAGCAGCTGCTCGCCGAGTACCAGCGCCCGCCGATGGACCCGGCGGTCGAGGAGGCGCTCAACGACTACGTCGCGCGGCGCAAACAGGAGATCGGGCGCGACGCATGACGGACTCGACGCGCACGCTCCTCGCCGACGCCGCCCGTCGCGGCGCGAACTACCTGGAGTCGCTCGACCGCCGGCCCGTCTTCCCGCAGGAGGCGGACGTGGACCGTTTGCGCGGCGTGCTTGCGGGCGAGATGCCGGATGCGCCGGCGAAAGACGCCGAGGTGCTCGCATTCCTCGACGAGTACGGGACGCCCGCGACCGTCGCTTCGGCAGGCGGCCGCTATTTCGGCTTCGTCACCGGCGGCTCGCTGCCCGCGACGCTCGCAGCCCACGTCCTTGCGAGCGCCTGGGACCAGAACAGCTTCAGCTACGTCAGCTCACCGGCCGCATGGCTCTTCGGCGAGACGTCGCTGCGCTGGCTGCGGGGCGTTTTTGGCCTGCCGGCGGAATCCGCCGGCGCGCTCGTGCTCGGGGCGACGGCGGCGAACTTCGCGGGCCTCGCCGCGGCGCGGCACGCGGTGCTGCGCCGGGCCGGCTGGAACGTCGAGGAGCAGGGCCTGCGCGGCTCTCCGGAAGTGGCGCTCGTCGTCGGCGAGGAAGCACACGGCACGATCTTCAAGATCCTCCCCCTCCTCGGGTTCGGCCGCGCGCACATCCAGCGCGTGCCGGCGGACGCAGAGGGGCGCCTGCGGACGGACCGGCTGCCGCGCATCACCGGCCCGACGATCGCCTGCATCCAGGCCGGCAACGTCAACTCCGGCGCGTTCGACCCGGCGCCGGAGGTCGTGCAGTGGGCACGTGCCGGCGGCGCCTGGGTGCACGTCGACGGGGCCTTCGGTCTCTGGGCCGCTGCCTCGGACCGGCGCCGGCCGCTGATGGCCGGGTTCGCAGACGCCGATTCCTGGGCGACCGACGCGCACAAGTGGCTCAACGTGCCCTACGACTGCGGCGTCGCCTTCGTGCGCGACCCGGACGCGCTGCGGGCCGCCATGTCGATCAGCGGAGACTACCTCATGATCGGCAGCAAGGATCCTATCGACTTCACGACTGACGGCTCGCGCCGCGCGCGCGGCTTCGACGTCTGGGCCGCGCTCCAGTCGCTCGGCCGGCGCGGGCTCGCCGGGCTCGTCGACCGCAATTGCGACCAGGCCGCGTGGCTCGGCGCGGAACTGCAGCGCGCGGGCGTCGAGATCCTGAACGAGGTCGTCCTGAACCAGGTGGTGGTCGCGTTCGGCAGCGACTCCCGGACCAGGGCGACGATCGGGCGGCTCCAGGAAGCCGGCGAGTGCTGGTGCGGCGGCACGCGCTGGCGGGGGCGCGAAGCCATGCGGGTCAGCGTGAGCGCCTGGGCAACCACGCAGGCGGACATGGAACGGACATTGCAGGCCATTCTTGCCGCGGCGGAAAGTCCCGGCAGATAATCCGCGGGCCGATGAAGACCTCAATCCCCAAGACGCTTGCGCGTGCGGCATCCGCCCTCGTGGCGGGCTTCGGCGTGGCCGCGGGAGCGCAGGATTTCCAGCCTTACCCGGCGCCCCAGATCACCGTCGAGCAATGGGCCAGTTACGCCGAACTGGTCCGGCAGAATTACGGCGCCACGGCCGAGATCCTGAAGGACGAGGACGTCATCGTATTCTCGGACATGCGCACGCGCACGTTCTGGGTGTTCACGACCAAGGACCACCCGGCCCACCCGGCGTGGGTCGTGCGGCAGATGTACGAGGAAGGCGGCCAGGTCAATGTGCGCCAGATCGGCTACTTCGCGGGCTCCGAACCTGCGTTCGCGAAGATGTTCCGCTATTACCAGGAGCGGAACGCGCAACTCATGGAAGACGTCCAGCGGCGCAACCAGTAGTCCGGATCGATTTCCCGCAGATTCCCACCTCTCCCGGCCTGAACAGGTTTACATTGCGCTGCCGGGCTTTCCGGCAGGGGAGAAACGAGTGAAGCAAGCGAGAATCCTCGCGGCGGGCGCCGCGGGTGTGATGCTGTGTGCGGCCTTTTCTGCCGCTGCGGACGACAAGGTCATTTTCGAGAACGAGCGCGTGCGGGTCCTCGAGGTGAACTATGCGCCCGGGACGACGCACGAGATGCACTCGCATCCGGACCACGTGGTCTATGCGCTCGGGGACGCCAAGGTTCGCATGACGGGCGAAGACGGCAAGAGCGCGGACGTGGAGATCAAGAAAGGCGGCACGCGCTGGCAGCCGGCCGTCACGCACAAGACCGAGAACGTGGGCACGACGCCCCTGCAAGCGGTCGTCGTCGAGCTCAAGGAAGCGGCCCAGTAGGGATCGAACGCGTTTCAGGGAGCGGGTCCCGCGCAGGATGGCGCGGGTCCCGCACATTCAGGAGCACCGCGACATGACCCTGACCCGCAGGGGCCTGCTGAAGAGCGCGAGCGGTCTCGCATCGCTTTCCGCCCTCGCAAACCCGACGCTCGCCGCCATCCTGCGGCAACGGCCGGAGCTGATCCTGCACAACGGCAACATCCTGACGATGGATGCCAACCAACCGCGGGCCGAGGCGATCGCAATCGCCGGGGAACGCATCCTCGCCGTCGGCTCCGAAATCGACATCCTCGACTTTGCCGGCGTGAATACCAAAAAAGTGGACCTCGCCGGCAATACGGTCGTCCCCGGTTTCATCGACGGCCACTGCCACCCCGCCTATTCCGGCCGCCGGCACCTGCGCTTCATCGACTGCGACCTGCGCTCCATCGCCGCGATCCAGGACGCCGTACGCGAGCGCGCCGCGAAGACGCGGCCGGGCGAATGGGTCGCCGGCTTCAAGTACGACGACACCAAGACCGCCGAAAAGCGCTTCATCAACCGCGAGGACCTCGACGCCGCCGCGCCGGACCATCCCGTGTACATCGCGCACCGCGGCGGCCACACGGGCTACGTGAACTCGCTCGCCCTCGCGAAGGCGGGCATCACCGAGAAGACGCCGGATCCCGAGGGTGGCCGGTTCGTCCGCGACCCCGAATCCGGCAAGCTCACCGGGCGCCTGCTCGAACGCGCGGCAGAGATCTACGAGAACTCGATCCCGGCCTTCGGCACGACGAGCCGTGACGAGGACCGCGCGGCGATCAGGCTCATCTCGCAGATGTTCGCGAAGGCGGGAGTCACCTCCTCGACCGATGCCTACGGAACTCCGGACGACCTGCGCGCCTACCAGGACGCGCGCGAGGCGGGCGAGCTCTCCACGCGAATCTACTGCATGATCGGCTACGCGCACCTCGACCGCATGACCGCCTCCGGCGTTCGCACCGGCTTCGGCGACGAATGGATCCGGGTCGGCGGCATGAAGGCAACCTGCGACGGCTCCATCTCCGAACGCACCGCGCGGATGTCGCAGCCCTACGTCGGGCGGCCGGACGATTACGGCATGATCGTCGCCGGCGCGGACGAGCTCTACTCGCACGCGCACAAGGCGCACGACGCCGGCTGGCAGGTCGGCATCCACGCGAACGGCGATGTCGGCATCGGCATGGTGCTCGACCTCTACGAGCGGCTGCAGCGCGAGCAGCCGCGCCGCGACCCACGCTACCGCATCGAGCATTGCACCGTGGTCAACGACGACCTCGTGCGGCGGATGAAGGCGCTCGGCGTGATCCCGACGCCGTTCTCGACCTACGTGTATTTCCACGGGGAGAAGATGCAGGAATACGGCGAGGAGCGCCTCGAGTCGATGTTCGCGCTCCGCAGCTTCATCGACGCCGGGATCCGGCCGACGATGGCCTCGGATTACCCGCCCGGCCCCTTCGAGCCGATGATGGCGTTGCAATCCATGGTGACGCGCACGGACATCACCGGAAAGACCTGGGGAGCGCGCCAGAAGATCACGGTCGAGGAGGCGCTTCGCGTCTGCACGCTGAACGGCGCCTACGCGTCATTTGAGGAGCACCAGAAGGGCTCGCTCGAACCCGGCAAGCTCGCCGACCTCGTCGTGCTCGGACGTGATCCGCTCACCGACGACCCCTCGTCGCTCGTCACGATCCCCATCGAGCGCACGATGGTCGGCGGCAAGTGGGTGTACGAATCGTGAGCAACTCGCGCAGGCGCCTGTTGAAGTCCCTCGTGGCAGCGCCGGCACTGGCCGGCCTCGCGCCCGCGTTTCGCGCCTTCGGCGAGGATGCGGACCCGCTCATCACCGCGCCCGGCATGGGCGCCGACGTGTTCGACTTCGAGCGGCTGGCGCGCTCGAAACTGCCGCCCGCGCACTGGGGCTACCTCGCGACAGGCGTCGACGGCGATGCAACGCTCCATGCCAACACGGCCGGCTTCTCGAACTACAGCCTGCGCGTGCGGCGCCTCGTCGATACCCGCAAGATCGACATGTCGGTGGAGCTCTTCGGCCGGACCTGGGACACGCCGATCGTGCTCGACCCGGTCGGCAGCCAGAAGGCTTTCCATCCGGACGGCGAGACCGCGACCGCCAGGGCCGCCCAATCCCGCAGGCACCTGCAAATCCTTTCCACGGTTTCTTCGACCGGCGTCGAGGACGTTTCCACCGCCCGCGGCGAGCCGGTCTGGTACCAGCTCTACCCGACCGACCAGTGGCCGGTCACCGAAGCCCTGGTCGCCCGCGCCCGTGCCGCCGGCTGCCCCGTGCTCGTGTTGACCGTGGATCTCCAGGGCGGCTCCAATCGCCTGACGCTCGCGCGCTCGATTCCCAAGGATGCGCGCGATTGCTCGGCCTGCCACTCGACGAGCCGCACGCGGCTCACCGGATTCATCGCCGAAAAGCCGATGTTCGACCGCCTCGACATCTCCGCGGTCGGCGACCTCACGCCGCCTGACATGAGCTGGGACTATCTTGCGCGCCTGCGCGACATCTGGCCGCGCGCACTGGTGGTAAAAGGGCTCGTGACCCGCGAAGACGCGCAACTCGCGGTTGCGCGCGGCGTGGATGGCATCGTCGTTTCTAACCACGGCGGGCGCGCCGAGGACAGTGGGCGGCCTGCGATCGACAGCCTCGCGGAAGTGGCCGCCGAGGTGAAAGGGCGCGTGCCGCTCATCGTCGACGGCGGCATCCGCCGCGGCTCGGACATCTTCAAGGCGCTTGCGCTGGGCGCGAGCGCGGTGGGCATCGGCCGGCCTTACATCTGGGGCCTCGCATCGTTCGGGCAGGCGGGCGTCGAGCGCGTGCTGGACATCCTGCGGGCGGAACTCGCCTTGACGATGCGCCAGGCCGGCACGCGCAAGATCGGTGACATTACGCGGGCCTACGTCATCGACAACCGAAGGGCCCTCGACATCGTCTGACAGGCGTGTAGGTGTTCCGGCGACAGTCCGACAGCCTGAACTCGCGCATCCTCAAACCGATGCGCGAAGTGAACATGCCGATTCTCCTCAACGCGATAGCCGGCACGGGTTCGTCGCCGGACAAGGTGGAAAGGACGTCGGCGCGGCGCCGCATCCTGGTGGTGGACGACAACACCGACGGCGTCGCATCCGTCTCGATGCTCCTCGCCATGATCGGTCACGAAACGGCCACGGCATTCGACGGATTCGAGGCGATCAGCGTCGCGAAAGAATTCAAGCCCGACATCGTGCTGCTGGACCTCGACCTGCCGAAACTGCACGGCTACGAAGCCTGTCGCCGAATCCGTGGCGAATCCTGGGGCAAGGGCATGGTGCTGGTGGCGGTGACCGGCCTCGGCGGCGACGACGACCGGATGAAGTCGCTCGAGGCGGGCTTCGACATGCACCTCGTGAAGCCCGTCAGCACCGAGACGCTCATGGTCGTGCTGGCGGCCGCGCCCTAGCTAGCTTCCTCGTCCATCGCCACGGGCTGGCTCACCAGGGCAGTACTTCGCCATCGACGTTGAAGAACTTCCCTGAATGCGTGAGCGAAAGCCCGTCGATCAGGGCGCGCAGCGATTTCACGCTCTCGGCCGGCGCCAGCTTTCCGCCTGCCCCGCCCATGTCCGTGCGCACCCAGCCCGGATGGACCACGACGCAGGTGATGCCGCGCGGCGCGAGGTCGATCGAGAAGCTCTTCATCGCGGCGTTGACGCCCGCCTTCGAGCTTCGATAGGCGTACGAACCGCCGGACGAGTTGTCCGCGATAGACCCCATGCGGCTCGTGACCGTGACGATGCGCTTGTCGCGGCCCTTCGCAACGTTCTCGACGAAGGCCTCGATCATGCGCGCGGGGCCAAGCACGTTGACTTCGAGCACCTGCGTCCACGCCGCGTAGTCGAGGCTGCCGAGTTTCTGGGCCGGAGGACTGCCGACGCCGGCGTTGTTCAACAGCAGGTCGACCGGATCACCGCGAAGCTTCTCCGCCGCCGTCCGGACGCTTGCCGCATCCGTCACGTCGAGGGAAAGAATCGTGATCCGGTCTGACTGCTGGTCCTGCAGCGCCTTCAGTTCCTTCGCCGATTTCGGCAACCGGCAGGCGGCATACGTTTTCCAGCCTGCCTGCGCGTACTGGCGCACGAACTCGAGGCCGAGGCCGCGGTTCGCGCCGGTGACGAGGACCGAACGGGATTCCATGAGCTCCCTGCCGCGGCGACAACGCGGTCATCCTAGCCCGCGAGCTTCACCTCTGCGACCTTGTCCGCGTACTCCTTCCTGGGATTCTTCCCCAGGATCAGCTTGATACCCGCAGCAAGGCTGTTCTCGTTGAGCCATACCTGCGCGTGGCCGGGATCGAGGCGCAGCAGCTGCAGCTGCGGATCGCTCTTGCCGCCTTCATACCAGGCGGCCACGAAGCGGTTCCACAGGCGGTCGATGACCGCGGGATCGTTGTCCGGCGTCAGTGTCCCGTCGAATGTCGCGAACAGGCCATGGTCCTTGGCGACAAACTGCGCCGCGGCCGGTTTTCCTTTGCCCAGCGCCCTCACGAGATCGACGTCCTTCGCACTGAAGATCCAGATCGGGCCGGCGTCCCCATCGCCATCCAGCAGCGCAGTCATCGGTTGCGCGTGGCCTTCCTCCGCGCCGGCGAGCCCCAGCATGATCGTGCGGTCCGACCGCAGGGCCTTCCAGAACTTGGCGGCGATTTCAGCTTCCTTGCCCATTACGCTTCTCCTAGGGTTTCAAGCGCACTTTCGCCTGTTCGGCTGCCATATTGAATCGGCGCACTCCTACATGCGGATGGCACAACCACGAATCATCCGGCCGTGAGGCCGAAGCTAGACTTGAATCATGAAGCTTCGTGGCATAGACATCCTCCGCGACGTCGATCTCGCCGCGATCGCTTACCTGGCATTGAGCGCGTCCTCGCAGGAGCACGCGCCGCGAACCGGGCCCGTGCCGTCGGCCGACGTTTCCATCCCATCCAGTGAACCCAGTACGCCGACCGGCGACACGGCGCCCGGGCCTGCCGACATCCGCAAGCGCGCGGGCAAGTGATCGCCCGCGCGGCGGCGCGACATGCCAGGACGCTCCCGCAAGCCGACCGAACCCCGTAAAGGCCAGCCGAGCGTCCAGCTCAGCAGGCAGGAATTTGAGCGCCGGCTGCGCGGGCGGTTCTACGACCCCGCCTTCCTCGCGCGCGATGCCGACGTCACGCGCATCGTCGACGTTGCCTGGGAGGCGTACGCCGAGTATCGCAAGAGCCCGGTTCGCCGACGCGCCGGCGCGGGCTTCAAGGACCCGGACTACCAGCTGCCTGTGGAATGGCTCGAGGCGCGCAACGCGGTTCGCGCGGCCGAGCGACGGCAGAAGAGCCGCAAGGGTCCCAGCCGCATCCTGCTGATCAACGGCGCTGCACGGCACGACCAGACCTGCCCCGGCGAGATGTCCAAGTCATTCCGCCTCGCGAAGATCGCCGAGCGCGAGATCGGCCGGCACGCGCGCTTCGAATGCGACTTCCTCGACCTCAGCGTGCTCACCGCCGAGTACGGCCGCCAGATCCTGCCCTGCAAGGCCTGCGTCTCGACCGCGATGCCGCTGTGCCACTGGCCCTGCTCCTGCTATCCGAACCACGCGCTCGGGCAGGTGAACGACTGGATGAACGAGATCTATCCGCGCTGGGTCGCCGCGCACGGCGTGATGATCGTGACGCCCGTCTACTGGTACCAGGCGCCGAGCGTGCTGAAGCTTATGATCGACCGGCTCGTCTGCGCCGACGGTGGTAATCCCGACCCGACAACGACCTCCCTCAAGGACCCGGCCAAGGCCAAGGCGCTCGAGCTCGCCGGCTGGCCGTACCCGCGGCATCTCGCGGGACGCCGGTTCGCAGTCGTCGTGCACGGCGACACGGTGGGCGCCGAGACCCTGCGCCGCTCGCTGTGCGACTGGCTCCAGGACATGCACCTCGCGCCGGCACACTACGCGGCGACGATGGATCGCTACATCGGCTACTACGAACCCTACGCCACGAGCCATGCGGCCCTGGATTCGGACCGGGCGATCCAGCGCGAAGTCCGCGACGCAGCCCTGGTCCTGGTCGAGGCCGTCAGGGACTACCGCGCGGGGAAACTCCCCGTCGAAGGCGAAAGAGACGAGGGCCCGAGACCGAAGTAGGCGGCGGGCGGGTGTAATATGCCGGCGATTCCCACCCGGAGTTCCCCCATGACCCGCATGTTGCCCGCCGCCTGCGCCTCCGTCGCCATCGCATTCACCGCCCACGCGGACGTCACCATCAAGGGCACGGCCACGGGCAAGGGGATCGGAATCTCCGGCAGCACGACGAGCACGACGTACATCAAGGGCCTCAAGATGCGCTCCGACGCGACGGCGGGGAAGAAGAACATCTCGACGATCTTCGACGTCGACGCGCAGAAGATGTACATCCTGGACGTCGAGGACAAGGAGGCGCAGGCCTGGGACATGGCTGCCTTCGCGTCGCAGCTCTCGAGCACCATATCTCCCGACGGCGTGCAGGCCTCGATGAAACCGAACGGCCAGACCAAGACCGTCGCCGGCCAGAATACGGATGGATACGACATCGAGATCGTCGTGCCGGCGACCGTCGCGGGCATGCAGATGACCATGCGCCTGACCGGCACTTCCTGGATCGCGAAAGGCGCGCCCGGCAGCGCGGACTACTCCGCCTTCTACCAAGGTGCCGCAGAGAAAGGCTGGATCTTCAGCGACCCGCGCGCGGCCCAGGGCGCGCCCGGCCAGGCGAAGGCGATGGCGCAGATGTACACGGAGTTCGCCAAGACCGGCGGCATCCCCTATGAGACGGTGATGAACATCAAGCCGGAAGGCGGAGGCGCGATGGGCGGACTCATGGCCAAGGTCGGCGGCATGCAGACGACGACCACGACCGACTCGGTCGAGGTCGGCCCGCTGCCGGATGACCTGTTCCAGGTGCCGGCGGACTACAAGGTGAAGCAGCAGTAGCCAGGATACACATGCGGCGCTTGCTTGCGCTGACCGTCCTCGTCGCCGCCGGCGCGGCCCGCGCGTCGCAGCCCGAAGTCACCGCGCTCATGGAGAACTACTGGCACGCGTACTCGCGTTCCAATTTCACGGCGGCAGCGGCCTATCTCGATCCGCGCGATCTTTCCGCGCTGAAGGACGGGCTCCTGCCGATGTTCCTGGAAGCCGCCGATAGCAAGAACGCCAACGTCATTCCCCTCGTGAAGGCCTTCTTCACCGGCATCCCGAAGGGCGAGCGCGAGGACATGACGGGGCCGCAGGTCTTCGCCGGCATGAACCACATGATGCGGGACGTCATGCCCGAGCCTTACGAAGCGCTGCGCCAGACCGGCATCCGCGTCACGAAGGTCACGTTCGGCGAGGACGGCACGGCCGTCGTCGAATACACCGTGAGCCTTCCGGACGGCGACGCCACCGACGCCGAGCGCGCCAACCTGCACGAAGGCCGCTGGTACCTGCGGACGAAGGACTCGACCGCACTCACGATCGAACGGTTCCGGATGCTGCTGGGACTCGACTTCGAATCCGGGCCCGAGGTCAAACTGAGCCCGCCCGTCACGGGATGACGGACTGCGACGCGTGGATGCGTCGCACGGCCTCCATGGTGTCCGCCTGCCCGGCGGACTTGTCCTCGCGATACCGCTTGACGCGTGCGAGTCGCAGCGCAAGGCCCCCGGGATAGCGTGCGCTCGCCTGCAGGTCGCTGAAGGCGATCTCCACGACGAGCTCCGGCCGCACGTGTACCGTGATGCCGTCGCGATGCGTCTCCCGCGCGAGCAGCTCCCGCGTCTGCCACGCCAGCATCGCGTCGGTGAGCCCCTTGAACGTCTTGCCGAGCATGACGTACTCGCCGGTCGCGGTATCGAGCGCGCCGAGGTGCAGGTTGGACAGCTTGCCGCTGCGCCGTCCGTGTCCCCATTCCGCGGCAATCACCACGAGGTCCAGCGTGTGCACGCGCTTGATCTTGAGCCAGCTCGCGCCGCGGTTGCCGGCCTCGTAGGGCGCGTCCAGCGATTTCGCCATCACGCCTTCGTGACCGGCCGCGAGCGCGTCTTCGTAGAATGCCTGCGCTTCGGCCGCGGAGGCCGTGATCCGCTGGGGGATCCGCAGCGCGTCGGGCAGCACTTCCGCAAGCTTCCGGAATCGCTCGCGGGCGGGCCGGTCGGCCAGGTTCTCGCCCTCGTGGCGCAGGCAGTCGAAGAAGAAGGCCTGCATCGGCAGCTCGGCCCGCATGCGTTCCACGTCCAGCTTGCGCCCGAAGCGCCGCATGGTGACCTGAAAGGGGTGCGGGCGGCGCCCGGCATCGAAGGCGATGGCCTCGCCATCGAGAATCAGGTCGCCGGCCGGCAGGGCCGCGACCCGCTCCACGATCTCGGGAACGGCGGCGCCGACCTCGTTGAGGCTCCGGGTAAAGATGCGCACGATGTCGCCGGACTTGTGCGCCTGGATGCGCGCCCCGTCCATCTTCCACTCGAACGCCGCCTCGCCGCCGAGCTGCTCCAGGGCGTCCGCGGGATCAGCCGCGGTTTGCGCCAGCATGGGCGCGACCGGTGAGAGCAGCTCGAGCTGGAACCTTGCGAGGCCGGCGCTCCCGTCCCGCAAGGCGGCTTGCGCCACGCCGCCGATTCGGCTGCCGTACATCATCGCGCGGCGCACTTCGCCGACGGGCAACTCCGCCGCGGCGGCGATCGCATCGACCATCACGCCCGCGAGGGCGCCCTGGCGCAGCTCGCCGAGCAGAAGCCGGAACAGGAAGCGCTGCTCGGCAGCCGTCGCGCGGCCGAAAAGGTCCCGCAGCGCGGCGGCGCGGAGCGAATTCACGCCCGGACCCCGCAGCGCAGCGATGTCCGTCAGGGTGCGATCGACCTCGGTCAGGGACAGCGAGGCCGCGTCTGCCGGGGGGACGTTGCTGGCCGCCTGAAGTACTGCCGGCCCGATGCCGATGCGGCCCTGGGATAGCTCTCCCGAGAGGTTCTGGACGCCGATCGCTATCTCGGCGGGCTCGAGGGAACGGAGGAGACCGGCCAGCTCGCGAATCTTGGCGAGCCGCGCGGAAGAGGCGCCCACGCGTTCCGAAGCCTCGACCAGGCGAACCAGCAGGGTCATGCCGGTTCCAGTACCAGATTTCCTTCGGTAGTACTATCGGTGCTCCTTACCGACCGCAACCGTCTCTCCGCCTCCAGCCATGCGCCAGCAGAGCTACTCGTCGTGACCTTTCCTCCCATCACGCGACGCGACTTCATCCACGACGTCGGCTTGGCGGGATTCGGCCTGGCGCTGCCCTGGCCCGCGCTCACACACGCGAACGCGGCACGGTATTACCCGCCGACGCTCACGGGCCTGCGCGGCTCGCATCCCGGCTCGTTCGAGGTCGCTCACGCGTTCGCGCGCGAGGGCAGGCGCTTCGACAACCCGCAGTCACTCGACGAGTCGTACGACCTCGCCGTGGTCGGCGGGGGCATCAGCGGGCTTGCGGCGGCGTACTACTACCGTAAGTTGCACGGGGCCGGTGCCCGGGTCCTGATCCTCGACAACCACGACGACTTCGGCGGGCACGCCAAGCGCAACGAGTTCCACCAAGGCGGGCGGATGCGCCTCGCCTGGGGCGGCACCGTGAACATGGAGTACCCGAAGTTCAGCGACGTCGCACACGGGCTCATCCGCGACCTTGGCATCGACATCACGCGCCTGCGTCAGGACTACAGCTTCAACTGGCTGGGCCCGGATGGCAGCCTGCAGCCGTCGCTCCTGTTCAACCGGTCGCGATACGGCCGCGACGTGCTGCTGCGCGGCGTGACGCTCGACGGCCTCGAGCCGGCCGCGCTCGCGACGCATGTCGATGCATTCCCGCTGCCGGAGGATGCACGCGCGAAGCTCAAGACATTCCTGTCATCAAATCGCGACGTGCTCGCCGGCAAGTCGACGGAAGAGCGCGAGGAATACCTGCACGGCACGCGCTACACGGACTTCCTCAGGCAGCAGTTCGACCTGCCGGATGCGGCCGTGCAGGTCTTCAGCAGCGCCCCGGCCGGCTTCTGGGGCGTGCCGGCGGAGAACCTCTCCGTCATGGAGTGCCTCTGGTCCGGACTGCCGGGCACGCACGTGGTCGGGGGCATGGACGATCGCGGCCAGGCGGAAAACGACCGGGACACGGCCATGTTCCCGGACGGAAACAGCTCCATCGCCCGGCTGCTCGTGCGCGCGCTGGTGCCGGGATCGTTCCCGGGGATGGCAGCCGATGCGGATCCGTTTAGCGTCGTGACGGCCGCGCTCGACTATTCGGCGCTCGACCGGCCCACGTCACCCGTGAGGGTACGGCTCAACTCGACAGCCGTGCACGTTGTGGACGGCACCGACGGCGCCGGTGTGGCCGTGGACTACGCGCAAGGCGGGCGGTTATCGCGTATCCGCGCGAAGCAGGCGGTGCTCGCCTGCTACAACGCCGTCATCCCGCATCTCGCACCGGACCTGCCGGCGGCCCAGAAGGCCGCCCTCGCCCGGTGCGTGAAACGGCCGATGCTGGTCGTCAACACGCTGCTACGCAACGGCGAGGCGCTCGGCAGGCTCGGCATCAAGGGCGCGCAACTCCCGGGCAGTTTCCTCCAGAACGTTTTCCTGGTCACCGGCATCAACGTCGGGGACTACCGCCCGGCGTGGAAGCCCGGGGATCCTTGCGTCGTGCAATCGTTCGCGAGTTTCGGCGGGCCGCTTGCCGGTGTCGGCCTCGCGGAACAGACCCGCGCCGCGCGGGCGCAGATGCTCGCCATGCCGTTCGAGGACTACGAGCGCGAGGTACGGAGCGTGCTCACGAGCCTGCTCGGCCCGGGCGGCTTCGACGATGCGCGTGACATCCTCGCCATCACCGTCAACCGCTGGCCGCACGGCTATGCCCGCGACCACCTCGACCTCGAGGACGCGGACTGGAACACGGAGCCGGCTCCCGAGGTGGTCGGCCGGCAGCGCTTCGGGAACATCGCGATCGCGAACTCCGACGCCGGCGCGGACGCGTACACGCATGCCGCGATCGACCAGGCCTGGCGGGCCGTCAATGAGTTGGCAGCCGGCGGTTAAGGCCCATGGCCTCCGCCACGACCACTGCACGTCCCTGGACGTGCCCGACATGCAACGCGATCGTGACCACGGCGTTTTGTCCGCGCTGCGGAGAAGCCCCGCTTTCTCCACGCGATCTCACGCTCCGCGGACTGGCCGAGAGACTGGCCGTTGCCTTTACCAGCATCGACACCCGCACGGCGCGATCAGCATGGCACCTCGTCCGTCATCCCGGAAGGCTCACGCTGTCGTGGACCCGTGGCGTTCGCAAGGCGTACGTGGCGCCGATCACGCTGTTCCTGATCGTCAACGTGATTTTCTTTGCCGTGCAATCGCTGACCGGCGAGACGGTGTTCAGCTCGCCGTTGGACTCCCACCTGCACCGCCAGGACTGGAGCGAGTTCGCACGCACTTTCGTGGCACGAAAACTGGAAGCCTCCGGGACCTCCCTTGCCGACTACGCGCCCGCGTTCGATAGCGCCGTCGTCGTTCACGCGAAATCGCTCATCATCCTCATGACGGTTCCGTTCGCGTTGTTACTGCCGCTCGTCTTCCTGCGCGCGCGTAGGCCCTTCATGACCCACGTCGTGTTTGCGCTGAACCTCTATGCATTCCTGCTGCTGTTGTTCTGCGTCGCGCTGCTTGCGGCCAGGGCGAGTGTATGGCTGGGTTTCGGCGGACTGGAAACACCGGCTGTCGACACGACATTGAGCGTTTTCAATCTCGCGGCGTGCTGGCTGTACCTCTACCTGGCCATCGGTCCTGTCTATGGCGCGGCTGGCTTCGGTCGCATCCTGCAGGCCATCGTACTGGCGATCGCGGTAGCCTTGATCGTGATCGGCTACCGGTTCGCGCTTCTGTTAATCACGTTGTTTACGACGCCGCCCGGAGGCGCCTAGGCGCGACAGCGACACGACGAGCCCCGGAACCCGAGGCGTTCCGCGTTCCGTGCTCCCTGAGGGAGCATTTCCCCGATCGACGGCGTATCCTGCGGGACATTCTTCCGTTGGGAGGCCAAACGGTGCTCGAGAGCATGTCCGGCCAGGACCGGCAATGGACGTTTGCAGCCTCGGCATTTGCGCTCGCCGTCGCGACCTTCTGGGTCGGCGTCGTGACCGCGGCGCAGTTCTTCCCCGATCCGCCGTTCGACTGGATGTACCGGGTCGTCTCAGAGCTCGCCTCCCGCAAGCACAACCCGCAGGGCGGTTACTGGTTCTCGATCGCGCTCGGGCTTTCCATGCTCGCGCTGTTGCCGGTGGTGTCCTGCCTGCAGAAATCCGCCGGCGAACGGCGCTGGCCGATCGTCGCCCTTCGAGCCGGCGTCCTGTTCGGCGTCGCGGTCGGCGTCGAGCGGCTGGTGTTCGTGCGGCTCTCCTCGATCGTGGACAACGGGCACGAGGCGCTCGCCGTCGGCGCCTTCGCCGGGCTTTACGTCGGCATGCTCGGGCTCTACTGGCAGCGTGTCCGGCGCGGCCGCACCGGCGCGCTGGTCGTGGCCGCACCGCTGGCCGCCATCTTCATCACGCAAATCCTGATCTACTTCGACCAGCGCGACCTCGGCTGGGTGGACCAAAGCTGGCGCGAGATGGGCGTTTCGCCCTGGCTGAGCTTCGCGTTCTGGCAGTGGCTCGCCGTCGCATTCATGTGGTTCGGCCTCGGGCACCTGTTGTGGTCGAGCCGGTACGCCGGGAGCCGCATCGATGCCCCGGCGAAACTCGAGGTGTCCGCCGCGAGCGACGGGTGAGCGCTCCCGTTTCGCTGTCCTGCCCTTACTGCGGCGAGCCGGTCGAGCTCGCCATCGACGAGGGCGGCGGCAGCCAGCAATCCTACGTGGAGGATTGCCCCGTGTGCTGCCGTCCCTGGCAGGTCGAGGTCACGCTCGACCCGGAAGATGGCTGGAGCGCGACGCTCCGGACCCAGGACGAGTGAGCGTCAGGCGATCTCCCGCACCGCGCGCAGCGCGGCCTCGACTTCGCGCTCGTCGTTGACGAGGCTCGGCGCGAGGCGCGCCTTCGAGATCTTGTACGGAGACGTGGATGCCACGACCTTGCGCTCGTGCAGCTTGTGCACCGACTCGCCCGCGCGTTGCCCATCCACTTCGAAAGCGATCAAGCCGGCCGACAAGGCCGGATCCATCGGCGTCAGCACCTTGACCCCGGGAATCTTCGCGAGGCCCTCCTTGCACTGCGAGTTGAGCGCTGCGATTCGATCCGCGACACGCTTGCGGCCGATCTGCTCGTGGAACTCGAATGCTTCGGCCATCGCCCACTGGTGTTCGAACGCCTTGAAGCCGCCGGGTGAGATCCACGAGAGGCTCGTCGGCGCTTTCGGCGAGCGCTCGTCTTCCCACGCGGCGTACGGCTCGTTGTCGTAAAACGTCGGGATCGTCGGCTTCAACAGGCCCCAGTTCTTCTCAGGCACCCAGAGAATGCCCGTGCCGCGCGGCGCGAAGATCCACTTGTGAGTGCCGGCCGCCGCGAAATCGACACCCAGCTGCGCGAGCTCCTCCGACTGGTTGCCGAAGCCGTGCACGGCATCCAGCACGACCAGGATGCGCTCCTGCTCACCACGACCGCGATTCGCGTCCGCCACGGCCTGCGCCAGCGCACGCACCGGGATCCGGACGCCGCTGCTCGAGTGCACCCACGTGAGGCCGACAATGCGCGTGCGCGGGCCGATCGCGCGCCGGAGGCGATCGACCATCTCATCCGCGGACGCGGCCGCGGGCTCGTCATACAGCGGCACGCGCCGCGTGGTCGCGCCGGACTTCTCGGCCGCGAGCCTGATCGCCTCGTGATGCACGTAGTGGTCGTGCGTCGTGCAGAGAATCTCGTCGCCCGGCTTTAGGGTCAGGCCCTGATAGATGAGTGCGAGCCCCTGGGTCGTGCTGTCCGTCAGCGCGACTTCTTCCGGCCGGCCGCCGATGTAGCTCGCCGCAGCGCGCTGCACACGGACCGGAAACGGCTCCTGTCGCGAGCCCTCGCCCAGGAACGCATCGAAACCCATGCCGTGCTCGACCGTCGAGAACGGGTGGGTATCGAGCATGCGGCGATAGCGCTCGATCGCCTGACGCACCGGCGTCGGGTGCGAGACGATGTAGAACTGCGAAAAGTGCATCCAGTCCGGCGCCAGGTCGAACTGCGCGCGCACGGCAGCCCAGTCGGAGCTGGCGTCGATCGCGGGGGCAGCCGCAGGCTCCGCGGCCATGGCCACGCGCGATGCCGCGCTGCCGACCAGGGAAAGTCCGACGGTCGCAACGAAGTCACGGCGATTCAACGTCATGGCAGGCTCCCCGGAGAAGTGGTCGTTTCAGGGCGCGGATACTACCCTGCTTCCACCGCCGGGCGTAAGCACACGCTTACATGAAGGCGGCGTCTGGGAGGGTCATCCTGATGCATGATCCCCCGCCTACGCTGCCGGCATGAACCTCCGGTCCGCCGACTACCTCCTGACGCGCTTTGCCCATGCCGTGCCCGGCGCGATGAAGGTCCTCGGCGACCTCGAGTCGGACGTGCTGCGCAACCGCCTCGCCGCGATTGCCATCGACCGCCCGGTGTTCATCGCGGGCGTCGCACGATCCGGCACGACGCTGCTGCTCGACCTGCTGTCACAGCTCCCGCAGGTGGCGACCCATCGCAGCAGCGACTTCCCGTTCCTGTTCACCCCGGTCGCGTGGAACCGGTTGCAGGAACGCATGGGTGCCGACGACCGCATCCGCATCACGCGGCACAGCCCCGAGGCATTCGAGGAGCCGCTCTGGGCGCATTTTTTCGACGGGATCCACGACCCCGAGGCTTTGCACCGGCTCACGGCTGCGGATCGACGGCCCGAGTTCGACGAGTTCTACCTGGAGCACCTGCGCAAGGTACTGATGCTGCGGGCCGGCAGCCGCTACGTCTCGAAGGGAATCTACAACGTCACGCGCATCGAGTATCTCGCGGACCTCCTGCCGGACGCGCGCTTCCTGATCCCAGTGCGCCATCCCGTCGCGCAAGTCGAGTCGCTGCTCAGGCAGCATCGCCTGTTCTCGGAATACAGCGCGACCGACCCGCGGGTTCCGGCCTACATGCGGGCCGCCGGCCACTTCGAGTTCGGCCCGCAGCGCGTGCCCGTGAACCTCGACAGGCACGTCGGCCGCCGCATTGCGAAGTCCTGGCAGGCGGGCGAGGACGCCACCGGCTATGCCTTCCTGTGGAACTCGGTCTATGACCACGGGCGCCGGCTGGCACTCAAGGCCGAGCTGCGCGCGCGCATCGAATTCGTCCGCTACGAGGATTTCTGCCGCGTCCCAAGACGTGTCCTGCGACGAATCTCCAGGTTCTGCAGTCTTGAAGAGGGCGTCCGCGAGCTGCTCACCCGCCTGCCCGACATTTCGCCGCGTCCGCCGGATGCCCCCCTGCTTTCCACAGCCGAGCGGGACCGGATCTGGGAGATCACCGCACAGACCGCAGGTTCCCTGGGCTATGAATGGGAACCCGCCGTTGTGTCAACTACCTGACAGATCGCCGCCGGGCGGGCGGACATGATGTCTCCACGCTGAATATCGATCCCGACCAACCGTTTCAGGAGACAGTCATGTACACCACGAGCCAGTTCAGTTCGATCCGCAAGGCGGCTGCCGAGGCCTTTACGCAGCTCATGTTCGCCGCGACCGTAGCCATCGTCGTCGGTGGCACCGCTGCGCTCTGCGTCCAGCGTTCAGTGCTGTTCGCCTGAAGCCCGCGGTCAAACCCGCGCGAGCGCGCGGTCGAGTCCCTCGAGCAGCATGCGCGCGTTCTCCGGCGTGAACACCAGCGGCGGCCTGACCTTGATCACGTTGTCGAAAGCGCCAGTGCGGCCGAGCAGGAAGCCGTCGTCGCGCAGCAGGTTCATGATGCGATCGGCTTCCGCGACCGCCGGCGCAAGCGTCGCGCGGTCGCGCACGATCTCGAGGCCCCAGAACAGGCCCTTGCCGCGCACGTCGCGCGACCAGCGGGTACTTCGCGGCGAGCTGCGCGAGCCCGGCCTCCAGCAGCTTGCCGGCCGCGATCACGTTCTGCTGGACGCCCTCGCGCTCGAGGACGTCGAGCACCGCCATGCCGACGGCGGCGGACACGGGATTGCCGCCGAAGGTGTTGAAGTAGGAGAACGTCTCCGCGAACTTCGCCGCGATCGCAGGCGTCGTGATCACCGCGCCGATCGGGTGACCGTCGCCGATCGGCTTGCCGAGCGTCACGATGTCCGGCACGGCCCGCGAGTAGCGAAACCCCCACATCTCGTCGCCCGTGCGGTAGAAGCCGGACTGCACCTCGTCGGCGATGAAGAGGCCGCCGGCGGCGCGGATCGCGCCCGCCGTGTATTCGAGATAACCCTCGGGCGGCAGGATCGTGCCGTTCGAGTCGAAGATGACGTCGCACAGCCAGGCGGCGGCGCCCTCCCCGCGTTCCTCGAGTTTCGCGATCGCCGTGTCGATCTTCGCGGCGTACTTCAGGCCGAGCTCCGGCGTGCCGTAGCGGTACTCGCCGCGGTATCCGTTGGGCGGTGGCACCGTCGCGAGCCAGGCGGGCTGCTCCGACTTCGGGTACATGCAGGTAGACGCGGCACCCACGACGTTCGAGTTGCCGTGGTAGGAGTCATCCGAGACGACGACGCCTTCCTGCCCGCTCACGACCCGCGCGATGCGGATCGCGAGGTCGTTGGCCTCGGTGCCGGTGCACACGAAGTAGCAGACGCGAAGTTCGTCCGGCATCGTGGCCGTCAGCCGCTCCGCATAGCGCACCACGTTGTCGTGCAGGTAGCGCGTGTGCGTGTTGAGCGTTGCGGCCTGGCGCGCCAGCGCGCCGACCACGTGCGGGTGGCAGTGGCCGACCGAGGCCACGTTGTTGTAGCAGTCGAGGTAACGGCGCCCGTCCGCGTCGTAGAGCCAGGTGCCCTCGCCGCGCACCAGGTGCACTGGGCGGTCGTAGAACAGGCGAAAGCTCGGTCCCAGAACGCGGCCGCGCCGCTCGCGAAGCTCTCCGATGTCCACACTCGCTGGATCGCGGCCGACGCGCCCGCAGGCAGCGCGGTAGCGCTCGTGCACCTCGGCACGGTCGAGCGAGAGGAACTTCGCCAGCGCGCGCACGATGCCGGGCCTCTCCTCCATGAGCCAGGCAGCCGGCTTTTCGGTCGCATGGATGCGGAAGTCGTACAGGGCGAGCGCGGTCGCGAGCCGCAGCAGCGTGAGGTCGTGCAGGACCTCGATCTCGTCATCCATGAGCGGCAGCACCGCGTTCCAGGCTTCGACCTGCGCCACGGCGTTGTCCAGCGACATCTCGCCATGGCGGGCAAAGCTTGCGAGCGTCACCGCGAGGTCCTGGACGAGCGGCGCGTGCACCATGTCGCCGAAGTCGATCACGCCGACGATCTCGTCGGAGCCCGGTCCCGCGCGCAGCAGGTTGTCGGCGTGCCCATCGCCGTGCACGACCTGCGCGCGCAAGGCGGGCAGCCGCGGGAGCACGTCGCGAATCAGGCGCGAATGGAAATCCGCGCAGAGCGCCTTCGCATCTTCCGCGACCCAGGCCTGCACGCCGGGATCCAGTAGCAGTGCTCGCTGGATGTCCCAGGCGACGAAATGCCGGGCGTGCGGATGAAAAAGTCCGCGCAGCCCGCGCGCCAGGCGCGCCTGGAAGCTCGCGACGTTCCGAAGCGCGTGGACGGTGAGACGCCCGCACTGCGAGACCGGCGTGCCCGGCAGCCAGCTGAGCAGGCGCACCATGTGGCGCGCACCGTCCGCCGCGGCAGTCCACTCGCGATCATTGCCGGATTTCGAGGCGATCACGCGCGGAACGGGGAGGTCGGGCACGTTGCGCTCCAGGTGGCGCAGTGCGGCGACCTGGAAATCCACCGCGCCTTCGCTCTCGCCCGCCGCGGACACCTTCAGCACGTAGCCCGCGCCGTCTGCCGCCGTCACGCGGAAATTCTGGTCCCGCTCGCCCTCGAGCGGCGTGAAATCGCCCCTGATGCCCCAGTGCTCGCGGGCCAGGTCCACGAGCCGGTCGAGCGGAAGGAGGGCAGGATTGAAATTGAGGTCCGCGGCGCTGAGCGGCCGCTGCAGGTCGAAATTCATTCGGAGCGACTCCATCCCGGATCGGGACGCCGCGGGCGTCGCCGCGAAGTATAGGGTTTTCCCGGATGGTTACGTCAGTAGGGGGCTGCTGCGCGCCGCTTCGACCGACGACGGCGCACGAACTTTCGCGCGACCCACGCCACCGTGCCGCCCCCGGCCACGCTGCCACCCGCGATCAGCGCGGCCGACACCAGGCAGGCGGGGCACATGCTTCAGCCCTTCCCGCCGACGGCTTCGGCATCATATTCGCCGTGCCGGCGCCACCATTGATACGGCGCGCCCTGCGGCGTTCCGGCCGGAGCGTCCTGCCAGGTTTCCTGGCGCCCGAACGGCACGACGTCGAAGAACGACCAGGCCGTGCCAAACGCCTCGAGCCCGCGGCGGGCGACGAAATGGGTGCGGTAAACGTCCTGGCCGTCGCGCAGGAACACGTTGAGCCCGAAGCTGTTGCCACTCTTGTCCGAAACGTCGAGGTCCTGGTTGAATTCCGCAGTCCCCGAATACCACGGCCATCGGTTCCAGCCGAAGCGCTCGCGCAGTCCCCGGATGTCCGCGAGGGGCGCCGCCGACACCATTGCGAAGGTGATGCCGCGCGCGTGTATGTGGTCAAGGTGGCTGATCTGGTCGGCGACGAACGAGCAGCCGGTGCAGCCCTTCTCCGGCCAGCCTTCGACCTTGGGACCGAACATGAAATGGTACAGCGCGAGCTGCGTGCGGCCGTCGAACAGGTCGACCAGGCTCACGCGGCCCCGGGGGCCTTCGAAGGCGTAGGGCTTCTCGACCTTCATCCACGGCATGCGCCGCCTCGCGGCTGCAATCGCATCCATGGCGCGCATGTGCTTCTTTTCCCGCGCCGTCATCGCGGCCCGGGCGCGGCGCCACTCCGCTGGAGAGACGACTTTGCGGGCGACACCGCCGATGCGCGTGGCTGGCTTCGGCTTCCGCGCCGCTTTGCTGCTTTTTTGCTTCTTCATGTTGGCCTACACCTCGAGTCTAGTGATACCTACTTGTCGGGCGGGACTCCCGCAATTCGACAATCCGCTGTAGGACCCTCGGAATTGGAAGTCAGGGGGCACTTCTATGCCGACAAGCTCTGGGTCGACATGGCCGACGGCGACGTTTCGCGCGTCCATCTCGCATTTCAGGCGCCGGACCGGGAGACGGTCCACGCCTTCCACCGGGCGGCGCTGGGTGCGGGCGGCCGCGAAAATGGAGCGCCCGGCGAGCGCAGCTATCATCCCGGTTACTACGCGGCTTTCGCGATCGATCCGGACGGCAACAACATTGAAGCCGTCTTTCACGGGCCGGCACAGCGCTCTGGGAAGTCGGGCGTGCTGACACCTATTGCGGCGTCGCCTCCAGCAGCAGCGATCCACTGAACCGGACGGTCAGCCGCGCCACGGGTCCTTCGGCCGTCCCGAGGTCGACGCCGTTCACGTAGTCCCGCACGGCATAGGCCTTGCCTGGGACGAGGCCACGCAGCTCGACGACGCCATCGTGCCGGGGCGCGTAGAACGCATAGTAAAGGGCGTTGCCCTTCCGGATGGCGTGGGCCTCCGGCCGGTCGAAGCCGACGTCGTACAGCTTGCCCAGGTACTCACCCTCGGAAAGGCGCTTCGCCTCGTAGAGCGCCACCCAGCGCGCCCAGGTTTTCTCGCGCTCGGGCGTCAGCAGCAGCTCGGGGTCCTTTTCGCCGGGCGCGCCCGGCCAGGCGAAGTTGGTGCCGATCACCCCGCCGACGCCGAACGTGGAGGCAAAATCCTCGCCGCCGTCGCTCATCTCCACGTGATCGCCGAAGTACGCGATGCCGTCCCCCGCGAGCGCCTTGAGCGTCTTGCCCTTGCTACGGATCTGCCATGAGCTCTCCGGGTCTGACGCGACCGTCATGTTGAGGTACGGGAGCGTGAAGTAGGAATAACCGGTGCCGCAGGGACAGATCTCGATCACGGCATCCGGATTCACGGCCTGCGCCGCCTTCCAGATAGCTTCGAAAAAGCCGGGCACGCCTTCGTACGCAGCGGCGGGGGTGGCGTGTGCGTGCGACGGGTTGAAGCACTCCGGCGCGGCGTTGAGGTGCTGGCCGTCGATCTTGAGTCCGTCGAATCCCCATTCGCCCAGCGCCTTGCGCACGAACGCGGCGGCATCCGCACGCACATCGTCGACGGCGGGACACAGGTACTGCGAATCCCACCACGTGATCTTGCGCGTCGATCCGTCGGCGTTGCGCAGCAGCCAGTCGGGGTGATCGCGCTCGGTGCGCGACCCCGCATCCGCACCCATCGGCGCCCACCACAACTGGGCCTTGAGCCCGGCCGCGTGAATCCGGTCGACGAGCGCCTTCATGTCCGCGTCGCCGGCCGGAAACTTGTCGGCCCGCGGCCGCCAGTCACCCAGCGCGATCTGCCAGCCGTCGTCCAGCACCGCCCAGCCGAAGCCGAGCTGCGTGACGACCGGCAGCGTCTCGAAAACCTGTGCCGGAGTAAAAGTGCGGCCATAACCCCAGGCGCACCAGATCGGATCGAATGCGTCCGCGGGCGCCTGCGGCAGGCGGATACCCTGCGCCTGCATCGCCGCACCGTAGTCGCGTAACGTGCCGAAGTAGTCGCCACGATGCACCGCCACGAAGCTCCGGATGGTTTCCATCGACTGCCCGGGGGCGAGCGTGAGCTCGCGCTTCATCGTGAGCGCCAGATTCACGTTGCCGCGCTTCTCGCGGTGTACGGGCAGGGCCACCAGCTTCGGCAGCAGCTCGACGTGGCCGATCGCCAGCCCGACATCACGGCGCCAGACGTCGACGACCGGCGTGCCGCCGCCGTAGTCCGAGTCGTTCATGCCGAGGTCGTTGCCGCGCGAGTAGCCCGGCTCGATGGGCAGAACCCAGTCGGGCCGGGATTCGTACGACGCGCTCTGGTACGACCAGAATGCGGGCTCGCCTACGCCGGTTCCGGGCTCGAGGGCATAACGATGATTGGTGAAACCCCGGATCCCGAGCGGCTCCGTGCCCTCATTCCGGTAGCGCGCCTGCATGAACAGCCAGCCGGGCCGGCCGGCATAGGCCGTGACCTCGACTTCCTTCACGAGCGAGCCTGACTTGCCGACGAGCGTCGTGCGCCGGCCCTCGCCGAGCGCGTCCTTCACGTCATCGCTGCGCACGGACTGGAATGCGAACCGGCCCGTTTGTCCTTCATGCGTCGTCAACGACTCCGAATCCGTGAACGGGCCGAGCACGGTCCCGATGCCCGCCGTCGCGACGATGCGTGACCTCATCTCGCCGTCGAACTCGAGCCGGATGCCGTCGCCCTGGACGGCGGCTGCGCGGTGCCACGCCGCCGGAAAGATCCGTTCGGCATTCTTGCGATAGACCTTGTCGATCACATCGCGCGGCAGGGCAAGCCCCTTGAACGGCGCGTCGAACTCCTCCGAGCGCAATTCGCCGCCGCCGGCGAGGAAGCGCCAGTCCGCGAGCCAGCCCGCGTGCGCATCGGCGGCGAACTCGGCGTCGGATTGCCCGTCGCCGCGCGCGTAGTCCGAACCGTAGAGGATCCGATCCTGGAACTCGATGAAGAAGCGCCGCACCTTGTCGCGGTCGCGGCTCGCCTGGAGCTGCAGGTGCGACAGCCGCGCGGCCAGGTCGACGCTGGCGTTCGGGTAGCGGCGCAGGAAGTCCGCGATGCGGTCCACGTCCCACTCGAGCGACGCGAGGTGGACGCCGACGAAGACGAGCCGCGGGTGCTTGTCGAGCATGCGGTCGCGCGCGGCGACCTGTTCCTCGTGGCTCGGCCATTCCTTTCGGCCGGCCATGTGGTACTGCGGGTGTTCCGCAAAGTAGGAGCGGTCTCCGTCGATCGTCATCTCGTCGAGCGGCAGCCAGGCGTTGCGGGGCTCGCCCTGGTGCCCGAGCACCGGCACGCCGCGCCGTTCGAGCCAGTCGAACAAGGGGTCGAATCGCGCATCGTCGATCATGACGGCGCGGCCGTCGGGATCGCGCTGTTGCATGCCGATGTCCTTCCACAACTTGACGGCGACGGCCCCGGCGGCAATGGAGGCGTCGAGCCCGCGTTCGACTTCCGCGAGCCAGCCGGGCCTGTCGCTGTGGCCTGCATCGAATGTCGCGGCGAAAGCGATGCGGTCCGGGTAGGCGCGCACCAGCGCCGCGGCGTCGCGCTCTTGCGCGGCTATCGCCGGAAAGTCGCCGTAGTTGACGTTGATGGTCAGCACGCGGAAGCCGTCCGCCTCGGCGCGGGCCGCGAACGCCGGCACGTCGCCATGCAGGTGCATGTGCACGTCCACCTTCCCGACCGAAGCGAAATCGCCTTCGGCATAAGCAGGTGCTTCGGCATTGCATGTTGCCGCGACCAGGAACAGGGCCCACGCGGGCACAAGACTGCGGATCATCGGGTGGCTCCCGGCATCTGGAGTTGTTGCTGCAGCTTTCCGAGCGCGGCGTCGGACAGGGGCGTCCCCGCGAGGCGCGCCGCGTACAGCGCGGCGCCCACCGCGGGCGGGAATCGAGGCGCACGGTACTCGAGGCGCACCGGTGCCGCCGCGAGGCCGGCGCGAAACGCATCCACCATCGCCGGCGCGTTGTCGAACACGCCGCCGCTGTGCGACACCGGCACGGCCTCGTCCGTCTCCGCGCCGAGTGCGCGGTGCGTCGCGACGACGCAGTCGACCAGCTCGCGCGCCCCGCGCGCGAAGATCGCGGCGGCTTCTGCATCGCCGGTTTCTGCGGCCTGGTGCACGAGCCGCGCAAACTGGGCGAACGCGTCGCGGCGGTCCGCCCGCGCGCCGTAGATGCGCGAGCACAGGTACAGGTCGTTCTCGAGCCGGAAATGTTCTCGCACCAGGCGATGCAGCGGTCCGCGTGCGGCGCGCCCGTCGCTCATGCGCGAGAACAGGTTCATGCCCTCGCGCGCGATCCAGTAGGCCGAGCCCTCGTCGCCGATCAGCTCACCCCAGCCGCCGCACCGCGCCTGGCGGCCCGCGAACTCGCCGTAGGCCATGGATCCCGTGCCCGCAATGACGCTGATCCCGTCGGCGCAGGCGAGCGAGCCCGCCCAGCTGCAGACCATGTCGTTGCCGCAGCGATAGTGGTCTCGCGCCAGGAGCGCAGCCGGCAGGACGTCGAGCGCGGCGGTCATGTCGCCGTCTTCCCCGTGGGCGGGCAACCCGACGAACGCATAGGCGACGTCGCCGGACGTCGCCGCGGCCGTTGCAAGAACCGCTTTGAGGCCTTCGCTCAGCCGCGCACGCGCGGCATCGAGTCCGTCGGCGAGGTGGGCGATCGTGGCGCCCACGTGGCTCGCCCGTAACCGCCCTTCCGTGTCGACGATCGCGTAGGCGGTCTTGGTGCCGCCGCCGTCAACCCCGAGGAACATGTCCACCCGCGCCGTTCCAGGGATGGATCGTCACGCCCTGTACGACGCGATTGACGGTGCCGGCCGGGTCGGGCCGGTCCGGCGTCAGCCCGAGCGCCAGCGACTGCAGGAGCGCATACGCCTGCGCAAACAGGACGAACAGCGGCGCGAGCTCGAGGTCCGGCACTCGACCCATGCCGGGAATGATGAGCTTCTCGACACCGCCGACGCCATCCGGCCGCCCGGCAAGCGCCAGAAGCCCCCCGGCGCGGCCTTCCCGCTCCAGTTCCCGCAGGAGATCGACGTCGTAGGCCCGCGCGTATTCGTCGTTCGACAGCATGACGACGACGAGCGTCCGTGCGTTGATGATGGTCTTGGGACCGTGCCGGAAGCCGAGCGAAGAATCGGAAACTGCGACGACGCGACCGTCCGTCAGCTCCAGGAGCTTGAGGGCCGACTCCGACGCGAGCCCGCGCAGCTCGTTGCTGCCGAGGTACACGACCCGTTCGAAGCCTGGCGCGACCAGGCGCCCGGCAAGCGCGGTCGCAGGCCCCAGTAGCGCGGCTGCGGCAAGGCCGAGGCGCCGCGGCGCGCCGTCGTCCATGAGCCCGAAGGCGAGCGCTCCCGCGACCAGCATCGCGCTGAAGCTCGAGGTCATGGCGAAGCCGCGGTCGTGAGCGGCCTCAGGCATCAGCAGCACGTGCGCGTTCCGCTTGCCTTGCGCGCGCGTGGCCAGCGCGCCCTCTGCATTGCAGGTGATGATGAGGTGAAACACGCGCCCGTCGAGGAGCTGTTCCGCGAGCTCGACCGCGGCGACGCTCTCCGGGCTGTTGCCGGAACGCGCGAACGACACGAGTAGCGTCGGGCCGTCCGACGGCAGCCGCAGGTCGGGGCCGCTCAGCAGGTCGGTGGTCGCGATGGCTTCGACGCGCCGCCGCAGCCGTGCAGCAAGGGCCGGCGCCAGGCAATCACCGATGTACGCCGACGTGCCTGCGCCGGTGAGGACGACGCGCAGGCGCGGATCTGCGGCCAGCGGCTGCAGGAAGCGATCGACGGCCGCGCGCGCGCGGGCAATGACGGCCCCCACTTCGGTCCACACTTCCGGTTGCTGCGCAATCTCGCGTGCCGTCCACGCAGCCCCGCGCGACTCGAGCTCGGCGGCCGGCAACCCGGGGAATCCATTCGTGCTCATGCCGCCGCCCTCGGCCCGTGGCCGCAGGCTGCGACGTAGGGCCGCAACGCGGCCGCAACGCCTTCCCGCAGGATATCGGCTGTCGTGCCCGCGATGCGTCCTTCGCGCACGGCATCGTGCTGCCGCGGCAGGAACTGGCTGAGGAGCGTGAGCGGGATCGGGCGCCGGTCGAGCCGCTCGCGCATGGCTGCGACCGCGCGCTGCACCTCGGGGTACGGCCAGTAGTAGCGGATCCGGTCGCTCAGGCTGTACTGCAAGTCGAGGTCGAGCCTTCCGCCCTCGTCGTCGTAGTGTCCGCGCCAGTGCTGCGGGTCCGAACGCATGACCGCAACGACGACCTTGCGCAGGTCCGGCACGCGCCCGTCGCCGTCCAGCGCCTGCTCGATGGCGGCGAGCCCCCAGATGGCCTCGCGCAACGCGTAGGTTGCGCCGGGGCCGACCTTCAGGATCGCGAAGTGATCGCGCACCAGCGCCTCGAGCGCGCCGGGCGACTGGTAGTCGGTGGAATGCGCCTCGAATGTGAACTGCGACTGCCGGGCGATGAACTCGCTCAGCGACTTCGCCTCCTGCGGCCGGTAGCCGACGACCTTGTCATGGTCGAACTCGACCCCGGGCTGGACGACGAGAGCAACGACTCTCGGCCAGGTCCCCTCGAGCCCGGCACGGGCGAACGCCTGGCGATGGGCTTCGATCGTCGCCGCGGCCGCTTCGGGCCTCGTGACCGCGAGCGTCGAGAGGTTCTCCGTCGCGCCGCCGGGGGTCGGCACTTCGGTGCCGATGACGTAAACCGGCGCTTCGCCACCCGCCTCCCGCCAGGCCTCGTCGGCCGCCGCGGCGAGGCTTGCCGCGCGCCGCGCGACGGCTTCCTCCGCCAGCGGCTCGGCATCGCCGGCGCAGGCCATCGAACAGTCGAGGTGGATCTTGCGGAAGCCGGCCGTCACGTATTCACGCACGAGATCGGCGGCCTTCGCCATGGCTGCGTCCGCAGGTTCGCTGCGCCAGGCATTCGGCCCGAGGTGGTCCCCACCGATCCAGATGCGCTCTGCCGGAAAAGCGGCGCGCGCGGCGATGTCGCGCAGGAAGCGGACGAAGTCCGCCGGCCGCATCCTGGTGTACCCGCCGAACTGGTTGACCTGGTTCGAGGTCGCCTCGACCAGCAGCGCACTGCCGGCCATTGCAGCCTCGTGCATCGCGCTTTCGATCGCCGCCGGATGCGCCGAGCACAACGACCAGATGCCGATCGCCTCGCCGCGCGTGTTGCGCGCGACGATGTCCTGGAGCGCCTTCACGCGTGCGCTTCCTGCGCGGCCGATTCCGGCTGCAGCGCGAGCAGGAGCGCTGCGGTCAGCGCCAGCACGATGCCGGCTATCTTCGTGGGTCCCGGCACGGCGCCCAGGAGGATCATGGAAAGGATGGCCGTCAGCAAGGGCGCACCGGCGTTGACGAGCGGCGAGACGATGATCGCCTTGCCGTAGCGGAAGGCGAAGACGAGAGTCAGCGCGCCGATCGAGTTCAGGATCTGGATCGCCGCCGCCAGCCCGGGCCCGTCAAGCCCCGTGTTGATCGGCTGCGTGAAGTCCGTCATGGCGAGCGCCATCGGGACCAGCAGCAGGCCACACAGCATCATGTAGAAGAAGATGCTGGACGCCTCCATGGAGTAGTTCGCGAGCTTGATGACGTAGGCCTGCACGCCCCAGGCGGCGAGGATCCCGAGCGAGAGCAGGAACCACAGGCCGTAGCCCGTGGCGCCGTCCGGGCGGTAGTCGAAAAGCGGCAATGCGACCAGCGCAAGCACGATGCCGAGCGCGCCCATCAGGCCGGTCCGCTCCTTCAACAGGCCCATGGAGAGGGCGATCGTGATCGCCGGCGACAACGAGATGATCGGGAAGATCAGGTACGGCGGGCCGATGCGCACCGCATGAAAGAGGATCAGCTGTCCCCCGGCCCCGAGCAGCCCGATCGCCAGCCCCAACGCCACCGAGCGGCGGTCACGCTGGAGACGATGGCCGCTGCGATACAGGATGAATACCGCAGGCAAGATCATCGTCAACGCCCAGACGACGTAGTTCAGCGTCTCCGGGACGCCGTGCTCGCCCGGCAGGCCGGCCAATGCTCCCCACACGCCCCACAGCAGCGTCGTGACGAGCGCATGGACCAGCCATACGCTCATCAGAACTTCGCGGTGACGCCGAGCAGCACCGACCGGCCCCAGGTCTCGAACCCGGCCAGCATGTCCGGCCGTCCCAGGGTGCGCCAGGTAGTACTCGTCCGTGAGGTTCCGGCCCTCGATCGACACCGAGAGCGTGTCCGTCAGCTGGTACGCGACCGAGGCCGTGACCCAGGTGATCGGGTCGCCGTACTGCGAAAGCCCGCCCACGGCGTCGGTGACCTCCACGTACTCGCCGCTGTAGTCCGCGGCGAGCTGCGCATCCCAGCGCTCGTTCTCGAACATCAGGGCGAGGGAGTAAGCCGACTCCGAGACGCCCTCGAGCGGGCCGACGTTCACGCCGTCGATGGTAGGCTTCGGTATCCGTGTACGTGTAGTTGGCGCGCAGCCCGAACCCGTTGTCGAAGAAGTGCTGGAAGCCGAACTCGAACCCGAGCACTTCGGCGTTGTCGCCGTTGATCGGGCGGGCGACGTCGTAGAGGATCGGCGCGTGCCGGCGCGCCGCCGATGCTGCCGACCACGCCGATGTCCACGTTCTCCTGCAGCTCATAGGTGATGAACCCGTCGAGGTCCTTCCAGAACGCGGCTGCGCTCAGCACGGACTTGTCGTCGAAGTACCATTCCAGCGAGAGATCGGCCTGGTCCGCCTCCACCGGCTCGAGGTCCGCGTTGCCGTCGTAGAAGACCTCATACGTGCGATCGAGCGTGAAGTCGATGCGGGTCGGCGCGAGCTGGTTGAGCGACGGCCGCGAGATGACCTGCGCGAGCGCGGCGCGCATGCAGGAGGTCCTTGCGCGGCCAGAAGCCGACGTTGAGCGACGGCAGCAGCTTGCTGTAGTTGCCCTTCTCCGTGAGCGGCTCGGCCGGGCTGTAGGTCACGTCCGGGCTCGAGGTCGGGACGTCTCGGCGTCGGGTCGTCCACGCGGACGATGCTGTCGATCGCGGTGCGCGCCGTGGTGTCGGTGTCGATCCAGCGCACGCCCAGGTTCGCGAACCAGCTCTCGCCCGCGAAGTTGGCGTTGACGTAGGCCGCGAGCGTGTCCTCGTCGACGTCGTAGGACTGCACGGGATTGAAGGCCGGCGCCACCAGCGAGGAGTCGTAGACGTCGCCGGTCGGGTCGCCGTTCTCGTCGAGGATCGGCTGCCCGTCGAGCGCGGCCAGCGCCGCGAGGTACTGCTGCACGTCGAAGGAGACGAAGCGCGTCGGGTAGCGTCCGCCGCCATTGCGCATGAAGTTCGGCAGGCGACAGGTCGTTGCACGACCTGTGCGCCGAGGCTCTGCGAAGGTCACGCGAATACAGGTTGCAGTAATGGCAGGAGCCGCCGTTCGTGTCGTTCTCGATCGTGTCGCGCACCTTCGTGCGCGCGGTGCTCGCGGCGCCGAACTGCAGCGACTTGAAGCTGCCGGAGTCGAAGTCCAGCTCGCCGTCCGACCGTCAGGCCGGTCGACGTTGTCGGTCACGTCGGTGCCGGACAGGCCGATGTAGTGCAGGCCGAAGTCGGCGTCGCCGAGCTCGCCGTTGCTGAGCGCCGTCGCGAGGTCGCGGCCGTCCTCCAGCGTCACGCTGACGTCGGGCAGGCCGTTCGTCGTTCATGTCGACGCGCCCGACGTGGCTGCCGCCGATGCCGGAGACCACCCACGTGTCCTTGCCGCCGGAGTCGCGGTCGGCCTTGGACCGGTAGGCGTCGAAATTGAAGTGCAGCCGGTCGGTCGCCTGCCAGCTGCCGTTCCAGCCGAACTGCGTCGTGTCGACGACCCGGTGCTCGGTGATCGTCGAGATCTCCGGCACCAGCTCGGCGATCGTCATGCCCGTCCACCCAGTGGTCGCGTGATGTTGACGTCGCTCCAGCGATGCAGCCCGGCGTCCTCGTCGAGAATCGAATCCTCGACGTAGAAGGACTGGTGATAGCCGACGGTCGGCGCATCGAGGCGCGTGAACAGGCCGTCGACCGTCATGCGGAAGCTGTCCGATCACGTCCCACTGCCAGACGGCCGTGACGCCGCTGCGCTCCTTCTGCTGCACGCGCGCACCGAAGCTGGTGCAGCACAATCCGAGCAGCGACGCTCTCCGCCTCGGAGATCTCGCCGTCGCCGTCCGCGTCGAACTCGCCGGGCGAATCAGGATTGATGTAGAACTCGTGCACGGCGTCCGAGCGGACCTCGGTGTCCTGGTAGACGGCCGTCGAGCATGCAAGCCCATGCGGTCCTCGGCGAAGGTCGTGCTGAACACGCCGCTCGACCTTGTAGCCCGTTGTCTTCCGAGAGATCGTTGTAGTCGCCTTCGACGGAGAGCGAGATGCGCGTGCCGACGCCCTCCAGCGGCCGCGGCCGAGCGTAGATTGATCGCGCCGCCGATGCTGCCCTCGAGGTTCGGCGGCTTCGGCCGACTTTAGACGTCCGCGCCGGAGATCACCTCGGACGGCAGCACGTCGAACGCGAACTCGCGGCCGTCGCCGTCCGTCGCGAGGATGCGCCCGTTCAGCGTGACGATGCTGAACTCCGGGCCGAGGCCGCGCACGTTCACGAATTGGCCTTCGCCCCCGCGCGTGCGCTGCAGGGTGATGCCGGTGATGTGCGAGAGCGAGTCGGCGACGTTGTCGTCGGGGAAGCGGCCGAGGTCCTCGGCGACGATCGAGTCCTGCACGACCTTGGCGCCGCGCTTGCGATCGAGCGATTCGACCAGCGCCGCCCGCGTGCCGGTGACGACGACCTCGCTCAATTCCTCGGGAGTACTCCCCGTTGCCTGGGCTGCGGCGAACTGCGGCGCGAGCACACCCAGGGTGAAACCGATGCCGACCGAACGAGCGACGAATACGCATGGCCATTCCCCTTTGCCTGCCGGGCAGCGGGCATCCTAAGCGAGAGCAATGCGAAAGGACAAGAAACTTACGATTGCTTACGACTAGTCGAAAGTGTGCCTTCGCACGGCTTTTTGATTTTCGTTTATGCTTGAAAACCGAAAGCCATGAATACGCAAACGGACCCGGACAAAGACGACGGCCGCGGGCTCGCGAGAAGAGCAGCGCCGCCGGGTCATTCGCGCGCTGGTCGAATCCAGTTCCCAGGGCAACGTCGCCGAGCTCGCGCGCCGCTTCCGCGTGTCGGAAGTCACGATCCGCTCGGACCTCGCCGCGCTCGCGGACATCGGCGCCCTCGTGCGGATCCACGGCGGTGCGCTCCCGCCGGGCGACAGCGACGAGCTTCCGATCACCGTCAAGCAGACGCTGTATCACGCCGAGAAGGTGCGCATCGCCGCGGCGGCGGCCGAACTGATCCAGGACGGCGAGACCGTCATCCTCGATTCCGGCACGACCACCGCGGAGATCGCGCGGCAGATCCGCGGGCTCAAGCTCCGTCGCTCAACGTCATCACGAATGCGCTGAACATCGCCGTCCTGCTCGCGAACGCGCCTCACGTCAACCTCATCATTCCGGGCGGCGTCCTGCGGCGAAAGTCCTGGTCGCTGTCCGGGCCGCAGGCCGAGCAGGCGTTGCGCGACCTGCAGGCCGATCGGCTGTTCCTCGGCGTCGACAGCCTCGACCCGGAGATCGGCCTGATGACGCCGTACGTGCTCGAGGCGAAGCTGAACGCGCAGATGATCCGCATCGCGCGTCAGATCGTGGCCGTGTACCGACTCCTCCAAGCTGCTGCGCCGCAACCTGTCGGTGATCGCGCCGGTCGAGCAGGTGGATATCCTGATCACGGATCGCGCGGCGGCGCCGGATGCGGTGGCGGCCATTCGCGCGCGCGGCGTCGAAGTCCGGCTGGTCTAGATCGAGCGCCAGCCCTCGAGGGCGGTATAGGCCGCCGTCGCGAGCAGCAACAGGCCCACGCTGCGGGCCAGCCAGGTGTTCGCCGACGGGCGCTCCGCGAACCACACGCGCACCCGGTCGCCGGCCATCGCCATCGCACCGTAGATCGCGACCTGCGTGGCGGCGATGATCAGCCAAAGGACGACCGCCTGTGCGCCGATGTCGCCGTACTCCGGCTTCAGGAACTGCGGCAGGACCGCGAGCGTGAACAGGTACGCCTTGGGGTTCAGCAGGCTGGTGACCATGCCCTGGCGAAATGTCTCAGCGCGCGAGCGGACGCGCTCGCGCGCAGGCCCGGCGAATGCCGCGCGGCTGCGCAGCAGCGAGAAGCCGATCCAGGCGATGTAGACGGCCCCGGCCAGCAGCACGACGTTGAATGCGGCAGGCACCAGCTGCAGCACCGCGACGATGCCGAGCGCACCCATCGTCACATGAACGACGCCGCCGGCGACGATGCCGGCGGTCGCCGTGAACCCGGCGCGACGGCCGCCGACCAGCGAGCTCGCCAGCACGAACGCCATGTCCAGTCCCGGCATCAGGATCACGCCGAAGACCATGACGAAGAACATCCAGAGATGCGTGGTTTCCTGCAAGGTGTATCCGCTCAGCGCTTGCGCGGGCCCGTGCTCGGCGTGCGACGTGGGGCCTCAGGCACCTGAACCTTCGGAGTTTGCCTGACCCGGGTCACGGGCCGCGAAAAACCGCTTGCGAGGCTGAGTACGTAGTTGAAGTCGCGCATTGGGAATCCTCCGGGCTGATGAGCCGCAGGATGTCCCCGAATCAGGTCGATTCCCGCCCTGATTCGACACTACACTGCTGCCATGACCCGCCCCACCCAGCGCGTGCTCGCGGTCCTCGAGCTGCTGCAATCCCGGGGGCGCATCAGCGGACCGGAACTGGCGCGCCGGGTCGGCGTCGACGAGCGGACGCTGCGACGCTACATCGCGATGCTGGAAGAGCTCGGCATTCCCATCGTGGCGGAACGCGGCCGCTTCGGCGGCTACGCGCTCGTCGCCGGCTTCAAGCTGCCCCCGCTCGTGTTCACCAATGACGAGGCGCTGGCGCTGTCGGTAGGCCTCCTGGCCGCGCGCAGCCTCGGCCTTGCCGGCGCTGCGCCCGCCGTCGCCGGCGCGCAGGCCAAGCTGCAGCGCGTGATGCCACAGGCGCTCAAGCGGCGCCTGCGCGCGATCGACGAGACGGTCGCGCTCGACCTGTCCCGCCGCAGCGTCCCGCCCGAGGACAACGCCGCGCTCGTCACGCTCAGCACCGCGGCGCAGGCCCGCCAGCGCGTGCACCTGCGCTACCGCAGCCGTGAAGACCAGGACACGGCGCGCGACTTCGATCCCTATGGACTCGTCTGGCACGGCGGGCGCTGGTACGCCGTCGGGCACTGTCACCTGCGCCGCGACGTGCGCTCGTTCCGGCTCGACCGCGTGGTCGACGTGCGCGCGCTGCCCGCGAACTTCGGGCGGCCGGAGCGTTTCGACGCGTTGGCGCACTTGTCTCGGTCGGTGGCGATGCTGCCGCGTGCGCATGCGATCGAAGTGCTGCTCCACGCCGACCTCGAACGCGCGCGGCGCGAGACCTTCGACGCCATCGGCGTGTTCACGCCCGAGGGCGACGCCGTGCGGCTGTCGGCGCAGGCGGACGATCTCGACTGGTTCGCGCGCGAGCTCTCGCGTCTGTCGTTCGACTTCAGCGTGCTGGCGCCAGGGGCCCTGCGAGCGGCGGTGAAGCGTCAGTCGGCTCGGCTGCAGCGGCTGGCGGGAACAGCTTCCCGAACGTAAAGGCGTCCGCGGTCGGACCGTGGCTGCGCAGCAGGCCCAGGCGCGCGATGCCTTCGTCCTCCGTGGGCCGATGACCGTGCGGCACCCACCACAGCACGAGGTAGAGATCCACCTTCTCGAACCATTCGCGCCGGCGCCGCATCACGCCGGCGTGGTCGCTGCGATACACGTAAGCCTGCAGCGACTCGACGTCCTGCCACACGGACAGGTTGACGATGAAGTCATCGCCCATCGGCCGCAGCGCCGTCGCATTTCCGGCATCGTCCTGCAGCCGCCAGACGAAGCCGGCCGAGCCGTCGGCGACCGCGTTGATGCGATCCAGGGCGCCGACGAAATCGGCCAGTTGCGGCGAGTCGAGCGGCGCCCGCAGTCGCGCCACGTTCATCTGCGCCAGCTCGTAAGCCGCCATGGGATCTTCTGTTCAGCCCGGGAGGTGCTTGCAGCGCATCGCCCAGACGTGGCGGGCATGCAGCTTTTCCGACGTGCTCTGCGATTCCGGCGGCAATGCGTCGATCAGTAGCTTCAGCTCGCCGTGCGCGCTCGCGAGCGCCGGGCTTTGCTGCAGCAAGGGTCGATAGCGGACCAGGAACGCCTCGTCGCGCGGCTCGCCGAGCCCGTAGATCAGGGCACGCACGTGGGCCGCCGCAGCCGCGGCTTCGTCCGGGCTCACGTCCGGATCCTTGGCGAGGGCCTCGTCGAGGTCCGTGATCAACGACGAAAGCGCGCGCAGCCACGTCCAACCGGGATCGTTCAGCAGGCGGTCGAGCAGCTCGAGGGATGATCGTCCCGGGAAAGTCGCGCCTTCCGCCTCGAGAACCTGCCTGTGCAGCGCCTGCAACGCGCGGCTGACCGCCTCGAGGTCCTGGCGCAGCGAGCTCAAGCGCTCTTGCGCCGCGGCAGCGTCCAGTCAGGACGGATGAAATGGCAGGTGTATCCGCCCGGGTTCTGCAACAGGTAGTCCTGGTGCTCCGGCTCGGCCTCCCAGAAATCGCCCGCCGGCGCGACCTCGGTCACGGCCTTGCCGGGCCAGAGCCCGGAGGCGTCGACATCCGCGATCGTGTCCTCGGCGATGCGGCGCTGCTCGTCGGTCGTGTAGTAGATCGCCGACCGATAGCTGGTGCCGACGTCGTTGCCCTGGCGGTTCGGAGTCGACGGATCGTGGATCTGGAAGAAGAACTCGAGCAGCTTCCGATAGCTGATCTTCGCGGGATCGAAAATGATCTCGACCGCCTCGGCGTGATAGCCGTGATTCCGGTAAGTCGCGTTCGGCGTATTGCCGCCCGAGTAGCCGACCCGTGTCGAGAGCACGCCGGGGTACTTGCGCAGCAAGTCCTGCACGCCCCAGAAGCATCCGCCCGCGAGCACCGCGCGTTCTTGCGTCATGGCTTGTCTCCCACCTGGTTCAGGTACGCACCGTAGCCCTCGGCCTCCATTTTGTCCCGGGGAATGAATCGCAGGGAGGCCGAGTTGATGCAATAGCGCAGGCCGCCACGGTCGCGGGGCCCGTCGGTAAAGACATGCCCCAGGTGACTGTCGCCGTGCGCCGAACGCACTTCGGTCCGGACCATGCCGTGTCCGTCGTCCGACAGCTCCTTGACGTTGGCCGGCTCCAGCGGCCTGGTGAAGCTCGGCCACCCGGATCCGGAGTCGTACTTGTCGGTCGAGGCAAAGAGCGGCTCGCCCGAGACGACGTCGACGTAGATGCCCGGCTCCTTGTTATGGAGAAGCGGTCCCGTACCCGGCATCTCGGTGCCGCACTGCTGTGTCACGCGGCGCTGCTCGGGGGAGAGCCTGGCAATTGCTGCGGGATCCTTGGCGTATTTGCCCATGGGTCATGCCTCGTGCTGGGTATTGGACCATGGTGTCGCTTCGGGGCTTTTGCAAGCGAGGCCGGTCCGGGCGTGGAGCCCGAACCGGCCTGCCTGCCGGGCGGATGCCCTACTTGAAATTGACGAAACCGACGTAGGTCTCCACGCCCTCCAGGGGGTCGCTGTTCTCGTCGAATACGACGCCGAACTCGCCGTGCCCGGACAGGCTTCTGTAGGCGCCCGTCCCCTTGCCCCAGACCGACCAGGGGCCATTGAGCGCGAAACCGTCCTTGGGCCGCGCGTTGGCCTGCGGATGCAACCGGAGAGTAAACGTGCCGCTGTTGTCGTCGCATACGAACTGGGTGAGCGCATTCACGTTGAAGGCTGCCGGCCCGCTTCCGATGGCCTCGTCCACGAAGTGGAGGGTTCCGGTGGAGCAGATCGGCCCCGTGGCGACGAATGTGCCGCTGATCTGAGGATCGAATACGACCTGGGTCGTGATGGTGACCGCCTGGGGTGTGGCGGCCGACAGTGGCGCCGCAGCGCATGACAGGGCGAGGGCCACCCCCGTGGCCAGTACGAAACGGATGGGACGGGTATGCGTTTTCATGCAGGGTCTCCTCGAGTGTGGTTGCAGGCGCGTGCGAATCGGCTCGCACGTTCCAAGCTGCGGCTCGCGGGCCTGCTGCTGCATGAAGACACGGTGAAGATTGGCTGAAGAATCAATCCCGGACGAATGAACCTTTCGCCTCCCTGCTCGGACTTACTGAGGGCAGGGGTCTGCTTACGGCAACGGGATCGCCCTTGAAGCCCACTTCCGGTTCGCGGGTCGATTCGCTGGTGTCCGACAGCGATGCAGAAGCCGCGCTGGTCGCCCGGGTCGTGGCCCGGGACCAGGCAGCCTTTGCCGAGCTGTATGGCCTCTATCGCCGGCGGCTGGCGCGGTTCCTGGGCCGGTTCCTCGGGTCGCCGCAGGTCATCGACGAAGTCATCAACGACGTGATGTTCGTGGTCTGGCAGGACGCGTCCCGCTTCGAGCTGCGCTCGAAGGTTTCGACGTGGATTTTCGGCATCGCCTGGCATAAGGCGCTCAAGGCGCTCGACCGCCAGAAGCGCGACGCCCCGCCGATGCCATCGCCCACCGAGATGGCACGGCCAGACGATGGCGCGAGTGCGCTGGAAATCCGGGAGTGGCTGGGCCGCGGGCTGGATGGCCTGTCGCCGGACCAGCGGCTGGTCGTCGAGCTGACCTTCTTCGCGGGTTGCTCGTACCAGGAGATCTCGCAGATCGCGCACTGCCCCGTCAACACGGTGAAGACCCGAATGTTTCATGCGCGTCACCGCCTGCGCGACATCCTGGTGTCGCTCGATGCGGTGGCGCGGGAGAAGACTTCATGAGCAAGGAAATGACCGGTGACCTCGAACAGAGGGCGCTGGAGCTGCTGCCCTGGTACGTGAACGGCACGCTGGAGGGCGACGAGCGCGAGCTCGTCAGCCGCCAGGTGCTCGCGAGCCTGACCTGCCGCAAGGAACTCGAACGCCTGCGCCGCCTGCATCAACTCATGCAACGCGACGACGCGGAAGCGGTCGCCACCGACCGTGAGTTCGATCGCCTGATGGCACGGATCCGTGCGAACGAAGCATCACCGCGATCGGCCGCGGCAACCGGGAGGCTTGGGTTCCCGTGGATGCCGTACGCACTCGCGGCGTCGGTAGTCGCCTCCGTTTCCGCGCTGCTGTGGTGGGGGACGCTCATGCCATCCGCTCCGCCCCACACCTATGCAACCTTGACCAACCCGGCGCCTGCCGATGCGGCGGCCGTGCGCCTGCGCGTCCTGTTCGCACCAGGCGTCCCGGCTTCAGAACAACGAGAACTGTTCGCGAGCCATGGCCTGACCGCCCTGGGGCCGCCCGCTGCGGACGGCGTCTTCACGCTCGCGTTCCCCGAGGACGCAGACCGTGCCGCGATCGTCGCCGCCCTCAAGCAGGATCCGCGGATCCAGTTCGTGACATCGCCGCCGGGAACCGACGGGCCGTGAACGCACGCGTCCTTGCCGCCGTGCTGGTTGCCGCGCTGCTCGCGGGTTGCGCAGCGACGACGGCGACGCACGAAGCAGGCGAGCGGCGCATCCTCGTGATGATCGCGGATCCGGACATCGACCGCCTCGACCTGCGCGGCGCGCGCAGCGGCCCGTATCGCCAGTCGCGCGGCTATTCCGGCACGCCCGCGCGGATCGCGCGCTTGCTGGATTCCGTCGCCGCGGATTTCAAGCTGACGCCCGTCGACGGCTGGCCAATGCGAAGCCTCGGCGTCCATTGCGCCGTGTTCGACGTGGAGCCGGACACAGCGGTCGGCGAGGTGATCGCGAAGCTGGACGCCGACGAACGGGTCGAGTCCGTGCAGCGGATGCAGCAGTTCGAGCTCCGGCAATCGAACGGGCGCGAAGCCTGGGACGATCCTTACCTTTCGCTGCAGCGCTCGCTCGAGGATTCGGGGATTAACCGCGCGCACCGGTGGTCGACCGGCAAGGGCGTGCGCATCGCGGTCATCGACACCGGCATCGACGTGAAACACCCGGACCTGCGGGGACAGGCCGTCGAAGTCCGGAACTTCATTTCGGACGACAGCGGCGCGGCCGATCGCCACGGCACGGCCGTGGCCGGCGTCATCGCCTCGGTCGCAGGCAACCGGCAAGGCATCGTCGGCGTCGCGCCGGGCGCCCGGCTCCTCGCACTGCAGGCCTGCACGCAACGGAACCCGGAAGGCCGCGGGAGCTGCACGAGCTTCAGCCTCGCCCGTGCGCTCGACCACGCGATCACCGCCGGCAGCGACGTGCTGAACCTCAGCCTCGGCGGTCCGGCGGATCCCCTGATCGCGCGGCTGCTGGCGAAAGCGATGGAACAGGACATCGTCGTGGTCGCGGCACGGGGCGACGGAAAGCCCGGCGACGCGTTCCCCGCGAGCCTCCCGGGTGTCATCGCAGTCGGCAGCGTACCCGCCGGCACCGGCCGGCTCATGGCCCCCGGCCAGGATGTCCTGACGCTGGTGCCACCGGACGGCTACGACTACCTGTCCGGCAGCTCGATCGCAGCGGCGCACGTGACCGGAATCGTCGCCTTGCTGCTCGAGCGCGCGCCGTCGTTGCACACCTCCAGTGTCGAGCGCCTGCTGGTGCGCACGTCCCGGCCCGTCGGGGCAGACGTCACGGGCGCGCCACGGCTGGTGAGCGCCTGCGACGCACTCGCGGAAGTTTCCGGCACGGTACGCTGCGGCCGGGTGCAGGTCGCCGGGCAGACGCTAGAAACCCACTGAGACACTGCCGACCACGCGCGAGCCCGTCAGTTGCCGGCCGGCAAAACCCGCCTCGTCGTCAGTCGTGTCGAAGTACCGGAGGTCGAACGTGACCCGACCGGCGACCACGGAAACGCCCAGGTCCCAATAGACGTAGTCGTCCCAGTCGGTACGCTCGAACTCGTAGTGACCGAGCGTACCCGACACCTGGTAGCGGTCGCCGAGCGACTGCCGGAGTTCCATTTCCGCCGTCCAGCCGCTTGCGCCGCCGGCGCTCGCGTCGTCGGATGCGGTCGCGCCAAATCGCAGGACATCGCGGAAGTGCAGGTTCGCGGCCAGCTCGTCGTAGGAATAGTCGAAGCCCGTGGAATCCGGGAAGTCGTAGTGAATCGCGGCGACGTCCCAGGACCAGTCGCGCCCGAGTTCGTGGCTGAAGCCGAGGTACGCATCGAGCTCGACCGAGCCGGGATTCGATCCGAACGCATTTTCCGGAAACTCCGTGTGCGCCGCGAAGACTCCGGCGAACACGCCGCCCGGGTGCACGTAGTCGAGGCCCGCCTGCACGGTCGGATCCTCGTTCGACTGCGAGGCGCCGCGAAACACGTAATCGCTGGTGAGCGTCAGGTAACCGTGGAATTCATGCGCGTGCAGCGGCGCGCCGGCAAGGAGGCCCGCGACGCCGCAGCAACTACACGCGATGCAAAGACGGAGGTTCACGCCGACGACCGGGGACGCGCGAGCGCGGTCCCCGCATCTTAGCGCGGTGAAACGCGTCCTGCGGCTTCGCTAGAAGAAGCCGTGCAGCTCGACGAACCCGAAGCGCCGGTTCTGCAGATCGATTCCATCCACCCCGTAGTAGTAGCGGAATCCGCTTCGGAGCTGCAGGTACTGGAACGGCATGTACTCGTAGACGAGGGAGTAGCGATCCTGCTCGTCCTCGTCCACGTCCGTATCCGGCTCGTAGGATTCGAGCGTCAGCCTGAGGTTGTGGCCGCGCCGCGGCATCCAGTTCGCCTCGAGAAGCCCGACGAAGCGGCTCAGGTTCCCGCCCGGCAGTCCACGATCCTCGACGTAGTCCACTTCCGCGAGCCACGCGATCGGGCCGGTGCGCAGGCCGCCGTGCAGGGCCACGAGATGGCGTCCCATGTCGCCGGCATCGTTGAAGTTGTAGCTCGCGCCCGCACGCCATGACGAGCGAACGTATTCGCCGCGCAGGCTCCATTGCTTGCCGGAATTCGACTCCGCGCCGCCGGCCGTGCCGTTGGAGACCGCAAATTGCGCGTTCCACGGCCCGGTCTCGAGGCCGAGCTCCACGCCGTTGTCGGGCGTGTCGAAGCCGATGCCAGACACCTGGCGGACGAACGCCGTGTCGTCCTCCAGCCGCAGCCCGAAAGGCAGGTACATCTGCCCGGCTTTGACGTAATAACGCTTCGACTCGTCGAAGAAGAACCGCCCGACGGCCTCGAGGTTCCGGCTGCCGCCGGGCGCCAGCTTCTGGTCGACGTACACCGACAACCGGTCGGGAATGACGTGGACGTCGAGATAGGCGCGCAGCTCGTCGACGGCGAAAGCAACATCCTCGTCCTCCGCATCCGGGAAGTCCGTGTACGTTGCGCTGCCGCGAAAATCACCGCCGAACGATACGAACCGGTTCAGCTCGCCGAGCCATTGCGTCTCGCCGGTCTCGATGCGCCGCGCCGCCAGCTCGTTCTGCGCAAATGCATTTCCGGCGGCGTTGCGCAGTCCACCGCCCGTCGGATTGACGTGGCAGCCCGAGCACTGCATTCCCTGCCGCACGGCCAGATACGGCTCCGCGGCCGCGGGCTGGTTCGCGGACAACAGACCGATCGCGGCAGCGATCTCGAGCAGGCGCAGGCCTGCCCTGCCGGGGCGCGTCAACGCTGAGGCCCGGCCGAGAAGTCGGCGACGAAGTCCTCGCCCGCGCGACCGTCGGCATCGCCGTCGATCGCTTCGGCCTCGAGGTCCGCGACTGCGAGCGGATCCGATCCGGAAACGCGCAGCCGGTAACGGTCCTCAACGAGCGGCCGCAGCGGAACCAGGCGGAAGACCGACGGATCGTGCTGCGTCATGACGATGCGGTGCGCGATCGCGACTTCGTTGCCGTCGCCAAAGCTGCCGTCCCCGCCGCTCGCCTGCAGCGTGACGGTGCTCCCGCCGAGCAAGGTCACGTCGAGTGCCTGGTCCGCGGCGACCAGGAGCTCGACAACCGGCGGAGCGTCCGCGGGGCGAATGTCCGCTTCGGGAACAGGGGCAAGCAGGCGAAGTTGGGCCGCCGCCAGGCGCGACTTCGCCGCCGTGGTCTCGAGCGCGCCGTCCGTGATCCACTGGCGAATGGCCGCGATCTCGTCGTCCGACAATTCCGGGCCGCCGAGCGGCATTTGCGCCCCGACGGACGCCGTTCCTTCAATCTTCTGGACGAGGTAGCTGTCGTCGGGATTGCCGGGGACAACGCGCAGGATCGCGGGAACCTCGGTGCTCGGCACGTTGACGAGCATCGCGTGCGACATGCCTTCTTCGAGCCGCAGGCCCTGCGGTGCGGAGGCACCGACATGGCAGTTGGTGCAGATCGCGCTGAAGACGTTTTCCTGGATCGACTCCAGTGTCGGTTCAATCGGCGGATCGCCACCCCCGCCGCCGCCACCACCTCCGCCCCCGCCACCTCCGTCTCCACCTCCGCCGCCGCCGCCGCAGGCGCCCAGGAGGAGACTCACGATCAGCGACAGGTCGCGAGCCGGCTTCATGACGAACCTCATTTATATGGTTTCGTCAGTGAGTTCCGTCAGCCCCTCCAAAGGTTCATTCGGGAACGGGCCAGCGTTGCCCGCGAATGCGGGCAGGACGTGCGAGAGGCGAAAGCGCGCCCTAGTTCGGCGCGGTCGCGACCTTGGCGCCGTGGTGCGCGCAGTTCACCGCGGGATTGAACGATTGGAACACGCCGGCCGGATTCTCGCGGTACACCCACACGTGGCGATCGAAGTGCGGCTCGAAATTGTGCGCCTCGTCGAGGGCCGTCGCGGGATCGTCCTGCATGTTGTCGTACGCGACGCCGTGGAAGGTCGGCGGCGACGCGTGGCCTGCGGCTGCCCACGACGCCTTGAAGACGAGGTTCTCGACCGCCACCAGTTGCATCGAGCCGTCCGCCTGCGGCTCGTAGATGAGGATCGACGGTGCGCGGAAGTCCGTATGGGTGCCCGTGCCGTTCACGCGCGGACTGGGCGGCGCGGTCACGCCCAGCAGGTCCGGGCGGAAGTAATGCACGCCCATGGCGCCGTCGGTCGCAGGCCTGCCCATCATGTCCGCGGTTTCGCACATGTCGGCGGGATCGCGGATGTAGCCCTCGGCCAGCGCGACCTTCACGTCCTGGAACCGCTCGGTCGCCGCGCGCACCTCCGCCAGCGTCGGTTCGCCCGGACCCGGCGTATCTGCGAAAGCGGAATCGCCAGCCACGCCCAGGACAGCAGCAGTTGCGAGCGCGACCGCTCGAAGCATCGTTTTCATTGGAGCCCCCTCCCTGACCAGGGAGGGCCATTGAAGCAGAGGCCGGCGCGCTTGAACAGGCCGGGTTCAGTCGTCGGCGTCGGCGAGCGGCGCGTTGAGCAGGGACTTCTGGCGTTCCCGGGCGGCGGCGAGGCGCAACTCGTCGACCTCGGCCAGGTAGTCGCTGAGGTCGCGGTTCGGGACGACGCGCGCCGCCCCGAGACGCACGTCCGGACCGAGATCCACGCGGTTGACGTCGCCGTCGTCGACTCCGATCGCGATGATCCACGCAACGGCACCGATCACGAGAGTCACGGCGCCGGCAAGCGCGAACGCCATGCGGCGCCGGTATTGAGTTGCCTCGCGCAGGTGCAGGTACAACGCCACCAGTGTCGCCACCCCAATGGCGGCAATGCCGATCTGGACGACCTCCGGCCACTGCGCGGTGAACGACAGGAGGCCGACCAGCCAGTAACCCCAGGCGCACAACGCCGCGCCGATCGAGGCGATCGTCACGTGAAGCCGGACGTGCCAGCTGCCGAGGTTCAGCTTCGTCGTCAGGGTCCAGAGGCCGGACCACAGCGCGATCACTCCAAGCGCGACGAGGCCTCCTTTGGTGACGCTGCGGAGCATGGACGATGGCGCATCGAGCCACTGCAGGAAGCCGCCAAAGGCGACGCATGCCAGCACGCCGGCGGTCGCGAGCAGCGTGCGGTGCCGGCGCACGAACTCGCGCCGGAAGACGCGTTCCGTCCCGATCGGCACGTGCCGCGTGCGGATGCGCAGGCGCGTGCGCCCGACGATGATCTCGCCCTGCTCGATGTTCAAGCCTGCATCGGCCGGGACCAGCTTGCCATCGACACGCGTTCCGTTCCGCGTGCCGAGGTCGCGCACGTTGACGCGGCCGTCCTCGAGAAGCGTCAGCAGTGCGTGCTGCGGCGCCGCATGCTCGTCGTCCAAGACGATGTCACAGCCGAGGTCACGCCCGATGCGGCATTCGGTGCCCGCGCCCGCGAAGCGTTGCCGCAGGATCGGCTGGCCCTGCAGGCCGACCTGTTCGACCAGCATCACGGCCTCCATTGCAGGGCCCCCAGGTAGTGCTCCATGGCTCTCTTGCCGGTGTCGAACGAGACGCCCTGCAGGGCGAGCCTGCTCACCAGCGCCTGGGTCTCCTCGTCGATGCTGACGACGGTGACGTCGAAATCATAGAGACCGGCGAAGAGCCGGTACTGTCGCACGCAGGTCGAGATCCGCGCATCGAAGCCGTCCAGCGAAACCAGCGCGTCGCGGCAGGCAAATGGCGCGACGTGGGTTGCCGAGCCCGTGCGGTGCGGGGCCGCGGCGAGATCGTTTACCTGCCGCTCGAACTGCAGGGGATGCAAGCCTTCCGACTGCAGGATCCGGTGCCGCATCGACAGCCCGGCCACGTGCACGCCTTGCTGCACCCTGATGAGCGCCGGTATCCAGCAACTGACGGTTTCCACGCTCACGAGCACGTGCGGGCTGCTTTCGTCGATCGTGCTGCATTCGATGTGCGGCGAGATCTGCGTCGGCAGCGCGTAGCCCTGCACGGTCTGGGTGCCGGCGGAGTCCGGCTGGGCTTCCAGCACCTCGGCTTCATATGTGAGCACCTGAGCCGTCACGCGCTGGCGCAGCTGCTGTGCGCTCAGCGACTGGTCCATCGGCTCCCTGGCGCGCGCCAGGAGGGGTGGAATGTGCATGGCCGGCACGATGAAGCCGACGAGCTGGCGGCCCGAGACCACGGACACGTTGACGCCGTACACGCGGCCCCTCCTGTCGAGCGCAGGCCCGCCCGACATGCCGCCGTTGATCGCGCCGGTGTAGTGGACGCGCTGCACGATGCTGTCCTCGACCAGCCCGTTCGCGACGCCCTCGGTGATGGTGAGGCCGAGGTTCAGCGGAAAGCCGATCGACCACGCGCGCTCGCCCTGCGCGGGAATTTCGCTGCGCAGCCTGAGGGGCGGCAATTCGAGGTCTTCGGCCGCGACGATGGCGAGGTCGTTGCGCACGTCAATGGCGAGGATGTGCAGCGGCCCCGTGCGCCCGTCGCTGGCCAGGTATTCGAGGCGGTACTGTCGCGGATGCAGCACGGCCTGCGCCACGACGTGATAGTTCGTCACGATCCTGCGCCCGTCGTCGACGGCGAATCCGCTCCCGTGAAATGCGCTCGATTCGGACTTGTGGAAGAAGCCGCGGATCTGCACGACGGAGTCGCGCGCCGCATCGAGCCGGACCTTCGCGTCGTCCGAGAGCTCCTGGGCCGCGATCTCGGCATCGATCGCGGCGGCGTCGATCGCGGCTTCGTCCGGCGACTGCTCATCAGGCGCCGATTCGTCCGGCGCCTCCCCTTCGGGCACCGGTTCGACCGGCGTTTCAGCAGCGGGAGCGGGAGCCGGGGGCTCGTCCGGCGGCGCGGCAATGACTGTCGCGGATCCGCACAGCCACAGCGCGGCGACGAGGCGAGCGACCTTCAACAGGAGCTCCTACAGGGCGGACGAACCGGTGGAGGCAGTGTATCCCGGATCGGCTATGTGTCGTTCGATGCAACGCCGGAATAGCGCTGGAACAGCTCGGCCACGACAGCGTCGATCGCGACGCGCGGATTCGTCATGTCTTCGCGCTCGATGCGGCCCTCGGCGACGCCCTCCCAGATGAGCTGCATGCGCTCGCCATCGACGATGTCGAGGTTGACGGTGCCGACCTTGTAACGGACGGCGTATTCGTCCTGGTTATACAGCGGCCAGGCGCCGTACATGCCGTAGCGGTAACCGTAGTATCCATAGCCGAAGGAGGCGCTCGGCGTCGTGCGCACGTCGGTGACTTCGCGCACGTTGGAGAAGAAGTTCACCAGCAGATCCGGGTCTTCGGCGTCGTACACGTAGCCGCGCCGCTGCATCTCCCGGTTGACCGCGTCCTTGAAGTAGCTCGTGACGAGCGTCGAGTAGCCCGCGCGGTCTGTGCCAACCGACTCCGGAAAGCCGTAGGTCTTGTACGAGCCGAGGTCGGACGAGCGATCGTAGTCGATCCTGATGTCAGGTCCGGTGGTGGTCGCGCATCCCATGAGCGCGAGCATTCCAGCAACGATCCATGCCGCATTGCATCTCATGGTCATATTGGACAAGCACAATGGCACTCAGTTCTATTGAGGCAGGATCGCCGCATACTGCTGCCCGACGGGGCGGGAAGTGGCTCAAGGGAGGTCCGATGCTCACGAGAACCCTGGCGATCATGGCAGGAATTTTCATCGCCAATGCGACGGCGGCCAAGGACTGGACGGGAGAAGAAAGAGCGGTGTGGCAACTCGAGGAGGACTACTGGCGCTTCGTGAGCGCAGGAAACGTCGACTCCTACGTGAAGCTCTGGCACGACGATTTCATTGGATGGCCATGCTTCGAGTGGACGCCTGCCCGCAAGGGCGACATTGGCAAATGGGTCCGCGACATACGCGACAACAGGTGGAAGCTGACCTACCAGTTGAAGCCGCAGGACATCCAGGCGTTTGGCGGCGACACCGTCGTGGCGAAGCGGTGCAGGGCTCTGGCGCAAGTTCACGCACACGTGGATGCGGACCGGTGACAATTGGCAGATCGTCGGCGGCATGTGTGCCGCGCAGGAGCCGGTCAAAGCGCCCCGCGCTTAGGGCGGAAGCCCTTGGCCGCCTGTAGCAGGGGCTTGGGCGCGATTGGCGTCGCCCAGCCCGACAATCTGTGAGCCAGGTCCAACCATTTCGTGGCGTGCGGGATCAAAGTGATACCCGCGACACGAAACAAGGACCGGATTATGTACAGCAGGAAATTCGGGATTCATGGAATGATCAGCGCTTTCGTCGCAGTCGCAATTCTCGGAACCAGCGCACTCGTGCTCGATCGCGCGCACCTTTTCTCGGCGCCTGTCGGAATCATCGAGGTCGAACAGCTCTCGACGGTCGTGGCGCTCGAGGAAATCATCGTCATTGCCCGGCATTAGGGCTCGCACCCTGACCGCCTGACGCCCGCCGGCATTCTCCGTGCCGGCGCGCGAAGCTTCGTCCACTGACGAGGCTTCAACTTACTTGCTCGTCCGATGCTGCTGTGCTATTCGAAGCCGCAACAGCGCTCCATGGCATGCACGCCTCGATGCAGGAACCGATCGTCCGTCGCCACCGCCTTTCCACGCGCGTCTGGCACTGGCTCAACGCCGTGATCCTGCTCGTCATGCTGATGAGCGGCCTGATGATCCTGAACGCCCATCCGCGCCTCTACTGGGGAGAGGCCGGCGCCAACTCCGATCCCGCCTGGCTCGAGATCCGGCATGAGCGCGGCAGCGGCTTCCTGAGGATCGGCCGCCTCACGATCGAGACGACCGGATTCCTGGGCGCCTGGCAGGACGGCGATGGGCGAGTGCAGACGCGGGCGTTCCCGGGGTGGGCCACGATACCGTCGACCTACGACCTCGCGTTGTCGCGACGATGGCACCTGACGTTCGCATGGCTTTTCGCGGCCAGCACCGTTCTCTACGGCGTGTGGAGCGCGGTCAATGGCCACCTGAGGCGCGACCTGCTGCCACGAACTGGCGAGCTCGGTGCCCACCACTTGTGGAACGACATCAAGCGCCACGCAAGGCTCGATTTCCCGAAAGGCGCGGCGGCACGCAGCTACAACACGCTGCAGAAACTCAGCTACGTCGTCGTAATCCTGTTGCTTCTGCCACTGATGATATTGACGGGCATGGCGATGTCGCCCGCCCTCGACGCCACCTGGGGCTGGCTGCCCGAGCTGTTTGGCGGACGCCAGTCGGCGCGCTCGATTCATTTCATCGCCGCCATGGCGCTCGTGATCTTCGTTGCGGTTCACCTGGCGATGGTGACGCTGTCGGGACCCATCAACGAGATCCGCTCCATGATCACCGGGCGTTATCGCGTGCCGGTGGAGAAGGGTCTATGACGAGACCGCTTTCGAGAAGGCGGCTGCTCGCCGGGCTCGGTCTCGCGGCGGCGGCGACCGCGCTGTCGGCCTGTGACCGCCTGGGCCGGAGCCCTGCGTTCCGCAATTTCCTGGCCTCGGGCGAATGGCTTTCCTACCGCGTGCATCGCGCGATCGGCGGATCGGCGATGGCGACCGAGTACCCGGAATCGCAGTTGTCGCCGGTGTTCCGGACCAATGGCAACACGCGGCCGAAGTCCGCGGAGTATCTCCGTCACGCGTCGCAGGGCTTCGCCGACTGGCGGCTCGCGATCGACGGTCTCGTGGATGCGCCGCAATCGCTCTCGCTCGCGGCGCTGCGCCGGATGCCCTCGCGCACGCAGATCACGAGGCACGACTGCGTGGAAGGCTGGAGTGCGATCGGCAAGTGGACCGGCGTGCCGCTCGGCGCGCTGCTCGAGCGGGCGCGGCTGCAAGCCCGAGGCGCGCTTTATCGTCTTTCACTGCGCCGACGATTTCGGCGGCACGCCTTACTACGAAAGCATCGACCTCGTCGACGCGTTTCATGAGCAAACGATCCTCGCCTACGGCATGAATGGCAAGGACCTGCCGATGGGGCACGGCGCCCCGCTGCGGCTGCGGGTGGAGCGCCAGCTCGGCTACAAGCACGCGAAGTTCGTCATGCGTGTCGAAGCCGTCGAGCAGCCTCGCCGCAGATCGGCCAGGGCGGCGGCGGGTACTGGGAAGACCGGGGCAACTACGACTGGTATGCGGGCATTTGAAATAAAACAGCCCGTCGCCATGTCTACTGGGTATGACGGCTATGGACACAGACACCCCCCTCCGCTCCCGTAGGCGCTTCCTCCTGAACACGCTCGCGGCCTGCGCGTGCGTGGCTTGCGGCGAGCGCCCCGCCCTGGGCGCCGCGCCACCCGGCCGCGCCCCGCCGGGCCCGGTTAAGGTCGAGAACTTCTCCGCCGCCGGCGTCAGCGAGGGCGTCGTGACGGTCGAACCGGTGATCAAGACCGATGACGAGTGGCGCCGCCAGCTGTCGCCCGCGTCCTATACGGTCACGCGCCGGGCCGGCACCGAACGGCCGTTCTCCGGCGAGTACGACAAGGAGTCGCGTTCCGGGCTCTATCGCTGCATCTGCTGCGACACCGCGTTGTACGACTCGAAGACCAAGTACGACTCCGGCACCGGCTGGCCGAGCTTCTGGCAGGTCATTTCGCCTCACAACGTGGCCGAGGGCGAGGGCCAGCCTTCCGGCATGCGCGGGCAGGAAATCGGCTGCGCACGCTGCGCCGCGCATCTCGGCCATGTCTTCAGCGACGGCCCGCGGCCGACCGGCCTGCGTTACTGCATGAACTCGGTCGCGCTCCGCTTCGTCCCGCGAGGAGCCTGACATGCAAACGCTCGCTTTCCTGGTCTTGGCACCGCAGCTTTTCGCCGCGCCGGCACAGCCTGCCGATACGCAGACCGCCGTATTGGCCGGCGGCTGCTTCTGGGGCGTCGAAGCTGTCTACGAGCACATGCGCGGCGTGCGCAAGGTCGTATCCGGCTATGCGGGTGGCGAATCCGGCACCGCAACCTACGAGAAGGTCGGGACCGGTCGCACGGGTCATGCCGAAGCGGTGCAGATCACATTCGATCCGAATGAAGTGACTTACGGCGACATCCTGAGGGTCTTCTTCTCGGTGGCGCACGACCCGACACAGCTGAACCGGCAGGGCCCTGATACCGGCCCGCAGTACCGCTCGGCCATCTTTTTCACCAGCGACGCGCAGCGCGATCTCGCCCGGTCCTACATTGCCGAGCTCGGCAAGTCCGGCAAGTTTTCGGGCGCCATCGTGACGCGCGTCGATCCGCTCGACGGGTTTTATCCGGCGGAGAAGTACCACCAGGACTTCATTGCCAAGAATCCGCGCAATGGCTACGTCGTGGTCAACGACCTGCCGAAGATCCGCAACCTCAAACGCCTCTATCCGGAGTACTACCGCGAGGGCGCGAAGTAGGCCGGGTTCCCAGCTGACGCCGTTCGCCGACGTCAGCCGTCACATGGCGGCAATCCTTCAGGCTATCCTGTGGCGGCAGGAATCCTGGAGGGGCGGTCATGCAGGTCAACGAGCTCGTAGGAAAGGTCCAACAGGGTCCCCGGCTTCCCCACGTCGAGCAGGCGGTCGGCGCCACGCGCGGGTCGCCCGAAGCCCGCGCGGAACGGCGGGACGCGGACCCGTCGCGCCGCCAGGCCACCAAGGCGCGGGCTCGCAAGCCGGCTAGCTTCGGCGCCGGCTTCTAACGGGTTAACCGGCCAGCCAGACGCGGGCGTCGGCTGAGAAACGTTCCGACCGGAGCGTTTTTTGGTTGCGGTGCAAAAAACGTTTCCGCGAAAACGTCTCCTGATCACCGATCGAGACGCTGGGAGCACTAACCTCTCTTGCGGCAGTTCACCGTAACGCGTGACGCTCAATACGCTCGCGCCTGGCTCGTGACGTGAGCCACCCACACCCCCAGAATGCATCAATGTCTCGGGATCCCCTCTCCGACTTCCACCCGGCCGTCGCCGGGTGGTTTCGCAGCCGCTTTCCCGCGCCCACGGAGGCGCAGGCCCGCGCCTGGGCGGTTACCTCCCGGCACCGTAACGCCCTGATCGCCGCCCCGACCGGGTCGGGCAAGACGCTGGCAGCGTTCCTGTCCGCAATCAATGACCTGGTGGTCGAAGGCCTCTCGAACGGACTCTCGGACGAGGTGCACGTCCTCTACGTCTCGCCGCTGAAGGCGCTCTCGAACGACATCCAGAAGAACCTCCAGGAGCCGCTCGCCGGCATCCGCGACCAGCTCCTCGAGATGGGCGTCGACGACGTGCCGATCCGCGACGCCGTCCGCACCGGCGACACTTCGGCCTTCGAGCGCAACCGCATGCGCAGGACGCCGCCGCACATCCTGGTCACGACCCCGGAGTCGCTCTTCATCCTGCTGACCTCGGATTCCGGCCGCGCGATGCTGAAGAGCGTGCGCAGCGTCATCGTGGACGAGCTGCACTCGGTCGCGGGCAGCAAGCGCGGCTCGCACCTGATGCTGTCGCTGGAGCGGCTCGACGCGCTCTGCGGCAAGCCGCCGGTGCGGGTCGGACTCTCCGCCACCGTGAAGCCGCTCGAAGCGATGGCGCGATTCCTGGTCGGCGCGCGGGGCGAGGCCGCCGAGATCGTGGACACCGGCCACGTGCGCGAGCGCGACCTCGCGCTCGAAGTGCCGCGCTCGCCGCTCGAAGCGGTGATGGCGAACGAGGTCTGGGACGAGCTGTACGAGCGGCTCGCGGAGCTGATCCAGGCGCACCGGACGACGCTGATCTTCGTCAATAACCGGCGCCTCGCCGAGCGCGCGACGCGGCACCTCGCCGAGCGGGTCGGCGCCGAGAACGTCGCCACCCACCACGGCAGCCTCTCGAAGGAACACCGGTTGAAGGCCGAGACGCGGCTCAAGGAAGGGCGAGCTCCGCGCTTTGGTCGCCACCTCCTCGCTCGAGCTCGGCATCGACATCGGCGACATCGACCTCGTCTGCCAGATGGGTTCGCCGCGATTGATCTCGGCGCTCCTCCAGCGCGTCGGCCGCGCGGGCCATGCCGTCGGCGCGATCGCCGAAGGGCCGGCTGTTCCCGCTGTCGCTCGACGACCTCGTCGAGTGCACCGCCCTCCTCGACAGCGTCCGGCGCGGCGAGCTCGACCGCATCCGCGTGCCGGCGAAGCCTCTGGACGTACTCGCCCAGCAGGTCGTGGCCGAAGTCGCCTGCCGCGAATGGGGCGTGGACGAGCTGTTCGAGACATTCCGCGGTGCGCAGCCGTACGCGGACCTCACCGCGGAGGAATTCGAGCAGGTCCTGCAGATGCTCGCCGAGGGCTACTCGACGCGGCGCGGCCGGCGCTCGGCCTACCTGCACTACGATACGGTGAACCGGCGGTTGCGCGCGCGGCGCGGCGCGAAGCTCACCGCCGTGACCAACGCCGGCGTGATCCCGGACCAGTTCGACTACGACGTGGTGCTGAATCCGGAGGGCCTGCGCATCGGCTCGATCGGCGAGGACTTCGCGTTCGAGAGCATGCCCGGCGACATCTTCCAGCTCGGCAACATCTCCTACAAGGTGCAGAAGGTCGAGGTGAACAAGGTGTTCGTCGAGGACGCGCGCGGCCAGCCGCCGACGCTGCCGTTCTGGTTTGGCGAGGCGCCGGCCGGAGCGACGAGCTCTCCGCGGCCGTCTCGCGCCTGCGCGAAGAGGCGCTCGAGCGACTGGACAGCGATCCGGAATCCCTCGAGCGCTGGCTCGCGCGAGGAGATCGGGCTCGGCACGGCCGCGGCCCAGCAGCTCGCCGACTACCTCGCGACCGGCGCAGGCTCGCGCTCGGTACGCTGCCAACGCTCGACACCGTCGTGTTCGAGCGATTCTTCGATGATGTCGGCGATACGCATCTCGTCATCCACTCGACCTACGGCTCGCGCGTCAACCGGGCCTGGGGACTGGCGCTGCGCAAGCGCTTCTGCCGCCAGTTCAATTTCGAGCTCCAGGCGTCTGCACTCGAGGACAGCATCGTGCTGTCGCTCGGGCCCACGCACAGTTTCCCGCTCGAGGACGTGAAGGCTTTCCTGAAGCCGGACACCGCCTGCGACGTGCTCGTGCAGGCGCTGCTCGACGCACCGATGTTCGGCACGCGCTGGCGCTGGAACGCCGCCATTTCGCTCGCACTCCGGCGGACCCGGAATGGCAAGCGCCTGCCGGCCCCGTTCCAGCGCGCGGACTCCGAGGACCTGCTGGCGGTCGTGTTCCCGGACCAGCTCGCCTGCGCGGAAAACCTGACGGGTCTGCGGATCGTTCCCGATCATCCGCTGGTACGGCAGACCGTCGAGGATTGCCTGCACGAGACCATGGACATGGATGGATTTCTTGCGCTGCTGAAGCGGATCGAGGACGGTTCGGTTCGGGTGGAATGTCGCGACCTCACTGCGCCGTCGCCGCTCTCGCACGCCGTCCTCGGCGCGCGGCCTTATGCGTTCCTGGATGACGGCGACGCCGAGGGCCGCCGCACGCGATCCATCACGATGGATCGGCGCTCGAGCCCAAGGACGCCGCCGACCTCGGCCGCCTCGACCCGGAGGCGATCGACGCGCGTAAAGGCGGAGGCCTGGCCGGAAATCGGTTCGCACGACGAGCTGCACGATGCGCTGGTCGTGCATGGCTTCCTGACCGCGCCTGAGATCGAACCATGGAAGACGCAGCTCGCGCGACTGCGGGACGAGCGGCGGGTCGTCTTTCATGACGGGCTATGGGTCGCGGTCGAGCGGTCCGCGGAGTTCGAGCGCGCGATGGCGGGCGATCTCGAGGCGCTCGTCGAGATCCTGCGCAGCCGCCTCGAGCTCGTGGGGCCGGTGACGGAAGCGACTTTGGCGGGCGTGTTCAACCTGCCGGCTTCGCAGATCCGCGCCGCGACTTCTCGCACTCGAGGCCCAGGGCTCCGTAATGCGCGGCCGATTCAGCGGTGGGCGTGAGGAAGAGTGGTGCGAGCGGCGCTTGCTGATTCGCATCCACCGCTACACCCGCGACCGCAAGCGCAACGAGATCCAGACGGTGCCGCCGGCGCAGTTCATGCGCTTCCTGTTCCGCTGGCAGCGGGTCGCGATGGAAGGCCGCGACGACCGGCGCGAGGGCGAAGCCGGGTTGCTCGCAGTGTTGCGGGAGCTGGAAGGCTTCGCCGTGCCGGCGGGTGCTTGGGAGCGGGACATCCTGCCGCTGCGCGTAAAGAACTACGTGCCGCAGGATCTAGACAAGCTGTGTGCGGCTGGCAAGATCGCCTGGTATCGGCCGGTCGAGGCTTCGACGAGCGAGATCGCGCCGGCGTCGGGGCCGGTGCGCTCGACGCCGATCATTTTGGTGGAGCGAGAGGCGCTGGCGCATTGGCAGAAGCGCGGTGAAGGTTCCGATTCTGGTGAGGGCCTGTCGGCTCGCGCGCAGAAGATCCTGGCGAGCCTGCGCCAACACGGAGCCTCGTTCTTCGACGACCTCGTGCACGACACGGGGCTGCTGCGGAGCGACATCGAACAGGGCTTGGGCGAGCTGGTCAGCCGTGGGCGGGTAACGTCGGATTCATTCGCGGGCATTCGGGCACTGATCACGTCCAAGAAGCGGCGCGAGAGGCTGCGGCAGTATCGGCGGCCGTTAGTCGACGTGGACGCGGCCGGACGCTGGAGCCTGCCGCGGCGACTGCAGGTGCCTGAGAACCCCGATGCGCTCGGTAACGCGGCCGTGGACCATATCGCGCGTGTTCTGCTGCGCCGCTATGGAGTCGTGTTCCGCAAGCTCCTGGAACGTGAGAGTGGGCTGCCGCCATGGCGGGAGCTCTTCTACGTGTACCGGCGCATGGAGGCGCGCGGTGAGATTCGCGGAGGGCGGTTCGTCAGCGGGTTCGCCGGTGAGCAGTTTGCACTGCCGGAGGCGGCGGACTTGTTAAGGAGCATCGCGCGCGATTCCGCCGTCGACCGAATTTCAATATCGGCGGCAGATCCACTGAACGTCATCGGTATTGTGACGTCGGGTGACCGAGTGCCAGCCCTGTCGGGGAATCGGGCTTTGTTCGAACAAGGAATTCCAGTTGCCGTGCAAGCAGGTGGCGATGTGCGGTTCCTGAAGGCCGTGGCAGAAGATTCGCAGTGGGAAATTCGAAATCTGCTAGTTCGCCGCCACGGATCGCATTCATATATTGCCGGCCCCGCGATGAAACACTAGCTGTTTAGACGACTTACCGATGGCAGTTGGTAGCGGGGCCGCCATCGGTATCACCTCACACTTCTGATTCCTGCGCGCGAATGCGAGGCGCGTGCCTCCGCGCCGATCACGGCCCGCTTTCGCAGTGTCCCCCCACCGCTGACTTGGTTATATTGAGGCCATACACAAGTCATTGAGCAGGAAATGGTTCTAGCGCTGATCGTCCTGCTTCCATTCCTGGGAAGCCTCTGCGCCGCCTTCCTGCCTCCGCACGCCCGAAATGCAGCCTCCTGGCTCGCGGGCCTCGTCGCCCTGGCCTGCGTCGTGTTCACCGCGGGCCTCTTCCCGGCCGTGTCTGCGGGCGAGGTCATCCGCCTCACGATCCCCTGGCTCCCGCAATTCGGCCTCGACTTCAGCCTGCGGATGGACGGCTTTGCCTGGCTCTTCGCGATGCTCATCGCCCTGATGGGCGCGCTGGTCGTCCTGTACGCACGCTATTACATGTCCTCCGCGGACCCGGTGCCGCGGTTCTTCTCGTTCCTGCTGGGGTTCATGGGCGCGATGCTCGGCATCGTACTCTCGGGCAACCTGATCCAGCTCGTCGTGTTCTGGGAGCTGACGAGCCTGACTTCGTTCATGCTGATCGCCTACTGGTACCACCGCGAGGACGCGCGCCGCGGCGCGCGGATGGCGCTGGTCGTGACGATGACGGGCGGCTTCAGCCTCCTGCTCGGGGTGCTGGTGCTGGGAGCGATCGTCGGGAGCTACGACCTCGACGCCGTGCTCGCATCCGCCGATGCCATTCGCGGGCATGACTGGTATCCGGTTGCGCTGCTCCTGATCCTCGGCGGCGTGCTGACGAAGAGCGCGCAATTCCCGTTCCACTTCTGGCTGCCGCACGCGATGGCGGCGCCGACGCCGGTGTCGGCCTATTTGCATTCGGCAGCGATGGTGAAGGCGGGCGTCTTCCTGCTGGCGCGGCTGTGGCCGGCCCTCGCCGGCACTGAGCTCTGGTTCTGGGCGGTCTCATCGGCGGGAGCGGCATCGTTGCTGCTCGGCGCCATCTCCGCGACTTTCCAGAAGGACATGAAGGGGGTGCTCGCGTACTCGACGATCAGCCATCTCGGCCTGATCACGCTGTTGCTCGGCATGAATACGCGGCTCGCGCTGGTGGCGGCGGTGTTCCACATGATGAACCACGCGACCTTCAAGGCGTCGCTCTTCATGGCGGCCGGCATCGTGGATCACGAGACCGGCACGCGCGACCTCAGCCGCCTGAGCGGCCTGCGTCACATGATGCCGATTACTGCGACCGTCGCGGCAGTCGCGGCCGCGGCAATGGCGGGCGTCCCGCTCCTGAACGGGTTCCTCTCCAAGGAGATGTTCTTCGCGGAGTCGATCGCGGCGGGGAGCGCGAGCGGGCTGCGATTCACGCTGCCGATCATGGCGACGCTCGCCGGCGTCTTCAGTGTCGCGTACTCGATGCGCCTCATCCACCAGGTGTTCTTCGGGCCCGTCTCGCAGGACCTTCCGCGGCAACCGCGCGAGCCGACGCGCGGCATGCTGCTGCCGAGCGCGCTGCTCGTGATCGCCTGCCTGCTCGTCGGCGATGCTGCCGGAACTGACGATCGGCCCGCCGCTCGAGACGGCCATGCACGCGATCCTCGGCGACGACGTGCCACCCTACGCGCTCGCCGCCTGGCACGGCCTGACTGTCCCGCTCGTGATGAGCCTCGTCGCGCTCGGCGGGGGCGTCGCGTTCTACCTGGTCCTGTATTTCCGGGGCCGCGCGATGGTGCGCACGCCCGTGCTGTCCCGCCTGAACGCGGGCCGGACCTACGCCATCATCAATGTCTCGGTCATCCGCGGCGCCGGGCGGCTGACGCAAGTGTTCTTCTCCTGGCGACTGCAGGCGCAGCTCTTCCTGGTCGTCGGTGCGGGACTGCTCGCCGGGTTCCTCGCGCTCGCGCGCCTCGGCTGGTCGCCCGGCCAGATGCCGCTTTCCCGGCTCGACCCGCTGTTCGCGCTGGTGTGGGCGCTCGGCGCCGCCTGCGCCATCGGCGCGGCGGCGCAGGCGAAGTTCCACCGGCTCGCCGCGCTCATCATGGTGGGCGGCGTCGGCCTCGTGACCTGCCTGACCTTCGCCTGGTTCTCCGCGCCGGACCTCGCGCTGACGCAGGTCGCGGTGGAAGTCGTGACGCTCGTCCTGATCCTGCTGGGCCTGCGCTGGCTGCCGCGGCGCCTCGAGATCGACGACGCGCACCGCAGGTCGCTGCGCGCCCGCGCGCGCCGCGCGCGCGACCTCGTCGCGGCCACGGCTGCCGGCATCGGCGCGGCCGCCCTCACCTTCGCCGTGATCACGCGGCCCTCGACGGGCGAGCTCGCCCAGTTCTTCCTGCTGAACGCCTGGGAGCAGGCCGGCGGCCGGAACGTCGTGAACGTCATGCTGGTGGACTTCCGCGGCTTCGACACGCTCGGCGAGATCACCGTCGTCTGCATCGTCGCCATCACGGTGTATGCGCTCCTGCGCCGCTTCCGGCCGGCGCCCGAGAGCATTGCGGTCATCGATCCCCGCGCGCGTACGGAATCGGAACAGCAGGCGCTCGATACCGTGCACGAGCCCCTGCCCGTCTCGGGCCCGATGCGCACGCCGGCCGTCCTCGTGCGGCTCCTGCTGCCGATGGCGGGCCTCGTCTCGGCGTACTTCCTGCTGCGAGGTCACAATGCGCCGGGCGGCGGCTTCGTCGGCGGCCTCGTGAGCGCGACCGCCGTCATCGCGCAGTACATGGTGGGCGGCACGATCTGGGTCGAGTCGCGCCTGCGCGTGCATCCGCTCGTGTGGATCGGGCTCGGGCTCCTCGCCGCGGCAGGCGCCGGCGTCGTCGGCTGGTGGCAGTCGCTGCCGTTCCTGACGCCACAGGAGATCGCGTCTCCACCTGCCGTTGCTGGGCGACGTGCACCTGTCCACCACGCTGCTCTTCGACCTCGGCGTCTACACGCTGGTCGTCGGCGCGCACGCTGTTGATGCTGGTCGCGCTCGCGCACCAGTCGCTGCGCGGGCCGCGCAAGGCGGTCGTGCCCGCGGCGCCGGACGTCGACGGCGACGGGTTGATCCGGCAGGCGGTGACGGGCTGATGGAGATCGTCTACGCACTCGGCATCGGCATCCTCGCAGGCTCCGGCGTGTGGCTGCTGCTGCGCCCGCGCACCTTCCAGGTCCTCATGGGGCTCATGCTGCTCTCGTACGCGACGAACCTCTTCATCTTCGGCATGGGCCGGCTGGAGCAACAGCGGCCGCCGATCATCGAGGCCGCGGTCGCAGCGGCCGGCACGATCGATCCTTCGCGCTACGCGGACCCGGTGCCGCAGGCGCTGGTGCTGACGGCGATCGTCATCGGCTTCGCGACCACGGCCCTCTTCCTCGTCGTGCTGCTGGCGCTGCGCGGGCAGACGGGTACCGACCACGTCGACGGGCGGGAGCCGGACGCATGAACGCCCTGCTGCGCCACATCGTCGTCCTGCCGATCGTCGTCCCGCTGCTGGCCGGCACGCTGATGTTCTTCGTCGCGGAGGCGCGCCGCACCCTGCGCGTGGCCATCGCGCTTGCCTCGATCGTCACCCTGCTCGCGGCCGGCGTCTCGCTCCTGTACCTCACGAGCGACGCCGCGCCCTACATCTGGCCCGAAGGAATCGGCGTCTACCCGATCGGCGGCTGGCCGGCGCCGTTCGGGATCGTGCTGGTGGTCGATCGACTGGCCGCGGTGATGGTGACGCTGACCGCCACGGTTTCGCTCGCGGCACTCGTGTACTCGATCGCGCGCTGGGACCGGCCCGGACAGCCGTTCCACTCGCTGTTCCAGTTCCTGGTCATGGGCCTGTGCGGGGCCTTCCTGACCGGCGACCTCTTCAACCTGTTCGTGTTCTTCGAGGTCCTGCTTGCCGCGTCCTATGGCCTGATGCTGCGCGGCGGCGGCACGGAGCGCGTGCGGCTCGGCCTGCACTACGTCGCGGTCAACCTCACGGGCTCCATCCTGTTCCTGGTCGGCGTCGCGCTGATCTACGGCATGGCGGGCACGCTCAACATGGCGGACCTCGCCGGGCGGGCCGGCGCGCTCGCGCCGCCCGAGCGCGCGCTGTTCGACGCCGGCGCCGCCATCCTCGGCATCGCCTTCCTCATCAAGGCCGGGAGCTGGCCGCTCAACTTCTGGCTGCCGGGGACGTACTCGATCGCGATCGCGCCGGTGGCGGCCGCCTTCGCCATGATGACGAAGGTCGGCCTGTATGCCGTGCTGCGCCTCGGCACGCTCATGGAGGAGTACGAGACGCTCGGCGCGGCGCTCTTCTACATCGGCCTCGCGACGCTTGCGACGGCGACGGTCGGCATGCTGGGGGCGAAACACCTCGCACGCCTCGTCGGCTACTCGGTCCTCGTGTCGACGGGCATCCTGCTCGCGGCGCTGGGCCTTCGGATCGAGGCGCTCACGGCGCCCGTTCTCTTCTATCTGATCGTCTCGGCACTCACGACCTGCACGTTCTTCATGCTGACCGGCATGACCGACCGCACGCGCCAGACGAACCCTTCCGTCTCGCCGGACGACGGCGCGGAGACCACGTCCGTGTACGTGCCTTACGGCATCAAGGCACCGTCGGTCCACGCCGGCGACGAGGACGCCGGCATCGCGATTCCGGCGGCGATGGCGTTTCTCGGCATGGCGTTCGTCTGCTGCGTGCTGCTGCTGACGGGCCTGCCGCCGCTGCCCGGGTTCCTCGCGAAATTCGCGCTGCTCGCCACGGCGCTCGAGACGCCGGTGACGGTGATCGAGCCCACGGCGGTGTGGGTCCTCTGCGCCGCCGTGCTGATCTCGGGCCTCGCGGGCCTCATCGCGCTCAGCCGGGTGGGCATGCGCCTGTTCTGGAGCGTGGCTGCGCGCAGGACTCCGCGGCTGCGCCTGCTCGAGGCGGCACCGATTGCGGCCCTGATCCTGCTGACGGCCGGGCTCGCGGTACTCGCGGAACCGGTGAACGCCTACCTCGGCTCCGCCGCGCGCTCGCTGCACGAGCCGGACGCTTACGTCCGCGCGGTGCTGACCTATGCGACGAGCCGCGAGCGGCCGGAGGACAACCCGCCATGAGGTTCATCACCTCGCGCATCTCGCCCATGCTCGTGATCGCGCTCACCGCGATCTGGCTGCTCCTCAACCAGACGCTCGCGCCCGCGCAGGTCGTGCTGGGCCTCGCGTTGTCGCTCCTGCTCGCCTGGTTCGGCTCGACCCTGCGGCCGCTGCGGGCGAAGCTGCGCCGCCTCGACCGCTCGGTCGAGCTGTTCTTCGTCGTGTTCTGGGACATCGTGCGCTCGAACGTCGCCGTCGCGCGGATCGTCCTCGGCCTCACCGGCCGCCGCGAGGTGCGATCCGGCTTCGTGCAGATCCCGCTCGACCTGCAGGAGGACCACGGCCTTGCCGTGCTCGCCTGCATCGTGACCTCGACCCCGGGCACCGTCTGGGCCGGGCTTTCGCCGGACCGCGCGACCCTCACGCTGCACGTGCTCGACCTCCACGACCAGGAGCTACTGGATTCACCTGATCAAGCAGCGCTACGAGCGCCGACTGGTGGAGATCTTCCGATGAACGGATTCTTCGCCTTCGCGGTCACGTTCGCGACACTCTGCGTCGGCACGGCCATGGTGCTGGCCTCCGTCCGGCTCTTCCGCGGCCCGTCCGCGCAGGACCGGGTGCTCGCCTTCGACGCCTTCTACATCAACGGCATGCTGATACTGCTGATGCAGGCGCTGCGCACCCGGTCGCCGGCGTACTTCGACATCGCGCTCCTGATCGCGCTCTTCGGGTTCGTCGGCACCTTCGCGCTCGGGCGGTTCCTGCTCCGCCGGGAGGTCATCGAGCCATGACGGGACTCGAACTGCCGGCCTGGGCCGCGATTCCTGCCGGGGTGCTGCTCATCATTGGCGGGCTGCTCGTCGTGATCGGCTCGCTCGGCCTCCTGCGGATGCCGAGTTTCTACGCGCGCATGCACCCACCGACCATGGGCACGACCCTCGGCACGGGTTGCGTGCTCATCGCCTCGATGCTCGTCTCGTCGGCCGTCGCGGGACGCCCGGTCCTGCACGAGCTCCTCATCACGCTGTTCCTGGTGATGACGACGCCGGTCTCGGCGATCACGCTGATGGCCGCGGCCATCTCAAGGTCGCGCACCCGTACAAGCGAAACCGACAAGGTCGCGTAGGGCGCGGAACGAGCCCGCCGGAGCATCGCGCGAGCGCTCGGTCCGTGTCAGGATGGCGACGTGGCCAGGCTCATCCTCGGACTCGTGGCTTTCTTCGGCGTCCATTCGATCTCATTGCTGGCGCTCGACTGGCGCAATCGCACTGCGGAGCGCCTGGGAACAAGAGCCTGGCAGGCCTTCTATTCGATCGCGTCGTTCGTAGGGATCTACCTGCTCGTCTCCGGCTATTCGGCCGCGCGGGCATCCGCGCCCGTGTTGTACGTGCCACCATACTGGACGCGCTACCTTGCGGCCTTGCTGATGCTCCCGGTGTTCGTGCTGGCGCTCTCCTCGGTCCTGCCTGGACGCATCAGGGTCCGCTCGCGGCATCCGCTCCTCATCGCAACCATGCTTTGGGCCGTTGCGCATCTCCTGACAAACGGCGGCGTCGCCGACCTGCTGCTGTTCGGCACGTTTCTCGCCTGGGCGGTCGCTGTTCGCCTGTCTCTCGACCGACGCCCGTCGCGCCCCAAGTTCAAGCTGTCGGTATCGACGGCGAACGACGTGATCGCAGTCGTCGGCGGACTCGCGCTCTACGCAGTTTTCATTCTCTGGCTGCATGTCCGGTGGTTCGGGGTGCCGGTACTCGTCCGCCTGTGACAAGACGCGGTCATCGCGAGCCCGCCGGGCTTTTCGGCATCGTGGCCGCGGCGCTGCTCGCGGCTGGATGCGCGGGCACGCCCGCGAAGGGCACCTGGGAGAATGGCAGGACGGGCTTGCCACCCGGCGATGTGCGTGGCTCCGTCGCTCAACTGGCGCTCTCGATGGTCGGCGTGCAGTACCGTTATGGCGGCGCCGACCCGGCTGAAGGCTTCGACTGCAGCGGCCTCGTCTACTACGCGTATGCGTCGAATGGCCACGCCGTGCCCCGCACCTCGCGAGCGCAGTTCGACGCCGCGCTCAAGATCCCGTTCGCGCAGGCGACCAAAGGCGACCTCCTGTTCTTTCAGGACCAGGAAAGCCTCTCGCATGTCGGCATCTACCTCGGCGACGGCCGGTTCGTCCATGCGCCGTCGAGCGGCGACAGCGTACGCGTCGCGAGCATCGACTCACCCTACTATCAGCGTCACCTGGTTGCGGTCGGGCGCTTACTCCCCTGACTAGGCCGCCACCGGGATCGCCATGTACACCCGGTTCCTGCCCTTGCCCTTCGCGACGTACACCGCGGCGTCCGCTTTCGCGACGAGGTCCTCGCCCCAGACGCCGAGCGTGTCGCTCGTCGCGACGCCGATGCTGCAGGTCAGGCGAATCGGATCGCCGAAGCCCTCGACCTGCAAGTTCTCCACGCGCTCGCGGATGCGTTGCGCGATCGCCTGCGCGACGCGCGCGTCCGCGCTGCTCAGGATCACGACGAACTCCTCGCCGCCATAGCGCCCGATCACGTCGGACTTGCGCAGTTCCTTCTGGATCGGCCCGATGATGGCGCGCAGGCAGGCATCCCCCGCGAGGTGGCCGCGCGTGTCGTTGATGGCCTTGAAATGGTCGAGGTCGATGAACAGCAGCGCGATCGGAAGGCCGCGGGCCTTGGCGCGATCGCAGGCCGCGTGCAGCCGCTCGATCATCGAGCGGCGATTGAGGACGCCCGTGAGCGGGTCGGTCTGGGCCCGGCGTTCGGCCTCCGACAGCGCGACGCGCTGCTCGCGCAGCCGGTCCGCGACGCCGAGCGCGACGAGCATCGCTGCCAGGATCATGGAGATCGGCAAGCCGTAGAACAGCAGCGACTCGGTCACGCCGACGATCGACTTTGCGGCTGTCCAGATGGTCATGACTTCGAGCAGCCCCCACGCGATCAGGAACCATCCGGCCGGCCGGCTGCCGCGCATCCACACGAGGAACGCGGTGACCAGCGTGTAGAGGGCCGCACCCAGGAATATCAGGTTGCCGGTCGCGGTTATGAACGGGTTCGTGGCGGGCCCGCGCACGAAGTTCGAGAGTGCCAGCACGACGAAGACGGCCGCCAGCCAGCCGAACAAGACGTAATGGCGCGGATAGTAGCGCCGCATGTCGGTGATCTTGCGGACGAACAGGCAGGCTGCCGCGCCCGATAGCGCGGCCGGCACGTTCCAGGCGTGCGAGCCAAGCGGCGCCGCCCAGTCGAGGAGCGGCCAGTCGAACCCCTGGCCGGAGATGTAGACGATGTAGAGCGCCTGCAGCGAAAACAGCGTCGCGTAGTAGACGAAGATGCTCGCCGGCATGACCACGCAGATGAGAAGCGCCGTCACGGACATCGCGAGCAGCGCGCCGAAGGCGGCCGCGACGGCGCGCGTTTGCGCGCGGCCTCGCGCGATGGCGTCCGCGAGCGACGGCTGGGAGAAGTCGAGACGCTCGACGCCGGGCCCCGAGGCATCGACATGCACGTAGATGGAGTCGCCCCGCGGCCGCCAGGTGGGCAGCACATACAATACGGTCTGCTCGGCGCGGTATTCCGGCAGGACCGCCGCCAGTGTCAGCGGCTGCCCCGCCCGCGTAGCGGAGTCATAGGCGCGAAGTTCGAATTGCCGTCCCTTGCGCACGGCCAGCGCCGCGTCGCCGGGGGCATCCACGCCGGCTTTCGGCTCGAGACGCAGCCAGAACGGCCCCCCGTGTTCGCGCGTCGCCTTGTAGTCGAAGGCCGTAAACTCGCGATCGAACCGCCCGCTCGAGACGGCCTCGACCGTCGCGTCGCCAGCCGAGAATGGCAGCACCGTAATCGCAAACGAGTCCGCGTCCGCCGCGACGGCAGCGGCGGGCATATACACGAGGCAAACGCTTAAAAGTCGAAACAGCATCCCGCGACCCGTCCCTGGGTCTGGCTACCGTAGCACGGCGGACATCACGTCGCGCGGCGCCCTTTGAGACAGGTGGGCGGTGGCGTAGCCTTGCTGCTGAATGCCCAAAACCAGCCGAAAAATCGCTGCGATCCTGGCAGCCGACGTGGTCGGTTACAGCCGGCTGATGGGCGTGGATGACGTGCACACGCTGGCGTCGCTCAAGGAGCGGCGCGAGCTCTTCGACCGGCTCGTCGGCGAGTTCGACGGCCGGGAGTTCGGCAGCGTCGGCGACAGCCTGATGGCGCAGTTCGGGAGCGCGGTGAATGCCGTGCGCTGCGCGCAGGAGATCCAGCGCTCAATCGCCCGGATGAACGAATCCGTGCCCGCCGACCGGCGAATGTCGTTGCGGATCGGGCTCAACCTGGGCGACGTGATCGAGGAGAACGGCAAGCTGTTCGGCGACGGCGTCAATGTCGCCGCGCGCCTGCAATCGCTCGCCGAGCCCGGCGGCATCCTGGTGTCCGGCTCGGTCCATGAGCAGGTCAGGAACAGGCTGGACGCCGACATCACGTTCGCGGGCACGCGCTCGGTCAAGAACATCAGCGAGCCGGTCAAGACCTGGCAGATCGCGGAACCCGCCGTCGGGCATCCCGGTCAGCGCGTCGTCGCGTTCCTGAAGAGCCGCAAAGTCATCGCTGCAGTGGCGTACGTGGCCCTGGCTTGGTTGATGATCCTCGCATTCCGCCGGTTCGCCGCCTCGGCGGGCGCACCCGCGTGGATGCTGCCGGTTTTGGTCACGCTGCTGGCCGCCGGCTTCGTGGCGGTGATCGTCCTTGGACGGCGGCTCGATCCACGACATCACGTCCCGCCCTGGGCCCGAGTCCTCACTGTCATCGTGGCAACCATCCTGGGTGGCATCGTTGCCGGGTCGGCCTGGCGCGACTACGGCGAGGAAAATGAACGCGCTTCCCTCACCCGGCCGGTTCCAAAGACGCAACCGGTGGTGGCAGTGGGGGCGCTTGAAAACCTCACGGGAGATGCGACGCTCGACTGGCTGAGCGAGGGCCTTGCCAACCTGATCCGCGACGGGCTCGCGGAGTCGCGTCACCTGGTCGTCGTATCACCGAGGCGCTGGCAGGCTGTAATGCGCACCCAGTCCGAAGGCACCGCCGCGAACGACGGCGTATTCGCGTCCGCCGCGGGTGCGGGGATCGATTACGTGATTTCCGGCGAGTTCCTGTCCGGGCCCGATGGCCTCCTGCTGACGGCGCGGCTGACGGACGTGCAGGGCGGAATCGATCTCGACGCAAACCGGTCCTCCGCGGACCTGACCCCGCAGACGCTGCTACGCGAGGCCGATCGCCTCGTCCTGATGGCCAAGACCGCACTCAAGGTCCCGCATACGGAGACTGTCGGAAGCTATTCCGCCGACTTCGCGGTCAACAACATGTCCGCCTACGAGGCCTACGTCGGCGGGCTCGGCTACCTGCTGCAGTTCGATTACGCCTCGGCCGAGCGGGCTTTTCGCAAGTCGCTCGAGCTTGCGCCGGAATTCCACATGGCGCGCTACCGGCTGGCCCAGGTGCAGGTCGTCAGCGGCGACACGGAAGCCGCCCTCGCGACGCTCGACGAGATTCCCAAGGATGCGCCGCTCAACCGGCGCGAACGATTCTACGTGGACGGGGCGCACGCGCTGTTTGCGCGCGATACCGACCAGGCGAAGGCGATCTACAGCGCGGCGCTCGAGGAGTTCCCGTTCGACGTCGAGGCGCGGACGCATCTCGCCAGCGCCCATGACCTGGCGTATGAAGACGAGGCCGCCGCTGTCGAGCTCAAGCGGCTGCTGGTCCAGGAGCCGCAGAACGATCACGCCTGGAGCTCTCTCGGGGAGACGTACCTGCGTCTCGGTGAATACGACCTCGCCCGTGAGGCGCTCGACCACTACCTGCAGCTGAAACCCCGCGACCCGTTCGGGTTCACGATTCTCGGTGATCTCGATCAATTGACGGGCAAGCCGGACTCGGCCATCACGCATTACGCGCAGGCTCTCGAGCTGGAGCCCGGATTCGTGCGGGCGCGACTCGGACAGGCGCGTGCGCAGGTGCTATTGGGAGACTGGACCGATGCTGAGCGCCAGTTCCGTGCCGTCGCAACAAGTGGCGACGTGCCTCTCATCAACAGGATTGACGCCGCCTTCGATTTGAGCGCGCTCCTGCGAGCCTCCGGCCGTTTTTCGGACTCGCTCGAGCCGCTTGAAGAGCTCGAGCCGCAGATTCGCAAGGAATCCATCCGCGAAGCGATGGCCCTGACCGAGCGAGGCATCGCCGAAGCCAAGCTCGGCAAGTTCATGGAGGCCGACAAGCTCATCGCGCGGGCCATCGAGCTCGGACGCTCACCGGGACCTGCGACCCGCTACCTGTTTGCCCGGGGCAGGACGCTGTTGATGCGCGGCGATGTTTCAGGCGTGCGCGCCGTCGCTGAGGAAATACGCAGTCAACGGATTCCTGACGGCGACTCGGAGGATGCGAACCTGGCACGACAGGACGCCGCCAGGTCGGCAGCCTGGCTCGACGCCATGGCGGACCTTCTCGCGGGCGAAGCCTCGAAGGCGGTCAGAGCGCTCGAGCAGGTCGTTGCCATGCCTGGCTACCAATACTCGATCTACAAGCTGGGTCTCGCACAAGCCCTGTCCGCCGCCGGGAGGAACGCCGAAGCGCTTGTTCTCGCGCGTGCAGCGGTCGCGGAACGGGACCCGGGCGACATCCGGCTCGATCTCGAGCCGGACCGCACGCAGGCCCTGCTGCTGGAAGCGGAAATCCTGGCGACGCTAGGCAGGAAATCCGCAGCGATAGCGCGTGCGCGCGATTTCCTGCAACGCTGGAGCAATGCCGACCCGGGCCATCGCGATCTCGCGCGCGCCGCGCGCATCGCGACCTGACCAGGCTATCGCGGCCTCCGCCGTATCCGGGCGGCGCCGCCCGAACCGCTGCAGCTGATGGCGCCGTCCAGCCCGTTGCCGTCCAGGTCGCGATAGATCAACGACGGCGGCGGACAGGTGCGGCCCAAGACCGTCTGGGTCACGACCACGTCGAAGTCCTGGACGAGACGCAGCCGCGCTTCGTTCGACAGGATCTTGTGTCCCATCCTGCGCAGGTCTGTCGCGGTGAAGCGCCCGTCGTGGTTCTTGTCGTGGATGAATGTGGGCGCCACGCCTTCCACGAGCACGACCCGCATCTCGAGCTGGAACGGCGAATATGATGAGGTGACCTCGAACAGGACGTCATCCTCGTTCTGCGGGGGCGTCCTGAACTGGAAAGCCCGCACGCGTCCGCTTTCGAGCCGGCGCAGATAGTCGACGCCGGCAGCATCCACATCGAGATCAACGAGCGCAATCGGCTCAACCATGCCAGCGATCATCTGCATCCACGCGGTAATCGCGGATCCGCCACGCTTCGTGAGCAGCTCCTGCGAAACGCTGTTGATGAAGCCGCCCATGTTCCGGATCACGCCGCCCGGGACGGCGTTGAAATCCTCGTCGAACGCGCGGGCCGCCCCGATGTTGGCCATGACGACGAGTCCGGGCAGGTCGTCGTCCGGCCCGTAACCGAAACCGTCCAGCAGTGCACCGCCGGTTTGCGGCCGCGGCACGGCGACGATGCTGCCGGCCGTGTTCCGGAGATAGGGCTTGTCGAGGAGCGCTCCGGGCGCGAATGCGTCGTCGACCAGGGCTTCGCGAACCTGGAAATTTCCCGTTTGGGCGTCCGCGACGTCGAAGTTGTCGAAGCGCTCGGTCGTGAACTCGATGAACGACTCGTCCGGTCCGCTGCAGTCCTCGTACGGCGTTCCGGCCCGGATGATCGGGAAATGGCGCATGTCCATGCAGCCGTCGGGGTCGTCGTACACGATCGCTTCGCGCCTGCCGACCGGCACCGTCGGCTCTTCCGGTGACTCCAGGATGGCGATGGAGTCCGGCACCTCGATCCGCAGCACGAGCGACCAGCCGGTGGTCGTCGTCAGGCCCTGGAAATTGCCGGAGAGCGGTCCCTGGATCGTGATGTGGGCGGGCGGATCGGGGTAATTTTCATTGGCTAAGGCGGGAGCCGCCGCCAGTGCCAATGCAGCAATGAATGTCAAAGGAGTGTTCATGGCCATCTCCCTGTGCCACGTGGATGTTGGGTCGGGGATGATCGCGCCGTTGGCGATTCGGCGCAAATGCGGCTAGTTGCAGCCCCGCAGCAAGAAGACGACGATCAGGATCGGGATGGGTATGCCCAGCAGCCAGGCCAGTATGTATCCGATCTTGCCCTGTTGGCGTTTCGGGGTATTGGGTTCTCTTGTGCCCATGAGCGGACTATACGTGCGCGAACCATGCCGCAAGCGGCCGAAGTGGCTGACGCGGCATTCTCCGACGTCCGATTCATGCGCCATCCGACGACAGCCGCGTTCGAAGAAGCGGCAGGAGAAGCTGCGGCTTCGGCGCGTTTTCCTACACGCTGATTGGCTGACAACCGGCACACGGGGCGCCCGTTTTCACTTGGTATCGAAGGTGCGCCATGACCGATACCGCATTCAACAAGGTCATAGGCCGGGTACTCGCTACGACAGCCAAGGAATTCGAGGTTGTGCTGGCATCCCTGCCCCACGGAGTCCGATTCGGCGTGGCGCACCAGATCGACGAAACCGGCGAAGCCTATCGTTACGAATGCTCGCGCCACTGTGCCTACTACCTGGTTCGCCAGGAACCGGGCATCGAGATCTGGCGCTGGAGCCATATCGCTTCCGAGCGTGAGGCGGACCGATTGCGAGCCTCGATAGCGTCGCTCGGAAGACCGCTGGATGCCGGCCTCGCCGATCGTGTGTTCGAGCACGCGACCCGTCGCCGAGTGGACAATCCGCGCCCGTCGTATTACGCGCTCGACGTCCGCGGTTACCCCGTCCTTCACGCGAGCGGCACCTGAGCCATCTGCCTGCCATGGGGAGTTACCTGGCCGCGTTCGTGTTGATCCTCACGGTTGTGGCCTGTTCCCCCGACGGCTCACCTCGTCGCGGACCCGTGGCGGCGCCCGATCCCGTCAAGCCGACGGAGGCCTTGCGCGCTCCCGAACGAAAGGCGATCCGCGTGACCGGAACGATCCACCACGTCGAAGCGGAGGGTGGCGTTTACGTCATCCGGACGGAAGACGGCAAGCAGTACCGGCTCGTCGAGCTGCCCGAGGAGTTTCGGGAAGAAGGTCTCGGCGTCCGGCTCGAAGGCTTGCTCCACGACGACGTCCTGACCAAGGACATGGCCGGGCAGGCGGTGGACATCGTCGAGATCCGCAAGATGGGCGAGTCGGGCTGACCCCGATCCTCGCCCTGGCCTTGACTGCCCCTGATGCGACTCAGCTATAGACGTGCGTGCCGCCCGCCTTCTGCCATTCGCGCTCCAGGAAAACAGCATCCTCATCGGTTCGCGGCTGGACGCCCATCAGGATACCGCCGGACTTGATGCCCTTCTCGTAGTGCTTGACACGCACCTCGGGAATGCCGGCGCCCACCAGGGCGCCGACGAGGCCGCCCGTGATGCCGCCCGCGCCCGCACCGGCCAGTGCCGCAGCAAGCGGTCCCGCGACAACCAGGCCCAGGCCCGGGATTGCAATTGACGTTCCAATCGCGGCGATTGCTGCCGCGATGGCCCCGACCGCGCCGCCGATCGCACCGCCGACGCCGGCACCCTTCGCGGCCTTGTTGCCCAGTTCCGTGTCGTTGTCCGAGGCGAAATATTTCTTCCGCGTGTCATCCGACATCACGAGATTGATGTCTTCCACGTTGTAGCCGCGTGCCGCAAGCGATTGATAGGCTCGCTCCGCCTGGTCCCGGTCCGTGAATAGCGCAGTGACCCACGGCTTGTCCGTCACCATGCGATCCGGCGCACGAGCGCGTGTTTGTGAACCAACGATGTTGCGATCTTCCATGTTCAGGTTCTCCTGTTTAGAACCCATGCAGTCTACGAGCGATCCATGCTGCGCTCAGTCCCTTGACTGAGGGGATGCCGGTCAGCGGTCGCCTACCCGTCTCTGACAGTGCGCGAGGTGGTGGAGTAACCCGGCGGCGAGTAGGCTTGTCGCAAGGCAACCCACCATCCGCGAGAAAGCCATCATGAATCGACTGACCTTGGCCTCTGCCCTCCTGGCGTGCTCCGTCGCCGGCCCCGCCTTCGCCGCGGGTACCACCGCCGGGGCGTCCGCTTCCCTCGGCGGCACTTCGGCTTCGTCCAAGACAACGACCCCCGACGACAAGGTCGTGCTGCAGGCCCGGGATGACGCGGCCAGTTTCGTCGCCAGCGACGGGCGCATCCGCGGTGCCCAGCTGGAAGCGGCGCTGCGGCATCTGCGCGAGCAGAATGCCAACGCACTCCGCGCCACCGACATGCAGCTCGCTCAGGCCATCTTGACGTTGTGAGCCTGAGTCGCCGGCTGCGGACACCGCGGCCGTGGCCCGCGTGGTGTCTGCTGGCTTGCGCTGCATCGGCGCAGGCGGCACCGCAACTGCAGGCGGTCGAAACTTCGCTGACTCACCGCCCAGGCAGCGGCGACGCGCCAACTTCTGGATGACGCAATCGAGCGCCTGCCCGTCGCCTGGGCGGACGCGCTGGATCAGCGAATCGAAGTCGAATGGCGTGACGACCTGCCGGCGCAGGTCCACGGCCGCGCCCAGGCAAGCCGAATCCTGCTGGACCGCAACCTGCTCGACGGCTGGATGGAGCGTTCGCTCAACGCCAGCATCGACGATCCGGCCACGCGCGCGGCGCTGGCGGCCGTCATCCACGAACTGGCCCATTTCTACGACCGCACACCGCAAGGCCGGCTGTCACGCGATCCGCGCCTGCTCGACCTGGCGGGCTGGCAGGTCAGTCCGATGCGATTGGGCCTCCGCACCGGGAACAATGACTTCAGCGATCGCAGCCCGGATCGCTACGAGCTGACGAGCCCGGTTGAGTTCGTCGCCGTGAACCTCGAGTATTTTCTGCTCGATCCGGCCTATGCCTGCCGCCGCCCCGCCCTATATCACTACTTCGCCACGCAGTTCGCCAGCATGCCGGCGCGGTCCGCGTGCGCTCCCGACCTCGTTTATCTGCAGGTCGGCGTCGATGCCGGCCTGCCGCCCGTGCTGCAACTCGATCCGGACCGCGTGTACGCCGTCGAGTACCTGTTCGCCGAAGGCAACGATCGGCCGATGAGCCGCTGGGGCCACAGCATGCTGCGGCTGGTGATCTGCGCACCGGGGCGCGCGCGCGGACCGGATTGCCGGCTGGACCTTCAGTACCATCAGGTGCTTTCTTTCCGGGCCTTCATCGATGACGTCCAGATCTCCAGCTGGCGCGGGCTGACGGGCTCCTACCCTTCGCGCCTGTACGTGCTGCCGCTCGCGCAGGTCGTCGAGGAGTACACCAAGATCGAGTTGCGCGGCCTGCAGTCGATTCCCCTACGGCTGGAGCCGGCCGAGATCGCGAATTTGCTGGAGCGCACCGCGCGGCTGCACTGGAGCTATGACGGCGACTATTACTTCCTCAGCAACAACTGCGCCGTGGAGACCTTCAAGCTGCTGCACGACGGCGTGCCGAGGCTGGCCGGCGAGCACTTAACCAGCATCACGCCCACCGGCTTGCTGCGTCGCTTGCAGCGCGCTGGCATCGCCGATGTCACCGTGCTGGAGGATCGCGACGAGGCGCTGCGCCTGGGGTACCGCTTCGACCCCTTGAGCGAACGCTACCAGGCGATGTTCGACGTCGCCCGGCAGGCGTTGCAGTTGCCTCAAAGCCGGGTGCAGGACTGGCTCGACCTGCACCCGGGCGAACGCGCGCCCTGGCTGGGACGCGCGGACCTGCGCGCCGGCGCCGCGCTCCTGCTGCTCGAACAGGCGGCCCTGCGCCGCCAGCAACTGTTGTCGCGCGACGAGCTCAAGCGACGCTTCCTCGGCCGCGATGCGGGCCGGGGCGCGGACGACGCGGGTGTACTGGCCGCGCTCCAGGACATGTTGCAACTGGAGGGTTTTCTCAGCCACCCGGCGACGCTGCTGCCTGACACTGGCTACGGCCTGCCGCAGGCCGAAGAACGCGCGACGTTGACGCAGGAGAGCGATCGGCGTGCAGCACAGTGGCGACAACAGAGTGGCTGGCTGCGGAGCGAGGCTCGCCGATGGCTGTCGGATGAGCGTCGGATTGCGCTGGATGGGACGGAGGCCAATGTCGATTCGCTGGGCGAGCAACTGCGTCGCCTGCATCGGGAACAGGGTGGCTTGGAGCTGCGAAGAACTCAGGCCAACGTGAACTCGCGCTACGGGCCCCGCACTAGGAGCAGGCGGACACTATCGGCTCAGCCGCCAACCGATCGCCGCCTCGGGGTTCGACGCCGACAACAGCAGTCCCGCAGGCTCGCCGTCAGCTTCCGGGAGAGAGCGCGGCATCGCCTGCGTAGTGACCATCGCTTGCGCCGCAGGCGCTGACCTCGAGCGCCACTTCGACGACTCGTGACGCGGGGGTCCGCGCGCGCGTCTGCCCGTCGATTCGGCAGCCACGGGTATCGATTGCGGTCATCTGGCCGGCCGCGTCGATGCTGACGGTCAGGGTGTAGCCGTTGCCGAGGTGTGTCGTGTAGTGGCCTTCGAGTGCGGTGGATTCCGAAACTGGCCTCTGCGACGTGAGCGAGCGCAGGTCGATTGCGAGCCTGTCGTTCACGCGCGCGCCTGCGAGGCAGGAACCACAAGTCGCGTACGCGACGCCCGGCTTGCCAGCCTCGACCACGAAATGCCGGCCGCGCGCCAGGAGCCGAAGGTCCCCGGAATCGCCCATGATCCCCTCAACGACAAATGTGTCTCCGCCAGTGCAGCAGGCTTCGCCCTTGAACGCCGCGGCCTGTCCGGCCGGATTGACCGTGAGGGTGGCCGAGCCCTGATCGCTTTCGCCGTAGCGGCCGCCGGAGCATCTGAGCGAGTAGGTCAGCGTTCCCGTCGCCGTCGGCGTCACGGTCTCGCTGCCATCGCCCGCCCTGCTCCCGCTCCACGCTCCGCTGGCCGTGCAGTCGGGCGCGTTCGAGCTCCAGGTCAGAGTCGCGCTTTGGCCCAGCGTGATCGTTTCCGGCGAAACCGATATCGAAAGGCTGGCCGGCGGCCGGCCGCCACCGTCGCCCCCGTAACTGCTGCCGCCGCAACCGGCGAGGATCCCCGTGACCAGGATCAGAACCGTACGGATGAGTGTGACTGGCTGGGCTTTCATGGCGCCTCCCCAGGGGCGTATCCGTCGGGCACGGTTACTCAAACGGTGAGTACCGGGACGCGCCTGTAAGGTTCACTACCAGACATTCGGCCTGGGCTCGCGCTGATTCATTGAACGGCTGAGTCGGGCTGGTAAGGTTCGCAAACACGTTCCGGCCGGAGCGTTTTTGCATCGCAGAAAACGTTTCCCGGTGAGGTCTCCACATGAATCTGAATACGCGCCTCCTCGTGGTGCTCGCGGCCGCACTCATGACGTTCAACGTCGCTTCGGCCGGCGCTTCGGACGTGGAGACAGAGAAGCAGGCGATTCTCGCGCTCATCAGCCGCATGGAGGCCGCCTGGAATCGCGGCGACTTCCAGGGCTACATGGAAGGCTTTGCGAATCCCGACGTGATCTTCGTGTCGCGCGGCCAGTTCCAGAAGGACTGGCAGGGCACGCTCGATCACTACGTCCGCGACTACGGCGCCTCCGAGGCGACTCGTGGACGACTGCGATTTTTCGATATTCAGATCGAGATGCTGGCGCCGGACACCGCGCAGCTCATCAGCCGTTACCAGCTTGATCGCCCGGAGAAGCCGCAGGACGGCATCAACACGCGGTTAATGCGCAAGCGTGATGGCAAATGGGTCATCGCGCTCAACCACGTTTCCTCGCGCGAGATACCTTGCGCGCAAGGCACACCGTAATTTGTCGTCTTTTGGCCTACAACCCCCTGCCGCGTTCGGGCCTACGATAGCCTTCTAATAATCGAGCGGGGAGGCTTCAATGAAACGGGAACGCGTTCTCGCGGCCGTCTTGATCATCCTGTCCTTCACCGGCACCGCTCCGGCGTTCGCGGAAGGTCCCTTTGGCGCCGACCAGGGCAAGATATTGCTGACCGGCGGATTCAGCGACTACGAAGGCGCGGGCGGTGGTGGCCTGGTCCCGCTCGCTTTCATCACCGGCTATGGCTCGTCCGACAGCTGGGGTGCGAACGCTCATTACACGGGACTCATGCTGACGGACATCCGCCTCGACGCCTATGGAGTCGCGGCCGGATTGTGGGATCGCGTCGAGCTGTCGTACGTGCACCACGAGCTGGAGTTCTCGGACGGTGCGCTCGACGGGCTCGGCGTCAGCGACGACGTCATCGGGGTCAAGGTGAAGCTCTTCGGCGACGCCGTCTACAACCAGGACAGCTGGATTCCCCAGGTGGCCGTCGGCGCGCAGTACAAGGATCACGGCGGTATTCACGACGGCGCATCCGTGGGACTGCCCGACCTGACGAGTCCGATCCAGCTCGGCGCCGAGGATGACAGCGGCGTTGACTACTATGTCTCGGCAACCAAGGTCCTCCTGTCGCAGAGCATGCTGCTGAACGTGACGCTCCGCTACACGGAAGCGAACCAGTTCGGCTTACTCGGGTTCGGCCCCGACGCCGAGGTGGTGCCGGAAGCCACGATCGCCTGGATGCTCAGCCGCAAGTTCGCCGTCGGCGCGGAGTATCGCGACCGGCCGGACAACCTCGACGCCGACGAGGAGGACGCGGCTTGGGATGTCTTCCTCGCATGGACGCCAACGCACAACATCTCGCTCGTCGCGGCCTACCTCAACATCGGCAGCGTCCTCGGCCCGGTCACCGGCGAAACGGGCGACCAGGACGGCGCTTATCTGTCCCTGCAAGTGGGGTTCTGACCATGAAGAAGCTTGCCCTCCTTTGCCTCCTGGCCGCCGCGGCCACGGCCGCGCAGGCGGAACCGACCCTGTACGAGCAGATGGGCGGGGAACCCAAGATGCGCGCGATCGCCGAGGAGTTCACGCGCGTGCTGCTCGCCGACGATCGCACGAACTTCACGTTCGCCGAGACCGACACCGAGAAGTTCACGCAGCTCTTCTACGAACAGCTATCCGAAGTCACCGGCGGCCCGGTGAAGTACACAGGGCGCTCGATGCGTGAGTCGCACGAGAAGCTCAACATCACGAACGGGATGTTCAACGCGCTGGTGGAAGATCTGTACATTGCCTTCGAGCGCAACGACGTGCCCTATCGGCTGCAGAACAAGGTCATGGCGGTCTTCGCGCCCATGCAGCGGGACATCGTGAAGCCCGGCGCCGCCGAAGCGGCCAAATCGATACCGGCGCAACCGCCCGGGAGCTGACAACCCTTCAGTGCGAGCGGGTCGTCGGCGCGTCGTTCGAGTAACGGCGCGCCGGCGGCGGCGCGGCCACGGCCGCGGCCGGCACGTTCGCGGCGACGGCCGCCGGCGGGGCGGCGGGCTGCGGCTCGGTCCGCGCGAGGCGCTCCGCCGCGCCAAGCTTCCGGCCGAGGTCCGGCAATCCCGGTGACAGCGCGCGTGCCTGGCGCAGCGCGGCCGCGGCTTCGCGGCCGCGGCCGAGCGCGAGCAGCGCGGATCCGCGCGCAGCGAGCGCGATCGCATCGCTGCGCTTCCCTTCATCGGTGAGTGACACGATGGCGAGCGCGACCGACCTGTCGCCCGACCTCACGGAATCCGCGGCGATGAAGGCGTCGAGCGCGCGGGACGATTCGCCCATGCCCTGCAAGAGGAGACCTTTTCGACGCTGGATCGAGAATTCGTCCGCCGCTCCGCGGACCAGGGCGTCATCGCACGCCTGCACCGCGGCGGCGCCGCTCCCGGAACTGCATTCCGTGGCAAGCCCGGCTCGCTGCTGTTCCGCGGCGGCGATCCGGCCCGCGAGCGTACCGTTCGCCGGCTCGATTGCCGACGCGCGGCGGTAGGCGGCGGCCGCCTCGGCGGGACGGCCCGCCTTCAGCAGGGCATCGCCTTGCGCGGCCAGGATCTCCGGGTCGTTGGGCCGGACCTTGAGGACTTCGTCGCAGGCCGCAAGGTCGGCGAGTTGCGCGCAGCGCAGCACGTTGCGGTGCGCCCTGGCCGACTCCTCCGCACGGCCGAGCCCTTCGATGTACTGCTGTTCACTCACGTTGCTCCGCGCCGTGCGCAAGCGCGCCTGGAACTCCTCGTTGCGGCCGTGCCACTCCTCACCTTCCTCGAGAACGTGCACGGCCGCCACGTAGCAGCCCTGGTCCCGAAGCGCGGCCGAGAGTGCCAGTCGCGGCTCGAGCGCCGCGGGTTCTCGGTCGAGTGCAACCCGCGCGGCGCTGACCGACGGCGAATTGCCTTGCAGGCACGATGGCTCGGCCACCACGTCCGCCGCGGCTGATCCGGTCGCCGGTGCGACGAAGAGGATCGCCGCCAACGCTAATCCGCAAAGTAGCCGCACGGCGGTCATTGATAACCCTCGATGTTTCCGCCGCGGCCGAGCTTGTCGAACACCCAGCGCCCGTTCGGAAGCTTGACGAGGTTGAACAGGTACCACTGCTCCACGGTGCGGTACGGCGGATTCTCGCGCGCGATCATTGCGTCGAGCTGCGCGCGCAATTGGGCGACCCCGAACTCCGCGGCGGTGGTGCCCGCCTTGCCGTCGCCGTCCGAGTCTTCCCCGTCGAGGTTCACGGCCGCAAGCTTGTTGATTTCCCCGGCCAGCAGCTTCGCCTCAGAGGCCGACGTGGTTCCGGCGACATCCTTGCCCAGGAGGGCGATCAGCTCGCAGCGCTCGACCAGGGGCGTGATGTCCTTGGCGAACGCCGGCCCCGACTGCTGCAGGTTGAGGCTGGCATCCGGCGAGGTCGCGGCAAAGGCGATGTGATTCGCGGACATGACGAGGGCGTGCTTGAGGCCGAACTGCTCCTTCGACTCCGTGGCCTCCAGGATGGATGCCGAGAGGGCTTTGATCTCGGCGAGATCCTCGCTTGCACTTGCTGCCTTCGCTTTCTCGGAGGCTTCGCGCGCGCGCTCCTCGGCCTGCTGGAAGTACCCCTTCTGGCCGGGCGTCACGTGCACCCCGGTCACGGCATGCCCGACGTGCACGTGGGCAATGGTCGGCGGGTGGCTGACGCAGCCGGCGGCGGCCGCGAGCACGGTCGTCGCAAGGAGCAGTCGCGTCGTCACGACTCGATGTCTCTCACGACCCGGAAGCCGACGCTGTTGCTGCGGTAGCCGGGCTCGAAGCGGTTGCGGTATTGCGCCCGGAGGTGTGTAGGCGTGGTGAACCACGATCCGCCGCGCAACTCGCGTTCCGCGCAGGATCCGCCGGTGCGTGCCGAGCCGTCGGCGGGCGCGCCTGAGTAGTCGTTGAACCAGCAGTCCTCGACCCATTCGAAGACGTTTCCGAGCGTGTCCCTGAGCCCGAACGCGTTTGCCGCGAACGAACCGACCGGCGCGGAATGCACGAAGTTGTCGTTGCAGGGCTGCACGGTCCAGCCCGGATAGCGCCGGGCCGCCGCGGCATCCGCGACGTTCGCGGACTTGCAGGCGCCCGCCGCGTCGGCACCCCAGGGCGTTTCGACATCGGCACCGCTCCGGGCCGTGTACTCCCATTCCGAAGCGGTAGGCAGCCGGTACGCATGGCCGGCCTTCTGCGACAGCCACGCGGCGTAGGCGGTGGCATCCTGCCACGACACGCAGGTTGCCGGGTGTGCGGATGTCTGCGGAAATCCGGGATCGCGCCAGCCGAGCGCCGGATCGACGCGCCACTCGCCCTCGTACGCGTCGCAGCCCGCCGACTTCAAACCCGTCGCCTCCGCGAATTCCGCGAACTCGCCCACGGTGACCTCGTGCACGCCGATGCCGAACGCTCCGGCGATCTCGACGACGTGCCTCGGCTGCTCGAACTTCGAGCCGCCAGCGCCAGCGGCCATGCCCTGCTCGAAGCGGCCGGGCGGGACGACCGTCATGAGCGGGCAGGTCGGACAGTCGCGGAAGACCTCGCCCGGCGTCAGGGCCGACGTCGCCGGCCGGCCACCCGTGACGGGTGGCGTCGTGCGCTCGGAGACAATAACGATGCCCGCAAGGATTGCGGCCGCGGCGCCGCCCAGCCACGCCCAGCGGGCCGCGTTCGACGCAGTCCTGCCGCGGAACTCGTGCATGAAGCGCGCCACGGTCGGCGTCCGCGCCTTGCGGCTGAACCGAAGAGCGCCTTCGAGCGCCTTGAATTGCCGGCGCGTCAGCGACGGGTTGCGCTTGAGCCGGACACGGGAATCGCGCGCCTGCGTCGCGGGCCAGCGGTCGAAGGGATGCTCGCCGGTGAACAGTTCGTGCGCGACGCAGCCGAGCGCGTAGACGTCGTCGCTGGCACCAAGGTCTTCGCCCTGCAGCATCTCCGGGCTCGCATACGCCGGCGTCAGCGCCCGCAGGTGTCCCCAGCCGTGCCGGTGCTCTGTCGTGCGGCCCTTGCTGAACGGGGCCATCGCCTTGGCAATGCCGAAGTCGATGACCTTGACCTCGCCGTCACGGCCCACCAGCACGTTGCTCGGCTTGAAGTCGCCGTGCAGGACTCCCTGGCTGTGCGCAAACGCGAGCGCGCTCGCGATTCGTTCGAGGATCGCCATCGCGTCGGGCGCGGGAAGCTTCGCCCTGGCCAGCTTGTTCGCCAGCGACTCTCCTTCCAGATACTCCATCGTCATGAAGACGGTTTCGCCGTCGCGGTCGCAGTCAAACGCGCGGACGATGTTCGGATGCGAAAGGCTCTGGAGCTTGGCGGCCTCGCGCTGCAGGACCGCGAGCGCCGCGGAATGGTCGGCGAAGGAAAGGGCGAGCAGCTTGACGGCGACGTACGGGTCCTCGGCCCGGCCCTCGACCTTGCGGCGGTCCACCGCCTTGTAGACGCCGCTCATGCCGCCTTCGCCGATGAACTCGACGAGCTCGAAGCGATCGAGCAGCACGGTTCCCACGGATTCGGCGAGCCCGAGACGGCGGCCGCCGAAGCTCGGATTTGTTACGTCGTCGATGATCTCCGTCGGCGGCGCGTCGGCACTGATCCTCGGGTCTTGGCGGCGCGGACTCATGGCGCAGATAGCTTAAGTCAGGGGAGCTTGTGCGGGTTAAGGCGGTGTTGTCCTACACATTCCGGCGAACGTGTTGATTCCAGTTGGGTATCGGACCATCCGACAGGCTGCGATAGCGGGTTCCTACGGCGGGCCCGGCTGGCCAGGTGCTAATACTTGCCAAATCAAGGAGATTGCCGATGACCGCACCCCGCCGCGCGCAGCGTCCCGATTCCGTACCCGATCCCGTTGACACTTCGTTCGCCCATGTCCTGCATGCGCCCGGGCCCGATCCGGAGCGCAAATCGAAGCTGGCGCTCTACGCCTGGCTCGTAGGTCACTGGAAGATCGACGTCACGACCATCACCGACGACAGGACGACACACGCAGGGAACGGCGAGATTCACGCCGGGTGGGTACTCCGGGGGCGGGCGATCCAGGACGTGTGGATGATCCCGCGCCTTGCGGATCGCAGGCCAGGCATCGCGCAGATGCCGGGCGCCGGCAACTGGTACGGCACGACGCTGCGCCTCTACGACCCGGGCATTGCTGCCTGGCGGATCCTGTGGAGCGACCCGGCGACGAACTTTTTCTCCCAGCAGATCGGCCGTGCCCACGGGCGCGACATCGTGCAGGAGGGCTCCGATCCACGCGGTGGGCGGATGCGCTGGACGTTCACCGAAATCGAGCCGGACTCATTCCACTGGACGGCCGAGCACTCGGATGGCTCGGCAGCCTGGCGACAAGTGGTCGACATCCGCGCGCGCCGCGCCTGACGCCGTCATCGATCGCGGTAATTGGGAACTTGTGTCGACACGTGCCATAGTCCGCGTTGCCTGACGTCGGCGCCTATCCGCAATCACCGCGGGCGCAGTTGCAGGGCGAACTGCGCGGTTACGCCGAGTACGTGATCGAGGAAGCCTGGCCCGAGCAGCACCAGGGCCGGATTCCTGTCGGGGGCGTAGAACGAATCAACCGATTCCAGAAGATACTGACGTCCTTTGAGCCAACCACCGAGGGGGAAAAGATCCTCCATGCCGAAACGATGCGGTCGTACAACCGCCTGATCGACGCGCGCCGGATGCGGCTGGATGCGGTCCAGACGGCCCTGACCGGGCTCATGTGGACGGTGATTTTTGTCGGCGCGGCGCTCGCCGTCATCGGTTCCTGCTTTTTCCAGGTCAGGGATCCGCGCCTGCACATGGCGTTGGTCATGCTGTAGACGACATTCTTTGCGCTGGTGATCTTCGTGGTGCTTGCGTTCGACCGGCCGTTCCGGGGGGCATGGGCATCGAGTCCGAGCCGTATCAGCTGGTTTACGACCAGTTGATGAAACCTTGAATTCAGCTGGCCGCCGCGCTCCCGGGGTCGATGTTCGCGTTCAGCCGGAAGAGATTGGTCGGGTCATACTTGCGCTTGAGAGATAAAAGGCGTTCGTAATTACCGCCGTAGGCCTCGCGCACCCGGGCTGCCGGGGTTTCCGTCAGGTTCGTATTCGCATAAAAGCCGGCGGTGAATTTTTCCAGCGCCGGCCATTGCGACCGTGCCCATCCCACGTTGGCGGCATCTTCGGCGGGTTCGTCGCCGCTGGCCTGTAGCAGGAGGCTGTAGGGGACGCTGCGATGCCAGAATGCCGTGGCGTCGCGCGCGATGCGGTCGACGGCCGCGCCCTTCGGCGGCACGGCAATGCGCGCCCGCGGAACCGGAGCGCTGCCGATGATCTCCAGCATCGTGGCCACCAGGTCGTCGCTGAACTGGTGCATGAACCCGGACTTCGTGTAGTAGCGGCCACCGATGCGGGCACGCTCGTCATCCTGCGTCTGCAACTGCACGTAGTGCACCGGCCCGACCTCGTCCTTGAGCGGTTTTCCGAGCCGCCGATACGGGGCCAATGCGGCGTCCGCCGACTCCAGGCCTTCCGTCAGGCAGACATCCAGAACCAGGGCTCGCGCTCCGCCGGGCAACGTCGTCAGGACCGGCTCGATCCACAGGCCGTCGGGAGCGCGATCGAACAGCTCCGCGAAGCCGCGCAGCGCCTGTCCTGCCTGTTCGAACGGATACACCAGGTGGCCACCGACCGCCCGCCCGTCGAAGGGATGCAGGCGGTACTCGAACGAAGTCGCGATGCCGAAGTTGCCGCCTCCGCCTCGAATGGCCCAGAAGAGGTCGGGATTCTCGGTGGCGCTGGCCTGGAGCAGCCGTCCGTCGGCAGTGACGACGTCGGCCGAAGTGAGCTGATCGCAAGTCAGGCCGAAGCGTCGCGCCACGCGCCCGAATCCGCCGCCCAGCGTCAGGCCACCGGCGCCGGTATGCGAGACCGTGCCGGTGGTCGTGACGAGGCCGAACGGCAGCGTCTCGCGATCCAGATCTCCAAGGAGCGCCCCGCCGCCGGCGCGCGCAAGCCGCTCGTCGGGATCGACGCGCACGCCGCGCATCAGGGACAAGTCGACCATGAGCCCGTCGTCGCACACCGATTGGCCCGACAGGCTGTGGCCGCCGCCGCGCACGGCCACGAGCAGCGCATGCGCGCGCGCGAAGTGCACGGCGCGAACGACGTCCGCGGCGCCCAGGCAACGGGCGATCAGCGCCGGTCGGCGATCGAACATGCCGTTGAAGATCTTGCGCGCGTCCTCGTAGCCGGCGGCATCCCGCAGCAGCAGCTGCCCCCGCAGCCCGGCACGGAAGTCTTCCACGTCGGCTGCGGGCAGCAGGATCTTCTTGCCGTCGCCCGTGATCGCCGCCACGTCGGCGGTGACAGCCGAGACGGCTGTGAACGCACGCCCGAACGGAAATGCCGCGGCGCCCAGCGCGGCCGCGGCGGAAGCACAGAAGGTTCTTCTCTTCATCGGCCGCTCCCTGACGGCGCTACTCTGCACGGGTCGTGCTGTGGCCGGCAAGAGGGTTTATTTGCGTCCCCCCGTTTGGCGTATTCTCGTATCAGGGGGTAAGACAAATGATCAACCGCCGTCGTTTTGTCCAGTCCTCGTTGGCTGCCGTCGTCGCCTACGCACTGCCGACGCCGCGGCTGTATGCGCTCGATCAGGCGGCCTCGCAGGCCGCTGGCGGTCTCGCCGCGGTCAAGCTCGACGGCTCGGCGACGGTCATCGAACAGGCGGCGGTCGCCGAGCTCAAAGGCAGCCTGCGCGGACCTCTCCTCCTCTCCGGGGATGCGGGCTACGACTCGGCCCGACGAATCCTGCACCCGCAGTTCGACAAGCGTCCGGCGCTCATCGTGCAGCCGTCCGGTGCTGCGGATGTCCGGAGCGCGGTCGCTTTTGCGCGTGAGCGAGAGCTGCTCGTTGCCGTGAAGGGCGGTGGCCACAGCTTCTCGGGCAAGTCAACCTGCGACGGCGGAATCCAGATCGACCTGTCCCGCCTGCGCGGTGTTCGGGTGGACCCGACGACACGTCGCGCCTATGTCGAAGGCGGGAGCCTCCTGGGCGAACTCGATCACGAGACGATGGCTCACGGCCTGGTGACGACGGCCGGCACCGTGTCCCACACGGGGGTCGGGGGCCTCACGCTCGGCGGCGGCTTCGGGCGCGTCGCACGGCGCTTCGGCCTCGCGCTCGACAACGTCAAGTCCGTAGACATCGTGACCGCGGAGGGTCAACTCCGCCATGCGAGTGCGAAGGAGAACCCCGACCTGTTCTGGGCGGTGCGCGGCGGCGGCGGAAACTTCGGCATCGTCACCGGCTTCGAGTTCGGGCTGCATCCGATGCAGCGGCAGATCGTCGGCGGCAACCTGGTCTTTCCGATCGAACGGGCGCGCGAGCTGCTCGAATTCTACGCCGAGTACAGTGCCCAGGCGCCCGACGAGCTGTATGTGGACTACGAAATGAATTCCCCCATCGGCGGCAATGCCGACGCGGTAACAATCCAGGCCTGCTATTCCGGGCCGGCCGCCGAGGCCGACCGCGTGCTGGCCCCGCTGCGCAAGCTGGGCAAGCCGCTCGAGGACACGATCAGGGCGCAGGACTACGTCGCGATCCAGCGCAGCGCGGACTATACCGATGCGCGCAACAACGGCGAGTATCTCAAGGCTGGCTTCATCACCGGCTATACCCCCGGGTTGCTGAATGCCGTCTTCGACGGATTCCGGGCGGATCCCGAGCGCGGCACTTACTTCTTCCACCAGCACGCGGGCGGTGCCATCAGCCGGGTCGCGACGGACGCAACCGCGTTCCCGCATCGTCACCCGACCCTGGAGATTTTCGCCGTCGTCAGCTGGGATCTCGCCACGGACGGGAAGCGCCACGTCGACTATGTCAAGGAGTACTGGTCGAAGCTGCTGCCGTTCACCGACGGCTACTACACGAACGAGGTCGCGGACGAGCACCAGCCGAAGATCGACGAGAACTACCGCGGCAACATCGCGCGGCTGCGCCAGCTCAAGCGCCAGTACGACCCCCAGAACATGTTCCGGCTGAACGCCAACATCCTGCCGGCGTGAGTCGGGCAACCACTGCGCGCACTTTCGGTATTTGAGGTGTTCATGGGTCCGGTTCCGCGAATCCTGCTCGCTTTCATCGCCGTATCTGGTGCTACGCACGCCGATGAACTCTCGCAACTGGGACCTCTGCGGGCGAGTGCCGGGCAGGCGGTATCCGGGTACCTCGAAATTCCGGCGTCAGGCGATGCCGGCACCCGCATTCCCGTCTCGCTCGTACGCGGCGTCAGCGATGGGCCGGTTCTGGCGCTGATCGCGGGAACGCACGGCTATGAATACCCGGGTATCACCGCGCTGCAGCGATTGCGCCAGTCGATCGATCCGCGCGCCCTGCGCGGCACGCTCATCCTGGTGCATATCGCCAATCCGCCCTCGTTCTATGGCCGCACGGTCTACACGAGCCCGGCCGACGGCAAGAATCTCAATCGCGTCTTTCCTGGAGGACCCGACGGCACGCTGAGCGAACGCATCGCTCACGCGATCACGACCGAGGTCATCGCGAAGGCGGATTTCCTGGTCGACCTGCATGCAGGCGACGCCAATGAGGCGTTGCGACCCTACGTTTATATGCCTGTCACCGGGGACGCGCGGCTCGACACCGCCACCCGCGGCATGGCGCTGGCCTTCGGCCTCGACCACATCGTGATAGACACCGGGCGGATTGCTCCAGCCGACGCCACGAAGTTCGTCGACCAGACCGCACTGGCGCGCGGCATTCCGGCGATCACCACCGAGACCGGGCAGCTCGGCCAGAACGATGAGCACTCGATCGCGCTCGCGGAGCACGGCATTCAGAACCTGATGCGTCATCTCGGGATGCTGGAAGGAACTGTGGAGCCAAATACCGGTGTCGTGTGGCTCGGGGGCTACCAGGTGATCACCAGCCCCGTGACCGGCGTGTTCCGTGCGACGGTCCGCGACGGCTATGCGGTTGCCGAGGGTGGCCTGCTGGGAGAGCTGTACGATGCCTTTGGCGCGAAAGTGAGCGACGTGCGCGCGCCTTTCGCGGGCATCGTCAACTATGTGATCGGCACGCCACCGGCGGTCGAAGGTGAGCCGTTGGCAATGGTTAGCCGCATCGCTGAGCTGCCGGCGCCGATCACCGTGGATAGCGAATGAAGCCGACCAATCAACTGGGGGTCAAATGACGTCGTCGCAAGTGCGGAACGCTCTTCTGGCCCTTGCGCTGCTGCTGATCGCATGCAGCGACAGCTCAAATAGCAATAGCCTGACCTGGGATGATCCGCAAACAACTTGGGACAATGACAACTGGGAGTGACGAACCGTGAAGATTCAATACTGGGCCGTGGGTGCCGCCTTTTGCATTTGTACGGCCATGGCAGCGCAGATTGAGATGCCGCACCAATTCAGTGCCGGCACGCCGGCGCGTTCGGCAGAGGTCAATGCGAACTTCGCAACCTTGGCCGAGGAGAGCAACGCCCAGGACACTCGCCTGACTGCGATCGAGAATTCATCTCGTCGAGTTTCTGCCCAATTGCTCTGCGCGTTTCCTTTCGGCCTTGCCGGAGAGGGCGAAACCACTCTCCGCTGTATCCGCGACTCAACTCCTGGAGTCAAGGAGACTACGACCTATTCGGCCATCATTGCCGAGGGTTGGATAGCTGTTTCGACGGGTGGCGGAATCCATGATCTCGTAATGCTGTTCCACCAATTCGAAGCAACATGACTGAGCCCCCTTGGCAATGACAGTCATGCTAAAGCGCAGGCTTGGTAATAGCGGCCCCGAGGTCTCCGCGATCGGGCTGGGCTGCATGGGCCTCAGCTCCGGCTACGGCCCGGCCACCGACAAGCCGGCCGCGATAGCGCTGATCCGTGCTGCCGTTGAGCGCGGTGTCACGTTGTTCGACACGGCGGAAGTCTACGGCCCCTACGCGAACGAAGAGCTCGTCGGCGAAGCACTGGCGCCCGTTCGCGAGCAGGTTGTCATCGCGACGAAATTCGGTTTCCGCATCGACCCGGCGACGGGGAAGCAGGTTGGGCTCGACAGCCGGCCGGATCACATCCGGGAGGTTGCCGATGCTTCGTTGAAGCGGCTCCGGACGGACGTCATCGACCTCTTCTACCAGCATCGCGTCGACCCGGACGTGCCGATCGAGGACGTCGCTGGCACGGTCAAGGAGCTCATCAAGGCCGGCAAGGTACGCCACTTCGGACTGTCCGAGGCCGGCGTGAACACGATTCGCCGCGCCCACGCCGTGCAGCCCGTCGCGGCGCTCCAGAGCGAATACTCCCTGTGGTGGCGCGAGCCGGAGGCGGAGATCCTGCCCGCGCTGGAAGACCTCGGCATCGGCTTCGTACCCTTCAGCCCGCTCGGGAGGGGCTTCCTGACGGGTGCCATCACCGCAGACACGAAATTCGCTCCGGACGACTTCCGAAACCTCGTGCCGCGCTTTTCCCCGGAAGCGCGCAAGGCCAACCACGCGCTGGTGGACGTGCTGGGCGGGATTGCTGCAGCGAAAGGAGCGACGAAGGCGCAGATCGCGCTCGGTTGGCTGCTCGCGCGGAAACCGTGGATTGTGCCGATTCCCGGAACGACCAAGCTGCACCGTCTCGAGGAGAACCTGGGCGCCGCCGCTCTCGAACTCACGCCCGATGATCTGCATGAAATCGAGGCCGCAGCGGCCAGAATCACCGTGCAGGGTGCGAGATATTCCGAGCAGCTCCAGAAACTCGTCGAGCGCTAACCGCCGAGTACCAGCGGGGTGTCGAGAAGCGACTGAAGCAAGTTACGAACTGACGTTCCGGCCGTAACGTTCTTGGCAGTCGACCCGGGGAGCGTAGGACGAACGGTCCTCGCGGTCAGGTGGTCGTCCGATTTACCCGGATTGCTCGCGGCCCAACGCTTGATTCTTTCCTGCAGGAAGGACGGGGCCGTAGTGAACAATCTCCTCAACATGCTGGGCGGCTCAAGCCGAGGCCGCGGCGGCATGTCACCCACCATGCTCGCGCTGCTCGGCGTGCTCGCCTATCGCACATTGAAGGGCAAGGGTCGCCTGGCGGACATGCTGGGAACCGCGACGGGACCAGGCGGTGCCGTCGGAAGGTCGCCCTTGGCGGGATTGGGCGGTGGAGCGCTGTTGGGCGGTTTGACCGAGCTACTCGACCGCTTTCGTCAGAGCAACCCCAGGACACCGGCTAACAGCTGGGTTGCTTCCGGCTCCAACGAGCCGATCTCATCCGACGAGTTGGAGCGTACCCTAGGCGCCGAGCGCATTCAGTGGCTGACCGAGCAAACCGGCATGACCAAGAACGAGCTCCTCGCGGGTCTCGCGTCATCGCTGCCGGACGCCATCGACAAACTGACTCCGCAAGGGCGAATTCCGACCGAGAGCGAACTGGAGCAGATGGACGATCCGCGCTCGCCGACCCGACCATCCTGAGCTGCCGGCTCGACACGATGGTAGCCACTCGTTCGCGGCTCAGCGAGTTTGTAACTGCGCCCTACGTTCCGGCCGGAACGTTTTCTACGGCGCGCTGGAAAACGTTCCCGCGGAAGCGCTTGGTCAGCCTGCTGTGCGATAGGCGGGGTCGTCGATCATTGAGGCCGGATTTCGCACGGCATCGCGTTCATGCGCCTTGTTGAACGCGCCCGTTTTTTGCCTTCATGGTAGCCTGACAATTGATTTCATCAGGATCGGTTTAGCCGATTCACCATAATCGAAGAAGAGCCACCATGAGCCAGCCTGCCAATATCCTCGTCAATGAGATCGATGCCACCCCCCGCGTCCGCGACGCGCTGCCGGGGATGGCGGAACACCCGGTGCTGGCCGAGCTGATGGATCTCGCGGTGCCCGCAGCCCTCAAGCCGGCCGTCGATCCTGAGGCCTTCGCCCACCGCAACTTCCGGGACGACGAGTTCTGGCGGCAGATCCCCGGCTACGCCGACGTCGATCGCGCCACCTTCCTGGACTGGAAGTTCCAGAACAAGCACAGCGTCACGAGCCTCGACAAGCTCGCCGCGGTGCTCGGCAATCTCGTGTCGCCGGCCTTCCTCGACGACGTCCGTGCCGGCATCGTCCGCGCGCCGATGAACGTCCGGATCTCGCCCTACATCATCGCCCTGACCAACTGGGCCGATCCGTATCGCGATCCGCTCCGGGTCCAGTTCCTGCCGGTCGCCTCGACCCAGCTGCCCGATCACCCGCGCCTGACGCTCGACTCGCTCCACGAACAGGCCGACGCGCCGACGCCCGGCTTGACGCACCGCTACCACGACAAGGCGCTGTTCCTGCCGCTCGACGTCTGCCCGGTCTATTGCCGCTTCTGCACGCGCAGCTACGCGATCGGCGGCGACACCGACACCGTCCAGAAGGCCAGCCTGAAGCCCGACCCGAAGCGCTGGCATTCCGCCATCGCCTACATCGCCTCGCGCCCCGAGATCGAGGACATCGTGGTCTCCGGCGGCGACCTCTACATGCTGCCGGCCAAGCACCTCAGCACCATCGGCCACCTGCTGCTGGCGATCCCGCACATCCGCCGCATCCGCATCGCGACCAAGGGTCCGGCCGTGTCGCCGATGAAGATCCTCACCGACGAGGCCTGGACGAACGCGCTGTTCGAGGTCGCCAATGCCGGCCGCGCGATGGGCAAGCAGGTCTGCCTGCACACGCACTTCAACAGCCCGGCCGAGATCACCGAGATCACGCGCCAGGCGATGGAGGTGCTGTTCAAGGGCGGCGTGACCGTGCGCAACCAGACCGTCCTGATCCGCGGCGTCAACGACTCGGTCGCCACGATGACCGAACTGGTCCGCCGGCTCAGCTACATGAACGTCAGGCCCTACTACGTCTACCAGCACGACATGGTCAGTGCCGTGGAAGAGCTGCGCACCACCGTCCAGACCAACTGCACGATCGAGCGCGGCGTCCGCGGCTCGACCGCGGGCTTCAACACCCCGCTGAATATCGTCGACCTGCCCGGCGGCGGCGGGAAGCGCGACATCCACAGCTTCGAGCACTACGACCGCACGACCGGCATCAGCGTCTATCGCTCGCCGGCGGTGCATGCCGAACTCGCGTACCTCTACTTCGATCCGGTCGACCTGCTGCCGAAGGAAGGCCAGGAGCGCTGGGCGCGTCCCGCCGAACACCCGCGGATGATCGACGAGGCCGTCAAAGCTGCCGGTCTCACCGGGATGCCGCTGGCCGTCGCGTAAGAGGCCGGCGTTCCATGACTTTCGTCGTCGGCGAAAACTGCATCAAGTGCAAGCACACGGACTGCGTGGAAGTTTGCCCGGTGGACTGCTTTTACGAGGGTCCGAACATCCTCGTGATCCACCCCGACGAGTGCACCGACTGTGCGCTGTGCGTACCGGAGTGCCCGGTCAACGCAATTTTTCCCGATAACGAACTGCCCGCGGACCAGAGCGAATTCCTGCAGCTGAATGCCGAGCTGGCGGCCATCTGGCCGAACATCAAGAAGAAGAAGGACTCGCCTGCCGATGCCGAGCAGTGGAAGGACGTGCCGGGCAAACGCAAACTGCTGGAGCGTTGAGCGCCCGCACAGTCAAAACTCCTAGATGGACAAACTGATCCTCGGACTCGTGGTCTTCTTCGGGGGCCATTTGCTTTCCCTGCTCGCGCTTGGCTGGCGCGATCGCATGGCGAATCGCCTGGGCGTCAGATCTACACTGATTTCTACGAGTTTTGGATTGCACATCATCCAAGGCGATCTGGAGAAGCATATTGGAATCAATATCTGGAAGCCACGTGAAAGCTAGCGAAACAGCCGGGCAACTTTGAGTTCAACCGCCTTTTCTCAGCTGCCTCAACTTCTCAATCGCCCTCAACTGCGCCGCCGCCCTCGCCAGCTCCGCCTGCGCCTCGGCCACTTCGATCGCTCCGACGCGATCGCGTCAGCGCTTCTTCCGCTCTCTGCTTCGCCGCTTGCGCCGCGGCTTCATCCAGGTCCTTCGCCCGCGCCGCGGTGTCGGCCAGGATCGTGACCTTGTGCGGCTGCACTTCGATGCCGCCGCCGCCCACCCAGAACAGCAGCTCTTCGCCGCCAGGCGTCTGCACCCGCACTTCGCCGGGCTTCATCGTGGTGAGGAGCGGCGCATGCCGCGGCGCGATGCCGATCTCGCCGCCGGAGGCCGGCGCGAAAACCATCGTGGCCTCGCCGGCGTAGATCTCGCCTTCGGCGCTGACGATGTCGATGTGGATCGTGTGTTCTTGCCATGATCAGGTGAGCGTCTTCGCCTTCTCGACCGCTTCTTCGATGCCGCCGACCATGTAGAACGCCTGCTCGGGCAGGCTGTCGTACTCGCCCGCGATGATGGCCTTGAAGCCGCGGATCGTGTCCTTGAGCGCGACGTACTTGCCGGGCGATGCCGGTGAACACTTCCGCCACGTGGAACGGCTGCGACAGGAAGCGCTGGATCTTGCGCGCGCGGTACACGGTCTGCTTGTCCTCTTCCGACAGCTCGTCCATGCCGAGGATCGCGATGATGTCCTGCAGCTCCTTGTAGCGCTGGAGCATCGCCTGCACGCCGCGCGCGGTGTTGTAGTGGTCCTCGCCGATCACCAGCGGATCGAGCTGGCGGCTCGTGGAGTCGAGCGGGTCCACCGCCGGATAGATGCCGAGCGATGCGATCTGGCGCGAGAGCACGACGGTCGCATCCAGGTGCGCGAAAGTCGTCGCCGGCGACGGATCGGTCAGGTCGTCCGCGGGCACGTAGATCGCCTGCACGGAGGTGATCGATCCGGTCTTGGTCGAGGTGATGCGCTCCTGGAGCACGCCCATCTCTTCCGCGAGCGTCGGCTGGTAGCCCACCGCGCTCGGCATGCGGCCGAGCAGCGCGGACACTTCCGTTCCGGCCAGCGTGTAGCGGTAGATGTTGTCGATGAAGAGCAGCACGTCGCGGCCCTTGCCGCCGGCCTGCTTCTCGTCGCGGAAGTACTCCGCCATGGTCAGGCCGGTGAGCGCCGACGCGCAGGCGGTTGCCCGGCGGCTCGTTCATCTGGCCGTACACCATCGCGACCTTGGAGTTGGTCAGGTCCTTCTTGTCGATGACGCCCGACTCCATCATCTCGTGATAGAAGTCGTTGCCCTCGCGGGTGCGCTCGCCGACGCCGGCGAACACGGAAAGGCCCGCGTGCGCCTTGGCGATGTTGTTGATGAGCTCGAGCATGTTGACGGTCTTGCCGACGCCGGCGCCGCCGAACAGGCCGATCTTGCCGCCCTTGGCGAACGGCACCAGCAGGTCGATGACCTTGATGCCGGTTTCGAGCAGGTCCTGGCCGCCGGTCTGTTCGTCGTACGACGGCGCCGGGCGGTGGATCGGCAGGAAGTCCTTGGTCTTGACCGGGCCGCCCTCGTCCTGCGGCTTGCCGAGCACGTCGATGATGCGGCCGAGCGTGCCGACGCCGACGGGCACGGTGATCGGGGCGCCGGTCTTCTTCACGGCGAGCCCGCGCTTCAGGCCCTCGGAGGAGCCCATCGCGATGCGTGCGCACGATGCCGTCGCCGAGCTGCTGCTGCACCTCGAGCGTGAGGTCCTGCCGTCGGTGAGTTTCAGCGCCTCGTAGACCGCCGGGATGCCCTCGCGCGGGAACTCCACGTCGATCACCGAGCCGATGATCTGGACGATCTTGCCGTGCCGTTGCCCTGAGCCTGTGCGTTCGCCATCTGTCATATCCTTGCGACTTAAACCGCTGCCGCGCCGCCGACGATCTCCGAAATTTCCTTCGTGATCGCGGCCTGGCGGGCCTTGTTGTAGATGAGCTGCAGCTCGTCGATGATCTTGCCGGCGTTGTCGGTCGCGCTCTTCATGGCGACCATGCGCGCGGCCATTTCGCTGGCGAGGTTCTCGATCACCGCGCGATAAACCTGCGACTTCGATGTAGCGCATCATGTAAGTCGGAGATCAGCTGCGTCCGGCCGCGGGCTCGTAGATGTAGTCCCAGCGCTCCTGCAGATCCGACGCGTCCATGGTCTCCGCCGGCAGCAGCTGCAGCAGGGTCGGCTTCTGCGTCATCGTATTGATGAACTGGTTGCTCGGCGAGGAACAGCCGGTCGATCTTGCCCTGTCGCGTAGAGGTCGAGCATCGCCTCGCACGCGTGCCGATCAGGTCCTTGACGTGCGGCTTGTCGCCGAGGTGCGTGATGGACGCGACGATCGGCAGCTTGAGCCGGCGGAAGTAACTGCAGCGCCTTGCTGCCGATCAGGCAGAGGTGCACCTCGACGCCCTTCTCCTGCCAGTCGCGCGCGGCGGCCAGCACCTGCTTGAAGACGTTGACGTTCAGCGCGCCGGCAGAGGCCGCGGTCGGAGCTGACCACGATCATGCCGACCGCCTTCACCTCGCGCTCGACCAGGTACGGATGGCGGTGGTTCGGGTTCGCGACCCGCAGGTGGCCGATCACGCTCCGGATCTTGTCCGCGTAGGGGCGCGCCGCGCGCATGCGCTCCTGCGCCTTGCCGCATCTTGCTCGCCGCGACCATCTCCAGCGCCTTGGTGATCTTCTGCGTGCTCTTGATGCTCGCGATCTTGACGCGGATTTCCTTGGTGCCGGCCATGGGATCAATAGGCTCCGGTGCGAGCGAAGTCCTCGGCAGATCTTCTTGTAGCCGGCCTCGACTTCCTTGCTGAGCTCCGGCTTGTCGTTGACCTGCTTCATGAAGTCGGCGTGCTGCGTCTTGGCGTAGGCCTGGAGCGCCTCTTCGAAGGCCACGATCTTCTTGCTGGTCCACCTTGTCCATGTAGCCGTTGTTGACGGCGTAGATGGAGAGCGCCTGCTCGGCGACCGACATCGGCGCGTACTGCTTCTGCTTCATGAGCTCGGTCACGCGCTGGCCGCGCTCGAGCTGCGGCGGGTGACTTCGTCGAGGTCGGAGGCGAACTGCGAGAAGGCCGCGAGCTCGCGGTACTGCGCGAGCGCGAGGCGGATGCCGCCGCCGAGCTTCTTGATGACGCCGGTCTGGGCCGCGCCGCCGACGCGGGACACCGAGATGCCCGCGTTCATCGCCGGCCGGATGCCGGCGTTGAAGAGGTCGGTCTCGAGGAAGATCTGGCCGTCGGTGATCGAGATGACGTTGGTCGGCACGAACGCCGTCACGTCGCCCGCCTGGGTCTCGATGATCGGCAGGCCGGTGAGCGAGCCGGTCTTGCCCTTGATCTTGCCGCCGCTGATCTTCTCGACGTACTCGGCCGACACGCGCGCGGAGCGCTCGAGCAGGCGCGAGTGCAGGTAGAACACGTCGCCCGGATAGGCTTCGCGGCCCGGCGGGCGGCGCAGCAGCAGCGAGATCTGGCGGTAGGCCCAGGCCTGCTTGGTCAGGTCGTCATAGATGATGAGCGCGTCTTCGCCGTTGTCCATGAAGTACTCGCCCATCGCGCAGCCCGAATAGGGCGCGATGTACTGCATGCGAGGCCGGGGTCGAGGCGCTGGCCGCGACACGATGATCGTGTGCGCCATCGCGCCGTGCTCTTCGAGCTTGCGCACCACGTTCGCGATCGAGCTCTGCTTCTGGCCGATGGCGACGTAGATGCACTTAACGCCCGTGCCCTTCTGGTTGATGATCGTGTCGATCGCGACCGCGGTCTTGCCGGTCTGGCGGTCGCCGATGATCAGCTCGCGCTGGCCGCGGCCGATCGGCACCATCGCGTCGATCGCCTTGTAGCCGGTCTGCACCGGCTGGCTGACGCTCTTGCGCCAGATCACGCCCGGGGCGACGCGCTCGATCGGCGAGCTGCTTGCTCGCCTTGATCGGGCCCTTGCCGTCGAGCGGGTTGCCGAGCGCGTCCACCACGCGGCCGAGCATCTCGGGGCCGACCGGCACTTCGAGGATGCGGCCGGTGGTCTTGACCGTCGCGCCCTCGCCGATGTGGCGGTAGTCGCCGAGCACCACGCGCCGACCGAGTCCTGCTCGAGGTTCAGCGCGAGGCCGAAGGTGTTGTCCGGGAACTCGACCATTTCGCCGTAGGCGACGTCGGCGAGGCCGTGCACGCGGCAGATGCCGTCGGTCACGGAGACCACGGTGCCGACGTTGCGCGCTTCGGTGGCGGCGTCGAAGTTCTTGATCCGTGGCCTGGATCAGGTCGGTGATTTCAGAAGCCTTGATGGACATATCCGCTTTCCTTGACTAATTCTGTAGCGCCGAGCCGAGCCGCTCGAGGCGGCCCTTCAGCGATCCGTCGATGACGAGGTCCCCGGCGCGCACGATGGCGCCGCCGAGCAGCGTCTCGTCGATGCGCGTGTGCATGCGCACCTCGCGGCCGAGGCGCTTCTCGAGCGCCGCTTCGAGCTTCTTCTGCTGCGGCGCCGCGATCTCGCGGGCCGCGATGACTTCGACGTCGACGACGCCCTCGACTTCGGCGCGCAGCTTCTCGAACTGCGCGGCGATGTGCGGCAGCAGCGCGAGGCGGCGGTTCTCCGCCAGCGCCTGCAGGAAGTTGCGGCCGCCCTCGCCCGCGGCCTGCTTCGACAACCCGCCCAGGAGATCCACGAGCTCCTCGCCCGTGACATGCGGGTTGCCGATCAGGCGCGCGACGCGCGGTCGGCGGCGCCATCGCGGCGGCGCCCAGCAGCTTCGACCAGGCGGCCAGGTCCTTCGCGCCTGCGCGTGCGCGAAGGCCGCCCGCGCATAGGGCCTGCGCGATGGTGGCGCGGTCAGCCACGGGCCGGGGCCTGCTTCTCGAGCTCCGCGGCCAGCTCGTCGAGGAGCTGCGCGTGCGCCTTCGCGTCCACTTCGCGGCCGAGCACCTGGCGGGCGCCGGCGAGCGCGAGTGCCGCGACTTCCTTGCGCAGCGCGTCGCGCGCGCGGTGTCTTCTCGTTCGCGGTCTCGCCGCGCGCCGGCCGTCACGATGCGCTCGCTCTCGGTGACCGCCAGGTTCTTGGCCTCGCCCACCAGCTCGTTCGAGCGCTTGTGGGCGATGTCCACGACCTGGACGGCCTTCTGGCGCGCGTCCGGCGAGGATCGCCTCCGAGCCCTGCCGCGCCTCGGCCAGTTCCTTCTGGCCCTTCTCGCCCGCGGCGATGCCGTCGGCGATTTCCTTGCGGCGCTTCTCGATGACGTTCATCAGCACGGGCCAGATGAATTTCATGCTGAACCAGACGAAGACGATCATCGCGATCGTCTGCCCGATCAGTGTCAGGTTGAAGTCCATCGAACCTCTCCTTCCGGCGGGATCAGCCGCCCGCGGCCGTCGCCTGCTGCAGCTGCCCGATGAACGGGTTGGCGAAGGCGAAGAAGAGCGCGATGCCGACGCCGATCATCGCGACCGCGTCGAGCAGCGCGACGACGATGAACATCTTCGTCTGCAGCATCGGGGCGAGCTCCGGCTGGCGCGCGGCGCCTTCGAGGAAGCGGCCGCCGAGCAGGCCCATGCCGATGCCGACGCCCAGCGCGCCGAGGCCGATGAGGATCGCGACAGCAATCGCGGTAAATCCAATGACAGTTTCCATCTAACGTCTCCTGGTCGAAAACCGTCAGTGATGCTCGTGCGCCTGCGACAGGTACACGATCGTCAACATCATGAAAATGAAGGCCTGCAGCAGCACGATCAGCACGTGGAACACCGCCCACAGGAAGTGCAGGGGCAGCTGCCAGATGCCGAGCAGCGCGATCAGCATGAAGATCAGCTCGCCGGCGTAGAGGTTGCCGAACAGCCGCAGCGACAGCGATACGGGCTTCGCGATCAGCGACACGCCCTCGAGCGCGAAGTTGAACGGGATGGCCGCCCAGTGGTTGAAGGGCGTGAGCGTCAGCTCCTTCGTGAAGCCGCCGACGCCCTTCATCTTGACGCTGTAGTAGAGCGTCAGGAGGAAGACGCCGATCGCCATGGCGAAGGTGACGTTCACGTCCGTCGTCGGCACGACGCGCAGGTATTCGACGCCGGCGTACTTGGCCGCCCAGGGCAGCCAGTCCACCGGGATCAGGTCCATCAGGTTCATCAGCAGGATCCACATGAAGAGCGTCAGCGCGAGCGGCGCGATCACGGTGCTCTTGGGCGGATGGCTGAAGGTGTCGCGGACGGATCCGTCCACGAAGTCGACGATGACTTCGATGAGGGCCTGCGTCTTCGTCGGCTGGCCGATCGAGGCCTTTTTGGCGACGCGGCTGAAGAACCAGACGAGGAAGGCGCCGAGCAGGACGGCGAAGAACATCGAGTCGACGTTCAGCGCCCAGAAATTGCCGTGGCATTCGTTCCAGACCCAGGCGCCGTCCTTCTTGCAGACGGTCAGGTTCTGGAGGTGGTGACTGATGTACTCGCCGGCCGAATGACCCGTTTCCGCCATGATCTACGATCGTCTCCCGTCGAACAGCAAGCCCACTGGCATGGCCAGGAGGGTCGCGATGTACCCGGTGAACAGGAATCCCGGGTGCAGCGGCTTCAAGGTCCTGAACGCGACGACGAACAGGATCGCCGCGATCACGAGCTTGCCGATCTCTCCCAGCCATCCCGCCCGGAGCAGGCTCTCGGCGCTGCTCCCGGCCCGCGGCGACATCACCCGCGCCGCCAGAAATGCGTTCGGCACGACGCCGATCAATCCACCCACCAGAGTGGGGATCGCCCGCTCGGAATCCAGTGCGAGCCAGACGATCGCGGCGACTGCCAATGCAGTCGCGAGCTGCGCCAGCAGGATGTTGCGGACGGTCTTCAATTCACCTGTCCCTTGCAACAAAAACGCCACGTGGCCCTGCGGGCGGTCCGTGGCGTCTTCACGCGCAGCGAGCGAGCCGCAGAGCGGCCCAAAACCGGGCGGCATTATAGAGGGGCGGACCCCTCCGGCACAACCGCGAACATTGTCAAAAACTGCCGTTTTTTCCGGAAGTTAGGCGCCCTGGGACGCCCCCGCGGCCTGCGCCCGTTGCCGCCGGCCGGTGCCGCGTCGGCCGGGGCCGGACGGGGCGGTGCCCGGCTCGGGTGGCGGCGGCAACTCGGGCAGTTCGGTTTGCTGTTTCAGGCCCGCAGATGACGAGCCGCCGCATCTCCCTGTCCTGCGGCCGGGTCCGTCTGGATCGGCACATAGGACGCGAGCCGCCGGTCCACTTCCTCGCAGGCGCGCTGGACCAGCTCCTTTGAACCCGTCTCGATCCAGGTTTCGCGGTTGGCGCGGTCGAAGACCGGATCCGTCAGGTACAGCTCGCTCGGCCAGTGTTTGAGCGTGTGGGGCGACGTGATGAGGTGATCGTTCGCGCGCAGGTGGCTCACGAGGTCCGTGGCGGGCAGGTCCTCGACCACGCGCAACTCGCGCACGAAGTGCAGGCATTGGCCGCAGACCTCGTTGTCGAACACGAGCTTCGGCAGGCTGAACGTCAGCACGAAATCGAGCATGCCGGGACCCGAGACCGAGTTGACGCCCGCGAGCGCGGCGAGGAGCGCGCTGGTCATGGTCTCGGCGCCTGCCTGCGCATCGAGGAATTTTCCGTCGGAGAGCGCCATGTACGCCTGCGTGGGCAGGCCGAGCGACTTCGCGATCGCGACGTAGCCGACGTTCAGGTGCTGGGCCTCGATCGCCGCCATCGGCGAGCTCGCCGCCTTCATGTGGAAGGTCGCCGGCGCACCGCCGAACAGCACCGGCGTGCCGGGGCGGATGATCTGCGCCATGGTGATGCCGCAGAGCACGTCCACGCAGTGGAACACCAGCGCGCCGACCAGCGTCACCGGCGCGATCAGGCCCATCAGCGTCACCGGCACGATCTCGACGGCGATGCCGGCCTCGACGCAGTCGAGCAGGTTCTGGCAGGAATCCTCGCCGAAGCGAAAGTTGCCGGTCGCCGTGACCGTGAAGATGGACATCGGCTTCTGGACCAGCTCGGCGCGGTCGCGGCGGAAGAGCTGCATCATCTCGACCATGCGCGGCACGCCGTGCTCGCCGAAGGCGCCGGACACGACCGGCCGCTTCGAGTTGGTGAGCACCATGTAGAGGCGCCAGGCGTCGGACACCTGCGCCTCGATGTCGGCGTTGGTCGAGAAGGCCGTCGCGAGGTAGGCGATGTGCGGCAGGCCGTCGCAGAGCCGCGCGTACTCGACGAAGTCGGTGGAATTGGCGAGCCGCGTCTCGCCGGTGCGGTGGTCCATGAGCTTGAGGCCGCTGGAACCCGGCACGTAGTGCACGTTGTAGCCGCCGATCTCGGCGTGCGGGAGGCCGTCGCGGTTGTACAGCGTGAAGGACTTGGGCGCGTCGGCGATGGCCTTGTCCACCACCTCCGGCGGGAACAGCAGGCGCGTCCCGCTGGCGTCGGTCTTGAGGCCGTGGGCGAGCAGGCGCTCGCGCAGCTTCGCGCCGCGGACATCCATGCCGGTCTCGGCCAGGATGCGCTTGGCTTCGGCCAGGATCCGGCCGATCAGGTCTTTATCGAGGACGTTGAGGGTGGGGCGCATGTGCCGGGCATTATTGCCCGGCCTCGCGCCTGAGGCGATAGACACGGCACTGGTCGCCGTGGAAGTCGCGCTGGACCACGAATTCGAAGCCCAGGCGCTCGTAGAAGCGGTGGGCCCGGCTGTTGGACTCCAGCGGGTCGATCAGGACGGTGTGCACCGAGGGTTCGGCGAAGCAGCGTTCAATCGCCTGTTCCATCATCTGGGTCCCGTAGCCGCGGTTGCGCGCGTCGGGCTCGCCGATCCAGATGTCGATGGCGCGGTGGCCAGGCTTCATGCAGCCCCAGTACTTCGTCTCCTCGTGCTCCGGGTCGATGATCTGGATGAAGCCGATGGGGCGCCCGTCGACCTCGGCGATGAGCCATTCGCGCCAGGCGGGGTTCTTGTGCAGCTCCGTGTCCCAGTGCCAGTCGCTGTCGACGAGGGAGCCGCGGACATCGGGGTCGCGATCCCAGCGGCGGAGGTGAGTCAGGTCCGCCGGCACCGCGGGTCGCAGGGTCACGATCCCGGGTGCCGGCCGACGTTCGATAGGGTCAATTTTGGGGTTCAAGCTCACGGTAGACCCGGTGGTGGCGGCCACGTTCCGGGGCCGGGCTTCCGGTGATCCGCGGTGCCTGCGGGTGCCAGGTGGCCCTGGAATCCGGCCAGAGTTCGCGCGGGCTCGTGTCGAATGCGTGCTGCTCGCTCTCGAGGTAGCGAGACAGGATCTCGTGGAAGATGTGGCGCATGCTCAGGCCCTCTCCCGCCGGTCGGCCATCGCCAGGCGGGGGACGCTGACGATGACCTCCGGCAGGTCTGCGGCTACTGGAAGCGCGTCCACCGGGGTGAGGGGGCCGACCTCGATCGTGGCCCTGGGCAGCGCGCCCGTGTGGGCCTTGTCGAGGGCGAGGCCGCTGGTACCGACGATGGCCGCTGCGAGGACCGCCGAAAGGGCGGCCTGGAAGTTGAAACCGTTGCTGCTGCTGTTCATGGCCCGTTCCTCTCTTTCCGTATTCCCGTCGTTTTTCCGATGGGGCTACTTTGGAGAAGCGGGCGATATGGAACAAACCGGCTTTCTGAAGCTCGCTTAAGGTTTTGTGAGGGGACGCGCACCTTCATATTCGTGAAGGTGCGCGTCCCCTTCATTCCGGGTGTCGCAGATCCGATCTTCTTGCCGGTCAGGTTGATCTGCATGGACATCTGCTCGGCGTCCATCTTCACGAAGCCGGTGTAGGCGTCGGTGCCGTTGAAGTTGATCTCGCCGTCGCCGGTCATCGGCGGGTTGTCGCAGGTCATCGTCCAGGTGACTTTCGCCGGCGTCTGCTCGAAGCTCGTGTGACGGCAATTCTGCGACGCGTCCTTGCTGGTGTCGGGTGGCTTCGTCCACTCTTCCTTCGAGCAGTACTTCGCCGTGTACGCCGGCAGCTTCATCGGCATGCCGGGAATCTCGGCCTGCGCCGTCGTCTCCCAGAGCACGCCCGCCGCGGGCTCCTGCGCCTGCGCGGGCGAAGCCGCTGCGACTGCGAGCGAAACGACTGCGAGCCAGCGAGCGGAATAAGAGATTGTGCTCCGTGGCAGCTGATGTGGGCGAGGATCCCGTCGAGCTCGTCGAGGCTGTGATAGCCGATGACGAGCTTGCCCTTGCCCGTCGAGGAATGCTGCAGCTCGACCGTCGCGCCGAGCTTGTCGGCGAGGTCGTTCTCGAGGCGCTGGATGTCCGGGTCCTTCGAACGCTTGCCGGACTTACCCTTGCCCTCGTTCGCGTGCGCGATGAGGCGGCGCACGAGCGCTTCCGTCTCGCGCACCGACAGGCCCTTCTTGGCGACCAGCGCGCCGACCTCGGCCTGCTGGCGTGCGGCCGGCAACGACAGGAGCGCGCGCGCGTGGCCCATTTCGAGCTCGCGCTTCTCGATCAGCGGGCGGATGGCCTGCGGGAGGTCGAGCAGGCGCAGCAGGTTCGACACCGCCGCGCGCGAACGGCCGACGGCCTCGGCCGCCTGCTGGTGCGTGAGCTGGAACTCGCCGATCAGGCGGGACAGCGCGAGCGCCTCCTCGAGCGGATTCAGGTCCTCGCGCTGGATGTTCTCGATCAGGGCGAGCGCGACGGCGTGCTCGTCGTCAATGCGCCGCAGCACCGCCGGTATCTCGTGCAGGCCCGCCATCTGCGCGGCGCGCCAGCGGCGCTCGCCGGCGACGATCTCGTAGCGCTGCGGCTCGCCCGGGTTCGCCATGCCTACTGCACGCACGACGATCGGCTGGATCACGCCCTGGGCCTTGATGGAGTCGGCCAGGTCCTGGAGCGACTCCTCGCGCATGTCCACGCGCGGCTGGTATTTGCCGCGGCCGAGGAGGTCCACGGGGATCTGCATGAGCTGCTCGCGCGCCGGCGGCGTGCCCGGCTCTGCCCTCGGCTTGGCTTCGCCGAGCAGCGCTTCGAGCCCGCGCCCCAGCCCGCGTTTCTTTTCGGTCATGCTGGCAGTGTAACGAAGGGGACGCGCACCTTCACGAATATGAAGGTGCGCGTCCCCTTCAGGTCGGGATGACGAAGCGGGCGAGGCAGCCGCTCGCGCCGTCGCGGTTCTTGAGCGTCAGCGTGCCGCCGTGGGCCTCGGCCACCTGGCGCGCGAGCACGAGGCCGATGCCGCTGCCGCCCGGCTTCGTGGTGAAGAACGGCACGAACAGGTTGTCGGGGTTCGCGACGCCCGGCCCGCTGTCCTCGACCTCGAACACGACGCTGTCCTTGCCGCGCAGCGCCCGGAGCTCGACCGGCGCGCCGCCCTCGGGCGTCGCCTCCACGGCATTGCGCACCAGGTTGATCAGCGCCTGCTGGATCTGGTCCGCGTCGCCGTGGAGCGAAAGGCCCTCCGCGGCCGCGAACTGCACCCTGCCCCCCGGCTGCACCGCGGCCACCTGCCGCAGTATCGCGGCGGCATCGCAGTCCGCGACCGTCGGCTCCGGCATGCGCGCGAGCTCGCTGTAGCGCGACAGGAAGCGGCGCAGGGATTCCGCCCGCTCCGCGACCAGCGCGAGGTTGTGCGCAAGCTCCTCGCGCTCCGCCCTGTCCGGCGAGCCGGCGGCGAGGGCGTCGCGGCTCGTCTCGATCACCGACTTGATCGGCGCGAGCGAGTTGTTGAGCTCGTGCCAGATCACCCGGATCAGCCGCCGCCACGCACGGCGCTCCTCGTCGCGCAGCGCCTGGGAGAGATCCGTCACGACCAGCAGCCGGAACGGCAGGCCGCCCTCGTGAAAGTGCTCGCGCATCACCTGCCAGCGGCCGGCCCGGCCCGGGAACGTGTACGACTCGCTCGACACCGGAGGCCCCTCGACCAGGCCTTCGAGCCCGACCTGCGTCGCCGTCAGGCCCATCAGCGCGTCCGGGTGGCGCCGGAGCAATGCACCCGCCGCACGGTTTGCCAGGCGCAGCCGCTCCTCGCCGTCGAAGGCGAACACCGCGACATCCACCTCCGCCAGCACCTTGTTGAGGAGCGCGGAGGACTCCATCGCCTCGAACCGCTGCGCGCGCAGCGTCGCGCCGAGCCGGTTCGACTCGAGCACGATGTCGCCGAGCGCGTCGCCCCTGCGTCCATGGCGCCCGCGGATCGCGTAGTCGCCGCCGCGCAGCGCCTCCAGCAGGTTCGCGATGGAGCGCAGCGGCTCGACCGTCGCCTTGTGCACGGCGATCGCGAAGCCGGCCCAGGCGCCCACCAGGATCACCACGAGGAGCCGATGCACCGAGTCCGCGATGGGCGCGTCGCGCAGCAGCAGGAAGGCGGTCAGCAGCGCCGGCACGCCGCCCGCGAGCGTCAACACCACGATGCGCGCCTGGAACGGCAGGCCGCGCCGGCGCATCACCGGGCGGGAGTACAGGGGTTTTCGCGATTCTTCTTCGGCCGCCACGGCCCGGAAGTTTACGCGCTTGCCGCAACGTCTTCCGGAGCCTGCCTCCGCGGGCCGAGAGTCGTGAGCAGTTGCAGCAGCTTTTCTGCCTCGACCGGTTTCGTCAGGTGCGCGTCGAACCCCGCGAGGCGGGACTTCTCGACGTGCTCCGGCTGGCCCCAGCCGGTCAGCGCGATCAGGACCAGCTCGCCGCCGCCTTGCCCGGCACGCAGCCGTCTCGCGGCCTCGTACCCGTCCATCTTCGGCATCCGGATGTCCATCAGGACGATCTCCGGCTGGAAGCCGGCAGCGGCATCGAGCGCGTCCAGCCCGTCCTGCGCCGTGCGCACGTCGCCGCCCGCCATCTGCAGCATCAGGGCGAGGCTCTCGCGGCAATCCGCCGCGTCGTCCACGACCAGGACCCTGCGGCGCGCCCAGCCGCTCCCCGCCGCAGGGTCCGGCGCGGGCATTGCTGCGCTTGCAGGTGCATCCTGCATCAGGGGCAGGTGAATCAGGAACTCGCTGCCCTGGCCCGGTCCGGCGCTCTGCACCTCGACCCGGCCTCCGTGCATCTCGACGAGACGCTGCACCAGCGCGAGACCGATGCCGAGGCCGTCGTGCGTGTGCGGGCGCGGATTCCGGACCTGCCCGAACAGCTCGAAGACGTGCTCCAGGTAGCCGGCCTCAATGCCGATGCCGTTGTCGCGCACCGAGATCGTCGCGCGGCCTTCCCCGCCGGTGAGGCTGACTTTGATCCGCCCGCCGTCCGGCGTGTACTTGGCGGCGTTGTTGATCAGGTTGCCGAGCACCTGCGCCAGCCGCACGGCGTCGCCGGACGCGGCCAGCGGGTCGTGAGGCACATCGACGACGACCTCGTGCCCGCGCGCGCGGATTGCCTGCATCTGGGCCTCCACGGCGCGCTTCACCAGCGTGCACAGGTCGAGCCGCTCGGATTTCAGGTGGATCTTGTCCTGCGTGATGCGCGATACGTCGAGCAAATCGTCCACCAGCCGCGCCATGTGCCGCACCTGGCGGTCGATCAGCTCGCGCATCTGCGCCACTTTCGGCTCCTGCGGGCCGATGCGCTGCAGGATTTCGATCGCGTTGCTGATCGGCGCGAGGGGGTTGCGCAGCTCGTGCCCGAGGATGGCGAGGAAGTCGTCCTTGCGCTGGTCCGCCTCGAGCAGCTCGCGATTCGTCTTCTGGAGCTGCTCGTTGAGCTCGGCGAGCTCGCTCGCCTTCTCACGCCTGAGCTTGCGGTTGGCGGTGTCGAGCCGGCTGTTCGCCTCGATCAAAGAGGCGTTCAGGCGCTTCAGCTCGAGGCGCTGGCAGTGCAGCTCGACGAGCACGGCGATCTTGCTGCGCAGGATCTGCGGCACGACCGGCACGTACACGTAGTCGACGGCGCCCAGCTCGTAGCCCTTCAGGCGGTCGAGCTCGCTCACGTGCACGCCTGTCACGAAGATGATCGGCGTGCTTTCGAAGCGCGGATGTGCGTGGATCAGCTCCGCCGTCTCGAAGCCGTCCATCTCCGGCATGCTGACGTCGAGCAGGATGACGGCGAACTCGCACTCCATGAGCCGAGCCAGCGCCTCCACGCCCGACGTCGCCGTCACCAGCCGGTGCCCGAGGGGGCTGAGTATCGCTTCGTAGGTGAGCAGGCGCGCCGGCTGGTCGTCGACCAGCAGGATGTCCACCGCTTCCTTGTCGCTCATGGCGTCCTCAGCCGGTCAGGGATGCAGCCACATGCGCACCAGGGAGAGCAGCTGGTTCGTGTTGACCGGCTTTGCGATGTAGTCGGAAGCGCCCGCCTCCAGGCATTTCTCGCGGTCGCCCTTCATCGCCTTCGCGGTCAGCGCGATGATCGGCAGGCGGCGGTACTTCTCGTACTTGCGGATGCGCTGCATCGTCTCGTAGCCGTCCATCTCCGGCATCATGATGTCCATCAGGACGATCCTGAGGTCGGGCTCTTTCTCGAGCTGGTTGATCGCCTCCTGGCCCGTGGTCGCGCTCGCAACCGTCATGCCGTGGCGCTCAAGCAGGCTGGACAGCGCAAAGATGTTGCGCACGTCGTCGTCCACCACCAGCGCCTTCTTGCCGGCGAGCGCCTCGTCCGTGGAGTAGAGGCTTTCCAGCATGCGCTGCTTGCCCGGCGGTAATTTCGCCACGGCGCGGTGCAGGAACAGGGCTGTTTCGTCGAGCAGGCGCTCGGGCGAGTGCGCGCCCTTCAGCACGATGCTCTTCGCCTTGCGCCGCAGCTCCGCCTCTTCGTCCGTCGTCAATTCCCGGCCCGTGAAGACCACGATCGGCAGGTCCGCAATCGTGGCGTCGTTCTGGATCTCGCCCAGGAGCTCGAAGCCGGACATGTCCGGCAACTTGAGGTCGAGCACGACGCAGTCGAACGGCCGGCTGCGCAGCAGGTGCAGCGCCTCGGTGCCCGTGGCGGCCGTGGTGATGCGCACGTCGTCGTGCGACAGCAGCTCCACGACGCTCATCAGCTCGGCCGGATCGTCCTCGACCACGAGAAGCTCGCGCACGCGCGGGGCCGCGAAGGACTTGAGGCGGTCGAGCGCGGTCTCGAGCCCGTCCGTCGTGAGCGGCTTGTTGAGGTAGGCGAATGCGCCGCGCTCGAGGCCGTACTGCCGCTCTTCCTCGATGGTGACGATCTGCACGGGAATGTGGCGGGTCGCGGGGTCGCGCTTGAGCTCGCTCAACACCGTCCAGCCCAGCATGTCGGGCAGGAAGACATCGAGGGAAATCGCGGTCGGCGCATGCCGGCGGGCCAGGGTCAGCGCCTCGGTGCCCGTGCGCGCGACCAGCACCTTGAATCCGCGGTCGCGCCCGAGGCTCAGCAGCACGCGGCAGTAATGCGCATCGTCCTCGACGACCAGCAGCACGTCCTCGCCGGGCCGGATATCCTCGCGGTCGTCCGGCACCGGCTCGACGCGCGGCGGGGGCAGGACGATCTGCTGGCCGATCGTAGCGGCGCGGTGCGCCGGCGGCTCGGCAATTTCGCGCCCATGCGCCGGCCCCATGTAGTGGAGCGGCAGGTACAAAGTGAACGTGCTGCCGGCGCCGGCGACGCTCTGCAGCCGGATCTCGCCGCCCAGCAGCTGCGCCAGCTCGCGGCTGATGGCGAGGCCGAGGCCCGTGCCGCCGTACTTGCGCGCAGTGCCCGCATCGGCCTGCTGGAACGCCTCGAAGATGATCTTCTGCTTCTCACCGGGGATGCCAATGCCGGTGTCGCTGACGGCGAAGGCGACCACGGTCGGGGCCTTGCCGAGCGTCGGGTGGTCGGCGCTCCAGCCTTCCGTCACCACGCCGACACGCAGCCGAACCACGCCGCGCTCGGTGAACTTGAGCGCGTTCGAAACGAGGTTCTTCACCACCTGTAGCAGGCGCTTCGGGTCGGTGGCGATGGCGCGCTCGAGATTCGGCGAGAAGTCCGTCGTAAAGGTGAGCTCGCGCGCCTCGGCCTCGTGCCGGAAGGTGCGCTCGATCGTGTCGCGCAGGTGCGCGAAAGGGATCTCCTCGGACTCGACCGTGACCGTGCCGGACTCGATCTTCGACAGGTCGAGGATGTCGCTGATCAGGTTCAGGAGGTCCGTGCCGGCCCCGTGGATCGTCCGCGCGAACTCGGTCTGCCGCGCGGTCAGGTTGCCGTCGGCGTTCTCGGCAAGCTGCTGGCCGAGGATCAGGATGCTGTTGAGCGGCGTGCGCAGCTCGTGCGACATGTTGGCAAGGAACTCCGACTTGTAGCGCGAGGTCAGCGCGAGCTCGCCGGCCTTCTCCTCCACCGCGCGGCGGGCAAACTCGATTTCCTTGTTCTTGCGCTCCACCTCGACGTTCTGCTCGGCGAGGAGCCGCGCCTTGTTCGCCAGCTCCTCGTTGGTCTGCTGCAGCTCCTTCTGCTGAGTCTGCAGCTCGGTCGCGAGCTGCTGCGACTGCAGCAGCAGGCCTTCCGTGCGCATCGTCGCCTCGATCGTGTTGAGGACGACGCCGATGCTGCCGGTGAGCTGCTCGAGGAACCCGAGGTGCGAGGGCGTGAACTCGCTGAGCGAAGCCAGCTCGATGACGGCCTTGACCTGGCCCTCGAACAGCACGGGCAGCACGATGATGTTGCAGGGGCTCGCGACCACGAGGCCCGAATGAATGCGGATCAGGTCCGGCGGAACCTCGGTCAGCAGGATGCGCTGGCGCTCCTTGGCGCATTGCCCGACCAGCCCCTCGCCCAGGCGGTAGTCACGCGATTCGCCGGCTTCCTGCAGGTCGGCGTAGCCCGCGAGGCGCTTCAGGCGCTCGCCGTCCTCGCCCCTGGCGACGAGGTACATCACGCCCTGGTGCGCGTTGACGAGCGGCGCGAGCTCCGAGAGCAGCATCTCGGCCACGGTCATGAGGTCGCGCTGGCCCTGCATCATGCGGCTGAACTTCGCGACGTTCGTCTTGAGCCAGTCCTGCTCGGTGTTGCGCTCCGTCGTCGCGCGCAGGTTGCCGATCATCGCGTTGATGTTGTCCTTCAGGTCCGAGACCTCGCCGCGCGCGTCCACCTGGATTGAGCGCGTCAGGTCGCCCTTGGTGACGGCAGTCGCAACCTCCGCGATCGCGCGCACCTGCGTGGTCAGGTTGGCGGCCAGCAGGTTTACGTTCGCCGTCAGGTCCTTCCAGGTGCCCGCAGTGCCCGGCACGTTCGCCTGGCCGCCGAGGCGTCCTTCCACGCCGACCTCGCGCGCTACCGTCGTCACCTGCTCGGCGAAGGTGGCGAGCGTCGAGGTCATGCTGTTGATCGTGTCTGCGAGCGCGGCCACCTCGCCCTTCGACTCGACCATGAGCCGCTGGCGCAGCTCGCCGTTCGCGACCGCGGTCACGACCTTTACGATGCCGCGCACCTGGTTGGTCAGGTTCGCCGCCATCACGTTCACGTTGTCGGTGAGGTCCTTCCAGGTGCCGGCGACGCCCGGCACGATCGCCTGGCCGCCGAGCTTGCCCTCGGTGCCCACCTCACGCGCCACGCGAGTGACCTCGGCCGCGAAGCCGTTCAGCTGGTCCACCATCGTGTTGACGGTGTTCTTCAGCGCGAGGATCTCACCCTTCACGTCCACGGTGATCTTGCGCGACAGGTCGCCGCGCGCGATGGCGGTCGCGACTTCGGCGATGTTGCGCACCTGCGCGGTCAGGTTGCTCGCCATCGCGTTCACGTTGTCGGTGAGGTCCTTCCACGTGCCGGCGACGCCGGGGACGTTCGCCTGGCCGCCGAGCGCGCCTTCCGTGCCCACCTCGCGCGCGACGCGCGTCACCTCGGCCGCAAATCCGTTCAGCTGGTCCACCATCGTATTGATGGTTTCCTTGAGCTGCAGGATCTCGCCTCGCACGTCGGCGGTGATCTTGCGCGACAGGTCGCCACGGGCTACGGCCGTCGTCACCTCGGCGATGTTGCGCACTTGCGCCGTCAGGTTGCCAGCCATCGAGTTGACGTTGTCGGTCAGGTCCTTCCAGGTGCCGGCGACGCCGGGCACATGCGCCTGGCCGCCGAGCTTGCCTTCGGTGCCGACCTCGCGCGCCACGCGCGTCACCTCGGCCGCGAAACCGTTCAGCTGGTCCACCATGGTGTTGACGGTGTTCTTCAGCTCGAGGATCTCGCCTTTCACGTCCACAGTGATCTTGCGCGACAGGTCACCGCGCGCGACCGCCGTCGTCACCTCGGCGATGTTGCGCACCTGCGCCGTCAGGTTGCTCGCCATGGAGTTGACGTTGTCGGTGAGGTCCTTCCAGGTGCCGGCGACGCCCGGGACGTTCGCCTGGCCGCCGAGCGCGCCTTCCGTACCTACCTCGCGCGCGACGCGGGTCACCTCGGCCGCGAAACCGTTCAGCTGGTCGACCATCGTGTTGATAGTCTCCTTGAGCTGCAGGATCTCGCCGCGCACGTCCGCCGTGATCTTGCGCGACAGGTCGCCGCGCGCGACAGCCGTCGTCACCTCCGCGATGTTGCGCACCTGCGCGGTCAGGTTGCTCGCCATGGCGTTCACGTTGTCGGTGAGGTCCTTCCAGGTACCGGCGACGCCCGGCACGATCGCCTGGCCGCCCAGCTTGCCTTCGGTGCCAACCTCGCGCGCGACGCGGGTCACCTCGGAGGCGAAGGACCGCAGCTGGTCGACCATCGTGTTGATGGCTTCCTTGAGCTGCAGGATCTCGCCGCGCACGTCCACCGTGATCTTGCGCGACAGGTCGCCGCTCGCGACGGCGATCGTGACGTCGGCGATGTTGCGCACCTGGTCGGTCAGGTTGCTGGCCATCGAGTTGACGTTGTCGGTGAGGTCCTTCCAGACGCCGCTCACGTCCTTGACCTTCGCCTGGCCGCCGAGCTTGCCCTCGGTGCCGACCTCGCGCGCCACGCGGGTCACCTCGGAGGTGAACACGCTCATCTGCTGGATCATGGTGTTGACGATCGACGCGGAGCGCAGGAACTCGCCCTCGAGCGGGCGGCCCGCCGCCTCGAGCTGCATCTTCTGCGAGAGATCGCCCTTGGCGACGGCGGCGATCGTGCGCGTCACCTCGGTCGTCGGCCACAGCAGGTCGTCCACCAGCGTGTTGAACGAGCGCTCCATGTCCGACCAGGCGCCCGGGCGCCGGCCGAGCGCCATGCGATGGCGCGTCTTCCCTTCGCGGCCGACGACCTGGCCACTGCGCTCGAGCTCCTGCGCCAGCAGCTCGTTCGCGCTCACGATCTCGTTGAAGGTGTCGGCGATCTTGCCTGCGATGGCGACCCGGTCGCCCGGCAGGCGCACCGAGAAGTCGCCGTCGCGCATCGCCTGGAGCGCGCGCAGGAGCTCGCGCTGGTCCAGGCCGGCGCTTCGATTGCGCTCGCTGCCGCCCAGCGGCGGCGGCTCCACATCCTCTGGATTACGCATTCATTCCCCCCTCGGGAACAGCGGCACGCGATCCGGAAGTGTGCCGTCTGCCTTGTCGGAGGGATGTAGGAGAATGCCTACGATCGCCGTGATTTCGGCCGTCGGCAGGCCGAACTTTGAACGTGTTTGCAATTCACGCGGCGCAGCACGGGTGCTGCGCCGCGGCACTATCTACTGGACCAGCGGAATGCCTTCGGCCAGCTCGTACCTGACCGCTGCGCGGATCTTGTTCTCGATCTGGTAGTAGCGCGCCACCTTGGCGGCGGGCAGGACCTTCTCGAACTTCGGAACATAAGACTTGCGCATGTCGAGCTCGGCACCTTCGATGGCGAGCACTTCGTCGAGCAGCTTCTTCGCCGTCTCGTCCGGCACCGCGCCCTGGTTGTAGGCGCTGGCGTAGCTTTCGATCGCCTTGCGCGTCCGCTCGTTCAAGGCGCCGATGTCCTTCTGGTACGCCTCGTACACGGGCCAGAATGCGGCGGCTTCCTGCTCGGACAGGTTCATGTTGGCCGCGACCAGCAGCTTCTTGTCCGCGCGCACTTTCTCGCGGACGATCTCCATGTTGGCGGCAGTCGGCTCCTGTGCGATCACGGCGGGGCTCGCCAGCACGGCCGCGGCCGCGACGACGGCATAAAGGGCTTTCATTCGTTCTCTCCTGGGTTCGTTGTTTCTTGCCGCGATCCGCGCGGATCGCGGGCGGAATCATCCCACATCCGCCGTCAGAGGTCGTCGACTTTCAAGCCCAGCTTCTCGAGCCGCCGGTACATGGCGCTGCGTGACAGTCCCAGCGCCTCCGCCGCCGCCTGCACGCTGCCCCCGTTGCGCCTGATCGCGCTCCGGATCAGCGCGCGCTCGGCGTCCTCGAGGCTCATCTCCTCGAGCGACGGCGGCCCGGACCTTCGCCGCCGAGAGCCGGAGGTCCGCCACGCCGATCTCGTCGCCGGCCGCGAGCAGGAGGCTGCGCTCGACGACGCTGTTGAGCTCGCGGACGTTTCCCGGCCAGGCGTAGTTCTGCAGCGCGGACAGCGCCAGCGGATCGAATCCCCGGACCGGGCGCGCGTACTGCGCCGCCTTGCGCGCGAGCTGCGCGGTCGCGAGCTCGAGGATCTCCTCGCGCCGCTCCCGCAGCGGCGGCAGCCGGATCTCGACCGTGTTGATGCGGAACAGCAGGTCCTCGCGGAAGCGCCCGTCGCGGATCATCACCGGCAGGTCCGCGTTCGTCGCCGACAACACGCGCACGTCGGCGCGCTGCGTGCGCGAGGAGCCGACGCGCTCGAATTCGCCGGTCTCGAGCGCGCGCAGCAGGCGCGCCTGCTGCGCCGGCGGCACGTTGCCGATCTCGTCGAGGAACAGCGTGCCGCCGTCCGCGAGCTCGAAGCGGCCCGCGCGGTCCGCCTTGGCGTCGGTGAAGGCGCCCTTCACGTGGCCGAACATCTCGCTCTCGAACACGGACTCCGGCAGTCCACCGGCGTTGACGGAGATGAAGGACTTGTCGGCGCGGTCCGACCAGTCGTGGATCAGCTTCGCGAGCAGGCTCTTGCCCGTGCCCGGCTCGCCGGTGATGAGCACGCTCGCGCTGGAGCGCGCCACCTGCCGCGCGAGCCGCACGACTTCCTGCATCGGCCGCGAGCTGGCGATGAGGTCGGTGCCGTCGGCCGCGCGCAGGATCGCGTTCTCGTCCGCGAGCCGGCGGCCGTGGCGGCGCGCCTCGGCGAGCTGCACCTGGTTGCGGAGCACGGTCAGCAGCCGCTGGTTGTTCCAGGGCTTCTCGAGGAAGTCGTTGGCGCCGTTGCGCATCGCCTTCACCGCGACCTCGACGGTCGCCCACGCGGTCATCACGATGACGGGCAGGTCCGGGTGCTCGCGGTGCAGCTGCTCGACGAGGGCGGTGCCCTCCTCGCCGGAGGTCGTGTCGCGCGAGTAGTTGAGGTCGACGAGCGCGACGTCCACGTGCTCGCGCGCCGACGATGTCGAGCACGCCCGCGGGCGAGGACGCCGTCGTCACCTCGAATCCCTCGCGCTTCAGCAGCAGCTTCAGCGCCGAGAGGATGTCCGCCTGGTCATCCGCAACGAGTATGCGCGGCTGCATCAGGCGGACTCTGCACGGCGCCTACTCGCAGCGCAAATGCCGCGTGGACGAACGCGGCGCCGCCATGGCCCGGCGATGTGCCGCCTCTGCTCCACCCCCGCGGATCCCACGGACGTGTAGGACTCCCGCCCCACCGACGGGTAGCGTGATTTACCGCTCAAAACGCGGGCGCCCCGACGGGCATCCTGAGGTCATAAAGGACACAGCGCGAGGGCGCGAGGAGCTTCGTGAATTTTCCGCCGTCGCGTGCCGCACTGGTTTCCAGCCTGCGCTCGCTCACGCAACTCGGCATCGTCGGACATCTTGCCATCGCTTTCGTCGTGGTTGGAGCGCTGGCGATCGCCGTAAACCTCGTCGCCGTTCACGGCACCGTATTCGTGACTGCGGCGCCACCTCCCGTGGAGCGAGTGGTCTACCTGCCCGCGCCCGCCGCGCCTGCGCCGCTTACGGTACCCGAGTCGCCGCCTGCACCTGACTCAGTCGATGCGACGGGCGTCACTGCAGCGATCGATGAAATCGAGCGCGAGATCCTGATGCAGGTCGTCGACGCGAGGAATGGTCATGCGCAGCAACTTGCGCCTGCAGTCGAGCGAATTCGGCAGGAAGCACGGGCTTATGCAACCAGCGCCCGCCCATTGGTGGGGAGCCGCCGGGCCGAAGAGTTCATGGCCCAGGTCGGGAACCTGGAAAGCGTCGCACTCGATCTCGTACGCACGGCGGAATCTAGAAAGTCCCTGGTCGCGCAATATCGCAAGCACTTCGGGTCGATGGAAACGCGCATGCAGGACGCCATCGACGGCGCGTGGAAGATCTTCGGCCGGGTGATCGCGCGTGAAGCACTGATCGAACTGAATGGCCGCCTCGGCGACATCCGTCGCGGGCTGGACACGCTGGAGTCGCGGCCGGACGCGGCCCAGCCGGATCTCGACCCGCTGCGTGAAGCGGAGGCGGCATTCCTGGACACGCTCGACAGGAAAGGCGCGGATCTCGCTCGCTCGCAGGACGGGAATTGGGTCTCGAGCATGCGCGCCGACTGTGCCCTTCTCGGGCCGACCCGGGATGCGATGCGCCGGGAGGACGACCGCCGCCAGGGCGCGCTGCAGTCATTTGCATCCGCGCTCGAGCGCGTCGCCGAGTCGATCGCGTTCATCCAGGCGCGTCCGGGCCGAACCGAGGCCGCGCGACTGCCCGCGAGCAGCAGCCCGGTTTCCGCTCCGGCTGCGGTCGCGACTTCGTCATCGTCCGTACCGCAATTGGCCGTGCAGGCGGGCAGCGCACGCAAGCCGGGCGAGCCGTCGGCACTGCCCGCGAGACCCGGCGGCGAAACACGGAACGCCGCGGCCCCGCCCTGGCTCGCGTGGCTCAGTGGCGGCGTACTGCTGTTCCTGTTGACGATGTCCGCCCTGATGGCACTGCGCATCATCCGGCCCGTCCGCAGGCTGGTGGACGCCACTCGCCTGCTTGCCGATGGCGACCTGCACGCAAGGGTGGCGCGCGGAGGCATCCGGGAGCTGGATTCACTCGGCGTGTCATTCAACAGCATGGCCGAGCGCCTCGCTGCCGCAAAAACCGTCACCGATGATCACCAGCGCCTGCTCGAGTCCAAGGTCAGCGAGCGCACGCTGCAACTCAAGCACCTTGCCGAACATGACCCGTTGACCGAACTGCCGAATCGCCGCCAGCTGTTTTCGCAGCTCACCGAGTCGCTGGATCGGGCCGGTGGATCCGACTTCTGCGGCGTGATGGTGATCGATCTCGACAACTTCAAGAACATCAACGACACGATGGGACACGCATACGGCGACCGCGTTCTCCAAGCCGTCGCGCATCGCCTCGAGACAACGGTATCGTCTTTTGGATTCTCGGCGCGGCAGGGCGGCGACGAGTTCACGGTCGTCATCCAGAAGGCCGCCGACGCGAGCGCAATCACCCGCTACGGCGAAGCGATACTCGCCGCGTTTGCGGATCCCCTGACGGTCGACGATCGCGACCTGGCCATCAGCCTGAGCATCGGGATCGCCGTCTTCCCGACCCATGCGCGGGATGCCGATGCGCTGCTGCGCGCCGCCGATGCGGCGTTGTTTCGCGCGAAGGCGCAAGGCCGGCACCGCCTCAGCATGTTCAGCCCGGAGCTGCTGGATGCCGCCGCGTCGCGCTTCCGCACCGAGCAGGGCCTGCGCCAGGCCATCGAACGCGGAGAGTTCGAGCTCGCATTCCAGCCGGAAGTCGACGCCCGCACGTTCCACGTCGAGCTGGTCGAGGCGCTCCTGCGCTGGCGCCTGCCGGACGGGCGCCTGGCGCGTCCAGAGGATTTCCTGTCGGTCGCCGAGGAATCGGGCCTCATCGTCGAGATCAGCGATTGGGTGCTGCGCGCGGCGATCGAAGCCGCGGCGAACTGGCATCACGGGAGCTGGCCTGGTGTCCGGGTCGCGATAAACGTTTCGTCGCGCCAGGTCGTCGCTCCCGGGTTCGCGGACCTTGTCACCGAGTTGCTGGCGCACGCGCGCCTTCCCGCGCGGTGCATCGAAATCGAGCTCACGGAACACGTCCTGCAGACCGGCGCCGACGTCATCCAGACACTCGAGGATTTGCGCCGCACGGGGGTCGGCATCGCGCTTGACGATTTCGGCACCGGCTATTCGTCGTTGGCCTCCCTCGAGCAGTTGCCGCTGACGCGCGTCAAGCTCGATCGCAGCCTCGTGGCACGCATCGACAGCGGCGGCCGATCCCTCGCGATCGCGCAAGCCATCATCAACCTTTGCGGAAAACTCGGCTTCTCGATCACCGCGGAGGGCATTGAACGGCCGGCTCAATTGTCGCCGCTGTTGGGCAAGACGTCGATGTACCTGCAGGGCTACCTGCTTTCGCGGCCGCAGGCAGCAGAAAACATTTGCGCCGAGATCAAGGCGTTGCCGTTACGCAGGCCGTCGCTCCTGGCGGACGCCCGCAAAGCCGCGGAGCCCGAACGCTCACCGATCGTGCGGTCCGCTTGAATTGCTGCGCGGTCACTCGTAGCGCAATGCCGCCGCCGGGTCGATCTTGAGCGCGCGCCGCGTCGGCGTCAGCGTCGCCGCGATCGCGACAGCGATCATGAGCACGACGACCATGCCGTAGATGGCCGGGTCGTACGGGCTCACCTCGCCGAGGACGTCGCCGAGGCCGCGGCCCATGAGCGGCAGCAGCGCCATGCCGATGCCGACGCCGAGCAGGATCTGCACGCCGCTCGCGCGCATGACCATGCGCAGGATCCGGCTGTCGTCGGCACCGAGCGCGCGGCGCACGCCGATCTCGCGCGTGCGCTGGCCGACGTGGAAGGCGAGCACGCCGAACAGGCCGGCCGCCGCAAGCACCAGCGCGACGCCCGCGAATACTGCGAACATCGTGCCGATGATGCGGAATCCCGCCGTGCTGATCATGCGCGACTCGTCGAAGGTCCGCAGCCAGTAGAGCGCGAGGTCCGGGTCGGTCTGGGCGAGCGCAGTGCGGATCGGGCCGACCAGGCTGCGCGGATCGCCCTTCGCCGCGCACGACGATGCTCATGAAGCGCTCGGATGCTGAAGCACGGAGAGGTAGAGTCCCTCGTCGATCGTCCCGTCCTCATCCATGACGACGTCCGGAACCACGCCGATGACCGTGTACCAGGTCTCCTCTTCATCGAGGTCGAACCGGATGCGCTTGCCGATCGGCGACTCGTCCGGGAACAAGAGTGTCCACGGTGCGCTGGCTGACGACCGCCACGGACATGCTTTCGATCGAATCGCGGCTGTCGAACAGGCGGCCCTGCACAGGCGCGATGCGGAACGTGTCGAAGTACGACGGGCTCACCGTCAGGAAGTTGACGAACGGCTTGGTCGAGTCGTCGCCGTAGTCGCGGCCCTCGACCGAGACCGGGCCGTCGCCCGTGCCGTGCCCCGGCAGCGATTTCGTCACGGCCGCATGCGTGATGCCGGGCTGCGCCTGCGATGCGTGCGACGAGCGTGTCCCAGAACCGCACCTGGTCGGGCCTCTCGACGTACGTGCCGGCGGTCAGGCCGACGCGTGCCGTCATGATGTCGTCGGTCTCGACGCCGACGTCCGAGGACGTCGCCGTAGAGCACGCTCTTCGTCATCAGCGCGGCGAGGCCGAGCAGCACGCAGGCGAGCGCGACTTCCGCGACCACGAGGCCCCAGGCGATGCGGCCGATCGCGAGACCCGTGCCCATGCGGCCGCCGTCGCGCAGCAGCGAGTCGAGCGACGGCCGCGAGGCGCGGATCAGCCGCAGGCAGGCCCGCGAGCAGCGTCGAGAACAGCGCCGCGCCGATGGCGACGGTCGCCACGCGATAGTCGATCTCGAAGTTCCACCAGCTCGGGCTGTCGTCCAGCAGTGCGCGTGCACGGCGACCTGCATGCCGTCGAGCGCGATGGACGCGAGCAGGAGCCCGATCGACGGTCGCGATCGCGCTGATCACGAAGCCCTCGGCGAGCATGTGCGAGCACCAGGCGGCCGCGCGAAGCGCCGAGCGCCGAGCGCACGGTCGTCTCGCGGACCCGGTAGGCCGAGCGCGCCAGCAGGAGGTTCGAAACGTTTGCGCAGGCGATCAGCAGCACGAAGCCGACCGCAATGAGCAGCGTCACGATGAGCGGCTTGCCGTCGCCGATGAAGCTGCCGGCCATCGGCGCGAGCTTCGAAGTGGCCGTTGAACGCCTGTTGCCCGGCTTCCGCCTTGATGGCGGCGGCGGCCGGCGCGATGGCTCCTGTGCGCTCGTCCGCGGCTGACGCCCGCGCGCGAGGCGACCGAAGACCTGCACGTCCGTCGAGTCGTGGCGCGAGACGCGCAGCGAATCCTCCTGGTTCGCGACCCAGAGCGCGGCCGTGGACGGGAAGGTATAGCCCTTCGGCATCACGCCGATGACTTCGGAGGACTTGCCGTTCACGCGCACGGTGCGGCCGATCACGGCCGGGTCGGCGTCGAATCGCTCGGTCCAGAGGTCGTGGACAGGACGACGACCGGCGCCGCGCCCTCGATCGTGTCACGCGGGAGGATGGTGCGCCCGAGCTCGGGCGCGACGCCGGTTACGTCGAAAATGTGGCCGTCGGCGAAGGCGCCGTCGTAGCGCTCCGCCTGGCCGTCGCCGGTGAGGTAGGTCGTGCCGATGTAGATGCCGCCGAAGCGCCTCGAACTGCGCCCGCGGCCTCGCGGATCTTGTGCGCGTCCTGCGGCAACAGCGAATTGTCGTAAGTCGCCGGGCGCCTGCCCGTCGATCGGTCACGATCGTGTAGAGGCGGTCCGCGTCGGATACGGCGGCGGCTTCAGCATCAGCGTGTCCGCGACGCCGTACATGAAGATCACCGCGCCGAGGCCGAGGCCCAGCACGCCCGAGGCGCAGCGCCGTGAAGGCCGGCGCCCGGCGAGGCCCGAAACCGCCGACTTCAGCTCGTCGATGAATCCGCGCATGGGTGAGTCCTCAGGCCTTGGCGGCGCGGCGCTGCGACAGGTCGATCATGTTGGTCTCGTCGACGACGCGGCCGTCGAAGAGCTGGACCTTGCGGTCGGCGTAGTCGGCGTAGCGCGGATCGTGGGTCACCATGCAGATCGTCGAGCCCTCGCGGTGCAGCTCGCGCAGGAGGTTCATCACCGCCTCGCCGTTCCTCGAGTCGAGGTTTCCGGTCGGCTCGTCGGCGAGCAGGATCGCGGGCTTGCCCGCGAGCGCGCGGGCGACGGCCACGCGCTGCTGCTGGCCGCCCGAGAGCTGCGCCGGGTGGTGGTTCACGCGGTGAGACATGCCGACGCGCTCGAGCGCGTGCAGCGCGGCCTTCCTGCGCTCGTCCGCGGACATCGCCATGCGGTAGGTCAGCGGCAGCTCGACGTTCTGCAGCACCGTCAGGTCGCCGATCAGGTTGAAGGCCTGGAAGATGAAGCCGATGCGCTCGTTGCGCACCTTCGCGCGCGCGGCGGGCGGCAGCGCCGCGACCTCGTAGCCGTCGAGCGCGTACTTGCCCTCGGTCGGCGTGTCGAGGAGGCCGAGGATCGCGAGCAGCGTCGACTTGCCGCAGCCCGAGGGCCCGGCGATGGACAGGAACTCGCCCCGCGCGACGTCGAGGTGGATGCCGTCGAGCGCGTGCGTCTCGAGGTCGTCCGTGTAGAAGACCTTGGTCACGCCCGCCAGGCTGATCATCGCTTTGTCCTGCATGGCCCCTCTCCGTTGCTGGGTCGTCAGTCGATCACGATCCGGTCTTCCCCGGACCACTGCGTGGTGTCCGCGAGCGCCACGATGTCGCCGGGCTCGAGGCCTTCGAGCACGACGATCTGGTTCACGGACGCCTTGCCAAACTTCACCGGCACCCGCTCGGCGACGGAATTGCCGGCTTTCGCGCGGAACACCGTGGTCGCGGAGCCGGACTGCGCGCCGACGGGGCGGCCGACGAAGCGCACGCCCTTCAGCGTCTCGATCGCGATGGTGCCGTCGACCGAAAGGTCGGCGCGCGCCTGCGTCGGGAGCTGCTCGTCGAATTCCACTTCTACCTTGACCGCACCCGCGGTCACGGCGGGGTCGACGCGGAGCACGCGGCCGCGCACCAGGCGGTCGCGCATGTCGATGGTGGCCGGCAGGCCCGGCGCGAGGTCACGGGCGTCGAGTTCGGGGATGCGCAGCTCCGCGTACAGCGTGCCGGGCCTGGCGACGCGGGCGACGTTTGCGCCCGCGGCGAGCTGCTGGCCTTCCTGCACGGGCACGCTCTGCACGACGCCGTCGATGCCGGCCTTGACCTGCAGGGAGTCCGCGGCGAGGCGGCGCTCCTCGTGCGCGCGCTCGAGCTGCCGCAGGCGCGCCTGGCGTGCCTGGAGCTGGGCATTCACGGCGGCGTCGAGCGCGGCGAGGCGTTGCTGCTTCGATCTTCGCGCGCTCGCCGAGCTGGGCGGCGAGGATCTTCGAGCGCGAGGTCTGCAGTTCCGAGACCGCGCCCTGCTGGAAGGCGCGCTCCTCGGCGAGCGCCTGCAGGCGCGCGGACTCGGCCGTCGCCTGGGCCTCGGCGAGCGAGGAGCGGCGGTCGAGGCGCTGGCTCTCGAGATCGAGGCGGGCGGCAGCGAACTCGGCGCGGGCGGCGGCGACTTCGAGCTCCGCGGCGTCCGCCGCGCGCTCGACTTCGGGATTCGACAACTGGACGATGACGGTGTCGGCGGTGACGGTCTCGCCGGCGCGCACCAGCACGCGATCGACGCGCGCTTCCTCGCGGGTCGAGAGCCAGCGCGCCTCGCGCGGCTGCAGCGTGCCCGGTCCGCGCACCTTGCGCTCCAGCGTGCCTTCCTTCACTTCGTCGAGGTAGAGCTGCTCCCGCGCGACGGAGGGCGCGCCGGGCTCGAGCTTTGCGATGCCGAAGGCGACGCCCGACAGGGCGACGAACAGGCCGGCGACGAGCGCGACGTTCCTGTGCTTGAACGCTTCGCGGACGCGCGGCCGGTCCATCAGATCACCAGGGTGCGGATGCCCGCGAGCGCACGCTGCTCGGGGAGCGCCGTGCGCACGTTCGGGTCGACGCAGAGCGGGCGCAGCACCCAGAAGCCGAGCAACAGGCCGGCTGCGACCGCGATGAACGCGCGCATGATCTGCGCGTCCGCAGGCGATTCGTCACGGCCCACGGCCGCGGCCGTCTCAGCCCTGCGGTTCGGCATGGGCCACCGCATCGGCGAGCTGCACGACGCGGGTGCCGGTTACTTCGATCGCCGGCAGCTTCGCGACGATCAGGTCGCCGACCACGATCGCCTCGGGGTTGCCGATTTCGATCACGCCCTTCGGCAGTGCGCCGTCATGGCCGCGGTCCAGGGTGAGGCCCGTGAGGCCGACGATGACGACCGCAGCGAAGGCTGCGATTGCGGTGTTGCGATTGATCAGGGTCTTCATGGCTCTCTCCTTGCTCTCCGTTTCCGATGCGGCCTTTGCCGCTTCCTGCCCTAGATGGAGCAAGGTCCGTGCCAACTTGACCGAAATTTATGTAAGTGATTGAAATAACGCGAAATATAGTAATTCCACCGGGGCGGCGCAGTGCAGCGCCAGGTGTCCGGCGGACGCGGACATCCCGTTCGCGGGACACCTCGAGCGGACACCGTCCCGCTTCCGGGACGAAGGGGACGTTCACCTTTGATTCAATCGGCGCCGAATCGGAAACGAACACCAATCAAAGGTGAGCGTCCCCTCCAGAAGGTGCGCATCCCTATCGTTCAGTGGTTCGTGAGGTAGGGGACAGAGCCCGCGGGGGCGGTGTTTTCTTCAGCGGGCGGTGACTGTTCGGGATCGGAGTCGGAAACGGGCTCAGGTTCCGGCTCGACCAGCGTGATGGGCGCATCGATCGTGTCCGAGGTGTCCGCAGTCTCCGCCGCCTGGGGCGCGCCTTCGGCGAAATAGGCTTCGGGCTCCTCGGAGCGGCGGATCATTTCTCCCGCGAGCGCGAGGTACGCGAGCGCGCCGCGCGAATCCTTGTCGTGCAGCATCACCGGCACGCCGAAGGACGGCGCCTCTGCGAGGCGCACGTTCCGCGGGATGATGGTGCGGAACACCCGGTCGCCGAAGTGCGAGATGAGCTGCGCCGCCACGTCGTTCGAGAGGTTGTTCCGCGGGTCGAACATCGTGCGCAGGATCCCCTCGACTTCGAGCCGAGGATTCACCGAGTCGCGGATCTGCTCGATCGTGTTCATGAGCCCCGACAGCCCCTCGAGCGCGTAGTACTCGCACTGCATCGGGATCAACACCGAGTCCGCCGCCGTGAGTGCGTTCACAGTCAGGATGTTGAGTGCCGGAGGGCAGTCTATGACCATCACGTCGTAGCGGTCTTTCACCGGCACGAGCGCCTTCTCGAGGCGGTGCTCGCGGCCGGCGAGCAGCGTCAGCAGGCGCACCTCGGCCGCGGTCAGGTCCTGGTTCGCGGGCAGCAGGTCGAACTTGGCGCCTTCGATCGTGACGATCGCATCCACGATGTTCACGTCGCCGAGCAGCACCTCGGTGACCGAGCGCTCGAGCGTGCGCTTGTCGACGCCGCAGCCCATGGTCGCGTTGCCCTGCGGATCGAGATCGATCAGCAGCACGCGCCGCTGCGTGGCGGCGAGCGAGGCCGCCAGGTTGACCGCCGTGGTGGTCTTTCCGACCCCGCCTTTCTGGTTCGTAACCGCGATGATTCGTTTCACGACCTCAAACCCTAGCAAGTTCGACGACACAACGCTCGGCATCGAGTCCGGGGACGGCGACAGGATGCACCGCGATCAGCTTCCACCCCGCGGGAAGCGCCTGGATTTCGGACTCCGGCACTCTACCTTTCATGGCGAGGAGACGCCCGCCCCGTGCGGCCAGGTGTCCGGCCACCCGCACGAACTCCGCGAGCGGGCCGAGCGCGCGGGCGATCACGCTGTCGAAGGGCTGCGGCGGCTTGTAGGACTCGGCCCGGAGCGCGATCACCTCGACGTTGGGCAGGTCGAGGCGCGCCACCACGTGGCGCAGGAATCTGGCCTTTTTCCCGGTGGATTCGACGAGGGTGAAGCGCCGGTCGGGATCCGCGATGGCGAGCGGCAGGCCCGGAAAGCCCGCGCCGGAGCCGACGTCCGCGACGGCGAGGCCGCGCAGCTGCGGCAACACCGCGAGCGAGTCGAGCAGGTGCTTGTCCACGGCCTCGGCCGGGTCCCGGATCGCCGTGAGGTTCACGCGCGTGTTCCAGTCCGCGAGCTCGTCGAGGAGCGTCCCGAGCGCCGTTACCTGAGCCGGCGCAAGCGCGATGCCGAGCCCGCGAATGCCCGCCGAAAGCCGCGCCTCGACCGCCCCGTCCACGTCAGGCGATCTTGACGACCGTGCGGCCCTGGACCTGGCTCTTCAGGTAGCCGTCGAACGCGGACGGCAGCTCGTCGAAGCCGATGGTGCGGGTCACGAGCTTGTCGAGATGACGCGGCTTCAGGTCCGTCGCGAGCCGCTTCCAGATGTGCGTGCGCACGTCGCGCGGCATGGCCGAGGAGTTGACGCCGAGCAGGCTCACGCCGCGCAGGATGAAGGGCATGACCGTGGTCTCGAGCTTGTGGCTCGCGGCAAGGCCAATGCTCGCGATGTTGCCCCAGCTGTCGACCGTGCGCGTAAGCCAGGTGAGGATCTCGCCGCCCACGTTGTCGAGCGCGCCGCCCCACTGCGCGGCCTCGAGCGGCCGCTTGCCGAGGTCGATGTCCTGGCGGCGCAGGATCTTCGCCGCACCGAGCGCCTTCAGCAGTGCATCCGCCTCGGGCTTCCCGCTCACCGCGACGACCTCGTAGCCGAGCTTCGCGAAGAGGTCCACCGCGATCGAGCCGACGCCGCCGGATGCCCCGGTCACGACGATCGGGCCCATGGAGGGCTTCTGCCCGTTCTGCTCCATGCGGTGGATCGCGAGCCCGGTCGTGAAACCCGCGGTGCCGAGCGCCATGGCGTCGAAGAGGCTGAGGCCGTCCGGCAGCGGGATCACGAAATCGCCCTTCGAGCGCACGTACTCGGCGTAGCCGCCGTCGAGCGTCTCGGAATGGCCGCAGCCAGTCACCAGGACCTTTTGCCCCGGCTGGTACCGCGCATCGGTCGAGCTCACGACCTCGCCGGAGAGGTCGATGCCGCCGTTCAGCGGGTACTTGCGCAGGATCTTGCCGGCGCCGGTCGCCGCGAGCGCGTCCTTGTAGTTGATGCTCGAATACTGCACGCGGATGACGACGTCGCCCGCGGTCAGCGCGTCTATGGTCACCTGTTCGAAGCCGGCGGAGATCTTGCCCTCGCGCTCGTGAATCCGGAATGCCTTGAATGCGTTCATGTCATGTCCTGTCCAGCCAATCCTCGATGCCCTGGCAATTGAGCTCGACGTCGTCGTCCAGCAGCCAGTGCCGCTTCGCATCGTCGCGCGGAAATCCGTGCGCGTCGAGCCAGGCCGCCATCATCGCAAACATGCCGTGGCGAAGCTTGTCCGCGCGGTCCGGCGCGTCGCGGTAGCGCAGGCCAAGATCGGCGAAAGCCAGCACCCGCTCCTTCAGCTCGCGCGCAAGCCGCTCGAGCTCCGTGACCTCCGCGTAGTGCGTGAGGAAGATTGAGCGCGGCCGGTACGACATGAGCCGGTCCACGGACTTGCACAGCGCCTGCGGGTCGAAGTGCACGGGCGTCGTGGTCGGGAAGATGAAGGCGCGGCCGTCCACGTCGAAGTCGCGGTAGGAAATGCCAAAAGTGTCGCCGGAGAAGATCAGCGCGTTTGCGGCATCCACCACGCAGTAGTGGTGCAGCGCGTGCCCGGGCGTGTGGATCAGCTCGAGCTCGCGTCCGCCGAGGCGGATCTTCGCGCCGTCCGCGGCTTCGAGTATGCGCGCCGCGTCGATCGGCAGGATCTCGCCGTACAGCGAGCGATAGCGCTCCTCCCCGTACACCGCCATCGAGCCCGCGACGAGCTTCGACGGCTCGGCGAGGTGGCGCGCGCCGCGCGGGTGCACGGCGCAGCGCGCGTTCGGCAGTTCCCGCATCAGCGCGCCCGCGCCGCCCGCGTGGTCGAGGTGCACGTGCGTCGTCAGCACCCACTCGACCGCCGAACGGTCGATGCCTTTCGCCTCGAGCGCATGCAGCAGCGCCGGCAGCGAACGCGTGGTGCCGGTGTCCACGAAGGCCGCGCGGCCGGCGTCCACGACCAGGTGCGAGGCCGCAAGCCGCGGACGCACGTACTCCGTGTCGATCGCGGTGATGCCGGCGCGGAAGTCCGTCAGCCCCGATGCGGACGGCGTCATGCGAGCTGCCGGTCCAGGAACTTCTGGAAGGCGGCGAGGAATTTCTGCAGGACTTCCCGGGTTTTCGGGTCTGCGACATTGCCGTCGTCGTCGATGAGGTCCGGCGTGAACTGGATGTACGTCTCGGGCGACACCATCTGCGGCGAGGCGACGGCGCCGAGCAGGCCGTGGAGCTCTCGCTGCGCGACTGCCGTGCCGATCTTCCCGGGCGAGGCACCGATCACCGCCGATGGCTTGCCGACGAAGGTGTTGTTTTTCTTGGGGCGGCTGCCCCAGTCGATCGCGTTCTTCAACCCGCCCGGGATGCCGCGGTTGTACTCGGGCGTGACGAACAGAAGCGCCTGCGACGCCGCGAGCGCCTGCTTATAGGCCTTCGCCGCCGCGGGAAAATCGGCGTCGTAGTCGTAACTGTAGAGCGGCAGGTCCCGGATGGGGATCTCGCTGAGCTCGAGGCTGTCGGGCGCGAGGCGCACGAGGGCTTTCGCGAGCTTGCGGTTGATGGACGCCTTCGCGAGGCTGCCGATGATGTAGCCAACCCGGTGCGTGGCCATGGATTCCTCCAGCCGCCATGATCGCATGTGCTGTGGCACTCTACGATTCTGGAGATTCCTGGAGCAGTCGCATGATCCGCACGCTCGTCCTGGCGCTCGCCCTGTTGTCATTCCATGCTTCCGCCGCGGAGGTCGAGCGCGTCACGCGCGGCAACCTCGCCACGGAAGGCATCCCGGAGATCCCGCAGGAGCTCCAGCAGCGCATGCGCCGCTACCAGTTCGCGCGCGGCGCCTCCTTCGAGGACTGGACGCCGGACGGCCGCATCACGATCTCGACGCGCTTCGGCAACACGAACCAGCTCCACGTCGTGGACGCACCGATGGGCGCGCGCCGGCAGCTCACCTTCTTCGACGAGCCGGTGAACAGTGGGAGTTGGTCGCCGACGGGCGCACGCAAGGGCGTCGCCTACGTCCGCGACGCCGGCGGCAACGAGAACTACCAGCTCGAGTACCTCGATCCCGCCGCCGCCGATCCCGTGCGCCTGACGGACGGCACGGGCCGCGCGGGCACGGGCGCCTGGTCACCCGACGGAACCCGGTACGCGTTCCAGTGGACCGCGCGGACCGGCGTGGTCTCGGACGTCTACATCGACGACCCGCTCGACAGCGCGCGCACCGGAATTGGTGTTCGAGGCGCCGGAGGTCGGCTGGAACGCGGTCGACTGGTCACCCGATGGCAAGTCGCTGCTGCTCATCCATTTCGTCTCGGTCAACGAGAGCTACCTCTGGACCTACGACCTTGCGACACGCGAGAAGCGCGAGATCGAGCCGGCAAAAGTGAAGGCCGCCCGCGGCGGGTATTTCTCGCGCGACGGCAAGGGCGTTTACATCACCTCGGACCTCGGCAGCGAGTTCAGGACGCTGCGCTACGTCGATCTCGCCAGCGGCAAGGTGACGCCGCTCACCGCTCACCTGAAGTGGGAGATCGAGGTTTTCTCCCTGTCGAAGGACGGGCGCTACCTCGCCTACATCGCAAACGTAGATGGAGCGAGCCGCCTCGGCGTGATGGACCTCGTGCAGAAGGCCGACTTGATCCCGCCGGAACTGCCGTTCGGGGTCATCGGCTCGCTCGGCTTCGACCGCGAGAGCAAGCGCCTCGCCTTCGACATGGAGACGCCGAACACTCCGTCCGACGTCTGGGTCTGGACGATCGCGGACGGCAAGCTCGCGCGCTGGACGGAGAGCGAGATCGGGCCCATCGACCCGAAGTCGCTGCGTTGAGCCGACGCTCGTGCATTACCCGACGTTCGACAATGTGGATGGCAAGCCGCGCGAGATCCCGGCCTGGCTGTACAAGCCGGCGGGCGCGGGTCCACACCCGGTGCTGATCAGCATCCACGGCGGCCCGGAAGGGCAGTCGCGGCCGGTGTTCAGCACCAACGTCCAGCAGTGGGCCGCCGAGCTCGGCTACGCGGTGATCCTGCCGAACGTGCGCGGTTCGAGCGGCTACGGCAAGACCTACGTCGCCCTCGACAATGGCACGAAGCGCGAGGACTCGGTGCGCGACATCGGCGCGCTGCTCGACTGGATCCGGACGCAGCCCGGCCTCGACGCAAAGCGCATCGTGCTGATCGGCGGGTCCTACGGCGGCTACATGGTGCTGGCGTCCATGACGCACTACAACGACCGGCTGCGCGGCGCCGTCGACATCGTCGGAATCAGCAGCTTCGTCACCTTCCTCGAGAGTACCGCCGAATACCGGCGCGACCTGCGCCGGCCCGAGTACGGCGACGAGCGCGACCCGAAGATGCGCGCGTTCTTCGAAAAGATCTCCCCGCTCAACAACGCGGGCAAGATCACCAAGCCCATGCTGGTCATCCAGGGCAAGAACGACCCGCGCGTGCCGTACACGGAATCCGAGCAGCTCGTCGCGAAGATCCGCGCCAACGGCGGCGAGGTCTGGTACCTCGTCGGGCTCAACGAGGGGCATGGCTTCGCCAAGCGCGACAACATCGACTACTACCAGTGGACGGTGGCGATGTTCCTGGAGAAGTTGAAGCAGTAGCTTCTCAGGAGGGGACGGTCGCCTTTGCGGAAGACCGCAAAGTTGACCGTCCCCTAGGCGATACGCTTGCTGACGATGACGGAACGCGGGCTTTCCAGCCCGTCCCGATTGAAGGAGGTCATGGCGAAGTGCCAGGTGGCCGGCGTGAGGTACTCCACGACGTAACGCGTGAGCCCAGGGTTATTCAGGACGATGACTCGCGAAAGCGAGTCCGGGTTGGTGCCCGCATAGATGCGGTAGCCAGCGAGATCGTGGAGCGCTGAGCCATCCTGGTTCTGTGTCGGCGGCATCCAGGACAGCGTCACGAGGCCGGAGGCTGGTTCGACCACGGTGATCTCGAACGCCGGCAGCACGGTCGAGGTTCGCTTGTCGGACACGACGATCGTGATGCCCGTGTAGATGCCGATGTCCCGATCGGCGGGCGTTCCAGTCAGCCGCCCGGTCTTGCGGTCGAACTTCGTCCAGACCGGCTTGTTCGAGATCGAGAACACCAGCTTGTCCCCGTCCGGGTCGCTCGCGGCCGGGCGGAAATCGTAGAACTCGTTTGCAGCGGTTTCGGGTTTCCCGTATCCATTGATCTGCGGCGCGCGATTCTTCGGGCTGCCAAGGCGCTGCTTCCCCTCACCGCCGCCGCCCAGACAGCCACTTGCAGCCAGGGTGACTCCCAAGCCGAACGCCCGTGCAATCCTTCGCATGACCTGCCCCCTCAATAGTCAAAAGAATCCGCAGCCTAACGGCGGATTTTCCCGGGGTCAGCCATGGCTGTCGGTCATCGCCGACGCTGTGTCGGCATCTGCCGACAGCGGATAGTCAAAGGCGAGGCATCGCCGAAATTCAACGGGCGCGGACGTCGGACCAGTCGGGCCGATTCTCGAATAGCGAAACGACGAAGGGACAGGTCGGGCGGATCTTGAATCCCTCCCGGCGCGCGTCCGCGACCATGTGCTCGACGAGCACGGTCGCGATCCCCTGTCCGCGCAGCGGGACGGGCGTCAGCGTGTGGTCGGCGACGATGAGTTCTGGATTCACGCGCGCGAAGGTCAGTTCCGCCTCGTCGGCGTGACCCGCGATCCGGCCGACATAGCGACCCCGCGTGGGTTGGAGCTCGCGCGTCACCGTGACGTTCACCATCGCGGGCTCAGTCGAGCTTCGGGGTCCCGAGGCCCTTCTGCGAGGAGAAGAACTTCGCAAGAGCCTCGATGTCGCCCTGCGAGAGTTGCTGCGCGAACGGCTGCATGAGCGGGTTCTTCCGCTTGCCGAGACGGTAGTCGTTCAGGGCCTGCGCGATGTAGTCGGCGTGCTGCCCCGTGAGGTTCGGATACTCATCCATCGTGCCGACGCCGCTCTTGCCGTGGCAGGCGACGCAGGTCGCGGCCTGCTCGGGCGGTGTCCCGACGGGCTCGGCACCCGAGACCTTCGGGGTCGCCGAACTGAAGTAAGCCGCGAGGTCGGCGTAGTCCTGGCCGGTCAGGCCGGCCGCGAAGCCGCGCATCGTCGGGTGCCAGCGCGCGCCCGACTTGTACTCCGCGAGCGCGGCGACGATGTAAGCCTCGTTCTGCCCGCCGAGCTTCGGGACCGAGTACTTCGGGTACGCGTTCTTCGAATTCTCGATGCCGTGGCAGCCGAGGCAGGTGTAGGCGAGCTTCGCACCGCGGGCCGCGTCGCCGTCCGCACCCGCGGCAAGCGAAACCACGGCAAGCGCAGCGACGGCGATGCAGGATTCAGCGAGGCGGCTCAAGGGCTTCGAACTCCGGTTGGGCGCCCGGAATGTTAAGCGGCGCAGGGCCGAATTGCCACCCAAGGCCCGCCGGCTCCCGGCGGAGCCTGCCTCAGAGCGCGGCCGCGATGTCGTTCATCAGGCCGTTGTCGCGCGGCTTCACGGTCGGCGCGTAGCGGTTGAGCAGCTTCCCGTCGCGTCCGACCAGGAACTTCTCGAAGTTCCACTCGATGTCGCCGGGATGGCCGTTCGCCGGATCGGTGAGCCAGGCGTAAATCGGATGGCGGCCGGCCCCGTTGACCTCGAGCTTCTCGCTCATCGGGAAGGTCACGCCGTAGGTCGCCGAGCAGAACGCCTGGATCTCCTCGGCACTGCCCGGCTCCTGTGCGCCGAACTGGTTGCAGGGAAAGCCGACGACTGCGAATTCCTCGTCCGCGAGCTCCTCGTGCAGCCCCTCGAGGTCGGTGTATTGCGGCGTGAGGCCGCAGCGGCTCGCGACGTTTACTGCGAGCACGACCTTGCCTTCGAGCGGGCGGAGGAAGTCATGTTCGCCGCCGAGGCCGGTCAAGTCGAAGTCGAAAAACGACGGCATGTGTTCCCCCAAGGCTGTCTCCGAAATGATTTCCGCGAGCGGACCGGTCGTGTCGCGCCCGCCGGACGAGCGATCGTCCTCCTCGCTGATGTAGCCGCCATAGGAACGCCCCTCGTTGCCGAAGCGCGCCTGGCCGAGGCGTTCGAACTCTTTCGCATCCTCGAGCAGGTCTTCCTTGCTGGCGAAACCAGCGCCGTAGACTTGCCGGCCGCGCCGTCCGTCGATCCTGTTGTGCAACCTTCCCATGGGCGCCTCCTGTCGCCTCCTGTACCGTAGGCGGAGAAACAGGATTCGTCTGTCGTCGCGTGACTTTCGGACATGTAGGAAGGCCTTCAGGCTTGCGCGCCCGGCAGCCAGACGGTCACGACGGCGCCGCCGCCGTCGCGGTTGGCGATGGAGAGACGCCCGCCATGCGCGTCCACGATCTCGCGGCACAGCGTGAGCCCGAGCCCGGTGCCCTTGGGCTTGGTCGAGTAGAACGGCAGCAGCGCATCGCGCAGCACTTCCTCCGAAAGGCCGCTGCCGCGGTCGCGCACCTCGATCGCGAACCCGTCCGCCGCGCTCGGCGACCTTGAGGGTCACGTCGTCCTCGGGCGAGCCCGACTCGATCGCGTTCTTGACGAGGTTGATCAGCACCTGCTCGATCTGCGGCCCGTCGATCCAGCCCGGCCGGCCGGGCAGCGGCTGCACCACCTGAAACGACAGGCTGTCCTTCAGTCCCGCGAGCAGCGGGCCCCAGTGCACCTCGGCAGGGCGCGGACGCGGCAGCTTGGCGAAGCGCGCGTAGCCGTCGATGAACGTGGCGAGGTGCGAAGCGCGCTCCTCGATCGTCGAGAACACGCGCGTGAGGCGCGCCGTGTCCGGCTGGTTCGCGAGCTCGCGCCCGGAGTGGGCGAGCGAGGTGATCGGCGCCAGCGAGTTGTTGAGCTCGTGCGCGATGACGCGGATCACCTTCTTCCAGATCGCGACCTCCTGCGCCGCCATCTCGCGCGTGAGCTGCTTGAAGAGCAGCAGCCGGTGCGGCTGGCTGTTCAGCGTGAATGGCCGGTTGCTGACGTGGAAGATCTCCGCCTCCGTGCCCTCCGACACCGTGAACAGCGTGTCGACGCCGCCTTCCACCGCCTCGCGGAGCACCTGCGGCGCATTTTCGAGCAGGTCACCGAAGCGGATGCCCTCGATCTTGCGCCCGGCGCGGAACAGCTGCCGCGCCGCGATGTTGCCGAAGACGATGTGGTCGTTCTGGTTCGTGAGCACGAGCGCGAGCGGCGTCGTCTGCACGACGGTGTCGAGGAGGAGCTCGCGCTGGTACAGGTCGAGCCGCTCGCGGCGCAGGCTGTCGCCAAGCGAGTTGTACTCCGCGGTGAGGTCGCCGATCTCATCGGGACCGGTGGGCGTGACGCTCACGCTGAAGTCGCGGTCGCGCAGACTCCCGATGCCGTCCGCGACTGCGCGCAGGCTGTGGCTCCAGCGGCTGAACATGCGGCCGGTGAACCAGATCGCGAGCGGCAGCGTGACGAGGAGCGCCGCGGCGCCGGCCAGGATCGGCGATTCGAGCCAGCGGTCGAAGGCGAGCGTGACGGCAGCGACCGCGGCGGCCGTCGCCGCGACGACCACGGCGATGCGGCCGGCGAGCGAGCGACGTGCGCGTGGTTTGCTGGCCATACGGCCCGCTATCGTGCCAGATCGGGCGGCGTCAGCCGTTCGCGGTCGTGCGGCCCGGGTCGACGGGCGCCTTGAGGCCGAGCTTCTCCATGCGGCGATAGAGCGCCTGGCGCGACAGGCCGAGGTCGCGCGCGGCGTGCGCCACGACCCCATCGGCCACCAGGAGCGCCCGCTCGATCGCTTCGCGGTCGATGTGCGAGCCATCGGCCTGGTTCCGCGGCGACCGGCAGCGCGAGCGCCTTTGCCGTGACCACGCTCTCGACCGACAGCAGGCAGGCCCGGTGGATCGCGTTGCGCAGCTCCCGCACGTTGCCCGGCCAGTGGTAGCGCGCGAGCGCGCGCAGCGCGTCCTGCGAGAGCGTGAAGTCCGGCTCGAGGAAGTGCTGCGCGAGCGGGACGATGTCCTCCTGGCGCGCGGCGAGCGGCGGGACCTCGAGCTCGATGACGTTCAGGCGGTAGAGCAGGTCCTCGCGGAACCGGCCCTCCTGGATGAGCTGCGGCAGGTTGGCGTTCGTCGCGGCGATCACGCGCGCCCGGGTCCGGCGTGTCGTGTTCGAGCCGAGGCGCTCGAACTCGCCGGTCTGCAGCACGCGCAGGAGCTTCGCCTGGCCCTGCGCCGACAGGTTGCCGAGCTCGTCGAGGAAGATCGTGCCGCCGTCCGCGGCCTCGAAGCGGCCGGTGCGCGCCTTGGCGCCGGTGAAGGCGCCCGCCTCGGTGCCGAACAGCTCCGCCTCCATCAGCGTGTCCGGCAGCGCGCCGACGTTCACCTTCACGTACGGGCCGCCCCTTACCGTCGAGTTCGCCTGCACGATGTCGGCGATCACTTCCTTGCCCGCGCCGTTCGGCCCGCGTGATCAGCACCGGCACGTCGGCGTGCGCGACGCGCGCGGCGGTCGAGGCGAGCGCGTGCATCGCCTCGCTCTCGTAGACGAGGCCTTTCAGGTCGAAGCGCGCGGCGAGCTCGCTGCGCGCGAGCGCGCGGCGGCGGCGGATCGCGCGGTTCTCGGCGCGTGCGGCGTGCAGGTCGAGGAGGTTCCGCACCGTCGTCAGGAGCCGCGCGTTGTCCCAGGGCTTGGCGACGTAGTCGGCCGCGCCCGCCTTCACCAGCTCGACGGCGGTCTCGAGGTGGGTCCAGGCCGTCAGCAGGATCACCGGCAGGTCGGGGTGCAGCTCGCGGATCTGGCGGAAGAGCGCGATGCCTTCCTCGCCGGAGGTCGCCTCGCGGCGGAAGTTCATGTCCTGGATGACGAGGTCGACGGACTCGCGCGCGAGCACGTCGAGCCCGCCGGCCGCCGAGTCCGGCGGCCGAGGACGCGCGCGCCGTGCATGGACAAGCAGGACGTCGAGGGCCGTGCGCACGGCCTCGCTGTCGTCGATCACGAGTACGGTGCGATCGCCCAAGCTGTCCTGAAGTCCCTGTTCCTGCTTGTCCTTCATGGGCTTGGATGCGCCATATCCCGGAATCGTTGCAAGTGCCTCCCACAGTCTATGCCTGCGGCTTCAAACCGTGCGGCTCGCCACGGCCGGGGAGATCGTCGAGGCCCGGCGCGCCGGCTGCAGCGCCGCGGCGAGGCCGATCAGCCAGATCGCGAGCACCCCGCCGACCAGGTAATAGAGGTCGAGCCGCGGCAGCTCGTACTTGACCGAGATCCAGTAGCCGATGCCGAGCGCGGCGCCGCAGCCCGCGACGATGCCGGCGGTCGTGACCATCCAGTTCTCGACCAGGAAGTGGCGGACGATGTCCATGCGCCGCGCGCCGACCGCGCGCCGCGTGCCGATCTGGCGGATGCGCGTCTGACGTTGAAGGTCGCGAGGCCGAAGATGCCGAGCGCGGTGATCGCAAGCAGTGCGCTCGTCACGCTCACCAGGAAGATCGCCATGTTGCGGTCGTCGAGGTAGGACTGCGTTGATGAAGTAATCGAACGGGCGCACCCAGCGCAGCAGGCGCCCGGGGTTCGAGTCGCCGAGCTTCGCCTCGATGTCGCGCATCACGGCGTCGCGCCGGCCCGGTTCGGTGCGGACGAGGTAGACCGAGGTCGGGCCATTCTTGACGCGCGGGAACAGCACGACGTTGTCGAGCTCGTCCCAGCCCACCCAGGCGCCGTGCATGTGCTCGATGACGCCGACGATCGTGGTCGGCTCGCTGAGCCCGTCATAGAAGGTCTTGCCGAGGAGTTCTCGTCCTTCGGGAACAACTCCTTCGCGAAAGCCTTGGTCACGATGGCCTGCGGCGACGTCCTCGTAGGTCTCCGACGGCGGCAGGATCTCGTGCGCCTCGAAGGGCCGGCCCGCGATCAGCTTGACGCCGAGCGCCGCGATGGCCTGCTCGTCGACGTCGTACTTGTTGCCGGGCACCGTTTCCTTGGGACCCACTTCGCCGGGCCTTGCCTGGTAGCCGCTCGAGCTGCCGCCGCCGGACAGCGGGATGTTGCTGAAGAGGCTCGCGGCATTGACGCCCGGGCAGCGCCGCGCAGCGTCGCGAGGTCCTCGCGGCACGCCGCCTCGTAGTCGTAGTCCTTCGCGAAGCCCGCGCTCGCCACCCAGATCATGTTGGCTGTGTCCATGCCGGTCGGCCGGCCGATCTTCTCGACGCGCTGCTTGACGACGTAGACCGCGTTCACGAGCACCGCGAGGCCGATCGCGATCTGGAAGGCGACCAGGAGCGCGCCGGTGCGGTTGCGCCAGAGCGCGGAGGCGATGGGACGGATGTTCCAGGCTGTCATGTCACTGCGCCTTCAGGTAGGAGGCCGGCGGGATGCGGCCGATGCGCCAGGCCGGATACAGGCCCGCCGCGATGGTGGCGAAGAATGCGAGGAGCGAGCGCGGTCACGACGCTCGTGACGTCCACGTGCGCGAGCGCCTGCGTGCCGCCGGCGTCCGTCGGGTCGACGGTATAGAGCGCCCGCAGGCCCGCGAGCAGCAGGGCCGCCGAGCGCGAGGCCGAGCAGCGCGCCGATCGAGGAGATGACGCCGACCTCGACCAGGTGCTGCATGAAGACCTGCTTGCGGCTCGCGCCGAGCGCGCGGCGCACGCCGGTGATCGGCAGCGCCGTTCAGGAACTTCGCGAGCAGCAGGCCCACGGTGTTCAGCAGGCAGACCGCGAGGAAGGCGAAGGCGAGGCCGACCAGCACGCGGTTGTCGTTGCCGACGACGTCGTTGTCCACGAGCCACTGGTCCGACCTTCGTCAGGCGGTTGTTGAGCGGCCGCTGGTAGCGGCCGGCGCTTTTCTGCTCCTGCGCGTAGTTGTCGAGGAACGCCTGGAAGCGGTCGCGTGAGGCGTCGTCCGGCAGCTCGACCCACATCTGGATCCAGATGCACTCGGAGGTCAGGAACTGCTGGTAAGTCTTGATGTCCTCGGGCTTCCAGCCGTTCGTGTTGCCGGCGCTGTGCAGCTCGAGCGCGACGCTCCAGCCGAACGGGATGTAGACGTCCTCGGGCTCCTCGAGCGGGCCGTTGTTGACGTCGTAGAACGTCGGCAGCGGCATCCAGTGGTCGCGCACGCCGATGATGCGGAACTCGTTGTCGTTCCAGCGGATGCGTCCGGCCGACGCTGTTCGCGCCGCCGAACAACTTCTCGTTGATCTCGCGCGAGATGACGATGACGGGCTCCGGTCCCGTGTCCGCCGCATCGGTCCAGGTGCCGCCGTACTGGAACGGCACGTCGAACATCGCGAAGAAGTCCTTGGTCGTCACGCGCGTCGCGACGCGCTCCGGCAACATTCACCTGCGCCGTCTACCGACATGATGCCGACCGCCTTGTGCATGATGACCTTGCGCTTCGGAATGTCGGAGGCGTACACCGCCATCGCGTCGCGATAGGTGAGCTGCGTCGGCGGCAGTTCGGGCTTGTCGTCCCACGCCGGCTCCTGCGGGTCCCAGAAGTCCATCGTGACGGCGTAGAGCACGTCGTTCTTCCACCAGATCGGGTTGCCCGACATCGCGCGGTACATCGTCAGCGTCATGACGCACACGGCGATGCCGAGCGCGACCGCGCCGATCATCAGCGCGGTCAGCCCGGGGTTGCGCTTCAGGTTGCGGAACGCGAGCTCGAGGTAGTAGCCGAACATGTGCGCTTCCCTCTCAGGCCGGCGACATCGCCGTGGCGGCGGTTGCGGGCTTCATGATCGCGCTGTCGCGCGTCTCGTACGGCTGGAAGTCCGAGATCTGGCCGTCGACGATGTGGACGTTGCGGTGCGCGCGGCGCGCGAGCTCCGGGTCGTGCGTGACCATGATGATGGTCGTGCCCATCTCGTTGATCTGCTCGAGCAGGTCCATGACCTGGCGCGCCATCAGCGAGTCGACGTTGCCGGTGGGCTCGTCCGCGAGCAGGAAGCGCGGGTCGCCGGCGAGCGCGCGCGCGATCGCGGCGCGCTGCTGCTGGCCGCCGGAGAGCTGCGAGGGCATGTGGTGCATGCGCGAGGACAGGCCGACGACCTCGAGCGCGCTCTTGATGCGCTGCTCGCGGTCCTTCTTTGCGAGGCGGCGGTAGCGCAGCGGCACGTCGACGTTGTCGAAGATGTTGAGGTCCGGGATCAGGTTGAAGCTCTGGAAGATGAAGCCGATCTTCTCGTTGCGCAGCCGCGAGCGCGCCTCGTCGGAGAGGCGGCTCACGTCCTGGCCGTCGAGCTTGTAGGTGCCGGTGTCGAAGGTCTCGAGCAGCCCGGCGACGTTCAGGAACGTCGTCTTGCCGGAGCCCGAGGGGCCCGTGACCGCGACGAACTCGCCGTCGCCGACGTTCAGCGAGAAGTCGCGCAGCGCGTGCGTCTCGATCAGGTCCGTGCGGTAGATCTTGCTGATGCCGTGCATCTCGAGCATGTCGTGTCGCTCCAGGGTCGTTGTATGGTTGCGGCGCTCATCCGCCGATGTGGAATTCGGGAACGTCGTCGAGGTCGCCGTAGCCGGAGATCACGACTTCCTGCCCGGGCGCGAGGCCCTTCAGGACTTCGATCTCGCCGACGGAGGCGGCGCCGAGCTCGACCGGCGTCCGCACCGCCTGGTCGCCGTCGACGACGTAGACGGCCGTCGTGCCGGCGAACGATGTCCGAGCTGCGCTCGAACTTGACGGCCTTCGCGCGCTGCTCGATCACGATGCGGACGGAGCCGCGCTGGCTCTGCCGAGGCCCGGCGGGCTGGTCGCCCGCGAACTTCACGCGGCCGGTCACCTGGCCGGAACGCACTTCCGGCGAGATGCGCGGTGACGAGGCCCTTGTACTCGCGGCCGTCGAGCGAGATCTCGGCTTCCATGCCCGGCCTTGATGTCGCGCGCGTAGACGTCGGCAACCTGGAATTCGACTTCGAAGGCCGACAGGTCGACGACAGTGAGCAGCGGCGCGTTCTCCGCGACGCTCGCCTTCTCGGCCGCGGCGAGGTTCGCGACCATGCCGTTCACCGGCGAGCGCACGGTCAGCTCGTCGACGCGGCGCTTGAGGTTCGAGACCACGTAGCCCTGGCGCTCGCGCTCGATCTGGCGCGCACGCAGGTCGAGGTCGAGGCTTTCCTGCTCGAGGCCCGCCGTCTCGCATCGCGTTGTCGTAGGTGAGCTTCGCCGACTCGCGTTCGTCCTCGGCGGCCTTCAGGTCGCGCTCGGGGATCGCGCCCTCGTCGAAGGCCCACTTCGCGCGCTGGTACTCGCGCTCGGCGGCGCGGATCTGCACGTTCGCGAGGTCGGCCTGCTTCCTGGGTGGCGAGCTTCTGGCGGCGGATCTCGATGGCCTGGCGCTTGAGCGCGGTGTCGAGGCTGTCCAGCGTTGCGCGCTCGCGCTGGTACTCGCTCTCGAGCGCCGGGCTCGCCAGCGTTCGCCAGCACCTGGCCGTACTTGACGGTGTCGCCGGCGCGGACGGCGTAGCTGATGTTGCCGGGCGCGACGGCGAAGAGCGTCGGGCTCACGGCTGCGACGACCGTGCCCTGCGCGGAAACGTCGCGCACGAACGGCCCTTCGGTCACGGTCGCGATGCGCAGGCGCTCGCGCGAGACGGTGTGTTCGGTCGAACTCCAGCCGCGGATCAGCAGGCCGAAGACGAGGACCAGCACGAGGCCGCCCGCGGCGAGGCCGAGCATCTTCTGGCGCCTGCGGTCGGGCTTCGCGGCGACGCTCATGTCCTGGGCGTCGGTGCCGCGGATCGAAGGGTCGCCGGCGGGCGTCGTATCCCGCCCGCCGGACGACAAGGGACGTAAGTTCGTGATCTTCATGTTTGTCGACTCATCGCCTTGGATAGTGCATGGGGCGTGCCAACTTGGAACGCGCCGTAACACATTGATTTTTATGGCGAGGCGAACACCAGAGAGTCGTCCGGGCTGTCCGCGGACAGTGTCCGGACACCGGACCGGACGCCGCGGAACGTCCTAGAGGTGGCGCGTCTCTTGCGGCGGATTCTTGAAGTCGTCGTGGCGGCCGTCGACGTGGATGACGGGCGCCGCGGCCAGCTCGGCAGGGTCGACGTCGTCGAGGCAGGCGACGTTGACGGCGTAGAAGGCGTCGCCGCCCGCCTTTTGGGAGAACGGGCGCAGCCCGCAGCGCTTGCAAAAACGGTGCCGGATCGCCTTGCGGCCGAACTGGTATTCGGCGAGCTCCGCCTCGCCCGCCAGCAGGCGGAATGCGTCGCCCTTCACGGCCGCGAGCCAGTTGCGTCCCTTGCCGCACATCGAGCAGTTGCACTTGACCGTGCCTTCGGCGAGGTCGATGTCGGCCTCGAAGCGGACAGTGCCGCAGTGGCAGCTTCCCGTGTACGTCTTCTTCATGCCGCTTTCATGCCGCGCGCACGCTTCTTGAGGTGGACGAGAAGGATCGAGATCGTCGCGGCGGTGATGCCCGGCAGGCGCGATGCCTGGCCGACGGTGCCGGGCCGCGACTCGACGAGGCGCTGGCGCGCCTCGTTCGAGAGTCCCGCGACCTGCGTGTAGTCGATTTCCGCCGGCAGGCGCGTCTCTTCGTTCCGGCGCTGGCGCTCGACCTCCGCCTGCTGGCGCTCGATGTAGCCCGCGTACTTCTCGCGTGCCTCCAGGCTTTGTCTCACCTGTTCCGCAAGCCGCGCATCCGCGCCGGCCGGCACGGCGCCGGCTGCGATCGCCTCCCGCTTCGCCTCGAAGAATGCCCAGCGTTCGTCGTCCACGAGGCCGAACTCGCGCGCAATGGGCGTCAGGCGCTCGTCGGCATTGTCCTCGCGCAGCAACAGCCGGTGCTCGGCGCGGCTGGTGAACATCCGGTAAGGCTCCATCGCGCCGCGGGTGATGAGGTCGTCCACCATCACGCCGACGTAGGCCTCGTCGCGGCGCGGGGACCAGGGGGCGCGTCCCGACACGAGCAGCGCCGCGTTGAGGCCTGCGAGCAGGCCTTGCGCCGCGGCCTCCTCGTAGCCCGTCGTGCCGTTGATCTGGCCGGCGAAGAAGAGCGCGGCCAGCGGCTTCGTCTCGAGCGAGTCGCGAAGGCCGCGCGGGCAGAAGTAGTCATACTCGATCGCGTACCCGGGACGCGTCATCTCGGCGCGCTCGAAACCGGCAATGCTGCGCACGAACTCGAGCTGCACCTCGGCGGGCAGGCTGGTCGAGATGCCGTTCGGGTAGACGACGTGCGTGTCGAGCCCTTCCGGCTCGACGAAGACCTGGTGCGAGGACTTCGCGGCGAAGCGCACGACCTTGTCCTCGACCGACGGGCAGTACCGCGGGCCGACGCCCTCGATGAGGCCGGTGAACATCGGCGAGCGGTCGGCCGCGCCGCGAATGATCTCGTGCGTCTGCGGGTTCGTCGCCGTGATGTGGCACTGCACCTGCGCCGGGTGGTCCTCGCGGCGGCCGAGGAACGAGAAGACAGGCCGCGGCTCGTCGCCCGGCTGCGGGCGCATGGCTGCGTAGTCGAGCGTGCGGCCGTCGAGGCGCGGCGGCGTGCCGGTCTTCAGGCGGCCGGCTGCGAACGGCAGCTCGCGCAGGCGCGCGGCGAGCGCGTTCGAAGGCGCGTCGCCGATCCGGCCGCCGTCGGCACTCTCGAGGCCGACGTGAATGCGACCGCCGAGGAATGTGCCGACCGTCAGCACGACGGCCCTCGCGACGATCGTCGTGCCATCCATCGTGACGACGCCTTCGGCGCGCCCGTTCTTCACTACGAGGTCGGCGACCTCGCCTTCGTGCAAGGTCAGGTTGGGGCGCGACTCGAGCAGTGCGCGGATCGCGGCCTTGTAAAGCGTGCGGTCGGCCTGGGCGCGCGTCGCGCGCACGGCCGGGCCCTTGCTCGCATTCAGGGTGCGGAACTGGATGCCGGCACGGTCGGCGGCAATCGCCATGGCGCCGCCCATGGCGTCGATCTCGCGGACGAGATGGCCCTTCCCGATGCCGCCGATCGCCGGATTGCAGCTCATCTGCCCGACGGTGGCGAGGCTCTGCGTCACGAGGAGCGTGCGCGTGCCCATGCGCGCGGCTGCAAGAGCAGCCTCGGTGCCGGCGTGGCCGCCGCCAATCACGATGACGTCGTACTGATCCATGACCGCCCTTTCGAAGGCCGCCATGATACCCAAGTGGCGATCGCTGCCGCGGAGGCGGCCTTACGGTCGAACGGCGGGGGCGCTGACGGGTACCGGGTCGACGTCCTTCAGGATCGTGAAGCTGTCGACCGTCGCACCCGTGTTGTCGAGTTGGGCCGCATCCAGCCGGTTGCCGTCGATGTCTATCACCATCGACCCGAGGATGCCCCTCGACGTGTACATGACGGGATGATTCAAGTCGCCGCCGTCCTCTATTTCTCCCGAGACCCCGACCACGACGTACACGGTGCCGGCATGGGGCACCGGTCCGAGGGCCGGCTTGGCGTAAGCGTCGGGCTCGCCCTCGCGGCCGCTGCCGTCGTCGAGGATCATCTTCGGCGTCAGCGTGCTCGACCGGCCGTAGTGGCCGTCGACGAGCATCGACCGCTCATAGGAATGACTGTGCCCTGCGAGGACGAGGTCGACGCCGTACTGCTCGAGCACCGGAAGCACGTTGGTCCGCATCTCGCTCATCCGCTCGTTGGCATCGGAATCGTGCGATCCCTTGCTGTAGGGCGGGTGATGAAAATAGGCGATGGTCCAATCGCGGTCGTTGGCGGCCAGATCGCGCCGCAGCCAGCTCAGCATCGGGCCACCCGGGGCGCGCGACACGTCGTACGAGTTCAGGCAGACGAAATGGATATTGCCGAAGTCGAACGAGTAGTAAGCCTCCGTGCCGGAGGCGACGCCGCCCGCTTCCCCCTCCCGCGGCAGCATGAAGATGTCGTAATACGGACCCGCTTGAAATGTCGAGGAGGCGGTGAGGCCGTCGTGGTTTCCGAAAGTCGGCCAGAGCGGCGTATGGCGCAGGATGCTCTCGTAGACTTCGAACAGCTTCGAGTGGTAGTCGGCGTGGGTGCCGCGCTCGTACGCGTTGTCACCCAGCATCAGGATCAGGTCGGTATCGGCAGCTCCGCCGTAGGCGTAGTAGGCGTCCCGCACTTCGCGCTGGCCCGATGTCCCGGTCCCGGAGTCGCCGAGGACCCAGATCCGCGTCGGCTCCGCGCTTGCGGGCGCCGTCTCGAAGTAGTAATCCGCGCCTGACGCGAGCCGCGTGTCGCTCGATCCGATCGCGTAGTAGTAGCGGGTGCCCGGCTCGAGCCCGGTGATCCGGAACTGGTGATTCCTGCCGCGATCGCCATCGAATGCGGCCACGGAAAGGCTATCGGGCCGCGTGCCGAGCCACACCTGGCTGTCGCTGGAAACATCCGTGCGCCAGCGCAGCGTCGCCGCGGTCGTCGTGACGTTCTGGAGGTAGGGCCCGCGCCTCAGCTCTTCGGCATGTGCGCCCGTGGCCGCTGCCACGAGCAGCAGGATGAGAGTTTGGAGTCGCGTGACCATAACTTTTCCGAGTGTGACGCGCTACGCAGGAATCCGGATAAGCCGCCATCGCTAGTTTCTGTAGGATTCGAGGAATGAGGTTGGCATGGCGCGTTTCGCTGGTCGTCGCGTGCACGTTTGGTGCACTCGCTGGATCGCACCGGTTGAATGCGCAACCGTCGATGCGCCTCGAACCCTGCCGCATCGCCGGCCTCGACGGCCTCGTCTCCACCGAGGCACGCTGCGGCGCGCTCACGGTGCCGGAAGACCCGGGCGACCCGGCGGGCGCGAAGATACGCCTCGCCATCGCGGTCGTTCCCGCGATCTCGACGAAGGCGAAACCCGATCCGCTCTTCCTCGTTCGCCGGCGGGCCGGGCCAGGGATCGATCCACGGCTTCGCCCCGCTCCTGTCCGCATTCGCCGGCATCCGGCGCGAGCACGACATCGTGATGGTGGACCAGCGCGGCACGGGCGGCTCCAATCGCCTCGACTGCGCCATGCCCGACGACGCGCTCGAGAGCGGCGCGCTCGAACCCGCCGAGCTGCGCGACCTGGCGCAGGAATGCCTGCCGACGCTCCGCGGCAGGCCGGAGTTCTACACCACGAGCATCGCCGTACGCGACCTCGACGCCGTACGCGCTGCACTCGGTTACCCAAGGGTGAACGTGTACGGCGGTTCCTACGGCACGCGCGTCGCGCAGCACTACGCGCGCCGCTACCCGCAACAGGTGCGCGCCCTCGTTCTGGACGGCGTCGTCCCGCCGGCGCTCGCGCTGGTGCCGGGCATCGCGATCGAATCGCAGCGCGCGCTCGATCGTGTCTACGCGCGCTGCGCGGCCGACGCGGAATGCGACCAGCGCTTCCCTGCCCTCGCGGCGCAGTTCGCAAAGCTCGACGCGCGCCTCACGCGGGGGCCGATCACTATCACGCTCATCGATCCGGTGAAAGGCGGGAACCGCAGGCTCGAAGTCACGCGCGCGCATCTCGTGACCATGGCGCGGATGCTGACGTACTCGCCGGGAACCGCCTCGATCCTGCCGCTCGTCCTGCACGAGGCGGCGACGAACGGCAACTATGGCCCGCTCGCCGCGCAGGCCGAGATGATCGGCGACGACCTCGAGCGGATGATCGCGATGGGCATGCACAATTCCGTGGTCTGCGCCGAAGACGCGCCGCGCTTCGCGGATGCCGTGGACCGCAAGGCGCTGGAGGCGACCGCGATCGGCCCGCTGATGGTCGACGGCATGCGGGCGATCTGCGAAGTCTGGCCGCGCGGGCCGGTGGACGACGGACTTTGCCGAGCCGCTCGACTCCGAAGTGCCGGCGCTCCTGCTCTCCGGCGAGTTCGACCCGGCAACCCCGGCGTCCTACGGCGCGATGGCGGCAAAGGGATTCCGGAACGGCCTGCACGTCGTCGTTCCGGGCCAGGGGCACGGCCAGGCGCGACTGCCTTGCGTGCAGAAGTTGCTGCGGCGATTCATCGACGCCGGCAGCGTCGCCGGCCTCGACACGGCCTGCATCGGGAAGATCGAGCCTGCGCCCTTCTTCCTTTCCTTCAGCGGCAGCGCGCCATGATCCGCGTCGAGGACCTGTCGCGCAGCTTCGGCGCCGTGCGCGCCGTGGACGGCGTCGGCGTTCGAGGCGCGGGACGGGCGCATCACGGGCCTGCTCGGGCCGAACGGCGCCGGCAAGTCCACCACGCTTCGCATCCTGTACACGGTGCTGCGGCCCGACGACGGCCGCGCCGCGATCGACGGCGTCGACGTGGTCGGCGACCCGCTCGGCGCGCGCAGGCTCATCGGCGTGCTGCCGCACGGCGCCGGCATCTATCCGCAGCTCACTGCGCGCGAGAACATCGCCTACTTCGGGCGGCTGCACGGCCTCGAGGGTGCGATGCTCGATGCGCGCATCGAGACGCTGCTTGCCGAGCTCGAGATGGGCGGCATCGCCGACCGCCGTGCCAAGGGATTCTCGCAAGGCGAGCGCATCAAGGTCGCGCTCGCGCGCGCCCTCGTGCACGCCCCGAAGAACCTGCTGCTCGACGAGCCGACCAACGGCCTCGACGTCATGGCGACGCGGGCGCTGCGCGCCCTCATCCTGCGCCTGCGAGAGGCCGGCCATTGCATCCTGTTCTCGAGCCACGTCATGCAGGAGGTCGCCGCGCTCTGCGACGACATCGTGATCATGGACAAGGGGCGGGTCGTCGCCGCGGGCACGCCCGAGGCGCTGCGCACGCGCTTCGGCTCGGACACGCTCGAGGACGCCTTCGTCGCCGCCATCGGCGACTCGCGGGGGCTCGAATGACCGCCACCATCCGCACGGTCATGTTCAAGGAGCTGCTCGAGATGCTTCCGCGACCGCCGCACGCTCGTGAACAGCCTGCTGCATCGGGCCCATCCTCGCACCGCTCTTCTTCATCCTCGTCCTGAAGCTCGCGCTCGCGCGCTCCGTCGCGGGCCAGGACGAGGCGGCGCCCGTCACAATCGTAAACGCCGCGGCTGCGCCGAATCTCGTGCAGCAACTGCGCGAGCATGGCCTCGACGTGAGCCTGCGCGAAGGCACGGAGCGCGACATCCGCGCCTGGATCGCCGCCGAGAACGAGCTCGTGGTGATGCGGGTGCCGGACAACTACGGCGAACGCTTCACTGAAGGCCAGCCTGCTCCGGTGCAGGTTTTCGCCGACGGCGCGGATTCCAGGGCCGAGCAAGCACGCGGCGCGCCTCAACGAGGCGATCGCTGCCTATCGGCGCGCGCGTCGCGAGCCTGCGCATGCTGGCCCGTGGAATCTCGCCGGCCGTAGTGCAGCCGATCGTCATCGACGACATCGACGTGTCCACGCCCTCCGCGCGCGCGACGCTCCTCCTCGGCATGCTGAGCTACGTGATCCTGCTCGCGACGCTGATGGGCGGGCTGTATCTCGCGATCGACGCAACGGCGGGCGAGCGCGAGCGCGGGTCTCTGGAGTCGCTGCTGACCGTCCCCGCGGTCCGCGACCACGTCATCTACGGGAAGATCGCGGCGACCGCCGTCATGATGCTGGTCGCGCTCGCCTTCGTCTGCGCGTCCATCGCGGTCTCGCTGGAGGCCGTGCCGCTCGAGACCTTCGGCATGTCGGCGAACTTCGGGCCGGACGTCGTGTGGGGCGTGTTTCTCGCAGTCGCGCCATTCGCGCTCGTCGCCGCGGCACTGCTCACCGTGGTCGCCTCGTTCACGCGCACCTACAAGGAGGCGCAGTCCTGGCTCGGCATCGTGCTCCTGGTGCCGACCGTGCCGATTGCGGTCGCGAGCGTGCTGGCAGTCGCGCCGCAGGCGCCGCTGATGCTGGTTCCGTCGCTGTCGCAGCACCTGCTGATCCAGGGGCTGATCCGCGGCGAGCCGCTGCCGGCCGCCTGGGCGCTCATCGCGGGGGCGAGCTGCCTCGCACTCGGGGTCGCGCTCGCCTGGGTCGCTGGCCGGCTTTATCGACGCGAGGCGATCCTCGGCTGATAATCCCGGAACCCGCCGCGGCCACGGAGCGTCCAAGCCCCATGAAGCGACGATCGCCCATCCTTGCAGCACCCCTGCTCCTCGCCTCCGCCCTCGCGGCCGGCCAGATCACCACCGTCCCCATGAAGGGCGTGGGCAACGAGTGGGTCAAGCAACTCGAGCTGCAGGGCCGCATGGACTGGGAATGGATCGAGACCTACCCCGAGCAGGTCTACTTCGCGACGCGGCACGAGGCGACGCGCAACGGCGACGTCGTCACGATGTGGACGCGCGTCGAGTACAAGCACGGGCAGAGCCCGCTCGCGCACAAGAGCGCGCTCAGCAAGGACGACTGGGACTGCGCGAAGCGCCAGCGCTCGACCAGCGGCGTGTTCTTCTACAAGTGGAACAACCTGCAGACCGATCGGGAAACGCCGGAACGCTCGACGAACCTGCTCCGCACCTGGGAGAGGATCGAGAGCGGCACGATCGGCGAGACGCTGCTCAACTTCGCCTGCAACATCCGGAACGTGACGCCGGTGATCAGGCAACCGAATTGAAGGGGACGCGCACCTTCATATTCGTGGATGGCGCGCATCCCTTCGAATATGAAGGTGCGCGTCCCCTTCAATTCCACTGAGACAAGGAGTCGTTTCATGTTGCGTCAAATCGGCCTTACGGCGGCGTTGCTCGCCATTGCCCCGCTCGTGCAGGCGGCGGACAACGGCATCTACCTCGGCGCCGGCTACGTGCAGAGCGACTACGGCCTCGAAGATCCCGACATCGGCGACTTCGACGACGAGGATAGTGGCTACAAGCTGATCGCCGGCTGGCGGGTGATCGACAACTTCGGGGTCGAGGTCAACTACATCGATCATGGCGACGCGACCATCGGCGACGGGCGCCTGGGCGCGGAGACGATTTCCGGCTTCGCAGTCGGCTACATCGCCTTGCCGGTGGTCGACCTGTTCGCGAAGGCGGGAGCCACGTCCTGGCAGGTCGACGCGCGCTCGAACGGCATCAGCGTGGACGAGGACGACCTGGATTTTGCCTGGGGCGTCGGCATCCAGGCGCGGATCTGGAGCCTCGGCGCGCGGCTCGAGTACGAGCAGTTCCCGATCGTCGACGACGAGAAGCTCGACACGATCTCGCTGTCGTTTACCTACACGTTCCTCTGAATTGAAGGTGCGCGTCCCCTTCAATTCCACTCGGTGAGGCCCTCGCGCTCGTAGAGCACCTTGAACGAGGGCCTCGCCTTCATGCGCTTGACGTAGCCGGCGATCGCAGGCCACTCCGTCGCGGGCTTCGGCATGTTTCGCGCCCAGCGCATGAGCATCGTCGTCACGAAGTCGGCCGCGGAGACGCGGTCGCCGAGCAGGTAGGCGCCCGCCGCCGCGATCTGCCGGTCGACGCGGTCGAGCGCGGCCTCGATTCGCGCCCGCGCGGAGGCCTTCACCGCCTCGACGCCGGACTGGCCCGCCGGCTGGTCCGGGTAGAACCAGTTGTGGTACGCGACCTGCAGCGTGTTCGACAGGAAGAACATCCAGCTCAGGTAGGCCGCGCGCTGTCGTGGCCGATCGGCCGGCGCGAAGCCGGCCTGCGGGTGGCGTTCGGCGAGGATCATGCAGAGCGCCGCGGCCTCGCCAGCGGCACGCCGTCCACGACCAGCGTCGGCACCACGCCGCTCGGGTTCAGCTTCAGGTACTCGGGCTTGCGGTGTTCGCCCGCCTCGATGTCCACCAGCACCTTGATCGTGCGGCTCGCCGAGCTCGATCAACATCCAGTGCACGCACAGGCTCGCGGTGCCCGGCGACCAATAGAGGGTGTACATGGCGAGGAACCCTCCCGTAAGCTGTCCGCATTATGAACCGAGGAAGCTGCCTCTGCGGAGCCGTGCAGTTCGAGGCCGGCCCCTTCGACTCGATGGTGCACTGCCACTGCTCGATGTGCCGCAAGCACCACGGGGCGATGTTCGCGACCTTCCTCGGGGGCGCGAGCGGCGGGTTCCACTGGCTGGCGGGTGAGGACGCGGTCGTGGTCTACGAATCGTCCGCAGCCGGCCTTCGGCCGTTCTGCCGGCACTGCGGATCCGTCCTGCCCGATCGTCCTGCCGGCACCTGGAAATGTCCTTCGTCCCCGCCGGAACCCTCGAGGGCGACCCGGACATCCGGCCGCAGCTGCACATGTTCGCCGGGTCCGGCCCCGGATTGGTTTCCGATCACCGACGCGCTGCCGCAATACGAACGCTTCCCGCCCGGCTTCGGCGACACCGCGATCGACCGGCCGTCACCCGATCCCGTGCCCGGCACCATTCGCGGCGGCTGCCTCTGCGGTGAGGTCGCCTTCGAGTTGAGCGGCTCGCCGGAGCGCATGCACAACTGCCATTGCTCCCGCTGCCGGCGCGCGCGCAGCGCCGCCCATGCGACTAACGCATTCTTCCGGCACGAGCAGCTCGCATGGATCCGCGGCAGAATCCGAAGTCGTGAGCTTCGCGCTGCCCGGTGCAAAGCGCTTCGGCCAGGCGTTCTGCCGGCCGCTGCGGAAGCTCCGTGCCCCGTATCGTCGCCACGACCGGCTACGTCGTCGTGCCCTGCGGCAGCCTCGACACCGGGCCGGGCATTCCGGTGCACAGCCACATTTATCGTCGCCAGCAAGGCGCCGTGGTTCGAGATCACCGACACGCTGCCGCAATGGGAGGCGCTCCCTGCGTAGGTTCGCAGCTCACACTGGCCCTGGCCGTCGCCGCCTGCGGGCCCTCGGGCACGCCCGAGGACGAGATCCGCGCGCTGGTGGACGAAACCGAGGCCGCGGCCGAGGCGCGCGATGCCGCCGAGCTTCGCGGTTTCATCGCCGACGACTACCTGGACGCGAGCGGCCGCGACGCCACGGACGTGCGCAACCTGCTTCACGCCTGGCTCGTCGCTCACCCTTCCGTGAACCTCCTGACGCGCATCGATTCCGATCGAGCTCGAGGGCACTGAGCTCGCGCGGGTGCGGGTCACCGTCGGCATGCTCGGCCGCGAGGTCGAAGGGCGAATCGGACTGGGACCTCGCCGCGGACGTCTAGCGGCTCGACATCCGGCTCGCGCGCGAGGGCGGCGGATTGGCGCGTCATCGGTGCGCGGCGGCAAAGCGAACGCTGAACGAGCAAGTAACGCTTGCGCGCTAGTCCGAGTCTTCCGGCTCCACCGCGTTCCAGCGCTCGCGAAAGGCCTGCAAGGCTTCGCTGCGGATCCCGGAATGCCGGCGCGACAACAGCAGTTGTGACGGCGGGCAGACGCGCGGGCGGATCACGCCGAGGTCGGCTGCGGCATCGAAGAGGCTGGGATACCAGCGCTCCCATTCCGGAAAGATCGCCTCGACGTTGTCACGCAGGCTCATCGGCGGCTGCATCCGGCGGCGTTTCCGGCTCGAGCGGCGCATTGCGGTTCCACATCTGCCGGTACATCAGCCAGTTGCCGTTCTCGTGCTTCCAGAGCTCGATGAACTTGCCGCATGCGCGGCTCGCCCCGTCCGGGAACTTCGCCTTGTAGGCGCCCTCGCGATACCAGAAATCGCCGAGCCGTCTCGATCTCCACGTCGCCCAACTCGAGCGGCACCTGGCCCGGGCTCGTGCGCCTGCCAGAACGCCTGGATGGCCTCGGGACCCGCGATGACCGGCTCGAGTCCGGCGGCAGGATCTCCGCGTCCGCGTGTAGAGTCAGCGCGAGCCCGGAGACGTCGTGCCCGTTGAAGGAGCCGAGCCAGCCTTCGGCGGCGGCCTGCGGGAAAGGTTCTCGGGCGTTCCGGCGCTATTGCAGCCCAGCGAGCAGGGCCGAGCAGCGCCAGCGCGACATCGGGGCAACATGAAGCTTCGGTTCATGGCGAACCTCCCTCTGGCTTGCCTGTACCCGATCATACTCGCCGCACCAGCGCCGGGATCAACTCCTTTCGCGCAGCCGCGCGAGCGTCAGCCCGTCGCCCACCGGCAGGAGCGCGAGGTCGATGCGCGGGTCCGCGATGCAGCGCGTCGTTGAACTCGCGCAGCGCCACCGTGTCCGCCTCGCGATTCCGCGGGGTTCGCGACCTCGCCGTGCCACAGCGTGTTGTCCACGACGATGAGCCCGCCCGGGCGCAGCAGTTTCATCAGCCGCTCGTAATAGTCGCAGGTAGCCGGTCTTGTCGGCGTCGATGAACGCGAAGTCATAGTGCCCGGCCTCGCCCGCCGCGATGCGCGCTTCGAGCGTCGCCGAAGCCGGCGCGATCACGAGCTCGATGCGGTCGGCGACGCCCGCGGCCTGCCAGTGGCGGCGCGCGACCGCCGTGATACTCCTCGCTGACGTCGAGCGCGAGGAGAGTGCGCGTCCTTCGGCATCGCGAGCATCACCGCGAGGCTCGAATACCCGGTGAAGACGCCGACTTCGATCGCGCGCTGCGCGCCGAGTGAGCCGCACCAGCATCTGCATGAACTGGCCCTGCTCGGGCGCGATCTGCATGTTGACCTTCGGGTGCGAGGCCGTCTCGGCACGCAGCGCCGCGAGCGCCGGGTCTTCGCGCAGCGAATGCGCGAGCAGGTACTCGTAGGTGCGGTCGTCGAGCTGGAGCGTGCGGTTCGACATGGGAGCCTCAGTAGCCCTTCTCGAGGTCGACTTCCGACAGCAGCTTGCCGCCCGCGACGTAGCGGCGCAGGTTCTCGCGCGCGAGGATCCAGCGCGGAACTTCGTTGCCCTCGAGCCCCGCGGCGACGTGCGGCGTGATGATCACGTTCGGCGCGCGCCAGAGCGCGTGATCCGGCGGCAGCGGCTCGGGATCGGTGACGTCGAGGCCGGCGCCGCCGAGGCGCCCGTCCTTCAGGGCGGCCACGAGGTCGTCGGTCACGACCGTGCCGCCGCGGCCGACGTTGATGAAGAGCGCGCCGCGCTTCGCCGCGTCGAAGAAGGCCTTGTTCATGAGGCCCTTCGTCTCCGGCGTCAGCGGCAGCGTGCTGACGATGACGTCGGCGCGCGCGGCGAACGGCAGCAGCTTGTCCGGAAGGCCCACCTCGGCGACGTAGTCCGGCCCGTCGGTGCCGGAGTTGCGGGTCGCGATGACCGTCATGCCGAGCGCGTGCGCGCGCTTCGCGACCTCGGTCGCCGATCCCGCCGAGGCCGACCACCAGCATCGTGCGGCCCTTCACCTCCCACAGCCGGCTCTCGGGCACGGCCTCGTCGGCCCACTCGCCCTTCGCCTGCGCCGGCACGTAGTCCGCGAGGCCGCGCGTCAACCCGAACATGAGCGCGAGCACGTGCTCCGCCATCACGGAGCCCGGCGACCTTCTGCATGTTCGTGAGCACGATGCCCCGCTCGGCGAACGCGGGGATCGCGACGCAGCGCTCGACGCCCGCGTACATGCGCTGCACCCAGCGGATGCGCGGCCCGGCCTCGATCACCTCGGCGACACACTCGCCGATCACCGCATCGGCATCCGCCGCCTCGCGCGCGGCCGCGGCACGGTCCGGCGCGGCGACGAGCGTGACGCCAGGCGCCGCTTCCTGCATCCAGGCGACGCGCGCGGCGTCGGCGCCCATCAGCACGACCTTCCTGCGGCGCCGCCCAGCCCGGGCGGTCGCGGAGCGCAACGGCCGACTCGCGCAGCCCCAATTCCTCGATGAGACGGGCGCTTGCGGCATTCTCGTCGGCCGGCCGCGCGGACAGCGGCGCCAGCAGGCACAGGCAGCCGGCGGATAGCGCCGCCGCGCGGGTGAATGTCCTCATGCGCGAACGATACCGCAGCGCGGACCCCACGTGCGTACAATGCGCGCCGGGGACGGGTCGCGCGGGGGGCTTGCGATGCGACTGCTTTCGATGCTCATGCCGCAGGAGCGGAAGTTCTTCGTGCTCTTCAACGAGCACGCTTCGCTCGTGGTCCAGGGCGCGGCGGCGCTCGTCGAGATGCTCACGAACTACTCCGACGAAAGCCGGCGCGAGGAATACGTCAGCAAGATCCACAAGATCGAGCATGACGCGGACACGGTCACGCACCAGACCGTCGCCCTGATGCACAACACCTTCGTCACCCCGTTCGACCGCGACCAGATCAACAAGCTGATCCAGCGCATGGACGACATCCTGGACCTCATCCAGGACACGGCCGAGTCGCTGACGCTCTACGACGTGAACACGCTGACGGCCGAGGTGCGGCACCTCGCGAACCTCATGCAGCTCTCCTGCCAGAAGGTGCACGACGCGGTCATCCAGCTCTCCTCGATGGACAACGGCCAGGCGATCCTCAAGATCTGCCAGGAAATCGACTCGCTCGAATCCGACGCGGACCGCGTCATGCGCTCCGCGATCTCGCGCCTGTTCCGCGAGGAGAAGGACACCCGCCAGCTGGTGAAGCTGAAGGCTGTCTACGACCTGCTCGAGCTGACGACGGACAAGTGCCTGGACGTCGCACTCGTCATCGAGGGCGTCGTTCTCGAGAACGGCTGAGGCAGGGGTTCCCCGATCCATGGATCCCGGCACTTTCACGGCCACGATCGTCATGCTGATCGTCGTGGCGCTCATCTTCGACTTCATGAACGGCTTCCACGACGCCGCGAACTCCATCGCGACCGTCGTCTCGACCGGCGTTCTGAAGCCGTACCAGGCCGTGATGTGGGCGGCCTTCTTCAACTTCGTCGCGATCATGCTGTTCGAGCTCAAGGTCGCGGCCACCGTCGGCAAGGGCATCGTCGACCCGGCTTTCATAGACAACCACGTGATCTTCGGCGCGCTGATCGGCGCGATATCCTGGAACGTGATCACCTGGTACTACGGCCTGCCGTCGTCGTCCTCCCACGCCCTGATAGGCGGCATGATCGGCGCTACGATCGCGAAGGCGGGCACTGGCCCGCTGCTGGCACCCGGCATCGTCAAGACGGTCTCGTTCATCGTCGTCGCACCGCTCCTCGGCATGCTGCTCTCGGGAATCATCATCGTCGCCGTGTCCTGGATTTGCCGGCGGCGCTCCCAGCGCCAGACCGACCGCTGGTTCCGGAAGCTGCAGCTCGTGTCTTCGGCGATGTACAGCATCGGCCACGGCGGCAACGACGCGCAGAAGACCATGGGCATCATCTGGCTGCTGCTGATGACCGCGAACCTCGCGACGCCGCAGCACCTGCCCGTGTGGGTCGTCATCTCCTGCTACGTCGCAATCGCCCTCGGCACGCTGTTCGGCGGCTGGCGCATCGTCAAGACCATGGGACAGCGCATCACCAAGCTCCGCCCGGTGGGGGGCTTCGCGGCGGAGACGGGCGGCGCGATCTCGCTGTTCCTCGCCACCAACCTCGGCATCCCGGTCTCGACCACGCACACGATCACCGGCTCCATCATCGGCGTCGGCAGCGCGCAGCGCGTCAAGGCCGTCCGTTGGGGCGTCGCGGGCAACATCGTCGCGGCCTGGGTGGTGACGATCCCCGCCTCGGCGGCGATCGCCGCGGCCGCGTGGTGGATCGGCTGGCAGCTATTCTGAGGTCGCCGTCGCGCGCTGCAGCTCGCAAAGCGTGAGCGCGAAGCCCGCCCGCGCGTCCTGCCACTGCCCCCTGGCCGCAAAGCCCGCGCGTTCGATCATGCTGCGGACTTCCTCGGACCGGTACTTGTAGGAGCTTTCGGTCCAGATCGTTTCCCCCGCCCGCAGGTCCAGCACGACGCCTGCAACCGGGATGTGCACCGTCTGCGCCGCACGGCTGACGAGGTACATCTCGACGCGACTCTTGCCGGCGTTCCAGACGGCCCGGTGCTCGAAGCCCATCGGGTCGAAGTCGGCCCCCAGCTCGCGGTTGAGCCGCAGCAGCACGTTCAGGTTGAACGCCGCCGTCACGCCGAGCGGATCGTCGTATGCGAGCAGGAGGTCGCGCTCCGGCTTCACGAGGTCGGCTCCGAGCAGCAGCGCGTCTCCGGGGCGAAGGGAGCGTGCGAATTCCTGCAGCAATGCGTCGGCGGACGCCCTGTCGAAGTTGCCGATGTTCGAGCCCAGGAACAGCACCAGCGCGCGGCCGCGCGGCGTGGGGCCGCAGGCGGCCTGAAGGCCGTTCTCATAGGTCGCGTGGTGCACGACCACGCGGGTTCCCGCGACGGCGCGCGCGGCGCATGCGGCGGATTCGAGCGCCGTGGCCGAGATGTCCACGAGATCGACCCGCTGCGGCGGGAGGCCGCCGGGCCGTCCCGACAGCAGCGCGGCGAGCTTGCGGCCATCGCCGGCACCGAGCTCGATGATCCGGTCGAGCGGCGCGAGAGCCGCCCAGATCCGCGGCGCGAACCTCACCAGGAGGCGCATCTCGGCGCGCGTGACGCGGTACCAGGGCAGCTCGCAGATCGCGTCGAACAGCGACGAGCCGAGCGTGTCGTACAGGTAACGGGAGGGGATCTTCAGCGGACGATGTGCGAGGTGCTGGCGAACGTCCGCGGTGAGTTCCGCGACGAAATCGGCCTCGCGGTCAGCGGCCGCATCAGTCGCGGTCGTCGAGGCGGTCACGCGCCCACCGCCGCCCGCGCGCAGCGGAACGTCGCATAGACGTACGGATACCGCGGGCGATACCAGTTGCGGAAAGAGGGCCGCAGCAGCTCGCGGGCCGTGGCCGGCGATGCGCCCTTCATCACCACGTGTTCGCCGTCGAAGAAATCGGCCGAGTATTCCGGGTAGGAGGGCAGCGGCCTGAATCCCGGGAACGGCCCGAACACGGAAGAAGTCCATTCCCAGCCGTTGCCGACCAGGTCGTCGACGCCCCAGCTGCTCCGGCCCGCAGGATGGCTGCCTGCCGGCTCCGGGTCCCAGCTGCCGAAATCGAAGACCCCGCGGCCGGCGTCCGGCGGCTCATTGCCCCAGGGATATTGCCGATAGCCGCCCGAATCCGACGCGTAGGCGGCACGCTGGAACTCCGCTTCCGAAGGAAGCCTCGCGCCGCGCCAGCGCGCATAGGCGTTCGCCTCCGCGAAGCTGACGTAGGCGGGCCAGGACTTCGGCAGCGGCAGCATTTCGAACATGCCGCGCCACTGCCAGTCGCCGTCCTGCCGCGTCCAGAACGCCGGGTGCCGCACGCCTTCCCGCTGCACCCAGGCCCAGTCTTCCTGGCGCCACCAGCGCGGGTCGCAGTAGCCGCCGGCCTCGACGAACTCGAGATAGGACGCGTTCGTCGTGTCGTGCCGCTCGATGGCGAACGGCGCAACGTCGACCTCGAGCCTCGGTCGCTCGTTGTCCCAGGAGAACGGCGCATCACTTGCCGCGATGCCGAGGGCGGCGCGGCCCGCCGGAATCGAAATCCACCGCTGGGACGGCGGCATTCCTCGCGTGACGGGCGCATAGCCGGCTGGCACCCGCTTCTGCTGCAGCGGCAGCCGATGGCACATGTACCTCAACGTCTCCTGGTGCATGACTTCATGCTCCAGGATCGTGAACACCGCCTCGGCCCGATCGAGCAACGGATGCCCCGGCCGCTCGAGATCGGCGCATTCCAGCGCGGCAATGACGCGACGGTCGGCCTCGTCGGCGAACCGCCTGACCACGTCGCGATCCGGCCAGGATTCCCGGTGCTCGCGGCCGGCCAGCGACTCGTGCGGATCGATGCCGCGCGCGAACAGCGCCTCCAGCCGCGTGTCGATGCTCGCCTCGCCGAGCGCGCGCCGCACGAGCGTGTTGAAGCTGAAAGTCGGCAAGTGCCCCTCGTAGAAGACGAGGGGATGACGCAGGGGAATTGGCCGCGAGTAATAGGCGTCCTCATCGAGCAGGTCGAAAAGCGCTCGCGTGCGTGCGCGGTTGCGCCGGTAGTCACGAATGATCGAGTCGCGGTCGACGTCTGGCCGGGCCATGGTGCCGGTCGCTGCGCCCGTGTTGCGTGCGGTGCCGCGGTATACCGTCGATTGCATCGGAGTCCATCCAGCTCTTTGCCTGACGCTCCGCGACGGCGGGCCTCGCGGCAAGACGCGCATGTCCCTGACCGCCGTCAGCGTGCTCCGACAGACGCCCGACACGATGAAACAAACGTCGTGGCGGCCTTCTTCAGTGTGGCGCTCAAGCGATGTTGAACGGGATGTCGCGCCAGTCGTGGAACAGGTGCTGGAAGAAGTCGCTGATGCCGGGCACGTAGTTCGCCGCGGCCCACCAGGCGAGAATCACGAGCGCGAGCCACAGCACGCCGTCCCAGAACACGAACCAGCCGCGTCGCGGACCCAGCGCCTCGTACGAGGCGTGACGCACGGCACGCAAGGGCACGGTGACCATCGCGTAGACGGCAATCAGCGCAAAGATCGCGGCCCAGGCCGGGACGTCGAGCGGCAGGCTCCAGCCAAGGATTCCACCCGTCGTGAGGAGCGAGACCGCGGCAAGGACGCAGGCCACGGTCAATACTGCGGAGACCACGCCGATCAGCGGCAATACGATGCCAGCCGCAACCTGGGCGCCGTACCCGGGTTGCGGCCGTTCAAAAGGGCGGGAGTGCGAACCCTCATAGTCGCGTTGCTCCCTCGGACGCCAGAATGCGCGCTCCTTGTTGTGTCGCCGCTTCTCGCGCCAGCGCTGGGTGCTGTCCTTCAGGCCGGCGTAGTGACGCTTGGCCTCTTCGACGAGCTCCTGCGCGTTGAAGGGCAGCCCGCGCGCCGCCGCGCGTTCCTCGGCGGTCTTCGCCGTCGGGACGACGAACATGAGCACGAGATAGGCGATGGCGATGAGGCCGCCGCTCAGGAACAGCAGCACCACGAAGACCAGGCGCACGATCGTCGGGTCGACGCCGAAGTAAGCGGCGAGGCCATTGCAGACGCCCGCGATCATTTCGCCTTCCCTGACCAGGTAGAGTCGTTTCGGACCCGAGGCCTTCATGTCCGCGGCGGCGATCGTTGCGGCGCCAATGGACGCTTCGCCGGTCTCGACCGGGCCCATTTCCTCGAGGATCCGTTTCATCTCCGCCTCGCCCAGCACGTTCCTGCCTGAACCGAGGAACCGCGAGCCCTTGTCGCCGATCGCCTGCTCGAGATCGGCCATGATCTCCCGGTAATCCGGATCATCGGACAACAGGCGCGCGGCCTCGTCGAGGTACGCGCGCAGCAGCTCGTAGGCCTGTTCCTCGACCTGGAAGGCCCTGCCGTTGAGATTGACGGTTGTGAGTTTGTTCATGGGATTTACCGTTCCAGTTCCTGGACCGTGCGGTTGATTTCGCGCCAGTAGTCGTTGAGCTCGGTGAGCTGCACGCGCCCCTTGGCGGTGAGGCGGTAGTACTTTCGTGGCGGGCCCGCCTCGGATTCCTGCCATTCGTAATCGACGAGGCTTTCGCGCCGCATCCTGCTGAGAAGCGGATAGAGGGTGCCTTCCTGCGTTGCGAACTCGGTGCCGTCCAGGCGGCCGAGGATGTCGGCGACGTAGACCTTGTCCGCCGAGATGATCTTCAGCAGCAGGAATTCCAGTAGACCCTTGCGGATCGCGAGGAATTTGACGTCTGAGCCCATAGCCGGTGGTGTTCTCGTGCTAAGTACCTTTATATTACAAGGTACCAGTTTGCATTAAGGGCTGCAAGCCGGGCTCGCCGGCCTGCCCCCAGACGACTAGCGGGGAGCGTCCGGCGAGTAGGCCAGCCGCCCGGCGCGGATCGTGCAGCGGACTTTCGCGAAGTTTGCTGCGTCCGCGGCAGGGTCGGCGTCGAGCACGACGAGGTCGGCATCGAGCCCTTCCGCCACGCGGCCGTGTGCCTTGGCTTCCTTCCAGCGTGCGGCGGGCGATGTCGTGAGCGAGGCGAGGATCTCCATCGGCGTGAGTGCGCGGGCCATCAGCCGGTACTCCTCCGTCGGGTCGTAGTCGGTCATGTAGCCGACGTCGGTGCCGAAGAGGATCTGGCCCCCCGCCTTCGAGTAGCTTCGCACCTGCTCCACCGCGTCGGACGTCGCCCCGTCCACGACGCGCTGCGGCAGCTCCTGGCGCTTCAGCTCGTACGGGAAGAGCATCAGCGTCGGAACGAGCGCCATCTCCTTCGCCCGCATTTGCTCGATGAGTGCCGCGTCCCACACGGTCTTGCCCACGCCGATCGTCGCGTGCACGAGCACGTCGACGCCCGCCTCGATGGCGAGGTTGATTCCCTCGATGTCGGTCGGGTGCGCGAGTACGGGACGCCCGCGGCGGTGGGTCTCGTCCGCCGCCGCGAGCGCGATGTCCGGCTGCATGAAGGCAAAGCGGCCACCGCCTTGCGGCGTCATCAGGAAAAGCTTGGTCGCGTCCGCGCCGGCGTCCAGGTTCGCCTGCAGGTCTGCGAGTGCCTCGTCGACGCTCGCCGGTTGCGACAGCATCGCGAGAAAATCGGGCGGCATGTCGCGCATGTAGATCGGAATGCCGTCTTTCGGGAAGAGCGGGAAGCCCGCCGTGAGGATGCGCGGGCCCATCACCTCGCCGCGCTCGATGCGCTCGCGCAGCACCGCAGTGTTGGCGACATTCGAGGCGGTGTCGACGACGGTCGTGAAACCGAAGCGGTTCAGCATGTCCGTCATCGCGGCGGCGAGTTCCGGCGCTTCCTTCGTTGCAGCATCTGCGAACTTCGCCTCGATGAAGTGAACGTGACTGTTCTGGAAGCCAGCCGTCACGGTGCCGCCGTCGCAGCCGTCGAGTCGCCGTGCGCCGCGGTCCGGGACGTCTTTCGCCGGTCCGGCCGCCGCGATTTTTCCGTCCACAATGAGGATCGCGGCGTCGTCGACGGGCGCCGCGTCCGGCGACACGTAAAGCCGGGACGCCGTGACGAGGGTTGCGCCCTCCGGCGCGCGCTCGCCGCAGCCCGCGACCACGAGGCTGCCCGCTATTCCGAATAGCGCGCAAGCCGCCGCCATTTGCCGGTTTTTCATGGGCCTCCATCCTGTGATGCGCCCGGCGCCAATGCAACCGTGAGAGAATGCCCGGATGCCCAACGAGCGTGATTTCGTGCTGCACAGCTGGTGCGTGCCGGGGGATTGGAACGCCCCGACGGTCGTGGGCGGCCGCGGCGCGAAGCTCGTCCTGGAAGACGGCCGCGAGATGCTCGACATGTCGAGCCTCGTCGAGTGCAGCAACCTCGGCCACCAGCACCCGAAGCTGGTCGCAGCCATCAAAGCGCAGGCCGACAAGCTTGCTTCGTGACCTCCGCCTGGGGCGCGGAGCCACGCCGGGCGCTCGCCGAGCGCCTGCTCGAGGTCTCCGGCTTCGAGGGCGGGCGCGTGTTCTTCACGCTCGGCGGCGGCGATGCCAACGAGAACGCGGTGCGCATCGCGCGGCACGCCTCGAAGAGACCTCGCGGCCTCGTCGTCACGCGCGACCGTTCGTACCACGGCGCGACCTACATGCCGATGGCGCTCTCGGGCGATTCGCGCACCGCCCACCAGGTGGATGCCGAGGCCTGGGGCGTGCGCCACGTGCCGCCGCCCTACGCATACCGCTGCCCCTTCGGCAGCACGACGGCCGAAGAATGCGGCCGCCGCGCGGCCGATGCGGTCGCGGCCGCCATCGACAAGGAGGGCGTGGGCCGCGTCGCCGCCGTCCTGATGGAAGTGGATGCCGGCAGCAACGGCATCGTGCCGCCGGAAAATTACTGGCCCTTGCTCCGCCGCGTGACGCGCGAGCGCGACGTCTTCCTGATTGCCGACGAAGTCATGAGCGGCTTCGGCCGCTGCGGCGAATGGTTTGCCTGGCAGCGCCATGGCGCCGATAACCGCCCCGACCTGATGACGCTCGCGAAGGGGCTCACCGCGGCGTCGGTCCCGCTCGGCGCGGTGGTCCTGTCCGAGGCCGTCTACGGGAAGATCGAGCACGAGATGTTCTACGGCGGCCTCACCTACTGCGGCCACCCGCTCTCCTGCGCCGCCGGCGTCGCCGCGATCGACGCCTACCGCGAGGAAAAGCTGATCGAGCGCTCGCGCCGGCTCGGGGCGCAGATGTTCGCCGAATTGCAGAAGCTCGCCGCGCGCCATGCGGTGATCGGCGACGTGCGCGGCGGCCGGGGCCTGTTCGCGGTCGTCGAACTCGTCGCCGACCGCGCGACCAAGGCGCCGATCGCGCCCTGGCCCGCCCAGCCCGAGGCAATGAAGGCGCTGCTCGCGGCCGCCCGCGACGAGGGCGTCTCGTTCGGCTCGCGCGGCAATCTCCTGATACTCGCGCCGCCGCTCGTCATCGCGGAGTCCGACCTCGCGCAGGCGCTCGGCCTGCTCGACCGCCTGCTGGCCCGTTTCTTTCCCGCTTCCCTGGAGCGCGCCTCATGAGCTTTCGCCTGACCTACGCTACCATGTTCAACCCGCCGGAGGAGATGCACGAGCGCTTCGAGCGCGCGCTCGCGAAGATGCGCGGCGAGCTCGGCGCAGACCCACCCGATGTTCGTCGACGGCAAGGACGTTCCCGCCGCCGCGACCGAGGAACGCGCGCAGCCCGATCGACAGCGCGATCACGATCGGCCGCTTTCCGCACGCAAGCGCGCAGGAAGTCGACGCGGCGATCGCGGCCGCGGAGCGCGCCTTCCCGGCCTGGCGCGATGCCGGCTCGCGAAGCGCGGCGCGCTGATGCGCAAGGTCGCCCGCGTCATCGAGGAGCGGGTCTACGACATCGCGGCGGCGCTCACGCTCGAGGTCGGCAAGAACCGCCTGGAGGCGCTCGGCGAGGCGCAGGAATGCGTGGACTTCTTCGACGTCTACGCCGACGACTTCGAGTCGCACAAGGGCTACGAGTTCGACCTGCCGAACGACCCGTCGACCGTCTTCGTCTCGCGCAACAAGAGCGTGATGCGCCCCTACGGCGTCTGGGCCGTCATCGCGCCCTTCAATTTCCCGATCGCGCTCGCGGCGGGCCCCACCGCCGCCGCGCTCGTGACCGGCAACACCGTCATGCTCAAGTGCGCCTCCGACACGCCCTGGGCAGGCCGCCTGCTCGCCGACTGCATCCGCGACGCGGGCCTGCCCGCCGGCGTATTCAACTACGTGAACGGCGCGGGCGCCGCGATCGGCGAGCAGCTCGTGCGCGATGCGCGCGCCGCCGGCGTCACTTTCACCGGCTCCGTCGCCGTCGGCCGGACGATCATGGACGAGATGGCCGCCGGGCGCTTACCCGCGGCCGTACATCGCCGAGATGGGCGGCAAGAACCCGACCATCGTCACCGAAAACGCCGACCTCGACCGCGCGGCCGCCGGCATCGCGCGCTCGGCCTACGGCATGGGCGGGCAGAAGTGCTCGGCGCTTTCGCGCCTCTACGTGCACGAGAAGGTCGCGGATGCGCTGCTCGCGAAAGTCGGAGCAGGAGATCGACAAGATCCGGATCGGCGACCCTACCGAGCGCGCGACGGGTCTCGGCCCGGTCGTCAACAAGCGCGCGCACGAATCCTACGCGCGCTACGTCGCGGACCTGAAGTCGCGCGGCGCGAAGATCCGCCGCGGCGGCAAGCAGCTCGCGGAAGGCGCATTCGCGCGCGGCTACTACGTCGAGCCGGTGCTCGCCGAGGCGGACGTCTCCGATCCGCTGTGGAAGCACGAGATGTTCCTGCCGATCCTGATGGTGCACCGCTACCGCGACCGCGACGAGGCGATGCGCCTCGCGAACGACACGGACATGGGGCTCACCGCCGGTTTCTACGGATCGCCGGACGAGATGCCGTGGTTCCAGGACGGCATCGAGGCGGGCGTGACCTACGCAAACCGCGGCGCCGGCGCGACCACCGGCGCCTGGCCGGGCTACCAGCCCTTCGGCGGATGGAAAGGCTCCGGCTCTTCCGGCAAGGCGATCGCCTCCGCGTACTACCTGCCGCTGTACATGCGCGAGCAGTCGCGGACCGTGGTGGAATGAATGCCGGAGTTCCTGCCGCTCCGGGATGCGATCGCGACGCACGTCGCCGACGGCGCCTGCGTCGCGCTCGAAGGGTTCACGCACCTCATCCCGTTCGCGGCCGGCCACGAGATGATCCGCCAGCGGCCGCCGCGGCCTGCACCTCGTGCGCATGACGCCGGACCTCGTCTACGACCAGCTGATCGGCGCGGGCGCGCGCGCGCAAGCTCACTTTTTCCTGGGGCGGCAATCCGGGCGTCGGCTCGCTGCACCGCCTGCGCGACGCGGTCGAGAACGCCTGGCCGGGCGCCGCTCGAGATCGACGAGCACAGCCACGCCGGCATGGCGGTCGCCTACCGCGCGGGCGCGGCGCGGCTGCCCTTCGGCATGCTGCGCGGCTACATCGGCACGGATCTCGTAAACAGAACCCGCGCATCCGGAGCGTCACCTGCCCTTACACCGGCGAGAAGATCGCGACCGTGCCGGCCATGAACCCGGACGTGACCATCCTGCACGCGCAGCGCGCCGACCGGCGCGGCAACGTCGCGATCGACGGCATCGTCGGCGCGGCGCGCGAGGCCGCGCTCGCCGCGGGCAAGCTGCTCGTCACGGTCGAGAAGATCGTCGACGAACTGCCGCCCGCGATGAACAACGTCGTGCTGCCGCACTTCACCGTCACGGCCGTCTCGCACTGCCCGGCGGCGCCTGGCCGTCGTACGCGCACGGCCACTACGCGCGCGACAACGACTTCTACCTGAGTGGGACGCGATCGCGCGCGAGCGCGAGCGCGTTCACGGCTGGATCGACCGCCACGTCCGCGCGACCGCCGACCACCGCGCTTTCCTCGCAAGCCTGCAAGGGCACGCAGCGTGAGGAGGCTCGATGCGGCAGGCGCGCCTGGCAGGGCACGCGTGTCGTGCCGCGCCCTGGCGCGCACGAGCCGTCGCGGGACACCCGAGTGAGCGGATATACGCGGGACGAGATGATGACGGTCGCCGCCGCGCGGCTGCTGCGCGGACGGCAGGTGTGCTTCGTCGGCATCGGCCTGCCGAGCGCCGCCTGTAACCTCGCGCGGCTCACGCACGCGCCGGACCTCGTGCTGATCTACGAGTCGGGCACGATCGGAACGCGCCCGACGGTGCTGCCGCTTTCGATCGGCGACGGCGAGCTCGCCGAGACCGCCACCTGCGTCGTGCCGCTGCCCGAGATCTTCAGCGACTACCTGCAGGCCGGGCGCATCGACGTCGGCTTCCTCGGCGCCGCGCAGATCGACCGCTTCGGGAACCTCAACAGCACGGTGATCGGTCCCTACGGCAAGCCGAAGACGCGCCTGCCCGGCGCGGGCGGCGCGACCGAGATCGCGGCGCATGCGCGCCAGGTGTTCATCGTCATGAAGGCGACGCCGCGCAGCTTCGTCAAGGCGCTCGACTTCCAGACCAGCGGCGGGCATTTCGCCGGCCGCGCGGCGAGCGGCGCGCGCGGCGGCGGGCCCGCCGTGGTCGTCACCGACGTCGGCATCCTGAAACCGCATGCCGGGCAGCGGAGAACTCGCACTTTCCGTGCGCTATCCCGGAATTCCGGTCGAGGAAGCGCAAGCCGCCATCGGCTGGCCGCTCGCGGTCGCGCCGGCGCTCGAAACCCATGCGGCGCCGACGGCGCCCGAGCTCGCGGCACTGCGCGCACTCGAGGCCCGCACCGCCGCCGCGCACCGTGAACCCGTGAGGCTGCCCCTATGAACGCTCGCCGCACGCGCCGGACGGCCCGTGAAGAATCCGCACATCAAGACCGGAACTGCCGGGACCGAAGTCCCGCGCGCTGATCGAGCGCGACGCGAAGGTCGCTTCGCCCTCCTATCCGCGCGACTACCCGTTCGTGATCTCGCACGGCAAGGGCACCGAGGCCTGGGACGTCGACGGCAACCGCTTCCTCGACTTCGCGGCGGGCATCGCGGTCTGCGCGACCGGCCACGCGCATCCGCGCGTCGTCAAGGCGGTGCAGGACGCCGCCGGCAAGTTCCTCCACATCTCGAGCGACTACTGGCACGAGGAGATGACCGCGCTCGCCGAGCGCCTCTCCGCGATCGTTCCGCTCGGCGAGCCCGGCATGTGCTTCTTCTGCCAGTCCGGCACGGAATCGGTCGAGGGCGCGCTCAAGCTCGCGCGCTACGTGACCGAAGCGCGGCCGCATCATCGCCTTCCTCGGCAGCTTCCACGGCCGCACCATGGGCTCGCTGTCGCTGACCTCCAGCAAGTACACGCAGCAGGCGGGCTTCTTCCCGACCATGCCGGGCGTGACGCACGTGCCCTACCCGAACACCGTACCGGCCGCTGTTCGCGGGCGACGACCAGGGCAAGGCCGTGCTCGACTACATCCGCATGCTGTTCGAGCGCAACGTGCCCGCGAAGGAAGTCGCGGCGATCGTGGTCGAGCCGCTGCAGGGCGAGGGCGGCTACCTCGTGCCGCCGGACGGTTTCCTGCAGGGCCTGCGCCAGCTCTGCGACGAGCACGGCATCCTGCTCGTGTTCGACGAGGTGCAGTCGGGCATCGGCCGCACCGGCAGGATGTTCGCGCCGAGCACAGCGGGCGTGACGCCGGACATCATGACGCTCGCCAAGGGCCTCGCCTCCGGCATGCCGATCGGCGCGGTGGTCGCGAAGGCGAGCCTCATGAAGCAGTGGAAGAAGGGCGCGCACGGCAACACCTTCGGCGGCAACCCGATCTGCTGCGCCGCGGCGAACGCGACCATCGACCTCGTGCGCGAGCAGTACGCTGCGAACGCGGCGAGGGTCGGCGCGCACTTCATGAAGCGCCTGCACGAGATGCGCGCGGACTATCCCTGCATCGGCGACATCCGCGGCCGCGGCCTGATGATCGGCGTGGAGCTGATCGAGACAGGACGGCGCGCCGGCGCGCGAGCTGATGGACCGGCTGCTGCACCGCGCCTACCAGAACGGCCTGCTGCTGCTGACCTGCGGCGTCTCGACGCTGCGCTTCATGCCGCCGCTCTGCGTGACCGAGGCGGAAGTGGACGAGGCGATGATCTACCTCCGGCAGAGCCTCGACGAGGCACTGGCGGGCGCGGCGTGATCCGCAGGGCCGGCGCGCTGCTCGCGCTCGCGCCGTTCCTGTGGAGCGCGCCGGCGGTGGCGGCGCGCGAGTTCGTGCTGAACCAGGTGCAGCTGCCGCACGGCTATTACTGGCGCGAGCTCTACATTCCGCAGCTGACGACGCGGCCCCTCTTCCGCGGCCTTCATGCCGGACGGCGACGGGCTCGTCTACAGCATGGCGGGCTCGCTGTGGCGGCAGCAAGATCGGCGCGCCGAACGCCGCGGTCGAGCTGACCCACGCGGACGCCGCCTACGACTATCAGCCGGACGTCGCGCGGAACGGCGCGCGGCGTGGTGTTCAGCCGCTACGACGGCAAGCTCGATCGAGTTGTGGTGGCTCGATCTCGAGAGCCGGCGCGAACGGCGCTGACCGCGAACGGCGGCGTCAACGTCGAGCCGCGGCTGTCGCCGGACGGCCGGCAGCTCGTGTTCGTCTCGACCGCGGGGACCGGGCACTTCAACCTGAAGATCGCCGACCTCGCGCCGGCGGGCCTGGCGAACGAGCGCTTCCTGGTCGCGCCGCGCGCAGAGCGCGATCGACCGCTACTACTATTCGACGCACGACCACGGGATCAACCCGTCCTGGTCGCCGGACGGCCAGCGCGTCTGGTTCGTCACCAATCGCGGAGATTCCCTGGGGCACGGGCACGATCTGCTCGATCGCCGTCGCCGATGCGGCGTCCCCGACAAGTTCGACTGTTCGAACCGGCACCGACTCGAGACCTCCTGGGCGGCGCGGCCCGAGATCGGGCCGGACGGCAAGCGCATCCTGTTCTCCAATTACCACGGCGGGCAATGGCACCAGCTGTGGCTGACGACGACCGCGGGTGCGGCGCCGCTGCAACTGACCTACGGCGAGTTCGACCGCCGCAACGCCCGCTGGTCGCCCGACGGCAAGCGCATCGCCTACATCAGCAACGAGAGCGGCAACACCGCGCTCGTACGTGCAGCAGGTGTTCGGCGGCGCGCGCACCGAGGTCGCGGCGCCGACCCGGCGCGTCCGGCGCCCGGGCGCGGCCGTGACGATCACGGTGACCGACGGCGCGGACCGCGCCGATCGCCGCGCGCGTCGCCGTGCTCGGCGGCGACCGGCGCTGGCATGCGCCGCGCGACGCCTGGATGCATGGCGACGAGGCCTACGACCGCGCGCAGTGCATCCGAGCGAGCCGCATTATTTCCACTGCCAGTCGCCCTGCACGCGTCGAACTGCCGGCGGGCCCGGCGACGATCCAGGCGCAGAGCGGATTCCGGCGCATTGCACGCCGTGGGCACGCGCGAGCTCGCGCCCGCCGAATCCGCGGCGCGTCACGATCGCGCTCGCGGATCAACGACCTGCCGGCGGATTTCGGCCGCTTCCTCGGCGCGGACCTGCACGTGCACATGAACTACGGCGGCCACTACCGCAACACGCCGGCGACGCCTGCTCGCGCAGCAGGAGGCCGAGGATCTCGACGTCGTCCACAACCTGATCGTCAACAAGGAAGAGCGCATCCCGGACATCGGCTATTTCCGCACCGACGCCGACCCGGCGAGCGGCCGGCGCATCCTGCTGCACGCGCAGGAGTTCCACACGAGCTTCTGGGGACACCTCGGCCTGCTGCACCTCGCGCGATCATTACCTGCTGCCCGACTACACGAGCTATCGCCACACCGCGCTCGCGAGCCCCTGGCCGCACAACGGCGAGATCTCCGATCTCGCGCGCGCGCAGGGCGCGCTGGTCGGCTACGTGCACATCGCCGACTTCCCGATCGATCCGCCGAAGGAGAAGACACTTTCCTACCAGCTGCCCGCCGACGTCGCGCACGGCAAGGTGGACTACCTCGAGGTCATGGGCTTCTCCGACCACCACATCACGGCGGGCATCTGGTACCGCCTGCTGAATCTCGGGTTCCGCATGCCGGCGGGCGCCGGCACCGACGCGATGGCGAACTACGCCTCGCTGCGCGGCCCGATCGGCCTCGTGCGCGTGTTCCTCGACACGCGCGGCGAGCGCACGCCCGCGGCGCTGCGCGATGCGCTGAAGGCAGGCCGCAGCTTCGTCAGCAACGGGCCGCTGCTCGGGCTCAGATCGACGGCCGCGGCCCGGGCGACGTGCTGGCCGCCGGCAGGCAAGCGCCCGGTGCGCGTCGCGATGCGCTCGCCCGTTCCCGGTCGATCACCTCGAACTGGTGCAGAACGGGCGCGTGATCCGGAGTTCGACCTCACGCGGCGACCGCAAGCGCTTCGACTGGGACGGCGACGTGACGCTCGCGAACGGCGGCTGGGTGGTGCTGCGCGCCTGGAACGACAGGCCGCATCCCTGGGTGCTCGACCTCTATCCCTACGCGACGACCAGCCCCATCTACCTCGACGGCGCCGGCCGCCGCGCCGCGCCCGAAGACGCCGCATACTTCGTCGCCTGGCTGGATCGCGTGATCGAGGCGGCGCGAAGCGCGCGGCGGGTGGAACGACGACGCCGAGAGCGTCGCGCACGCTCGACTACCTGAATGCGAGCGCGCGAGAAATTCCGCGCGCTCGCCGCCGAGCCCAGACATGAAGCGCAATGGCCATGACCGGATTCGCTCGCTCGCCGGCCTGCGCTGGCCAGCGCCGTCACTCGCGTTCGTGCCGCTGCCGCAGCCGGCCGCGCCGGTTCACGCTCGACGACCTCGCGCGCTCGCGGACTGTCGCGAGCCCGAGTTCTCGCCGGACGGCGAGTACATCGTCTACAGCGTACGCACGCCGAACCTCGAGGAGGACGAGGCGCAATCCGACCTCTGGCGGGTCGCTGGGACGGCAGCGACGCGGCGCGCTCACGCAGACGCCGGACGACGAGCGAATGCAGCCGGCGTTCAGCCCCGACGGCAAGTGGATCGCGTTCCTGTCCGATCGCGGCGACGAGGAGCGAAGACGCAGGTCTGGGTCATGCCGGCCGACGGCGGCGAGGCCGAAGCGCTCACCAATTCCCGGGCGGCGTCGCGGATTTCGCCTGGTCGCCCGACGGCGAAGCGGCTCGCGGTGATCGCCGACGATCCCGAGCGGCCCGAGGGCGCGGAGGAGCCGAAGAACCCGCCGCCGATCGTCACCAAGCGCTACCAGTTCAAGGAGGACGGCGCCGGCTATCTGCGGACCGGCGCCAGCACCTGTACCTGTTCGAGATCGCGGCGCGGAAGGCCACGCAGCTCACGTCGGGCGAGCACGACGAGCGCGCCCGCCTGGTCGCCGGACGGCAAGCACATCGCCTACGTCACCAAGCGCGGCGCCGATCCGGACCGTCATCTCAACTGCGACATCTACGTCGTCGAGCCGCGCGCCGGCGCGCCGGAGACGGCAGCTCACCACGTTCAACGGCGCCGATCTCGACCCGTACTGGGAGTCGCGCCCCGCGTGGAGCCCGGACGGCAAGCGCATCGCCTACCTGCAGGCGCGGCGAGGACAAGTGGATCTACTACGCGCCCTGGCAGCTCGCGGTCGTCGACGTCGCGACGCGGCGAAGTCACGCGTGCCGCGCCGGCATCGACCGCTGCCATACCAAGCCGCGCTGTTCACGCCGGACGGGACGCGCGTGCTCGCGCTGATCGAGGAGAGCCGCGTCACGCACCTGTCGCGCATCGACCTCGCGAGCGGCAACGTCACGCCGCTCACGACCGGCGCCGCGCTTCGACTACGACTTCGACGTCGCGCGCGAACGGGCGCATCGTCGTGCTCGGCGGCGACGACGCTGCATCCCTACGAGCATCGCGGCGGTGGAGACGCGGGCCTGCGCTCGCTCGCCGACCACAACGAGTGGCTCGGCGACAGGACGCTCGCGCCCGTCGAGGACATCACTTTCAAGAGCGCGGACGGCACGCGATCGACGGCTTCCTGGTCAAGCCGGTCGGCTACGTCGCCGGCCAGCGCTATCCGACGATCCTGCGCATCCACGGCGGGCCGGTGTACCAGTTCAGCCACGAGTTCATGGCCGACTGGCAGGTGTACGCGGCGCACGGCTACGCCGTGGTCGCCGCGAATCCGCGCGGCAGCTCCGGCCGCGGCTTCGAGTTCGCGAAGGCGATCTACGCCGACTGGGGCAACAAGGAACGTGCGGACGTGCTCGCGGCCGTCGATCATGTCGGTCAGCGATCGGCATCGCCGATCCCGAGCGGCTCGGCGTCGGCGGCCGGAGCTACGGCGGCATCCTCACCAACTACGTGATCGCGCGCGACCCGCGCTTCAAGGCCGCGGTCGCGGCGCCGGCGCCTCCAACATGCTCGGCATGCTACGGCCACGACAAGTACATCCGCGAGTACGAGCTGGAGCTCGGCATGCCGTGGAGCAACCGCGAGGCCTACGAGCGCGTGAGCTACCCGTTCCTGCACGCCGACCGGATCACGACGCCGACGCTGTTCCAGTGCGCCGAGCGGACTTCAACGTGCCCTGCATCGGCGCGGAGCAGATGTACCAGGCGCTGCAGGCGCTCGGCGTGCCGACGCGGCTCGTGATCTATCCCGGCGAGAACCACGGCCTGACGGTGCCGAGCTACCTCGGGACCGGATGAAGCGGATGCTCGACTGGTACGGACTCTACCTCGGCGTGGTGCCGCGGCCGTAACGCTTCGAGGAGCTCGATCAGCTACGTCGTGCGGCAGCGCCTTCGCGCAGCTGCCCGTCGTTGCCCTGCATGTCGCGCGCGGCGACCATCGCGTTGACGATCGCCTCCTCGGTCGCCTGCACGGTGGCCTCGAACAGGCGTCGAGGCGTCGTTGCCGATGAACTCGCGCCTGCGACGACCGCTTGCCTGCCATCGGCACCGCGTTCGCGGTCGAGAAGCGAGGAAGATGTCGCCCGAGCCGTTGCCGGCGAAGCTGCCCATGCGCGCCAGCCCCATGCCGGCGCGCTTCGCGATGCGTTCGAGCTGGTGCGGCAGCAGCGGCGCGTCGGTGGCGACGACGATGATGATCGAGCCATTGTCGCCCTCGCGGCGGTCTCGCGACCGCTGTCCCGCATCGTGCAGATGCTGGCCGACCGGGACGCCGGCGATGCGCAGGCTGCGCGCAGTCCGTAGTTCGCCTGCACCAGCACGCCGACGACTGCGGCCGGCCGCTTCACGTCCACGCGGCGCGAGGCGGTGCCGATGCCGCACTTGAATTCGTGGCAGATCATGCCGGTGCCGCCGCCGACGTTGCCTTCCTCGACCGGGCCGGCCTTCGCGCCGTCGAGCGCCGCGTCCACGTGCGCCGCCTTCACGTGAAAGCCGTTGACGTCGTTGAGATCGCCGTCCCAGGTCTCGGCGACGACCGGCAGCGACCACCAGTAGCCGCGCTGCATCCGGCTCGCCCTGCTTCACGCGCCAGGCGATCGCCGCATCGCGCACGATGCCGACGCTGTGCGTGTTCGTGAGCACACCGGTCCCTCGAGCTGGCCGGACTCCTCGATCCAGGCCGTACCGGTCATCTCGCCGTTGCCGTTGAGCGCGAACCTGCCGGCGAACACGGGCGTCGTCGAGCGTGTCGCGCCCGCGCGGCAGGATCGCGGTGACGCCGGTGCGCACCTTGCGCCCGTCGGCGAGGTCCTCGATCAGCGTGACCTGGCCGACCGTGACGCCGGCGACGTCGGTGATCGCGTTGAGCGGGCCGGGCGTGCCTTCGAAGGGCACGCCGAGATCGCGGGCGCGCGGCTCGGCCTGGGCGATCGACGCGGCGAGCGCAGGGACAGCGCCAGGATGCTACGAAGTGCGCGGAATCCGGTGGCCAAATGCTTCAACCTCGCCGGATCGCCCGGCAACGAAACTTGGGGCCGACATGCTACCAGCATTTATCATGGCGAATCTCGGGGGGGTCTGCGGAATGAAAATAATGAAAATCCATGAGGTCACACGGCGTTCATTGCAATGCTTGCGCTCGCGTGCGCAGCCATCACCGCCCCGGCCGTCGCAGAGACTCGTCGTACGTGCCGGGCGGATGCTCGACGTCGAGAAGGGCGTCTACGTCGCGGACCGCGCCATCCGCATTGAGGACGGGCGCGTCGCATCGATCACTCCGTGGACCGCGGCATCGCGCACCGGCGGCCGGCTGATCGACTGGTCGGCGTACACGGTGCTGCCGGGCCTCATCGATCTGCACACCCACCTCCTCGGCGACATCAGCTCGGCGGACGTCGCGGCGCCGCTCTCGAGCTCCGCGGCGCGCGACGCGCTGATGGGCGTCGCGCACGCGCGCATTACGCTCGATGCCGGCTTCACCACCGTACGCGACGTCGGCACCTACCGTGCGCTCGTGGACATCGCGCTCCGCAACGCCATCAACGCGGGGCAGGTGGAAGGACCGCGCATGTTCGTCTCCGGTGCCTACGTGACCGTCACCGGCGGCGGCGGCGAAGTGACCGGCCTGCCGGAAGGTACGTCGTGCCGGACGAGATGCGCCGCGGCGTCGCCGAACAACGAGGACGAGGTGCGCCAGCGCGTGCGCGAGCTTCTCGCGGGCGGCGCCGACCTCATCAAGGTGATCGCGACCGGCGCGGTTTTCACTGCCGGCACGACGCCCTCGAAGCCGGAGTACACAGAGCAGGAGATCCGCGCGGCCGTCGAGGAGGCCGCGAAGCGCGGCACGTTCGTCGCCGCGCACGCCCACGGCGCCGAGGGCATCAAGAACGCGGTCCGTGCCGGCGTGCGCACCATCGAGCACGGGTCTTACCTCGACGACGAGGGCATCGCGCTGATGGTCAAGCACGGCACCTGGCTCGTCGCCGACATCTACAACGGCGACTACACGGAGGAGGTCGGCACCCGCGACGGCTGGCCCGAGGAGATCCTGCGCAAGAACCGCGAGACCACGGACATCCAGCGCGCCAACTTCGCCAAGGCCGTCAAGGCGGGGGTGCGGATCGGGTTCGGCACGGACTCGGGCATCTACCCGCACGGCGACAATGCACGCCAGTTCGCCTACATGGTCAAATACGGCATGACGCCCCTCGACGCGATCCGCGCGGCCACCATCGAGCGCCGCCGCCTCCCTCGGCCGCTCCCAGGAGCTCGGCTCGATCGCGCCCGGCAAGTTCGCCGACATGATCGCGATCCCCGGCGACCCGCTCGAGAACATCGACCTGATGCGCAAGGTCGCAGGCGTCATCAAGGAAGGCCAGCTCGTCCACCAGGGGGGCGCGCGATGAGCGGCCGCCAGCTCGGGCTCGGCATGGCGACGGCGCTAGTCGTCGGCAACACCATCGGCATGGGCATCTTCATGCAGCCGGCAGCGCTCGCGCCCTTCGGGCTCAACGCGCTGACGGGCTGGGCCGCCGTGATCTTCGGCTGCGTCTGCCTCGCAATCACTTTCGCCGCGCTCGCGCGCAAGCTGCCGCAGGCGGACGGCCCGTTCGGCTACGTGCGCACAACGCTCGGCGAGGTCATCGCCTTCCCCGCGCTTTGGTGCTACTGGATCTCCGTCTGGGTGACGAACGCGGTGCTCTCGATCGGCGTCGTCGGCTATTTCTTCACGGTCTTCCCGGACGCCGCCTCGATCCCACCCGCCGTGCTTGCGGTCACATTCATGTGGCTGTTCGTCGGGGTCAACCTGCTCGGCGTCAAGAGCGGCGGCCGCGTGCAGGTCGTCGACTTCGCTGCTCAAGATCGTGCCGCTGCTGCTGGTCATGGTCGTGGGGGCGTTCTCGATCCTCGCCAATCCCGGCGAGTTCACGCCAAACGTGCCGACGACGCCGATCACCGGGCAGGCATCGATGGCCGCAGCCGCCGTCGCGCTCTACGCGATGCTCGGCTTCGAGTCCGCCGCGGTCGCGGCCGGCCGCGTCAAGGACCCAGAGCGCACCATCCCGCGCGCGACGCTGATCGGCACGCTGGTCGTCGCCGTCCTCTATGTCGCCATCGTCGCGATCGGCATGCTGGTCGTCCCGCAGGCGACCCTCGCGACCTCCGACGCGCCCTTCGTCACGATCACCGACCACCTCCTCGGCGCCGGCAACGGCCGCTGGGTCTCGCTGTTCGTGGTGATCAGCGGCCTCGGCTGCCTCAACGGCTGGACGCTGCTTTCCGGCGAGCTGACGCGCACGCTCGCCTCGCACCGCCTCCTGCCGGCGATCCTCGGGGAGGACAACCGCTTCGGCGCGCCGTGGGCCTCGCTGCTCCTGACCGGCGCGCTTGCCACCTTTATCGGCCTCATGAATTACAGCTCCACGCTCGTCGGCGCGTTCACGAAACTGTCGCTGATCGTGTCCGCAGCGAACCTGCCACTGTACGTCTGCTGTTCCTTCGCGCTCTTCGCCCTGCTGCGGCGCGATCGGGCGGGCCTCGTCGCCCGGGCTCTGGTTCGCGGGCGTCGGCGGCGTCGCATTCGCCGCGTTCGCGTTCAAGGGCGTCGGCTGGGAGCCGTTCCTGTGGGCGCTCGGACTGGCTGTCCTGGGCGTGCCGATCTACCTCCTGATGCGCCGGCGCGCGCGGATTGCCGTCGCCTGAGTCGTGAAGACGCCCGCGAGGCGCAGCCGCATCATGACCTTCTCGCGCCTGCCGCTGGTCCTGCTGCTTCTCGCTCACTGGCCCGCTCTCGGCGAAGTCGTCGCGACGGCCGCCTCGCCCGACGGGTCGCTCGCCGTCGAGGTCACGCTGGATGCGGACGGGCGACCCGGCTACGCGCTGTCGCCGGCGCGGCCGGCCAGTGATCGCGGACTCGCGGCTCGGAATCCTGCTCGCAAACGCGCACAAGCTCGAGCGCGACTTCCGGCTCGAGGGCACGGAACGGCAGAGCGCCAATACGACCTGGGAGCAGCCCTGGGGCGAACGCAGCTTCGTCCGCAATCGTATCAACGAGCTGCGCGTCCGCTTCGTCGAGAAGCGCGCCGGCGCCGCGCGGCTCGACGTCGTGTTCCGGGTCACGACGATGGCATCGGCTTTCGCTATGAGTTCCCCGACAGGCCGTCGCTTCACCGGGGTCGAGATCGCCGAAGAGCTCACGGAGTTTGCGGTCGCGGAACGCCGGGGACGGCGTGGTGGATTCCGGAGCGGCGAATGGAACCGCTACGAGTATCTGTACGAGCAAGACGGCACTCGGCCGAGGTCGGCCAAGCGCACACGCCGCTGACCATCGGACCGCGCAGCGGACTCCACCTCGCGTTCCACGAAGCGGCGCTCGTCGACTACGCCGGCAATGTGGCTGCGCGGTCGAGGGGCAGCGGCTGAAGGCCATGCTGTCGCCCGCCTCGCCGGGCAGCGAAGGTCGCGCGGACAGCGCCGTTCACGACGCCGTGGCGCACGCTCCAGATCGCGGACAGCGCCGGCGCGCCTCTACGATGTAGCAACCTGATCCTGAATCTGAACGAGCCGAACGCGCTCGGCGACGTCTCCTGGTTCAAGCCCGCACAAGTACGTCGGCATCTGGTGGGGCATGCACCTCGGCACTGAGAGCTGGGGCTCCGGGCCCCAAGCACGGCGCGACGACGGCGAACGCGAAGCGCTACATCGACTTCGCGCCCGGCATCGGCTTCCGCGGCGTGCTGATCGAAGGCTGGAACCAGGGCTGGGACGGCGACTGGTTCACGAACGGCGCAAGTTCAGCTTCACCGAGCCGTACGCCGGATTTCGAAATCGAAGCCGTGGCCGCCTACGCGCGCAAGCAAGGGCGTGCGCCTGATCGGCCACCACGAAACGGCCGGTAATATCGCGCACTACGAGCGCCAGCTCGGCGCCGCACTCGATCTCTACGCGCGACTCGGCATCGACATCGTCAAGACCGGCTATGTCACCGATGCCGGCCGCATCCAGGCGCTCGGAGAGGACGGCAAGATCCACTACGAGTGGCACGACGGTCAGCTCATGTCGCGCCATCATCTGAAAGTCGTGACCGAGGCCGCAAAGCGCCGCATCGCCGTCAATCCGCACGAACCCATCAAGGATACGGGACTGCGCCGTACCTATCCGAACTGGGTTGCGCGCGAAGGCGCGCGCGGCATGGAGTACAACGCCTGGGGCGACCCGCCGAATCCGCCCGAGCACGAGGCCAATCTGGTCTTCACCCGCATGCTCGCGGGTCCGATGGACTTCACGCCCGGCGTCTCTCAGCCTGACCGGGCGAGGGCGGTCAGCGGATTCCAGTCGACGATCGCCAAGCAGCTCGCGCTCTACGTCGTGATCTACAGCCCCATCCAGATGGTAGCCGACCTGCCGGAGAATTACGCGAAGTATCCAAAGGCAGTTCCAGTTCATCCAGAGATGTCCCGACCGATTGGGCGGAAACGCGCGTGCTGAACGGAGAGATCGGCGACTACGTGACGATCGCGCGCAAGGACCGCAACAGGGATGACTGGTATCTCGGCAGCGTCACCGACGAGAAGGCGCGCGACGTTGCGAATAGGGCTCGACTTTTCTCGATACCGGGAAAACGCACCTACCGGCCCAAATCTATCGCGATGGCGACGACGCCGGCTTTCGACACGAACCCGCATGCGATCGCGATCGAGCGCCGGCCGGCACGCAGAACCGACATCTGGCCGATCCGGATCGCCTCCGGGGGCGGTTTCGCCATCCGCTTCGTCGCTCCAGCCGATTAGTTCGCCTGATGGTCCCGAGCGGCGGCGTCACGACGTGGCAATTGCTCTGGCTCCCAGTCCTGTCCTTCGCGCCAGGCCGTGGCACGCGCTGACCAGACGAGGTTTTCCAGAATTATTTCGAAGATCTTCTGCGTTTTTGCGCTCATGGCCGGGACTCCAGGTGGTTTCTTCATGGGCGCATATCTGAGCTCCCAGCGTCGGCGTGGTTTAGATTCTCTGCTATTCTCATAAGAAGAATTTATGCCAAATGCCCCCGGAGCGCGCCAGAACTGGGAATCCCTGCGGATATTCACCGCCTGCGCAGAACGCGGCAGTTTCACGGCCGCCGCGGATGAACTTGGCCTGACCCAGGCCGCGGTGAGCCAGCGCATCGCGCAACTCGAAAAGCGCCTGGGCACGGCGCTGTTCGTGCGCCGTCCGCGGCTCAAGCTCACCAAGACCGGCGCCCGGCTCGCGCCGCGCATCGCGCTCGGCTTTACTGCCATCGAGCGCGCGCTCCAGGAACTGCGGAATCCGCGGCTCCTCTCGCTCACGACGACGGCGACGTTTGCGACGCTCTGGCTGCTGCCGCGCCTGCCGCTGTTTCGCCGCCACGACCCGGGCGTCTCGCTCGCGCTCGACATTGCGGACGAGTACCGGCCGCTCGATGACGGACGCTACGACGTCGCGATCCGCCACTGCCCCGCACCCGGACCCGACCTCTGCGCGGTGCCGCTGTTTCCGCTCGAGCTGACGCCCTACGTCTCCTGCAACCTCGTGCGCAAGAGCCAGAAGCTTTCGATCGAGGCGCTTGCGCGGCTCCCGCTCATTCCGGAAGAAGCCTGGGACGACTGGTTCCGCGCCGCAGGCAGCCGCCCGCCGGCACGGGGCCGGCGCGGCCAGTTGCTCGTCGGCAACCAGCACCTGATCCTCGAGGCCGTGCTCGCCGGTGAAGGCGCGGGCCTCCTGACGCCGCGCTTCGCGGAGGCGCATGTCGCAAGTGGGCGCCTCATACGTCCCTTCCGGCAGTCGATCACGACCGGCGTGTATTACCTCGCCTGGCACGCGGATCGCAGGGACGATCCGCTGATCGCGACGTTCCGCGACTGGATCGTCGCGATACTCAGCAAACAGGAAAAGGGAGCCTCATGATGCTGGAATCGATGAAACCCGCCGGCGTCAGATTGCTGGCCCCCGCGCTCGCCGTGCTGGGGGGATTCGCATGCGCTTCACTGGCCTCCGCGGACCCGTTGCCGCAATACCTTTTTCTCTGGACCGCGTCCGCCGACAAGGCCCAGCCGGATTTTCTGGCGGTCCTCGACGTCACGGAGGCTGAAGGCCGTTACGGCCGGCTGGTGACGACGCTGCCCGTGCCGGGCCGCGGCAACGGGCCGCACCACACCGAGCACGCGATGCCGGCCGACGGCCAGCTGTTCGCCAACGGCTACGCGAGCGGGCAGAGCTTCGTCTTCGACCTCAAGGATCCGACGCAGCCGCGCGTCGTCAGCCAGTTCGAGGACCTCGAGGGCTACTCGCATCCGCATTCGTTCCTGCGACTGCCGAACGGCAACGTGCTCGCCACGTTCCAGATGAGGCACGACCACGGAACGGGCGCGATCCGGACCGGCGGGCTCGTGGAATTGACGCCGGCGGGACAGCCGGTGCGATCGCGCTCCGCCGACGGCGCGGGTGTCGACGCCGGATCGCGTGTCTACAGTGGCCAGGTCGTACCGTCACTCGACCGGATCGTGACCACGACGACCGACATGCACCAGGACGATCCGGCGTCGCGCAACGTCCAGACCTGGCGCCTGTCGGACCTCGCGCTGCTCCACACGTTTCCACTGCCGGACGGCCCCGCGGGAGGCGAAGGGCTGCTCACCGCGGAACCGCGACTGCTGCAGGACGGCAGGACCGTCCTGCTCTCGACTTTCAGCTGCGGCCTTTACCTGGTTGAAGGGCTCGAAGGCGACGCCCCGTCCGCGCGCCTGGTCGCCTCATTCCCGCGCAAGCCCGATACGTTCTGCGCGATCCCGGTGATCTCCGGTCATTACTACCTGGTGACCGTCCCGGCCTGGAATGCGGTGGTGAGCCTCGACATCGGCGATCCTGCCGCACCGCGCGAGGTGAGCCGGCTCACGCTCGGGCCCGCGGACGTGCCGCACTGGATCGCCATTTCCCCGGACCAGCGCCGCGTCGTCGTGACCGGGTACGCAGCGCTGCAGCACCGCGCGGTCATCGCGCGCTTCGATCCTGGAAGCGGACAGCTGACGATCGACGAGCGCTTCCGCGAAGAGGGGGCGAGCCAGCCGGGATTCCGGATGGACGACAAGACATGGCCGCACGGCGGCGACGCCAAGGGCATCCCGCACGGCGCCGTGTTCAGCCTGCCGTAACGCGAAGGGGACGCGCACTTTCGGCATGACGAAGGCCTTCATATTCGTGAAAGTGCGCGTCCCCTTCACCAGCCGTGGCCAGCCTCGGCAAGGAGCGCGGCGTAGAGCGCGATGCCGCGGCGGAATTCCCGCATGCGCAGGTTCTCGTTCGGCGCGTGCTGGTTGTTGTCGGCGTTGACGATCGGCGCGATGACGAAGGGCGTATCCAGCACTTCGCCGATCGATGCGATCGGCAGGCTGCCGCCCATCAGCGGCGCAATGCGCACCTCGCCCTCCGTGGCCGCGCGCATCACTTCGATGACGCGCGCGACGGCAGGAATCGCCGGGTCCGACATCGCAGCCGGATATCCGTCGTCGCCCCAGTCAAAGCGAGCGAGCTGCGCGTGCTTCACGCGCTCTTCGGCCGTCGGCGGCGCGTCGACGAGCACGTAGCCCTGCTTCGCCACGTGCGCCTCGATGGCCGCGCGCGATGCGGCGACCGTCATGCCCGGCACGAGCCTGAGGTCGAAGCCCGCGGCCGCCTCCGCGTCGATCGCGTTCCGCTGTCCGCCCGCGCCGCCGTACAGAAGCTGCGTCAGGTTGAGCGAGGGCCTGAGTACGGACTCGCCGTAGTCGAGGCCGCTCTCGGTCACGCCGATCCCTGCGGACGCCAGCATGCCCGGCGTGTCGAATGCCGTGCGGGCGAGCCCGAGCGTCTTCGCGGAAGGCGCCGGCGCATCGAGACCCGCAATCGTGATGCGGCCATCCGCGGCGCGCATCGAGGCGATCAGCGCGGCGAGGCGCGCGCCCGGGTTCGGCGCGACGTTGCCGTAGTGGCCGGAATGCAGGCTCGTCGCCGGCCCGTACACGGTCAGGCGGAAGCCCATGACGCCGCGCACGCCGAGCGACACGCGCGGCAGGCCCCGCGGGTCGATCGGGCCGTCGCCAAATACCCAGAGGTCGGAGCCGAGCAGGCCGCGGTGCGTCGCGAGCGTGCGCGCAAGGTTCGGCGAGCCCGCTTCCTCCTCGCCCTCGAGGAAGAGCTTCAGGTTCGCGGAGAGCGGGATCTTCGCGGCATCGAGCGCCTCGAGGGCCGCGAGCATGGCGACGATCGGGCCCTTGTCGTCGCTCGACGAGCGCCCGTAGATGCGCGCCTCGTCGGGCAACGGAAACTTCGCCTCGGCCCATGGAATCACCGGCGCCCCGTCCTCGGCGCGGCCCGCGCGCAGCACGGGTTCGAATGGCGGCGTCTTCCACGCGCTTTCCGGCGCGACCGGCTGGCCGTCGAAATGCGCGTAGAACAGGAGCGTGCGCTTCGCACCCGGCACCAGCCGTTCGCCGTAGACCGCCACGGGCGCGCCGGGTGTCTCGAGGAGACGCGCGGCGATGCCGCGTTTCCCGAGCATCCGCACCAGGAGGTCTGCGTTCGTGCGGATGTCCGCCTCGCTCGTCGCGACGTTCGGCAAGGCGACCAGCTCGCGCAGCTCGCCGACGATCGCTTCCTCGTGGGCGGCGACATGCCTTTCGGCAGCAGCCATCGCCTGCGCCTCGTCCGCGGCGGCCCGGCCGGCAACGATGGCGAAGAACCCCAAAAGGAGAAGTCGGCGGGCGTGTGACATCGGTGAATTCCTCGTCCGGGGGCACGAGCCTGCTACGATGACCGGCAGGCACGCAAGATTCGGAGACACATCATGAAGGCCGTGGCTCGCAACATCACCCGGAGCGTACTGCTGGCGGTCGGCTGCACTGGCATCGCCGTTGCCCAGGCGCCCGCGCCAGCCCCTGCTGCATCGCCGGCGTCCTCGGTCGGCCTCTTCGTCTATGCGTCGAAAGGACAGGACGCCGCCCAGCAGTCAAAGGACGAAACCGAGTGCTACGGCTGGTCGAAGACCCAGTCCGGCATCGACCCGGCCGCACCCGCGCCGGCCCCGGCGCCCGCCGCACCGGCGGAAAAACAGGGCGCCGGAGGCGAGCGCGTCAAGGGCGCGGCGCGCGGCGCCGCGGCCGGTGCCGTGATCGGCGAGGTCGCGAACGACGACGCGAGTGAAGGCGCGGCGGTCGGCGCCGCGGCAGGCGTGGTTGCGGGCGGCCATCAGGCGCGCAAGAATCGGCGGGCTCAGGAAGAGAAGGCCTCCGAGACGACCGCTGCGAACGCCGACGCGGCGAAAGCCGCCGGGCAGCAGCAGCTCGACACCTTCAAGCGCGGCATGGGCGCCTGCCTCGAGGGCCGCGGCTACACGGTCAAGTAGCGCTCCGGCCGCACGGCCTCAGGGCGTGTACCAGATCGGCGAGGTGTAGGCCCGCTCCTGGGTCGTCATTGGGATCTTGGCGTCCGCCTTCCCGCCGAAGAATTTCCGCGTCGTAGGCCGTCCAGCGAGGCGTCGGGATCTCGATGACGCGTACGTAGTACGCAGCGCGCAACTTCGGGTCGAAGTCCGGGTCCTTCCACACCGTGATCAGTTCCGAGGCGCCGATCGTGTTGGTCCAGGTCGCATTCGCGACGTCCACCGTGTTGCCGACCGCCGGCAGCTTGCCGTTGGCGCCCGGCTTGCGGTTCCCGGACCAGGCGACGTCGTACACCTTCTCCTGGCGCGCGCCGCTCGGCATCGACCCAGCCCTTCACGATCTGCACGCGGTCGAGGTTGCCGGACAGGGGATCCTTCATCGCGCCGACGAGGAATGTCGGCGCCTTGCCGGATGGCGCGGCCTTCAGGTCGCCGCCCATCGGCACGCCTTTCGCATAGCCGACGTCGGCCGGCAGGCGGTTTGCGGCATCCGCGGCGGCAAAGTCCCAGCCGCCGAAGAAGCGCACGACCATGCGCGGGCCGGTGGTCGCATAGGTTTCCTTGCGCTCCATGGCGTCGAAGATCGCCTCGCGCGTGTTTTCCGTCGCCCAGACGGCTGCATAGCCGGAAGCCGCCTGCGACCAGCCGAGGATGCAGTTGTCGCCGAAGCAGCCGACCGGGTGCTCCATGCGCTTGGCATTCGGCTCGGTGCCGGCGTGCTTGCCGAAGAAGTTGTCCTCGTCCGCGGTCGCAAGGCCCGTGTGCGTGTCGGTCGAGCCGATCATCCCGAACTTGTAGGGATTGGTGCCGAGCTTCGCCTCGAGCTGCATCCCGACCTGCAGCGCGGTGCGCGCGTACTCGAACTGCAGCATCGAGTTTTCTTTCGGGACGCTCATGTTCAGGTTGAACTTGTCCCAGATCTCGTAGCCGGCCAACTCGTCGTTGGGCGACAGGAACGGATGCGCCTCGCCGTCACCCTTCATCTGGGTGACCTCGTAGACGGGCTCCCAGCGCGCGCGCGTCTCGGCGTATTCCTTGGTGATCGGCTGGCCGGTGAAGGAGTCGACTTCCGGGAACATGATGCCGTTCGACAGGTTGCCGTTGTGCGCGATCGCGAGGACCTTGCCGCCGGTCTTGTCCTCGTAGGCCTGCAGGTAGGTTCCACAGGTCCTTCGGATCGTCGCTGCCGACCGGGCGGATCGTCGTGTAAGGCTCGACCCGTCCGGCCTTGTCCGCGTCGTCGCGGAACACCACGACGCGGTGCAGGTTGTTGCCGCCGGTGTTGGAGGTCCATTCGAAGCCGATGAAGGCCGTGAACTGGCCCGGCTGGTTGTAGGCTTCCGCCGCCTTCAGGACGACGTCCCAGGCGCCGCGATACGTCGGCGTGCCAGGCAGCGAAGCCAGCGCCGGCGGGAAGGTGCCCTTCGAGAAGGAGTCGATCACCTCCATCGCGACCTTCACGGCCGCCTCACCGCCCTTCTGGACGTCGTCATACCAGCGCTTGCCGGTCGGGTCCGCGAGGTACGCGGGATCCCCCGCGAACAGCTTGGGGAAGAAGCCCATGTTGTCGGAGTGGTCGGCGACCACGATGAAATCGAGCGGGCGGGCGAGCTTCACGCGCATGCCGTTCGCCGCCGTGACTTCCTCGCCGCTGCGCGAAACCGGAAGGCATCGGCCGGGCCCAGGCGCGCGCCGAAGGCGCCGGCGTCCATCGAAGCGCCGGTATGGACATGGGTGTCGCCGAAGAACGGCCGCGTCGGGAAATTGCGTCCCGCGTGGGGCGAATAACTCTTCTTGGGGAAGGCGCCCGACAGCGACTCTGCCGGTGGGTGGGCTTCCTGGGCGAAGACCGCAAGGCCCAGAACCGATACGACAAGACCCGCGACGGCCTTCGCCGCCATCCTGGAACCATTCATGCCCGACCCCCCAAGTAATGGGCGTCCGACAGGACGCCGCGCGCAATCATAGCCCAGACCCTCACGGGGAATTGAATCCTGGGACAGGGGTTGCAAAGCGGGCGTCCGTCACCGACTTGTCACCGCTCCGCGACTGACCCCGGAACCGGCCGCACAATAGCCTTTGCCGCATTCGCCCCGCTGCGCCAGCAGGTTCTGTCCAATGTCCATCGCACTCGACCAGGTGACCAAGCGGTATCAATCGCAGCCGGTCGTCAACGACGTCTCGATCGAGATCCAGCAGGGCGAGTTCCTCGTGCTGCTCGGCCCTTCGGGCAGCGGCAAGAGCACGCTCCTGCGCGCGATCGCGGGCCTGGTCGAGATCGACCACGGCCGCGTGTCCCTGCACGGGCGCGACGTCACCGGTGTCGTGGCGCGCGACCGCGGCGTCGGCTTCGTGTTCCAGCACTACGCGCTGTTCCGCCACATGAGCGTCGCGGACAACGTCGAGTTCGCGCTGCGCGTCCGCCGCATGAAGCGCGCCGACCGCCTGTCCCGGCGCCGGGAGCTCCTCAAGCTGGTCGCGCTCGAGGGCATGGACGAGCGCCTGCCGACCCAGCTCTCCGGCGGCCAGCAGCAGCGCGTCGCGGTGGCGCGCGCGCTCGCCCACCGCCCCGAAGTGCTGCTGCTCGACGAGCCCTTCGGTGCGCTCGACGCCAAGATCCGCGAGGAGCTGCGCCGCACGATCCGCCGCATCCAGCAGGAGCTCGGCGTCACCACCATCCTCGTCACGCACGACCAGGACGAGGCATTTGCGATGGCCGACCGCATCGGCGTGATGCACCAGGGTCGCCTGCTCGAGGTCGGCAGCCCCGACGAGCTCTATGCCCGGCCGCGCACGCGGTTCGTGGCGACCTTCCTCGGCGCCGCGAACCTCCTGCTCGGATATCGCCGCGGCCACCGGCTCGGATTCGACCGCCCCGGCGCCGAGAAGGTGACGCCGCGCGAGATCGTCGCGGTGATCCGGCCCGAGGAAGTCGAGCTCACCACCGGCGCTGCGCCGGGCGGCCTCACGCCCGTCGGCAGCGGCGTGGTGCAGGAACTGCAGTTCGCCGGCGCGACCGAGCGCCTGCGCGTGCGCATGCCGATGGAAGGGCCGGTGCCCGCGACGCCCGACCGCGAGGGCGCCGACGGCAGCGGCTGGCTGCTGGACGCCACGCGCACCTTCCCGGAGCAACGTGCCAACCCACTCGCAGTGGGACAGCAGGTCACGGTGAGCGCACGGCGCATCCACAGCCTGCCGACCCCGATCTCGAGCTTCACCGTCGTCGCGCGCGAGCAGGCGGCGGCGGAGCAGCTGCGCGACACGCCGCTGCTCTTGACGCTCGCCGGGCGCATGCAGACCCGCATCACCACGCGCACGACGCGCACGTCCAGCGCCCCGCCCGGCATGCCGGTGCTGGCCGCGGGTCCCGGCGCGAGCGCCACCGCGCAGTGGAACCTGGCGCACGGCGCCTCGCAGGTCCTCGTGCTGCCGGCCGGCGCCGTGCTGCCGACGCGCATCGTCGTGCTGCCGGGCGCGGAAGCCGGCGTCGGCGCGCTCGGCGTCGCCGCGAGCCTGCTGCGCCACATCCCGGCCGAATCCGTGCTGCTCGCCGTACACGAGGCCGCGACGCCCGAGCGCGAGCGCGCGTCGCGCCTGCGGCTCCTGCTCGACGCCCGTTCCCGCGCGCTGACCGAGCACGGCCTCGACCTGCGCACCGAGCTGCGCTTCGGGGACGTGGACACGGAGATCGAGCGCGAGCTCGCGGCGGATCCGAGCTCGATGCTCGTGCTCGGGCTCGATTCCCTGGAGGCCTCCGAAACCGCGCGGCTCGCGACGCTCCTCGAGGGCCCGAAGCTGCGGCCGGTCCTGATCGTGCGCGCGCCGGACGGGGCGGGCTGAGCATGGCCGCGGGTCGCATCGCCGCGCCGAACGTCCTGCCCGGCTTCGGGCTCACGTTCGGCTTCACCACGTTCTTCCTGAGCGCGATCATCCTGCTGCCGCTCGGCGCGATGGTGATCCGGGCGCTCGGCATCCCGCCATCAGAGCTTCTCGCGATGCTCCTCGACGAGCGCGCGGTCGCCTCGTATCGGCTGTCCTTCGGCGCGGCCGCGCTCGCCGCGGCGATCAACGCGGTGTTCGGCTTCATCGTCGCCTGGTCGCTGGTCCGCTACGACTTTCCGGGCCGGCGCCTGCTCGACACCATGATCGACCTGCCCTTCGCGCTGCCGACCGCGGTCTCCGGCATCGCCCTCGCGACCGTGTTCTCGCCGACCGGCTGGCTCGGACTGAAACTGGCGCAGGCCGGCATCCAGGTGGCGTACACCTGGCTCGGCGTGGTGGTCGCACTGGTGCTCATCGGCCTGCCCTTCGTGGTGCGCTCCGTGCAGCCGGCGTTGATCGAGGTGCGCAAGGACCTCGAGGACGCCGCGGAGTCGCTCGGCGCCGGCGGCTTCCACGTGTTCCGCCGCATCATCCTGCCGACCGTGCTGCCGGCGCTCGCGACCGGCTTCACGCTCGCCTTCGCGCGCGGGATCGGCGAGTACGGCTCGGTGGTGTTCATCTCGGGCAACCTGCCGCTCAAGACCGAGATCACGCCGCTCCTGATCGTGATCAAGCTCGAGCAGTACGACTACGCACGGCGCTGCCGCGCTCGGCTTCTTCATGCTGGCGATGTCCTTCGTGATGCTGCTCGCGATCAACCTGGTCCAGCAGTGGGGCCAGCGCCGGATGGGCATCGGGCTGGCGCGCTGATGGCCGCCGAAGCGAGCGTCGCCGCCGAAGTCCGGCCCATGACGCGCGCCGAGCGCGCCACGCGCGCCGCGCTGCATCGCGGTCTCCGTCGGTTTCCTCGGGCTCCTCCTGCTCGCGCCGCTCGGCGCCGTGCTCGTGCAGGCGCTCGCGAAGGGCTTCGGCGAATGGTTCACGAGCCTGCTGGACCCCGATACGGTCTCGTCGATCAAGCTGACGCTGCTGACGGCCGCCATCGTCGTGCCCGTCAACACCGTCTTCGGCATCTGCGCGGCCTGGGCGATCGCGCGCTTCGAGTTCCGCGGCAAGAGCCTGCTGGTGACGCTGATCGACCTGCCGTTCGCGGTGTCGCCGGTCATCGCGGGCCTCGTGCTGGTGTTCCTGTTCGGCACGCAGGGCTGGTTCGGCGAATGGCTGCTCGACCGCGACGTCCAGGTCATCTTCGCGGTGCCGGGCATCGTGCTCGCGACGATCTTCATCTCCTTCCCCTACGTCGCGCGCGAGCTGATCCCGCTGATGCAGCAGCAGGGCAGCGACGAGGAGATCGCGGCGCTGTCGCTCGGCGCGCGGCCCTGGACTACCTTCATCCGCATCACGCTGCCGAAGATCCGCTGGGGCCTGCTGTACGGCGTGATCCTCTGCAACGCGCGGGTGATGGGCGAGTTCGGCGCCGTTTCCGTGGTCTCGGGCCACATCCGCGGCGTCACCAACACGATGCCGTTGCAGGTCGAGATCCTCTACAACGAGTACAACTTCGTCGCCGCCTTCGCGGTGGCGTCGCTCCTCGCGATGCTGGCGATCCTCACCCTCGTGGCCAAGACTCTGGTTGAATGGCGCTCCGGGTCTGGAGGGCACTGAGGGTGCACCCGCTGTTGCGGAAGCTGAAGGCCGCCTCGCTGCGGCTCGCGAGACAAGCCAAGGCGGGCCTCACGCGCCTTCTGGCGCGGCCGCGCTCGCTCGAGCGCCTCCTGCTCTTCACGATCTCGGGCCTCGTGCTGTTCGCGATCGTGGCGATCGCGCTCACCTCGCTCGGGCTGCTGCGCGGCCAGGCCGCGGAACAGGCTCTTTCCCAGGTGAGCGCCGCCGCGCACCAGGCACGCTACGAGATCCGCCGGGTCGGCGAGGAAACCGTCACCTCCGCCCGCCTGCTGGCCGGGCGGCCGACGCTCTCGCGCCTGCTGCGCGAGGCCAACGCCGTGCAGTTGCAGCTCTTCCTGCGCCGGTTCTGCGACACCGCCGGGCTCGACGCCTGCGGCATATTCAGCGGCACGCAACTGGTCGTCTCCGCGGGCGAGGCCCCGGACTGGCCGGGGGCCCTCGAGGCCGCCGCGGAACAGGGCGAGTCGTTCCTGATCGCGAGCGGCGAGCGCGGGCCGCTCGGCGCCTTGGTCGCCATCCCCGGATTTCCCGGCGGCCAGGTCGTGGCGATCCGCCGGCTCGACGATCGCCTCGCCGCCGAGCTCTCACGCCAGGTGGGCGTCGAGATCCGCCTGCTGCCCATGACCGCCTGGCTCGACTCCATCGATCCCGCGTACCGGGACGTGCATTCGGAAGCGCTCGCGACCGGCACGATCGCGGTCACGGAAGTCCCGCCGCGGCGCGAGTTCGCGGCGAGCCTGCCGGTCTTTGCGTCGACGGGCGAGGCGATCCTCCTGATCGAGGCGCGGCTGCCGGCCACCGCCGGCACCGGCGCGGTCTCGAGCTTCGTGCGGCGGCTCGCCCTCGTCGCGATCCTGCTCGCGGGCGCCGCGCTCTTCGCCTCGCTCCTGCTGGCACGGCGCATCGGCGCGCCGATCCAGGCGCTCGCGGACTCCGCGGAACGCCTCGGCCAGGGCGATTTCTCCTCCTCGATCCCGGCCCAGGGCACGCAGGAGGTCGAAGCGCTCGCGCGCACGATGGACGACATGCGCGGGAACCTGCTCGACCTCACCACGACGCTGCGGCAGAGCGAGGCCCAGGCCCAGGCCGTGCTGCAGGGCGTGGTCGAGGGCGTGTACGCCGTCGATGCCGACCGCCGCATCCGCTACCTCAATCCGCAGGCCGCGAAGATGCTCGGCGCGCTGCCTGCGGAGCTGATCGGCAAGTTCTGCGGCGACGTGCTGAAACCGCGCGACATCGACGGCCGGCGACCCTGCGACTTCGCCTGCCCGATCTACAGCGCGCGCGACGACGGCAAGGCGCAGTCCACCGAATACCTGACGGCGGGCGGCGTGCCGCGCACCGTCGTCATCACGAGCGCGGGGCCGGTTGCCGGCCTGCAGGTGCAGGTGATGCGCGACGAGACGGAGCTCGAAGCCGTGCGCCGCGCGCGCGACTCGGTGCTCGCGAACATCTCCCACGAGTTCCGCACGCCGCTGTCCGCGCAGCTCGCCTCGGTCGAGCTCATGCTCGACAACCTCGACGGCATGCCGCGCGAACGGCTCGGCGAGCTGCTGAATTCCCTGCAGCGCGGCACCCTGCGGCTGACGCGCCTGATCGACAACCTGCTGGAAAGCGTCCGCATCGAGTCGGGCCAGCTCGGCATCCGCCACCAGAGCGTCTCGCTCGCGCAGGTGGTCGAGGACGCCGAGGATTTGATGGGAGGGCTCCTCACGCAGCGCCGCCAGGTGCTGCGCGTCGCAATCCCGGGCGACCTGCCGCAGGTCAACGGCGATGCGCCGCGCCTGACGCAGGTCGTCACCAACCTGCTTGCCAACGCGAACAAGTACGCCCCCGAGGACAGCGAGATCACCGTCGGCGCGGCGCAGAAGGACGGCCAGGTCGAGTTGTGGGTGGAGGACGCGGGCCCGGGCGCGCCGGAGCTCGAGGGCACCTCGATCTTCGAGCGCTTCTACCGCGCCGCGGACAGCGAGCCCGATCCGCGTGGCCTCGGTCTCGGACTCTGGATCGTCAAGTCGATCGTCGAGCGCCACGGCGGCGAGGTGGGCGCGGCCCGCACGGCGGCGGGTAGCACGCGCTTCACCGTCCGGCTCCCGATCGCAGCGGCGGCCGCGTGAAGCTCCTCGTCGTCGACGACGATCCGGACCTGCTGGCGCTGGTCGCTTTCTCGCTGACGAACGCAGGTTACGCCGTGGTCAAGGCCGCGGACACCGGCGAAGCGCTACGGGTATTCGAGGCGGAGGTCCCCGATCTCGTCATCCTCGACATCAACCTGCCGTCGGGCAGCGGCTTCGACGTGTGCAAGGCGATCCGGGCACAGTCCGAGGTGCCGGTCATGATGCTGACCGCGCGCGGCGACGAGGAAGACCTGGTCCGGGCGCTCGAGCTCGGTGCGGACGATTATTTGACGAAGCCCTTCAGCCCGCGCACCTTGCTCGCGCGCGTCAAGGCGCTCCTGCGCCGCGCGGGCATCGAGCAGGGTGACGTCGTTGCGTCCGGGCGCGTCTCCCTCGACCTCGAGGCGCACACGATCTCGATCGACGGCGGCGCGCCGCTTCGGCTCACGCGTCTCGAGACACGGCTGCTGCAGATCCTCGTCGCCCAGGCGGGGCACGTAGTGTCCGCGGAACGGCTGCTGGCCCACGTGTGGGGCCATCGCGGCAGCGGCGACCGCCAGCTCCTGAAGCAGCTCGTGCATCGGCTGCGGCAGAAGCTCGAGAGGGATCCCGCCGCAGCCGACCTGCTGCACACCGAGTCCGGCGTTGGCTACCGCCTGAAGGCGTAGAAGGGGACGCTCCTATTTCTTCGCGTAGATGCGGTCGAACACGCCGCCGTCCTTGAAGTGGACGTCCTGCACCTTGTTCCAGCCGCCGAAGTCCCTGATCGTCACCATCTTCACGTCGGGGAAGAGCTTCGCGTACTTCTTGAGCACGGCCTCGTTCCGCGGACGGTAGTAGTGCTTCGCGATGATCTCCTGGGCCTCCGGCGAGTACAGGTGCTCGAGGTAGGCGCGAGCGACGTCGGTCGTCTTGCGGCGCAGCGTATTGCGGTCGACGATCGCGACCGGCGGCTCGGCCAGGATGCTGATCGAGGGAATGACGATGTCGAACTTGCCCTCGCCGAGTTCCTTGGACGCGAGGTGCGCCTCGTTTTCCCATGAGATGAATACGTCGCCGATGCCGCGCTGGGCGAAGGTCGTGAGCGAGCCGCGCGCGCCCGTGTCGAGCACCGGCACGTTCTTGTACAGCTTCGCCAGGTACGCCTCCGCCGTCTTCTCGTTGCCGCCCGGTTGCCTGAGAGCCCAGGCATAGCCCGCGACGTAGTTCCAGCGCGCGCCGCCCGAAGTCTTCGGGTTCGGCGTGATCACGGAGACGCCGGGCCTCGCGAGGTCGCCCCAGTCCTTGATCTTCTTGGGGTTGCCCTTGCGGACCAGGAACACGATGGTCGACGTGTAGGGCGAGCTGTTGTTCGGAAGCCGCTCCTGCCAGTTGGCCGGCAGCAGCTTGCCCTGTTTCACCAGCGCGTCGATGTCATAGGCGAGCGCAAGCGTCACCACGTCGGCCTGCAGGCCGTCGATGACCGTGCGCGCCTGCTTGCCCGAGCCGCCGTGCGACTGGCGGACGGAAACGTCCTTGCCCGTCTTTTTCTTCCACCAGGCGGTGAAGACCTTGTTGTAGTCGCTGTACAGCTCGCGCGTCGGGTCATAGGACACGTTGAGCAGCACGGTGTCGGCGGCGGTCGCCGTCGTCGCAACAGCAAGGCCTGTCATGAGCGCGGCGCCTGCGACGACGCTGACGATCCGGGCCCATGGATTCCTGGACTTCATGGTTGCTTGTCTCCTCTTCTCAGAAACCGAGTGCGAGGCGCAGCTGGATGGCGTCCTCGTCTTCGCGGTCGCCGGCCGGGGCGCCGCCCTCGAAGGTCGTGTGCTCGTAGTCGAGCAGCCACTTGATGTTCTGGTTCAGGTACCAGTTTAGGCCAATGCCCCAGGAGTCGGCCTTCCGTGCTGCCGCAAGCGGATCCGCGAAAGAATCCGCGCCGCCGTCGAAGGCGTCGTCGCTGACGGACAGCGACTGCACGCGCGCGACGACCTCGAACGCGCCCCGAGTACCCTCGGAGCGCGAGAACGTCGTCTTGGGCTTGAAGCCGCGGAACGCCGCTTCTTCCCCGGTCAGGAAGTACGAGGCCGCGAGTTGCCAGGCGTCCGTGTCCACCGTGCCCGTGCGGTTGCCCGCCGCCACGACGCGCGAGACGTCCTGCGAGACTTCCGTGTACTCGCCGATGAGGCCGAGGCTGCCCGCGTAGTAGTGGAACTGCGGCGCGATGCGCGTTCGCTCTCCGTCCGCGATCGTCCCGGCCGTGGTGCCGGCTGCGCGGTAACGGAAGAACGTCGCCTGGCCCGGTGAGCGGAACGACGGCAGCAGCGGCTGTATCGCGTCGCCGGCCTGGTCCGTGTACGTGCCCGCGATGCCGAATCCGAGCCCGCGCAGCGCGAAGCTGTCGCTCTCCGCGAACGGCTGCGTGAACAGGCGCAGGGCGTACTCCTTGTCGTCGTTGATGTCCGTATCCGTAAAGGTTTCGCTGCTCGAGCCGTCGTTCGAGCCGTTCAGGAAGGCGGCCTGGTACGAGAAGCGCCCGTCGCCGAAGTCGCCGCCGAGCTGCAGGCCGATGTCGCGGTTCGGGACCAGGGCCGTCGGGAAGGCGCGTTGCACCCAGCGGAGGTCATTCGAGCTTTGCAGGCGCTCGAGGCCGACCGGCGACTTGAACTTGCCGACGGTCAGCTGCGCGGCCGGATGAAAGTTCGCCTTCACGTAGGCGTCCTGGATCACGGTGCGTCCCTGGCCGAAGTCCGGCATGAACCGGAAGTCGTAGATGCCGCCGAGCGTGCCTTCGAAAGTCGGGCGCACGCGGGTGGCCTGGAACGTGTCGATGACGCCGGCGTCGTCGTCCGGCAGGTAGCGGCCGTCGAGGTGCAGCGTGCCGCGCAGGCGCAACTGGTTCTTGCCGTCCGCGGAACGCAGGACGAAGCCCTGGGGCCCGGCGCTGACGGTCGCGGTCGACGACTTCGCGGACTCCGCGGCCTCGTCTTGGATCTCGAGCTTGCGTTCGAGCACGAGGACTTTTTGTTCCTGTTCCTCGAGGCGCTTCAGCAGCTCCTCGTTCGAGACTTCCTGTGCCTGCGCGGCGAGCGGCATTGCGAGTGCCGCGATGATGGATGCGCGCAGTGTGTCGTTCTTGCCCATGTGATCAGCGGATCTCCCAAGCCAGTTGCAGGGTCGGAGGTCATGCTAGGGACGGGCGGTCACTGCGTCAGTCGGGGGCCGGTGACGAAACGGTGCCATTTCCGGCCCCCGGGTCGCTTTGCGGGAGCGGCGGGCTAAAGGGTGACTTGCGTCAGTTCAATGACGTCCGTGATCGAGTTTCCATCCCAGACGTAGGAATAGTGCGTTGCCTGCACGAAGGGAGCGACGCAGTCCGGCCAGAACACGGCGGCGCAGTGGCCACCGCGGTGACGAACGCTGTCGTACGCGACTCCGTCGGCTTCGGCTGCCCGAATCTTTGTCGCGAACCGCTGGCTCGAGGCGTAGTCATTTGGATCATGCAGCTCCGGGAACCCGCCCCTGGCATCGAGGAGCCGCCTCCCCACGGCGGTGACGTAGCGGCGCATCTGAAGCTGCAGCGGCGGCTGCTTCGTCCGCTCCAGGAATCGCTCCCGGTGAAAGACGGTTTCCCTGATCGCCGTCTCGATGCCTGCGCTGACGTAAAGGACGCCAAAGCTTCCGTCGGAGAAGCGGGAACCTTCCGGATTGAGATGCGTGAACGCCGCCATGATGGGCGTGCTGCCGGGTCCGGCGACCCTTCGTTCCCGGGGAATCAGCGAAAGGGCGCCCATCTCTTCGCGGATGCGCGCATTCGTCAGGCCTTCGATCGCGGCCAGGGCCTCGAAATCTTCGGGCTTCGCGATGCGGTCCCAAGGCCCGACTGGCGGAAAGCGGCTTGCGACGATCCGATGGGCGGGTCGCCAGTCGATGTCCGCAGTCGGAACGGAAGCAGGGTCGATCAAGCTACCCGCGCTGTGCGTCCAGGTACTGTCGCACGGCGTAGAGGTCGCCTACGTTTCCGCCCAGCATTCGATCGAGCGCACTGTCGCCACCGAACACGGGAGCCGTGTTCGGACTCGAGATCCACGAGTCTGCTCGTTTCGCATCCGGAATGAGGATCTGCAAGGCCTTGTAGATTCCGAGCACGTAGCTGATGCGCTCGAGGACATCCCTCGGCAGGCTTCCAGAGAGTTCCCGCTTCCACTTGAAGAACGTGGAGCTCGGCGGATTGCCCAGCAGCGTGCGCTGCTGCTTGACGCTCAAGGTCCAGGCCGAGGCGATGTTGAAGAATGCGCGCAAGGCGGGACCCGAAAGATCCCTTTGCGCCATCGCCGGGACTGTCTGCTGCTGGACGTGAACGTTCATGTTGACAAACTCCGGGTGCCAATATACTCCATGGGTGCTCTTTTATCAACATCTACTTCATATGTAGACTACTCAAGATCACTTGCCAATACAAAAGGTTGCGAACACAGCACCCAGGATTGCGTCGCTGGAGGTATCTCCGGTCACCTCGCCGAGCGCCTGGTGCGCCTGGCGGAGTTCCTCCGCCACCAGCTCGAACGACGCGCGCTCCGCGAGCCGCCCCTCGGCGACTTCGAACAGGCTCTGCGCGCGCGCGAGCGCGTCGAGGTGCCGGCGCCGCGCCGACCAGGCTCCGCTGTCCGACTGGTAGCCCGCCGCGGACTTCAACTGCTCGCGAAGGAGCGGCAGGCCCGCGCCGGTCAGAGACGACACCGCGACGACCGGCCGGTCGTCGAGCGCCGGGGCGAGCTGCGCATCCGGGAGGTCGATCTTGTTCCAGACGACCAGCGTCGCCGCGCCGGCGGGCAGGGTCGCGACTTCGCCCGGCGCAAAGCCACGCGTCGCGTCCACCACGTACAGCACGAGATCCGCATTGTTCATCTCCATGCGCGCGCGCCGCAGGCCCTCGATCTCGATGACGTCGTCCGTGTCGCGCAGGCCCGCGGTATCGACCACGTGGATCGGCAGCCCATCGACGTGGATGCGCTCGCGCAGGAGGTCGCGGGTCGTGCCGGGAATCTCGGTGACGATGGCGGCGTCGAAGCCCGCGAGCGCGTTCAAGAGGCTCGACTTGCCGGCGTTCGGGCGGCCCGCGATGACGACGTGCAGGCCGTCGCGCAACGCCCGCCCCTGCCGCACGGTCTCCGCGATCGCGGCGAACCGCTCGCCGATGTCCGTGAGCCGCTCGCGCACCTCGGGCGCTTCGAGGAACTCGGCGTCCTCGTCGGGAAAGTCGATCGCCGCTTCCACGTAGGCGCGAAGCTCCATGACCTTCGCGGCGAGCGCGTGGACTTCGCCCGAAAACACGCCGGAGAGGGAGCGCAGCGCCGCGCGCGCGGCTTCGGCGGAGCCCGCCGATATCAGGTCCGCGATCGCCTCGGCCTGCACGAGGTCGAGCTTGCCGTTGTGAAAGGCGCGCTCGGAGAATTCGCCCGGCCGCGCGAGCCGCGCGCCGAGCTCGATGGCGCGCGCGACGAGCAGGTCCATGACCACCGGCCCGCCGTGCCCGTGCAGTTCCAGCACGTCTTCGCCGGTGAACGAATCCGGCGCCGGGAAGTAAAGCGCGAGCCCGACGTCGATGGTGTGCCCGCCGGAGTCCGCGAAGACGGAAACGGTCGCGTGGCGTGGCGCGGGCAGGCGGCCCAGCACGGCCGTCGCGACGCGGCGCGTGCCCGGCCCCGAGACGCGCACGATGCCGATGCCGCCGCGGCCCGGCGGCGTCGCCGGCGCGACGATCGTCTCGGGCGCACTCATTGGCCCCTGTCCGCCAGCGCGGCGAGACCGACGAGGCCGGGCTGCGGATGCGTCACGAGAAACGTCGGGATGCCCGCGAGCCAGCGTGCATAGGGCGCCTTGTCCTCGAAGCCGCGACGGAATTCCGCGACGTCGAAGCGCGCCGCCCAGCGCGGCAGGATGCCGCCGGCGAGGAACACGCCGCCGCGCGCGCCGGCCACCAGGGCGAGATTGCCGGCCACCCGGCCGAGCCAGCGCGTGAACAGCGCGTGCGCGCGCACCGCCTCGGGCTCGCCGCGCCAGGCGGCCGCGTCGATCTCGGCAGCGCCGAGCGTGGCGCCACCGGCGATCGCCGCGTAGAGCCGCTCGAGGCCGGGCCCGCTCAGCACCGTCTCCGCCGACACGCGGCCGTGCGCGCGGCGCAGCCGCTGCCAGGTCTCGAGCTCTTCGTCGTCCACCGGCGCGAGGTCCACGTGCCCGCCTTCCCCCGCGATCGCGGCCCAGCCACCCGGCGCCGGGGTGCCGAACGCCATGCCGAGCCCGGTGCCGGGACCGAGTACGGCCACCGGCATGCCCGCGACGCGCGCGCCGCCGCCGCCCAGGGCCACGAGCGATTGCGCGGTCAGGTGCGGGATCGATTCCGCGACCGCGCCGAAGTCGTTCACCACCACGGCACGCTCGACGCGGGCCGCATGCGCGAGCGCGGCGGGCTCGAGCAGCACGTCAACGTTTGTGAGCCGGATGCTGCCGTCGTCGGCCACTATTCCCGCGCCGCTGAACGCCGCGCTCCGGACCGGCCCTGCCTTCTGCGCGTAGGCCGCGACCGCCGCCAGGATGTCGCGCGCGGTCAAGCGTTCCTCGACGCGCGTGATCCGCCAGCCGTCGTGCGCCTTTTCGGCCAGCGCAAGGCGCGTGCGCGTTCCGCCGACGTCGCCGACCAGGATCATCGCGGCTTCCGGACGACCTTGCGCCAGGCGGGCGCGTCCCGAAGCGCGGAGATGAATTCACGGCGCCAGCGGCCGACGTCGTGCAGGCGGATGCGCCGCATCAGCGCTTCGTGCCGGCGCCGGCGTTCCTGGATGCGCATTTCGCGGGCGAGGTGCATGGCTTCGGCGCTCTCCTCGCCATCATACGGGTTCACGAGCAGCGCCTCGCGCAGGTACTGCGCCGCGCCGGCGAACCGCGACAGCACGAGCACGCCCGGGTCGGCCGGGTCCTGGGCCGCCACGTATTCCATCGCGACCAGGTTCATGCCGTCCCGCATCGGCGTCACGATGCCCACCCGGCTCGCCCGGTACAGGCCCGCCAGCGTGCGGCGCGGCAGCGCCCGGTTGAGGTAGTGCACCGGCGTCCAGTCGAAGCGCGAGAATCGCCCGTTCACGCGCGCGGCCTCGCCGTCGAGTTCCTGCCGGAAGTTCCGGTACGACTCGATGCTGCCGCGGCTCACCGGCGCCACCTGCAGCAGGATGACCTTGCCGTGGGCCCGCGGGTGCTTCTCGAGGTAGCGGCCGAAGGCGTCCATCCGCCGCAGCAGCCCCTTGCTGTAGTCGAGCCGGTCCACGCCGATGAACTGGTCGCGGCCGCGCAGCACGCGGCGCATGCGCGCGAACTCGCGGCTGCCCGGCGCGGTGAATGCGTAGCGGTGAAATTGCTCCACGTCGATGCCGATCGGGAATGCGCCGACCCGGACCTCGCGGCCGAAGGCGCTCACCGTGTCGCCGCGCGCGCGCCCGCGGTAGGCGCGCACGATATGGTTGCAGAAACGCTCGAGGTCCTCGTCGGTCTGGAAGCCGAGCAGGTCGTAGTCGAAGAGCGCGCGGGTCAGCGCCTCGTGCACCGGCAGCGTGGTCAGGATCTCGGTGGGCGGGAACGGCGTGTGCAGGAAGAATCCGATGCGCTGGCGCGCGCCGCGCCGGCGCAGTTCCTCCGCCAGCGTCATGAGATGGAAGTCGTGCACCCAGATGGCGTCGTCGCGGCTTCAGCAGCTTCGCGAGCGCGTGCGCGAAGCGGCTGTTGACGCTGCGGTAGCTCTCGAATTCCGGGCGCTCGAATCGCGTGAGGTCGATGCGAAAGTGCAGGAGCGGCCACAGGCAGTTGTTGCAGAAGCCGTTGTAAAAGCCTTCGAGCTCGTGCTGGCTGAGGTCGAGCGTCGCCATCGTGAGGCCCCCGGCATCCTCGGTTTGCAGGCGCGCCCGCCCCGCCGGGGCCGTGCGCCCGCTCCAGCCGAACCAGAGCCCGCCGTACTCGCGCAGGGCGTCCACGAGACCGACGGCGAGTCCCCCCGCAGCCGCGGCCCCGCGCACCGGCCCGACGCGATTGGACACCGCGACCAGGCGTCCCGGCCGCTTCACGCGAACGCCTCCCAGCCGCGCGAGAGACGCATTGCGGCATTCACGATACCGACCAGCGAGTAGGTCTGCGGGTAGTTGCCCCAGTGCTCGCCGCTCGCCGGGTCGATGTCCTCCGACAGAAGCCCGACGGCGTTCCGGCCCGCGAGCATCTGCTCGAAGAGCTCGCGAGCCTCTGCGGAGCGGCCGATGCGCGCCAGCGCGTCGATGTACCAGAAGGTGCAGATGTTGAACGCGGTGGACGGCAGGCCGAAGTCGTCGGCTGCGGCGTAGCGGAACAGGTGCGGTCCGCGCCGCAGGCGCTGCTCGATCGCGGCGACCGTGCCGGCGAAGCGCGGGTCCCCGCGCGGCAGGAAGCCGACTTCCGCCATCAGCAGGAGCCCCGCCTCGACGTCGGAACCGCCGAAGCTCTCCATGAAGCTGCCGCGTGCGGGGTCGAAGGCGCGCGACTCGATGGCGCCGCGGATCTCGGCAGCGCGGTCCTGCCACAGCCGCTCGCGCTCGGGCAGCGCGCGGTGGCCGGCGATGCGCGCGAGCCGGTCGCAGGCCGCCCAGCACATCAGCGCGGACGACGTGTGCACACGCTCGCGCGTGCGCAGCTCCCACATGCTGGCGTCGGGGGTCGCATAGACCTTGTAAGCCTGCTCGCCGACACGCTCGAGGCGCGTGAAGTCCTGCGCAGTGGGCGGCCGCAGGAGGCGCCGGTCGAAGAACGCCTGCGAGGCGGCGAGCACGACGTTGCCATAGACGTCGTGCTGGTGATGCTCGAAAGCCTGGTTGCCCACGCGGACCGGCCCCATGCCTCGGTACCCGCCGAGCGTCGGCACCTCGTGTTCGTCGAGGCGGCGCTCCAGTGCGATGCCGTACACCGGCTGCAAGTGCCCGTCCGGCGCCTGGCCGACGATGTTGGCGAGGTATCGCAGGTAGTGCTCCATGGTGTCGACTTCGGACAGCGAGTTGAGCGCGCGCACGACGAAGAACGCGTCGCGCAGCCAGCAGTAACGGTAGTCCCAGTTGCGGCCGCTGCCCGGCGCTTCCGGGATGCTCGTCGTCATGGCGGCGACGATCGCGCCGGTTTCCTCGAACGTGCAGAGCTTCAGCGTGATGGCTGCGCGCAATACGGCGTCCTGCCATTCCGGCGGGATCGCGAGGCGGCGCGTCCACTGGCGCCAATGCGCCTCGGTGCTTTCCTGGAAGGCGCGCGCCATCGCCCCGGTGCCGTCGGAAAGGCTCTCGTCGGCGCCGAGAATGAAGCTCGCCTCGGACTCCAGCAGGAACGGCGTCTCCGCGAGCACGTAGCTCACGGGCGCATCCGTCGTCAGCCGCAGCACCCGGTCCGGACTGACGTAGCGGATGTGGTTGCTGCCGTGGGTGATCTCGGGGCGCAGCGCGCCGTAGCCGAACGAGGGCCGGAGCCTGACGCAGATGCGCGGGCTGCCTGCGATCGCGCGCACGCGGCGCACCATCGTCTGCGGGCGGAACATGCGCCCGCCACGCTCGAAGCGCGGGCAGAAATCGGTGACCTCGATCGCCGAGCCGTTCGAGCTGAACAGGCGCGTGACGAGCACGGCGGTGTTGCCGACGTATTCCTGCTCGCTGCGCTCGAGCCCGGCAAGCTCGATGGCCCATGCGCCGCGCCCCGTCGCGGCGCCGTCGTCCACCAGGGCATGGAACACCGGGTCGCCGTCGAAGCGCGGCAGGCAGCTCCACACGACGCGAGCCTCGCGGTCGATCAATGCGGAAATCACGCAGTTGCCCGTTACCCCGAGGTCGAGCGAGGCGGCGCGGCTCACGGCGCCGCCTTCGTTTCGAGCGCCGTGAGGCTCCCCGCGAGCCACCGGTGCACGGCGTCGACCGACGCGAGACGGTAACGCGCTTCGCTGGGCTCGGGACCGACCTTGATGCCGTGCCCGCCCTGCACCAGTGCGGCGCGGAAGCCGTCCTCGTCGGTGCGATCGTCGCCGACATAGACCGGGCTTCGCCCGGCGAACGGCGGGTGGCGCGAGAACTCGCGGAGCGCGGCACCCTTGTGCACGCCGCGCGGGCGCGCTTCCACCACGGCGTGGCCGCGCAGGACCTCGAAGTCCTGCGACGTCACGGTCTCGCGCATGAAGGCGATGCATTCTGCCGCGCGTTCCGGCGCGCGCCGAAAGTGCAGGGCGACGCCCGAGCCCTTGTCCTCGATGACCAGCCGCCGGTCGTCGCCGAATCGCTCGACCACGGCCGCGAGAATGCGCTTTGCGCCCGCAGGGCTACCCGAACGGTGCGTCTTGCCGGTCGCGAGCCTCCATTCGAGGCCGTGCAGGCCCGCGGCGGCATAAAGCGGCGGACCGAGGAGCGCATCGAGCGCGTCGAGCGATCGCCCGCTGACGATGGCGAGCGCGCCGTCGAGGCGTTCGCGCAGGCGCGCGAGCAGTTCGGGTAATCCCGCCGCTATCGTGACGCCGTCCGGATGCGGAGCATAGGCCGCGAGGGTCCCGTCAAAGTCGAGGAACAGCGCGGCGTCTGCCCGCAGCAGCGGCGGCCGGGCTTCCTTGCCGGTTTCCGCCATGAGTCATTGTAACCGCTGGCTCGCGATGGCGCCGTTTGGCGTTCCTCGCTCGCGCCGCCGGAACTTGCGCGCTCGCTCGAAACGCCAAACGGCGCCAACGCGGGGCGGCGCTTGTAATCACTCGTGGCGGAGTGCCTCGATGGGATCGAGGCGCGACGCTCGCCGTGCGGGCCATAGGCCGAAAACGAGGCCCACCGCGGCGCTGAACCCGAACGCAAGCAGCAGCGAGTCCGCAGTCACCGCGGTTTGCCAGCCCGCGAATCGCGACAGCGCCGCCGCAGTCGCGATGCCGAGCAGGACGCCGAGCAGCCCGCCGGCGAGACAGAGGATCACGGACTCGACCAGGAACTGCATCAGGATCGCGCCGGGCGTCGCGCCGATCGCCTTGCGGATGCCGATCTCGCGCGTGCGCTCCGTCACCGTCACCAGCATGATGTTCATGATGCCGATGCCGCCGACGATGAGGCTGACGCCCGCGATGCCTGCGAGCAGGAAACCGAGGATCTCGGTCGTCTCCTGTTGCGTCGACAGGAACTGGCGCCGGTCGAGCAGCGTGAAGTCGTTGTCGCGGCCGGGGGCAAGGCCATGCTCGCGCCGGAGCACGCGCTCGATCTCCACCATGGCGGCGCCGATGTCGCTGCCCGGCGCCACCTGCGCCGAGAGGCTCTCCAGCACGTCCTCGCCCGTGATGCGGAACCGCGAAGTCTCGAGCGGGATGTAGACGTCGTCGTCCGGGTTGCCGTAGCCGACGGCGCCCTTGCGCCGGTAGATGCCGACGACCTCGAATGCCACGTTCTTGACGACGATCGTCGCGCCGACGAGGCCCGCGGCCGGGACCTCCAGCAACTCCGGCACCTCGCCACCGAGGACTGCCACGCGCCTGCGTGTCGCGTCGTCCATGGCGGTGAGCGCGCGGCCGTGCTCGACTTCGTAGCCGAGCACGCGCGGGTGCGTGGGCGTCGTCCCGACCACCGAGATGTTGACGTTGCGCGCGCCGAGCCGCACTTGCTGGCGGCCGCTCTGCTCGGGCACGACCGCCGACAGATGGCGCGCGTCGCGTGCCAGTGCCTCGGCGTCGTCAAACGTGAGCGTCTGCTGGTCGCGGGCGACGCCGCTCAGCCAGCGCATGCCGGTGGTGACGGTCAGTACGTCGGCGCCGAGAGCTGCGAGCTGCTCGTCCACCGCCGCCTGCGCGCCGCGGCCGAGCGCGAGCATCGCGATCACCGCGGCGACACCGATGATCACCCCGAGCATCGTGAGCGCGGCGCGGAACGCGTTGCCGCGCATCGAGTCGAGCGCGAGCCGCACCGTCTCCCAGAACGGCATCAGCGCTCCCGCGTGCGCGGCCCGGATTGCGGCGCAGACTGCGGGCTGCCTGCGGGCGGGGCCTGCGGCGTCAGGCCAGGGATGCCGCCGCGGCGGCTGGCGACGTCCTGGATCTGCTGCTGGATCTCGACCAGGCTCGCGGTTGGCAGCAGCAGCACCTCGTCGCCCTCGGCGAGGCCGCCCGTGATCTCGACGCGATCGAGGTCGGTGATGCCGGTCTCGACGGGTGTCGGCACCTGGCGGCCGTCGCGGACGGCGACGACCCAGAGCCCGCGGCCGAGTCCGAACGCGCCTCCCCGCTCGGCCATCGCGCGTCCGCGCGCGCCAGTAGCGGGCGCGCCAACATCCCCACGCAGCGAATCCGCGTCGAGCCCGAGGATCTGTGCCGTCGCGTCCACGTCGCGCGCGGCGCGCAGCGCCATCACCGGCAGGGTCAGCACGCCCGGCCGTTCCGCAACGTGGAATGTCGCATCCACGTTCATCCCCGGCCGCAGCAGCCCGTCCTCGTTCGCGACATTGATCAGCACGGCGAACATCGTGACGTTCTGGTCGACGACGGCCTGGGGCTCGATCTTCTCCACGGACCCTTCGAAACCGCGGCCGGGGAAGGCGGCTACCTCGATGCGTGCCGGCACGCCCGCGGCGAGCTTGCCGATGTCCGTCTCGTCGACGCGTACGCGTGCGCGCACGCGCGTCAGGTCTGCCATCGTCAAGAGCACGGTTCCGCCGCCGACGTCGCGCGTCGGCGAGGAGATCACCTGGCCGCGCTCGACGAGCCGGGTCAGGATGGTGCCCGAGGACGGCGCCCGCACCTCGGTGTCATCGAGCTCGATGCGTGCGTTCTCGAAGGCGACGCGCGCGGCGACTGCCGCGGCGCGCGTGTTCGCCACCTCGAGCTCGAGCGTCTCGAGCTCGGACTTGTTGATCCACTCGTCTTCTCGCAGCTTCTGTCCGCGCTCGAGTTGCGTCTGCGCGGTCCGCTCGCGCTGCTGCGCGGCGTTCAGCTCCGCCTGCGCCTGGTCCACGAGGTTCCGGGGCGTGCGCGGGTCGATGCGCACGAGCAGCGCGCCCGCCTCGACCGTGTCGCCGATCTCGGCGTCGAGCGCCAGGATCTCGCCCGAGGCCTTGGACTTCACCTCGACGTCCGCAATCGGCTCGATGGTGCCGGACGCCTCGACCGTCACCTCGATGTCGCCGCGCGTCACGGCGGCCGATTCATACTCCGGCGCGGCCGTTTCACCGCCGCCGCAGGCGGTGAGGAGCGCGAGCAGTGACCCCGCCAGCGGCAACCGGCAGGCTGCGCGGACGGTGGTATCAGGCAGCCGCATCGGTTCCCCCATTTCGCGCATCACTCACGACGAGACCGTCGCGCAGCTCGATCGTTCGCCCGGCGCGGCCGGCGATCGCGCGCTCGTGGGTTACCAGCACGAGCGTGTTGCCGGCGCGGTGCAGGGCATCGAAGAGCGCGAGGATCTCCGCGCCCGTCTGGCTGTCGAGGTTGCCGGTCGGCTCGTCGGCCAGTAGCAACTGCGGGCTGGTGACGAGAGCACGCGCGATTGCAACGCGCTGGCGCTGGCCGCCGGATAGCTCGGTCGGCCGGTGGCGGGCGCGGTCGGCGAGCCCCACGCGCTCGAGCGCCTCGCGTGCGCGCCGATGCCGCTCGGCGAGGCCAATGCCCGCGTACACCAGCGGCATCTCCACGTTCGCGAGCGCGGAGAGCCGCGGCAGCAGCGCGAACGCCTGGAACACGAAGCCGATCTCGCGGTTCCTGACGCGCGCGAGCTCGAGCTCCGAGAGCTCCGACACGAGGCGGCCGCCGAGCCAGTAGCGGCCGGCGTCCGGCGTGTCGAGGCAGCCGAGCAGGTTCATCAGGGTGGACTTGCCGCAGCCCGAGGGGCCCATGATCGCGACGTACTCGCCGCGGCCGACGACGAGGTCGATCCCGCGCAGCGCGTGGATCGTCGCATCGCCCATCGCGTAGTGCCGGCTGAGCTCTTCGGTGCGGATGATTTCCATGCCGCCCGCGGTCAGTTCGCGCGCTGCTTCTTCTTCGCCTCGGCCTCGACCACGCGGTTGATCTTCCACTGCTGGGCGATCGACAGCACGGTGTTCGTGAGCCAGTACAGCACGAGGCCCGCGGGGAACCACATGAACATGAACGTCATGACGACCGGCATGAATGCGAAGACCTTCGCCTGCACCGGGTCCGGCGGCGTCGGGTTCAGCTTGAACTGCCCGAACATCGCGGCGCCCATGAGGATCGGCAGCACGAAGTACGGGTCGCGCGAGGACAGGTCCTGGATCCAGCCCATGAACGGGGCCTGGCGCATCTCGACGCTCTCCAGCAGCACCCAGTAGAACGCGAGGAAGAACGGGATCTGCACCAGGACCGGCAGGCAGCCGGCGACCGGGTTGATCTTCTCCGTCTTGTACAGGTTCATCATCGCGTTCGCCTGCGCCTGGCGGTCGTCCTTGTGGCGCTCCTGCAGCGCCTTCAGGCGCGGCGCAATCGTCTTCATCTTTGCCATCGAGCGCCCGCTCGTCTCGGACAGCTTGTAGAAGACGAGCTTGATCAGGAACGTGACGATGATGATCGTCCAGCCCCAGTTGCCCACGAAGCCGTAGATCCAGGACATCAGCTTGAACAGCGGCTGCGCGAGGATCGTCAGCATGCCGTAGTCGGCGGTGAGCTCGAGCCGCGGGCCGGCCGCCTTCAGCTGCTCCTGCAGCTTCGGTCCCACGAACAGCGTCTCGGTGAACTCCGCGCTCCCGCCCGCCGGCACGACGTGCGCAGGCCCGACGGCGCGCAGCAGGTAGTCCATGTCCTCGACGCGCAGCTCATATTGGTAGGCCTGCTTCGGCGCCGGCACGGCTGCCGCGACGAAGTGGTGCTGCATCGCGGCGATCCAGCCGTCGGTGACCGGGAGCGACAGCGACTGGTCGTCCGAATCCTCGATGTCGAGCTTCTGGTAGGCGTTGCCGTCGAAGTACGCGGGGCCGCGGAACGCGAAGGTCTCCGGGTCCCACATCGAGCGCTCGTTGCCGAGCGAGTGGCGCAGGAACTGCGCATAGGACGCGAGCTTGACCGCCGCGGCGCCGCCGTTCTCGACGCGATAGCGCAAATCCACCCGGTACGACCCGCGGCGGAACGCGAACGTCTTGGTTACCGAAAGGCCCGCGCCGTCCGACCAGGTGAACGGCACTTCCAGCACGTCGGCACCGTCGGCCAGGCGATATTCCGCTGCGCCGCTCGTGAAGACCGCCTTGTGGTTCGGCTCGTTGCGGCCCGGTTCCCCGGTCGTGAGGCCCGACTGGAACCGGAACTGCGTGTCCGGCGAGTCGGTGTTGAAGAGCCGCACCGGCGTCGTCGGGTCGTCCTTGTGCTGCGGGTACTGCAGGATGTCCGCGCGGACGAGCTCGGCACCGGCGAGGTTCGCATCGACGTCGAGGACGTCGGTGCGGATGCGGACCTTGCCGGATGACGCCACCGCTGGCGACGTCGATTCGGGCACGGTCCCCGAGGATGTCGCCGGCGCGGGCGCGGCTTCCCCGGAAACCGTCGGCAGTTCCGCGGACAGGCCGTCCGCGGGATTCGTCGCCGGCGCGGCGACGGTCGACTCGGCGGCCGGCCGTTCCGGGGCAGCCGGCGGGTAGGTCTTCATCCAGGCCTGGACGTTGAGGTACAGCAGGAACCCCAGCCCGACCCACAGCAACACGCGAATCTGCGGGTTCATGCGCGGCGCGTCTCCGGCACGGGGTCGTAGCCGGCCCCGCCCCACGGGTGGCAGCGGCCGATGCGCTTGAGCGCAAGCAGGTATCCGCGCCAGGCGCCGTGCGTTTCGATCGCCTCGAGCGCATAGGCCGAGCAGGTCGGGTGGTAGCGGCAATGACGCCCGAGAAACGGGCTCAGGAACCAGCGGTACAGGTGGATCGGCAGGCGCGCGAGGTTTTTCACTGTGCGGCCCGGATCGCCTGCCAGAGGCGCGCGAGGCTTTCGAAGACCGCCGGGTTTGTTGCCTTCGCCGACGCCGATCGCGCGCTCACGAGCACATCCACCGCGGGCAATTCTTCTCGATGCATGCGGAACGATTCCCGGATCAGCCGGCGCAGGCGATTGCGGTTGACGGAGTTGCCCGCCGCCCGCGTGCTGACGGCCATCCCGAGCCGCGCACCGGTGCTTTCATTGGCCGCATATTGAACGACGAACAGCGCGTCCGTCAGGCGATTGCGTGCCCGTCGCGCGCGCTCGAACTCGGCGGCGGAGTGAAGCTTGTGGCCCGGCCGCAGTCCGTGACGACGCGACGTACGACACTCGTCAGCGGCGTTCGGTGACGGCGAGGCGCTTGCGGCCCTTCGCCCGGCGGCGGCTGAGTATCTGGCGGCCTTTCTTCGTGGCCATACGGGCGCGGAATCCGTGCGTGCGCTTGCGCTTGATCTTGCTCGGCTGGTAGGTGCGCTTCGTGGCCATGATCCCAAACCTTTGAAATTAAAGGGACAACAGACGCTGCAAAGGGCGGCAAGGTTACGGAGCCGCCCTCGCCCTGTCAACCGCACGGGGTTGTGGATAACTATGGCATGACCGGCGTCACCACCGTAGACTCCTGACCTTTCCGGCTTCAGATAAAAACACGCGGGGCATGCTCGTGCAGGGCACGTTGTGGCATCACTGTCTCCGGCACCTCGAGAGCGAGGTTCCCGAGCAGCAGTTCAATACCTGGGTCCGGCCGCTGCAGGCCGTCGAGCGCGACGGCGAACTTCAGCTCCTCGCCCCCAACCGTTTCGTTGTCTCGTGGATCGAGAAGAATCTCTTCACGCGCATCGAGGAGCTCGTTGGCGTTGGCGGCTCGCGGGGCGGCGCGCGCGTCACGCTGGAAGTCGGGACGCGCCGGGACGAGATTCCAGCGGCCGATTCCGGAAATGCGCTTGTTTCCGGGGGGAAAGCCCCTGAACAGAAGGTTATAGGCAGCCGGTTAAACCCTGATTTTACATTCGCGAGCTTCGTCGAAGGCAAGAGCAACCAGCTCGCCCGCGCCGCTGCCAACCAGGTCGGCGAGAACCCCGGGCGCGCTTACAACCCCCTGTTCATCTACGGCGGCGTCGGCCTCGGCAAGACGCACCTGATGCACGCGGTTGGCAACCTGATCCGCGAGCGCAACCCGGCTGCCCGGATCGCTTACGTGCACAGCGAGCGTTTCGTCAGCGAGATGGTGCGGGCGCTCCAGCACAACACCATCAACGAGTTCAAGCAGACCTACCGGACGCTCGACGCCCTCCTGATCGACGACATCCAGTTCTTCGCCGGCAAGACGCAATCGCAGGAAGAGTTCTTCCACACCTTCAACGCCCTGCTCGAAGGCCAGCAGCAGATCATCCTGTCCTGCGACCGCTATCCGAAGGAGGTGACGGGACTCGAGGAACGCCTGAAGTCGCGCTTCGGCTGGGGCCTCACCGTCTCGATCGAGCCGCCCGAACTCGAAACCTGCGTCGCGATCCTGATGGCGAAGGCCCAGGCTTCGGGCGCGGACCTGCCCGAAGAAGTTGCGTTCTTCGTTGCCAAGCGGATCCGGTCGAATGTCCGCGAGCTGGAAGGCGCCCTGCGCCGCGTGCTCGCCACATCCCGCTTCACCGGACGCCCCGTGACGCTCGAGCTCGCGCGAGAGGCCTTGAAGGATCTGCTCGCGGCCCAGGAACGCCTCGTCACGATCGAGAACATCCAGAAGACGGTAGCCGAGTACTTCAAGATTCGCGTTGCGGACCTGCTTTCGAAACGGCGCAGCCGCTCAATCGCGCGCCCGCGCCAGGTCGCCATGGCGCTCGCACGCGAGCTGACCAACCACAGCCTTCCGGAGATCGGCGACGCATTCGGCGGCCGCGATCACACGACCGTGATGCACGCCTGCGATCGCGTGAAGGACCTGCGCGAGATCGAGCGCCGCGCGAGCGAGGATTACCTCAATCTGTTGCGAATCCTGACCAGCTGATGTGGATAATGTGTGGAGCGCGCGAAGGTGTTTTTCGCTCCACAGCGCGCCCACAGGGGTAGCATAGGATCACCGCGGTAGCCTCACCGGATTGTGCTTCGCGCAAGCCCTTCTGGCCTGTCGCTTTTCCGTGGTTTTCCACCGAAAATGCGTTCCTTCATAACTACTACAGTCATCAGATAAAAAGATGATTCCTGCAAGAACAGAACCGCACAACCCACCAGGTGCACCGATGAAATTCAGCGCCGAACGCGAAAGCCTGCTCGCGGCCCTTCAATCCGTCATCGGCGTCGTCGAGCGCCGGCAGACGATGCCGATCCTCGCGAACCTGCTGCTGTCGGCGGACCAGGGAAAGCTTTCCATCACCGCGACGGACCTGGAGGTGGAGCTCGTCGCGGCGGCGGAGATCAAGTCGGGCGCGGACGGCACGTTGACCGTGCCGGGCCGCAAGCTTCTCGATATCTGCCGTTCATTGCCGGAAGGCGTGACGCTGACGTTCACGCAGGACGGCGACAAGTTGACGGTGAAAGCAGGCCGCAGCCGCTTCGTGCTCGCCACCCTCCCCGCTGCGGATTTCCCGATGATCGACGAACTCGCGCAGCAGCAAAGCCTGCAGTTGCCGCAGGCGGATCTCCGCCGGCTTCTCGACAAGACGCACTTTTCCATGGCGCAGCAGGACGTCCGCTACTACCTGAACGGAATGTTGCTGGAAACGGACGGCAAAATGCTGCGAACGGTGGCGACCGACGGTCATCGTCTGGCATTGTGCGAAATGGACCTTCCGAGCAAGGCGACGGGTCAGCAGGTCATCGTTCCACGCAAGGGCGTGCTGGAATTGCAGCGCCTTCTCGGTACGGAAGGTGACGTTCAGATCACGATCGGAAGTAATCACATTCGCGCCCAGATCGGCGACGTTCGCTTTACATCGAAGCTAATTGACGGCAGATTCCCGGAATATAGCCGCGTGATTCCGGCGGCATCCCCGAAAGCGGTGATCGCGGATCGAGAGGCGCTTCGGGCTGCTTTGCAGCGGACGGCGATCCTGGCGAATGAGAAGTACCGCGGCATTCGGCTGGCCCTCAAGAAGAACTCGATGACGCTCCAGGCTCACAACCCCGAGCAGGAAGAAGCCGAGGAACAGGTCGAAGTCACCTATAAAGGCGACGAGCTCGAGGTGGGCTTCAACGTCGGCTATTTGTTGGATGCCTTGGCCGCGGTGGACGGCAACGAGGTGGAAATCGGCGTGACGGACGGCAACTCGAGTTGCCTGGTGCGCGCCCCGGGCGCCACGAGCGCCCGGTACGTCGTGATGCCGATGCGCCTGTAAGGCAGGGAATGCCACTCGGCACTTTCCGGGCCGAGCGGTTCCGTTGCCTGTCGGCCGTCGAGCTGGAACTCGATCCCAAGGTCAACGTGTTTGTCGGCCCGAATGCTTCGGGCAAGACCAGCCTTCTCGAGGCCGCCTTCTTCCTCAGTCGCGCCCGATCCTTCCGGACCCGGCGCCGCGAAGCCTTGATCGCCCACGGTGCGAATGATTTCCTCCTGACTGCCATGGCCCAAGGTCCGGGTGCACCCGTCCCGCTTGGTGTCCGGGCAACGCGCTCCGATACCGAGTGGCGTGTCGGCGGCGTAGCAGCCTCGGGCATCGCGGATCTTGCGGAGCAGTTTCCCGCTCAGGTCATAGATCCCGAGATTCACAAGCTGCTCGAGGAAGGACCGGGCCGACGGCGCCGATTTCTCGACTGGGGCGTGTTCCACGTGGAACATGGTTTTCTTTCGAACTGGCGTCGCTACCACCAAGCTTTGCGCCAGCGGAACGCGGCGCTGAAGAACGACGCAAGCGATGCCGATCTCGCCGTCTGGGAGCGCGAACTCGCAACCAGCGGAGAAGCCCTCGCCGCGCAACGGAACGCATATCTGGAACGGCTGGCGGCCCCACTAAAGCGAATTGGCGAAGCTCTCCTGGACCAGCCAATCGCGCTCGACCACCAGCGTGGCTGGAGCTCCGACCGCCACTTGGACGAGGCCCTCGCCGCGGATCGTGGCCGCGACCGCCGATACCGTGCGACCCAGCTCGGCCCACATCGCAGTGACATCACCGTACGCGTTGGTGATCGGCCGGCAAAGGATCACGTTTCCCGCGGTCAACAAAAGCTGGCCGCGGCCGGCCTCATGTTGGCGCAGCTCGAGGTCCAGGAACAGGAACGGACCGGGCGGTCAGCCCTGCTGCTGGATGACCCGGCAGCGGAACTGGACGGTGAGAACCTGACGCGCCTGATGGATCTGGTGCGCGGCGTTCCGGCCCAACTCTGGGTCACGTCTCTCAAGCCAAGCATCGCGGACCTGATTGAGGGCGGCCGATTGTTTCACGTGAAACAAGGCGAGATTCGGCGGAGTTGATGGCACGATAGCAGCATGATACAGACATGATCGACGGCAATATACGACGATCGCATCACGATCGCGGCAGCCCCCGGCTTTTGCACCGAAGACTGCCTTACCCGGTCCGATTGGCATGCCGAAGCGTCGCGCACGACAATCCGACTGAGCGGCATCGGGGTAGCAAAGTGCTCATTTGAGCAACCGGTGTCGCCGCTACACTGGCGCCGCATTTTTCCTGCACCTTCAGGACAACGGACATGCGAACGACGCGTCTCTCGGCTATTTGCCTCAGCTTTCTCGTTCTTCCGCTCGCGAGTTGCGATCGAGGACCGGCGCCGGGCGTCGCGGAGACAAAAGCTTCGAATCCCGCGCTCGGCGCGCGCTGGCAGTATCCGCGCGAGCGCGAAATTGATGGCAAGAAGGTCATCGTCTATGCGCCGCAGATCCGCAGCTGGGATGAGTTCAAGCATTTCACCGCGCAGGTTGCCGTGGAGTTTCCCGCCGAGGATTCCGGTGCGCGCTACGGCGTGGTCGACTTGTCAGGCGACACGACCGTCGATCGCGAGACGCGCATCGTCTCGGTGCCGGAACCGAAGGTCGATCGCGTGACGTTCTCGGGCGGGCGCGGTTGGGACGAGCGCGAGAGCCGCATCCGCACGGCCGTCGAGAGCGAGCCGCTCGAGATTCCGCTCGACGTTTTTCTCTATTACCTGGCCGACGGCGTGCTGGAGTCGCCGCCGCCGTCGGGATTCAACGAAGCCGCGCCGCCCATCTACGTGGTGGAGTCGCCGGCATACCTGCTCTTCGTCAACGGCGAGCCGTTCGCGACGGCAGTGGGCGACACCGGCCTCGAGGTGATCGGCAACGCGAATTTCCCCGTTTTCCGCGACACGAAGACCGGGAACTACTACCTGCTTTCCGGCGATCAGCGGTACATGTCCGCGAAACTTGCCGGACGCTGGGGCACGGTCGCAGAACTTCCACCCGCGTTCCGCAAGATTCCCGCGGAAGGCGAATTCGCGTCGATCGCATCCGTCGTCGCGACGCCGCCGAAGGCCGGCGCCGCGCCAGCCGTCATCACGACGTTCAAGCCGGCGGAGATCGTCGTGCTCGACGGCAAGCCGCAGGGCCGCGAGATCGCCGGCACCGGCGGCCTCGAGTCCATCGTGAATACCGAGAGTCCGCTGTTCCGCCTGGACGGCACGTATTACCTGCTGGTCTCGGGCCGCTGGTTCTCCACGAAGGACCTGGCGCGCGGCCCGTGGAACTTCACGATGCCGTTGCCGGACGCGTTCGCGCGCATCCCGGAAGGCGACGAGGAGGCGGACGTGCGCGCGTCCGTGCCCGGCACGCTCGAGGCGCGTCGCGCCGTGCTGGAAGCGGAATTGCCGGAGACGAAGACGGTGAAGGCGGGCGCGTCGCCGGACATCGCCGTCGCATACGCGGGCGGCGAAGCGAAGTTCGAGCCGATACCGCAGACGCAGGTGGCGCGCGCGGTGAACACCGGCAACGACATCATCCAGTACGGCGACAAGTACTACCTGTGCTACGAGGGCATGTGGTACGTGGCGGACAAGCCGACGGGTCCTTGGGCTGTAACGGCTGACGTGCCTGCGGCGGTCTACCAGATCCCGCCGAGTTCGCCGGCCTATCCGGTGACGCAGGTCATCGTGAACACTAACGATGACGGGGACGTGGAGTCGAACTACAACGGCGCTTACGCGGCCGGCATGTTCATCGGTTTCGGCGTCGCGTACTACGGCACGGGCTACTACTACCCGCCGTACTATTACGGCGGTTACTACTACCCGTACCACGGGTCGTACGGGCACGGCAGCTGGTACAACCCGAACACCGGCGGCTACGGCTCCCGCTCGGTCTACTACGGTCCGTACGGCGGCTACAGCTACAACCAGGGCTACAACCCGAAGACGGGCCGCAGTGGCTACGTCGAGACGGCCTGGGACGGCGACGAATGGGCGAGCTCGGGCGGCACGTACAACCCGCGGACCGGCATCTCGACCGAGACCGACCGCCACTACGGCGAAGATTCCAACAAGATGAAGATGGATCGCACCATCGAAGGGCCGGGCGGCCGCGAGATGGACGTCAAGAAGACGACCGACTTCGACACCGGCACCCGCACGACGGAACGCAAGACGAGCGGTGGCGGCAGCTCGGAGGTCACCCGCCAGCGCGAGGCGGGCGGCGGCACCACGACGTCCGGCAACATCGAGACCGCCGGCGGCAAGTCCGCGACGATCGAGGGCGAGCATCGCGGCGGCGAAGGAACCACGACGATCACGGGCGAGGGCGGCGTGAGCGGGACCGTAGAGCGCGAGCGCACCGAGGGCGGAGCCGTGAAGCGCGAAGGCGATTTCACGGGTAAAGACGGGCAGAACGTGCAGACCGACACCGTCCGCCAGGGCGACCGCAGTGTCACCAAGGCCGAAGGCTCGGGCGGCGGCAGTGCGATTTCCAGTTCGGGCGGCCTCGGCGATCGCACGACGATCGCGCAGAGCGGCAGCGGCGACGTCTACGCCGGCCACGACGGCAGCGTCTACCGCAAGACCGACGATGGCTGGGAGCAGCACGGCGACGGCGGATGGTCCGACGTCGACGTGCCGGAGCGCCCGGCCGACGGCGAGCGGGCAGGCGGCGGAGACGGAAATTTCTCACGCGACCAGGTCGGCACAGGAATGACAGGCGCCAGCGCCGACAGCCCACGTTACGGCGGCAGCGGGAGCCTCGAAGGGCGCAGCGACGCCAGCGGGCAGCGCGCGACGGGAACCGCGTCGCAATCGCAGCGGTCGAACGACAGCCACGAACAACTGAACCGGGATGCCGCAGCGCGCAACGGCGGCTACCAGAACCACCAGCGCCGCACGGCGCCGCGGCAGGCGAGCCGCGGCGGCGGCATGCGCCCGCGGCGGCGCTGATCGGGTACGAGAAAGGGGATCAACATGAAGAACTTCGATCGATTTGCGCGCGGCGTCGCCGCGGCGCTGTGCCTCACGGCCTTCGCGGCGGTGGCGCAGGACTCCGGAAACTGGGACGGACTCGTCGAGGTCAAGCCGAAGCGTCTCGACGTGGCCTACCTGCTGCCGGGCGCCGACTTCCGCCCGTACACGAAGCTCATGATCGACCCGGTCGAGGTCGCGTTCCAGAAAGACTGGGCGAAGAACTACAACCGGGACGCGGCGACGGTCTCGCAGCGGCTCACCCAGGAAGACATCGGGCGCACGGCCAAGGCGGCGCGCGACGCGTTCACCGAGGTGTTCAACGAGGCTTACCAGAAGGCCGGGCTCGAGGTGGTCACGGCCCCGGGCCCCGACGTGTTGCGCGTGCGGCCGGGCGTCGTCGACCTCTACATCACGGCGCCAGACACCATGGTGGCTGGCAGGTCGCGGACCTACACGATGGAGTCGGGGCAGGCGACGTTGTTCGTCGAGCTGCGCGACTCCACGAGCGGGGCGCTGCTCGGGCGCGGGCTCGACAAGCGCGCGACGCGCAACACCGGCCGCGTGCAGATCTCCAACAGCGTCACCAACCTTTCCGACTTCAAGGCGCTGTTCAGGCAATGGGCGGACATCAGCATCAAAGGCTTCAACGACCTGCGCTCGATGTCGCCCGTCCCCACCGACCTGAAGCCCGGCCAGAAGCTTGATAACTAAAAGGATGCTCATGAACATCGGTTCTCGATCAGTAATTTGTGCGGGTTGCGGCGTTCTTGCGCTGTCAATGGCGGCGGGCGCGGCGCACGCGGACAGCAACGACATGGAGTGGATCGGGATCGTGTACCTGTGGGCCGCGGACATCGAGCTCGACGCCCGTGACCGGACTCTCGACATCGCCTTCAGCGATACGGTCGAGAACCTGGAAATGGGTTTCCAGGGACACGTGGAAGCACAGGCGGAAAACTTCGGCGGGTTCGTGGACGTGTCGTTCATGGGAGTCGGCACCAACGAGGTCCGCCAGGGCATTCGCGTCAACACGGACGTGGACATGACGGCCATGGACCTCGCGTTCGTGTGGAGCCCGGAGGAGGAGTCGTTCACGGGGATCGAGGTGTACGGTGGGCTGCGATACATCGACACGGAGATCGACCTCGTAATCGACCCGGAACCGCCGGGCCCGCCCGTCCTGCAGACGGGCGTGGACAAGAGCTACTACGACCTGCTGGTCGGCGCGCGCTACGCCGCGCCGATTAACGAGCAGTGGCGCCTGGTGTTCAGCGCAGACCTGTCCGGCGGCGATACCGAGGGCACCTGGAGCGTCGGCGGCTTCGGCGTATATCGCTTGGGACAGCACCGGTTCTATGCAGGTTACAGGCACCTCGAAATGGACCTGAAAGGCCGGGCCGGGGAGACGTTCACGGAGACCTTCTCGGGACCCGCGATCGCCTACGGATTTGCGTTCTGAGGTATGCCGGCAAGCAACTGAAAAACAAGCAAAAAGCCGGGTTTCTCTGATAGAATTTCCGGCTTATGCAAGACGGCTCCGGGACCCCCCCGAACGACACCTACGACTCCACCAAAATCAAGGTGTTGAAGGGCCTCGAAGCGGTCCGCAAGCGGCCCGGCATGTACATCGGCGACACCGATGACGGCACGGGCCTGCACCACATGGTTTTCGAGGTCGTCGACAATTCCATCGACGAGGCCCTCGGCGGCCACTGCGACCGCATCGTCGTCACCATCCACGCGGACGAATCCGTAACCGTCACGGACAACGGCCGGGGCATCCCGACCGACATCCACAGGGAAGAGAATCGCTCGGCGGCCGAGGTCATCATGACCGTGCTGCACGCCGGCGGTAAGTTCGACGACAACTCGTACAAGGTCGCGGGCGGACTGCACGGCGTCGGCGTCTCGGTCGTGAACGCGCTCTCGGGCGCCCTCACCCTCACCATCGCCCGCGACGGCAAGCTGCACCGCCAGCAGTACAAATTGGGCGAGCCCCAGGGACCGCTCAGTGTCGTCGGCACGACGACGGAGCGGGGCACAACGATCCGCTTCAAGCCCAGCAACACGATCTTCACCAACACGACCTTCTCGTACGACTGGCTCGCCAAGCGCCTGCGCGAGCTCTCGTTCCTGAATTCCGGGGTCCGCATCGAGCTCATCGACGAGCGCGAGGACAAGAGCGACGTGTTCGAGCACCAGGGCGGCGTGTCGGCCTTCGTGCAGTACCTGAACCGCAGCCGCACGGCGATCCACCCGAACATCTTCTATTTCCAGAGCCAGGAAGGCCCGATCGCGGTCGAGGTCGCCGCGCAGTGGAACGACTCCTACCAGGAGTCGATGTACTGTTACACGAACAACATCCCGCAAAAGGACGGCGGCACCCACCTTGCCGGATTCCGCGCGGCCCTGACCCGGAAAATCAACGAATTCATCGAGAAAGAAGGCCTCGCGAGGCGCGAGAACGTCGCCCTCACGGGCGACGACGCACGCGAGGGCATGACGGCGATCCTCTCGATCAAGATGCCGGACCCGAAGTTCTCCTCGCAGACCAAGGACAAGCTGGTGTCGTCCGAGGTCAAGGGGGCGGTCGAGTCCGCGGTTGCCCAGAAGCTCGGCGAGTTCCTGCTCGAGCGTCCGGCGGACGCCAAGGGCATCTGCATGAAGATCATCGATGCGGCACGCGCGCGCGAGGCCGCGCGCAAGGCCCGCGAAATGACGCGCAGGAAAGGCGCGCTCGATTCCTCGGGCCTGCCCGGCAAACTTGCGGACTGCCAGGAAAAGGATCCGGCCAAGTCAGAAGTTTTCCTGGTCGAGGGTGAGTCGGCGGGCGGGTCGGCCAAACAGGGCCGCGACCGTCGCACCCAGGCGGTACTCCCGCTCAAGGGCAAGATCCTGAACGTCGAGAAGGCCCGCTTCGACAAGATGCTGTCGTCCCAGGAAGTGGTGACGCTCATCAGCGCGCTCGGGACGGGCATCGGCAAGGACGACTTCGACGTCAACAAGCTCCGCTATCACCGCATAATTTTAATGTGCGATGCGGACGTCGATGGCAGCCATATCCGGACGCTCTTGCTCACGTTTTTCTACCGGCAGATGCCCGAGCTGATCGAGCGCGGACATATCTACATCGCCCAGCCGCCGCTGTTCAAGATCAAGCGCGGCAAGCAGGAGACGTACGTCAAGGACGAGGCCGAGCTCGACCAGCTCCTGCTCACGAGCGCGCTCGACGGCGCGGCCCTTCACGTGAATCCGGAAGCGCCGCCGCTCTCGGGCTCGGCACTCGAGATGCTCGCGCGCCAGTACATGGAAGTGAAGGCGATCATAGGCCGCTGGTCGCGCCGCTACGACCGCCGCCTGCTGGAGCAGCTTCTCGCGATGCGCCCGGTCGGCGAGCAGCAGTTTGCCGACGCCGCCTGGCTCGAGGGCTGGGTCACCGAGCTCGAGGCGCGGCTGAACGCCGACGGCAGCCTCGTGCACAGCTACAAGCTCGGCGTGCGCCGGAACGAGGCGGGCGAGCCCGAGCGGGTGGACGTCGCCCGCACCGAGCACGGCGTGACGACCGAAAAGCACCTGCAGCCGGAGTTCTTCCAGTCGGCGGAGTATGGCCGCATCGCCGAGCTCGGCACGACGCTGACCGACTTCATCAGCGCGGGCGCCTTCGTGGGCCGGGGCAGCGAGCGCCAGGACATTACGAACTTCCCCGAGGCGATCGGCTGGCTCCTCGATCAGGCCCGCAAGGGCCAGGCGATCCAGCGCTACAAGGGCCTCGGCGAGATGAACCCCGCGCAGCTCTGGGAGACGACGATCAACCCCGACGCGCGCCGGCTCCTGCAGGTGCGCATCGAGGACGCCGTCGCCGCCGATGACATCTTCACGACGCTGATGGGCGATGCGGTCGAGCCGCGGCGCGAGTTCATCGAGAAGAACGCGCTGTACGTCACCAACCTCGACGTCTAGGCTCAAGACCCAACCACTTGCAACCGGGCTGGATGCACGGAACAGCCATTGAGAAAGGAATTTTCCCTGCAAGCCCGCCGTTACGGCACCGTCGTTTTTGCTGCAACATTTCCGCTTCTCGCACACGTCGCGACCGTTCTCGAAAGCCGCGCGCTGACGCTTGCAAGCGTTGCATTCCTCGCGGCCGCGATCCTGTTGCGGCCCCTGGTCGAAGGTCAGCCCTGGGCGCGGATTGCAGCGCCTTTCGCGGCTCTGGCGATTGCGGTCCTCTGGGGCATGGACGCCGTCGGTCTGCTCCTGTACTTGCCCCCGGTCGCCGTCAATGTGTTTCTCGCCTGGCTCTTCGGGCACTCTCTCGCGCGCGGAAGCCGGCCATTGATCGAGCGGCTCGTGCTCTTGCTTCAGCCGCCTGGAGCGCCGCCGGCACCGGCCGTGCTTCGCTATGCGGGCCGGCTGACCAGAGTCTGGACGGCTCTGTTCATGGCTTTGGCAGTCGTGAATCTTGCGCTCGCAGCACTCGCGACGCCCGGCGGGCTGCTCGAATCGAGCGGATTCCATGCGCCCGTCTCCGTGAGCCGGGAAACCTGGTCGCTGTTCGCCAACTTGCTCAACTACGTGATCGTCGCAGCCTTCTTCCTGCTCGAGTACGCGTATCGAAGACGCCGGTTCCCTGACCGTCCTTACCGTAACTTCGTTGATTTCCTCCGTCGTACTGCAGCCGTGGCGCCCCGGCTTGCCGCAACGTTTCGAACGATTCCGCCGGCGACCATCGAAGTGCCACACGGGCATCCGGCTTTCGCCGGCCATTTTCCGGGGCAGCCCTTGTTGCCCGGCGTGGTGCTGCTGGAACGCGTCATCGAGGCAGCAGGATTCGCCGGCGGATCGTCGGGGATTCTGGAAATGCCATGGGCCAAGTTTCTCGCGCCCCTATTGCCGGGCGATCGGGCAACGATCCGGTTCCGGCAAGAGGAGGGGACGCTGCACTTCGAAGTCCGGCGTGAGGGCCAGCGCGTCGCACAGGGCGTGATGCGGGTAGGGCCTGGCCCGGAAACGGGATGACTGGAAGCTGGATCGAGCGACCCGAGGGCGGGAATCCGATTGCGCTCCGCCTGCTGACAGCTTTTGCGCTCTATTGCGGTCGCGCGCCGGCGCGCGCGATCCTCTACCCGGTGTCACTTTACTTCTTGCTGCGCCGTGGCCCCGAGCGGCGCGCTTCTCGCAAGTTCCTGGAACGAGCGCTCGGACGCCGGGCAATGCTTCTCGACGTTTATCGACATGTGCTGTGCTTCGCGCGCGTTACTTTGGACCGCGTGTTCTTCCTGCGAAAGGGCACCGGCGGTTTCCAGATCCGCACGACCGGCCTCGAGCAGATTCATGCCATGCTCGAGCTGGGCCGCGGCCTATTGATGCTCGGGGCTCATTACGGCAGCTACGAGGCGCTGCGCGCGCTCAGCGTGCATCGCCCCGACCTGCAATTCCGCGCGGTCATCGACCTCGGACAAGCTCCAGCGATTTCGGAGCTGCTGAATTCGCTCAATCCCGCGCTCACGGCGACGATAATCAATTCGCGCCAGCCCAGCATCGCGGTGGCACTCGCAATCAAGGACGGCCTCGATCAGGGGGCGGCAGTCACGCTGCTGGCGGACCGGATACGGCCCGGAGGCAAGTCATTGCCGGCCGAATTTCTCGGCGCATCGGCACTGTTTCCGTGCGCGCCGTGGGAGCTTGCGACTGCGCTCGGGGTGCCCGTGATTGTCTGTTTCGGCATTTACGAGGGCGGGAACCGGTACCATTTGCAGTTCGAAATGCTCACGGAACGCGTCGTCAAGGAGCGCGACGGCGGCTTGCCTGTTGCCGTATGGATTCAGCGGTTTGCTGACCGTTTGGCTCTGCGGGTCAGGTCCGAGCCCTTCAACTGGTTCAACTTCTATGATTTCTGGTCGGGCTAGGGCTCTCGCCGCCGGATTGCTGTCGGTAATTCAGACGGGGGCGGGCGTTCCGCCCCTCGATGTCGATACACTGCTCGCTTGGCTCATGCGCGATGGGTCCGAAACAATCCCATTCCTCGAGGTGCGCACATCGCCGCTGCTGGAGCGTGAGATCACGCTCGAGGGAACGCTGGAGTATCTCGGCCCCGGCCAGCTGTCGCGCAACGTGACCGCGCCGTACGCCGAACGGACGGTGATCGACGGAGAAGTCGTTCGCATCCGGCGCGAAGGCCGCGCCGAACGCGAGTTTTTTCTGGGGCAAACGCCGGGCCTCGGCGGCTTCCTAGCGGGACTGGCTGCCATCCTGTCCGGTGATCACGTAACGCTCGAGCGCGAGTTCGAGATTTCGCTGGCGGGCACGGCGGTTGACTGGCAACTCACGCTGGTGCCGCGCTCACGAGAGGTGCGCGAGCGCGTCGGGCGTATCCGGCTGAGGGGCTTGGACGACGCGGCGCAGTGCATCGTGACGGTGTCCGCGGATGGCGCAACGGCATCCGAGCTGGTGCTCGGCCAGGCGGTCGCACAGGCCGACAGCGCCGAGCAGCGCGCGCTCCTTTGCAACGAACTTCCATGAAGGCCGGATGGCACGCGGCGGCGTGGCTGGCCGCCTGGCTCGCTGCGCTCGGCGTGCTGCTGGGTTGCGTCGGCAGCACGCTTCGGGTCGGCACCGACTTGCGCCTGTTCCTGCCACCCGCGGCGACGCTGCAGCAGCGCGTGTTGCTCGAAGGCATCGGAGAAGGCCCCGTCGTGCGGCAGCTCCTGGTCGCGCTGGAAGGCGATGACCCCGCCAGGCTTGCCGCGGCGTCGCGATCGCTGGCGGCGCGCCTGCGGGAGAGTCCGGCCTTCGACCGGATCGCCAATGGCGCAGCCGTTCCAGTCCCGCCGTGGGTGTCCGAGTACCGCTACCTGCTGTCGCCGGAGATGGACCGCCACCGGTTGGATGTCGAAACGCTGCGCGCGGCCCTCGAGGAGAGGCTGCGGGACCTGGCATCACCGGCGTCTTCGTTCGTGGAGCCGCTGGTTGCCTCCGATCCGACGCTGGAAACGCTGGCGGTCGCCGAGCATTGGCTGCAGCGCTCGACGCCGCGGTTGCTGCACGGCGTCTGGTTCGACGCCGCCGGCCGGCGAGCACTGCTGTCGGTCGAGACGGCCGCCGCGGGCTTCGATCCCGACAGGCAGCAGAGGAGCCTCAACACGCTCGAGGCCGCTTTCGGGGCAGTACGCGACGAGTCGCCGATGCGCATGACCGTCACGGGACCCGGCCGATTCGCTGCGCTGATGAAGGAAAAGACGCAGCGGGAGGCGATCTGGTTAGGCGCCGGCGCGACCGCGATCCTGCTCGTAGTGCTGTTGTTCGCGTACCGCAGGGCTCTGGCGCTCCTGCTCGCGACCCTTCCGCTCGCAACGGCCGGCCTGTCAGGCCTCGCCTGCATCAGTTTGTCGTACGGCGAGGTGCACGGCATTACGCTCGGTTTCGGTTTTACCCTCATTGGAGTCGCCCAGGATTACCCGATACACCTGCTGAGTCATCAGCGCCGTGGCCTTGACCCGCTCGCCAATGCGCGCGCTCTCTGGCGTACGCTCGCGACAGGCATCGCCGCAACCTGCGTGGCGTATCTCGCGTTCATCGCATCCGGCGTCGCCGGCCTCGCCCAGCTCGGCTGGTTCACGGTGTCGGGACTCGCTGTCGCGGGCCTTGCCACGCGCTACCTGCTGCCGCGCATCAGCGGCGAGGATTTCAAGGACACCGCAGGCGCTCTGTGGCTGGGGCGCGTCGAAAGCGTGCTGACGCGTCCGGCGTTCCCGCCGGCAGCGCAGGCGGCGCTTGCGGCCGCTTGCGTGCTGACGGCTGTCGTCGCACCCGGCCCGTTCTGGGACAACGATCTCGCCAAACTTACGCCGGTGCCCCCGGCGCTGCTCGCGACAGACGCCGAACTCAGGCGTGAGTTGAGAGCGCCTGACGTTCGCCATCTGGCCGTTGTTTCAGCCCCGACTCATGAGCAGGCGCTGCGGCGGCTCGAAGACCTTACGCAAGGCCTGGAGGGTCTCGTTGCGCGCGGAGCGATCGCGGGATTCGATCACATGGCGCGATACCTGCCGTCCATGCGCCGGCAAAGGAGCCGGCAGGACTCCTTGCCCGGCGCCGCGAAAGCGGCGTCTGACCTGGCCGCGGCGCGGCAAGGCTTGCCGTACCGCAACAACGCGTTCGATCCGTTCCTGCGGGCCCTGACCGACTCCCGCGCGCTCGAGCCCCTGACGCCGGAAGCCCTGGCAGGCACCGATGTCGCTTCAGTCATCGAAGCACTTTCCCGCCAGGCCAGCGGCGCCGTGCAGGCATTCGTGACCTTCGCCGACGTGCGGGATCCCGCGCGCATCGCGGATTGGGCGCAGGCCGCAGGCGATGACGTCGCAATCGTGGACCTCAAGCGCGAGTCGGAGGCGCTGGTCGCGCGGCAACGCGGCCGGATTCTCCTGTGCCTTGCGTTCGCAGCCGCGTTGCTCGTGGTTGTTGTCCGCGCGAGCCTCGGCGACTGGCAGCGGACGGCGCGCGTCGTCGCGCCCATGGTACTGTCGACGGTCGCGGTGATCGCGGCGCTGCGGCTCGTGGGCGAGCCCCTCAATCTGTTTCATCTCGTGTCGCTCGTCTTGAGCGCCGGCCTCGGGCTCGACTACTCGCTTTTCTTCGAGAGATCGGCCGGCGAGACAGCGGAGAGGCTGCGGACGCTGCACGGTCTGCTTGTCTGCGTGGCGTCGACGCTCGCCGTCTTCGTGTTGCTTTCGCTGTCTACGGTCGCGGTCCTGCGCACCATCGGCCTGACCGTGGCGCTCGGCGTCGCATTCAACTTCCTGCTGGCACTGTCGCTGCCGGGCGCGCGCCGCACCGTTCCACGATGAGCGGCAACGAGATCGAGGGCCTGATTCCACACGCAGGCGCGATGTGCCTACTCGAGCGCATCGTGCACTGGGACGAAAACGGTGCGACTCTTGCGACGACGACGCATCGAAGCGCCGCCAATCCCCTGCGCCGGCGTGGGCGCCTGCACGCAGTGCATCTCTGCGAGTACGGCGCCCAGGCGATGGCAGTTCACGGCGGGCTGATGGCACGGAAGCAGGGCCGCGTCGCGAAGCCGGGCGTCCTCGTGTCGCTGCGCGAAGTCAGGCTGGCCGTCGATCGAATCGACAGGCTCGGCGGAGAACTGCTGGTCGAGGCGGTGCGGCTGCTCGGCGGTGCGGGCGGCGTGCAGTACGCTTTCCGCGTCACGCATGGGGGCCGGGAGTTGGCCAAGGGGCGCGCGGCGGTGATCGAGGGCGCGGACTCCGCTTGACGCTCAGGCGGCGTCAAACAGCATTGACGGGGCTTCGCGGCGGCCCGGCGCCGTATTGGACGTCGTGATTCCGCTCGCGTCGAGGCCCGGGCACTCGGCGCAGGCGGTACGTGCGATCTCATCCGCAAGCCGTGCAAGCTGCGAAGTCGTCGCTCGCAGGCGCTCGCGGAACTGCCGGTCGTCGAGCGTATCGCGCAGGCCGCGGTTCAGCTCCGCGAACCACCGAAGTCTGGCCTGGTCGAGCAACACGTCCGGGTTGTCGCGGGGCGACCGCTCCGACCAGGCACGCAGGAAGGTCTGCATCGCGCCGTTCAAAGCGACCGCGCCCGTCAGCTCGGGCCGGAGCTCCGTCAGCGCCGCAAGATCCGTGAGCCGACGCTGGAAGAACATCTGGCACAAAACGCCCCAGTAGTAGGTGTAATCCCATAGCACCTTGATGGGCAGCACCCGCGGGTTGCCAAATATGCCGTACTGGTTCGTGTAGATCGTCAGCATGCTGTCGTAGATCGACCTGAAGAATTGCTCATAAATTCGCGCGCGCGGGCCGCAAGGCTCGCCGGCCAGGTCGCGCGCGATCAGGTCCGTGATGTAAGTGTTGCCGATCGCAATGAAGTCACCGCCGGGTGAATAGAAGGGATCCAGGAAAAAGCCCGCATCACCGGTGATCGCCCAGCGGTCCGAAGAGAACAGCTGCTTGCAGCCGTAGGAAAAGCGCCGGAACGCGATGAAGTCCTGGAGCAGCCCGCGCTTGTCTTCGAGCTCGCGCGCGACGCGAGGCTGGAACCTTCCAAGCCAGTCCATGGCCCGCTCGAAGCTGTTGATGGTCGGGAAGGGATGGATGTCCTCGGCCGCGACGATGCCGACCGAGTGAGAACCGGAAGATAGCGGGATGAGCCAGACCCAGTAGCCATCGCCGACCATGTGGTTGGTCGAAAGCCACCGGGCCCGCGGATCGCACTGGCCGCGCCAGGCGTCGCTCGCCGACCATTCGTCGACGTTCAGGCGGACCGCGACCCGGAACCACGCGGCGTTGCAGTCGTGCGCGTTCGCTTCCGCCAACCCCAACCTGCGCTTGAGGAGACCCGCGCGCCCTGAGGCGTCGATGAGCCAGCGCGCTGACAGGGCCTCCGCCGCACCGCCCGCATGTCGCACGACGATGCGGTGCCGGGCGCCGTCAATTCCGGTCTCGACCGCCTGGACCACTGTACCGTGCAGGAAGCGCACGCCCTGCGCTGCCGCTTGTTCGCCGAGGTAGTTCTCGAATATGCCGCGGTCGATCTGGTAACTCGGCGTCGCGAGGTACCGGCTCGCGCCCAGCTCGGTCACGCGGTCGATGTCGTTGCGGCCTTCCGAAAAGAAGAAACGGAAGCCGAACTTCTTGAGCTGGCGGGTCGTCAAATGCTCCTTGAGGCCCAGCACGGTGTCGAAATAGTTCGCAGCGATCTCAACCGACGACTCGCCAACCTTGTGTGCCGCAACCGGGACCGGATGCGCACGTTTCTCGACGACTGTCACGCCAAGCTGCGGCAGGACCTGTCGCAACTGCAACGCCAGCGTGAGCCCGGCCAGCCCCCCGCCGAGCACGGCGACGTCTTCGTCGCGGCGATCAATGGTGTCCGTCATGTCCGCCATCATGCACGACGACATCCAGCAAGGTCTCGGGCCCGAGCGCGAGGGTAACGGAACCGCTGCCGCGGGCAAGCGCACTGAAGAGCGGGATGCAGGCATCCATCGCGTTGCCTTGGAGAAAAGCGGCATCGCGAGGGTCGGGAGACGTCGCCTGGGCGGCAGGTCCGGCGCGCACGGACCAGAGCAAGCGAACGCCGGTGCACGATTCCTGCGCTGGCCGGAGGACGAGGCCGGCGCCCAGCAATCCGCGGCTCGCCGCGACCAGCCTCAGTGGACCGCTGGCTTCGATGTCGTACGCCACGTAGAGCACGGGCGTCTCGTCGGCGACGGCCTGTATAAACGCCTCCAGCAGCCCGACGGCGTACGAAAAGCGCGATACGCTCACCGTCGTGTACGGCGCATGGCATCCGGTGGCGATGCACCAATAGCCGGCCGCCGCGTTGTGGACCGAGTTGTGGAACTTCGTCGGCGAGGTGTGCAACGGCGCCCGGGCGAGCAGCTCGCACATGTGGTCGGTGATCGCCAGGTCGCCATGGGTGGTCGCGAATACGCTTGGCAGCTCTGCGGGATCCCGCCGCGCCGCTCCGCAGGCCCGCGCTGCCGCTTCGATGGCAACCGTCACGCTGTCAGGCGCCCGGCGGCGCTCGGCCGGCGGGAGGATTTCCGGCGCCGGCCGGCGCACGGCCGAGGCGGATCCCGCTGCCTGACCGCACAACGCAGGCTGCGCGAGCTCCCAACCGGGCAAGCCAGGCGTCCAGAAGGAAATTCCTTCGACCAAAATCTCGCCGCCGCTAGTCAAGGCACGCGCTCCGCGCCGAACGCCAGCACGCAGTTGCTTCCGCCGAACCCGAAGGATTGCGACATGGCGATGGGACGAGGCAACGCGGAGTTCCCGAGTCGAATCTGCGGCCCGCAGGCCGGATCGAGGAGGGTGGCGTTGAGGTTGCCTGGCGCAAGGCCGGTTTCGATCGCGAGCATGCTGAGGGCGGACTCGAGGAACCCGGCCGCGCCGAGAGCGTGACCGCTCCAGCCCTTGGTGGAACTGGCTAGCGTCGTCGGTGGAAACACGTCCGCAACCACGCGCGCCTCGATCTCGTCATTCCGCGCGCTCGCCGTTCCGTGGAGGTTGACGTAGCCTACGTCCGCGGCATCAATCCCTGCTCGCGCTAGGGCATCGTCGATGGCGAGGCGCGCACCGAGCCCGTCGGGATGCGGCGACGACATGTGGTGGGCGTCGCTCGACTCTCCGTAACCGAGTAGCCAGGGTCCCGTACCGTCACGCTCGAGCAGCGCGAAGCCGCCGGCCTCGCCGATGCTCAAGCCGCGGCGCGCGACGTCGAACGGCCTGCACGGCTCGTCCGAGACGAGTTCGAGCGAGTTGAAGCCGAATAGGACACTGTTGCATAGACTGTCGACGCCGCCCACGACGGCGGCATCCGCGAGGCCGCTGCGGATAAGGCGCTCGGCTTGTGCGAAAACCTTGGCGCTCGACGAGCATGCGGTCACGAGCGTCGCCGAGATCCCACGCAGGCCGAGTGCCTCCTGCACGAACGCGCCGAGCGAGTGAGCGGTGTGGATGATCGGCCGTTGCAAGTGCCGCGGAAACTCGCCGGCGGCGCCAAGCTCCCGGTAAGCCTCTTCGGTCGCGCCGATGCTCGATGTGGAAGTGCCCAGGAGCACCGCGACGCGCTCGGCGCCGTAACGGCCCTGCGCCTGCGCTGCCGACTCGATGAATTCGTCCTGCTGCAGCGCCAGCCAGGCGAGCCGGTTGTTGCGGCACTCCCACTCCCGGAAGCGGACCGGCAGCGTGGCCGACTCGAGCTGCGTCACGCGCCCGATCCAGGTTGCGAGCGGCTCCGTCGTGAAGTCATTGCGGGTGAGGCCCGTGCGCCGGTCGCGGATGGCCGAGGCATGCGCGCCACGCCCGGCCCCGAGCGCAGAGGTCATCGTGTAGGCGCTGACAGCGAGCGGCAGCGCCCGTTTTGGCCGGCAATGCTGGCGCCCGCCGGGTGCGTTCCGGGCTTCCACGGCCATCACTTTGTGCGGTGGCTTTCGACGTGGGCCGCGAGCGAGCGCAGGGAAGCGAAGATGCGCCGGTTCTCCTCGTCCTCCGCGCGTAGCTGCACGCCATAGCGCTTGGCGATCTCGAGGGCGATCTCGAGCGCGTCGATCGAATCGAGGCCCAGGCCATCGCCGAACAGCGGCGCCTCGGGATCGAGATCCGCGGGCGCGACCTTGTCGAGATTGACCGCGGCGACGATCAGCTCTGCGAGCGCGAGTTCTGCGGGCGTCTGTGGGGAGGACATCGGTGGCAGCGAGATTATAGCTCGTCGCTTCCGGACGCGGCTAGAATCGATTTCGTGGCTGGATCTACAGAATGCAGCGTGCTGGTGATAGCGGACTTCCCGTCCGGCAACGGGCAGGGTTTCAACGCGTTTGCTTCAGCAGGGCGCTCGGCTCCACGCCCGGTATTGCATTCCAAGTGAAGCGCGAGTTCGACGAACTCTTCTTCCGGCATGCCGCGGCTCGCGGCGTCGACGCGCGTGAGGATGCGCGGGTGACGCGCCTCGCGTTCTCGGTGCGCGGGGCGACCGTCTGCGTCGATACGAAGGGTGAGCCCCTGATCGGGCGGCGACTGGCGGCGTTCAAGCTTCTCTTTTACGTGCTGTCGCTCCGGCACTTGCCGGAGACCCGCCAGGAGCCCACCTGAAATGTCCGGTGCCGCGAGCAAGGACGAAGCCCTGAACGTGGAGGTGGTGCGCGGCGAGCCGCGCGCGCTTGATGAGGGCGTGCTCACGGCGCTCGTGTACGGAACGGCGGACTCGCCGCTCGACGACCCGCGCTACGTGCCGGTCGGGCTCGCGACGACCGACAACGCGCTTGCCTTCGAGGTGTGGCACACCGCGGGGGCTGTCGTCACGGGCGAATCCGGGCCGATCCGGTACGCGACCGGCGGCGGCTACCTGTTCGGCCATCTCGAAGTCGACGAGCTGCGCGCGGGCGGCGTTTCGGCGGCCGCCGAGGCCGCGTACAGGTCGCTCCTGGAGTTCCAGGCGCGGCAGGCGGAGCGGCATCTGTTGCGAATCTGGAACCATCTTTATGCTATCAACGACGGCGAGGGCGACCTGGAGCGCTACCGGCAGTTCTGCCTGGGAAGGGCACGCGGCCTCGACACGTTGCCGCCGGAGATGCTTCCCGCCGGCACGGCGGTGGGACGCCGCAATCGCCCCGGTATCCTGCAGATCTGCTGGCTTGCAGGTTCGCAACCCGGACGGCCGGTCGGAAATCCCCGGCAGGTTCAGGCTTACCATTACCCGCGCCGCTACGGTCCCGCGGCGCCCAGTTTTTCCCGCGCGATGCTGCTGTCGGACGACTCGCTGATGGGGTCGGGCACCGCGAGCATCGTCGGCCACCAGTCACGACACGACGGTGACCTGCACGCCCAGATCGACGAGACGCTGACCAATCTCCTCGAGCTATTCCGGGCCGGCGACGAGTTGTCCGCGCGTGAGCGCGAGGATCGCGGCTCGATCACGGCCAAGGTGTACCTGCGTGACGGCAGCTGTGCGTCGAGCGTCGCGGCCCGGATCGAGGCCAGGCTCCCAAGCAGGACCAGCCTGCTGCTGCTCGAGGCTGATATCTGTCGCCGAGAACTGCTCGTCGAAATCGAGTGCACCAGGCAATGACATCCGTCAGCCGCCAAGAGCTTCGGAAACTACATGACCAACCGGACGGCCCGGGGAGATCGACCGCAGCGACAAGGAACCTGCGATTGGATCTTCTCTCCGCGATGATTTCGTTCCGGCAGCGGCGCGCGCTGATGTCCGGGGTCACTCTCCAGGGTGTCGCTGTAAAGCTGCAGTAGCGCGGGCGAGCAACGCCTGCGCCCGTTCGACGGGCAGCTTTCCTATCTCGTTGCGCGGCAGTTCGTCGACGACGACCAGCGGCCGCGGCAGGAAAGCGTCATCTATTTCGCGGCGCAGCAGCGCGAGGATCTCCTGTGCCGCCAGGCCCGGGGCCACGACCAGGGCGGCGCAACGCGGCACGCCCGCGCCCTTCTGCGCGAGTGGCCGAAACACGTGGGCATCCTTTACGCCAGGCAGGGACGCGATGCGACGCGTGATGTCGGCGAGCGAAGCGCGCTTACCTGCGATCTCGATGACGTCGCCATGGCGGCCGATGACCTCGAAAGTGCCTCCCGGACACGGTGCCAGGACGTCGTGCAGCAGTACTCCCTGCGGCAGCCAGGGCGCGCAGACGGTCGTGCCGGAACCGGCCGGTTCGAAGCGGACGCCCGGATAGGGCAGCCAGTTTTCCTCCATCGCGGTCCGCCGCGTCGCGATCACGCAGGTCTCGGTCGAACCGAACATCTCGATGAGCATGGCGCCGAGGCGCTGCTCGACGAGGCACGCGAGCTCGGCTCCGAGGGGAGCGGTCGCGGACACGACTATCGCGATGTCCGGGAAATCAGTACCGGATTCGAGGAGCGCTCGCAGGTGAACCGGCGTGCTGACGAGCACGCGGGGGGGCCGGACGTCCGACAGCGCGGCAGCGACGTCCGCAGGCAGCAGGGGCCTGCCGCCGTGCAGCCCGAACCCGGCGAGAAGCGGCAGCAACACGGACAACTCGAGCCCGTACATGTGCTGCGGCGGCACGGTCGCGACGATCCATGGGCGCCCGATTCGGCCTTGCCTGTTTAGCTCTGCGCGCAGCACGCCGGTATTCAGGGCCGTCGTCGCCGCGAGGCTCCGGAAGGATTTCGCGTGCGCGACAGGCCTGCCAGTCGAGCCGGAGGTATGTCCGATCGCAGCGACGAAGTCGGTCTCGCAAGGATCCGGATCAAGCGGGCGTTGGCGGGACGAGGCCACGAAGAAGTCATCGACCGTCGCGCTGTCCGGGTACAGCGATTGCAGCTCCGCTATTGCAGCGGGCGCACGCGACGGCGGCAGCAGCACCGTCCGGCGCACCGACAGTGCCGCTGCGAACAGGACGAGAAACCTGCAGCGATCCTCGCACAGGTTGAGCAGTTCGCCCTTTCCCGGCAGGGATGTCGCCGCCGCGGCGACATATCCCCGGAATGCGTGCGAATCCATGCCGTTTCCGTGCGCCGGAAGGATGTGCACGTCATTCGCGAGGCGGATGCTCACGGTATGGCGCCGCGAATCTCCGGCCAGCTCGACCCGAACGCCGTGATGGCCCCCATTCCGGTGACGACCGCGCGGCGCATCAGCAGAGACCGCCATTGACAGAGATCACCTGGCGAGTGACGTAAGCCGCATCCGCCGACAGCAGGAAGCCGACGACTGCCGCGACCTCCTCGGGCCGGCCCATCCGCCCCGCGGGAACCGCTTCGAGAATTTTCTGGACCGGGGTTGCTGCGTCGATCATGTCGGTTTCGATCAGGCCGGGCGCGACGCAGTTGACGGTGATCTCCCGGCTCCCGAGCTCGGCGGCGAGTGCGCGCGTCGCGCCGATGATGCCCGCCTTGGCGGCGCTGTAGTTGACTTGGCCGCGGTTCCCGATCAGGCCAGCCGCCGACGACAGCGTGACGATCCGGCCTGGCGCTCGACGGCGAATCATCGGCATGACGACCGGATGCAGGACGTTGTAGAAGCCATCGAGGTTGGTGCGAATTACGTCGTCCCATGCCTCGGCGCCGATTGCCGGGAAGGCGCCATCCCGGGCTATCCCCGCATTGCACACGACGCCGTAGTATGCGCCGCGCGCCGCCATGTCCTCCTCCAGCGCGTGCCGGCAGGCATCCCGGTCGCCGACGTCGAACTCGAGCAGCGCGGGCTCGCGCCCCATCCTCCGGACCTCGTCCGCGACCTCCTGCGCCTGTTCGCGGCGGCTGCGGCAATGTATGACGGGATCGAATCCGTCCCGCGCTACGCGAAGCGCGATCGCGCGTCCGATGCCACGGCTCGCGCCCGTTACGAGCACACGGCGCGTCGGATGCACGGTCGCCTTCGAGATGTTTCCGGCGTCGCGCATCGTCACAGGTTGCGGCCGAGCAGCCGCGGCAGACGTGCGAGCATGCCCAGCAGCAGCATCGCGTGAAGGCGCGTGATCAGCGCGTTGTCCAGCCAGAGGCGGAAATGCGAACTTCCGCCTTCGGGGTAGTAGACCCGTGTCTCGATCCAGCGCATCGGCAACCCCAGCCAGTTCAGCCGCACCAGGATCTCGATGTCGAAATCCATGCGCCGTCCCAGCCGCCTCATTCCGAGCAATCCAGCGACCGGCCCGAGTGGATAGACGCGAAAACCGCACATCGCGTCGGGAATGGCGGTCGACAGCGTGCTGATATGGACCCAGACGCGGTTCAGCTTCCGGCCGTACAGCCGGGAGCGCGGAATGTCCGGACCGAAGACCGGCCGACCGCAGATTACCGCGTCCGGGCTGGAGCGACTTTCGGCGAGGAAGCGCGGGATGTCCTCCAGCGCATGCTGGCCATCCGCATCGATCTGCAGCGCATGCGTGTAGCCGCTATCACCGGCTGCCAGCAGCCCGGCGCTGACGGCGGCTCCCTTGCCCTGGTTGAACGGCAGGCGCAGCAGGGTCACGGCTGGATCCGCCGCGGCGATCGACGCGAGCGCAGCGGCACATTCCGGCCCGGAGCCGTCGTCGACGAGGAAACAATCGAGGCCATTCGCGCGTACCGCGGCGAGGACTTGCATGACGGGACGATGGTGCTCGTAAACCGGAATGACCGCGCAGGGACGTGGCGTGTCAGTCCGGCCGGACACTAGCTTTCAGGCTTGGTTGACGAGCGGATGGACCGTGTCGACGAGATCGGACACGGTGCGTACCGAGCGGAATTTCTCCGGGCTCACTCTGAGGCCGGTCACCCGATGCAGCCTTTCCACGAGATCGATCGCGTCGATGCTGTCAATTTCAAGGTAGTCGCAGAGGCGGGCATTGGGCGCAATGCGCGCCGGATCGAGAGCAAACAGCTCCGCCAGCACAGTGTGCACCTCCCGAAGAACGTCCCCCCTCTCCCGCACCCCGCCTTTCATTCTAGAGCGTCGAGCTCCGGGCGGCATAGACATTTGTCAGAATTTCGTTCAATGCCTGCGATGCGGCGGGCGCTGGACCGGCGCGCAGCGGCGCCGGATCGATGTGCGCTCCCACCGCAATCGAGTAGTGCGGCCTCCTGTCGGACACCCGGTGCCACGGCACCCGCTTCGAAAGGTGCGGCGGATCCGGTCGGATGAAAACCGGCGTGATCTGGCGCGCGCTGCGTATCGTCATGCTGGCGGCGCCGCGATGAAAGTGCAGCGGCTTGCGGGGAACGGTGCGAGTCCCTTCCGGGAACATGAAGACGCACTCGCCGGCGGCGAGCAGTGCGGCTGCGCGCTCTATCATCTCGTCCGTGGGCGAGTTTGGGACGAAACCTGCCGCGCTGAACGCGATAGCCATCGAGGGGTTGCGCCAAGCGGCGCCGGGGACGAACGCCAGCAGAAGGACGATGTCGATCAGCGATGGGTGGTTCGCGACCACGAGTTGGCCCGCGTGCCCGAGTGAGGCCGCGTCGGCGACGGAGTAGCTGATCGCCCCGGCTTGGTTCATGAAGCCAACAAGCGCCTGAAATGCCAGCCGGATCATGCGGCGGATGCGGGCCTGCCGGCCGGCAGCAGCTACAGCAGCAGCACCACGACGAGCCCGAGCAGCGTGCCGAAGACCCCGAAGGCCAGGAAGCTGAGCCTCGTCGTGACTACCCGGACTTCGCGGCGATCACGTATCCGCCGGCGGGGGGACCGTCATCTGCCCTTGCCGGCGTACGCCAGCCTCGCCAGCTTCGGCCTCACGATCGGGATCGTCAGGACGGTGCTTGCGATCGCCATGACGAGCAGCGCAGTGAACGTCTCCGCGGCAATGATCCCTTCGTCCAGCAGCACGCTCACGTACACGATCATGATCAGCGCCTTGGTCTGCAGGAGCCATCCGATCGTTGAGGCCTCACCGGCGGTCCAGCCGAGTATGTGTCCCGCGATACGGACGCCCAGCAGCTTGCCACTGACGGAAGCCGCCAAGAGCGCCGTCGCTACGTAGAAGACCTGAAGACCGTCGATGCCCCACTCGGTGCGCAGGCCGGTACTCAGGAAGTACACGGGCATCAGGAACAGCAGGACGCCCTGGCGGAACCGGTCGACCTGCTCGAGTGCAAACCACCGGGCGTCAGTCACCGCGCCCGCAAGGAAGGCGCCGATCATGAAGTGCAGGCCGGCCAGGTCCGCGGCGCAGGCGGAAAGGACGAGTCCTATGAGGGCGACGTACCAGCGGTCCTCGCCGGACAGTCGCGGCATCAGTCGGTGATAGCCGATGCTCGACCCGGCGAAGGCAACCAGGTAGGCGCACTGCAGGCCGGCCCGCTGCAGGTCCAGCAGTATCAAGGCCAGGATGCCCCAGATCGCGACGTCGTCGAGGCTTGCGTACCGCAGGACGCGCTGTCCGAGCGGCATGCGGAAAATCCCGAGGGTTTCGAGGATCAGAATGAGAATCGGCAGCGCGGTCACCGCGCAGGCCATACCGATCGCCATCACGAACTGCCAGCCCGAGGTGGCGGAGCCGATCCACCGGCTGTCGGTCGCGAGCACCGAGGCGACGACATTCCGAACAGGAGAGGCACGGATAGGGCGAGGGCAGCCGTGATCACGGACTCGCGCCGGTGCGCCCAGGCTTCGCGCAGGTCGAGCTCGAGTCCCGCCAGCCAGACGAAGATCGCCACCGACCAGGCGGCGATTCCGAACACGGACTGAAGAACAGGCGCGGTGAACACGACGCGGTGGAAGTCCGGAAGCCATTCACCGACGAACGCCGGGCCGAGCAGGATGCCGGCGACGATCTGGACGACGAAGAGTGGCGCGAGGTCATTCGTGCGTGCGAGGCGCCAGGCCAGATAGGGCAGCGTGAAGACGATCGTCAGGACAAGAAGGAGGCCGCTCAACCGAACACCGCGGACGAATCCAGCCAGTCGAACAGGACGACTGGTGCTGCTTCCCGCGCCGCAACGGCGACGATTAGCCCCATGCCGGGTTGCAAATGGCGCCAGCCGTAGTCGATACCGGCGAACCGCGCACCGAGATTGCGGACGCTCACCCCGCGGATCTCGGCGAGGCCCGCGCCGGCGGCTTTTAGCACCGCCTCCTTAACCGTCCATAGGCCGGTCGGCGACATCGCACCGCGAGCGATGGCTCTGCGCTCCGCGCCGTCGGCGATCAGCGCGACGGCAGCGGCGCTCGCGCGGCCGACCGGTTCAAGATCGATGCCTATGGACAAGCCGCGGGCAGCTACCGCGCAGGCGGCAAAGCCGCGGGAATGTGCAAGGCTAATGACCGGCCCGCGCGCAAAGCGCGGTTTGCCGGCCGCGGTCCAGCGCAATCGCTCGAGTGGCGGGATGGGGATTGCATCCGCAAGGCTGGCAAGCAGGGCGAGGACCGAGAGGTTCGCCAGGCCGGTCCCGCGCCTGACGCGTGCGGCAAACGCCAGCCTGCGCGACTCGGGGACCCGGACGAGCCAGGCGGACAGCGTGGCTTCCGCGAGTAACGTCGGCACGTCTGTGCAACGCACGCGCACCAATACCGTATCGCTACCCCCCCGGCGCACGCTTACAGTCTAAGCGATCTCAGGGCAGACTCGATCCAGCCCTGAACCTCGCTGTTCAACTCCCTCGGATCGCGGCCGGCCGCGTCGATGGGCGGGCCTATGACAACCCGCACCGTGCCCGGCTTCTTGAGCAGCCCGCGTCGCGGCCAGTAGTCGCCCGCGTCGTGGGCGACCGGCACCAGCTTCACGCCGGCCTGCGAGGCGAGCAGCGCCCCCGACATGCCGTACTTGCGCGTCTCGCCCGGCGCCATGCGTGTGCCCTCCGGGAAAATGAGCACCCAAATTCCGGCGGCGAGGCGTTCGCGTCCCTGGTCGAGCACCTGGTTCACGGCGCGGTGCCCGGCGCCGCGGTCGATCGCGATGCACTTCAGAAGCCAGGTCGCCCAGCCGACGAATGGGATCCAGAGGATCTCGCGCTTCAGCACCCAGGCCTGCGGCGGGAACACGACCATCTGCGCCATCGTTTCCCAGGTGGAAGTGTGCTTCCACATCGACACGTGCGCGCCCTCGCGCGGGACGTGCTCGCGGCCCTCGACGGTCCAGTCGAGCCCGCACAGCGTTTTCGCGAGCCAGAGATTCGTTCCTGCCCAGGCGCGCGCGAAGCGATACAGCGAGCGAAACGGCAGCCAGCCGAACAGCACGATCACGAATCCGAAGACGATTGAGTCCAAAAAAAGAAATGTCGTGTAGACCAGCGACAGAATCCACTGCACGGCCGGGGCGTTGCGCCACGCGGGGATGTTCGGACGCATCCGGGCAGTCGCGGGTTTCAGCCCGGCAACCGGGACAGGTTGGCGATGTGCAGGAACAGCCGCTGCAGCGCCGCGAGGAGCGCAAGCCGGTTCGCGCGCACGCGTACGTCGTCCGCCATGACCAGCACCTTGTCGAAGAATGCATCGACCGGGCCGCGCAGCGACGCGAGGCGGGCCAGTGCCTCCTCGTAGCGGCGCGCAGTGACCAGACGCTCGACGTCCTGGCGCAGCGCCTCGACTTCGGCCGCGAGCTTGCGCTCCTCGGCGTCGGCGAGCAGTCCCGGATCGACCCGCGGGCTCGGCTGCTCGCCCGCCTTCCTGAGAATGTTGGCGATGCGCTTGTTGGCGGCCGTGAGCTCGGCGGCGTCGGGGAGTTTCAGGAACGACGCGAGCGCCCGCAGCCGATCGTCGAAGTCGAGCGGCGAGGCAGGTCGGGTGTCGAGGACCGCGTCGAACATCTCGGTGGTGACGCCGCGGCCGCTCTCGAGATACCAGGCGCGCAGGCGTTCCATCATGTAGCCGTAGATCTCGTCGGCGAGGCCATCCGCGGGCGGTTTGCCGCCGAGCCGGACGACGTCGACCGTCACGGAGTCGAGCGCGCTCCTGATCAGTTCGCGGAGGTCGAGCGCAATGCCGGTCTCGATCAGGATCCGCAACACGCCGAGCGCAGAGCGGCGCAGGCTATACGGGTCCTTGGCGCCCGTGGGCTTCTGCCCGATGGCGAAGATGCCGACCAGGGTGTCGAGCTTGTCCGCGATGGCTACGCTGAGGCCGGCGCCGGTCGAGGGCAGGGCGTCACCGGCAAAGCGCGGCATGTACTGCTCGGAAAGCGCAGTCGCGACCTCTGAAGCTTCCCCGTCCTGGAGCGCGTAGTAACGGCCCATCACGCCCTGCAGCTCCGGGAACTCGCCGACCATGGCGGTCAGGAGGTCGCACTTGGCGAGCTGGGCTGCGCGTTGCGCCGGTGCCGGGTCCAGCCCCGCGACGCGGGCGATCTGGCCGGCGAGGGCCGTGACCCGGGCCGACTTGTCGGCGAGCGAGCCGAGCTGGGCCTGGAACGTGACCGCCCCAAGCGCGGTGCGGCGCGAATCCAGGGTCTCCTTGCGGTCGGCCGCATAGAAAAACGCGGCGTCCGCGAGCCGCGGACGCACCACTCGCTCGTTGCCTGCCCGCACCTGGTCCGCGTCCTTGCTGTCGAGGTTCGCGACCGCGATGAAACGGGGCATCAGCTTCCCGCCTTCGCCGCGCACCGGGAAGTAGCGCTGGTGGTCCTGCAGGGTCGCGACCAGCACTTCAGGCGGCAGCTCCAGGAATCGCGGCTCGAACCCGCCCACGAGCGGAACCGGCCACTCGGTGAGAGCGGTCACCTCGTCGAGCAAAGCCGGATCGATGACGGCCTCGCCGCCCTCGGCCGCGGCCGCGGCGACGGCACCCGCGCGGATGCGTTCGCGCCGCGCCTCGAAGTCGGCGCGCACGTGGCCTTTCTCGAGGGCGGCCAGGTAGCCGCCGGGCGAGCGCAGCGCGATCGGCTTTCGCGCGTGAAAGCGATGGCCGCGGGTCATCCGGCCGGCGGGAATGCCGAGCACTTGTCCATCGACGACCTGCTCGCCGTGCAGCATGACGACCCAGTGCACCGGCCGGACGAATTGGGCGGTCCCGGCCCCCCATCGCATGCGCCGCGCGATCGGGAGCGCATCGAGCGCGGCCTGGACGATGCCGGGGAGAAGTTTGGCGGCCGGCTCGCCCGCGCGGGTCGTACGGCAGAAAAGGAACTCGCCCTTGTTGTCCTCGAGGCGGGTGAGCTCGTCCACTTTCACGCCGCAGGACTCGGCAAAGGCGGTTGCGGCGCGGGTCGGCTTGCCGGCGGCGTCGAACGCGGCTGAAACGGGCGGCCCCCGGCGCTCGACGCGCTGCTCCGGCTGGCGATCGAGGAGCTTCGTCACTTTCACCGCGAGGCGGCGCGGCGTGAAGTAGGCCTGGGCGGTGGCGTAGGAGAGGCCCGCGGCCGCGAGCCCGGCGACGACCCCGTCGCGGAAGGAGGTGCCGAGGGCGGGCAGGCTCCTGGGCGGCATTTCCTCCGCGCCGATCTCGACGAGGAAATCGTGGCGGTTCACGGGCGCTTCTTCGTCATGCGGACGGTGGGTTCCGACCGCAGCATGGGGAAACCCTGCGCCTCGCGGCTCGCGTAGTAGGCGCCGGCGACGGCCCGGGCGAGGGCGCGCACGCGCAGGATGTAGCGCTGGCGCTCGGTGACGCTGATCGCCTTGCGTGCATCGAGCAAGTTGAAGACGTGCGAGGCCTTCAGCGTCTGCTCGTATGCCGGCAATGGCAGCGGCACCTCGAGCAGCGCCTTGCAGTTCTTCTCTCGCTGGTCGAACTCGGCGAACAGCGACGCCGTGTCCGCGTGCTCGAAATTGAACGCGGACTGCTCGACTTCGTTCTGGTGATAGACGTCGCCGTAAGTCACGCGGCCCTGCGGGCTGTCGGCCCAGACGAGGTCGTAGACGCTCTCGACGCCCTGCAGGTACATCGCGAGGCGCTCGAGACCGTAGGTGATCTCGCCCATGACGGGCTTGCAGTCGAGTCCGCCCGCCTGCTGGAAGTACGTGAATTGCGTGACTTCCATGCCGTTCAGCCAGGCCTCCCAGCCGAGTCCCCAGGCGCCGAGCGTCGGCGATTCCCAGTTGTCCTCGACGAGGCGCAGGTCGTGAACCAGCGGGTCGATGCCGAGTGCCACCAGCGAGCCGAAGTAGCGTTCGACAAAATCGTCCGGCGAGGGCTTCATCACGACCTGGAACTGGTAGTAGTGCTGCAGGCGGAACGGGTTGTCGCCGTATCGGCCGTCCGTAGGCCTCCGGCTCGGCTGCACATACGCGGCGTTCCAGGGCTCCGGGCCGAGCGCGCGCAGGAACGTCGCGGTGTGGAAAGTACCGGCGCCGACTTCCATGTCGTAGGGCTGCAGCAGAACGCAGCCCTGCTCCGCCCAGTAGCGCTGGAGCACGAGAATCAGGTCCTGGAAGGTCCGGGGCGCGGTCTTTTCGGCGGTCTTCGACATGGGCTCGCGTCGCGGGAGCAGCCCGAAGTATAGCCGCGGGGACTACCTGGAATCGGTCAGCCTCGTGAGAGCGGAAAGCGCCGCGCTCTCCGGAATGCGCGTCAGCCGGAAGGGCCCGCCGCAAGGCTTGCCGGCACTCTCGACGGCCGACGCAGCCGCGGAGCCGACGAACATGGCTCCGATCGATTCGGCGAACGAATCGGCCCCCGGCACCGCGAGGCCTGCGACGCTGCCGACGATGTCCGCGACCACGCTTTCCGTCCGCGGCGAGAGATCGACATACAGCGTCTCGCCCGCGGCCACTTCAAGCGGCAGCCTGCACACGCCGTACAACTGGCTCCTCGCGGAAGTGGAGACTTCGACGACGCCGGGGTCGATGTCGGCCACCAGGAAGCCCCTGTAGGCGAGTTTGCCGAGCGGCTCGTCGTCGATGCGCACATAGGCCTTGCTGAGGCTGTAATTGTCGAAACGCTGGTCTGGACGCAGGACGATGACGCGCGCCCGATCCGGCGGAGGGGCGCCGGCCTGCTCGATGGTTTCGGCATAAGGCTTGCCCTGCGTCGCGCAGCCGGGCAGCGCCGCGATGAGCAGGAGGAGAAGTGCGCGCATCCCGCGACCCTCCGGTGACGGCCCGATCCTAGTCCCCGGTGTCGGGCTTGGCAACGCGGACTGAGGACTTCGCCACCAAGGGCCCGATTTCCCCTGGCGTCAGCTCGCGCCAGCGCCCGCTCGGCAGGTCGCCGAGCCGGATGTGCATGATCCGCTCCCGCACCAGGCGCTTCACCCGCCAGCCGAGCGCCGAGCACATGCGGCGGACCTGGCGGTTGAGTCCCTGGGTCAGGACGATGCGGAACTGGTTCGGTCCCGCCCGCGTGACCCGTGCCGGCTTCGTCTTCTCGCCGCCGATTCGCACGCCGGCCGACATCATCGCGAGGAAATTGGCGGTGACGGCGGGCTCGACGGTCACGAGATATTCCTTTTCGTGGCCGTGCTCCTCGCGCAGGACCTCGTTGACGATGTCGCCGTCGTTCGTGAGCAGGATCAGTCCCTCGGAGTCCTTGTCGAGCCGGCCGATCGGGAAGATGCGTTCGGGATGGCCGACGAAGTCGACGATGTTCCCGGGGACGTCGCACTCCGTCGTGCAGGTGATGCCCGGCGGCTTGTTGAGCGCGAGGTACACCGCGGCGCGGCGCACCGGCAGCGGCTGCCCGTCCACGAGGACCGCGTCCCCGGCCTTCACCTGCGTCCCGAGTTCGCCGCGCGCGCCATTGACCGTCACGCGCCCGGCCGCAATCCAGGCGTCGGCTTCGCGCCGGGAGCAGACCCCGCTTTCGCTGATGTGCTTGTTGAGCCGCACGGGTCCGCGATTGTGCCGAGAGGTGTTCGGAATGTCGTCGCACCGATGTAGTGCGTCTGATATGGTGCCCGCACCACAAAAGGGCATATGAATCGAATTCAAAGCCTAAGCCATTGATTCATAATTGGCATGGTCCTTGCACCATGACGGGGATCGCGCTCGATAGCGAATGAACAGGGAGACGGACATGACCCCGGCCGACGTCGTGAAATTCATCAAGGAGAAAGAGATCGGGTACTGCGACCTGCGCTTCACCGACACGCGCGGCAAGGAGCAGCACGTCACCATTCCGACCCGCATGGTCGACGAGGACTTCTTCGTCGACGGCAAGATGTTCGACGGCTCCTCGATCGCCGGTTGGAAGGGCATCAACGAGTCCGACATGATCCTGATGCCGGACCCGTCGACGGCGATGATCGATCCCTTCTTCGAGGAAACGACGCTGCTCCTGCGCTGCGACGTCGTCGAGCCGACGACGATGCAGGGCTACAGCCGCGACCCGCGCTCGCTCGCGAAGCGCGCGGAAGCCTATCTCCAGTCCACCGGAATCGCGGATTCCTGCCTGTTCGGGCCGGAGAACGAATTTTTCATCTTCGACAGCGTGCGCTGGACCAACGAGCTGCACGGCTGCAGCTACACCATCGATTCCGCACAGGGCGCCTGGAACTCGGGCACGGCCTATGCGCAGGGCAACATGGGCCATCGCCCCGGCGTGAAGGGCGGCTATTTCCCGGTGCCGCCGGTGGATCGCTTCCAGGACCTGCGCACCGCCATGTGCCAGGCCTGCGAGGAGCTCGGCCTCAAGGTCGAGGTGCACCACCACGAGGTGGGCACCGGCGGCCAGGGCGAGATCAACGTCGGGCCGAACACGCTCACGAAGAAGGGTGACGAGGTCCAGATCCTCAAGTACGCCCTGTGGAACGTCGCGCACGGCCACGGCAAGACGCTGACATTCATGCCGAAGCCGCTCGTCGGCGACAACGGCAGCGGCATGCACGTCCACCAGTCGCTGCAGAAGGGCGGCAAGAACATCTTCGCGGGCGAGCGCTACGCGGGCCTCTCGGACATCGCGCTCTACTACATCGGCGGCATCATCAAGCACGCGCGGGCGATCAATGCCTTCACGAACCCAGGCACGAACAGCTACAAGCGCCTCGTGCCGGGCTTCGAGGCGCCGGTCATGCTGGCCTACAGCGCCCGCAACCGCTCCGCCTCGATCCGCATCCCGTGGGTGTCGAACCCGAAGGGCCGGCGCATCGAGGTGCGCTTCCCGGACTCCAGCGCGAACCCGTATTTCGCCTTCGCCTCGATGATGATGGCGGGGCTCGACGGCATCCAGAACAAGATCCATCCGGGCGAGGCCTCGGACAAGGACTTGTACGACCTGCCGCCGGAAGAGGCGAAGAACATTCCCGAAGTCTGCCACTCGCTCGACATGGCGCTCGGGCACCTCGACCGCGACCGCGAGTTCCTGAAGCGCGGCGGCGTGTTCAGCGACGACCTGATCGACGCCTACATCGGCCTGAAGCAGGGCGAAGTCACGCGGTTCCGGATGTCGACGCACCCGGTCGAAATGGACATGTATTACAGCCTCTGAAAGGCGCCGCGGAGGATGGGACGGCCATCACAGATGGCGTCCCGGTTTTGTCAGCCCGGCGGGGCAGGGGATATGCTGTCGGCATGCGTATCGTCCTGATCCTCGCCGGCCTCGCGGTGGCACTGGTGGCTCATTCCCAGGAGATCTACCGTTGGGTGGACAAGGACGGCGTCGTCCACTATTCCGACCAGCCCGACTCCCCGAACGCGGAGCTGATCAACGTGATCGAGTCGAACTCGTACGAGGCGGCGGATGCCGCGCCGGCAGCGGGCGGCGGCCCGGACGATGCCGACGAGCCGGACGAAGAGGGCGACGACTCACCCTATACCTCGTTGTCGATCGCCTCGCCGGCGCCGGACGAGGTGTTCTTCGGCGCAGACGCGGTCGTGAACGTCTCGGCCGACCTGCAGGGGACGCTCCGTCCCGACCACACGGTGGCTTTCTTCCTGAACGGCAACCGCAAGGAAGCGGACGCGCTCAACACGGACTACGCGGGGCTCGCGCGGGGCACGTATTTCCTGCGGGCGAGCATCCTCGACGGGAACGGCAAACCCGTGATCACGAGCCAGCAGACCACGTTCCACGTGCGCCAGCCCTCGATCAATTCCCCGCAAAGCCCGCAGGCGCCGCCGAAGCCCAAGCCGCCGAAGCCGGCACCGAAGCCCGCACCGAAGCCGAAACCCGCCACGGGCTGACCGCCGCCCTTTCGCGCGACATGTGCCGTGGCCGCTGATGCCACGACCGCTACTGGCGCAGAGTCCGGCGCGCCCGATTCCGCCGCCCTGCTCGACCTCCTCGCCACGGCGGTCCTCGTCGTGGACGCGCGCTCGAACGTGCTCGCGCTCAATCATGCCGCGGCCAGCCTGTTTGCAACGAGTCCTGGCGCCGCGCGCGGCCGCCCGCTCGCCGCGCTCGTCGCGGACGGGCCCGCCCGTCCTGCAGCTTCTCGAGCGCAGCCGCAACAGCGAGGAGCGCCTCGCGGTGCGCGACCTGGCGCTTGCCCCGGCGGCACGCGGCGACGCGCGCTACCAGGTGGATGTGTCGCTCACGCCGCTCGCGAGCGCGCTGCCCGGCGGCGTGCTGATCGAGATCGCGGACACCACGGGACCGTCGCGCATGACGCGCGACGCGGCGCTGCTCGTGCAGCAGGGCGGCAGCCGGGCGATGGCGCGCCAGCTCGCGCACGAGATCAAGAATCCGCTCGGGGGCCTGCGTGGCGCGGCGCAGCTTCTCGAGCGCGAGCTGCCGTCGCAGGAGCTGCGCGAGTACACGCGCGTGATCATCGGCGAGGCGGACCGCCTCTGCGCGCTGGTCGACAGCCTGCTCGGCCCCGCGCGCCCGATGCGGCGCGAGGCCGTCAATGTGCACGAAGTGCTCGACCGCGTGTATCGCCTCGCGCGGGCGGAGGCGCCCGCCGGCATCGCCATCGAACGCGACTACGATCCGAGCCTGCCGGCGTTCGCGCTCGACCGCGACCTGCTGGTGCAGGCGATGCTGAACCTGGCGCGCAATGCCGTGCAGGCGCTCGAGGGCCGCGGCCGCCTGGTGTTGCGCAGCCGTGCGCTGACGAACGCGACGATCGGCACCGGGCGCCACCGTGTGGTCGCATCGCTGCAGTTCGAGGATGACGGGCCGGGCGTGCCGCCCGAGCTCGGCGAGAGCATCTTCTATCCACTCGTGACGGCACGCGCCGGAGGCACCGGGCTCGGGCTCGCCGTCGCGCAGGACATCGCGACACGGCACGGCGGCATCATCGAGTTCGACAGCCGCCCGGGCCGCACGGTCTTTTCGCTGCTGCTTCCGCTGGAGAACGGGCATGACGAAGCCGCTTGAGGTCTGGGTCGTCGACGACGACGCGTCGATCCGCTGGGTGCTGGAGCGCGCGCTGCGCCAGGGCGGCCTCGTGCCGACGTCGTTCGACCGTGCCGACGCTGCGCTCGCCGCGCTCGCGACGCGCCGCCCCGACGTGCTGGTCACGGACGTGCGCATGCCGGGCACGGAAGGATTGCGCCTGCTCGAGATCGCGAGCCGCGACCACCCGGGGCTGCCGGTGATCGTCATGACTGCGCACGCGGACCTCGACCACGCGGTCGCCGCCTACCGCGGCGGCGCCTTCGAGTACCTGCCGAAGCCCTTCGACATCGACGAGGCGGTGGCGCTCGTGCGGCGCGCCAGCGCGCCGGGTGGCGGGAACGCAGGCGACGGCGCGGGTGAGCCGATCCCCGGCATCCTCGGCCAGGCGCCGGCCATGCAGGAGGTCTTTCGCGCGATCGGCCGGCTCTCGCGGTCGAGCCTCTCGGTGCTGGTGACGGGCGAGTCCGGCACGGGGAAAGAGCTGGTCGCGCGCGCGCTGCACCGGCACAGCCCGCGCGCGAACGCGCCGTTCATCGCGCTCAACACATCCGCGATCGCCTCGGAGCTGCTCGAGTCCGAGCTGTTCGGCCACGAGAAGGGCGCGTTCACCGGCGCCGACGCGATGCGCCGCGGGCGCTTCGAGCAGGCGGACTGCGGGACGCTCTTCCTCGACGAGATCGGCGACATGAGCGCGGCGCTGCAGGTGCGCCTCCTGCGCGTGGTCGCCGAGGGCGAGTTCTACCGCGTCGGCGGCAACGTCCCGGTCCGCGTCGACGTGCGCGTGATCGCGGCGACGCACCAGGATCTCGACGCGCTGGTGAAGCAGGGACTCTTCCGCGAGGACCTGCTGCACCGCCTCAACGTGATCCGCATCCGCGTGCCTTCCCTGCGCGAGCGGCCGGGCGACATCCCGGAGCTGCTCACGCACTACCTCGCGACGGCGGCCCGCGAGCTCGGCGCCGAGCCGAAGTCATTGACGGAACGCGCGAGGAGCCGCCTCGTGGCATTCGCGTGGCCGGGCAACGTGCGCCAGCTCGTGAACGCGGCGCGCCGCCTGACGGTGACCGCGCCGGGGCGCGAGATCCGCGAGGAGGACATCCCCGCGGACCTCGGCGGCGAAGGCGCAGAGGCTCGCGCCGACGACTGGTGCCGCGAGCTCGAAGCCTGGGCGACGCGTCATCTCGCGGGCGGCGGCGCGCCGCTCCTCGCCGTCGCGACCGAGCGCTTCGAGCGCACGCTGGCGCAGGCAGCGCTCGAACGCGCGCAGGGACGACGCCAGGAAGCGGCGAAGCTCATGGGCTGGGGCCGGAATACGCTGACACGGAAGCTGCGCGAGCTCGGCCTCGAATAGAATGCCGGCGTGAACCTCGAGAGCCTGAAAGAGATCGGCCAATCGGTCTATTACGGCAACACGATCCTGGCCTGGGCCCAGGCGGTCGTGACCTTCATCCTGTGGTTTACGGTGCTGCCGATCGCGCGCGCCTTTGTCGCGCGGCGCTTCGCGAAGCGCGCGGCCGACCACCCGATTACGGCGCTCATGATGTTGCGCTCGCTCATCGATGGGACGACGCGGCTGTTCATGGTCACCGTCGCCACCTACCTCGCGTTGAAGTGGCTGCAGATCCCGCCCGCGGCCGAACGTTACATCGACGCGATCATCCTCGTCATCGTCTGGGTGCAGGTGGCGCTATGGCTCTCGGCCGCCGTGCGCTACACGGTCGACACGAAGCGCAGCCTCCAGCCGGGGGCGTCGGGCGCCGCCAGCCTCAACATTCTCCGGTTCGTCGGCGTGCTCGCGGTGTGGGTATTCGCGTTCATGATGCTGCTGACCAACCTCGGCATCAAGATCGGCCCGCTGCTCGCGGGACTCGGCATCGGCGGCGTCGCGATCGCACTCGCCGTGCAGAACGTGCTGGGCGACCTCCTGGCCTCGCTTTCGATCGCGCTCGACAAGCCGTTCAAGGTCGGGGATTTCCTGATCCTGGGCGAGGAGCTCGGCACGGTCGAGTACATCGGGATCAAGAGCACGCGCCTGCGGTCGCTGTCCGGCGAGCAGATCATCATCTCGAACGGCGACCTGCTGAAGAGCCGAGTGCGCAACTACGGGCGAATGTACGAGCGACGCGTGGTGTTCACCGTCAGCGTCGTGCTCGACACGCCGCTTGCGCTGGTGCGGGAGATCCCGCGGATCCTCGAGCGGGCGATCCGTGCCCGCCCGAAGACGCGCTTCGACCGCTCGCACCTGCAGAAGATCGGTGATTACGCGCTCGTTTACGAGGCGGTCTACTACGTGCTCGATGCAGACTACAACCCGTACATGGACATCCAGCAGGACATCAACCTGGAGATACTCGAGGAGCTGCAGGATCGCGGCATCGAGATCGCCGTGCCGACGACCAGGCGGCTCGGTGGCGAGCCGGCAGTGGCGGCCAAGATCGACTGAGCCGTCGCCCGCTCAGGTATCCGGTCGTTCGCAAACCGCGGCGGGCTTCGCATTGAGGCCAACGCCGGCCTTCGCTTAGCGTCGGCCCACTTGCTCCCTGGGGATACCTCGTCATGAAAAACCGGACACTCGCGGCCGCGCTCGTCGCGATCGCCCTCGCGCCTGCGTTCGCGGAAGCGAAGCCCGTCGTGAAGAACCTCGGCGGCGGGCTCGCGGAAATCGCGTCGGCGGACGGCCGCGCGAGATCCCTCGCCGCGGACGCAAAGGGACCAAAGGTCCTCGCGGGACGCGCCGGGCAGGCTGAGCTGTCCCATCCGGTCGTGTTCGACAAGTCCGGGCGGCCGCTGGTGCGCATCACGCTGGACGGCCGGCGCACGACGGCGCAGATCCTCGAGGACCTCAACGGCATTGCGGGCGTCGAGATCCGCGCTTCAGACGCAAAGTACCGCGCGGGCGTGATCGAGGCGTACGTCCCCGCGTCCTCGCTCGCCGCCATCGCAAGATCGAAGGGCATCCGCGCGGTCGTGCCGTCGAGCCCGATGCATACGGACGCAGGCATGGCGCAAACCGCGGGCCGCGCCCTGCACCGCATCAACCGGCTGCCCGCCGGCATCAACGGCCGCGGCATCACGATCGGCACGCTGTCGGACAGCTACGACATGGAGGGGTCGATCACCACGGCCGCCGACGACATCGCCTCCGGGGACCTCCCCGGCCCAGGCAACCCGGGTGGCAACGCAACGCCGGTCACCGTGCTCCAGGAGGGCGACCCCGGCGACACCGACGAAGGCCGCGCGATACTCCAGATCCTGCACGACGTCGCGCCGAAGGCGCGGCTCGGCTTCGCCACGGCCAACGGCGGCGAGGTCAACTTCGCGAACAACATCCGCGCGCTCGGCGGCTTCGCCGATGCGCCGAATGCGCAAGCAGGCTTCAAGGCGGACATCATCATCGACGACGTGATCTACCCGACGGAGCCGATGTTCCAGGACGGCATCGTCGCGCAGGCCGTGGACGACGTGGCGGCGGCAGGCGTCTCGCACTTCTCGTCGGCGGGCAACCGCTCGGGCTCGGAGTCCTACGACTCCGCGGTGCGCATCGTGCCGGGACGCGCGCAGTCCTGGGCTAAGACCAACCTCGACTTCAGCGGCGTGGACCCGGCGTTGTATGCCGGCGGCTTCCACGATTTCGACGCAGGCTCCGCGCGCGACATCGCGCAGACCATCCAGGCCGACGACGGCAGCCTGATCGTGTTCCAGTGGAACGAGCCCTTCGATCCCGAGCCGCCGACGGTCCTGCAGGTCCTGGCGGAAGGCACGGGGACCGTGCCGGACGGCGGCGACACGGTCGTCACGTTTGACGCCGAAGCAGGGCAGCTCGTCGAGATCTTCGTCGACGGCGACCCGAACGGTCCTGGCGTCACGAACCCGGACGTCACCTTCGCCCTGTTCGACCCGAACGGCGACTTCATCCAGTTCGTCGACAACACGACCAACCCGGAATCGCTGATCCTCGTGCTGCCGGCGACCGGCACGTACTTCGTGCAGGTCGACAGCTTCACCGAGGACCAGTTCGGCGACTTCCTGTACCGGGTCTCTGAGGTCGAGGTCGCCGAGCAGGTCCTGTCCGACTACAACCTGCTGTTCTTTCTCGAGGACGGCACGTTCATCGGCAACTTCGCCGAGCAGAACCTGTTCTCGAACCGGCCGCTCGAGGCCGGGGGACTTCCGGGCATCACGATGCAGATGGTGATCGCGCGCGCGAACACCCCGCCGAAGAACAACCGGAACGTTGCGGACCGCATCCGCTACGTCGGCTTCGACGGCGTGCGCCCGCAGGAGCACTTCAAGTACTCGAGCCCCGTCACCTTCGGCCACAACTCGGCGCGCGGGGCGATCGGCGTCGCGGCCTACCCGTTCTTCCGGCCGTTCATCCCCGAGTTCTTCACCTCGCCGGGCCCGTCGACCATCTACTTCAACCGGAACAACCGCCGTCTCAACAAGCCGGATGTCCGCGAGAAGCCGGACCTCGCAGCGATGGACGGCGGCAACACGACGTTCTTCTTCGAGGACGCGCTGGAGGACGAGGACACGCTGCCGAATTTCTTCGGCACGAGCGCTGCGGCCCCGCACGCGGCGGCCATCGGCGCGCTGGTGCTGCAGGCGGCCGGCGGGCCGGGCAGCGTCAAGCCGAATCGCATGCGCCGGATCCTGCAGAAGAGCGCGTTCCCGCACGACCTCGACCCGCACTACGCGTCGGGGCAGGTGGCGGCGGGCAATGGCCTCCTGGTGGTGAGCGCGGCGGGCGACCAGAACCAGCAGAGCGGCGAGGACCCGAACTTCTTCACGCTCTGGAATGGCGGCAAGCCGGTGCGCAGTTTCGCTATCAGCGCCGCGAGCGCGAATCCGACCGGCCGTCCGCGCGGGCTGGTGTTCGACGAGCGCGCGGACCTCGGCCTGCCGTTCGTGGTCGGTACCGCGAAGGGACTCGATGCCGCGAGCGTGCGCGCGGTCTTTTCGCAGCCTGCGAATCCCCCGGGTGTCGCGGGCCAGTGGAAGCAGCTCCGGTTGCGCTTCCTCGACGGCCTCGGTCGCAACGACCTCGTCGCCTTCGCGACCGACCGCGACGAGGCGGACGCCATCGGCCCCGCGGGCGCGGTGGCAGGCCAGTCGGCGGACCTGCTCGGCGGCGGCGTGCTGCTGCCCTCGGGCGAGATCCTGCCGTACGGCGCGCGCTTCTTCGGCGCATTCGAGGATGGCACGACGTTCGAAGGGCGCATGCGCAACGAGATCGGCACGGGCTACAGCGCGCTCGACGGCTACGGGTTCATCAACGCCGAGCGCGCGGTGAACTCGGTGTTGAACGACTGAAGGTTCAGTTCCCGCAGTCGGTGCCAGCGGACGTGATCAGCGATCCGGTCAGCTCCGCGACGGAGGACATGCCGGCAGCCGCGAGGTAGCTCGCGATGCCGGCGTTGACCTTGGGGCACAGCAGGGGATCGTAGAACAGCGCGGTGCCGAGGCCGACGGCGCTCGCGCCCGCGAGCAGGAACTCGACTGCGTCGTCCGCGTTCGCGATGCCGCCCTGGCCGATGATCGGGACGCGCTTCGGGCCGGCCACCTCGTAGACCTGCTTCACCTTCAAGAGCGCGATCGGCTTGATCGCCGGCCCCGACACGCCGCCCTGGACGTTGCCGATCACCGGCCGGCGAGTCGCCATGTCGATCGCCATGCCCGAGATGGTGTTGATCACGGCGAGCCCGTCGCTGCCCGCCTCGATGCACAGCCGGGCGTTCTCGCGGATGTCGGTCTGGTTGGGCGAGAGCTTGGTGATGAGCGGCTTCTTCGTCCCGGCGCGGCAGGCGGCGACGACGCGCGCGCTCATCTCCGGATAATTGCCGAACTGCACCCCGCCTTCCTTGACGTTCGGGCAGGAGATGTTGATCTCCATTGCGTCGATGGGCGAGTCGTCGAAGCGGCGCGTGACCTCGGCGTACTCCTCGATGGTCGATCCGCAGACGTTGGCGATGAAGCGCGTCTCGGTGAAGTCGAGCGTCGGCAGGATCTTCCGGACCACGTGGTCGACGCCGGGGTTCTGCAGGCCGATCGCATTGATCATGCCGTCCGGCGTTTCCGTCACGCGGTGCGGTGGGTTGCCGAGCCGGGGCTGGCCGGTCGTGCCCTTCAGCACGATCGCGCCAACGTCGCGGTTCGAGAACGCAAAGACGCGCGTGTATTCCTCCCCGAAGCCGACGCAGCCCGAGAGCAGCACGATCGGGGATGTAAACTTCAGGCCGCAGAAGTCGAGGGCGAGGGAGGGCGCCGGGCCGGGAGTGTCCACGGCATAATTATAGGCGTGTTCCACGTCGTTCTCTTCGAGCCGGAAATTCCTCCGAACACCGGCAACGCGATCCGGCTCTGCGCCAATACCGGCGCGGCGCTGCACCTCGTGCGCCCGCTCGGCTTCACCCTGGACGACGCCCGCGTGAAGCGCGCGGGGCTCGACTACCACGAGATGTCGCGGGTGCGGGAGCACGCGACCCTTGCGGACTGCCTCGCCGCACTCGGAGACGCGCGCGTCTTCGCGGTCGAAACGTCGGGCTCCCGGCGTTACGACGAGTTGCGCTACCGGGCCGGCGACGCTTTCCTGTTCGGGCGGGAGACGGCCGGGTTGCCGCCGGAAACGCTCGCCGGGTGGGCGCCCGAAAACCTGGTCCGCCTGCCGATGCTGCCCGGCAACCGCAGCCTCAACCTGTCGAACGCGGTCGCGGTCGTCGTGTTCGAGGCCTGGCGGCAGCTCGGTTTCCCGGGAAGTTGATCAGGCACACTAGGATGATGTACCCGATCGACAACGACAACGCGTTCACGTCCCTGGAGCTCAAGGGAACGAAGCCTGAGCCGACATTCGCCGGCGCGCTCAGCTTCCTCCGAAGACGCTACACGCGGGACCTCGCCGGCGTCGACGTCGCCGTCACCGGCATCCCGCTCGATACCGCGACGACCAACCGGCCGGGGGCGCGCTTCGGCCCGCGGGCCATCCGTTCGGCCTCTTGCCAGATGGCCTGGACGCGGCCCTACGGATGGCCGTTCGATCCGCTCGAGGTGCTCGCGGTCGTCGATTACGGCGACTGCGCCTGGGACCTCGGCCGGCCGGAGGGCATCCCGGCTGCCATCGAGGCGCACGCCGATGCGATCCTCGGCGCGGGCGTCGCGATGCTGTCGCTGGGCGGCGATCACTTCGTCAGCTATCCGCTCCTCAAGGCCCACGCGAAGCGCCACGGGCCGCTCTCGCTCATCCACTTCGACGCCCACTCGGACACCTGGAACGACGCCGAAGGCGCGGGTCGCGTCGATCACGGGACGATGTTCTATCACGCCGCGCGCGAGGGACTCGTCGACCCGAAGCGATCGGTGCAGATCGGGCTGCGAACCCACAACGACGACCTGATGGGCTTCAACGTGCTCGACGCGCCGTGGGTGCACGAGCACGGCGCGGCGGCGGTCGCCTCCGAGGTGCGCCGCATCGTCGGCCGGAACAGGGCTTACCTGACGTTCGACATCGACTGCCTGGATCCTGCATTTGCCCCCGGAACCGGAACGCCGGTGTCGGGCGGACTGTCGTCCGCCCAGGCGCTCGCAATCATGAAGGGACTCGCCGGCGTCGATTTCACCGGTATGGACATCGTCGAAGTCGCTCCGGCCTACGACGTGGGGGACATCACGGCGCTCGCCGCGGCGCACCTGGCCCATGAGTGGCTGGCGCTCTATGCCGAGGGGCGGAAGGGAAGCTCATGAAGGGGACGCGCACTTTCACGAATATGAAGGTGCGCGTCCCCTTCACTCCGGCGTGACTTCCCGCGCCAGCATCGACTCGATGACGTCCTCGAGCGGCACCTTGCGGTGCAGGACGTCGTAAACGTAACCGCAGATCGGCATGTCGACGCCGTGCCTCTCGGCGACTTCGTGTACGGCCTTCGCCGCGTGGTAGCCCTCGACCACCTGCCCGATCTCCGCGATCGCGGCGTCGACCGCCTTGCCCGCCGCAAGCGCGCGGCCGAAGCGGCGGTTGCGCGACTGGTCGTCGGTGCAGGTGAGCACGAGGTCGCCGAGGCCGGCGAGCCCCATCAGCGTCTCACGCTTCGCACCGAGCGCGACGCCGAGGCGCATGAGCTCCGCGAGGCCGCGCGTGATCAGGAATACGCGCGAGTTCGAGCCGTAGCCGAGGCCGTCCGAGCAGCCGGTCGCGATCGCGAGCACGTTCTTGACCGCGCCGCCGATCTCGACGCCAACGATGTCGGACTGCGTGTAGGCGCGAAATCCGCCGAACGAGATGCGCTCGGCCAGCGATCGCGCGAAGGCCTCGTCCGGGGATGCGACGGCGATCGCGGTCGGCAATCCCTGGCCCACCTCCCTCGCAAACGTCGGGCCGGACAGCACGGCGACCGGGACGCCCCGGCCAAGCACTTCCTGCGCGACCTGGTGGGGCAGCTTGCCGGTCGACAGCTCGAAGCCCTTGCTCGCCCAGGCGATGCGCGCCTTCGGGCCGATCAGAGGCTTGATCTGGGTGAGGACCGCGCGCAGGACGCCAGAGGGCACGACGAGCACGACGTCGTCGCCCCGCGCGAGCGCTCTCTGCAGGTCCGGCTCGATGGCGAGGGACGGCGGGAACGCTGCGCCCGGCAGGTAGCGGACGTTCTCCCGCTCGCGCGCGAGCCGCTCGGGCTCGTCCTCGGCGCGGCCCCAGAGCACCGTCGGGCCGCCGCCGCGCGCGAACTGGATCGCGAGCGCCGTTCCCCAGGAACCGGCGCCCAGCAAGACGATCGGCCGCACTAGCGCCCGCTCAGTTCGGCTGTTCGGGTGCCGGCTGGCTGGGCTTGCGCGCCGCCTGCTCCTGCAGCGAGCGCTCGAACAGCGCGTCGAAGTTGACGTGCGGCAGCAGGAACGGCGGGAAGCCGCCCTTGATCACGACGTCCGACACGGTCTGGCGGATGTAGGGAAACAGGATGTTCGGCGCGAACGAGCCGAGGATGCGGCGCGTTTCGTCGGCGCCGAAGCCGCGCACCAGGAATACGCCCGCCTGCTTCACCTCGGCGAGGTAGACGGCGACGTCGCCGGCTTTCGCCTCGATCGTCACGGAGAGGACCACTTCGTGCGCGTCCTGGCCCACGTTGTTCGACATGGTGCTGAGGTTCAGCGAGATCTTCGGGTCCTGCGTCTGGGCCGGAAGGTATGGTCCCTTGGGCGCCTCGAAGGACAGGTCCTTGATGTAGACCGTCTGCAGCGCGACCGCGGGGCCTTGTCCATTGGTCGCGGCTTCGCCGGCGCCGGTGGGCGGGGTGTTTTGATCAGCCATCGTCATTCCTTTGTTTGCATCAATTGGGTGAGTTCGCCGCTCGCATCGAGCGCGCGAAGCTCCTCGGCGCCGCCGATGTACCGTTCGCCGACAAAAACCTGTGGCAGAGTGCGCCGTCCGCTCCTCGCCAGCAACTCTTCCCGCAAACCCGGCTCATCCTCGACGGAGCGCTCGGTGTAGGGGATGCCGCGCCGCTCGAGCAGCGCCTTCACCTGCGTGCAAAAGCCGCAGAAACTTCCCGTGTAGACGGTGACCGCGGCCACGGCCGCGCCTCAGCCCCTGATGACCGGCAGGTTCTCCTGCGTCCAGGCTGCGAGCCCGCCGCGCAGGCCGAAAACGTCCTTCATGCCCGCCCGCGCAAGCGTGCGCTGCGCCGCCGCGGTGGTGGCGCCGTCGCCGCAATAGAGCACGACGGTCTTGGCGGCGAGCTTTCCGAGCGCCTTGGGGTCCGCGGAGAGCTGGTCACCCGGGAGGTTCTTCGCACCCGCGATGTGCCCATCCTTGAACTGGTTGGCCGAACGCAAGTCCACGAGCACGGCGCCGGAGTTAATGAGGCGGATCGCTTCGTTCGGCGCGACTGCCGAGGCGAGGGCGATGCGCTGGCGGATTTCGTAACCGAGGACGATGAACGTCATCAGCACGAGTCCGCCCGCCAGAAGCGGTTCATTGGTGAAATAATCGATCAGGCGGTCCATGGGGCCGCGCATTATATCAGAGCAAAAAGCCCTGCTAAATCAGTCATTTAGACACTCACGGCGAGTCTTCGCCGTCCTCGTCGCCGCGATCCTCGCCATGCCGGCGGCGCCTGCGCCCTCTGCCGGCGACGCCGATGCCGAGAAGGAGCTGCGCGAGGTGCGTGAACGCATCGAGGCCCTGCAGCGCTCGATGCGCCAGGACTCGGACCGGCGCGATGCGCTCTCGGGCCAGCTTCGCGACGCCGAAGAGAACGTGCGCGGCGCGCGCGCGAAGCTCGGCGACATCCGCAAGCGCCTGGCGGAGTCCGACGCGTCCCTCGAGCGCCTGGCGGCGGAACGCGAGCGAAACGAGGCGGCGCTCGGCAAGCAGCGAGAGGTGCTGGCGGCGGAACTGCGCAGTGCCTACGTTGGCGGGCGACAGGAGCAGTTCAAGCTACTGCTGTCCCAGGAAGACCCCGCGACCCTCGGCCGCATGCTCGTCTACTACTCTTATTTTGGCCGCGCCCGCGCCGTGAAAATCGCCGAGATCCAGGGCATCGTCGCCGAGCTGGAGGAAGCCGCAGCGGCGGAGGCTGCAGAGCGCGAGCGGCTGGCGGCCCTCGAGGCCGAGAGCCGGCAGCAGCTTTCGACCGTCGACGCCGCGCGCAATGAACGCAGCCGTGCCCTCAGGTCGATGAACGCCCAGATCAGGAACCGCAACGACTCGATCGCGAAACTGAAGCGCGAAGCCGCCGCGCTCGAGAAGCTGGTCGTGGACCTGCGTCGCGCGATGAGCGACCTCCCGCCGACGGGCGGGCAGGCATTCGAGAAAGTGCGCGGCCGCCTGAACTGGCCGGTCGCCGGCAAGATCACCGCGCGCTTCGGCCAGTCCCGGGGCGGCGGCCTCAAGTGGAATGGCGTCATGATCGAGGCGGCCCGCGGCACGGCGGTCAAGGCGCTCTACGACGGGCGCATCGCCTACGCCGACTGGCTGCCGGGCATGGGCCTGCTCGTGATCGTGGACCACGGCGGCTACATGAGCCTCTATGCCCACAACGAGCAGATCTACAAGGCGGTGGGCGCACGCGTGTCGGGGGGCGATGCCATCTCGACGGTCGGCGACACGGGAGGGCGCAGCGTCCCCGGCCTCTACCTCGAGATCCGCCGCGGGTCCAAGGCGGTAGACCCTGTCCCCTGGTTCCGGCGGGCGTCTCCCTAGTCTCCGGGCCCGCCTCCCGCAAACTGCGGATTACGTCAAAGACGGGCCAACGCGCCTGGGCGAGGCTGTGCCGTGGCAACAACCGCGCCCATGGACCTGCCCGTGCACCTGGCGAGCGCGCGGCCCAATCTTGATCCGTACGGACATCTCCTGCGGATGCTGATGCCGCGCGCCCTCGGGATCGGCTTCTACGACGCGAGGGGCGTGCCGCTGTGGCTCGCGGACGACTACGACGGGCCCGACCCGGCGCCGCTCGTCGCGATGGCGCTCGAACAGGCCGTGCCTGCAACCACCGCCCGCATCGACGGCTTCAGCCACGACCACGAAGGGGCGCCGGCTTACGTCTTCAGGCTGCGCAACTCTGAGGGCGAGGTCATCGCCGTCGCGACCCTCGTGACGCGCGACGGCGAGAACCGTCCCCACAGCTTCGTCCAGACCCTGGTGCAGCCGGCGCTCGAGTGCCTGCAGCGCGAGCTCGAGGCGCGCGTCAGCTTCGACACGCTGACCCGCGACCTGCGCTCCCGCGACGACGACCTCGAGCTGCTCCTCAAGTTGCCCCCCGAGGACCCGGACAACCCGGAGGCGGGCGACGAGCTCGGCGTCATGGTGCAGACCTGCGTCGACCACCTCGGCTGCCTGCTCGGCGCCCTGGTCGTGCCCGAGCGCGGCGTCGCGATCTGCAAGGCGCCGCGCGGCGAAAGGCCGCAGGTCGAGATCCTGACCAAGGTCCACCGGAACCTGCTCAACTGGGTGCAGCTGCAGCGGCGCAACCTCGTGATCAACAAGATCAAGGTCCGTCCGATCGAGCTGCCGCCCTACAAGATCCTGGCGACGCCGGTCCGCCACGCGTCCGGCCGCGTGGCCGGCTTTCTCGTGATGTTCCGCGAGGCGGGCGCCGCAAGCTTCGACGCGCGCACCGAGCGCCTGGTCGAGCTGCTGGCGCGCAAGACGACGACCGCGCTCGCGAACAACTTCGACTCGCTCACGGCGCTGCTCACGCGCTCCGCCTTCGAGACGCAGGTCCGCGGCCAGCTCGCCGCTCGCCGGCAGCCGGCGCCGGAGTGCGTCCTGTATATGGACGTCGACCGCCTGCACGTGGTCAACGACAACTTCGGCATGCACGTCGGCGACGAGCTGATCGGCAAGGTCGCCGAGGTGCTGCGCAGGAAGCCGCGCCCCGGCGCGCTCGCGGCGCGCATCGCGGGCGACCGCTTTGCCGTCTTCCTGCCCGACTGCACGCTCGACTTCGCGCAACAGATCGGCGACATGCTGCGGCGCCAGTGCGCGGAGCTCACGTACGCGCGCGGCGACGGCACGGTGCAGGTCTCGGTCAGCGTCGGCGTCGCCGAGCTGCCCGCGGAATCGAGGAACCGCCTCGCGCACGGGCTCGCCAACGCGGAGATCGCCTGCAAGGCCGCGAAGGACCGCGGCAGCAACCGCGTCGAGGTGTTCCAGGACGCGGACCAGAGCATCATCCGGCGCAGCACCGACATCGTCGTGGTGCAGGCGCTGCACGAGGCGCTTGCCGCCGACCGCTTCGCGCTGTTCGCGCAGCCGATCCTGCCGCTCAACGGCGACCACACCGAGCCGCGCTTCGAATTCCTGCTGCGCATGGTCAACGCGAACAGCGAGCTGCTGCCGCCGGAGAAATTCCTCTCGGCCGCCGAGCGCTACCAGCTGCTGCCGGCGATCGACCGCTGGGTGGTCAAGAACTCGCTCGCCTGCCTCGCCGGCCATGCCTCGTCGCTCGCCGGCCGCGCGATGCGGTTCTCGATGAATATCTCCGGTGCGTCGATCGCTTCGGAAGGGTTCGTGGAGTTCCTCGTGGGGAGCATCGCCGACTCCGGCCTGCCGCCGGACATCCTCTGCTTCGAGCTGACGGAGACGTCCGCGGTGTCGAATCTCGAGCGCGCGGAAAAGCTGATGCTGACGCTCCGCGCGCTCGGGTGCACCTTCGCGCTCGACGACTTTGGCACGGGCCTGTCGTCGCTCGCCTACCTGAAGGCTCTCCCGGTCTCGGTGCTCAAGATCGACGGCGCCTTCGTGCGCGACGCCGGGACCAACCAGCGCACCGAGTCGATGGTGCGCGCAATCGCCCAGCTCGCCCGCACCATGGGCATGGAGACGGTGGCGGAGTACGTCGAGACCGACGAGCTGCGCACGCGCATGGCCGCGCTCGGCGTGGATTACGGCCAGGGCTTCGCGATCGGGCGCCCGGTGCCGGTCGACCAGATCCTCGGGGACCTCGCCCTGTACGAAGCGATGGCGCAGCAGGATTCCGCGTCCGGCTGAGGCGCGAAATGCCCCGGCCGCATCGCGCGCGGGTACCATAACGGCATGAGTCAACCCCGCCGCATCGTGCTCGCGGCCCTGCTCGGCTGCCTCGCGGGCGTCGTCATCGCGGCGGCCACGTTCTGGCTGTCCCGGGAGGCCGGCCAGGACGAGGGGATACCGACCGGCGACGCGCGCCTGCTGGCCGAGGTCATGGGCCTCATCCACGACGATTATGTCGACAAGACCGACGACCACACGCTCATGTCGAACGCGATCCGCGGCATGGTCGGGGAGCTCGATCCGCATTCCGCGTTCATGGACCGGGACGAGTTCGAGGACCTCAAGATCGCGACCGAGGGCAACTACTCCGGCATCGGCGTCGAGGTGACCGCCGAGGACGGCGTGCTGATCGTGATCGCCCCGCTCGACGACTCGCCCGCGGCGCGCGCCGGCATCCGCCCGGGCGACGCGATCCTCGCGATCGACGGCCAGCTCCTGCGGAGCGAGCCGCTCGACGACGCGATCAAGCGGATCCGCGGCGAGCCGGGCACGGTGGTGAAGCTCGGCATCGGCCGCGAGCCCCTGCCGAAGCCGCTGGAGCTCACGATCGAGCGCGCCGTCGTCTCGGTGCACTCGGTGCGCTTCGACATGCTGGAGCCCGGATACGGGTACCTGCGCATATCGCAGTTCAGCGAGACCACGGGCCCCGACACGCTCGCCGCGATCCGGGCGCTCGAGGACGAGGCCGGCGGCGAGCTCCGCGGCCTCGTGCTCGACCTGCGCAACAACCCGGGCGGCGTGCTCGACGCGGCCGTCGAGGTGTCGGATGCCTTTCTCGAAGACGGCACCATCGTGACGGCGGAAGGACGCTCGGCGGAGTCGCGCTTCCGCATGGAGGCGCTGGAGGGAGACCTTTCGCGTGGCGCGCCGATCGCCGTGCTGGTGAACGGCGGCTCGGCTTCCGCAGCCGAGATCGTCGCCGGCGCGCTGCGCGACAACGGCCGCGCGAAGATCCTGGGCCAGAAGACGTTTGGCAAGGGCTCGGTGCAGACCGTGCTGCCGCTCGAGGATGGGCAGGCGCTGAAGCTCACGACGTCGCGTTACTTCACGCCGTCCGGCGTGTCGATCCACGAGCGCGGCATCGAGCCGGACGTGCCGCTGCCGGAGCCGGATGCGATCACGGCCGGCATCGTGGACGCGGCCGAGCGCGACGCGGAGATCCACGCCGCGGTTGCCTGGCTGAAGACCGGCAAGACTCAACTGGTGTCGGCGGAATGAAGCGCGTGCTCGTGCCGCTCGCCGAGGGTTTCGAGGAGCTCGAGGCGGTGACCATCATCGACATCCTGCGGCGTGCCGGCATCGACGTCGTCGTCGCCTCGCTCGCGGGGAGCCCGGTCACCGGCGCGCACGGCATCCGCCTTGCGGCCGACACGCCGCTCGGGGCGCTCGCCGAGCAGGATTTCGACATGATCGCGCTCCCCGGCGGCATGCCGGGCGCCGACCACCTGAAGAACGACCCGCGAATCGCCGGCATCGTCCGCCGCCTGCACGACGCGGGCCGGCCCGTGGCTGCCATCTGCGCCGCGCCCATGGTGCTCGCCGCGGCGGGCGTGCTGGACGGCCGGCGGGCGACGAGCTTCCCCGGCTTCCTGGACGACGCGGACAAGGCGACGGTCGTCGGCGAGGCGGTCGTCGTCGACGGCGGCGTCATCACTTCGCGCGGGCCGGGTACGGCCCTCGACTTCGCGCTCACGCTGGTCGAACAGCTCGCCGGGCGCGACGCGCGCCTGGCGGTCGAGGCGCGCCTCGAGCGCGACAGGCCGGCCGCGGCGTGACGGAGGCGGCCGACAAGTCGGGCATCGCGCAGGCGCCGCCGCACATGCGGCGCGAGCTGGCGGAGCGCGACGAGCACGCGAGCATCCTCCGCGGCCTCGCGCGCGTCGACTGGCTCGCATTGCTGGTCGTCGCGCTCTACACGCTTGCGCTCGGCGCGCCGTCGCAGTCGTCGCGGGGTCTCTACGCCGCGCTCGCGGCCTATACGCTGTTCGTCGTCGCGTTCCGCTGGCGCGGATTCCCGGTGCGGCGGACGGGCGCGCGCATCGCACTCGGCGCGGCGGCGATGGTCGCCTTCATCACGGTCGTGGCGGCGAACACGGGCGGCGCGTCGAGCCCGATGGCGAACCTGTACCTGCTGCCGATCGTCGTGGTCGCGATGACGCTCGGCCGGCAGGGCACGATCGTCGTGTTCGCAGCGGTGACGCTCGCGTTCCTTTCGCTGCTGGCCGGCGAGGTTCCGTTCGGGCCTGCCGGCGAGCTCGCGACGCGCCTGTTCGGGCAGCTCGGCCCCTGGGCGCTCGTCGCCTACCTGACGCAGGCGCTCGCGAGCACGATCATGAACGCGCGCCGGCGCATCGAGGAGATGGCCGAGCGCGACAGCCTGACGGGCATGCTGAACCTGCGGACGTTCAAGGCACTGCTGGCGCGCGAACACGGGCTGCGCGCGCGCGACGGTCGCGGCGGATATGCGATCCTGCTGGTGGACATGGACGACCTCAAGGCGCTCAACGACGAGCACGGCCACCAGGCGGGCAACCGCGGGATCACCACCGTCGCGAGCGCCATCCAGCGCGCCATCCGCAACACCGACATGGCAGCCCGCTCCGGCGGCGACGAGTTCCTGGTGTTCCTGCCCCACGCGACGGCGGAAACGGCGGAGATCGTCGCGCAGCGCATCCGTAACCACGTGTACCGCAGCCTGTTCCCGGTGGGCGAGCGGCTGCAGCGCATGACGGCGAGCGTCGGCATGGCCGCCTGGCCGCGCGACGGCTCGCAGGCGGATGACATCGTCGCCGTGGCAGCCGCGCGGGCGAAGCGCGACCGGGAGCTGCGGCAGCAGGGCGGCGAGCCGGCGGAATGAGGCGACAGACGCGCGGCTACATGCAGGGCTTCGAGACGCCCGCCAGCGCGGCGACGTTGTGGCGCGCGCTGACCGATCCCGTCATGCTCCGCGCCTGGCTCGCGACCGAGGCGGCGGTCGAACCCCGGGTCGGCGGCCGCTACGCGACGGTGTCCCGGCTCTTCGGCCGGCGCGAGGCGCAGATCGAGCGCCTGGATACCGGGTCGCGCATGCAGCTCCTCTACGAGCCGAACGCCGACTGGCCGCCGATGCCCGACAGCGCCGTCATGGAGGACTTCATCATCGACGAACGCAAGGGGCAGAGAATGCTGCGCGTGATGGGCTCGGGAATCCCGTCGGACGAGGAGTACGGCAAGCTGCTGGTGCGACTGCGCACGGGCTGGGCGCTCGCGTTCGCGCAGCTGCAGCTGCGGCTCAAGGACGGCACGATCGCGGAAGCGGCGCCGTGACGCTCGCGCTGGTGCTGGCAGGCGCCGCGCTCGTGCTTTCGGGCGGCACCGTAATCGACGGCTACGGCAACGCCCCGATCCCGGACGGCATCGTCGTGATCGAGGGCGACCGCATCCTTGCCGTGGGCGGCGCCGGCCAGGTCGCGATCCCGGACGGCGCCGAAATCGTCTCGACCGAAGGCATGACCGTGCTGCCCGGCCTCTGGGACATGCAGGTGGACCTGATGCGCCTCGGCCACGGCGACGCCCGGCGCTGGAACGAGACCTACGGGCCGCTCGCCGAGCGCGTCGTCATGCCGATCGCCGCGCGCCAGCTGCTGGCCGCGGGCGTGACGAGCGCTCGCGACGTCGCCGCGCCGCTCGATGCCGCGACGCGCGTGCGCGCACGCGTGCGTGAGAACTTCATCGACGGGCCGAGCCTCTACGTCTCGGGCCCGGCGCTGCGCAAGCTCGCGGCCGTCGGGACCGGCGAATGGCAATGGGAAGTCGCGGGCGCAGCGGACGTGCGGGCCGAGGTACTGCGGCTCGCGAACGCGGGCGTCGACTACCTCCTGCTCGCGGACCTCGAACTGTGGACGGCCGAGGAACTGGAGGCGGTCGTCTCCGAGGCGCGGCTGCGCGGCCTGCCGGTCCACGCTTTCGCCGAGAAGCCGGCCGACGTCGTGCGCGGCGCCGCCGCGCAACTCGACGGCTTCCTCGGCACGATCCCGGGCGCCGGGCCGTATCCCGCGGAGATGATGCAGGCCATCACCGGCCGGCTGACGCAGGCGGGCGCGCGGCCGCTGTCCTGGACGCCCGCGATCTCGGCGCCGCTCAACCTCGAGGCGCTGAAGAGAAACGACGAGCCGCTCGACGATCCGCGGAGCGTTGCGCTCCTGCCGGAGCTCGTGGCGACGGATATCCGGGGATCGCTTGCAGGCCTCGGCGCGGCGCCGCCGGAGCCTGCCGTCGCGCCCGAGCTCTGCGGGAAGCTGCGCCAGCTCGACGAGGCAAAGGTCCTGTTGCTGCTGGGATCCGGCGCCGGCGAGCCCGGCCACCTGCACACCCGGGCCACGTGGCAGGAGATCGATTTCTGGGTGCGCGACTGCGGCCTGCCCGCCGTGCGCGCGATCCGGGCCGCGACCCATGATGCGGCGACCGCGATGGGCGCCGGCCACGTGTCGGGGGCGATCTCGCCGGGCAAGATCGCCGACGTCATCGCGGTGCGCGGCGACGTGCTGCGCAATCCCGCGCTGCTGCAGTCGGTGGACATCGTCGTCAAGGGCGGGCGGCGGGTGCGCTGAACTTCATGCAGGCGCGGACCAGGCACTCGGAAACGACCTGGTTGACGGCGGGACAAGCGACGGCGACCGACTATTCGGACGCACTCGGGCAGGGTGCTTCCTGGTTGCGGTTTGCGCCGGTGCTGGAGGCCGAGTTCCAGCGCTCGCACGTGCTGCGCGTGCGACCGCAGGCTCGCTTCTGGCAGGTGCTTCAGGCGGTCGTCGGTGTCGTCGCCGTCAGCACGGTCCTGGGTGGCGTCGTGTCCGGGAACCGGGCGGGGCTGGTGCTGGGTTGCTTCGCTGCCCACCTGCTGGTGTCGACGACGCTGGTCGCGCTCGCCTTCAGCCGCGCCTACGCGAATTCATACCTGCGGGTCGCGTCGATCCTGACACCGCTCCGGGCCATGGCGGCATCCGTCATCGTGGCGGACATCATCGACATGGGCGGCAGCGGCACGGCGGCGATGACGATCAACATGTTCGGGCTGCTTTTCTTCTCGGGACTGCTGCTCCGCCAGGCATTGCCCGCGGCCCTCGTCATGATCTTTTCGTTCTTCGCGGCGCTCACCGCGTTCGGCATCAGCACGCCCGTGGCCGCGTACTCGATGACGTCGGTCCTGGTCGTGTCTGGCCTGTCGGTTTTCGTCGCCTGGGACACGCAGCGCGCCGCGCGCATCGCCTTCCTCGAGCATGGGCTCACGCGCGCGGATGCGACCCGCGACGCGCTGACCGGCATCGCCAACCGCCGGCATTTCGATGCCCGGCTCGAAGCGCTCTGGAAATCCGCGGGCAACTCCGGTAAGCCGCTCACGGCGATGCTCATCGACGTCGATCATTTCAAGGCCTTCAACGACACTTACGGCCACCAGGCGGGGGACGAGGCATTGCGCTCGATGGCACGTGTGCTCGTCGCCGAGGCCGGCAAGACCGGCCTGGTTGCGCGCTTTGGCGGCGAGGAAATGGCGTTTGTCGGCCTGGGCCTTGGCGAGCACGAGGCCGAGGGGCTCGCGGGCCGGCTGCGGTCGGCGGTCGAGTCGCTCGAGATTCCGCACGCCGGCGCGCCCGAGGCTGGCATGCTGACCGTCAGCATCGGCGGCACGTGCATCGTCCCGCTGGCGGGCCGGAGCGCGAACGGCGCGCTGCAGCTCGCCGACCAGAACCTGTATGCGGCGAAGAGCCAGGGCCGCAATCGAGCGGTGTTCCACCGCGACGAATACGCGATGATGCAATCCGGCAGTTTCCGCCACCCCAATCCCAAGCCATAATGCGTCGATGACCTATTTCATCCTGCGCGTGCTGGTCGCCGCACTCGGCCTCTGGCTGGCAACGGAGTGGGTGACCGGGATCAACGTCTCGACGGCGACGACCCTGGTCCTCGCGGCGCTGCTGCTCGGCGTCGTCAATGCGATCGTGCGGCCGATCGTCGTGATCCTGACGCTGCCATTCACGCTGCTGACGCTCGGGCTCTTCCTGCTCATCGTGAACGCCGCGATGCTCGGGCTCGTGGCGGCGTTCCTGCCGGGCTTCTCGATCGCCGGTTTCTGGCCCGCGTTCTGGGCCGCCATCGTCGTGAGCATCGTGAGCTGGATCGGCTCCGTGCTCTTCAAGAAAGACTAGATAAAGCGCGCGGCCCCGCCATCCGCGCACCCACGCCATGAGCATCCGCTTCCGCCTCACGGTGATGAACTTCATGCAGTTCTTCGTCTGGGGCGCGTGGCTCATCTCCTTCGGCGCTTACATGAGCAAGGACTTGCGCTTCACGGGGCTGCAGATCGGCAGCATCTACGGGACGATGGGCGTCGCGTCGCTCTTCATGCCGGGGCTGATGGGCATCGTCGCCGACCGCTGGCTGAATGCCGAGCGGCTGTACGGGGTGCTTCACCTCATCGGCGCGGCGCTGATCCTGTGGGCGACCACGGTCCGCGACTACGAGACCCTGTACTTCATCATGCTGCTGAACGCCTGCGTCTACATGCCGACCATCGCGCTCAACAACGCCATCTCCTACCGCGTGCTGGAGCAGCAGGGGCTCAACTTCATCCAGCAGTTCCCGCCGATCCGGGTCTGGGGCACGGTGGGTTTCGTCATAGCGATGTGGTGCACGGACCTGTCGGGCTCGACGCTGACGACCGGCCAGCTCTACATCAGCGCGGGCGCGGCGGCGTTCCTCGGCATCTACGGCTTCACGATGCCGGCCTGCGAGCCTGCGCGTGGTGAAGGCAAGCGCTCGATCGCCGAGGCGCTGGGGCTCGACGCGTTCGTCCTGTTCAGGCGCACGCAGATGGTGGTGTTCTTCCTTTGCGCGATGATGCTGGGCGGGGCGCTGCAGATCACCAACGCATTCGGCGGCGACTTCCTGACGGACTTCAACGCGGTCTACCCGGATTCATTCGGCGTCCGCCACCCGATCCTGCTGTCTTCGATCTCGCAGATCTCCGAGACGCTGTTCATCCTGACGATCCCGTTCTTCCTGCAGCGCTTCGGCATCAAGGTCGTGATGCTGATCGCCATCTTCGCCTGGGTGCTGCGCTTCGGCCTGTTCGCCTTCGGCGACCCGGGCCCGGGCCTGTGGATGCTGGTGCTGTCCATGATCGTGTACGGCATGGCCTTCGACTTCTTCAACATCTCGGGGTCGATGTACGTGAACCTCGAGGCGAACCCGCGAATCCGCGCGAGCGCGCAGGGGCTGTACATGGTGATGACGAACGGCCTCGGCGCGTTCCTCGGCACGATGGTCGCGGGCGTCGTGGTCGACCAGCACACCGTGGACGGCGTGCGCGACTGGCAGGCCATCTGGCTCGCTTTCGCCGGCTATGCGCTGGTGCTCGGGATCCTGTTCCCGTTCGTGTTCCGCTACCGGCACGACCGCGCGAAGATGGAGGCCGTGGCCACGGCGCACTAGTGCCGTTTCTCGGCGACGATCTCCAGCACCATCGGCGTCGTGAGAAGGGTCGCTGCCTGCTGCTCGGCGGCGGTGAACTCGGCACGCACGGACTCGGCCCAGGACGCCTCGATGCGACCCATCTCGAGCTGGTGGCGCAGGTGGATGTCGATGAACGTCGCCGGCCACTGCCAGAGCTCGTCGCCGGGTCGCGCGCAGAAGACGCGCGGGATCGCGTCGCGGATGGAGAAGCCGCGCTCCTGCAGCAGCCTCACCACGGCGGGCGCGATGTTCGGTTCGCCGCCCGCGTCGCGCCAGCCCTGCTCGACCTGGCGAACGAACTCGCGCATGCGCGGCCCCGCCGTCGTGATGCGCAGGCTGTCGTACTGGATGTACTCATGGAAGATCGCGACGCCGCCCGGGCGGACCACGGCCGCTATCTTGTCGAGGAGCAGCGATGGCGAGCTGACGAAGCAGGCGACCCAGCGGCACCAGCTCGCGTCCATGCCCCCAGCCGGCAGGGAGTCGGTCATGAGGTCGAGCTCGTGGTACTCGAAGTTCGCGTGCCCGCGGCTCGCGAGCATGGCGCGGCCGGCCTCGACGAAGCGCGCGGAGCGCTCGACGGCGACGACGCGGCCCGAGGGCCCGACGATCTCCGCGAGGTCCGCGGCGGCAAAGCCCGGGCCGGCGCCGACGTCGATGACCTTCGAGCCGGAGCCGATGCCCGCACGCCGCCAGCACTCGAGGACCGTCGGCCGCCAGACGCGGTGCTGCAGGCCGAGGCGCCCGAGCTCCTCGTCGTGCGTGCCGAGGAAGTAGGTGCGCTCCTGCATCAGAGCCACTTCGCCTTGCGCAGGCGGTGAAACAGGTAGACGTCGATCGCGACCATGATCGCGACGGCCGTCGCGTAGCCGAACTTCCAGCCGAGCTCCGGCATGTGCTCGAAGTTCATGCCGTAGACGCCGGCGATCATCGTCGGCACGGCGATGAGCGCGCCGTACGCGGCGAGCCGCTTCATCGTCTCGTTCTCCTGCAGGCTGATCATCGAGAGGTTCACCGCGATCGCCGTCGCGATGGTGTCGCGGATGGACTCGATGGTCTGGTTGAGGCGCTGCAGGTGGTCGGAGATGTCGCGGAAGTAGTCCTTGAATTCCGAGCAGATGCGCGGCGCCCGCGCGCCGTACAGGTTGTCGACGGCCTCGAGCAGCGGCGCGACCGCATGGCGAAACACTCCGAGTTTCTGTTTGAGTCCATATAAAGCCTCGACGTTCTCGCGCGGCGAGCCGCCCTCGAAGATGCGGTCCTCGATCCCCTCGAGCTCGGTCTCGAGGGCGTCGAGCAACGGGAAGTAGCGGTCCACCACGGCGTCGATCAGCGCGTAGAGCACGTACCCGGAGCCGAGCTTCAGCAGCTCGGGCTCGCCCTCGCAGCGGGCCCGCACGGACTGGAAGCCTTTCTCGGCGTGGCTGCGGATGGTCAGGATGTAGTTCGGGCCCGCGAAGACGTCGACCTCGCCGACGCGCAACCCGTCGCTGTCGGCCTCGAGCAGGTGCAGGACGACGAACAGCGAGTCGCCGTAATCCTCGATCTTGGGCCGCTGGTGCCCGTTCTGCGCGTCCTCGACCGCGAGCGGGTGCAGGTCGAATTCCCCGCGAAACTTCTCCAGCAATGCGGGGTCGCGCTCGAGCAGCGCGACCCAGACGAAGCAGCCCGGCATCGCGAGGTAGCGATGGATCTCGTCAGGCTGGATCTCGCCCAGCCGCTTGCCATCCTGGTAGGCGACGCAGTTGATCAGCATCGCGGGGCGCTCTTACTCGGCGAGCAGGGTCCCGGACCCGCCGAGCTCGGCGGGCACGTCCTTCTGCTTGGGCTTGCCGTCCGGCATGCGCAGCACGGTCTCCTGGTAATGGACGTGCAGGCCGGGAGCGAACCCGAGTTTCGGCAGGACGGCGGCGTAGACGTCCGTGAGACCCATGGCCGGATGCTCGGTGAGGAGATGCCCGCCGCAGGTCTTGCACCACTGGCGGACGCTCTTCGGCGTCTTGGCGTACTTGCCGACGTTGTGTGCGCCCTTCGTGATCTTCACGTTGGCCGGCGGCCACAGCGTGAAGGCGTTGACCGGCCCCGCCGACCAGTGCCGGCATGACTCGCAGTGGCAATAGCCCATCGCCGCCGGCTCGCCGGTTGCCGTCACTTCCACCGCCCCGCAGAAACAGGTGCCTTTGTACTCGCCCATGTTGGATCCTCAGCCGCCGTTGCGAAGCGCGGTGCCGTGCTTCAGGTAGTGGTTCAGCCGCGATTCCCACTCGCGCATGAACTGCACGTAGTACTCGGCGGTGAACGAGGCGATGTAGACGTCGCCCTCCGGGCCGAGGCTGGTGTGGCTGTAGGTGACCTCGGCCTCGCAGCCGGGTTTCGCCGGGCGAACCCGGATCGTCAGCTTGCAGGCCGTGACGCCGGGGGTGATCTTGATCATCTCGACGAAGAAGCGCGCCGGGTCGTGGCGCGTGATGAACCAGATCGAATCGTGCACCTTGGCGTCGGTGATGAAGACGCAGTCCTGCTCGGCGTAGCCGGACTGGCTGAGGACCAGGACCGGGTTCCAGCCGTCGATCCAGTCCGCCTCGCGCACCGGGCAGAGCAGCGGGAACACCTTCGACGGTGACGCGGAAAGGCGCTGCTTGTAAGTGCGCGCGATCCGGTTCGGGGCGCGGACATTCAGGGCCTTGACGGCCGGTTTTGGGTTCCTGAGCGCCATATCGTGAAGTTTCGAAGCATACTCCGTTCATGGCGCGCATGAGCAAGCCGGTGGCGCAATCGGGCCACCGCGCGTCCCGCCGAGTCACGATACTGAACAATAATAATTCGGCCGGGCCGGCGGCGGCAGGAGAGCCATGATGGACGAACCGCAGTCGCAGAAAACCGCCCGGTCACGCCGGGGCAGCGCCCGCGACGCCAAGCGCAGCGCCCGCGCGGCGCTCGCCGGCCAGTCGGTTCCGTACATCACGCGCAAGATCCCCGTCTACGAAGTGCTGGGCGAAGAGGGCCTCGCCCTCATCGAGCGCAACGCCGACACGATCCTCGAGGAAATCGGGATCGAGTTCCGCGAGGACGCCGAGGCGCTCGAGGCCTGGAAGAAAGCCGGCGCCGACGTGCAGGGCGAGCGGGTGCGCATGCCGCGCGGCCTCTGCCGCCAGCTCATCCAGGCGAGCGCGCCGCGCGAGTTCACGCAGCACGCGCGCAATCCCGCCCGCAACGTGCAGGTCGGCGGCCTGCACACGGTCTTCGCGCCGGCCTACGGCTCGCCGTTCATCCACAACCTGGACGAGGGCCGGCGCTACGCGCGCATCGAGGACTTCCGCAACTTCGTGAAGCTCGCCTACCAGTCGAAGTCGCTGCACCACTCCGGCGGCACGATCTGCGAGCCGGTGGACCTGCCGGTCAACAAGCGTCACTTCGACATGGTCTACAGCCACATGAAGTACAGCGACAAGTGCTTCATGGGCTCCGTGACCCACCCCGAGCGTGCCGCCGACACGGTGGAGATGGCGAAGATTTTGTTCGGCGACGAATGGCTCGACCCGGCGACCGGCAAGGCAAAGACCTTCATCGTGAGCCTCATCAACGTGAATTCGCCAATGACCTACGACGCGACGATGCTCGGCGCGCTCAAGGTCTACGCGCGCGCGAACCAGGCCTGCATCGTCACGCCTTTCATCCTCGCCGGCGCGATGTCGCCGGTCACGGTCGCGGGCACGGCCACGCAGACGCTCGCCGAGGCGCTGGCCGGCATGGCGTTCATGCAACTCCTGAATCCCGGCTGCCCGATGGTGCTGGGAAGCTTCGCGTCCTCGCTCTCGATGCAGTCGGGCGCGCCGACTTTCGGCACGCCCGAGCCGGCGCTCGTGCTCTACGTCATGGGGAGCCTCGCGCGGCGGCTCGGCGTGCCGTTCCGCTCGGGCGGGAGCCTGTGCGCCTCGAAGGTCCCGGATGCGCAGGCCGCCTTCGAGTCGGCGCAGACCCTGCTGCCGACCTGCCTCGGCGGCGTGAATTTCGTGCTGCACACGGCAGGCTGGCTCGAGGGCGGCCTCGCGATGGGCTACGAGAAGTTCGTCATGGACGCCGACCAGGCCGGGATGATGCACACGCTGCTGGCGGGCGTGGACTTATCGGACAACGGCCAGGCGCTCGAGGCCATCCGCGAGGTCGGCCCGGGCAAGCACTTCCTGGGCTGCGCGCACACGCTCGCGAACTTCGAGACAGCGTTCTACCGCTCGCCGCTCGCCGACAACAACAGCTTCGAGCAATGGGACGCCGAAGGGCGCAAGGACATGGCGGTGCGCGCAAACGCGCGCTGGAAGAAGCAGCTCGAGGAATACGTGGCGCCGCCTATCGACCAAGCGGTGGACGAGGCGCTGCTCGACTACGTGAACCGGCGCAAGGCGGCCTTTCCCGACTCGAACGTGTGAAGGGGAACGTCGAAAGAAAAAGGGGGGCCCGTGGCGCCCCCTCGACTCCCTGATGCTTTCCGACCGGCGTCAGAAGTCCTGCCTGAAGCGGATGCCGTAGGTCCTCGGCCGCGGGCTCGTGCCGTAGGCCTGGTCGCCGCAAACGCCCGTAGCGCACTCGGAGGAGATGTACAGCGGCGAATCTTCGTCGGTCGCATTGGAAACGAAGAGCTCGATCGCGTACTTGTCGTTCTCGACGCCGAAAGCCAGGTCGAGATAGGTAGCCGCCGGGATGTCTCCCAGTATGCCGGCGTCCTCGATGTTGAGGGAGGAGGCGCGCTCGCCTTCGTAGGCCAGCGCACCCTGTGCGTGCGCCTCGAAAGCGCTGAGCGGGAAGGTATAGCGCGCGATGAGGTTGCCCTTGAATTCGGCGGTGATCGGAAGCCCGGTCCCGGCCGGGGCCCAGGGCGAGCCGTCTGAGTTGCAGCCCGGGCAGTAATCGTCCTTAAGCTCGCTGTCGTAGTACGCGAATGCGACGCCCAGCCGCAGCCGGTCGGTGGGCAGCATGTCGATCTGCGCCTCGACGCCCTGGATTTCAGCCTCAGGCCCGTTTACGACGGCCGTGATGCCGTTGGCGGCCGGGAAGGCCACCTGGATGTCTTCCCACTGCTCGAGGAACACCGCGCCGTTGAACTGGAGGCGATCGTCCATGAAACGGGTCTTCCAGCCGAGCTCCCAGTTGGTGAGGAAGTCGGACTCGAAGTCGGGGTTGAACGGGTCACGGTTGATGCCGCCCGGCCGGTAGCCTTCCGACCAGGTCGCATAGAGCATCGCGGTGTCCGTGGCCTTGAAGCTGAGGTTCACGCGTCCGACGTAGTCGCTTTCCTCGATGAGCTTGTCCACGTTCTGGCAGGGTGCATCTTCCCGGTCTTCCTGCGAGACGCAGCGCCACTCGCCGTTGGCCGACCAACCGGCGGCGTCGGGCGAAAATGCGCCGGAGCCGCCATTTCGCGGATCTCCCGGCTCGCCCAGTTCGTCGGCATCGTCGGGCGTACCCGGAATGTTGTCACCGCCGTATCCGGGAGTGTGGCTGCGGTTGTAGCCCAGCCCGAACCCGAAGAAGCCCTTGACCGTCGTTTCGGGCTCGAAATAGCGCGCGCCGAGCGACAGCTCCAGCCGGTCGGTGATGTCGAACTGGATCTGCCCGAACACGGCTTGGTCGATGTCGGTACGGTCCACGCTGTTGAGGTAAACGATGCCCGGGAACTGCTGGGCGCCGGGCTGTTCCGCATTGTTCATCAGGAACCGGTCGGCGAGCCCCTCGACATTGCCGAAGGTCTGGAAGAAATCGTGGAATTGCTTCTGGTAGAAGAGCCCGAGCAGGCCGCGCACGCGATTGTCCTGCGGCGTATTGATCCGGATCTCGTGGCTGGTCTTGTTGTAGCGGTCGTCGCCCTCGAACGAGTGCGCCCGGTTCAGGAAGTTGCCGTCGTTGTCGACGAAGAGACCCGCGAAGAACCCGGCGTACGAGCCGGTCGAGTAGAGCGTGTCGTACCAGTAGGAGTAGTCCGAATAGTCGAAGCTCGTCTCCACGTCGCGCGTGAGGTAGTTGCCCGAGTAGACGACGTCGAAATTGCCGATCGTGCCCTCGATCGTGAGGCCGGCCTGCCACCACTCGTCGTCGCTGAACTCGTCGCGGAAGTGTGCGACCTTGTGGTCGCCGGGCGCGACGAAGTCGCTGAGGTCGTCGGCCCAGGCGCCGTCCTGGTCCATCGTCTGGTACATGGCGCTCGGCGTGATCGACCAGTTCTCGCCGAGGTCGATGCGAAGCGCCGCGCGTGCGCCCGTCGTCTGGGTGGTGTTGTAGTTGTCCTCGACGAATTCCGCGTTGTCTGCCAGGAAATCGTCGTCGGGGTTCGCAGCGTCGCCTGGGTAGAGCCGCGTGGCTGCGACGTTGTCGATCCAGCCGCCCTCCTGCAGGGTCCACCCCACGAGCCGGATGGCCGCGTTTTCGGAAACGGGGATGTTGACAAATCCCTCCAGCACATAGCCGGAATCGTCGCCATCGACGAGGTTGCCCTCGAGCGAATAGCCTGCCTCGAACCCGCCCGGGTCCGGCTGATTGGTGATGATGCGAATCGTGCCTGCCTGCGAGCTGGCGCCGTACAGCGTGCCTTGGGGGCCGGCGAGCGCTTCGACGCGCGCGATGTCGTACAGGTGGACGTCGAGATTGCCCTGCACGGTCGTGATCGGCTGCTCGTCGAGGTAGGTACCGACGCTCGGCTGGGAAGTGGTCGCCTGGCCGTCGCCGCCGGTCGCGACCCCGCGCATGTAGACGAGGTTGAACCCGGAGCCTCCGCCGATGCCACCGCCGGCGCCCGCGGCTTGCGTCACCGTCGGCAGCATCCTCACGTAGTCTTTGAAGTTCTGGACGTTCAGCTGCTCCAGCGACTCGTTGTTCAGCGACTCGAGGCTGATCGGGACGTCCTGCAGGTTTTCCGCGCGCTTCTGTGCAGTAACGATCACTTCGCCGAGCGCGGTCGTGTCCTGCGCGAGCAGCGACGGGCTGGCGAGCGCGAGCAGGACGGCGGACGCGACGGGGGTGCGGGCGAGGGAAGACTGAGGACGCTTTGCAAGGGCAACCGGCATTGCCTTACTCCAGTGTGGGTCCGTGGCGACAGAGACTACGTCTAAAGCCGCAACAACGCAAAAACGCCCAACCGGCCGTCGCGTGCGAGCAACACGGAGTCCTTATCGCGACGGGGCCGCGGGATAGGCGGCGAGTACGGGCCCCAGCGCCGAACGGAGCGGTCCCAGCCAGGGATCGTAGTTCTGCCATTGGCCGATGCCCTCGCGGTAGATCGGCTGGCGTACCTGCTCAGAGCTCGCGGTCCGCACTGGCCGCTCGTTCTCGAAGAAACGCAGGCATCGGGCCTCGAAAGGCAGTCCAAGGCAGTCGAGAATCCTGCGCACCTCGGCTTCCGTGTCCTCGACCACGTGCTCGTGGAATACCCGGTGGACCCGGCCGGGCAGCACCTCGTCGAAGTGTGCCATCAGGTCGACGTAGTCGCGGTAGAAGAGGCCCATGTCCGCGAGGTCGTAGCTGAAGCGCTGCCCGCGCGCGTAGTGCTGCTTGAAGTTCGAGAGGCAGCAGGCGAGTGGATGCCGGCGCGCGTCGATGATCCGCGCGTTCGGGAGGAGGAGATGGATCATGCCCACGTGCAGGAAGTTATTGGGCATTTTGTCGATGAAGAACGGCCGGTCGGTCTTGCGCTGGACGCGTGTCCGCTCGATGTAAGCCTCGCCTAGCGCTCGCAGCTCGCCGGGACTCTTCCGCACCAGCACCTCCGCGTAGGCGGCCGCGTCCTCGGAGGCTGACTCCGCGCGCAATTCCTTGACCATGGTGAGAATGTCGGGAAGCTCGCTCGTGCCCTCGATCGCGGAGTGGCTGGACAGGATCTGTTCGAGCAGCGTCGAGCCCGCGCGCGGCAGGCTGACGATGAAGATGGGCGCCGTAGCGGTGCAACCGGCACCGGCGCGCTGCCCGAAGACCTCCCGCGAATAGGCCTTCTTGAGCTGCTGGACGCGCATCGTGTGCCGTGCCGCGTCGTGCGGGTGCCCTTGCCGGTGCAGCGCGTTGCCCTTCGTGTAGTGCTCGAACGCCCGCGCATGGTCGCCCGCGTCCTCGCAGGCCTTGCCGAGCGCGAAGTGAAAATGAACGCGGCTGTCGTCGGCGAGCTCCGGCCGCTCGAGCTGCGCGCGCATCGCGGCGACGTCCGCATCCTCGAAGCGGAACGTCTTGAGGTTCGCGAGGCTCCAGTACGCCTCGCCGAAGGCGGGATCGAGCGCGATGCTTCGGCGGTAGGCCTCGATGCCTTCGCCCACGCGGTTCTCGGTCTTGAGCACGTGGCCGTAGCTGAGCCAGACCTTGGCGTAGTTCGGGTACTCGGTGAGCAGCTCGCGGTAGATCGCGCTCGCGCGCCGATACTCGCCCACACGGCTCAGCAGCACGGCCTGCAGGTTGCGGTAGCCGGGATTTCGGGGATCCGAAGCCAGCAGCCGCTCGATCTCGACCAGTCCGGCTTGCGCCTGGTTCTGCCGGTACAACAGGATGGCGTAGTTGTAGCGCGCGGCCGTGAATCCGGGCGCGAGCTCGAGGCAGCGCTCGAGCAGCCGGATCGCGTCGTCATCGCGCCCGAGGCGGGCCGCGACCTCCGCCAGCATGCGGATCGCGGGCACATCCGTCGGCGAATGTGTCAGGTGGCCCTTGAGCAGGACCTCGGCCTGCGCGACATCCTTGCGCAGCATCGCGACGGCCGCCCGTTGCAGCGCGGGATGGCGCGTCGAGTTCCGGACGTGCCGCGCGTAGGCGGCATCGGCGGCTTCCGGGTCACCGACCGCGTGGAGATGATCGGCGAGGGCGCGCCAGGCTTCGGGATGGTCGGGTTTCAGCTCGACCGTGCGCCGGAGGGCCGCGATGGCCTCGTCGCCCCGCCCGGCGCGGGCGAGCGCGCTGGCGAGCAGGTACGCGGCCGGCGCATGTTGCGGCACGACCTTCAGGATTTCGCGGGCCTGCTCGGCGGCGAGGGCGGGCTGGGCGGCGAGCAACTGCGACGCGCGGTTCATCGCGACATCGAGGGTCCCCGTCGGTCCGGCCGTCGCGCTCATTTGACGAAGGCGCGCTTCAGCCGCGCGATGCCCTCGTGGATGTTTGGGACTGAATAATGAGCGAAGGACAGGCGCAGGCAGTGGCCGAGACCGCCAGCCGTCGAGCAGGCATTGCCGGGCAGAAAGCCCGTGCCGGCGGCGCGCGCCGCGGCCTCGAGCGAGGCGCAATCCGCGCCCTCGGGCAATTCGAGCCAGAAGAAATAGCCGCCACCCGGCTTCTGCCAGCGCGCGACGCCGGCGAGATGCTTGCGCAGCGCCGCGTCCATCGCCTGTGCGCGCTCGGCGTAGCTCGCGCGCAGGGAAGCGACGAACGTGGCGAGCTCGCCGCTCTCCAGCAGCTTGCGCACGACGTGCGACGTGAAATGGTTGAAGTTGCCGCCGCTCACCAGCGCGCCGCTCGAGAGGAGCGTCTTCATCAGGTCGGGCGACGCCTGGATCCAGCCGAGGCGCAGGCCCGGGGCGAGGATCTTCGAGAAGGTGCCGAGCGAGAGCACGTGACCCGCGCCGACCTGCGTGCCGAACGACGGCGGCGGCGGGTCGCCATGGTAGAGGTGCTGGTAGACCTCGTCGGCCACGACGAGGAAACCGTGCTCGCGCGACAGGGCGACGAGCCGGTCACGCCGCTCACGCGCCATCACCTGCCCGGTCGGGTTGTGGAAGGCCGGGATCGTGTAGACCATCTTCGGCCGGCGCTCCGCGAGCAGGCGCTCGAGGTGACCGACGTCCATGCCGGCGCCGTCCATCGGCACGCCGACGACGTCGAGGCCGTGGTCGCGGAAGATCTGGAACGAGTAGGGATAACTCGGTTCCTCGACGAACACGACCTCCCCGGGCCGCGTGAACCTGCCGCAGACGAAGTCGAGCGCCTGTGAGATGCCGCCCGTCAGCATCAGCGATTCCGGGTCGACGGGGGATCCCGAGGCCGCACCGAGGAAGGCGGCGAGCGCCGCGCGAAAACGCGCATCGCCCTGGCGCTGGCCATAGTTGAGGTCGAAGGGCGCCGCGTCGCCGAAGAAGCGCTCGCCAGCGGAGCCGAGGAGCTTCAGCGGCAGCAGGTCGGCGGAGGGCTGGCCCACGCTGAAGTTGATCGTGCCGCGCTCCGGGGCGCCGTCGAATGCGGGGGCGCTCACGGCGTGCAGGCCTGCACCGGGACGAGACGGAACACCGCGTCGGGCCGGCCGTCGAGGTACGCGGCGATGTTCGCCGCCGAAATGCGTCGCAGGTCTTCCAGGGCCGTCTCCGAGTAGAACGCGACGTGCGGCGTCAGCAGCACGTCGTCGCGCCCGATCAGCGGATGATGCCCGAGATCGGGGGAGTCCTCCGCCAGCACGTCGAGGGCCGCCCCGCGCAGGAGGCCGCGGTCGAGCGCCTCCGCGAGGTCGGCTTCGACGATGAGCGCGCCACGCGCGACGTTGACCAGCAGCGGTTTCCTCCGCATTGTCGAGAACGCCTTGCGATCGAGCAGGCCGCGGCTGCCGGCGTCGAGGTTGCAGTGCAGGGTGACGATGTCGGAGTGCGCGAGGAGATCACCGAGCCCCACCGGCTCGGCGCCGTGGCGGCGCACCAGGGCGGCGTCCACGCGCGGGTCCGCGGCGAGAACGGCAAGGCCAAACCCGCGCGCCCGGCGGCAGACTGCCTGGCCGATGCGCCCGAAGCCGACGATCCCGAGCGTCAGGCCGGAAAGGCGCCGAAGACCCCGCACCTCGTTCCAGCGCCAGTCGTGCGCGCGCTGGACCTGCCGGTCGTAGGCGCGCAGGCCGCGCTCAGAGGCCAGCATCAGCGCCAGCGTGTGGTCCGCGACCTCGTCCGTGCAGTATTCACCGACGGCCGCGACCTGGATGCCGCGCCCGGCGGCCGCCGCGACGTCCACGCAGTCCCAGCCGGTCGCCGCGACCGAGATGATCCGGCAGCGGGCGAGCCGCCCGAGCACGCCGCCGCCGAAGGGCACGTAATCGGTGAGGATCGCATCGGCATCGCGACAGGCGTCGGCAAGGGCGTCGGCGTCGCCGCCGTAGGTGAACGTCTCGATGCGCGCGCCGGCGGGTAGCTGCCGCCGCTCGATCGAGAGGTCGCGGCCCGCCGCCTCGGGCATCTCGGCGAAGACGACGAGAGGCATGGCGCTCAGGAGCGAACCTCCACATCGCGACGCGGCTGCCAGGCCGTAAGCACCAGCAACAGGAGCGCCGAGACGAGGAGTCCCGGCCACAGCGGGTCGATCGCGAAAATCCCTTCCGCGCCGGCGTCGGCCGCGACGCGCCAGGCGATCACCGTAGCGAGCGAGGCGCTGGTGCTCCAGAACGCGGCGGAAGCCGGCACGCGGTTGGAGTAGATGGCGAGAATCGTCGGCAGGAAGAGGCCGGCCGAGTTGAGCGTGAAACCAAACTGGAGGATGTCGATGATGTCGCGCATCTTCCAGGCGAGGAGGAGACCCAGGGCGCCCGCGCCGAGCGAGGCCAGCGTGCCGATCCGCAACATCGCCGAGGCCGGCATGTCCGGCCGCAGGTAGCGCTGGTGAATGTCCCGCGCATAGTTCGCCGAGGCCGTGAGCACGCTGATGGACGCGACCGACATCACGGCCGACAGGATGCCGATGACCATCAGGCCCTTGAGACCCACCGGGAAGCGATCCAGGACGAACGTCGCCAGGATGCTGGCGCTCGAGGCCGGGTCCGGGTAAAGCACGGCGGCGGCGAGGCCGAGCCAGGCGACGGCGAGCGCGATCGGCAGCATCAGGAGCGGCGCGAGGAGCGCGCCACGCCGCGCCGCCTGCGCGTCGCGCGCGGCGAAGCTGCGCGAGAAGCTGTCCATCGCCACGAAGAAGCTGAGCACCATGGAAACCACCAGCGCCGCGACGCGATCCCAGCCCTGCGCCCCGAAGTCGTAGTGCGTGGCCGGGAGAACGGCGCGCATGTCGGCCCAGCTTCCCGCCTGCGAGATCGCGACCGGGATGCCTACGGCGACGATGCCGACGATCACCAGCGTGACTTGCACGCGGTCCGTGTAGGTGACCGCAAGGTAGCCGCCGGCCGCCGTGTAGAGCGTCACGATCGCGCCTGCGAGCAGGAGGCAGCTCCCGTAGCTCCAGCCGATCAACACCTGCAGGATGGCCGCCGCGGCGGCGAACTGGCCCGCGGAGTACGCGGTGTAGGCCAGGACCGTTGTGATCGTCGCGACCGCGCGCGTGCGGTTGTCGTAGTGCCGCTCGATGAAGTCCGGGTACGTGAGATGGCGGTCGCCGTCACCCAGTTCCTTCACGCGCTTCGCGACCGTCAGTCCAAATAGACAGCAGCCGATCGCGATCCCGATGACGTACCAGATGCCGGTGATGCCCTGCTCGTAGACGCGGGCCGACGTGCCGACGATGGAGGCCCCGCCGATCCAGGCCGCGACCCACATGCAGGCGATCGTGACCGGCCCCATGCGCCGTCCGGCGACGAAGTAGTCGTCGACGTCCGGCTTGCGTCGCTGGGCGTAGATGCCGATGCCGACGAGGAGCGCGAGGTACGCGAACAGGATGACCGTATCTACGACGCCCATGCGATCCGTCCCCCCGCCTCAGGGTCTGACCGTCCTTCGACCGCGCCCGCGCGGGCCACCCTGCGTCGCGGCATCGCGGGGAACGGGAAGCGCCACGGCCTTGCGCAGCTCAGTATAGGCCGCCGTCTTGTGCGGGATCGCCATCGCCTCGACGAAGTGCGCCTGGAAGCGGGGCTCGATCGCCGTCTCGATCTTCTCGACCCGGCGGACGAGGTCCTCGATGGCGGCGCGGGCCGATGCGTCGAGCAGCGCGATGCGCGCACCGGCGCCGGCGGCATTCCCGACCGAGGCCACCTGCCCGAGGTCGCAGTCCGGGATCATGCCGAGCACCATCGCGTGCTTCGTGTCGATGTGGCTGCCGAACGCGCCGGCGAGCCCGATGCGGTCGACCTTCGCGACGCCCAGGTGGTCCATCAGGAGCGCGACGCCCGCGTACAGCGCCGCCTTGGCGAGCTGGATCGCGCGCACGTCGGTCTGCGTGATCTTCATCGGCACCTCGCCGCGGTGCAGCACGTAAGAAAAGGTGCGGCCGTCGGCGACGATGCGATCCGTGCGCGCGGCGAGCGCGCCGTCGATGACGCCGTCGCGGGTGATGATTCCCGCGAGGTACAACTCGGCAATCACCTCGATGATCCCGGAGCCGCAGACGCCGGTGACCCCGGTACGCGCAGTCGCCGCGGCGAAGCCCGCGTCGTCGGACCAGAGGTCGCTGCCGATGACCTTGACGCGCGGCTCCAGCGTCGCCGGATCGACGCGCACGCGCTCGATGGCGCCCGGCGCGGCGCGCTGGCCGCAGCTGATCTGCGCGCCCTCGAAAGCGGGCCCTGTCGGGCTCGAGCAGGCGAGCAGCCGCTCGCGGTTGCCGAGCACGATCTCGGCGTTGGTGCCGACGTCGACCAGGAGCGTGATCGCCTCGGCCTGGTCCGGGCGCTCGGCGAGTATCATGCCGGCGGCGTCGGCGCCGACGTGGCCCGCAATGCACGGCAGGACGTAGATACGCGCGTTCGGGTGCACGCCGATGCCGAGCGCGGAAGCCGGCAGCGTCAGTGACTCGTCCACGGCGAGCGCAAACGGGGCTCCGCCGAGTTCCACCGGGTCGATGCCGAGCACCAGGTGGTGCATGATCGGGTTGCCGACGAGCGTGAGCTCCAGGATGTCGGTCGGTTCGATGGCGGCGCCGCGCGCAAGCTCGGCGGCAAGGGCGCACAGGGCATCGCGGATCGCCGCCGTCATCTGCTGCGCCCCGCCGGGATTCATCATCGCGTACGAGACCCGGCTCATCAGGTCCTCGCCGAACCGGATCTGCGGATTCATCGTGCCCGCGGCCGCGGCCAGCTCGCCGGTCTCGAGATTGCACAGGTGCGCGGCCACGGTCGTTGAGCCTACGTCCACGGCCATGCCATAGGCCCTGTCGTGGAAGCCCGGCCAGACGGCGATGACCTGCGATTCGTCGTGCACCGCGACCGTGACCTTCCACCCGCCCTTGCGCAGGCACGCCTGCAGCTCGCCGAGGACCGCGTAGTCGCAACCGAGCCGCGTGAGCTTCCACTCGCGCTCGAGCGCCTCGAACAGGCGCCGCAGGTCGCCCGAGGGATCTTGCATGTCGGGCTCGCGCACCTCCACGTAGTGCAGCCGCACCACGGGATTCAGCTTGATCTCGCGTGCGTCGGCGTCCTTGCGCACGACCTGGCGGTGGACCTGGCTGCCGGGCGGCACGTCGACGACGACGTCGCGCAGCACCTTCGTGGAGCATGACAAGCGGTGGCCGGAGGGCAGGCCGCGACGCTTCGCATAACGCAGCTCCGTCTCGCTGACGTCCGAAACGCTGGCGCTGCCCGAGCGCACGCCATGCTTCGCGAACTCGCCCTCGGCGATCAGCACCTGGCAGCGGCCGCAGATGCCGCGGCCGCCGCAGACGGAGTCGACGTCGACGCCGAGCGTGCGCGCGGCGGCGAGCAGCGGCGTGCCGACGGGGAAACGCCCGCGCTTGCCCGAGGGCATGAAGACGACGAGCGGCTCCTTGTCGGTCATGGACCGGCTCAGGCGTGGCGCACGCTAAGCACGCAGCCGCCGGCCGCGCTCGCGACGGCCGCGCCCGGCCTCGCCGTTGGCTCCCGGCGCCGGCGCCTCGCGGAAGCGCGAAATCCAGCGCTCGCAGTGCGGGTCGTGGCCCATCATGACGTCCGCGCCCATGCAGGCCTGGATCGTCTCGACGTGCAGCGGGTTCGTGATTGCCGAGGTGAGGCCCGAGGCGATCGCCATGGTCAGGAAGGCGCTGTTGACGCCGCCGCGGTTGGGCAGGCCGAAGCTGACGTTGGAAGCGCCGCAGGTCGTGTTGACCTTCAGCTCGTCGTGCAGCCGTCGCACCAGCCGCATCACCTGGACGCCCGCCTGGTTGATCGCGCCGATCGGCATCACGAGCGGGTCGACCACGATGTCGCTCGCCGGGATGCCGTGGTCGGCCGCACGCTCGACGATGCGCTTCGCGACCGCGAAGCGCACGTCCGGGTCCTCGGAGATGCCGGTCTCGTCGTTCGAGATGGCGACGACGGCCGCCCCGTACTTGCGGATGAGCGGCAGGACCGCCTCGAGCCGCTCCTCCTCGCCGGTGACGGAGTTCACGAGCGCCTTGCCCTTGTAGACCGCAAGACCCGCCTCGAGCGCGGCCACGATCGACGAGTCGATCGAGAGCGGCACGTCGGTGACGGACTGCACCAGCTGCACGGCTTTCGCCAGGATGGCCGGCTCGTCGGCCAGCGGAATGCCGGCGTTGACGTCCAGCATATCCGCACCCGCCTCGACCTGCGCGCGGGCGTCGGCCTCGACCCGGCTGAAGTCGCCGGCCGCCATTTCGATGGCGAGCATCTTGCGGCCGGTCGGGTTGATGCGCTCGCCGATGATGACGAACGGGCGATCGAAGCCGATCACGACCTCGCGGGTCGCGGACGAGACGACGGTGTCGGTCATGGGGGTGCCTCGACGAGTCCCTTCGCGCGCACCAGGCGCTTCAGGTCCTCGTCGGTGTAGCGGGCCTCGATCCGGCTCGCCTCTGCGGCGGCTTCCTTCCCGATGTCGTCGCCGCAGGGCGTCGCCGCCGAGCGCTTCCACTCGGCGAGGTAAAGGTCCGAGCTGCCCTTGCCGGCGCGCATCGCGGCGCTGTCGATGGCTTCATGGAAGCGGTCGGAGAGCCTGGCCTTCGCCGTTTCGCGGCCACGCCTCACGATGACCTGAGCGGGTATGTCGCGCCAGGAAATGACGGTCAGGCTGGCCATGCGGGCATCCCCGGCCGGCCCGCAAACGCCTTGAGGCTCGAGCCGAGGCCGCCGTAGCCGGTCTGCCGGACGACGAGTGGGAGCCCGAGACGCTCCGCCACCTTCTGCGCAGCTGCCTCGGCATCGGGCTTCGGCGCCTGCGCCAGGTAGACGAGCCGGCGGTAGTTGCCGAAGTAGACCTCCTGCAGCTCCGGGTGGCGGTCGATGCCGAGCGCACCGATCACGAGGCGATCGAAATGCCGCAGCAGGAAGTCCGTCAGGAAGAAGCTGCCGGGCTCTGCCTCGGCGAGCGCCGCGAAGTCCGCGGGTGTCGCGAAGAATTCGTAGCAGTGCGCCCCGGCGATGCGCTCGACGCCTTCCTCGGCGAGGACCTTGTCCAGCTCGCCGCGCGTGCCGCAGTCGGCATACGCGACGAAGATCCCGTCGTAATCCTTGCGCAGCTCACGGATCTTCTCGCGCACCGCGCCCGCGATCTTCTCAGGCCGGTTGTGCAGCTCGGGCGGCAGGCAGGCGACGTCGAGCGTGCTCCAGCCATTGGCCTCGCGCAGGGCGGCGATCTCGTGGGCGAGCGCGCCGCAGGCGATCACGAGCTTCCGGGCCGGGACTTCCATGCCTGCCGTCAATGCGCCCGGGCGGCTCGTCGCTCGGCGAGCAGGCGTTTCGCGGTCTCGACCGCGATCGCGGCATCGCGGCAATAGGCGTCGGCGCCGATGGCCTTCCCGAACTCCTCGTTGAGTGGTGCGCCGCCGACCAGCACGATGTACCGGTCGCGCAGGTTCCTGTCCTTCAGCGTGTCGATCACGACCTTCATGTACGGCATCGTCGTCGTGAGCAGCGCCGACATGCCGAGGAAGTCCGGCTTGTGCTCCTCGAGCGCGGCGAGGTACTTCTCGACGGGGTTGTTGATGCCGAGGTCGACGACCTCGAACCCCGCTCCCTCCAGCATCATGCCGACGAGGTTCTTGCCGATGTCGTGGATGTCGCCCTTGACCGTGCCGATCACGATCTTGCCGATGGGCTCGGCCCCGGTCTCGGCAAGCAGAGGGCGCAGGATGGCCATGCCGCCCTTCATGGCGTTGGCGGCAAGCAGTACTTCCGGCACGAACAGGATGCCGTCGCGGAAGTCGATGCCGACGATGCGCATGCCCTCGACGAGGGCGTCGTTCAGCACCTTGTCGGGTCCCCAGCCGCGCTCGAGGAAGATATGCGTCGCTTCCTCGACCTCGGCCTTGAGGCCGTTGTACATGTCGTCGTGCACCTGCTCGACGAGTTCGGCGTCGTTGAGCGAGCGCAGGTCGAATTCGGCTTCCGCTGCCTCAGGCATTGGTGCCCCCCGGTGGGCTTATTGAACGAATGTTAAACAAAGGCACATTATAGAGGGGACCCTTTCGCGACAGGAACTTGCCTGTTTGCGACGAAGGGGACGCGCACCTTCACGAATATGAAGGTGCGCGTCCCCTTCGTCAGCGCCGGACTCGGCGTTCGACGCTCGGAGGGTGGCCGAACAGCGCCCGGTAACAGCGCGAGAAATGGGGCGGCGACTTGAAGCCGCAGGAAGTCGTGACGTCCATGATCGGCATGGCCGTCTGCAGGAGAAGTTCCCGCGCCCGGCGCAGGCGCATCTCGAGGTAGTAGCGCTTCGGCACGCAGTCGAGATGGCGCCGGAACAGGCGCTCGATCTGGCGCCGCGAGAGACAGGTAGCGCGGGCGATGTCCTCGAGCGACAGGGGCTTCTCGATGTTCTCTTCCATGAGCGCCGCGACCTGGATCATGCCCCGGTGCGAGCTGCCCACCTGGGCCCGCAGCGGCACGTACTGGCGGTCATCGCTGCTGCGCACGCGCTCCAGGACGAACTGCTCCGAAATCTCCTGGGAAATCCTGAGCCCATGCTTCAACTGGATGAGGTTGAGCATCAGGTCCAGGGGGGCGGTGCCGCCTGAGGCCGTGTAGCGGTCGCGGTCGATGCTGAACACCTGGTCGTTCAGGCGCACGCGCGGAAATTCCTCGCGCAGCGCCGGCAGGTTCTCCCAGTGGATGGTCGCCCGGTAGTTGTCGAGCAGGCCCGCCCGCGCCAGCGCATAGCCGCCCGTGCAGAGCGCGCCGAGGCCGAGGCGCCGCTCCGCGAGGCGGCGCAAGGCCGTGACAAGCGGATTGGAGACCGCCTCGCGGACGTTGATGCCGCCGCAGACGAACAGGATCTCGACCTTGCCGATCTTGTCGAGCGGAATGGTCGGCGTGAGCTCGAGCCCACTGCTCGCCGGTACCGGGCGGCCGTCGAGGCTCGCGACGAACCATTCGTACACGTCCTGCCCGGCCACGCGATTCGCCATGCGCAGGACCTCGAGCGCATTCGAGACCGCGATCAGCGAGTAGTTGGGCAGGGTCAGGAAGGCATATCGCGTCTTGTCCATGCGCGACGAAGTATGTCGCAATCAGGGCTGCCGGTCTCCGCCCAAACGCTAAACTCGCCGGGGGCGAGGGGAACCTTCGATGAAGTCACACGCACGCGTGGTGGTGATCGGCGGCGGCGCAGTCGGGGTCAGCACCCTCTATCACCTGGCGCACAAGGGCTGGCCGGATGTCGTACTCATCGAGCGTGCCGAGCTGACGGCGGGTTCCACCTGGCACGCCGCGGGCCTCCTGCCGCTATTCAACATGAGCTACACGGTCGGCCAGCTGCACAAGTACTCGATCGACCTCTACAAGCGCCTGCCGGCCGAGACCGGCCAGGACGTCAGCTTCCACGTCACCGGGAACCTGCGCCTCGCGACGACGCGCGACCGCATGGACGAGTACCAGAAGTACTGCGGCACGGCGAACACGATCGGCGTGCCCTTCGAGATCGTCGGCCCGAAGCGCGTGAAGGAGCTGTGGCCGCTGCTCGAGCTCGGCGGCAGCGCGGACACCGCCGCCGTCATCGGCGGCCTGTACCACCCGCACGACGGCCACATCGCGCCGGCCGACCTGACGATGGCGCTGCGCAAAGGCGCACGCGCGAAGGGCGCCGAGATCCACGAGCAGACGGAGGTCACGGCCGTCGTGCGCACACGCTCCGGCGAGTGGAAGCTCACGACGAACAAGGGCGAGATCACGGCGGAGCACGTCGTCTGCGCCACCGGCAACTACGCGCGCCAGACCGGGAAGATGTTCGGCATCGACGTGCCGGCGATCCCGGTCGAGCACCAGTACATCGTCTACGAGCAATCCGCGGAGCTGAAGGCCTATCGCCAGGGCGGCGGTCGCGAGCTCGCGGTGATGCGCGAGCCCGAGCAGTCGTATTACCTGCGCGAGGAGCGCATGGGCTGGATCCTGGGTCCGTACGAGGCCGGTGCGCCCGCGCGCTTCGCCGACGGCGTGCCGTCGTGGTTCGGCAAGAGCCTGTTCGACGGCGACCTCGAGCGGCTCATCCCGCACATCGAAGGCGCGCAGCGGCGCGTGCCCGCGCTCGCGAACTGCGGCATCAAGGACATCGTCAACGGGCCCATTTCCTACACGCCGGACGGCAGCGCGCTGATCGGTCCGGCCTGGGGGCTGCCGAACGTCTGGCTCAACGAGGGCCACAGCTTCGGCATCACCGCCGCGGGCGGCGCCGGCTGGCAGCTTGCGGAATGGATCGTCGAAGGCGAGCCGGGCATCGACCTGCTCGCCGTCGATCCGCGGCGCTTCGGTTCCTACGCCAGCAAGCGCTACGTCGTGCAGAAGAACGAGGAGACCTACCGCAACGTCTTCACGATCCATTACCCGGACGAAGAGCGGCCCGACGCGAGACCCGCAAAGACGAGTCCCGTCTACGACAGGCTGAAGCACATGGGCGCCGTGTTCGGCCAGCGCTACGGCTGGGAGCGCGCCAACTGGTTTGCGCCGAAGGGCGTCGAGGCGAAAGACGACTGGAGCTTCCGTCGCACCAACTGGTTCGAGCACGTCGGCAACGAGTGCCGGGGCCTGCGGGAGCGCGTGGGCGTCATCGACCTCACGCCCTTTACCAAGCACGTCGTCGAGGGACCGGGCGCGGAAGCCTGGCTCGACGGGCTCGTCGCAAACAAGGTACCTGCGAAGACCGGGCGCATGGCGCTCGCGCACGCGCTGACGAAGCGCGGCGGCATCCGCTCCGAGTTCACGATCACCAAGCTTGCCGAGGAGCGCTTCTACGTCGTGAGCGCGGGCGCCGCCGAGCGCTACGACACCGACCTCCTGCACAAGCGCCTGCCGGCCGATGGCGGGGTAGCGCTCGCGAACATCACGACCTCGCGCGGCTGCTTCGTCCTCGCGGGCCCGCGCTCGCGCGAGGTGCTCGCGAAACTCACCGACACGGCGCTGGACAACGATTCCTTCCCCTGGCTCACGGGCCGAGTCGCGGAAATCGGTCTCGCGCCGGACGTGTTCCTGCTTCGGGTCAACTTCGTGGGCAGCCTCGGCTGGGAGCTGCACTTTCCGATCGAGTACGCGCGTCACCTGTTCGTCGCCATCTTCACCGCCGGGGCGGAGCACGGCATCGGCATGGCCGGCATGCGCGCGATGGAGTCGCTGCGCATGGAGAAGTCCTACCGCATGTGGGGCAGCGACCTGACGCGCGAGAACACGCCGCTGCGAGGCGAGCCTCGACCGCTTCGTGCGGATGGACAAGGGCGACTTCGCGGGCCGGGCCGCGCTCGAGCGCCAGCGCGCAGCTGGCGTGCCGAACCGCTTCGTCACGGTCGAGGTGCACGGCGTCGCCGATGCGGACCCGCTCGGCAACGAGCCGCTGTTCGACGGCAAGGGCCGCATGATCGGGCGCGCAACCTCCGGCAGCTACGGCCACGTGCTGGGCAAGAGCCTCGCGATCGGCTACGTGAAGCCGGAGTTCGCCGAGGTCGGCACGCGCATCGCAATCGAGATCCTCGGCGAGCGCAAGGAGGCGACGGTGCTCGTGGACTCGCCCTACGATCCGGAGAACCGGGAACTGAAGGCCTAGTGCCATGAAACTGTGCGTAGTTACCGCCGTTGCTGCGGCTGCATCGATCCTTGGCGTTCCCTGCGCGATCGCACAGGATCGCGATCACGAGCATCCGGCTTCGCTGGGGACGGTGAATTTCCCCGTATCGTGCGCGCCCGAAGCGCAGAAGCGGTTCAACACGGCAGCGTCTCTCCTCTATTCCTTTTACTGGGAAAGGATCGACGCGGCGGTCGCGGACGTGCTCGAGGCCGATGCGGATTGCGCCATGGCGTATTGGGTGAAGGCCGTCGCGAGCCTCGACAATGCGCTCGGCTCGCCGCCGACCCCGCAGAAGGAGCGGGAGGGCTGGGCGGCGGTGCAACAAGCCCGCCAATTGGGTGCACCGACGGAGCGCGAGCGCGAGTACATCGGAGCCGTGGAAGTCGTTTTCAAGGACCACGACACGGTGCCCTTCAAGATGCGCGCAGCGGCCTATGAAAGGGCGCTCGAGCAGCTCTGCCGGCATTACCCGGAGGACTCCGAGGCGGCCGTGCTGTACGCCTTTTGGCTGCAGGTGACCGCGGATCGCAACGACCAGACCTACGCGCAGCAGCTGAAGAGCGCGAAGATCCTGGAGAAGGTGTATGCCGTCCAACCGCAGCATCCCGGCGCGGCACATTTCCTGATACACGCGTACGACTTTCCGGCTATCGCCGCTCAGGGGCTGGATGCAGCGAGGCACTACGCGTCCATCGCCCCCGACTCGCCCCACGCCCTGCACATGCCGTCGCACATTTTCTCCCGCGTCGGGCAATGGCAGGATTCGATCGACAGCAATACCCGGTCACGCGCGGCGTCGAAGACGGACCGCGACGCCTATCACGCGCTCGACTACATGGTGTACGCGGCCCTGCAGCTCGGGCGGGACGCAGATGTGCGCGCATGGGTCGAATTCGTCACGACGGCGCCGAAGCCAAACGAGGAGACGCGCCAGATCGCCTACGCGGGCGCGGCGATTCCGGCGCGCTTTGCGCTCGAACGCGGAAAATGGGAGGACGCGGCGCAACTTCCGTTGCATCCGGCGCCTGCCGACTTCAACTGGAAACCATTTCCGGAGGGCGAGGCGGTGAACGCCTATGCGCGCGGTCTCGGCGCGGCGCGAAACGGAAACGCCAGGGCGGCGAAGGCGGAGATCGCGCGGCTCACCGGGCTGCGTGCCGCGCTGACGGCCCAGAAGAAGGACTACTGGGTCGAGCAGGCAAACATCCAGGTCGATGCGATCACCGCATGGGTGGCCCGGGCAGAAGGACGCGACGGGGACGCGCTCGAGCTGATGCGGGCAGCCGCCGACCGGGAAGACCGGACCGAGGAGCACATCATGATGCCCGGCCGGGTCATCCCGGTGCGAGAAATGCTCGGCGAGTTGCTGCTCGACCTCGGGCAACCCGTCCTGGCCGTGAGCGCCTTCGAGCAATCCCTGCAGGCGGATCCCAACCGCCTCCGGAGTCTCTACGGCGCCGCGCGTTCGGCCGAACTGTCGGGCGACCGGGAAAAGGCGGCGCGGTTCTACTCGCAGCTCCTTCGGCAGGCCGGTTCGCAGGCGTCGGATCGCGAGGAGCTCAGGCATGCGAGGACTTTCATTGCCAATATTTGAGCGGCGCGCGGCGTGAAGCGGCAATCCTGGTCCGGACTCAGCCTGCTGTGGCGCAGCCTCGGCAGGCACCGGGGCTGGCGCGAGCAGTGGCGCAAGCCCGAGCCGAAGCCTGCCTATGACGCGGTGGTCATCGGTGGGGGCGGCCACGGGCTCGGCACGGCGTACTACCTCGCCGCCGAGCACGGCCTCACGAACGTCGCGGTCGTCGAGAAGGGCTGGATCGGCGGCGGCAACACGGGCCGCAACACGACGATCATCCGCTCGAACTACCTGTTCGACGAAAGCATCGCGATCTACGACCACGCGCTGAAGATGTGGAAGGGCCTCTCGCAGGACCTGAACTACAACGTCATGTACTCGCCGCGCGGCGTCATGATGCTCGCGCACAGACGTGCACGACGCGCAGGTACTGAAGCGGATCGTGCACGCGAACCGCGCGAACGGCGTCGACAACGAGTGGCTCGAGCCCGCCGAAGCCAAGGCTTTCTGCCCGCCTCTCAACATCAGTTCGGATCTTCGGTACCCGGTCGCCGGCGCGACGCTGCAGCGCCGCGGCGGCACGGCACGGCATGACGCGGTCGCCTGGGGCTATGCGCGCGCGGCCGACGCGCTCGGCGTCGACATCCTCGAGAACTGCGAGGTGACGGGCATCCGCCGCGACGCGGGCGGCGCGGTGGAGGCGCTCGAGACGGCGCGCGGAGTCATCCGCACGCGCAAGGTCGGCGTCGTCGCCGCCGGCAACTCGAGCGTCGTCCTGCGCATGGCGGGCGTCCGGCTCCCGCTCGAAAGCTTCCCGCTGCAGGCGCTGGTCTCGGAGCCGGTCAAGCCGGTTTTCCCCTGCGTCGTCATGTCGAGCGCCGTGCACGCGTACATCAGCCAGTCGGACAAGGGCGAGCTCGTCATCGGCGCGGGCACGGACGCGTACACCTCGTACACGCAGCGCGGCGCGCTGCACGTCGACCTGCATACGCTCGAGGCGATCTGCGAGCTGTTCCCGTGCTTCCGGCGCCTGCGGATGCTGCGCAACTGGGGCGGCATCGTCGACGTGACGCCCGACCGGTCGCCGGTCATCGGCACGACGGAAGTGCCCGGGCTCTTCGTGAACTGCGGCTGGGGCACGGGCGGCTTCAAGGCGACGCCCGGCTCCGCGCACGTCTTCGCGTGGACGATGGCGAAGGGCGAGCCGCACCCGATCGCCGCGCCGTTCTCGCTCGAGCGTTTCCGCGACGGGCGGCTGATCGACGAGGCCGCCGCGGCCGGCGTCGCGCACTGATGTTGTTGATCCACTGCCCGTACTGCGGCGAGCGCCCGGAGATCGAGTTCTCCTACGGCGGGCAGGCGCACCTGGCGCGGCCCGCGCGCCCGGAGGAACTCTCCGACGACGAGTGGGCGGCGTACCTGTACCTGCGCGACAACCCGCGCGGCCTGCACGCCGAGCGCTGGCGCCACGTGCGCGGCTGCGGGCGCTTCTTCAATGCGCTGCGCGACACGACGACCGACCGCTTCGCCGGCACCTACAAGGTCGGGGAGCGCGCGCCGTGAGCGCGCTACCGGACCGACGCAGGGCGGGCGCGTCGACCGCGCGCGCACGCTCCGCTTCCGCTTCGACGGCGCGGACTACGAGGGCCTCGCCGGTGACACGCTCGCCTCCGCGCTGCTTGCGAACGGCGTGCACCTCGTCGGGCGCTCGTTCAAGTACCACCGGCCGCGCGGCATCGTCACGGCAGGCGCCGAGGAACCGAACGCGCTGGTGACGGTGCGCCGCGACGCCGCGCGCGAGACGCCTTCCTCGCGCGCGACGCAGGTCGAGCTCTACGACGGGCTCGAGGCGCATTCCCAGAACCGCTGGCCGAGCCTTCGCTTCGACATCGGGCGCGCAAGCGACTTCCTGTCGCCGCTCTTTCCGGCGGGCTTCTACTACAAGACCTTCATGTGGCCGCGCGCGGCCTGGGCGGCGCTCTACGAGCCGCTGATCCGCCGCGCGGCGGGCCTCGGGCGCGCGCCGTCGCAGCCGGACCCGGACCGCTACACCCAGCGCTTTGCGCACTGCGACGTGCTCGTCGTCGGCGCCGGGCCCGCGGGCCTCGCCGCGGCGCTCGCGGCCGCCGCGGGCGGCGCGCGCGTGATCCTCGCCGACGAGAGGTCGGAGCCCGGCGGCTCGCTGCTCGACGGCTGCATGGCGAGCATCGACGGCGAGACGGCCGACGCCTGGCTCGCGTGGAGCCTCGCCGAGCTCGCCGGCAACCCGCGCGTGCGCGTGCTGCCCCGCACCACGGCCTTCGGCTACTTTCCGCACAACAACCTCGGGCTCGTCGAACGGCTCACGGACCACCTCGCGAATCCCGCGGCGGGCCTGGCCCGCGAGCGCCTGTGGCAGGTGCGCGCACGCGAGGTCGTGCTCGCAACCGGGGCGATCGAGCAGCCGCTCGTGTTCCCGGGCAACGACCGCCCCGGCGTGATGCTGGCCGGCGCGGCGCGAAGCTACCTGCACCGCTACGGCGTGCGCGCCGGGACTCGCGCGGTCGTGGTGACGACGACGGACGGCGCCTACCGCGCGGCGCTCGAGCTCGCGCAGGGCGGCATCGCGATCGCGGCGATCGCGGACCTCCGGGCCCGGGCGCCCGGGGCAGCCGCCGACGCCGCGCGCGACGCGGGCATCGAGGTCCTCGCGGGTGCGACCGTGCGCGGCACGCGGGGCGGGCTTCGCGTCTCCGGCATCGACATCGACGGCCGGCGGCTCGCCTGCGACCTCGTGCTGATGTCGGCGGGCCACGCGCCCGCGGTGCACCTCTTCTCGCAGTCGCGCGGCCGGCTTACCTGGAGCGACGCGGCGCGGGCCTTTGTTCCGTCTCAGTCGGCCGAGCGCGCGCACCCGGCAGGCGCGGGCCGCGGCGTGTTCGGGCTCGCGGCCGTGCTCGCGGACGGTGCAGCCACGGGACTCGCCGCGGCGCGCGCGAGCGGACACCCGGCACCGCCGATGCGGTTCGAGGTGAGCGGCGGCAACCGGCCGCCCGAGGCGGGGGGCGTCGCCGCTACGAGGCAGGCGGGCAGCGGGGCGAAAGCATTCGTGGATTTCCAGAACGACGTGACGGCGCGCGACCTCGCGCTCGCGGGCCGGGAAGGCTTCCGTTCGATCGAGCACGTGAAGCGCTACACCACAGCGGGCATGGCGACCGACCAGGGCAAGACCTCGAGCCTCAACGTGCTCGGCATCGTCGCCGGCCAGGTCGGCAAGTCGGTGCCGGACGTCGGCCACACGACGTTTCGCATGCCGTACACGCCGGTCAGTTTCGGCAGCCTCGCGGGCCTCGCGCGCGGTGCGCTGTTCGATCCCGTGCGCACGACGCCCATGCACGAGTCGGCCGTGCGCCGGGGCGCCGTGTTCGAGGACGTCGGCCAGTGGAAGCGCGCGCGCTACTTCCCGCGCGCGGGGGAGGACATGCACGCGGCCGTCGCGCGCGAGTGCCGCGCGGTGCGCACGGGCGCCGGCGTCTTCGACGCCTCGACGCTCGGCAAGATCGCGGTCTGCGGCCCGGGCGCCGCGGAATTCCTGAACCGCCTCTACGTCAACGACTTCTCCGACCTCGCAGCCGGGGCGCTCGCGCTACGGGATCCTGCTGCGCGACGACGGTTTCGTCTACGACGACGGCGTCATCGCGCGGCTCGCGCCGGACCGCTTCCACGTGACGACGACGACCGGCGGCGCCGCGCGCGTGCTCGCGATGATGGAGGACTATCGCCAGACGGAATGGACCGACCTCGAGGTCTGGCTCACCTCGATCACCGAGCAATGGGCGGTCATCGCGGTGCAGGGACCGCTCGCGCGTCAGGTTCTCACCCCGCTCGTTCAGGGCATCGACCTGCAGCCCGCCGCGTTGCCGCACATGGCGGTGGCCGAAGGGCGCATCGCGGGCGCGCCGGGCCTGCTGTTCCGCGTGAGCTTCACCGGCGAGCTCGGCTACGAGATCAACGTGCCGGCCGACCACGGCCGCAGCGTGTGGGAAGCCGCCTGCGACGCGGGCGCCGCCAGCGGCATCACGCCCTACGGCACCGAGGCGATGCACGTGCTGCGCGCGGAGAAGGGCTACATCATCGTCGGCCAGGACACGGACGGCACGGCGACGCCGCTCGACGCCGGCCTCGGGTGGGCCATCGGCAGGAAGAAGCCGGACTTCGTCGGCAAGCGCTCGCTCGAGCGCGCCTCGATGCACTCGCCCGACCGCAGGCAGCTCGTCGGCCTGCGCACGCGCGATGCGGCCACCGTGCTCGAGGAGGGCGCGCAGGTCGTCGAGACGCCGGGACAGGCGACGCCGATGAAGGTCATCGGGCACGTGACCTCCTCCTATGCGAGCGCGACCCTCGGGCATTCGATCGCGCTCGCGATGGTGGCGAACGGCCGCGCGCGAGAGGGCGCGACGCTCTGCGTGCCGATGCCTGGCGGCGAAGTCCCGGTCACGGTGACGAAACCGGGTTTTTACGACCCCGAGGGAGCGCGCCTGCATGCTTGAGGCCGAAGGAGTCCGGTGCCTCCCGCCTGCGGCGCGGTACATCCTGCAGGGCCAACGGCCCGCGCGCGAAGCGGCGGGCAAAGCCTTCGGTCTTGCACTGCCCGAAGATGCGTGCCGGGCCCATGCGGACGCCGAACGCGCCGCCCTGTGGCTCGGGCCGGACGAGCAACTGCTGCTGGCGCCGGCCGGGCAGGCCCAACGCCTCCAGGCGGAACTCAGTGCGGCGCTTCAAGGGCTTGCGCATTCGCTGGTGGACGTGAGCCAGCGGCAGTCGGCACTTCTCGTGAGCGGGCCCCGCGTCCGCGATCTCCTCGCGAGCGGCTGCCCGCTCGACCTCGATCCCGTGGCGTTTCCAGCCGGCATGTGCGCGCGCACCCTGTTTGCCAAGGCCGAGGTCGTTTTGTGGCGGCGCAGCGCCGAGGAGTACCATCTGGAGGTCGCGCGTTCCTTTGCGGGCTATGTCCTCGAATGGATGCGTGAGGTCAATCGGTCGGATTTCCCATAGTTTCCGGGCGAGGGGGTTTCATGCAGATCATTCGTATCGCGCTGCTGTCCGCCGTGGCGTGCGGGTCCCACGCGGCCCGTGCCGACCAGGCGGAAACGCCGCCGGCACCGGCCACGACGCGCTTCGAGGAAGTCGTCGTCACGGCGCAGCGCCGCGAGCAGAACATCCAGGACGTCGGCATCGCGGTGACGCCGCTCGGCGAGAAGGCGCTCTCGGACCTCAACATCACGACCGCGACCGACATCGTGAAGGCCGTGCCGGGCCTCAAGATGAATGCCTACTCGAGCGCGCAGGTGGTGTTCAACATCCGCGGCGTCTCGCAGAACGACTACGGCGACCAGCAGGAACCGCCGGTCGCCGTGTACCAGGACGACAGCTACTCGAGCTCCATCAACCTCGCGAGCTTCCCGGTGTTCGACCTCGCGCGCGTCGAGACGCTGCGCGGCCCGCAGGGCACGCTGTTCGGGCGCAACGCCACCGGCGGCGCAATCCAGTTCATCTCGAACAGGCCGACCGAGGCGTTCGAGGGTTTCGCCAACCTGACGGTCGGCAACTACAACTCGGTCATCCTCGACGGCGCGCTCTCGGGCCCGCTCAGCGACGCGGTCCAGGGCCGCTTCGCTTTCATCGTCAACCAGGACGACGGCTGGATGGAGTCCATCATCCCCGGCGTGCCGGACCGCGGCGGCAACGACCATTACGCGATGCGCGGCCGACTCGCCTGGCAACCCGGGGAGGCGACCGACGTGGACCTCATCGTCCGCTACCTGAAGGCGGACAAGGAGACGCAGGCCGGAATCTATTCGCACGAGCCGGCCTGCCCGAACGCCGAGTTCCAGGGCGAGTTCACGCCGCCCGACCTCGCCTGCGCGTTCTGGGGCACGGGACCGGGCGAGAGCGGCACGGGCTTCCGCGAGGACTCGATCATCCCGAGCCGCGGCGGCGACCCGTGGAAGACCGCGGAGACCGAGCCGTCGTACGTGGACCGCGAAATCTTCGGGGCCCAAGTGCGCGTCGACCACGACGTCGGCGGCGCGACGTTCACCTCGATCACGGATTACCAGACCTCGGACAAGTTCTACACCGAGGGCGGCGACGCGTCGCCGGACGAGGGTGTGTTCTTCTTCCAGGGCAGCGACCTCGACCAGATTTCCCAGGAGTTCCGCCTGTCGTGGACCACGGGCGACCATCAGTTCGTCGCCGGCGTGTTCGGCATGCAGGTCGACGGCGACTACATCGGCAAGTTCGCGGATCCGTTCTACGGCTATGACCCCGACGTTTCGTTCACGCAGGAAACGACTTCCTACGCGGCATTCTTCCAGGGCGAGTGGAGCCTCAGCGAGCGCCTGAAGTTCATCGGGGGATTGCGGTACTGGCACGACACGCGCGAGGGCTCCTACTTCGGCACGGCGCCGGAAGTGCCGGGCCTCACGCCGCCGGTGACGATCATCTTCGGGCCGGACGAGATCTTCCCGAACAACCCGGATGTCCTGGTGTCGACGGCCGATGCCGAGCGGGATTTCGACGACGTCACCGCGCGGGTCGAGCTCGACTACCGCGTCAGCGACAGCGCGCTCCTGTACGTGTCATACAACCGCGGCAGCAAGAGCGGCGGCTACACATTCTCGACCGGCACGCCGTACAACCCGAACGAGGAGGAGTTCCTGAACGGCATCCCGTTCGAGCCCGAAACCCTGAACGCTTACGAGGCCGGGCTGAAGTCGAACATCGGCGACTCGATGATGCTGAACCTCAGCGCGTTCTACTACGACTACAAGGACTACCAGGCCTTCGCGCAGCTCGGGCCGGTGCAGACCGTGATCAACCAGGATGCGGAGGCGCAGGGCCTCGAGATCGAGCTGAACGCCTACCCGACCGACAGGCTCGCACTGCAGCTCGGCGCGTCCTTCATGGACAGCGAGGTCAAGGACATCCTGTTGCCGGACCTCGCCACGGTCGTAGACCACGACCTGCCGCAGGCACCGTCCGTTTCGGCCAATGCCCTGGCACGCTACGAGTTCCCGCTGGCCGGCGGCACGGCCTCGATCCAGGGCGACGTCCTGTACACCGACGACTTCTGTTTCACGGTGCTATGCGCGCCGGTGGAAGCGGAGGAGTCATACACGGTCGCGAACGCGCGCATCGGCTACGCGTCGCCGGACGGCCGCTGGGAAGTCGCCGCATTCGTGAACAACCTGTTCGAGGAGGAGTACCGCGTGTACGCCTTCGACAGTTCGCTGTTCTCGGGCGTGGTCGCGGGCGTCTACGGCAAGCCGCGCATCTACGGCGTGACGGCGAGCTTCCGGTTCGGGGCGGGGTACGACTAACCGGGCCGATGAAACTCGCGGTCGCGAGCGCACTGCTTCTGGTGTCCGTTGCGTATGCGGGCGAACCGGCGCTCGTGGTGCACGAGTGGGGCACGTTCACGTCCTTTCAGGACGCGCGCGGCGCGACGGTCTCGGGCATCAACGTCGATGACGAGCCGGTCCCGGCGTTCGTCCATCGAATGGGCGGGGTTCCGGTTTTCACGACCCGCTCCCTGCCGGCTCGCTGGTCGCAAGGCGCGCCGGGATGTCATCCGGGCGTCACGCTGCGGCTCGAAACCCCGGTCGTTTACTTCCATCCGCAGCCCGGATTCCCGGCCGGGGAATCCATCGAGCTGCGGGCGGAATTTGCCGGTGGCTGGCTGACGGAGTTCTTTCCGGCAGCCATCCCGGCTAACGAAGGCTTCCCGGTCAACATGAACGGCACGAACCGCGGTTCATTGCACTGGCAACGGCTGTCGCTGTCGACCGAGGCACCCCGGCCGCTGCCCGAGACGACATCGAATGTCTGGCTGGCGCCGCGCCAGGTGAACTCGGCGGTGGTGACGTCGGCTGATTCGCAGGAATCGGAGAAATACGTTTTCTACCGCGGCGTCGGGCACGTCGACGCGCCCATCGTCGTGCGCGCACGAGGAGACGGCCTTGAGATCTCGCTGCGCGATGCGACGGCCGCAATCCCGCGGCTGCCACGCGTATGGATCGTCCGCGTGCAACCGGATGGCCGCGTCTTCTACCGAAGCATCGACGGCGGCGGCGCGGTGACCGCGGCGATTCCAGACGACAGCGGGGCCAACGACAGTCAACTCGTGGCTCTGAAGAGCGAGATCCATGGAGCCCTCGTTGCCGAAGGCCTGTACGACGACGAAGCCCGCGCGATGCTCGAAACATGGCGGCTTTCGTACTTCGAAAGCGAGGGACTGCGGCTTTTCTTCCTGGTGCCGAGGGCGTGGGTCGATGCGCTGCTCCCGCTCACCGTGTCGCCGCCTGCCGCGGTGACGCGCGTCATGATGGGCCGCATCGAGCTGGTCAGCCCGTTTCAGCACGAGGTGCTCGCGAACCTGCTGCGGCTGCCGGTCACCGACCTCGACATCCCGCCGCTCTACGCCGAAAGCCGGGAGGCCTACGGACGGATGCTCGAAGGCGACGTGTCGCATTCGGAACTCTATCGCGCCGTCGGACGCGACCCGCCGGAGGCCCTGAGGCTCTACGAGTCGCTGGGACGCTTCCGGGATGCGCTGCTCGCGCACGAGTGGCACTCGACGCGCGATCTTGCCGTACGGGATCGTCTGGCGCGGATCATGGAGAGATTCAGTTCGTGCGACGCCGGTCTTCGGTGACGCGCAGATCCAGCGATGCGACGGGACGGGTTGACCCGCAATCACTGGGCCTTTTGCGGCTGGAGTTGCAGGTCGAGTCGTTGGCCGCTCCATTCAGGAATCATGGCGGGGACGTACCCATTAGCCCAGAACGAAATCGTGCTGCCCGCAAGTGCACTCGGGATATTTCCGATTCCGTCCTCGCCCAGGTGGACCTGCAGCTTGCTGCCGTTGCGGTTGTCGAGCATTTCGATCGCAATGACTTCCTGCACGGGCTTCCCGCTGCGCGCGTCACGCACTCTGATTTCCACGCCCGTGTTCCGACGCAGCCGGATCGTGATGTCGGCGACGGGCGAAGCGTACGAAATCCGCTCACGGACCATCTCGAAACCAGGTTTGTAGGCTGTCAGCATGAAATCGCCCGGCTCCAGTCCAGCCAATGCGAATTGCCCGAAATGATTCGAGCGGTCGCGCAGCCGGACTTGCGATGATTCTGGCTCCGTCGGCCAGAGCACCACCTCGGCTCCAACAATGGGGACCTTGCCTCCCTCTTCGAGCACCCGACCAGAGAGCTGCGCAAGGGGCACATCGATGTCGAACACCGTGTCGCCCGATATCTCGACAGGCCGGCTCCCGTAGTCGCCGACAAAGACAACGTATTCACCGGTTGCCAGGTCTTCGATGACGTATGCGCCTTCCTTCGAAGTCGATGTTCCATAGACGTATACGCGTTGCTCCACCGCAGGCCGCGGTGTGAGCCACACGCCCGACAGCGGTTTTCCGCCGCGAGTGACACGGCCAGACAATCTTGCGCCGGATGGAAAATCGAGATTGACCCTGATGTCGGAGTCCGCGGGCACTTCCACTGTCTTCGACACCTGCCGCCGCATGGTATCTGCAACCACCTGCACACGCCCGGGCCGCACGCCCAGCAGTACGTACGCGCCGCGATCATCGACACCCACTTCCCCGTAGGGATTGTTCCAGGCATCGCCGTCGCGGCGCAGTGAAATGCTGACCCGATCGAGGTCCTCGGCCCGCAGGCCAGTGACAATGCCACGAATGCTGCGTGCTGCGCTCAACGCGAGCACGATTTCCTCCATTCGCTGATTGTTGGCCAGCACGACTTCCTGTGCGACGGCTGCGTTTCCTGCCTGTCCCGTAAGCTGATATCGGCCCGCCTCCAGGTTCGGAAACGAAAATTCGCCAGCATCGCCTGTCCGGCCTGTGCCTCCGGAGCCTTGATCGAGGTTGAACAAGCCCACGGCTCCCGCGACCGGCGTGATGCCATCGGCCGCGGTGAGACGGCCGGCAATGGTGCCGCCGGGGGACAGGCCGATTTCCAACGTAGATGTCTTATCGCTGACGACGATATCCAGTTCCCGGCCCACATAATCCTGCGCGCCAATCTCGAGCGTGACGCTGCCGTGCGGAACGCCCTGCAGAGCAAACGATCCATTCTTTGCCGAGGTGACACGGACGCGCGAGCGAAAGTTTCCTTCGAATCGCCCGGTATCGGACTCACGGAAGGCGATACTCGCCGCCGCGATTCCAGCACCTGACGCCTCGTCATAGACTCGACCGTTCACTATGTGACCGGCGCGCAGCGGCAAGACGACTTCCGGCGCTGCTTCACCCTTCAGAATGTCCAGGCCGATCAACTCGAAGCGCTGATAACCGGGAGCGCTGGCGGTTACGGTCCAGGTGCCCGGCGGTAGATATTCCCATTCGAAACGTCCATCGACTGTTCGGAAGGTGCGCGCGCCCGGTGCCTCATCGCCCACCTTGGTTGGCTGAGTGCCCAGGAACTGAACCTCGAACTCTTGAACCGGTTTGCGTGTGAGGGCGTCAACAACGCGCCCGCGGAGAGTTCCGAAGGCAGACGCAGACTTCCTCGTGGACGGCGCCGGATCTGATGCGGACTCGGCGCGTGAAGGCAGTTGCACTCTTTCAGTCGGGCTGGCGACGGAGACGGTTTTCTCGGCGTCGGGGGGCGCGTTTTCAGCCTCGTATGGACTGATCACCCATCGCCCCAGCAGTGCCAGGCAGACGATGAGCGCGAAACCGAGGACCAGCCTTTGGCGTCTGAGAGGATCCATGGCGTGGAGCTATGCCAGCTTTAACGAGCCTCCCCCAATCCAGGATGCGCAGCTACCCATTGCTCCCGCAAACAGCGACGAAGGACGATTCGCCACTGCGACAGGGGACGAAGTATTGATGTTAGCGCGAACGCACGCTTCTGGCCGTGAGCGCACGTTTCACGTCTAGGGCGAAGCGGCGGGCTCGCGCAGGCGCCCGTACTTCTTCAGGGCCGCTTTCAGCCGGTCATGCGGCAACTCGTGGGCGGTGAATCCATTCGCGCCGGTCATCGTCTTGGCGGCCACGAGGGCATTCACGATCGCCTCTTCGGTCGCCTCGACGGTCGCGAGGAACAGCGGGCCCAGCACGTCGTTGGGAAGCATCTCGAGCCTCGGCATGCCGCTTCGCGCTGCGGCCCCGGCATTCGCCGTGGAAAACGCGACGAAAATGTCGCCCGAGCCGTTCGAGGCGTAGCTACCCATGCGGCCGAGGCCCAGCGATGCGCGCTGCGCGACGCGCCGAAGCTGGTGCGGCAGCAGTGGCGCGTCGGTCGCGATTACGACGATGATCGAGCCGCGCTCGTCCGACTGAGGAGGCCTGCCTGGGGCGAGGTCCGTGATCTCCTGGCCCACCGGCACGCCGGCGATGCGCAGCGTCTCGCGTATCCCGTAGTTCGATTGCACCAGCGCGCCGACGACGTATGCGCCCGCGGCGGACTTGACCTGGCGCGACGCCGTGCCGATGCCGCCCTTGAATCCGTGCGTGATCATCCCGGTTCCGCCGCCGACGTTGCCTTCCTCGACCGGGCCCGAACTGGCTGCGTCCAGCGCGGCGAAGGCGTGCTCTCGCTTGACGTGAAAGCCGTTCGTATCGTTGAGGTCGCCATCGTAGGTCTCGGCAACGATCGGCAATGCCCAGAAGATATCCGGGTCGTCCGGCAGCGGCTCGAAGTGGCGGTTCTCGACCTGCCACTCGACGACCGCGTCGCGTACGACGCCGACGGAGTGCGTGTTGGTCAGCATGACCGGGCCTTCGAGGAAGCCGGACTCGGTGATCCAGGTCGTGCCCGTCATCTCGCCATTGCCATTCAGCGAGTGCCAGCCGGCGAAGACCGGGTCGTATTTGCGGCCGCGCGGCAGGATGGCCGTCACCCCGGTGCGCACGGGCCCCTTGCCGCGCTGCAGCGTCCCTTCGCCGCTGATCAAGGTGACCTGCCCGACTTCGACGCCGGCGACATCGGTGATCGCGTTCATAGGCCCCGGCGTGCCGTCGAACGGAACTCCCAGGTCGCGCGCGCGGACCGCGACGTCCGACGGGCTCGCGGAAAGCGGGCAAAGGGCCAGCAGGGCAACGGCCAGTGCGATGCGCATGGGGACTCCGGCAACCTGAAATAAGGACGCGCGCTATTCTAGGTTAGGCGCGCACCTCGATGAGGAACACCTGCGTCCCGCCGCCGAAGCCCCAGGCGACGTCGAGCGCGATCCAGTACGACCCCGGTGCAGACGGCGCCGTGAATCCGAAGCTCCCCGCCGCCTCGGGATGGAGCGGGATCGAAAGGCCGCGGTTCTCGATGTCGACCTCGACGCAGCCGATCATCACGTTGCCGAAACACGGCTCAGGGCGCGCGGATGGGTAGAACTGCGCGCGTGCGGAAAGAGGCAGGCCGAGCGGAGAGCTCGTATAGATCTTCACCCACTCGTGGGGCGAGACCTCCACGGGATGCAGCGGCGCGACGAGCGCCGGATTCCGGTAGAGCTCCTCGCGGTCCAGGTCGTAGTTGAGGTGCACGCCCTGCTGGACATCCCCGGCCACGCTGAGCTTCAGGGTGGGCGGCTGCTGATCGAGTTCGCTTGGGCTCTTCGCCGCGGGGGATTGCGCCGACATCCCGCCGAACAGCATGAGGAAAATGGCTGTTCCGTAGGCTGCAAGCTGACCAGACGGCCTGGATACGTACCGTTCGCTCAGCGGATGACGAAGGCTCAACAAGGGCATCGCTGGAGTTGTACGCCGATTGCGCTGGGCAATCACCCGGTATCTGCAGGTGATTGAATCGAAAGGATTGCCGCGCCGCAACCGCTGTAGGACTAGGCCGGCGGCCGGCCGCGCACGTGGTCCGCGGCTTTTTCCGCCAGCATGATCGTCGGCGCGTTGAGGTTGCCGGTCGTGATCGACGGCATGATCGAGGAGTCGATCACGCGCAGCGACTCGAGGCCGATCACGCGCGCCTCGGGATCGACGACCGCCATCGGGTCGTCGCGCCGGCCCATCCTGCACGTGCCGGAGGGGTGATAGGCGCTCTCGACTTTCGCGCGAACGAAGGCGTCGATCTGCTTCGTCCGTAACGACATCCTTGCCCGGCTGGATCTCGCGCCCGCGGTAGGGATCGAAGGCCTTCTGCGCGAAGATCTCGCGCGTCAGCCGCACGCAGGCGCGCATCTCGACCAGTCGTCGGGGTGGCTCAAGTAGTTGAACAGGATCTTCGGCTTGTCGCGCGCAGTCGTCTGAGGCGAGCCGCACCCAGCCGCGGCTCTTCGAGCGCATCGGCCCGACATGCGCCTGGAAGCCGTGCTCGTTCGCGAGCGAAGAGCCGTCGTAGGTCACGGCGAGCGGCAGGAAGTGGAACTGGATGTCGGGGTAGGGCACGCCCGGCGCGGCTCCGGATGAAGCCGCCGGTCTCGAAGTGGTTGGTCGCGCCGAGGCCGTCCTTGAACAGCAGCCAGCGCGCGCCGATCAGCGCACGCGCGAAGGGGCCCATCGACGAATAGAGCGTGATCGGGCTGGGTGCAGGCGACCTGGAAGTAGAACTCGAGGTGGTCCTGCAGGTTCTCGCCGACGCCCGGGCAGGTCGTGGACGACCGCGATGCCGTGCTCGCGCAGCTCGCGCGGCGGGCCCGATGCCGGAAAGCTTCAGCAGCTGCGGCGAGTTGATCGGAGCCGGCGCTGACGATCACCTCGCGACGCGCATGCACGGTCCGCATGGCATCGCCCTTGCCGGTACTCGACGCCGGTGGCGCGCTGGCCGTCGAACACGATGCGCGTCGCGAGCGCCCCGGTGCGCACGGCGAGGTTCGTGCGGCGCATCGCCGGCCTCAGATAGGCGTTGGCGGCGCTCGACCGGCGCCCGCCGCCCGACGGTCATGTCGAGCCGGCCGAAGCCCTCCTGCTGGTAGCCGTTGACGTCGGCGGTCGCCGGATAGCCGGCCTGCTCGCCCGGCCTCGACAAGGCGGCGTACAGGGGGTTCGCGAGCGTGCCGTAGCGCGTCTGCAGCGGGCCAGAATCGCCGCGGTACTGCGTCGCCGCCTTCGGCGCGTGTCTCGGCGCGGCGGAAATAGGGCAGCACGTGCGGCGTAGTTCCAGCCGGTCGCGCCTTCCGCTTCCCAGCGGTCGAAGTCCAGCGCGTTGCCGCGCACGTACACGAGGCCGTTGATCGAGGAAGAGCCGCCGAGCACCTTGCCGCGCGGCGTGTGCAGGCGGCGCCCGCCGAGCGCCGGGCTCCGGCTCGGTGTAGTAGCGCCAGTCGTACTTGTCCATGCCCATCGGGATGGAGAGCGCCGACGGCATCTGCATGAAGATCGAGCGGTCCGAGCCGCCGTATTCGAGCAGGAGCACGGAGTGCTTGCCGTCCTCGGTCAGGCGGTTGGCGAGCACGCAGCCGGCCGAGCCGGCGCCGACGATGACGTAGTCGAACGTCTCGTTCGCCATGGCGCTCTCAGTACGGCGCGTCGATGTCGCCCTTCGCGACGTAGACGCTCTTGAGCTGCGTGTAGTGCTCCATCGCGGCGCGGCCGTTCTCGCGCCCGAGGCCGGAGAGCTTGACGCCGCCGAACGGCAGCTCGATCGGGCGTCACGTTGTAGTGGTTGATCCAGCAGGTGCCGGCCTCCAGCTTCGCGATCACGCGGTGCGCGCGGTTGAGGTCGTTGGTGAAGACGCCGGCGGAGAGGCCGAACTCGGTGTCGTTGGCGCGCGCGACGACCTCGTCCTCGTCCTCGAAGTCGAGCACCGACATCACCGGGCCGAAGATCTCCTCGCGCACGATGCGTCATGTCGTCGCGGCAGCCGTCGAACACCGTCGGCTCGACGAAGAAGCCCTTGGCGAGCGCGCCCTCGGTGCGGCGATTGCCGCCGACCAGCGACGCGCGCGCCTTCCGCGCGGCCGCGCTCGATGTAGCCCAGCACCATTGTCCATGTGCTCCGCGCGAGATCAGCGAGCCGACCTGGGTCGCCGGGTCCATCGGGTCGCCGATCGTCATGGCGCTCGACGCGCGCCGCGAGCTTCTGCCAGGAACGCGTCCTTGACGTTGCGGTGCACGAACACGCGCGTGCCGTTCGAGCACACCTCGCCGGCCGAATAGAAGTTGCCGAGCAGCGCGCCCGAGACGGCCTGGTCGAGCTTGGCGTCGTCGAAGACGATCAGCGGCGACTTGCCGCCGAGCTCGAGCGTCACGTGCCTTGAGCGTGCCTGAAGCGTCGTTCATCACCGCCTTGCCGGTGCCGACCTAGCCGGTGAGCGAGACCTTGCGGATCGCCGGATGGCGCGTGAGCAGCCGGCCGGTCGCGGAGTGGCCCTGGACCACCTGGAAGAGCCGTCGGGAAGCCCGGCCTCGCGATAGGCTCTTCGCGAGCTCGACGGCGGTGAGCGGCGTCAGGCTCGGCCGGCTTGAAGATCATCGCGTTGCCGAAGGCGAGCGCCGGCGCCGACTTCCAGCAGGCGATCTGCAGCGGGTAGTTCCAGGCGCCGATGCCGGCGACGATGCCGAGCGGCTCGCGGCGCGTGTAGCCGAAGGCCGCCGGGCCGAGGTCGATGTGCTCGCCGGACGCGCTCTGCGCGAGCGCCGGCGAAGTACTCGAGGCACTCGGCGCCGGAGATCACGTCGACGACGCGCGTCTCCTGGATCGGCTTGCCGGTGTCGCGGGTCTCGAGCGCGGCGAGCTCGTCGTTGCGCTCGCGCAGGATCTCCGCGGCCTTACGCAGGATGCGTGCGCGCTCGGCGCCGGCGAGCGCCGCCCACTGCGGCTGCGCCTCGCGCGCGGACAGCACCGCCGCCTCCACTTCCGCAGGACCGGCAACCGGCACGTCGCCGAGGCGTTCACCAGTCGCGGGATTGAAGGAAACGAGGCGATTTCCGGCCGGTTCTGCGAGATTATCTAGGGTTGCCACAAATTCTCTGTCTGCAAAGAGTTCCATTCCAACAGGTTCAGGACTGTGCCTCAGCCTGCGCGCCGGCGGCGTGCTCGGTCAGCGTGCCGGTCTTGTGTCGCTGCACGAACCAGTAGTATGCAAACCCGCCTAACATGACGACACCGACGGACAGCACGCCGCCCCACTTCAAATACCAGTGGTACGGCTCGGTCGCGTTATAAATCGACTGGCGCGGCCATATCAGGTTGATCGCCATGAACAGGCCCCAAGCGACGGCGACGGCATTCACCGGCAGCCCCCAGCGGCCGAGCGTGAAGTAGCTTGGCGCGGCATCCTCGGAGCGCCACTGTCCCCGCAGCCGCGCCAGCAGCATCGGAATCGTGACCAGCAGGTAAGCGACGTAGATCATGATGACACCGACGCTGGTGATCACCACAAAGATCTGCGGTTGGCGGATATTGACCACGAGGATCGCGATCGCCAGCACGCCGATCAGGATTGATGGGATGATCGGCGTGCGCGTCTTCGGGTGGACGCGCGCAAGGTGCGTGCCGCCGGGCAGGTTGTTGTCGCGTGCCATCGCGAACATCATCCGGATCGCGGCCGTGTGGACCGCCAGGCAGCATACAGTGATGGCAATTACCACTGCCCACAGGAATATGTCGCCGATCGTGTCGCCGAGCACGTCGAGGACGATGAACTGCAGGCCGCCGACACTGAGCTCTTCGCTGTTGATGTCCGTGACGGCCATCATCGCGAACAGCAGGATTGCGCCGCCGATCAGGAACGACGCGATCAGCGCGCGCAGGATCGCCTTTGGCGCGTTGCGGCGCGGATCAAGGCTTTCCTCGCCCAACGAACTGGCAGTGTCGAAACCGTACATCACGTAGGCGGAGGCGAGCGAGGCGGCCAGGAACGCGCCGAGGTAGCCGAGCTCCCAGTCAGCCCCGATGCCGTGCGTGTCGGTTATTACGTCCGGACCGCGCGTAACGTTGACCGCGAACGCAAGCACGAGCAGCACGGCCGCGACCAGCTCGATAATGACGCCCGCGCTGTTGATCCGCGCCATCAGCTTGACGCCGATCGCGTTGACGATCGTGGTGAAGACGATCAGCGCTGTGCCGAGGATCACGGCGTTGGCAGCGTAGTCGTACTTGCCGGTGCCGTCGCCGTAAAACTGAAAGAACGCGTCAATCTGCGGCAGCGTGATCTGGTACGCGAGCGCGACCGCCGAGATGGTGACGATTGAAGCGGTCAGCATCATCCAGCCTGCCAGCCAGGCGACGTGCGGCGTGCTGAGCCGCTTGGACCAGTTGTAGATCGATCCCGCGATCGGGTAGCGCGAGGCGAGTTCGGCGAAGCAGAGCGCGACCATCAGCTGACCGGCGAAGACGAGTGGCCACGACCACCAATACGCCGGGCCGCCGAACGCGAACCCGAAGTAGAACAGCTGGAAGGTGCCGGTGAGGATCGAAATGTAGCTGATCCCGGCGGCGAACGTGGCGAAGCTGCCGAGCGTACGGTCCAGCTCTTGTTTGTAGCCGAATGCGGCCAGGTCGACATCGTCGCCTGTACGTGGATCACCCGTCGCGCTCATGCGAATTCCTCTACTTGACGAGATCACCAACTTTACCTCGATTCCCTCGATACCCAATGCCAATGACAGTATTTCAACAGGGAATTCTAGCGAACCACTAGCTGGCTGCCGACAGTCCATTTGACGGTGGCCCCGGCGATGAATGAGGATGCGGCCTGCGCCGACAATGAGCGCGCGGTGATCGCCGCCCTGGCGGCGCGCAATCGTGGAGCAAACTCCGCATGAACAGGATCCACGCCGCCTTCCTCGCCGGCGCGTTCGCGCTAAGCTCGCTGCCCGTGACAGCGGCGGATTTCGACCTCCAGGGTCATCGCGGCGCGCGCGGGCTCGCCCCGGAGAACACGCTCGCGGGATTCGCTCGCGCGCTCGCGATCGGCGTCTCGACGCTCGAGCTCGATTGCGGCGTGACGAAGGACGGCGTCGTGGTCGTGAGCCACGATCGCCTGCTGAGTCCCGACCACACGCGCGACGCCGCGGGCAAGTTCCTCGAAGAAGCCTGGACCGGCGATCGTCGACCTCACCTATGAGGAACTCCGGCAGTACGACGTCGGCCGCATCAGGCCCGGCAGCGAGTACGCGGCGGCGTTTCCCGGGCAGCAGCCGGTGGACGGCGAGCGCATTCCGCGCCTCGCCGACGTCTTTGCGCTCGTCGAGCGAAGCGGCAACCGTACGGTGCGCTTCAATATCGAGACGAAGATCGACCCGGCGCATCCCGGGCAGATCGGTCTCGGCGCTGGCCTTCGCGCGCGCACTCGCCGCGGCCATCCGCGACGCCGGCATGGCGTCGCGCACGACCATGCAGTCCTTCGACTGGCGCACGCTCGCGGCTGCTCGGCGCGCACGCGCCGGAGATCGGCCTCGTCGCGCTGACCGACCAGCAGCCGGACGAGGACACGGTCGAGATCGGCAAGCCCGGCGCATCGGCCTGGCTCGGTGAGCTCGACGTGGACGACCACGGCGGGCTCGGTCCCGAAACTGGTCAAGGCGCTCGGCGCGAAGACCTGGTCGCCGCATGCGCTCGACCTCACTCCGGCGCTCGTGATCGAGGCGCATGCGCTCGGCCTCGCCGTCGTGCCGTGGACGGTCAACGAGCCGAAGGACATGGAACGCGCCATCGCGGCAGGCGTCGATGGCCTCATCACCGACTACCCGGACCGCCTGCGCACCGTGCTGCAGTCGAAGGGCATCGCGGTGCCCGCGCCAACGCCGGCTCGATGATCGGACTCCTCGCGCCGGCGGCGTTTGCCGCGCCGCTGCCGGCCGATCGCGTCGATCCCGAGTACCGGCGCCTGCGCCGGCGCGTGTTCACCGGCATCTTCATCGGCTACGCGGGCTACTACCTCGTCCGCAACAACCTCGCGCTCGCGATCCCTGATCTGCTCGCCGAGCACCCGGAGTACACGCAAAGCGCAGCTCGGCACGGCGCTGACCGGCGCTGTCCGTCGCCTACGGCCTGTCGAAGTTCCTGATGGGCTCGGTCTCGGACCGCAGCAACCCGAAGTACTTCCTGCCGCTCGGGCTCCTGCTGTCGGCCGCGATCATGGCGGTCTTCGGCCTCGTACGAGGCGCATCTATGCGTCGCTCACCGCGATCATCCGCTCATGGCGCTGAACGGCTGGGTGCAGGGCATGGGCTGGCCGCCCTGCGGCAAGACCATGGTGCACTGGTTCAGCGTCAAGGAGCGCGGGCTCACCGTCTCGACCTGGAACGTCGCGCACAACATCGGCGGCGGGCTGGTCGCGAACTTCGCGCTCGCTCGGCGTCGTGCTGTTCCACGACTGGGGCGCGAAGTTCTACTTCAACGCGCTGGTCGCGGCGCTGATCGCGATCGGCGTCTGCTTCCTGCTGGAGGACACGCCGCAGTCACGCGGCCTGCCGCCGGTCGAGAAGTGGCGCAACGACTATCCGCCGGGCTACACGAGGCCGACGAGGCAGACGCTGCCGTTCCGCGAGATCTTTCTCAAGTACGTCCTGCCCAACCGCTTCCTGTGGGCCATCGCGATCGCGAACGCCTTCTGCTACTTCGTGCGCTACGGCGTCGTGAACTGGATCCCGACCTACCTCGAGACGGCGAAGGGATTCTCCTTCCAGCGAGTCGAGCACGCCTGGGCGCTTTACGAGTTCGCGGCGATCCCGGGGACGATCGCCTGCGGCTGGCTGTCGGACCGCTGGTTCAAGGGCCGGCGCGCGCCGATGACGATGATCTTCATGGCGCTGACGCTGGTCGCGGTCGTCGCTTACTGGATGAACCTGCGCGGGCCCGCTGTGGATCGACTACGTCGCGCTGTTCGCGATCGGCTTCCTGGTCTACGGCCCGATCATGATGATCGGCCTGCACTCGCTCGACCTCGTGCCCAAGAAAGCCGCGGGCACGGCGGCCGGCCTGACCGGGCTCTTCGGCTACGTGTTCGGCTCGGCCATCGCGGGCACGGGCGTCGGCTGGATCGCCGACCGCTGGGACTGGAACGGCGTGTTCATCGCGATGGTCGCCTGCTGCGTGCTGACGATCCTGTTCGTCTCGCTGACACTCGCGTCACCGGGCGTCGAGCGCGGCTGGCGTGAGCTGAGCCGGCTCGCTATCAGCGGGCGGCCAGGTAGTCTTCGAGCCTTGTGCGGTCGGCTGGGGTCGCGTGAAGGCCCGCCTTCGAGTGCAGCCAGTGGACGTCATGCGCGGAGCGCGCCCATTCCTCGCGCACGAGGTAGTCGACTTCGCGGCGCGTCAGGCCGCCGCCGAACTCCTCGCCCAGGTCGTCCCGGGTCTTTGCGCCATCCAGCAGCCGCATCGCGCGCGTGCCGTAGGCGCGGGCCAGGCGCCGGCACTCGGCTTCGCCGAGGAACGGGAAGAGGCGGCCGAGCGAGGCCGGGAGCGCATCGACGTTGCCGCCGCCGATGTTGCCTCCGGGCAGCGGTGCCGTCGACGTCCACGGCGGTGCCAGCGCCCCGAGATACGGTTCCAGCATTGCGAGCGCCTGTTCCGCGAGGATCCGGTAGGTCGTGAGCTTGCCGCCGATGATCGACAGCACCGGTGCCAGTCCGGGCGTCGCATCGAGGTCGAGCGCGTAGTCGCGCGTCACTTCGGCGGCGCGCGTGGCGCCGTCGTCCTGCAGGGCGCGGACGCCGGCAAAGCTCCAGACGACGTCGCGCGCTTCGATCTGCCGCCTGAAGCAGCGGTTCACGACCTGGCACAGGTATTCGGTCTCGGCGGGGGCGATGGCCGCAGGCCCGGGCTCGCCGGATCCGGGCACGTCGGTCGTGCCGACCAGCGTGAAGTCCTCGAGGTACGGGATCACGAACACGAGGCGCCGGTCGGTGTGCTGCAGCGCATAGGCATGGCTGCCTTCGTAGAGCCGCGGCACGACGATGTGGCTGCCCTTCACGAGCCGCGGCGCGCGCACGCGAACCGCGCCGAGCCGGTTCTGCAGCACCTCGGCGACCCATGGGCCCGCGGCATTCACGATGGCCCGTGCAGTGACCGCGACCCGCGCACCCCGCTTCTCGTCGAGGATCTCGGCCTGCCAGGCGGCGCCCTTGCGGACCGCCCCGATGAACTTGTGGCGGACGCAGATGTGGGCCCCGCGTTCCGCGGCGTCCTTGGCGTTCAGGATGACGAGGCGGCTGTCGTCGACCGTGCAATCGGAATAGGCAAAGCCGAAGCGCAGGGCTGGCTGCAACGGAAGCCCGTAGGGCGAGTCCCCGAAGCGCACGGACTCCGAAGCGCCGAGCGTGCTGCGCCGGCCCAGCCAGTCATACAGGAAGAGCCCGAGGCGCACGGCCCAGGCGGGCCGGAGCCGCCCGCGGTACGGCAGCACGAACCGGCGCCGCTCGATGAGGTGCGGCGCGATCGCGAGCAGCCGCTCGCGTTCCGTCAGCGACTCGCGCACCAGGCGCAGGTGAAAGTACTCGAGGTAGCGCAGGCCCCCGTGCACCAGCTTGCTCGAGGCAGAGGAGGTGTGCGCCGCGAGGGCGTCCTTCTCGACGAGAAGCACGGAAAGGCCGCGGCCGGCCGCGTCGCGTGCGATGCCGGCGCCGTGGATTCCGCCGCCGATGACAAGCAGGTCGTAGGACAAGTCGTTTATCCTGCCGTCGCGGTGACGCAAGGACAACTGCGGAGTTGGCTGGAGGTGGCCGCCATGGCCTCCGAGGCTTCCTAGAGCCCGCGCCGCCGCTCGAACTTCGCGAGCAGGCCCGTCGCGACCGTCGTCAGGAAGACGATCCCCACGAGCAGCCCGAACACGGCGTCAAGGCCCTTCGTCTGCTTCAGCCAGCCGATGGCCGGCTCCTGCAGGATCGGGCCGATGGACCCGAGCCCGTTGATCACGCCGGCGGCGACCGCTGCCTGCCGGCGGCTGCCGACGTCCATCGCGGCTGCACCGGCGAGGAGAGAGTCGGGCCCCATCGCCGTAAAGCCGATCAGGCCCAGCAACACGATGAAGAACACCGGCGAGGTCAGGCCGACCATCCACATGGCGGTCGTCATCACGAGGCAGCCGCAGGTCATCCAGAAGATCACCGGCGTGCGGCGCGAGCCCGGAATGCGGTCGGACCAGTAGCCGGCGACCAGCACGCCGAGGAACCCGACCCAGTCGAATGCGGTGGAGAAATAGGCGGCGACCGAGGTCGTCATGCCGAAGTGCTCGCCGAGGATCAGCGCGGACCAGGAATCGAGCGCGTAGCGCAGGAACTTGAAGCCGAAGTAGATGAGGCCCATCGCGACGACCGAGACGACGAAGGCGCGCGGCAGCTTCGCGTCGCGGAGCTTCCGGCCCTCGAGCGTAGCCGGCGCGGGCGCGTCGGGCTCGGCCTCGTCGGCCAGCGTCAACCCTGCCGACTCCGGCCGCTCGCGCGCGCGCAGCACGAAGTAGACGGTGAAGGCGAACAGCACGAGGCTCGAGCCGTAGAACGACCAGGCGAGCCCGAGCCAGCCGAGCAGGAAGCCCGCGAGTCCCTTGCCGAAGACCGCGCCGAACTGGTAGCAGGTGCCCCAGACCGCGAACAGCGTCCCGCGCTCCGAGCGGCGCGTCCAGTTCGCGAACAGTGCGACGTTGTGCGGCCAGCCGGTCGCCTGCGCGAGGCCGAAGATGGCCATGGTGACGCACATCCACAGGAACGCGCTCGCGGCCTGCGAGTCGATGAGCGCGCCGAGCGCGATGTTGCAGGCCGCGGCGACGCACATGCCGATCGCGAGGATGCGGCGGCTTTCCTGCTGCCTCCCGAGCCAGGCCGCGAGGAACTGCCCGAGCATGTAGGTGACGAGGTAGATCGTCCACGGCCAGGCGACCTGGATATCGTCGAGACCGAAGTGCTGTTTCAGCGGGAGCTTGACGACGGCGTAAACCTTGCGCACCAGGTAGAAGCCGCAATAGGACAGCCAGGTCGCGACGAAGAGCTGCAGGCGGTAGCGGCGCAGGAGTGCGGTATCGCCGGTGACGGTCATGCGTATACCTGGCCTGCGAAGTCGAGGCTGCCGTCCGCGACCCGATCCCAGAAGCCTGCTGGGAGACTTCGGTAGTCCATGCACGCCGCCGTCGCAAGCAGGCGGTTGCCCGGGATGTCGGCGGCGCAGCACATGACGAACATGGAGCGCATGCCGGCGGCCCTCGCGGCAAGCAGCCCCGCCTGGCTGTCCTCGAAGACGAGGCAGGCGGCAGGCAGCACACCGAGCGCGCGGGCGCCCTGCAGGTACCCGTCAGGGTCGGGTTTCGATGCGCGCACGTTGTCGCCGCCGATGCGCGCGCGCGTATCGACGCAGTCCGCGATGCCGAGCTTGCCGAGAAAGGAGTCGATCACGGCGCGCGGGCTCGAGGAGACGACGCCGAGCGGAAGCCGCATTGCGGCCTCGCGGATCGCCTCGGGCGCGCCCGGCACGGGCGCGAAGTCGGCGGCGATGCCGGTCCAGTACACCAGCAGCTCTTCGGCGAGCGCGGCCGTGCCGTCCGCCATTCCGGTGCCGGCGCGCATCACATCCGCGACGTATCCCCAGGTGCGGCCGCGGGTCTCCGAGGGCGGCAGGGAGAATCCGGGGAAGCCGTGGCGCTCGGCGACCACGCCGGATCGCCGTGTCGGTGTGGATCTCGCTGTCGACCAGCGTGCCGTCGAGGTCGAAGAGCGCGGCCCGCACGGGCGTCACGCGGGAACCTGCAGGCTCGCAAGCGGCAGCGACCAGGACAACCGGGTGCGGCCAGTCGCATCGACGATGCCGAGCGCGAGCGTCGTCGCGGCGCCTTTCCAGTCGATTTCGACGTAGCCGAAGTTCGCGTCGGCGACGACCTCGCTCGCGCGGTTCGCGTTCGGCGTCGGCACACGCCATTCCTCGGTGAGACCGCTCGAGGTCAGGTCCCACATCGGATAGGGCAGGTTGACTTCGCGCTTGGAAAGTTCCGCGTAGTGGATGTCGCCCGACAGGAACAGCACGCCGTTCGCGCGCTTCCTGCGGATGACGTCGAACAGGCGGTCCTGGTCGCGCGCGAAGTTCGCCCAGGCCTCCCAGCCAGTGAAGTCCGCGAGGACCTGGATGCTCGAGCCGAACAGGCGCAGCGTCCGCGGGCACCTCGAACTGGCGCTCGAGCCACTGCCACTGGCGTTCGCCGAGCATCGTCGCCTGCGGGTCGGGGTTGCGCGCGTACGGACCTGGAAGCGGCAGTCCCGCGGCGACGCGTTTCTCGGCCCACACGTCGTAAGCGGTGCCGCCAAGATCCATGCGGCGTCATCGCCGTGCGGTTGTAGCGGAGGTCCGGCAGGATCAATTGCACGCGCTCACCGGGCGGGCCGAAGACGTAGGCCGCGTAGACGCCGTCGCGGTCGCGCCGCGGCGATCCGGCAGGCTCGTTCCAGAAGTCGAGGAAGATGCGGCGCGAGGCCTCCTTCATCGGGTACTCGGCGCCGGCGTCGTTCTCGCCGAAGTCGTGGTCGTCCCACATCGCGGCGATCGGCGTCGAGGCGCGCAGCCGCGCAAAACCCGGCTGCGCGGCGAGCTCGGCGTATTTCGCCTTCATCACCGACATGTCCCGCGTGTCGGCGTAGATGTTGTCGCCCAGGAACACGAACAGGTCGGGTTCGCGCGCCTGGATGGGGTCCCAGACGGGTTGCGGCTTGCCGGCCTCGGCGCAGGAGCCGAAGCCGATGCGCGACAGCCTGCGCCCGAGCGCCGGGTGCGGGTCCGAACCGCTCACGGGATTTGTGGCGGCGGATGCTACACGTGCACGAACGCCGATGCTGCCGAGCGCGGCCGAGCCGGCGAGCGCCAGGGACCGCTCCAGGAGCTGGCGCCTATTCATAGGTCCTCCCGCGGTGCTTCAGCCATCCAGGCTCGTGCTGGCCCTGGGGGTCGAGGTGGGTCCAGTGCACGACGCCGCCCTTGTCGTTCCACTCGTAGACGCCGTGGAACTCGACCGGATCGCCGGCGACGAGCGGCTCGACGCGCGGCGCGAGGTCGACGTTGTGCGCGATGAGCACGGTCTGCCCCGAGGGCAATTCGAGGATAAATCGCTGGTGCCGGTCGCCGATGCTGTCGTCGCCGAGGACGCGCGTGACGCGCCCGGCGCCCGTGACCTGGACGTCGCTTCTTTGTTCCGCGTATGCGGCGGCGAGCGTGTCGGTCGCAACGGGCGGCGGCGCCTGCCGTCCCGCGTCCGGAAGCGGTGGCGCGGGCCCGCGATTGAGGTAATAGAAAACGCCGGCGATCGCCGCGAGCAGCAGCAGCTTCTTCATGGCTTCGGACCCGTCTCCGGTGCCAGCGGCCGCGGCAGCGGCTGCCAGTACCCGGTCACCAGCGCGACGCCGGCGAGGATCACCCCCATGCCGACGACCTGGATCCACGAGAGCGCCTCGTCGAGGACCAGCCAGCCGAGCAGCGCCGCCACCGCCGGGCAGACGTAACCGTAGGAGCCGACCACGACCGGCGACGCGTGGACGGTCAGCCAGGCATAGGCCGAGTATGCAAGGCACGAGCTCGCGAGCGTGAGGAACAAGAATGCCGCGAGGGCGCGTGGCGTCCAGTCGAAGTCGAACGACTCGCGCGTGAGCGCGGCGGCCAGGAGGAGCCCGAGGCCGCCTGCCAGCATCTGCAGCGCGACGAACATCAGCGGCGGGTTCGCCGCGCCCGAATTGCGGAGGTAGATCGTGCCGAGCGACCACGACAGGCAGCCGAGCAGGATCACGAGCTGCCAGCCGAAACCGGCCACGTGCAATCCGCCCTTGGGCGCGAGGATCATGAGCACGCCCGCAAGGCCGACCATGAGGCCGAGCTGCTGTGCGCCCGTGAGCGGCCGCTTGCGCGGGCCGAACGTGCCAAGCCAGGCGATCCACAGCGCAGGCGTGGCGTTCAGGAGCGCCGCCGTATTCGACTGGACGGTCTGCATCGCGATCACGTGGCAGGCGTTGCTCACGAGGACGGCGAGGAACGCCATCGTCAGCACGTGGCCGATCTCCGTCCGCGAGAGCACCGGTGGCCCGTAGCGCCAGGTGGCGAACGCCGTGAGGAGAATGCCTGCGAGCGTGAAGCGCAGGCCGGCGGTGACCAGCGGCGGCTCGTCCGTCACCATCACCTTGGTCGCGATGAAGCTCGAGCCCCAGACGAGGTAGACGATCGCGAGGGCCGAGGCAACCTGGCCGCGGGTGGCGTTGGCGTCAAACATGCGAGGAGGGGACGGTCACCTTTGGCGGTACGGCCTCGCGAGCATGACGGATTGCGGCGCCAAAGGTGACCGTCCCCTTCTAACGTTTCCCGTGGAGGGTGGCGACGCGGTGCATCCACCAGCCGACGACGGCGAGGGCGGCAAGGCCGGCCCACTGGCCGGGCCGCATCGACGCCGCGACGGCGAGCGCATCCGCGTCCTCGGTCAGGACGATCGGGATCGCGATCAGCACGCCGACGATCGCCTCGCCGGCGATCAGGCCGGCGGAGAACAGGAGCCCGGTCTGCTTGAGGATCTCGGGGTCGCCGCCGGGATTGCGCCGGCGGTGCCAGCGGGTCGCGAGCTCGGCGATCAGCCCGCCGGCGAAGATCGGCGTAGACAGCTCGAGCGGCAGGTAGATGCCGACCGCGACCGCGAGCACCGGCGCGCGCCAGCTCTTGCCGCTGCGCTTCAGGTGCTCGTCGAGCACGATCACGACCGCTGCCGACCACGGCGCCGATCGCGACCATGTTCCAGGGCAGGCCCGAGCCGAAGATGCCGCTCGCGACCGAGGCCATCAGCGTCGCCTGCGGCGCGGCCAGCGCGTTGACGCCCTCGCGCGCCGGCGTGCCGATGCCGTAGGCGTCGAGCAGCAGGTTGAGGACCGGCGCCATGATCGCCGCGGAGGCGATCGCGCCGATGCCGAGCATGACCTGCTGGCGCCAGGGCGTCGCGCCGACCAGCTGGCCGGCCTTCAGGTCCTGCAGGTTGTCGCCGGCGACGGCCGCCGCAGCTGCAGATCACCGCGCCGATCATGATCGCCGCGACCGGGCCCACGGTGGAGCCCTTGCCCATGACGGCGAGCAGCACCAGCGAGGCGAACAGGATGGTCGAGATCGTGATGCCGGAGACCGGGTTGTTCGACGAGCCGACGAGGCCCGCCATGTAGCCGCTGACGGAGGAGAACACGAAGCCCGCGACCACCATGATCACGGCCATCGCGAGCGCGATGCCGAAGCTGCCGACGACGGCGTAGTAGAGCGCGAACAGCGGCAGCACGAACAGCACGATGCCGGCGAGGATCGCCTTCATCGGCAGGTCGCTGCTCCGTGTGCGGCACGTCCGCGGCGCGAGCCAGCCTTCATCTGCATGCCCGTGCGAATGCCGGACAGCAGCGACTTGCGCAGCGACCACAGCGACCAGAGGCCGCCGATCAGCATCGCGCCGACGCCGATGTAGCGGACCTGCGGTCGTCCAGATCAGGTAGGCGGCGTCCGCCGCGGAGAGCCCGACCAGCTGCTGCGCGAGCGCCGGGTTCTGGTCGATCATGAAGTTGTTGTAGAACGGGATGAACACCCACCACGACAGCGCGCCGCCCGACAGCATCAGGCAGCCGATGTTGAAGCCGACGATGAAGCCGACGCCGAGCAGGGCGGGCGAGAGGTTGATGCCGAAGAAGCCGATGGTGCGCTCGCCGAAGTAGCGCGCCACCGCGAATGACTCGGGCGAAAGGCGCAGGCCCGACAGCGCCAGCTTGAAGAGCGCGCCGGTCGCGGCGGCGATCGAGAGCGCCTTGAGGCCGCGGCCCGGGTCCTGGCCGACCTTCAGCACTTCCGCGGTCGCGACGCCCTCGGGGAACTGCAGCTTCTGGTCGAGGATCAGCGTGCGCCGCAGCGGCACCGAGAACAGCACGCCGAGGAGGCCGCCGAGGCCGGCGATCGCGAGCACCCACCAGTAATCGAAGCGCGCCCAGTGGCCCATGATCACGAGCGCCGGGATCGTGAAGATCGTGCCGGCGGCGATCGAGGACGCGGCGGAAGCGCCGGTCGCGACGATGTTGTTCTCGAGGATGCTCGAGCGGCCCATCAGGCGCAGCACGCCCATCGAGACGACCGCCGCGGGGATCGCCGTCGCCACCGTGAGTCCCGCGAACAGCCCGAGGTAGGCGTTCGCCGCCGCGAGCAGCACGGCGAGGATCAGCGACAGGATGATGGCGCGTACCGTCAATTGCGCCGGGTCGTGCGCGCTCATGGGCAATCCCCCCAGTGTCGGTCAGTCGGTGTTGTTCAAGTCCAGCCGCACTCGCGGCCGCGGTTCTGTTCGCTTCGAGCCACTGCATCAGCGGCTGGAAGTATTCGACGATCGCGGTCGCGTCCATCTGGCGCGTGCCGGTCGAGCTTCTCGAGCGCGTCCTGCCAGGGCTTGCTGCGGCCGAGCGCGAGCATCTCCTGGAAGGCGCGCCCCGCATCTCCGCTGCCGTAGATCGAGCATTCGTGCAGCGGGCCGGTGAAGCCCGCCTTCTGGCACAGCGCGCGGTGGAACTGGAACTGCAGGACGAAGGACAGGAAATAGCGCGTGTACGGCGTGTTGCCCGGCACGTGGTACTTCGCGCCCGGGTCGAAGTCGGCCTCGCTGCGCGGGACCGGCGCGTCCATGCCCTGGTACTTGCGGCGCAGCGCCCACCAGGCCTCGTTGTAGTTCTCGGGCGGGATCGCGCCCGAGAACACGCCCCAACGCCACTGGTCCACGAGCTTGCCGAAGGGCAGGAACGCGATCTTCTCGCTCGCGACCTTCATCTGGCGGTTCACGAGCGCCTCGCGGCTCGACTTCGCGCCTGGCGGCAAGAGGCCGACTTCGGCGAGATAGCCCTCGGTCATCGACAGGTTGATGGTGTCGCCGACCGCCTCGTGGAAGCCGTCGTGCGCGCCGTCCTGGAACAGGATCGGCTGCGGCATGTAGGCGATGTCGTAGAAGATGTGCCCGAGCTCGTGGTAGATCGTGTAGAGCTCTTCCTCGGTCGGCACGATGCACTGCTTGATGCGCAGGTCGCCCTTGCCGTCGATGTCGTGGGCGCTCGCGTGGCAGACGACCTCGCGGCCTTCCGGGCGCGTCAGCATCGAGCGCTCCCAGAATGACGCCGGCAGCTCCGGGAACCCGAGCGAGGTGTAGAACGACTCCGCGGATTTCGTCATGCGCACCGCGTCGTATTCCTGCTTCTCGAGCGTCGACGTCACGTTGAGGTTCGACACGCCGGGATAGGGCTCGAGCAGGCCGTAGATGTTGTTCCACTGCTGGGCCCAGATGTTGCCGAACAGGTGCGCCGGGATCGGCTTGCCGTCCGGCACGCGCTCCTTGCCGTACTTCTCCTGCAGCCGGCCGCGGGCGTAGCAGTGCAGCCCGTCGTAGAGCGGCTTGACCTGCGTCCACAGGCGCTCGGTTTCCTGCTCGAAGTCGGCCGGGCTCATGTCGTAGCCGGCGCGCCAGAGCTCGCCGAGGTCCTTGAAGCCGAGGCCGGCGGCCCCCTCGTTCGCGAGCTCGACGAAGCGCTGGTAGTCCTTGCGCATCGGCGGTGAGATCGCGTGCCAGCCCTTCCAGGCCTCGAGTTGCTCGTCGTAGTCGCGGCTGGTCGCCAGCGTCTTCGAGATCGCGTCGATGTTCTGGCAGCTTTCCGGGCCTTTCGGGCACCACTTGCCCTCGCCATACGTCGACGTCATGCTTCGTCTCGAGCGCCGCGAGCTCGGCACGCTTGGCCGGGTCGTCGGGCGCGGGCGCGGAGAGGCTCAGCTTCAGGAGCTCGATGCTGCGCGCGGATTCCGGCGACATCTGCGCGCCTTCGTGGGCCTTCGCCTCCGCGATGCCCTCGGCGACCTTGGCCTGCAGCCGCTCGTACGCCTTGGCGGAAAGCGCCTCGGTGTCGTCGTTGATGTAGGTGAGCTGCAGCCACGCGGCGCGCTGGTACTCGGTGACGACCTCGCGCAGCTCCTCGTTGTAACGGGCGACGAACTCGTCGGCGGTTTCCGTCGGCCTGGCGTCGCCGCCGCCGCAGGCGGCGAGCAGAACGAGGACGCCGAGCGGGGCGGCGATTCGCGAAACCGCGCCATTCATCGACGGACTTCCTCGGCTCCGTGCATCCAGGCGACGACGCGGCCGGAGATGGCCCAGAGCGCGATGCTGAACAGGAGCAGCACGGCGGCGAGCCCGCCGAAGACGCCGAGCAGGCCCGCGTGCTCCGGGCGCACGCCGGCGTCGGACGCGATGTCCACCATCCACGCGTACTCGCCCATGTTCTCGGTGAAGGCGCCGATGTAGCCGGCGAGCGTATTGCCGAACAGGTTGACGAGGAACCAGACGCCCATCATCAGCGAGGCGAGCCGCAGCGGCGCGAGCTTGGTGATCATCGAGAGGCCGACCGGGCTGATGCAGAGCTCGCCCGTGGTGTGGAAGAAGTAGGCGAGCACCAGCCAGATCATGCTGGACTTCATGTCGCCGGTCCGCTGCATCTCGAATACGGCGATGACGAGGCACACGAACCCGAGCGCGACCTGCGCGAGGCCGAGGTACATCTTGACCGGCGTCGCGGGATTCCTGCCCTTCGTGCCGAGCCGGGTCCAGAGCATGGAGAACGGGACGCCGAGCAGCACGATGAACAGCGGATTGAGCGACTGGAACCAGCCGGTCGGCACCAGGAAGGATCCCACCTCGCGATCGGTGTACTTGTCGGCGAACAGGTTCATGAGGCCGCCGGCCTGCTCGAAGGTCGCCCAGAAGATCACGACGAAGGTGAAGATCACGAAGATCACGCGCAGGCGGTCGCGCTCGATCTGCGTGAGCGGCTTCTTCTCGCCGCCCGACATCCTGAGCGAGCGCTTCGCCGCCGGCTCGCGCCCGACGTCGCCGATGTAGCGCTGGGCGAAGGCGAGCTGGATGATGACGGACAGCAGCATGCCGATGCCCGCGGCGAAGAACCCGGCGCGCCAGCCGTAGGCCGGGTCCTCGCCGAGCGTCGAGCAGACGAGCGGCGCGAGGAAGGCGCCGACGTTGATGCCCATGTAGAAGATGACGAAGGCGCCGTCGCGGCGCGCGTCGCCCTGCGGGTAGAGGTCGCCCACCATCGTCGAGATGTTCGGCTTGAAGAAGCCGTTGCCGACGCACATGAGCACGAGGCCGAGATAGAAGCTGGTCGGCGTGTCGGGAAAGGCGATGCCGAGCAGCGGGAGGGAAAAGGCACCCGTGGTGCCCAGCGTGTCGAGCGGCGCGGCGAGCATGAATTGCCCGGCGGCCATGACGAGGCCGCCGAGGATCACGGCCTTGCGCTGGCCGAGCCAGTTGTCGGCGATCCAGCCGCCGAAGATGGCGGTGCCGTAGACGAGCCCCAGGTACCAGCCGTAGAGCTTCAGCGCCTGCGCGTCCGCCCAGCCGAGGCCCGGATTCACCGCGTGCGTCGCGGCGGCGGCATACAGCACGAGCAGCGCGCGCATGCCGTAGAAGCTGAAGCGCTCCCACATCTCGGTCACGAACAGGAGGTAGAGGCCCTTCGGGTGGCCGAGGAAAGTCCCCTGCGGAATGTTCAGGTCCTGGCTCATGCGGTATTCACTTTGTGTGGAGTCGCGCGAGTCTCCGCCATATTGCGGTGCAACATCAAGCCGGATCCTCTTCCGTATCCGGCGACTTGGCGGGCACGAGCAGGCGCGACATGAGCAGGCCCGCCTCGTAGAGCGCGTACATCGGCAGTGCCATGAGCGTCTGCGAGACCGGGTCGGGTGGCGTCAGGAACGCGGCGATGATGAAGATCGCGAGCAGAACGTAGCCGCGGTTCTTCGCGAGCGTCTCGCGCTTGACGAGGCCGGTGCGCACGAGCAGCACCGTCGCGACCGGGATCTCGAACGCGAGGCCGAAGGCGAAGAAGAGCAGCACCGCGAAGTCCATGTACTGCGTGATGTCCGTCATCATCTCGACGCCCTCGGGCGTCGTCATCACGAAGAAGTTGAAGATCACGGGGAAGACGACGAAGTACGCGAAGGCCGCGCCCGCGTAGAAGAGGAGCACGCTGGAGACGAACAGCGGCAGCGCGAAGCGGCGCTCGCGCTTGTACAGGCCGGGCGCGACGAACGCCCAGACCTGGTAGAGGATCACGGGCATCGCGAAGAAGAACGCCGCGAGCAGCGCCAGCTTGAACGGCGTCATGAACGGCGCGACAACCGAGGTCGCGATCAGGCGGCGCGCCCTCCGGCAGCTGCGCGCGCAGCGGCGCGGAAATCCAGGTGAAGATCTCGTTGGCGAACCAGAGGCAGGGCAGCGCGATCACGAGCGTGGCGACGAGGGCGCGGAGGATGCGGTCGCGCAGCTCGAGCAGGTGGGTGAGCAGCGTGCTCTCGGCGAGCTTCTCCTCGTCCGCGTCGGTCATGACGGCGGCAGTGACTCGTCTGTCTTCGGCGGGTGTGCTGCGGGCGCCGGTGCGGCGGTGGCGCGGGCGGAGGCGCTTCGCGGCCGGGCCGAAGTCGTCCTTGTCGATGACGGTCACTTCCTCGTCGAGCTGCTCACGGAGCTGCCGCGCCATCGCGCGTGCGCGGCCTGCCCAGCGGCCGACCTGGTTGGCGAGTTTCGGCAGCTTTTCCGGCCCCAGCACCAAGAGCGCGATGCCGAGGATCAGGATGATCTCGGTGAAGCCGACCTCGAACATCGGCCGTTAAGTGTTCTTGGTGGAGTCGGCGCCGTCGCGGTCGCCCTTGCCCGTGCTGAAGTCCGCGTCGGGGCGGGTGTCCTGCGCAAGCTTCTTGCCGGACTCTTCGTCTTCGCCGTCGCTCATGGACTTCTTGAAGCCGCGCACCGCGGCGCCGAGGTCCGAGCCGATGTTGCGCAGCTTCTTCGCGCCGAAGATCAGCAGCGCGATCGCGAGGATGATCAAGAGTTCGCGAAATCCAATACCCATGTCGATGACTCCGGCCTGCGCACCTGGCGCTAGCCAGTCATGATACGCCAATCACTTTGGCCCTTCGTGAGGCGGTACCCGGATCCAGAACGTGACCGGGCCGTCGTTGACGAGCGACACCCGCATATGGGCGCCGAATCGCCCGGATTGCGCGCCCGGGAGGCGCTTTTCGGCGCGCTTTGCCATATATCCGAACAGGCGCTCCGCCTGCGCCGGCTCCGCCGCCCGGCTGAATCCGGGCCGCAGGCCCTTCGACGTGTCGGCCGCGAGAGTGAACTGGGGGACGAGCAGGAGGCCGCCCCGCGTGTCGGCCACCGACAGGTTCATGCGGCCCTCGCCGTCGGCGAACACGCGGTAGCTCGCGAGGCGCTCGAGCAGCCGGTCGGCGACGCCCTCGTCGTCGCCACGCTCGACGCCGACGAGCACGAGCATGCCCGGGCCGATGCGCGCGATCTCGCGTCCGTCGACTTCGACGGCGGCGCCGTCGACGCGTTGCAGTAGGCCGATCACCCGCCGCGCACGCCGTCAGCCGAGCTTCACGGCCATGACGAGGTCGCGCTGCCGGTCCTGGCCCAGCATGAAGGCATGCGTGCCGACGACCTCGAGCCCGAACTTGCGGTAGAACGCCATGGCCTTCGGGTTGTGCTCCCAGACGCCGAGCCACAGGCAGTCGCAACCCTCGCGCTCCGCGGTGTCGAGCGCGTCCTGCATCAGGTCGCGGGCGACGCCGCGGCCTTGCCACTCGGCGACGACATAGAGCCGGGCGAGTTCCGCGGGGCGCTCCGCGGCGACGCTCGCGTGCGCGTGCGAGAGCCGCAGCTGCGAGAACCCGATCATGCGGCGATCGGCTTCCGCGATCGTGGTGACGAGGTTCCGCGATCCCCGATCTCGCGCTGCTGGATCTCGGGGCCGAAGACTCTCGCGCAATGCAGGTCCATGTTCTCCGGCGAGTTGCGCGGGCCGAAGGTGTCGCGGAAGGTGCGCTCCGCGAGCACCGCGAGCGACGGCGCGTCGCTCGGCTGCGCGCGCCGGATCCGGGTCACGGGTCGCTCCTGCGGGCCTTGACGAGGCGCTTCAGGAACACTTCCATCTCCTTCGCGGCCTGGACGTCGCCGGCTTCCCGCGCCGCGGCGATGCCGCGCTCGTACACGTCGGCGGCGCGCTCGGCCGAGCCGGCTGCGCGCATGCGCCTCGCCGAGCGCCTTCCAGGCGGCCGAGTAGCGCGGGTTCTGGTCCACGGCCTGGCGCAGGTGGTCGATCGCGGTGACGAGGTCGCCGGACTTGAGGCATTCCTGTCCGAGCGCGTAGCGCAGGAGCGGCGAGTCCTGGCCGCGCTCGAGCATCAGTTCCAGGTTGCGGCGCAGCGACACGTCAGCGCTCCCAGAACGCGGGCGTCAGCAGGAGGAGCAGCGCGAAGATCTCGAGCCGCCCGACCAGCATCGCGATCGCGCAGACCCACTTGGCGGAGTCCGACACGTCGCGGAAGGTCATCGTCACTTCGGCGAGCCCGGGGCCCACGTTGTTGAGCGAGGCCGCGACCGCCGACCAGGCGGTCACCTGGTCCATGTCGAACATCATGAGCAGCAGCATGAGCACGGCGAACACGATGAGGTACATCGCGAAGTAGCCGCCGACGCCCGAGGATGATCCGCTGCGGCACCGGCGCGCCCGGCGAGCTTCACCGGGACCTCGGCGTTCGGGTGCACGAGCTGCTTGATCTCGGCGACGCCCTGGCGGAACACGACCAGCCAGCGGATCACCTTCATGCCGCCGGTCGTCGAGCCCGCGCAGCCGCCGACGAAGGAGAGCAGCACGAGGAGCGCCGGCAGCGCGCCCGGCCAGTGCGCGAAGCCCTCGGTCAGGAGCCCCGTCGTGGTCTGCATCGACACCACCTGGAACGCGGCGTGCCGAAGGCACTCGGAGAACGTCGGGAACTCGCGCATGGCGAACAGGTAGATGCGTGGCGAACGCCGTCATCGCGGCGATCGAGCAGGAAGTAGGCCTTGAACTCGGTGTCGCGCCAGTAGCGCCGCGACGTCGCGGCGCTTGAGCACGGTGAAATGCAGCGCGAAGCTCGCGCCGCCGAGGAACATGAAGACCGTCGCGACGGCCTCGACGCCGATGCTGTCGAAGTGCGCGAGGCTCGCGTCGTAGGGCGAGAAGCCGGCGGTGGACACGGTGCTGAACGCGTGCGCGACGGCGTCGAAGAGGTTCATGCCGGCGAGCCAGTATGCGGCCGACGCAGGCGATCGTCGAGCGCGAGGTAGATGGCCCAGAGCGCCTTCGCCGTCTGCGTGATGCGCGGCGTCAGCTTCTGGTCCTTCATCGGGCCCGGCGTCTCGGCCTTGTACAGCGACATGCCGCCGATGCCGAGGATCGGCAGGATCGCGACCGCGAGCACGATGATGCCCATGCCGCCGAACCACTGGATCTGCTGGCGGTAGTAGAGGATCGACTTCGGCAGGCCGTCGAGCCCGACGATCACGGTCGCGCCGGTCGTGGTGAAGCCGGAGACCGCCTCGAACACGGAGTCCGTGAACGAGAGGCTCGGGCACGTCGCTGAGGTAGAGCGGCGTCGCGCCGGCGAGCCCGAGGAACACCCAGAACACCGACACGATCAGGAACCCGTCGCGCAGGCGCAGGTCGCGCCGCGAGTTGCGCGCGGGCAGCCAGAGCAGGAGCCCGGCGGCGGCGATGATCGCCGCCGAGGCGACGAACGGCTGCCAGTGGCCGTCGCGCGTAGAGGAAGCGAAACACCGATGGGCGGCAGCATCGTCAGGCTGAAGATCATCAGCATGATGCCGAGGATCCGCTGCGCCATCGCGAAGTTCATGCGCGGATGCCGGCCTGGAACAGCCGGCCGACGTCCTCCACGTGACGGCGGTCGGTCAGGAACAGGATCACGTGGTCCTCCGCCTCGATGACCGTGTCGTGATGCGCCATGATCACCTGGTTGCCGCGCACGACCGCGCCGATCGTCGGTGCCCTCGGGCAGGTCGATCTCCTCGATGCGCTTGCCCGCCAGCGGCGACCCGCGGCCGTCGGCGTGCACGATGGCCTCGATCGCCTCGGCCGCGCCGCGCCGCAGCGAGTGCACGCGCACCACGTCGCCGCGGCGCACGTGCTCGAGCAGCGCGCCGATGGTGATGGTCTGCGGCGAGATCGCGATGTCGATCGGGCCGTTCTCCATCAGCTCGGCGTAGGACGGCTTGTTGATCAGCGCCATCACCCGCCGCGCGCCGAGCTTCTTCGCGAGCATCGCCGAGAGGATGTTGGCTTCCTCGGCGTTGGTGACGGCGACGAAGACGTCGGCGTCGTCGATGTTCTCCTCCAGCAGCAGGTCCTCGTCGGCGGCGTTGCCGGTCAGCACGAGGGTGTTGCGCAGCGTCTCCGCGGCGCGGCGGGAGCGCTCGGCGTTGCGCTCGATCAGCTTGACCTGCACGCGGTCCTCGAGGGCCTTCGCCAGCCGGAAGCCGATGTTGCCGGCGCCGGCGATGACGACGCGGCGCACCCTGGCTTCCTCGCTGGAGAATTCCTGCATCACGACGCGCATGTCCTCGCGCGCGGCGACGAAGAACACCTCGTCGTGCTCCTCGATCGTCGTGTCGCCCTCGGGCAGGATGCTGCGGCCGCCGCGGTAGATGGCCGCGACGCGCACCTCGCGGTTCGGGATGTGGGCGCGCAGCGCCTGCAGCTGGTGGCCGACGAGCTTGCCGCCCTTCAGCGCGCGCATGCCGACGAGCAGCACGCGCCCGTCCGCGAACTCGAGCACCTGCAGCGCGCCAGGGTTGCTGGATCAGGCGCTCGACGTAATCGGTGACGAGCTGCTCCGGGCTGATCGCGAGGTCGACCGGGATCGCGTTGTCGCCGAAGAGCTCGGGCTTGCCGTAATAGTCGCCGGAGCGGATGCGCGCGATCTTGGTCGGCGTGCGGAACAGCGTCCAGGCGATCTGGCAGGCGACCATGTTGACCTCGTCGCTCGAGGTCAGCGCGACGAGGAGGTCGGCGCCCTTGCTGCCCGCGGCCGAGCAGCGTCGAGGGGTGGGCCGCGTTGCCCGACACCGTGCTGATGTCGAGGCGGTCCTGCAGGTCGCGCAGGACCTCGTCGCGGGTGTCGACGACGGTGACGTCGTTCGCCTGCTCGCGCGCGAGCTGCTGCGCCGCGTTGCTGCCGACCTGGCCCGCTCCCAGAATGATGATTTTCACGATATCTCCCCGGGTCGCGACGCGGATTCTACCGCAGCGCAGGCTTCAACAGCCGGCCTGCGCGGGATCCGGCGGGGCTTCTCAGCTCGCGAACTCGCGCCGGAACTTTACGAGTTCGCTCGCGCAGACCCCGCCGACCTCGAGCAGCGCCGACTCGGCATCGGCATCGCCGCGGCCGCGCGATCGAGCGCGCTTATGTCAACGTCAGCAGATCTGCTCGAGGCGTGCCAGCTCGTACATCAGGATCTTCTGCCCGACGTTCTCGAAGTTGACGTGGACCTGCCGGCTGTCGCCCTGGCCCTCGAAGCGCAGGATCGTGCCCTCGCCGAACTTCGCGTGCCGCACGCGCGTGCCGAGCCGCATCGGCAGGTCCTCGCCGGCGAATCGGCATCGCGCGCGAGCGCCGGCGCGACGCCTCACCGGCGCCGGCGCTGCGAGGTGCGACGCGATCGGAGGTGTACAGCGGCCGGCTCACCGAGATGCGCGGGCGCACGTCCTCGAGCGCCTCGGGCGGCAATTCGGACAGGAACCGCGAACGGTCCCTGTAGGAGGTGCGGCCGAAGATTCGCCGGCTCTCGGCGTACGTGAGGTAGAGGCGCTGCATCGCGCGCGTCAGGCCGACGTAGCAAAGCCGGCGCTCCTCGGGCAGCCGGTCTGCGTCGAAGGCGGCACGCTCCGAGGGAAAGAGGCCCTCCTCGAGTCCCACCACGAACACGGTCGGGAACTCGAGCCCCTTGGCGGCGTGCAGCGTCATGAGCTGCACGCAGTCGAGTCCGGTGGCCGCCTGCGTCTCGCCCGACTCGAGCGTCGCATGCGCAAGGAAGGACGCCGAGCGGCGAGAGGCCCTCGTCGTTCTCGGGCAGGAAGGCCTCCGCGGCGTTCACGAGCTCGTCGAGGTTCTCGACGCGCGCTTCGCCCTTGTTGTCCTTCTCCTTCGCGTGGTGGTCGCGCAGGCCCGAGTGCTGGATCACGTGCCCCACCTGCTCGTGCAGCGGGAGCTCTGCAAGTCGCCGCGGCGAGGCGGTCGATCAGCGCGTAGAAGCCGCGCAGCGCGCCCGCGGCGCGCGCCGGCAGGGCGTCCATGAGCGCCAGGCCCGCCTTCCAGAGGCTGCGGTTGCCGTCGCGCGCGTCGGCGCGCAGGAGGTCGAGCGTCGCGCCGCCGATGCCGCGCGTCGGCAGGTTGACGACGCGCTCGAAGGCGATGTCGTCGTCGCGCGACTGGGTGAGGCGCAGGTACGCGAGCGCGTCCTTGATCTCGGCGCGCTCGAAGAAGCGCAGGCCGCCGTACACGCGGTAGGGGATGCGCGCGGCCATCAGCGTCTCTTCGAAGGCGCGGGACTGCGCGTTCGAGCGGTACAGCACGGCGGCGGACGCAAGCGGTAGTCCGCGGCGCTGGTGCTCGCGGATGCGATCGATGACGAAGTCGGCCTCGTCGCGCTCGTTGAAGGCGGCGTAGACGCGGATCGGATCGCCGCCCTGGACGGCGGTCCAGAGCTCCTTGCCCATGCGGTCGGTGTTCTTCGCGATGACCGCGTTCGCCGCGGCCGAGGATCACCTGGGTCGAGCGGTAGTTCTGCTCGAGCTTGTACACCGTCGCGCCGAACTCGCGGCGGAAGTGCTGCATGTTCTCGACTTTCGCGCCTCTCCACCGGTACACCGACTGATCATCGTCGCCGACGACGAACGGCGCGCCGGTCTTGCCGACCAGCTGGCGGATCCAGTCGTACTGGATGCCGTTCGTGTCCTGGAACTCGTCGACGAGGATGTGGCGGAAGCGGTCGCGGTAGTACTCGCCGAGGTCGGGCACGTCGCGCAGGATCTCGAAGCTGCGCAGCATCAGCTCCGCGAAATCGACGACGCCTGCGGCTTCGCAGCGCGCCTCGTAGAGCTGGTACAGGTGGATCAGCTGCTTGCGCGTCGGGTCGTTGCGGTCGGCGAGGTTCTTCGAGCGGCGGCCCTCGTCCTTGCTCGAGTTGATGAAGTTCTGCACCTCGCGCGGCACCCAGCGCTGCTCGTCGAGCTTCTGCTCGCGGATGATCTTGCGCACCAGGCGTTCCTGGTCGTCCTGGTCGAGGATCTGGAACGACTGCGGCAGGCGCGCCTCGCGCCAGTGGCGGCGCAGCATGCGGTGGGACAGGCCGTGGAAGGTCCCGATCCAGAGCGCATCCGCCGGCGTGGAGAGCGAGGCTCTCGATGCGCGCCGCGCATCTCGGCCGCCGCCTTGTTGGTGAAGGTCACCGCCATCAGGCCGTGCGGCGAGACGCCGTGCTCGAGGATCAGCCAGGCGGCGCGGTGCGTCAGCACGCGGGTCTTGCCGCTGCCCGCGCCCGCGAGCACGAGCACGGGGCCGATCGGTGCGGACACCGCGGCGCGCTGCGCCTCGTTCAGCGACTCCAGGAGATCTTGGGCGGACATGGGACCGCGGATTCTACTCACGCGAGGAAGGGGACGCACCCCTTCGGCTACGCCCGCTGTTCGCGGGTGAACTCGATGAGGGCGAGCACGAGGGCGATGACGACGGGGCCGAGGAAGAGCCCGATCAGGCCGAATGCCGCAAGGCCGCCGAGCACGCCGATGAAGACCGCCAGCGTCGGCAGCGGCGAGCTGCCCGAGATCAGCATCGGCTTGATGAAATTGTCGACGCTGCTGACGATGACGCCGACCACGAGGATTCCCACGGCCTGGCCGTACCGGGTCTGCACCAGCATCGTCACCAGTGCGGGAACCCAGACGAGCGCCGTGCCGCCGAACGGCACCACCGACAGCACCGCGGCCAGCACGCCGAACACCACCGGGGCGGGCAGGCCGACCACCGCGAAGCCGATTCCAAGCAGGAGGCCCTGGATCATCGACGTGAGCGCCGTCCCGCGCACGACGGCGCGGGTCACAGACGCAAGACGGGTCGCCAGCGCCTCGCGCCGGTCAGCCGGCAACGGCACGAGCGCCGAACCGAGACGCGCAATGGCGCGGCCGTCGCGGATGATGAAAAAGAGGATGAACAGCATCGCCGTGAACGCCAGGACCGTGCCGACCGCGCCGAGAAACGCGATCCCGCCATAGCTCGCGAGTTGCTGGAACAGGTTCTGGCCGCCCTCGACCAGCCAGGCCTGCACCTGCGTGGTCGTGATCTGCAGATTGGAGTCGAGCCATTCGAGCAGGCGCCCGACCACCGGGATCTGGTCGATCTCCCGCAGCGTCGGTGGCCTGCGGCCCGCCCATCCAGGCCTGCAGGCGGCCCGCGAGTTCCGCCGCCTGGCGTGCGAACGCGATCGCGATCGCCGTCAGCGGGCCGAGGAAGAGCACGAGCACCAGGATCGTCAACGAGAACGCCGATGCATTGACGCGCGGCCGCGCATGAAACGCGTCAGTTTCGCCTGGGTGGGCTGCAGCAGGAACCCGAGGAACAACGCCCAGGCGATCGGCGCGAGGAAGGGCTCGACGATCCTGAAGACGAGGAACACGACGAGCGCGATCCCGCCGACGCCAATGACCCGCTGGTAGAACAGCATGTTGTCCTGGGTCGGCATGGCCGCCCTCAAAGCGCCGCGCGGATGCGCGCCGCGTGCGCGGCGAGCGCCGCGGGCTCCGCCGGGTCCGCAGCGTGTATGCTGAGGTCCTTGCCGACGTAGCGCGGGATCACGTGGAAGTGCAGGTGAAACACGCTCTGCCCGGCGGCGGGCCCGTTGAGCTGCGCGATCATCACGCCGGGCGGAGAAAACGCCTTCTTGATCGCGCGCGCAACTTTCTGCGTGGTGCGGATGGCCGCGGCGACCGATTCGGGCGGCGTCGTGAAGAGATCCTCGCCCGCCGCCTTTGGCACGACGAGCGTGTGGCCCTCGGCCTGCGGCATGATGTCCATGAAGGCGAGCGTCTCCGCGTCCTCGTAGACCTTGTGGCAGGGAATCTCCCCGCGGACGATGCGGGCGAAGATATTGTCCTTGTCGTACGCCATTTGGAACAGGCCTCCCGCTCGAGCTCGATCGAGATCACGCAGTGATCGGGCCAGCGGCCGCCTTCCGGGTAGTCCCACACCCGGTAGGAGCCCGGCAGCAGCCGGCCGGCGAGCCGCTTGCCAAGAATAAGGTAGTCGATCGGCATGCGCTCGCCATGCCCGTTGCCGCAGCCGACCGCCCCGTGCTCGACGCCCGGGTTCGCGAGGTCGCTGCCGGCCGGATCGCCGTCGTCGATCTCCGGCCAGATCGCGACGATCGCGCCCGTCGTCGTCGCGCGCCGCCTCGCGTTCACGGTCGAACCGGCGGTTGAAGTCCCCGATCACGCCGAAAGCCTCGTTCGCCCGGGCGCGCCTGTCGATCCAGTCCTCCAGCACGGGCACCTGGCGCTGGAGCAGGCGGCAATCGTCGCTTCCGGCGGTCAGCGGGTCGCGGTTGCAGGAGGCCTTGAGGTGCACGGCGAGCAGGCGCATCTCGCGCGGCGTGCCGGGCTCGATCGTGACGTCGGCGCCCCAGCGCACTGTGTCCTCCGGCAGGCCGAGTGCCTCGTGGTCCCGGTTGCAGCGATGCCTGACGCCGCGCCGGATGGCGAAGCCGACGTTCTGCACGTGCCTGCGCTTCGTGAAGCAGAACGCGTGGTCCGGAAAGATCTCGCGCGCCGCGTCGACGCCGTCGATCTCCTGGAGCGCGACGACGTCCGCGGGCAGCGTGGCCGCAAAGGCGCGCAAGCGCGCGAGGTCCTCTTCGCTCCAGCGGCCCTTGGGCGCGAGGTCGCAGGGAATGGAACGCTCGTCGCCGCCAGGCCGGCTGCCGCGCCCGAAGCACTTCGCAGCGAGCGCGTCGAACACCCGCGGCCGCATCATCCACTCCATGTTCCAGGTCGCGACCGTCAGCCGCTCTGCGGCGGCTGCGGGGCAGGCGAATGCGGCCGCGAGCGCGGCCGCGGCGAGACGGATCACGACTTCGCCAGGCGGCGGTTCGCGACGAGATCGGTGACGACGGCGGGATCGGCGAGCGTCGAGGTGTCGCCGAGGTGCTCGTGCTCCTCCGCGGCGATCTTGCGCAGGATGCGGCGCATGATCTTGCCCGAGCGCGTCTTCGGCAGTCCCGGCGCCCACTGGATGTGGTCGGGCTGCGCGATCGGGCCGATTTCCTTGCGCACCCACTGCGTGAGCTCGCCACGAAGCGAATCGGAGGGCGTCTCGCCGCTCTTCAGCGTGACGTAGGCGTAGATTCCCTGGCCCTTGATGTCGTGCGGGAAGCCGACGACCGCGGCTTCGGCGACCTTCGCATGCGCGACCAGCGCGCTCTCGACCTCCGCCGTGCCGATGCGATGGCCGGAGACGTTCATGACGTCGTCGACGCGGCCGGTGATCCACCAGTAGCCGTCCTCGTCGCGGCGCGCGCCGTCGCCGGTGAAGTACTTGCCGCGGAAGTGCGTGAAATAGGTGTGGATGAAGCGCTGGTGGTCGCCGTACACCGTGCGCATCTGGCCGGGCCAGCTGTCGAGCAGGACGAGGTTGCCTTCGGTCGCGCCCTCGAGGACCTTGCCGTGGCCGTCCACGAGCGCGGGCCGGATGCCGGGCAGCGGCAGCGTCGCAGAGCCCGCCTTCAGCACGGTTGCGCCGGGCAGCGGCGAGATCAGGATGCCGCCGGTCTCGGTCTGCCACCAGGTGTCGACGACCGGGCAACGCCCGTCGCCGACCACGCGGTGGTACCACTCCCAGGCCTCGGGATTGATCGGCTCTCCGACGGAGCCGAGCAGGCGCAGGGTCGCGCGCGATGCCGCCTTCACCGGCGCGTCGCCCTCGCGCATCAGCGCGCGGATCGCGGTCGGTGCCGTGTAGAAGATCGTGACCCGGTGCTTGTCGACCACGCGCCAGAAGCGCGAGGTGTCGGGGTAGTTCGGCACCCCCTCGAACATCAGGCTGGTCGCGCCGTTCGAGAGCGGGCCATAGACAATATAACTGTGTCCGGTGACCCAGCCGACGTCGGCCGTGCACCAGTAGACGTCGTCCTCGCGGTAGTCGAACACGCAGGCAAAGGTGTAGTTCACGAACACCAGGTAGCCGCCGCTCGTGTGCAGCACGCCCTTCGGCTTGCCGGTCGAGCCGGACGTGTAGAGGATGAAGAGCGGATCCTCCGCGTTCATCCGCTCCGGTTCGCAGGCCGCAGGCTCCGCGGCCGTGAGGTCCTCGTAGCGCAGGTCGCGGCCGGCGACCCAGGCGACGTCCGCCCCGGTGCGGCGCACGACGACGACGTTCTTTACCTGCAGCCCGTGCGCGGCGATCGCGGCGTCCACGTTCGCCTTGAGCGGGATCTTCTTGCCGCCGCGCAAGCCTTCGTCGGCGGTGATCACGAGCGTCGAGGCGCAATCCGCGATGCGGCCCGCGAGCGATTCCGGCGAGAAGCCGCCGAACACCACGGAGTGGACGGCGCCGACGCGGGCGCAGGCGAGCATCGCGATCGCGGCCTCGGGAATCATCGGCATGTAGATCGTGACGCGGTCACCCTTCCTCACGCCAAGCCTGCGCAGCGCATTGCCGAAGCGGCACACCTGCTCGTGCAGCTCGCGGTAGCTCACGCGGCGCGAGACGCCGGGGTCGTCGCCCTCGAACAGCAGCGCGGTCTTGTCGGCGCGCTCCGCAAGCTGGCGGTCGAGGCAGTTGACGGAGACGTTCAGCTCGCCGTCCTCGTACCAGCGGATGTGGAGGTCCGCCGGGTCGAAGGACACGTCCTTGATGCGCTTCGGGAAGCGGTACCAGTCGATGCGCTTTGCGACCTGTGCCCAGAAACCGTCGGGGTCGCGGACCGATTCCTCGTAGGCTGCCTCGTAGTCGGCGGCCTTCACTACCGCTCGGGCCGCGAACGCCTCCGGGACCGGATGCAGGTGGACGTTCAGAGATCGGCAGCCTTGAAGGTGTCGCAGGCCTCCACGGAACCGGCCTGGAAGCCGCGTGTCGAACCACCTCATGCGCTGCTCCGAGGTGCCGTGCGTGAAGGAATCGGGCACGACGGCCCGGCCCGCGCTGCGCTGGATCGTGTCATCCCCGACCGCGGCGGCGGCGCGAATCGCTTCCTCGGCGTCGCCGGCCTCGAGGATGCCCGCATTCTCGTCGAGGCGGTTCGCCCAGATGCCCGCGAAGCAGTCCGCCTGCAGCTCCTGGCGAACGGAAAGCTGGTTGGACTCGGCTTCGTCGACGCGCTGGCGCAACTGGTGTACGCGCTCCGAGACGCCCATCAGGTTCTGGACGTGGTGGCCGACCTCGTGCGCGACGACGTAGTGGCGGGCGAAGTCGCCACCGGCGCCGAGCTGTGCCTGGAGCTGGTCGAAGAAGCCGAGGTCGATGTAGACCTTCTGGTCCGGCGGACAGTAGAACGGACCCATCGCGGCTTCCGCGAAACCGCAGCCCGATTCCACGGCCCCGTTGAAGAGCACGAGCGTCGGCTCCTGGTACTGGCCGCCGAGGTCCTGGAAGATCGAATTCCAGGCATCTTCCGTTTCCGCGAGCGCGACGGCCGTCTGCTGCCGCCATTCCGCTTCGTTCGGCGACTCGGCGTAAGGCTCGTTGGTCGTCTGGACGGGTCCGTTGCCCGCGCCCTGCAGCACCGGCGTGGGATCGCCGCCGAGGAACATCACCAGCAGCGCGATCGCGAGCGTGCCGAGGCCTCCGCCGACGAGACCGCCACGGCTGACGCGCATGCCGCGCCGGTCCTCGATGTTGTCGCTCTGTCGGCGGCCTTGCCAGCGCATGACGTTTACCTCGGGTTCAGAAGGGCGCGCGCGGCAGGTAGTGGTCGAGAAGCAGTGCCGCGAACAGGAGCGCCAGGTAGTTGATGGAGAAGCGGAACGCGCGCATCGGCAGGTCGGTGCGCTCCGACTTCAGGAGCTGCCAGGCTTTCTGCAGGAACATGCCGTCGAGCACGAGCGCCGCCAGGAGATAGAAGAGCCCGGCCATGCCGGTCAGGAACGGCAGCACCGTGATGACCGTCAGCAGCACCGTGTAGTACCAGATGAACTGCTTGGTGTAGGCGACGCCGTGCGTGACCGGCAGCATCGGGATGCCGACGCGCGCGTACTCGTCGCGACGCGCGATCGCGAGCGCCCAGAAGTGCGGCGGCGTCCACGCGAAGATGATGAGGAACAACAAGAGTGCGTCTGCGTGGACGGCGCCCGTTACCGCGGTCCAGCCGAGCACCGGCGGCGCCGCGCCCGCCGCGCCGCCGATCACGATGTTCTGGGGCGTCGCGCGCTTCAGCCACACCGTGTAGACGATCGCGTAGCCGATGATGGAGAAGAAGGTCAGCACCGCGGTCAGCGCGTTGACGAGCAGCGCGAGGACCAGCATCGAGCCCGCGCCCAGCACGAATGCGAAGGACAGCGCGTAGGCCTCGGACACGGCGCCGCGCGGCAGCGGCCGCATGCGCGTGCGCGACATCTCGGCGTCGATGCGGGCGTCCAGCACGTGGTTGATGGCGGCGGCCGAGGAGGCGGCGAGCGCGATGCCGATCGTGCCCCAGACGAGCGCCCCCGCCGGCGGGAAGCCCGGCACGGCCAGGAACATGCCCACGATGGCCGTGAACATGATGAGCGAGACGACCTTGGGCTTGGTCAGCGCGAAGTAGTCGCGCGCCCGGGTGGAGACCCGGCCAGCCGACGATTCGGTGTGCGCTTCGCGGGCGGTCATGAGACCCAAAATGCTACCACGCGCCCGCCGAAGGGGACGCGCACCTTCATATTCGTGAAAGTGCGCGTCCCCTTCACGAGCCGTGGCCGGTGGCGGCGCGGGCGTTGCGCGCGACCTCGCCCATCAGGCCGCGCAGGAACTCGGAAAAAACACGCACCCGGGCCAGGCGCTCGGCTGCGCGCGTGTGCACCACCGAGATCGGCGGCCCGGGCACGGTGAATTCGGGCAGCACCATCTGCAGTCTCCCATCCATGAGAGCGCGGGATGCCATGAGATCCAGCGTCTGGGCGATGCCGACCCCGCTCGCGGCTGCGAGCATCACCGCCTCGGTCTCGTTCACCGTCACGCCGAATTCCAGGCGGGGCGGCGCGACGCCATCCGGGAACAGCCAGGGCCGCGGTTGCGAGGACTCGGCCGTGGTCGAACCGATCAGAGTGTGCGAGCCGAGGTCGGCCACGGATTGCGGGCGACCGCGACTCGCGAGGTAAGCCGGCGACGCGCAGAGAATCCAGCGCGAGCGCGCGATCGGACGGGCGACGAGCTGCGGGTCCTCGATCACGCCGCCGCGCACCGCCAGATCGACGCCTTCCTTGACGAGGTCCACGATGCGCTCGTTGACCCGCAGCTCGACCTCGATGCCAGGATAGCGCGCAAGAAATGTCGGCAGCGCCGGCAGCAGCAGGTGCCGGGCGAATGATCCGGCGACGTCCACGCGCAAGCGGCCGGTCGGTTGTTCCTTGCTCTGCCGCAGCGTTTCCTCCGCGGCGTCCAGTTCGGCAAAGACCCGCCGGCAGTGCGTCAGGTAATCCGAGCCGGCGGGCGTGACCGCGACCTTCCGGGTCGTGCGGTTGAGGAGGCGGAGGCCGAACTGTTGTTCGAGGCGCTGTACATGAGTGCTGACCATGGCTCGCGACAGGCCGAGCGCTTCGGCCGCACGAGTGAAAGAGCCGAGTTCGGCGACCCTGGCGAACGCGCGCATGGCCTGGAAATCCCGCACCCGCTATTAGTACTGATTATTGAACAATAAAGTCAATATTGAGTGGTTTATCGGAACAATGTGAGCGGGTAATTTCCTCCCGACACCACCGGGAGATCTCCATGTTCCTCTTCAATCGATCGATACTTGCGGTGTGCCTGGCCCTGGTGGTCGCCGGCCTGCCGGTCTTGATCCAGAACCTTTAAGACGTCTCGACTATCGCAGCGACGGCCGGTAGCGGCCTACTTCCGAGCGCGGGCTCAGGCTTCGGAGCAGCGCGACCGTCGCGAGCACGAGCACTGCTGCGCCGGCATTGTGGGCCGTGCCGAGCGAGAGTGGCCAACCCTTCCAGATCAGGTTCATCCCGATCACGACTTGAAGCAGGAGCGCGATCCCGACCGCGACCGCGGCGACGCGGGTTGCGCGCGACTGGCCTCGCCTCCAGGCGCCGGCGATCACCAGCAGCAGCACGACCGCCGTGGCGTAGGCCCCGAGCCGATGCGTGTAGTGGATCGCGACGCGCGCAGGCGCGTCGAGCACGCCGCCTTCGATAGTCGATTCCGAGCCCGCGCCAAAGGATGAACGCGTTCCGGAAGTCCATAGGCGGCCAGTACGAGGCTTGGCAGGTGGGGAAATCCGGGCAGGCGGCAGCGGCATAGTTGGTACTGGTCCAGCCGCCGAGCGCGACTTGAACCGCAAGTACCGCGATGCCCGCGATGACGAGGCGGCGGAGCCCGCGCTCCGCCGCTTTCAGCTCGCGCCGCGCCGGCGGCAGCGCGAGCCACCACAGCAGCGCGAGTGTCAGGAGCCCGCCAAGCAGGTGCAGCGTGACGATGAGCGGCTTGAGGAGCAGCGTCACCGTCCACATGCCGAGCAGCGCCTGCGCGACGAGCAGGACGACGAGTGCCCAGGGCAACACGCGCGGTTGTGCCGGATCGCGGCGATTCCACACCGACAATAGTGCGAGGCCAATGACGAGAATCCCGAGCCCGCCGACGATGTAGCGGTGCACCATCTCGTTGATGGCTTTCCGGTAATCGAAGGGGCGATCGGGATTGGCGGCGTTGATCTCGGCGGCGCGCTCGGCAGCCTGCGCCGGGTGCGCATGGCCATAGCAGCCGGGCCAGTCCGGACAGCCGAGCCCAGCGTTGGTGAGACGGACCCAGGCGCCGACGACCACCACGATTGCGCAAAGAAGCGTCGCGGCGAGCGCGGCGCGGCGGAACCAGGCCATGTTCCGGGTTTCGGGCATGGGCATCCCCTAGCCGATGCTGGACAGGCGCAGCAGTCGTTCGAGATCCTTGAGCAAGCCGCGCGCCGAACCGGACGCAGGGTAGCTCATCATCAGGTTGCCATGCGGGTCGGCGACATATATGCCGCGCGCGCCATCCACGGACGGCGGGAACTTCGCGAGGAAACCGGCGTCCGCCGAGAACACCCGGAGTTCGGATTCACCAGCTGCGAGCGCTCCGGTGATGCAACCGCCGTCATGCACGATCACGCGCTGCACGCGATCCGCGTCCTTGTCGAGCGCAAGCCGCACGCGGGCGAGCTCTTCGAGGAGCGCGCGCTCGCGCGCGCCGCAGCCGCCCGTGACCGGACGGATGATCGACCAGCGGCCTTGAAACACATCCGCCGGCGGCGTCGTGCCGCCGGCGAGCCTGAGGTTCGCGGCCTCGAGCGTGCGCGGCGGGTCGATGAGCGTACCCCGGGCATTCACCACTGGCCGCCAGTCCGTGGAGTGATAGAGCAGGACAGCCGTCACCAGCGGGACGACGAACAGCGATGCGACCAGGAGAAGCTGGCGGCGGCCGCGCCGCCTGGAGTCGTCGGGAGGGCTCAAGTCGAATCTCCGCGTCTCCTGAAACCGAGTACGAACCAGATGGCTGCTGCGAGCGCAGCCAGGGCGAACCACTGCACGGCATAACCGAGGTGGCGGTCGGTCGTCGTGCCGGGCACGGCCCAATCGCGGACATATCCATCCGGCACTCCGGGATCGAGCAGCACTTGGCGCGGCGCGAGATCGCGTCCGAGCGCGGCCGACAGTTCCGCTATCCCCGGGTATTGCACGAGACGCGGCCAACCCGTCGCCTCGGGGCCCTTCAGCCAGATGCCCGGGCGCGGAAGGTCGTCGATGCGTCCGGTCACCGTGCGCTTCTCGCCGCCTACCTCGACCGGCGGCAGGTCCTGGCGCGTCGCGCCGAACGGCAGCCAGCCGCGGTTCACGATCACGGCGTCGCCGTCGTCGAGGAGGAGCGGCGTCAGCACCTGCACGCCGGCGACGCTCTCGTGGCTCATGTTATCGAGCAGGAACTGGTGCTCCGGATCGTAGCGGCCGCGCAGGGTTACGCGCTGGAAGCGGGGCGCATCGGCGGGCAGTTGCTGCCATTCGATTGCGGGTCCGCCCGCGGCGAGGTTGCGCGCCATCGCGCGCTTTTCGTCCGCGCGGCCGAGTTGCCAGACGCCCAGCGCCGAGAACATGACGACTGCCACGGCCGCCAGGATCGTCGGGACCAACCGGGGGGCGAATCGGGATCGGCGGGGGTTCAGCACCGGGCTATACTCGCGCATCCAGACAGTCGGGGCGGTCTCATGACAGGCGCGAAGTGGCTGGTTTTACTCATCTTTTTCGGGATCGTCCTGAGCCTCGTGTCAGCCATGGTGCAACTCGTGCATGACCATAAAGGTGAGTCGCGCCGCATGGTGCGGGCGCTCACGGTCCGCATCGGGCTCTCCATCTTCCTCTTCATCGTCCTGTGGTGGACCTGGAAGATGGGCTGGATCGAGCCGCACGGCGTCGGCGGCTGACCGTCAGTCGGCGGTTTCCGCCAGCGCCCGGATCGCCGGCAGGTTGCGCCAGTTGCCGCCGATGTCCATCCCGAACCCGAACACGAAACGATCCGGCACGCGGATGCCGAAGAAGTCCGCCGCCACCCTGGGGGGATTCTTGCGCAGCTTCACGGCGAAGGCCGCGAGCAGCACCTCGCTCGCGCCCAGCTCGAAGAATCGCGAGCGGATGGCGAGAAGCGTCTGGCCTTCGTCGAGGATGTCGTCGAGGAGGAGCACCGTACGACCGGTGACCGACTCGTGCGGGCCCGCGATCCAGACCAGCTCGCCGCCCTTCGTCTCGCGCCCATAGCGGCGCACGTGCACGTAGCTCACCTCGAGCGCGAACGGCAGCTTCGGCAGCAGCTGGCCGGCGAACACGAGGCCGCCATTCATCACGGTGACGACGAGCGGGTTCTGGCCTGCGAGCCGCGCCGTGATCTCGCCGGCCATGCGGTTGAGCGCCGCCTGGACCTCGGCCGCCGGGACGAGTTCCTCGGATTGCGGGATGTCAGGGAAGCGATGGGTCATGGGCGGATCACCGTGCGCACATCGTCGCGGAAGGCCTCGAGGTCGTCCAGCACGCCGTTTATCGCGGCGGCCTCGAGCGGGACGACGCGCGTGACGGCGTCCGCCAAGTCTAGCTCGCCGCGCTCGATGAACCGCATCAGCTCGCCGATCTCCGAGGCGAGGTGGTCGGACACCCCGATGATCTCGGCCTCCCGGTTCAGTACGTCGCGATAGGGCGCGATGGACATGCGCTCCTGCGTGAGGCCGGCGAGCGCTGCGCGGCCCTGCGGCGCGAGCACTTCGACCGCCTGCTCCATCGTGCGCGCAAAGCCGATGAGCTCGAGCGCGGTGTCGACGCCGCGCCCGCCGGTCGCCATGCGGATCGCCTGCACCGGATCGGCGGTGCGTGCATCGACCGGGACAGCGCGGTGGCGCTTCGCGAGCGCGAGCTTCGCGGGATTGAGGTCCACCGCGTAGACCTCGGCGGCGCCAAGCGCACGCGCGAGCTGGATCGCGGAGACGCCGAGCCCGCCGATGCCGAAGACCGCGACCGTGTCGCCCGTGCCGACGCGCGCCTTGCGCAGCGCATGCAGGGCGGTTGCCGAGGAGCACATCAGGATCGCGCCCTGCTCGAAAGGGATGGCGTCCGGCAGGGGATGGGCGTTTCGCGCCGGCACGCGGATGAGTTCGGCGTAGCCGCCGTCACGGTCCTTTCCGATCATCTGGCCGGTCGCGCAGAACTGCTCGCGGCCGGCGCGGCAGTCGCGGCAGGTTCCGCAGGTGACGAGGTAGTGCAGGCACACGCGATCGCCCGCGCGATGCGTCGTGACAGCGGCGCCGACGGACTCGACGACGCCTGCGACCTCGTGTCCGAGCGTGAGCGGGTGGTTCGTTGAGCCGATGCCCGCGCGGTAGTGAGCGTCGGAATGGCAGATGCCCGCGGCGCACACGCGCACGAGGATTTCGCCCTGGCCGGGAACGGGCGCATCGAGCGTCTCGTCAAGGAGCTTCCTGCCCGGCGCCTCGAGGCGCACGGCGCGGTACTGCAGGCGGGAGTTGGAGGGCACCCGCCGATTCTACGGAGGGGACGCGCACCTTCATATTCGTGAAGGTGCGCGTCCCTTTCGCGAATATGAAGGTGCGCGTCCCCTTCGATTCGACGAAGCGGCCTCCCCCCGCGCCCGGCCGTTGGCCACCGCAAGCCCGCCGTTACTTCCCGTTCCTAGAATGGTGCAGGTAAGGGCGTTGCAACCCTTTGCACCGTTGCCGCATCAGTTCCCTCGAGCAGGGAGGCCCGCGTGAACCTGACCGCAAGATCCCTAAAGAGCCCGATCGGCGTCGCCGTCGGCGTGGGCCTCATCATCGTGCTCGGGCTGGTCGCGCTCGTCCGTCTGCCCGTGCAGCTCTTCCCGGACATCGAAGAGCCGGCCATCACCATCTTCACCGGCTGGCGCGCGGCGGCGCCCACGGAAGTCGAGTCCGAGCTGATCGAGCCGCAGGAACAGGCGCTGCGCGGCCTCGCCGGCCTGCAGGAGATCGAGTCGTTCGCGAACGCGGGCGGCGCGTTCATCAACCTCGAGTTCGCGATCGGCACCGACATGGGCCGCACGCTCATCGACGTGATCGCGCGCATGAACCAGCTGCCGCCGCTGCCGCGCGACGCCGACGCACCGCGCATCTCGCTCGGCGAGAACGGCGGCGGCGGGCCGAACGAAACCCTGTCCTGGTTCTTCGTGCAGCTGAAGCCAGGGACGCCGGGCCCGGTCGAGAACTACCGGCGCGAGGTCGAGGACCTGATGCGCTCGCGCGTCGAGTCGATCCCGGGCGTCGGCACGATCAACGTCAACGCCGGCGCGCCCGACGAGCTTCGCATCGAGTTCGACCCTTACCGCGCGGCGGAGCTCGGCATCCCGATCCCGGCCATCGTCAGCGTCGCCGGCAGCGCCGACGACGTCTCCGGCGGCTTCGCCGAGCTGGGCCGGCGCCAGTACACGCTGCGCTTCGCGGGCCGTTACCGGCCGGACGACCTCGGCGAGCTGGTGCTCGACTGGCGCGACGGCCGTCCCGTGCGCCTCGCCGACGTCGCGACGATCTCGGTCGAGCGCGGCGACCGCAACTCGCTCGCCTTGCAAAACAACAACCCGGCGATCGGCATCCAGATCCTGAAGGAGTCCGGCGCGGACGTGCTGGCGACGCTGAACGCCGTGAAGGAGGAGATCGGGGCGCTGCGCGAGGGCCCGCTCGCGGAGCTCGGTCTCGCGCATCGAGCAGTCCTTCGATCCTTCGGTCTTCATCAACCAGGCGATCGGGCTCGTCACCGGCAACCTGGTCGCGGGCGTCATCCTCGCGATCGGCGTGCTGTGGCTGTTCCTGCGCCAGTTCCGCTCCACGCTGCTGGTCGGCATCGCGATCCCGGTCTCCGTGCTCGCCACCGTGCTGGTGATGCTGGTCACCGGGCACACGCTCAACGTCATCTCGATCGCCGGCATCGCCTTCGCCGTCGGCATGACGCTCGACGCCGCGACCATCGTGCTCGAGAGCATCCTCCAGCGCCGCGAGCGCGGCGCGTCCCCAGCGCAGGCCGCGCTCGAGGGCGCGACGCGCGTCTGGCCCGCGCTCTTCGCCTCGACGCTGACCACGGTGATCGTGTTCATCCCCGTGATCTTCATGAAAAACACCGAAGGGCAGCTCTTCGCCGACCTCGCGCTCACCATCTCGGTCGCGATCGCGGTCTCGCTCGTGATGGCGATGACGGTGCTGCCGGTGGCCGCCGCGCGCTGGCTCAAGCCGACCGAGGCGACGCGCAAGGCCGCCGAATGGCCGCGCCGGCTCGGCGAGCGGATGGCCGCCCTCACCGACAGCCCGCGCCGGCGGCAGCTGACGATCGGGCTCTGCCTCGTCGTGCCGGCCGTGCTGACCTGGCTGCTGCTGCCGCCGATCGACTACCTGCCGCCGGTCAAGCGCGACGCGATCGACGGCTTCTTCCAGTTCCCGCCCGGCATGAACATCGACGCGATCGAGACCGAGGTCGTCGAGCCGATGGCGAAGCGGCTCGAGCCCTACATGGCGGGCGAGAAGGAGCCGCGGCTCAAGAACTACTACATCCTGATCTGGCCGAACGGCGGCGGCTCGATCGGCGTGCGACCGCTCGACCCCTCGAAGATCGACGAGCTCGGCAAGATCGTGAACGAGGAGATCACCGCGGGCTTCCCGGACCTCAACGTGTTCGCGCAGCAGGGGAACCTGTTCGGCGGTTTCGGCGACGGCCGCAACATCGAGGTGCGCCTGCAGTCGTCCGACTTCGACGCGCTGCTGGAGAGCGCCCGCAAGGCCCAGGACATCATCATCGAGAAGATGCCGGGCGCGCAGGTGCAAAGCTTCCAGGACCTCGAGCTCTCGGAGCCCGAGCTGCGGCTCGTCCCGGACGACCGCCGCATCAGCGAGTCCGGCTGGACGCGCGCCAACGTCGCAACCGTCGTGCGCGCGCTCGGCGACGGCATCTGGGTCGGCGAGCACTTCGACGGCGAGCGCCGCCTCGACATGATCCTGCGTGCCGAGAGGCTGGGACAGCCCGGACGCGCTCGCGGCCGTGCCGGTCGCGACGCCGACCGGCGGCGTCGTGCCGCTCGGCGAGCTGGTCACCATCGAGCCGACTGTCGCCTCGACGGGCCTGCGCCGCGTGGACGGCCGCCGCACGATCGGCATCAACGTCGTCGCGCCGCCCGGCACCTCGCTGCAGCAGGCGATGGAGAAGCTCGAAACCGAAGTCGACCCGGCGCTGCGGCCGCTGCTGCCGCCGGACGGCGGCATCCGCTACGCCGGCGACGCGGGCAGCCTCGAGACCGCGCTCGCGGACATGCGCGTCAACATCTCGCTTGCGCTGCTCGTGCTGTTCCTGCTGATGGCGGCGCTGTTCCGGTCCGCGAAGGACAGCCTGCTGGTGATGCTGACGGTGCCGCTCGCGAGCCTCGGCGGCGTGCTCGGCATCCGGTTCCTGAACCTGTTCACGCCGCAGACGCTCGACATGCTGACGATGGTCGGCTTCATCATCCTGCTGGGCGCCGCCGTCAACAACGCGATCCTGCTGGTCGAGAGCTCGCGCTCGGCGGAGCGCGGCGGCATGGACCGCAGCGAGCGCCGTGCGCCACGCCCTCGAGGAGCGCACGCGGCCGATCTTCGCGACCTCGCTCGGCCAGCTGGCCGGGCTCCTGCCGATGATCATCGTACCCGGGCCGGGCGCCGCGCTGTACCGCGGGCTCGGCACCGTGATCGCGGGCGGCATGCTGGTCAATACCGTGTTCATGCTCGTGCTCCTGCCGGCGCTCCTGCGCCTCGGCGAGCCGGCGGCGGAAGGATCCGTCGCGCGGCAGGCAGGGGGCGCGCTCGAGGAAGGTGCAGGATGAAATCGAAGAATCGTTCCGTTGCATGGTGCGTGACGGCGGCCGCGCTGGCCGTTTCCTCCCTGACGGCCGGCGCGGCCTGGGCGCAGGACGCGGAGCCGCCGCCGGCGCCGGTGACCGTCGCGCCCGTGGTCAAGGGCGCGACCGCATCGACCGTGTCGGCGACGGGCACGGTCGTGAGCCGCAACGACGCGCGCCTCGCCGCTGAAGTCGACGGGCCGCCTCGACTGGGTCGCCGAGCCCGGACGCGAAAGTCGCGAAAGGCGCGCCGCTCGCGCGCGTGGACGCGCGCGCGCTCGAGCTTCAGCTCCGCGAGAACGACGCGCAGATCTCGCGCCTGGCGGCGAACGCGGAGCTCCTCGAGCACGCAGCTCGCGCGGCTCAACGCGCTGCCGGACGGCATCGCCTCGAAGAGCCAGATCGACGAGGCCGCGGCGCGCCTCGTCGATGGCGAGGCATGAACTGGAGCAGGCCCGCGCGACCGCGCGACAGCACGCGGCACTCGATCGCGCGCGCGACGATCCGCGCGCCGTTCTCCGGCCACGTCGCGGAGCGGATCCGCCAGCTCGGCGAGTTCGTCGCCGCGGGCACGGAGGTGCGTGCGACTGACCGATACCGAGAACGTCGAAATCGTGGCGCGCGCGCCGGTCGCCGAGGCGGGCCACCTGGCTGCCGGGCAGGCCGTCGCGGTGCACGGCGGCCGCGCAGCAGAAGGCGAGCAAGATCCGCGCGATCGTCCCGGTCGGCGACGAGCGCTCGCGCATGATCGAGGTGCGTATCGCGATGACCGGCCCCGGCTGGCCGATCGGCTCGGCCGTGCGCGTGGACCTGCCGGCGGCGCGCCAGTCGGCGGGGCTCCTGGTGCCGCGCGACGCGGTCATCGTGCGCTCGGACGGCGCGCATGTGTTCCGCATCGGCAAGGGCAACGTGGCGGAGCGCGTGTCGGTGCGCGTCGGCAACGGCGACTAGGAGCGCGTGGAAGTGACGGGCGGCCTCGCCGCCGGCGATCGCGTGATCGTGCGCGGCGGCGAGCGCCTGCGCCCCGGCCAGCCGGTCAAGGTCGCGGGAAGCGTCGGCAGCAAGTCGGCGGCACAAGGCAGCGCCTAAGGGTTAGGCCGAGGGGAACGTGCACCTTCACGCGAAAGCGTGAAATGAACTTCTCGCTTCAATCGTCGTCGATGATGTCGACGCGCAGCGAGGCGTCGTCGGTGCCTTCGCCGCGGCCGATCAAGACCTGGAAGCTCTTCGGCTCCTCGCGCACCGCGTCGTTGGTGAGCGGGACGTAGACCGTGCGGCTCGCCTCGCCGGGCTCGAAGCGCTCGATGCGCGCGCCGAGGTCGGCGTAATCGGCGTCGGCCTGGGCCGTGCCTTGCTCGGTCCACCAGGACACCGAGGCCGTGCCGGACAGGTTGCCCGAGCGGCGGATCGTCACGCGCGCTGCGACGTCTCCTTCGCGGACGGTCACGAGTCCCTGCTGGAACGCAAACCGCGTGGGGCCGGTCGCTACCGGCGTGGACGGTGCCGGCACGGAGGGTGCCGGCGTGACCGTCGCCGGTGCCTGTTCCGCGACGCCCGGTGAGGGCTCGACGACTTCGGGCGGTGGCGGCGCCGGCTGGGCCTGGGTTGCGGCCGGCTCTTGCGGCGGGGCGGTCACGGGCTCATCGCGCGTGATCGCGCGGGCATTCGCGTCGGCCGGCACGTTCGCGCCCGGCGCGAGCACCATCGCCGGCTCCGGATCGGTGACGGCCGGCGCCGACTCGAGTGGCGCTTGCGCGCTTTCGGGGGCCGGCAGGGGCGCTTTAGCAGCCGGTGCGCGTTCCGCGTCGATCCGCGAATCGACTTCCGACATCAGGTCGGTCGAAAACGTGCGCAATGGCTCCTGGTAGTACCAGGCGGCGACGCCGAGCCCGATCAGGAGCAGCAGCGCGGACAGCGTGCCGAAGACGCCGCGTCGCTCGGGCCTGCCGCGCATCGCCCGCTCGGCGACGACCGGGCGCGGGAGTGCCGGTGGCGGCTCGGCCGCGGTGTAGGTCGGCCGCGGCACGTCATACGCAGGTGCCGGCGCGTTACCCGTCGCGACCACGGATTTCAGCTTCTGGCTGCTGCCGACGCCGAACTCGTCGAGGAACTGCGAGATGCTCGGCGTGCGGTCGTCGCGGTGCACGGTGAGCGCGCCGGCGAGCGCGCGCCATTCACGCTCGCCGAGGCCGTCGATCCGCTCGGCTTCCATGCCCGCGCGGTAAGCCTCCTGCGCCGAGTTGCCGTTGAATGGGTGGCGGCCCGCGAGCATCTCGTAGGCGAGGCAGCCGAGGCCGAAGACGTCGTCGCGCTTGTCCGGCGCGCGCGCCGGCACGCCGAGCGCGTCGGTCGGGTTCACGAGCCAGCCCGTCGGGACGACGTCGAGGAGCTTCACCTCGTAGCCGAAAGTCACGAGCACGTTCTCCGGGCGGAGGTTGCCGTGCACCAGGTTCTTCGCGTGCAGGTACTGCAGCGCGTCACCGACCGCGCGCAGCACGGCAGTCGACTCGACAGCGGGCAGCGTGCCAACGTCGTTCAGCACGAAGCGCAGCGACGCGCTCTCGAGCATTTCGTTGACGAGGTAGAACCGGTTCTGGTCGCGGCCGTACTCGAGCAGCTTGACGATGTTCGGGTGCGAGATGGACTTGAGCTCGGCGGCGCCGCGCTCGAAGTCGGCGGCGAAGCCCGCCTTCGAGGCGATGCGGCTGTCGATCAGCAGGATCGCGACGAAATGCTGGCTGCCGGAATTCCGGGAGAGCTCGTCCTGGGCCTCGTAGATTGCGCCCAGGCGGCCGCCGCCGAGGCGGGCGCGCAGGCGATAGCCGCGCTCGGACAGGCGCTCCGGCGGCGAGTCGTCGAAGGTCGGTGCCTGGCGGTTCGGCGGCTCCACCGGAACGTCCTCCCACGGCATCGCCTTCCCCTGGTGCATGCGCCAGGACAGGGGCTGGGTCTGCGTCGGATCGAACATTTTCTTGCCACGCAATATGCCATTGGACAGCCGGGCTGTCCCTAGTTTCATGCTGGCATTCGCCCCGCAAACGGCAATTCCGCCGCGTCTGCGATCGGCGACCTCGGTCTTGTCGGTGTCCGGCTGACATGCCCCGGATTATCAGTCGAGGTAGCGTTCGATCTTCCGGAACAGGTCCACCCGATCGACCAGGTCGGTCATCCAGTCGAGCCGGTCGGTTTCGAGCCTCAGCACCGGGGACAGGTCATATCGCTGGAACCAGTCCTCGTACAGGCGGTTGAGCCGCCGGAGGTAGGGCACCGGAATGTCCTGTTCCATGGCCCGGCCGCGCAGGCGGATGCGCTTCCTGAGCGTGCGCACCGGGCAGGAGAGCTGGATCATGAGGTCCGGGGGCCGTAGCGCCTTGCCGATCGAGCTGTAGAGTGCCGTGTAGGTCCGGAAATCGCGGGCGTCGATGTAGCGCTGCCGGTAGAGGTTCCTGGCGAAGATCTCGGCGTCCTCGTAGATCGTGCGGTCCTGCACCACCGTGCCGGGGTCGTCCTGCAGCTCGAGCTGCAGGCGGAACTTGTGCGCGAGGAAGTAAAGCTGGGACCGGTAGGCCCAGGTCTTCATGTCCCGGTAGAAATCGGCGAGGTAGGGATTCTTGTCGTTCGGCTCGAAGAACGGCTTGATGTCGTAGCGCCGGCAGAGGAAGCGCGTCAGCTCGGTCTTGCCGGCGCCGATGTTGCCGGCGATCGCGATGAAGCGCTTGCCTGCGGCGGGCACGGCGCTGTCGCCGGACACTAGATCCAGTAGACGAAGATGAAGAGCCCGAGCCAGACGACGTCCACGAAGTGCCAGTACCAGGCGACCGCCTCGAAGGCGAAGTGCTGGCGCGGCGTGAAGTGGCCCTTCAGGCAGCGCAGCCAGATCACCGTCAGCATGATCGCGCCGACCAGCACGTGCAGGCCGTGGAAGCCGGTCAGCATGAAGAACGTCGAGCCGTAGATGCCGGTGCCGAGCTGCAGGTCCGAGCTCGTGGTAGGCGTGGCCGTACTCCATGACCTGCACGCCGAGGAAGATGAAGCCGAGCAGGAAGGTCAGCGCGAGGAACACCTTGAGGATCCCGCGGTGCCCGCTCTTCAGCGCGTGGTGGGCGATCGTGATCGTGAGGCCCGAGGTGAGCAGGAGCGCGGTGTTGATCGCCGGCAGGCCGAAGGCCGGGATGATCTCGTAGCTGCCGTCGTCGCGCGGGCCGAGGTCGCCGGGGCCGTTGCTCGGCCAGCCGGCGTCGAAGTCCGGCCACAGCAGGCTCGTCGACGGCCTTGGCGCCTTCGCCGCCGAGCCACGGAATCGACAGCTGCCGCGCGTAGAACAGCGCGCCGAAGAACGCGGCGAAGAACATGACCTCGGAGAAGATGAACCACATCATCCCCATGCGGAACGAGCGGTCGACCTGCTCGTTGTAGAGGCCGGCCTGGTTCTCGCGGATCACGTCGCCGAACCAGACGGAAGAACAGCGTGAACAGGAGCAGCGAAGCCGAGCCCCAGCACCCAGGAGCCCGCCGCGGCGCCGTTCAGCGTCGCCGCGGCGCCCGCCATCAGGATGAAGAGCGCGACCGAGCCGAAGAACGGCAGCCGGCTGCCGTGCGGGAAGTAGTACTGGCTCTCGTCGTGGGTGTGCTCGGCCTGTGCCATCGCGATCTCCTTAGCTCCGCCCGTTCGCCTGGCCGACGTCGTAGAACGCATAAGAAAGCGTCAGGCGGTCGATGCCCGCCGGCAGCTCGCGGTCGACCACGAAGCGGACCGGCCATCTCGCGCTCCTCGCCGGCCGCGAACTGCTGCGGCGTGAAGCAGAAGCATTCGGTCTTGACGAAGTAGTTCGCGCGCGCGCATCGGCGCGACGCTCGGCACGGCCTGGCCCGTCGATCGCGCCCGTCGGCGAGGTTGCGCGCGCGGTAATGCGTCTCGTAGAGGCGGCCGGGCTGCACTTCCATGCGTCGCGGCGACCGGCGCGAAGGTCCCAGCCGCCGGCCGGCACGGAGGCCGTGAACTCGACGATGACCGTGCGTCGGTGTCGGCGGCCTGCGCCGTCCGCCGGTGCCCGCGCGCGAGAAGCTGCGCGCGGCTGCCGATGCCGGTGACCTCGCAGACCACGTCGTAGAGCGGCACGAGCGCGAAGCCGAAGGCGAAGCTGCCGGCGGCCATCAGCACGAGCCGCGCCGTCAGGCCGCGGTTCGCGCTCTGCGCGGCGCTCGTCGCTCACGCGCCGCGCTCCAGCAGCCGCAGCACGACGTAGATCGATGTACACCGCGACGGCCAGCGGCGATGCCGAGCGCGACCGCGAGCCGGACGTTGCGTTCGACGGCCGCTGGCTCAACTGGACCTCCGGCGCCTTCTCGAAGGTGTGGTACGGCGCCGGCGAGGGCACGGTCCACTCGAGGCCGTGCTGGCCACTCCCAGACGCCCGCGGTCGCCTGCTCGCCGCCGCGCACGCACTTGACGATCAGCCACGACGAACAGCAGCTGCGACAGGCCGAAGCCGAAGGCGCCGATCGAGGAGACCATGTTCCAGTCGGCGAACTGCACCGCGTAGTCGGGGATGCGCCGCGGCATGCCGGCGAGGCCGAGGAAGTGCTGCGGGAAGAACAGCACGTTGACGAAGATCGCCGACAGCCAGAAGTGCAACTTCGCGAGCGTCATGTCGTACATGTGGCCGGTCCACTTCGGCAGCCAGTAGTAGACCGCCGCCATGAGCGCGAACACCGCGCCCGGCACCAGCACGTAGTGGAAGTGCGCGACCACGAAGTAGGTGTCGTGGTACTGGAAGTCCGCCGGCACGATCGCGAGCATCAGGCCCGAGAAGCCGCCGATCGTGAACAGGAACAGGAAGGCGAGCGCGAACAGCATCGGCGGCTCGAAGCGTGATCGAGCCGCGCCACATGGTCGCGGTCCAGTTGAAGATCTTCACGCCGGTCGGCACCGCGATCAGCATCGTCGACAGCATGAAGAACAGCTGGCCCGCGAGCGGCATGCCGACCGTGAACATGTGGTGCGCCCAGACGATGAACGACAGGAACGCGATCGACGCGATCGCGTACACCATCGCCTCGTAGCCGAAGATCGGCTTGCGCGAGAAGGTCGGGATGATCTCCGACACGATCCCGAACGCCGGCAGGATCATGATGTAGACCTCGGGGTGCCCGAAGAACCAGAACACGTGCTGGTACAGCACCGGGTCGCCGCCGCCCGCCGCGTTGAAGAAGCTGGTGTGGAAGTAGTAGTCGGTCAGCAGCATGGTCACCGCGCCCGCGAACACCGGCATCACCGCGATCAGCAGGTAGGCCGTGATCAGCCAGGACCAGGAGAACAGCGGCATCTTGAGCAGCGTCATGCCCGGCGCGCGCATGTTGACGATGGTCACGATGACGTTGATCGCGCCCATGATCGACGAGGCGCCCATCAGGTGGATCGCGAAGATCGCCATCGGGAAGGCCTCGCCCGTCTGCAGCACCAGCGGCGGATAGAGCGTCCAGCCGCGAGGCGGGCGCGCCGCCCGGCATCGAAGAAGCGTGGACAGCAGCAGCAGGAACGCGAACGCGAGCAGCCAGAAGCTGAACAGGTTCATGCGCGGCAGCGCCATGTCGGCGGCGCCGATCTGCATCGGGATCATCCAGTTCGCGAGGCCGACGGTCGCCGGCATCACCGCGCCGAACACCATGACCAGCGCGTGCATGGTCGTCATCTGGTTGAAGAACTCGGGATCGACGAGCTGCAGGCCCGGCTGGAACAGTTCGGCGCGGATCAGCGAGCGCGAACAGCGCCGCCGATCAGGAACATCAGCAGCGAGAACACCAGGTACATCGTGCCGATGTCCTTGTGGTTCGTGGTCGTCAGCCAGCGTGCGATGCCTTTCGGCGGCCCGTGTCTCGTGGTCGGCCATGCTGCATCACTCCGTGACGGCCGCGGCGACGGCGGTCGCGGCGGGCTTCTGTTCGTTCGAGCCAGGCGTCGAATTCTGCCTTGGGCTTCGCGATCACGACGATCGGCATGAAGCCGTGGTCGGCGCCGCAGAGTTCCGCGCACTGGCCGCGGTAGGTGCCGGGCTTGTCCTCGTCCACCGAGATCCACATCTCGTTGATGAAGCCCGGGATCGCGTCGCGCTTCATGCCGAAGTCCGGCACCCACCAGGCGTGGATCACGTCATTCGCGGTCAGCAGGATGCGGATCTTGGTGCCGGTCGGGACGACCAGCGGCTTGTCCACCTCGAGCAGGTAGTTCTCGACCGTATTCGGGTCGATGCCGGAGCCTTTCTGGCGGGCGAGGTCGCTGGTGCGCGCGAGCCGGCTGAAGAAGCGAGACGCCGCTGCCGAGATACTCGTAATGCCACTGCCACTGGTAGCCGGTGATCTTGATCGTGAGGCCGGAGCCCGAGGTGTCCTCGATCTTGACCAGCTTCTCGACCGAGGGCAGCGCCATGCCGATCAGGATCAGCACCGGGATGATGGTCCAGGCGGCCTCGAGGCGGGCGTTGTGCAGCAGCTTCTGGTCGGCGACCGCGCCCTTCGACTTCCGGAAGCGGACCATCGCGAAGATCATCGCGCCGAAGGTGAGCACGGCGATGATCAGGCAGATCCACAACATGATCATGTGCATGTCGTAGATCTCGCGCGACAGCTCGCTCGCGCCGACCGGCATGTTGAGCAGGTCCCAGTCCGCGCGGGCGGGCATGGCGGCGAGGGCTGCGAGGGCGCCGGCGACGGCCGGCAGCATCGACTTCCGCATGGCGTTTCCCACCGGGGCTCCCAGGATGCGACCCGCGGAACGCGGGCTCACGGCCCGCGCATCGTAAGGGACGGCCAGGCATGGCCGCAACCCGATTTTTTCCAGTTATTCCAGAGGGATGCGTAACAGGCGCGGCGCGCTCCGCGAGCGCGTGCGCGGCCATTCCGACGTCGGGTTCGCGCCATCCACGGGACGATGCCGAGGCAGGGCGCGGGCAGGCGGGCGGTGAGCGTCGCGACGTTCGCCTCGCGGCGCGGGAATTCGGCGGCGACGCCATTGCCGACCCAGCCGGCGAGCGTGAGCCCGCGTGCGGCGATCGCCTCCGCAGTCAGCAGCGCGTGGTTGAGGCAGCCGAGCCGGAGCCCGACGACCAGGATCACGTCCATGCCGAGCAGCGCGGGCAGCTCGGCGCAGGTGCGCGTCGCATCGAGCGGCACGAGGAAGCCGCCGGCGCCTTCGGCGATCACGACGTCGGCGCGATGCGCGAAGGGTCGCATGCGCGGCGACGATGCGGTCCGTGTCGATCGCCATGCCCGATTCCGCCGCCGCGATGTGCGGGGCGATCGCGGGCTCGAACAGGCAGGGATTCACCGTGCGCGTAGGGATGGCGCGCGCTCGATTCGGCCTGGAGCAGCAGCGCGTCCTCGTTCGCGGGTCCTTCCGGTCCCGGCGATCGGCGCCCGCGGCGATCGGCTTCATGCCGGCGACTCTCACGCCGGCCTCGCGCAGGCGGCGGAGCAGCGCGGCCGCCACCAGCGTCTTGCCGATGCCGGTGTCGGTGCCGGTGACGAAGTAGCTCCGCCGCGTGTCGATGCGCCCTGTTCCAGCTTGTCGTTGGCGAATTCGCAGTCGGAGATAGTACGCGTGTTCCCATCCAGGCGCGCACGTCCACCAGCGGCGATTCGGGCGTAGGATGGTTTTGGTGTTCCAAGGACCAGCAACATGACGACAATGGATTCCCTGAACGTCACGGCAAGTCTCGCGATCGGGCCTGAAACGGCTTCCTACGTGAGCCTCGCGAAGCTGGCCGCGAAGACCGGCGCGGATGTGGCGCGGCTTCCGCACACCGTCAAGATCCTGCTGGAGAACATCGCGCGCAGGGCCGGCGGCCGGGACGTGTCCGAAGCGGATGTCGTGGCGCTCGCCCGCTGGCCGAACGGCGCCGAGCGTCCATCGCGTTCATGCCCGCGCGCGTGCTGATGCAGGACTTCACCGGCGTTCCAGCGGTCGTGGACCTCGCGGCCATGCAGAAGCGCGGTCGCCCGAGCGGGCGGCGATCCCAAGCGGGTCAATCCCTTCGTCCCCGTCGACCTGGTCATCGATCACTCGGTGCAGGTCGATCGCTTCGGCAGCACCGATGCGTACGCCGCCAACCTGGAGTGGGAGTACCGGCGCAACCGCGAACGCTACGCGCTGCTCAACTGGGCGCAGCAAGCGTTCGAGGGCTTCCGCGTGGTGCCGCCCGGCATGGGCATCTGCCATCAGGTCAACCTCGAGCATCTCGGGCGGGTCGTGATGCTCGCGCGACGGATGGGTCTTTCCCGACACGCTCGTCGGCACCGACTCGCACACCCGATGATCAACGGCCTGGGCGTGCTGGGATGGGGCGTCGGCGGCATCGAGGCCGAAGCGGCGATGCTCGGCCAGCCGATGTTTCTGCCGAAGCCGATCGTCGCTCGGCGTGCGGACGCGCGGCACGCTGCCGCCGGCACGACGGCCACCGACCTCGTGCTGACGCTGACGCAGATGCTGCGGACGCACGGCGTCGTCGGCAAGTTCGTGGAGTTCTTCGGGCCGGGATTGAGCGGCCTCGGCATTGCCGACCGCGCCACGCTGTCGAACATGTCGCCCGGAGTTCGGCGCCACTCGACGCTCTTCCCGGTCGACGCGAACACCTTGAAGTACCTGCGCCTGACGGGCCGCGGCGCCAGCGTCGACCTGGTCGAGCGCTACACGCGAGAGCAGGGCTTGTTCAGGACCGACGCCGACGCCGAGCCGCGCTTCAGCGAGGTGCTCGACCTGGACCTGGCCAAGGTCGAGCCGAGCGTCGCCGGACCCAAGCGCCCGCAGGATCGCGTGCCGCTGGCGCGGCGTCCGCAGATCGTTCAAGGCCGCGTTCGACGGCGCCGAGCCGCCGGTGAGAGCCAAGGCATTGCCCGGCTCGTGCGGCGAAGGCGGCACGCCCGCGGGCGAGGTCCTCGAGGCGCCGCCGGAGCGCCTGCGAGCAGCCGAGCGCGCCCGCATCGGTGACACAACGGCTCGGTCGTCATCGCCGCCATCACGAGTTGCACCAATACCTCCAATCCTTCGGTCATGATCGCGGCCGGGCTGCTGGCGCGCAAGGCGGTGGAGGCGGGCCTGCAGTGCCAAGCCCTGGGTGAAGACGTCTCTGGCGCCGGGCTCGCGCGTCGTGACCGCAGTACCTCGACAAGGCGGGTCTGACGCCGTACCTGGAAAAGCTGGGCTTCAACCTGGTGGGTTACGGCTGCACGACCTGCATCGGCAACAGCGGGCCGCTGCCCGACGAATCCCGAGGTGTGACAGCAAGGATCTCGCGGTCGTCGCGGTGCTGTCGGGCAACCGCAACTTCGAGGGGCGCATCCACGCCGCAGGTGCGGGCCAACTACCTGGCGTCGCCGCCGCTGTCGTCGCCTATGCGCTCGCAGGACGCGTGATGTCGACTTGACAACGGAGCCAGTGGGCACCGACGCCAGACGGCAAGCCAGTCTATCTGAAGGACATCTGGCCGACGCCGGCGGAAGTCGCAGCCGCTGGTCGCTCCGCGGTGCATCGAGCAGTTCGAGCTCGAGTACGGCGATCTTCAAGGGCGACGACCGTGGAAGAGCATGCCGGCGCCCACCGGCGACCCTGTTCGAGTGGGACGGCGATTCGACCTATGTCAAGCGAGCCGCCCTATTTCACGACATTCGCATGCAGCCCGCCCCCGCTGAAGGACATCGCGGCGCCCGCGTGCTCGCCGTGCTCGGCGACTCGCATCACCACCGATCACATTTCCCCTGCCGGCTCCATCAAGCCGCGACTCCCCGCGGGCAAGTACTGATCGAGCACGGCGTGCCGCCGAAGGAGTTCAACATCTTACGGCTCACGGCGCGGCAATCACGAAGTGATGATGCGCGGCACCTTCGCCAACATCCGGTTGCGGAACCAGATGGTCCCCGGCGTCGAAGGCGCCGTGGACCCTCCACCTACCCGAGCGGCGAGCAGATGAGCATCTTCGACGCCGCGATGCAGTACCAGCATGAAGGCGATGCCACTCGTCGTGATCGCCGGCAAGGAATACGGCTCGGGCAGCTCGCGCGACTGGGCCGCCAAGGGCCCGCGTTGCTGGGCATCAAGGCGGTCATCGCCGAGAGCTACGAGCGCATCCACCGCAGCAACCTCGTCTGCATGGGCGTCCTGCCCCTGCAATTCAATGCCGGCGCATCGCCGCAATCCCTCGGCCTGACCGGCGAAGAGACCTATCGACATCGCCGGCATCGCCGCCGGCATCACGCCGCGACAGAAGGCACGTGTCAGCGTGACGCGGCAGGATGGCTCCTGCGTCCAGTTCGACACGACGGTGAGAATCGACGCCCCGGCCGAGGTGGAATACTTTCGCCATGGCGGCATCCTGCAGATGGTCCTGCGCCAGCTGCTCGCGGGCTAGCAACCCGGGCGCGGGTTCTGCCAGCCGCCCGCGTCGGCCGCGAGCGCATCGGCTTCCGCGGGCCCCCAGCTCCCCTGCGCATAGGGCTTCGGCGCGGCGCCGCGGCCCGCAGCGTCCGCGACGACGCCGTCCACGACACGCCAGGCCGCCTCGATGGCATCCTGCCGGGCGAAGAGGGTGGGGTCGCCGCGCAGCGCATCGCCGATCAGCCGTTCGTAGGCGCTCATCGAACCCGCCTCGTCGTCGCACATCAAGAGCTCGCTCGTGCGGCCGCGCATGTCCTCGCCCGGCTCCTTGGTGAGGACACCCAGGGCGATGGATACGCGATCCGGCCCCAGTCCGAACCGCACGTGATTCGCAACCTCCGCAGTCGCATCGAATGAGGGGTGCACCGGCGTGCGCAGGCGCACGAGGACCTGCGTCGCGCTGACCGGCAGCCGCTTGCCTGCGCGGATGAGGAATGGCACCCCCGCCCAGCGCGGCGAATCGATCTCGAGCCGCAGCGCCGCATAGGTTTCGACGACGGAATCGGGGGCGACCTCCGGCTCGCTCCGATAGCCGGCATATTGGCCGCGCACGACTTTCGATGCGTCGAGCGGCCGCAAGGCGTCCAATACCTTCACCTTCTCATCGCGCAGCGCTTCGCTCGTGTAGCGCGCCGGCGGGTCCATCGCCAGGAGCTCACCACCTGCAGCAGGTGGTTCTGCACCACGTCGCGGATCGCCCCCAGCTCTTCGTACAGGCGGCCGCGTCCCTCGATGCCGAAGTCCTCCGCCATCGTGAGCTGCACGCTCGCCACGTGATCCGGTTCCACAGCGGCTCCAGGAATGCGTTGGCGAAGCGGAAGTACAGCAGGTTCTGCACCGGCTCCTTGCCGAGAAAGTGGTCGATGCGGAAGATGCGCGACTCGTCGAAGACCTGCGCCAGGCTGCGATTGAGGGCCTGCGCCGTCCGCAGGTCGCGGCCAGCGGTTTTTCCACGACGACGCGTGCCTCGCGTGCGCGGCCCGAGGCGCCGAGCGCGGCGACCACCTCCCCGAACAAGCTCGGCGGAATCGCGAGATAGTGCAGCGGGGCGCGTGCATCCCCGAGCGCGGCGCGAAGCCGGCGGAACGTGTCCGGCTCGCGATAGTCGCCCGCCACGAAGCGAAGGCGACCGCACAGGTCCGCCAGCGCCGTTTCGTCGACGGAATCCGCGTGCGCGCGCACGCTCTCGGTTCTTTATTTAAAGTTTCTTCTAGTGAGACAAGATCGGAAATGCTTTTTTTAGAGCCCACATAGATTACATTTTGACTATCCATGACGATCAAAAGTTGGGTTGTCAAAGGAGCCGAGGCGTTGTTGCTGGGCAGGGAGGGGTTTTCAATGTTTTAAAGATTTTAGGGGTAAAATATCGGATGTGACTATAAAAAATATGAGTAATAAAAAAATCACATCGACCAGGGGGGTTAAGTCAATGAGGGTATAAGAGGGTTTTAAATTTGTTTTGAACTTCAAACCCACCTTGCCCCCTACCTTCTGGCTAAAGACTCGTCAAACAAGTTCAGATGGGCTTGTTTCACGGGTCTTGAGCTAGAGCCCCAAAGCCAAAGTAATCTTATACCTCTTTTTTTGAAGAAATTAATCAGAGAAATACGTTTTTAATCGAATTATAACGCACCCGTGGCTGTTGAATTAGCCGATCTGCTTTGCTCCAATCCTCGACAAAGTCTTGACTTTGTCTTGCGGTTGGATCAAACCATCTCCATTAATTCACCGACGCCAAGACCCTGATTGCTACCCTTAACCTTGTCACAGGACTTGTCAAACGCCACAGGTACGACCGAAGCGACGAAGGCAAGGGTTCCTCCCTTGTCGAGGAGTTTTGGGAGGTGGATCGGGGTGGTTGGCGAGGCTTGTGACGAGTTAATCAAAGCATAAGATAAATAAATGTGTGTGTTAAGTCTAAATACAAGAAAAACAGGAACAGAGGTTGCCGTCAAACTCATTTCTCGAATTATCTTGCCAAATCTCAGCGTTCGGCAAGGGGAGGAACCCTTGCCTTCACACTGAGCTTAGCCATCTAAATCCGATAAAAGAGTTTGCGGACAAGTTGCAGGGGTGGCAATCAGGGTCCAAGGGCGCGAGGTAGGTGGCAAAGTGGGTTTCAACATAAATCATCTCGATGGATGAGCAGATCGACAATTTCTGAAGAGGTTGTCTGCATTTCTAAGACAAACCATTCTACACGGCTTACCAGATAGTTATAGCCAATGACAGCTGGAATGGCCACCACAAGTCCTGCAGCAGTAGTCACAAGGGCATATTCCATGGCCTCGCCAATTTGGTTAGCGGAAATATCAACTAAACCACTCATTTTCATCTCTGAAAAGGCTTGTATAAAGCCAATCACTGTACCCAATAATCCAATTAAGGGAGCTATATGGGCAATGACGGAAAGTATTTTGGCATTCCGTTCGAGTGAGGCCACTTCAATCATGCCAGCCACCTCCATGGCCCCTTCAATTTGATCCCGTCCGCGCATATGTTTCATTAAGCCGGCTTTTAGAATGCGTGAAATGGACCCGCCTGTTGTTTCACACACTTTAATAGCTTCAATCAAATTGCCATCCTGAATGGATT
>CAVSKQ010000006.1:0-402599 GCA_963728615.1 uncultured Gammaproteobacteria bacterium
GGCATTCCAGTAACTTGGATTTTTCCTCAGGATTCTCACGGGCGCGTTTGGTGTGAATTGCTCCTGCATGAAGGGACCGGTACCATCCGCCTTCAGGCGCAGCTGGTCGGCGGTTGCTCCATCCGGAACGATATTCGTAAATTTGTTCGAGATGAGAACCGGAAGCTCGACAACCGGTTTCGGCGTGGTGAAGGTCACGGTCGTGGGATCGACGGCCTTGATGCCGTTCGGATCGAGAAACTCCAGCACGGCCTTGGCACCCGAGCCCGTCTTTTCATCCAGGAGCCGCTTGAACGTATAGACCACATCTGCCGATGAGAAATCCTTGCCGCTGTGAAATTTCACGCCTTCGCGAAGCTTGAAAGTCCACATGAGCCCGTCTGGAGACACCGACCATTCGGTCGCGAGTTCGGGCAGCACGTTGAAGTTGTCGTCTATGTCCACCAAGCGGTTGTAGACTGCGAAAGTGTGATATGCGTCGTCGCCGGAATGCATGTCGGCGGGATCCATCGATTGCTTTTCGCCGCTCCATTCATAACCGAGGATCTTGATGCATTCGTCGCCTGCAGCTGCCCAGCCGGCCGATGCAGTGCCGGCGAGAACCATCCCGCAAACGGCTGCGGTGCTCATGAGTTTCGTTATATTCATGTTTCTCTCCCTGCTGCTCCCAATTCTATGAGGGCCGCGGATGCAAGCCCGTCACCCAACTGATGCAAATGTGAAATCCTAGAAGCAGAACAAGAAGCTAGTCAGACTATCTTTGGCAAGTCAAGAAAGGTGAGCCTCCAATGCCTGACTTTAATCTGCGGGGAATCACGTGGAATCATCGCCGTGCGATCGATCCGCTGACCGGCACCCTCGATCGATTTCATGCGCAGCATCCCGAAATCGCAATTGAATGGATGTCACGGCCGCTGCATGGCTTCGAATTCACCCCCGTTCTTGACCTTGCGAAAGATTACGACCTCATCGTTCTCGATCATCCTTTTGTCGGTGAAATAGCCGCCGCCGAATGCCTGCTGCCATTGGATGAGCTCCTCGGTGCGGCTGACCGCGAGGCCTTCGTCGGCCCTTCGCTGGCGACCTATCGCTTTGCCGGCCGGCTGTGGGCCCTGCCAATAGACGCCGCCTGCCAGACTGCTGTCTCGCGCCCAGACCTTCTGTCCAGGCTGGACCAAACGCCGCCCGAAATCTGGTCCGAGGTCATCGATCTCGGCCGCATGGCGGTGCGTGCCGGCTATCATCTTGCGATTGGCTTGCGTGGCGTTCACAGCCTCATGACGTTTTTTAGTCTCTGCGCAAACCTCGGCTCGCCATGCAGCGTGGAGCCGGGCTCTCCCCTCGTCGAGCGCGAGACGGCGCGGATCAGCTTTGGGCTGCTGCGCGAGCTTGTTTCCTTGTGCCCCGAACAAGTTCTCGATTGGAACAGTATCGATCTTCACGATGCGATGGTTGCCCGCGATGATCTGGTTTTCTGTCCTGCGGTTTACTGCTACGCCACCTATGCGGAACCCGATCAGCGCCGCCCATTGCGCTTCCATGATCTGCCCGGTCCCCGCGGTTGCCGCGGCTCGACGATCGGTGGCACGGGGCTCGGAATTTCCGCAAGCTGCAAGTCTCCGGAAGCGGCGAAGTCCTATGTCCGCTTTGCCGCCTCTGTGCCAACCCAGCTCGCCTTCGCAAGCAATCACGGTCAGCCGGCGCGGAGCGCGGTTTGGGAAAGCGCCGCCATCAACCAGCGGTTCGGCAATTGCTACAGCGCCACGCGTGATACCATCGAGCAGAGCTGGATCAGGCCGCGCTATGCGGGCTACCTTGATTTTCAGGCAAAGGGGGGAACTCTTATCGAGCAACACCTTCGGGGAGCGCTGTCCGAGGCGGACCTGCTGGAGACGCTGGAAGCGCTCCACCGGCAACCAGGGAAATCACCAGAAAGATGAAGATCACCGATATTGAAGTTACCGAGCTCAGGGTCCCCGGCTGGGCGGGCGGCACCTTTGATGGATCCTATGACAATTGTCTTGTCCAGATTTATACAGATGAAGGCCTGACCGGCATTTCCGAAGTCGACAGCGTGCCCTCGGTGATCCGCGCGATCATCGAAGCGCCCGCGTCCCACACCCATGCGATGGGCTTGAAGCACGCGCTTGTTGGACAGGACCCCGCCGACATCGCGGCGCTTTGGGAGAGAATGTACGATCTCACAAGCTATTACGGCCGCCGTGGCGTCGTCATCCACGCGATCAGCGCCCTCGACATTGCGCTATGGGATCTGCGCGGCAAGCTTTTGGGCAAACCGCTCTGCGAGCTCCTCGGGACCAAACGGCGAAACCGAATCCTCGCTTATGGCACCGTCTATCCTCTGGGCAGACCCCTGATGATGTTCGGCGCAACATCGATCGCGGCCTGCGCTTGGGCCTGAAAGCCATCAAGATCGTGGCCGATCCATTCTGGCGCAATGACCTGGAACACACCGAGCTTCTGATCCGAACTGCTCGTGAACATGTCGGAAATGAAATAAGGCTGATGGTGGATGCCGCGACCGCATGGTCCAGGGCAGAGGAGGGATTGCCCCTCATGCCGATCTTTCGCCAATATGACTTTCAGTGGGTCGAAGCTCCTCTGCCCATCGACGACCTCGCCGGCCATGCTCGCTTCCAGGGCTATGGGGTGCCCATCGGCGGCGGTGATCTTGGACTCACCACCCGCTATGAATATGAGCAGCTTTTCGAAATCGGCCGTGTCGATATCGCCCAGCCCGACGTAACCATGGCCGGCGGCTTGACCGAGCTGCTCCGCATTGCAGAACTCGCCCATGCGCGCGGCAAGAGGGTTGTCACCCACGGGTACAAGTCGAACATCACAATCGCCGCCAATCTTGCTTTCCTGGCACAGCACCGGGACGAGGAGCCACTGGAATATTCCACGAGCGAGTCCCCTCTCCGATGGCATCTGACAAACGAGGGGTTCCCCATCGGCACGGACGGCAAGGTGGAAGTGCCCACACGTCCAGGCCTAGGGGTGACCATAAATGAGAAAACGGTGGAGAAATTTCGCTCGCTCTAGCTTTTGCGGCGATCGGTTCGCAGCCGCTCCACCAATTGGTCATTCAGTTCGATGCCGAGCCCAGGCTGGTCGGGAAGTGCCATGTAGCCGTCTCTGACCTCGGGTTCCGGCGAGACCAGCTCGCGGCGAAGCAGGCTGTCGAAAACCTTGGGCGAAACATACTCGAAAACCGGCGCTGGAACGCAGGCTGCCTGGAAATGCCGCCCGACTGCCGATGTAATGCCGGTCTTCCATCCATGCGGCACGACTTCTGCGCCATGATATTCGCAAAGATCGGCAATCCGCCTGATTTCCGTGAAACCGCCTGAACGACCGATATTCGGCTGCACGACCCCCACGCGCCCCCTGGTCAGCCACTCCAGGATTTCCCAGCGAGTTGCCGCAGCTTCCGCGCCGCCGATTCGAATTCTGCTCTTCTCGGCCAGCCGCGCATGACCCGCGAGATCGTCATGCTGGAGAGCCGCTTCGGCAAAGAACACCGCGCAGTCGTCGAGGCGGTCGAGAACATATAGAGCGTCGTGCCAATTCTGCCAGCGGTAACCGAAATCGACTGCCATCAGAATGTCATCGCCCAGCATCTTTCGTCCCTGTCGGATCAGGCCGATGAGCTCCCGGTCGGTAACCAGGTCGTAAAAGAGCACCTCCATCTTGACTGCCCGAAAACCTGCTGAAAGCGCTGCATCGAATTGTCGGCCGATTTCCCGCATGAGCTCCGCGACGGTGCGGCCATGGGCCAAACCCGGATAGATGGTGCAATAGGGCCGCAGTTTCTCTCGCCGCGCGCCGCCAAGCAGCTTGTACGCCGGCACGCCGAGCTGTTTCCCTGCCAAATCGTAGAGGGCTATGTCGATTGCCGAGAGAGCATGGATCCCCAGCCCGCGCCGTCCCGGCCAAAAGGTTCCCTCATATAGTTTCCCCCATAGTGCCGGAGCTTCGATCGGCTCTGCACCGATCAGAATGTCCGATACGTTTCGGCTCCACAGATGCGCCGTCGGCATTTCGAGAAAATGCTTCGCAACATCGGGCGGTGCATCGGTTTCACCGATGCCGAACCGCCCGTTCTCATCGAAGATCTTGACGATGAGCGTATCGGTCGTGCCGTCGAGATCGGTCGGCGAGGAATCCGGTGCGGCAAGAGGAATGACCTCGATGCGGGCGATCTTTGCCACGGATTGACTCATCCGCGGGCTTCCTGCTGAAGCAACTCGATGATGATGCCGTTGGGGTCTCGGACATAACCCGCCTTGCACCCCCTGCCCGGTCCTGTATCGACTTCCGCAATCTGACCCTGCGCACTTGCGCCGGCCGCGAGCAGCTGATCCCAGGTACGATCGATATCATCGACTTCCAGACAGATATGCGCTGCACCAGCCGCAGCGGGCGACGGTGAGTTCGTTCTGACCGCACCCGCCAGATATTGGATGAATTCCATGTGTTGGCCATGGCCGAACAGATGGGCAACGAGCAGCGTGGCATCCGGAACCCCGGTTACCTGCTCCTGCCATCCGCCTTCGCGAGCCGAGACCGACGCTGCCGTGAAGCCGAGGTTTTCGGTCCAGAAGCGAACGGAACTGTAAATGTCCTTCACGGTGAAACTGGTGTGATTGAAAGCGAGGATCATGTTTGCTCCTAGAGAAAACCATATGCCGTCCATCCGCCGCTGACTTCCAAGATATGGCCCGTGATATAGGCAGCACGCTTGGGGTCCAGCAAAAATGCAATGCCCTCTGCCACTTCATCGACGGTGCCGAAACGGCCCAGGGGCGTCCGTCGGTTTACCGCCGCAGCATCGACACCGCCCCGTTCGACAAAATCCTGGGTGGTAGCGCTAGTAACATAGCCCGGTGCGATGGCATTCACCCTTATCCCTCGCTCAGCCCATTCGATAGCTTGAACTTTTGTAAGGGTAAGGAGCGCGCTTTTTGAAACGCAATAGGGTCCTCGTGTCGGCGCGGCGGCCTGCCCCAGCACCGAGGAGACGTTCACGATGGCACTTCCCCCCTTCATCTGCCGAACAGCCGCATTCGACACCGCGATTGCGGCAAACAGATTGACTTCGAAAACCCGTTTCCACCTCTCCACCGTCAGATCGAGCAGCGGAGCGTGATCCCATATGCCCACATTATTGACGAGATCATCGATCCCGCCCCATGTTTCGACCATGGCGCCGACCGCCGTCTCGATCGCGCCTGGATCGACCACGTCCCCCTCGCGGAAAATAGCCTTATCAGGCCCAAGCTGTTGAACGATCCGCCCAGCGGCTGGCCCATCGATATCCAATATGGCAACGCGCCATCCTTGGCGGGCGAGATGAACTGCAGTTGCTGCTCCGATACCGCTTCCGCCGCCGGTAATCAGAGCCCGCCGGTCCGCACCGTCCTTCACGCCTTGCATGGTTCCTCCCGAGTAGAACCCCGTCTTGTGCCGCCGGATCGATCCCGGTTAGGCTCCCCGGCAGACAATCTCACGCGCCTGCCCCGGCGGCGATCACAGTTCTTGCAGGGACCTCATGAGATTAACTCAAATCCATTCCATCAGATGAGTGACGTCGAGGAGCGCCTTGAGAAGCTCGGAATAGTCTTGCCGCCCTTGGCACGATCGGTGGGCAATTACCTTCCTTTCAAGCAGGCTGGCACTCTCTTCATCTGCGTTCAAGGCCCTCTATGGGGCGATGAGCTTCGCTACCAAGGCCGGCTGGGACACGAATTCACGCTGGAGCAAGGTCATGAAGCCGCCAGGCTTGCCTTGCTCAATATCATTGCCCAGTTGAAGCTGGCCTGCGGCGGCGATCTGAGCCGCACCCGGCAATGCCTGCGCCTCGGCGGTTTCGTGAACTCCACCCCTGAGTTCAACCAGCATACGCTGGTAATGAATGCGGCATCCGATTTGCTCATTGCCATTCTCGGGGAGCGAGGCAGGCATGCGCGTTTTGTCGTAGGCTGTTCCAGCCTTCCATATGATTTGGCAATTGAGATCGAGGGTATGTTCGAGATCGAGCCCGTGAGCTAAAGGAGGAAATCATGCCCAAATACCGCGTGAGAAATGCCGATTCCTACGGCCATGCAGTGGGAATCCTTCTTCTCGACTATCGTGGTCCCTTCATTCCGGGAGACGTCGGAAACGCCACGACCTATGATTTTCCCGTCATGTACAAGCTGGTCAAGGGTTTGACCCTGGATCGGGTATTGGCGGGCGATTCTGCCTGTCAGTCGGCGATCGTCGATGCCAGTCGCGAGCTGGAGGAATGTGGCGTGCGTGGCATCTCGAGCGATTGCGGGTTTCTGATTCAATACCAGAACGCCGTCAAACAGGCCGTTCGAATACCGGTTTTCCTTTCGAGCCTCCTTCAGCTGCCTTTCCTGGCCCAGATGTTCGCGCCCTCGCGCCCGGTCGGCTGCATAACCGCGACCCGCAGGAAACTTGGAAACCGCATTCTGGAGCTCGCCGGCGTGAACAGTGAAATCAATGTCGTGGTCAAGGGAATGGAAGACCAGGTTCATTTCAAGGAAGCGATCCTTGAGGAAGGCGGCGAACTGGATTCCGACCGTATCAGGGAAGAAACCGTCGCCTGCGCCGAAGAACTCAAAAGCCAATATCCCGACATGGGCGCCATTGTGCTGGAGTGCTCGATCCTTCCTCCCTATGCCAAAGCGGTGCAGGAAGCGACGAACCTTCCGGTGTTCGATTTTGTCACCATGATCAATTATTTCTATGAGGGCACCCATCGCAAAACTTATCAAGGCTACTACTGAGCTGGGCCGCGCAACATCGACAAGGAGGAGCATCGCCGAATGAGCCAGCGTGTCCTGCTGGAGCGGGAAAATGAGATGGCCGTGATCACCATCAATCGCCCGGAAACGCTCAACGCACTGGATATGGCAACGCTGGCCGAACTCGACGACGCGTTCGGGCAATCGGCTGCCGATGCAGAGATTCGTGTCACGATCATAACGGGAGCCGGCAAGGCGTTCATTGCCGGCGGCGACATTGCCGATCTCAATTCCCGCCAGGGCCTAAGCCACTATCTTGAACTTGGCGAGCGGCTGCACCGCGTATTCCGAAGGATCGAGCTTTCCGAAAAGCCGACCATCGCTGCCGTCAATGGTTTCGCGCTTGGCGGCGGTACCGAGCTTGTCCTTTGCACAGACATTCGCATCGCTGCCAGATCGGCACGTTTTGGCTTGCCTGAGATCAACCTGGGTCTCTTTCCGGGAGCCGGCGGCTCCCAGCGGCTCCTTCGGCAATTATCACCCTGCAAGGCCAAGGAACTAATGTTTACCGGCGACCGCATTTCAGCCGATGAAGCCGAGCGGCTTGGCCTCATCAACCGGGTCGTCGACGACCATCTGCTGATGGAGGAAGCGCGCAGCCTGGCCCGCGTTCTCGCACAAAAATCGCCGCTGGTTCTCAAGCTGCTGAAGCGGGCCTTGAACGACGGAGCCGAGATGCCGCTTGCAGCAGCACTCCGCCACGAACAGGCGATGATTGGCCTCGTGCTCGACAGCGCCGACGCCCATGAGGGATGCAGTGCGTTTCTGGAAAAACGTCCACCTCGCTTCAAGGGTGCCTGATCCGACGGCGAAGGAAACGTGATATGAATTTCGAGCTGTCTCCGGAACAGCAAATGATAGCTGATACCGCCCGTAAGATTGGCGCTGCCTTCGGCCTGGACTATTGGCGCGGCAAGGATAGGGACAAATCCTTTCCCAGCGAAATTTGGTCGGCGATCTGCGATGCCGGCCTCTGCGGCGTCGCCATACCGGCCGAATATGGAGGCGGTGGGCTCGGCATGCTCGAAATGGCGCTGGTCGTGGAAGGTCTCGCCGCTGGGGGAGCCGGCTGTACAATTGCGCAACTCTTCATGATCACCCCGATATTCGGCGGAATCGCAATTTCGCGCTTCGGCACCGAGACGATGAAACATATTCTCCTTCCTAAGATCGTCGCCGGCGAAATGCACTGCTGCATGGCTCTGACGGAGCCGGACTCCGGTTCGAATAGTCTGGCGATCCGCAGTTTTGCCTCACCCGACGGCAGCGGCTGGCGCCTGAACGGCCGGAAAATCTGGATCACCGGCATCGATGCCGCAGCCCAGATGTTAGTCGTTGCCCGGACGCAAAGACTGGAGGAGGTGCGCAAAAAAACGGAAGGCATCTCGCTTTTCCTGGTCGATACGCAGCGCACGGGCATCAGCCACGCACCGATCGAAAAACTCGGCACCAATACGCTGACGTCATCCAATGTTTATTTAGAGAATGTCAGGTTGGAACCCGAAGACCTCCTGGGCACGCTCCACGGCGGATGGGCGGAGCTCCTCGATGTACTCAATACCGAACGGATCGTCACCGTGGCTGGCCTGGTAGGAACCGTGGATCTTGCCATTCGCATTGCCGTTCCCTACGCCGAAAGCCGCAGGATTTTCGGCGGTCGGCCGATCGGCTCCTATCAGGCACTGCAGTTCCCGCTGGCGCAGGCCTACGCCGAGAGCGAATGTGCCCGTCTCATGAACTACAAGGCTGCATGGCTCTTCGATAACGCCCTGCCCTACGGCAGCCAAGCAAATGTGGCGAAGCTGATAGCCGCACAGGCCTGTTCATCGGCCACCGAACACGCAATGCAAACGCTGGGCGGTACAGGTTATGCGAAAGATGCTCATCTCGAACGCCTGTGGCGGGATTGCCGCCTCTTCCGCTTCGCGCCCGTTTCGGAAGAGATGACGCTGAATTTCATAGCGCAGCATGACCTTGGGATGCCTCGGTCCTATTGACAGAAGCAACGCCTCAATGATTGTCCGGCGTGATTGTGTCCCATTGATCCAGGCGGCGATCCTCGTCGGAAAAGCTAGCGGGGAATCCGCCGCTGCCGTTGTCCGACAGCCAGTCCGTCAATGAAAACTGCTCTAACGAGTTGCCTTGGCTGAGAGAGGCCTCTGCCAGGCTGTATGGCGGCGGCTTCTCCCCTAACTCCTCACGTGCGGAATAGGCCGGCGGCTGACCGGTCAGGAGGATCGCACAAAAGCCGGCCAGGGCTACGCCTATGTATCTGCCATATACTGCGATAGACATTAGCTCGCCGGTTTCCTGAACGATCTGATAACGGCGCGCTTTATCTGATGACCGTCCAGCTGGTCTTCCGCTCCGAACACGCGCACGCGCCTGTTCACCTCGTTGCGCAGCCTTTCGGATTTGGGCGGATATTCATACTCCGCCGGGCTCGCTTCCAATACGTCCAGAATCGATGCGCAAATCCTCTCCAGCTCTGCAAGTACGGAAGGTCCGCAGAGCGCCGCTGCCTTAGCCATGTTTTGCCTCGTGAGAATGTCAAAACAACAAACCCGTAGGATTCTGGATTGGTTCCGCCTCGGCAGGATTTATTGGCCGATCGAACAAAAAAGGCGCCCGAAGGCGCCTTTTCCTCTAGTAATCGGGGCTTATTTATTGGCAATCGCCGGCAGGCCTTCCAAATCTGCCTTATTGGCATTCAGCATGACTTTCAAGCCATTGTCTGTTGCCACGATCTTCAATTGAGAAAGCTCCACTGCCACGTCCTTGTCGCCAACGTCGATGATGGCGTGCGTCGCCTGTCCTCCCTTGCTCGCCAAGATCACATCCTTGATTTCGCCGAGGTTCTCATCGGTTGCGGAATTTACAGTGGCTCCCATGATATTCGAGGCCATGTAACCCTCAGGCACTGCCAAGGCCTCCTCGGTCGTCGCAGTCGTAGTCGCGGGCTGCTGGCTCTGATCGGTTGTGGCGGTAGTGGTCTGTTCCCCAGTTGCCGCCGGCTCGGTCGTGGCGGCCGGCTCTTCAGCAGGAGCAGCAGCCGTCTGGGTCGCACCGATGCTTGCCGGATCGATGCTGGCAAAAGCGTCTTTTTCGCAGGCCGCCATGAACTCATCCTGCTTCACCATGGCCGCATCGGCCGGCTTCACCTGAGCTTTGTCCATTGCGTCGAGAAAGACCTTCGCTTCCTCGCTCTGCAGTGATCCGTCCTTGTTGATATCTGCCTTCTGAAACAGCGTCTGGCAGTCAGCGGGTGTTGCCGCTGTGGCAATACCCGAAGCGCCGATCATGAGCGCAGCTGCTGCGCTGGTTATGATTAGTTTATTCATAGAACTGAACCTCCTCGGCAATGACGCAGGCCACCATGGCTGCGTTGTTCCCACTTCTAGAATTTCCGGCAGCTATTGTTGCGGTGAGTATGGTTCGATGAGGGGAAGACCCCATGGATAGCCGTCACCACCGCCCGCCCGGATCAACAGGATCCGAGAAGCCGAAAGATTTTTAAGCGACACCATTAAACGAAGCGGCAAACCCAAAGGTTCCCGAATCCGCGCGATGTTTCGATGCGGCCCAACTTGGTTCGGCATCGCACAGAGGTGATTATGGACGTTATGTATTTGGAGTGCAGTTACGACCGAATAAAATGCACATCACGCCCTTCGGCTTCCGCCGCCCTGGCTTATCAGCCACAGCAGCGAGGGCGGCTTTCTCCGCGGTCTGCGATTTCTTCAGGCGTTTCTGGGTTTGACCATTCGCCACGATCACTTTTTTGCGCCGCTGCGGTTTTTTGTCGGCCTGTTGCAATGCCTTTTTAGCTGCTTGCCCGGTCCTGATCTTCTGCCGCAGTACAGTGCGAGCTTTCTTTTTCGGCAAATCCTCTATCAATGAGGCGGAGTCGCCTTGCGCGCTCGCTGCATCGCAGGACAGATTATCATGCCTGCGTGCGTAGCATTCATAGGTGTCGCCCCTTCCGAAAGGAATCGCATCGATGACCCGGGGCTCGGTTCTGCTCGATACCAGCACCGGCCGATCTCCGGCGGACAGTGAGATCACGCGTCTCAAACACCGGCCCCTTTCGTCGGTGACGCCGACCGCCGCGATCGACCCGCGCGCGCATTCAGCCTTCAGCTTTAGTTGGTACCGCCCATCCCCTACTTTAACCGGCGCCACGAGGCATGTCCGGTAATCGCCGAGCTTCCGGGAAGAGCACATTGCAGTTCCGGCCAACCGGTTTGCATCGGACTGATTGAAACGGGTAGACACCGGACGAACGACGGCTGCGGCGCTCGCCGCCGCGGCGGCTGCATGGCGATACGATTGCAAGTCTTCGACGCGCCTCAGCCACGTCGATTGCAATTGCTCAACCTTGTTGATCAGTGGTCCTCGGAGATCCTGAAGATAGGGCGCAAGCGCCGCAGCAGCTTGTCGCCAGCAATCTAACGCCGGTTCGCTGCCGTTGCGCTCTTCGATCAGGCATTTGTCTGTCCAAGTCCGCACCAAAGCGGGCACTTCCGTAAGCAGCAGACTGTCGGCCTTCCGGAGCTGCTGAACCGCCTGAGGACCGGGCCCGGCCTCTACCGGACCGGCCTCGGAGCCGCTTGAAAGGAAGCCGATAATCAAGCCAGTGGTAAACACGCGTAAGACTATGGACATCACACACCCAGAAACCCGCTAATCCCTAGGCCTTCGTATCAGACCTTTCGCGGCACAATTATGACCCGTGAGCCGAGATGACAATCCTCCCGCTGCGATCGACCTCTCTTGGGGTCACCCCCAACCGCGGCCTGCTTTTTGGGCTCGCGGCGGCTTTCTTGGTTCCTGCACTGATCGCATTCGAAGAACTGGCAGCAAGCGACTGGCTTAATACTTTCCGCTCATATTTCGCAGCAGCCGCACTCTTGACCTTTGCAGCGAGCCCCTGATTGTGTTTCCAAATGCCGCCTGCCCGAATGGCCAGTGCAAGGTGTTTCATGCCCCACTCCAGGCCCGCCCCACAGCTGCGCAATGCGGAGATGACACCTCGGTAGCCGATCATGCGTGCAGTCGCCGGCTTAATTTGCAGAGGACCCAGCTCACCCGCCTTGCCTTCCGCATCGCAGGTGAAACTGCTCTCGACCTTGGCGACTTTTAGCGCGAGGAATTTCGGTACACCGTACCGTTCTGCCGTGGCGATAATCAACTTCTGCACGAAGCTGGTAGCGGAGGCGTGGGTTGATGGCACTGTGGCACCTAATATGATCGTGATCGCTAGAACCCATTTCTTCATCACTGCTCCTCTGACAACCCTGCGAGAGGGGCGCACAAACAGGCTAAGCGTGATCAGAATGTGGCCATTCGCGAGGCTTTTCGTCGCAGGGCAGGATCCGGCGGAACATCGCGCCACCGCCGAAAATAAGCCCGCCGAATGATCGACGAGCTGTGTAATTGATATTGGAAGCCTCCGCTCAGAAGCGCCAGTTCACACCAAGGCGAACCACCCACGCATCATCAAGCGTCACGCTGTCGTTCAGCGTGCTCGGATCCGCTACTGCGGAGTGCTTGTCATCGAAGTTATAATGCAATCCTTCGAGCCGTACCGAGGTGTGGTCGCTCATTCCCCACTCGACACCGCCGCCCGCAACGAGGCCGATGTCGTCAAAATCGATACTGTCGGCGAAAGGCGGATCGAGCACGCTATACTCCGCGTCGCTCCATGCAGCACCCGCTGTGGCATAGATGAGCAGAGTGTCTACTGCGAAACCCACTCGTGCGCGGAGCGAGGCAAGCAGGTCCGCATCGGAAGAAACCTCCAGTTCTCCGGCGGCCGACGAATCGGACCAGTCGGTCACGCTCACATCGCCTTCGGCGCCGAGCACGAAATTGTCGATCTGCCAGTTGAAGCCCGCCTGGGCTCCGCCGACGATACCGTTAAGCTTAAGGTCGTTTGGCGAAGGATCACCGGTTTCATCGCCGCTGACATCGGCCGCTCCATATCCCACATGCGCTCCAATATAGAAGCCGCTCCAGTTGTAGATATCGGCCGGCGTTTCAGCCTCGGCATCTGCGGCATTCGCGGCTCCCGCCGTGAAACCCATACAAAGCGCAGCGAGCAAAAAGCGGATAGGATTAATCATTCTTTTCGGCACCTCGGCTGGCCTTCAGGCGGCAGGTGACCAGCGAAAAATGGCATTTTTTGAACATTTTCGCGAAACATTGCCGCGGCTTATCGGCTCAAATTCGCATGAATCCTCTAGATCTTGCAAATGACCTCCGCCGGAAGTTTGGACATGCGTTCGCAGCCTCGCTCGGTAACGGCGATGCATTCCGAAAATCCAATGCCGAATTCACGATACTTCAGACACAGTAGCGGCATGTGAAATGTCATGCCTGCTCTCAGCGGCCGATGCTCATCGAGGCGCAGCGATATGATCTCCCCCTCGCCCCAATCTGGCGGATAATTAATTCCAATGGAATAACCGAGCCGGTTCCGGTGATATTCCGCAAACCCTGCTTTGGTCGTGATGGCTCTGGCGGCGCTGTCGGCTTCATGCGCGGTCACGCCTGGACGGATCACTTCGAGCGCGACATTCAGCGCCTCGATGCAAGCATGGGCGGCACGCTTCCATTCGTCCTTGGGGTTTCCCAGAAAAATGGTTCGCATCAGTGCCGCGGCGTAGCGGCGCTGCGAGGCGGAGATTTCGAAATACATAACATCGTCGCGCGCAAGCTTGTTTGCGCCGCCGGTCTGATGCGGCAAGCATGATCGTTCTCCCGCCAGAACGAATGGTGGCAGTCCCATATATTCCCCGCCAAGCTCGAGGAGGGTGGCATTCACCACCGCATTGATGTGATCGCCCGTTGCGCCCGGCACGCTTGCCTCATATCCGGCTAGCATTGCCTGATCCACCAGCGCTGCCGACCTGCGCATCAAGGCAATCTCGTCCTCGGACTTGATCATCCGCGCATCCCAAACGATTTCGGTGGCATCCACGAAGTCATTGGTCGGCATTTCCCGCAGGAGCGTTTCGTGCTCGTCCACGGTATAGTAGAAGCACTGTTTTTCCACTCCGACCCGCTTGCCGGCCCCCAAGCCGAGCTGTTGCAATATGTTTGCCGCAACCGTCGGCGGATGGTCCCAGTCGTAAACCTTGGCGATTCTGCCGCACCACGAGAACTCCGGCGTGTTGAGCCACTCGAAGTCTCGGACGAGAAATACCGGCTCACCCCCTCTTGGTACGACGACACAGTGATATTTGTAGTATCCGGGAGTTTCATATCCGATCACATAGGTGATGTTTTCCGGTCCGCGCACGAGCAGCGCATCAAGCCCCAGCCGCGCCATGGCCTCCTGCAATATGTCATAGCGCCGAATATATTCTTCTGGCGAATAGCCAAGTCGCTCATGTACGAGCATCGGTAGTTTGAAGCCGCTACCCGTTGGACGCGTGCTTTTCTGAAACATCACCTGATCGGTATGCTCGGCAACGTCTATTATTTCTCGATCTTTCTTGTGCATTTTTTGATCGCTTTCCCGCAAATTGCAGGCGCGAGATTAGCATCCGATTGCGCCCGCGCAACCCACAGCGATGCTCGCATTCGGCTCGCGAATGACCGGCTCACAAGCCATCACAGCGTGTGCGGACGGTTTGCTCGATAGCAATCTCGACTGCCTTGAGGCTCATCGAGAGATCCATGGAAGGCAAATCGGTTTGCTGGTCGATGCCGCGCTCTCCTTTGGCGCGCACTTCCGCAAGCCGCTCGGCAACCTGTTCGGGCAGGTAGGGAACATGAATGAACCCGCAGCGAGGGACCGGCGACCGGTGTTCTGCTGCTTCGAGAAGACTGTAAAGGCACGCGTTGCACAGAAAGGTGCCAGCCGTTGTGGTCACGCGTGCCGGGATTCCTGCTTCGAGCAATGCCTGCTCGATCCTGCGCAGAGGCAAAGTCGCAAGGCGCGCCGCTGCGCTACTCGATGAAATCACCTCTTCGCGGACAAGCTTTCCCTCATTATCTGTCGTGTCGCAATCCGCAAGGTTCAGTCCTACGCGTTCAAGCCGGATGAGTGCTTCTCCGGGCCAAAGTCCAAGCCCGATGACAGCCGATGGCTGCAATTCATGGAGAAGTTCCATTATGCGCCGTTTCAGTGGTTCGAAAGCGACGGGCAGCGGCCGTCCGGCCACCAGGCTGCGGCCGATGGTTCTGCCGTCCAGCTTGCGCATGATCTCGTGCGCTGGATTGACCCGCCGCCCTCCATAGGGCTCGAAGCCGGTTACGAGTATCGGGTTCATGCCGAAGCATAGCCGTCCGTTCATGAACAGCGCAACTTGGCTTCACGGCGCCTGAGCTCAGCCGGCCGCCTGCCGCCCTTTCCACCACGACGGACGTGGCATTTTTATTCTTTCGCTGATGATGAGCGGTCTTATATCGCGTGCCGACCGGGGCGGGCAGAAGAGAAACCCCTGCATCTCTGTGAATCCCGTCGAACGAACGGTTTGCAGATGTTCCTCGGTAGCGACACCCTCGACCGTTGTCGTCATTCCGAGCGCCGAACCCAGCCCTGCGATCGTCCGAAGAAGCAAAACCGACTGGTCGTGGTTTTGGCTCAGTATCTTCACGAATTCCTGCCCTACCTTCAGCCGGTCGAACGGAAAACTGAGAAGACTGTTCAGCGAGGAAACACCCGTTGCAAAATCGTCAAGCACAACTCTCACGCCCAGATCACGGAGCTGCGCAAGCATGGTCACGGATGATTTCGGCGCCTGAACGACCATGGGTTCGGTCACTTCGAGTTCCAGCCTGTTGGCCGCAAGGCCGGTAGCCGCGAGCGCCATGACTATTTTGGACACAAGGTCGGCCCCGGTGAATTGCTTTATCGAGAGATTGATCGCCACGCTCAGGTGGCGCGGCCACGACATGGCCTCCTGGCATGCTTGCCGCAGCACCCATTCACTGATGGGCAGGATCAGACCCGTCTCTTCGGCTGAGCGAATGAATTCGGAGGGTTCGATTTGACCGCGCTTCGGATAATTCCATCGCAGGAGTGCTTCAAATCCGGAAATTTCGTTGCGCGCGAGATTGACGATCGGTTGGTAGTAGAGCTCGAATTCGCCATTGGTGAGCGCACTATGCAACTCGCTTCCCCGCTCGAAATCGCCGTTGGTGCTGGAGGTCGAGTTCCGGGGTAAAGAACCTGAAGTTATTCCGCCCTTCCGACTTTGCGTGATAAAGCGCCAAATCCGAGTTCTTGAGTATCGCGTCGACGGTGTTTCCGTCTTTCGGGGCAATCGCGATTCCGATGCTCGCGAGGGTGGCAATGCTGTGGTCACCGAGCTTGGTCGGCTCTGCGAGAGCGGCAATGATCTTGCCAGCAAGAGCGGCGGATTCCTCACGGCCATTCTTCACCGGCACGATGATCGCGAATTCATCCCCGCCCAGGCGGGCAATAAGGTCGCTGTCCCGCAAAGTGTATCGAAGACGGTTGGCCACGCAGCGAAGAAGCGTATCGCCCGTCGCATGGCCGAAGGTGTCATTGATCTCTTTGAAATCATCGAGATCGAGCAGCATGATTGCGAACCAGCCGCCCCCGTTTGTACCACGCAACAGCGCTTTCTCCAGCCATTCGGTGAGAAGCAGCCGGTTCGCAAGGCCGGTGAGCGCATCATGCTGCGCCATCCGCAAGATCCGCGCCTCGGCTTCTTTGTATTCCGTGATGTCGGAGATTACGCCCACCAGCAGTGGACCTGCGTCGCCTATGGGCAAGAGCCGCTTTCGTGTGAGGATAGTGCGGGTTTGCCCCGCCGCGTCGGTAATCAGTTCCTCATTATCGTTGCCTTCTCCGGTCTCGAAGACATAATTGTCCGTACGCAGAAATACGTCCGCCTGTTCCTTCGAAACCAGATCGACATCGGATTTGCCGATGATATCGCACTTCTGCCGGCCCGTGAACTCACAGAAGTTTTTGTTGACCAGCACCAGCCGATGGCTGCGGTCTTTCACGAAAATCGGGTGGGCAATCTCGTCGATAATTGCTTGGAGCGCTTCCCGACTGCTGAAAATATCCGGTACCGGTTTCATGGAATAAGGGACCGCAACAATCTAAACGAGCTAAAATCGCTCTCTGCTTGCAGAGCCCTAGTAGCATCAACTCGGGAAATATCCGTGAACCGGTTCAGCCAAATTTTTCACACTCCGTTAGGAGCTGCGTTACCTTGTTTTCCGATGACGGCTCAAGGCAATGATTGGCTTGAATTTCCTTGACTGCCGGCAGCCTTGATCAGGCCCGCCGCCTCCCTGAGCGCAGCAGCAAACTCCGGACGATCATAGAGATTGTTGTGATCGGCATAGGCAATCGCGCGGTAGAAGACCAGCCTCCTGATCTTGCTGCGCAGTGCTTCGGTTCGCTCAACCGGCACCACGCCGTCCCGCTCCGCAGCGATGATCGCCACCGGCTCATCGACTTCACCTGCATCCGCGGCAATTTCCATTCTGTGGCGCAGAAGCAGCCGCACCGGCGCCCACCAATAATGATGGCGGGCAAGCGCTGCCAATGAATCGAATGGCGTGACCAGAATCACACCCGATAGTCTTCGGTGCCGGGCAAGATGCATGGCAGGTCCGCATCCGATGCTGATGCCGATCGTTGTCACTGGCACCCCCGGCGCGAATTCAGCCAAGCCGTCATGAACAGCCAGCGCATCATCCAAAAGCAACGCGGCACTCGGCTTGCCTTCGCTGGGCGCATAGCCGCGATAGTGAAACACTACCACCTCATAGCCAGGCATCAGCTCATTCAGCAATGTCGCCAGCGTCGCCGCATTCCAGGCATTGCCACCGAAACCGAGCAGCAATCGGCCCTCTGGCGAAGCGGAGGACGGGATATGCACGCCCTGCAATGTATTTCCATCGGCCGCTTTAACAGAGATATGCCGCGCGGCCGCCGGCAGATAAACCCCGCCACGCCCGGCCAGTCCGGTTGGGAACAGAAGCGAGGTTTGCACGAGCGCCAAGCCGACACCCACGATGATATAGAGGCCGAGTGCCGCCAATAGAAGCTGGAGCCATAGCACTGCCGCTCGACCCTTCAGAATTTTTCCACCCAGGGCCGGAGCTCCATCTCGAACGTCCAGGCGCTGCGATGCTGCCGCAAAACATGCAGATAATTCTCGGCAATCGCTTCAGGCAGAAGCAGGGAGTCCGATGCCCCGGGCCGCTCACTGCGCTCCGCACTCTTGATTCCTCCATCGATCACGAAATGGGCCACGTGAATCCCCTTGGGCGCCAGTTCCCGGGCCATGCTTTGCGCGAGGCCGCGCAGCGCAAATTTGCCCATGGCGAAAGGGGCCGACTCCGCATAGCCTTTCACGCTTGCCGAAGCTCCGGTAAAGAAAATGGCGCCGCGCCCGGCTTTGAGCATGCGGTTCACCGCCTGCTGCGCCACCAGAAAGCCGCCGAAAGCACTGACGCGGATGGCCTTTTCCACGTCAGCAGGGACAAGGGAAGCAAACGGTCCCCGCACCCGCGCGCTGGCGTTGTAAACGACAACATCGGCAGGACCCAAGGACTGATCCATCAGTTCGAACAGCGTGGCAATCTGTTCAGGATCCGCCACGTCGCAGGCGAAGGCGCGCGCCCCCGTCTCCTTGCAAAGGGGTGCGAGCTTCTCGATGTTGCGCGCCGCGAGCGCCAATTGAAGTCCTTCGCGTGATAATACGCGCGCAATGGCCGCGCTCAGCCCCTTGCCGGCCCCAACGATGAGGGCTCTCGAATACTCGTGCTGCATCAACTCACGATCCTATGAACGAACCTCCAGATCCATCCAGCTTTCGAAACAATGATTGTTCGCGAGAGACATGACACCGATTGTCGCCCGGCATCCTATGCCTCGCTCCGGTCCGAAAATCTCGGCAAACAAATCGGTAAGTCCGCTGGAAATCAGATTGGGAGCGGCGAAACCCGGGGCGCAGACGACGAAATTGAGCGTGCGTACCAGCGCGACCACTCTGTCGAGGTCGCCGATTGCTTGTCTGATGCCGGCCAGACAATTGATGCCGGTCTGGCGCGCCGCCTCATAGGCCTGTTCCACCGTGACCTCCGCACCCACCCGACCGGGATGAAGCGGCTTTCCGCCGGGCAGGTCTGGAACATGGCCGGAGAGAACGAGCAGGTTTCCCATGCGGTGAAAAGGTTTCATCTTTCCATATTGCTGACCGTAATACTTCTCCGCCGTGCCCAGATTGGACTGCCACTTGCCGAGATCGGGCAGTTCGATTCCCATCGACTGGAGTTTCTTTTCTATCTCCATATCACCCTCCGTTGTTTCAGAAATTCCCTGATATCGGCTGAACTACTGGCCGCTCAAATGTTTTCGGCTCGTCCAACCATAGCGGCCGGCAACGCAAATCTTTTGCCAATTTCCGACAGCATAAGGAAGAAAGGCGATGCCGCAGTCATGCCGCCCAAGGCTGTGCACAACGCGCGACTGTGCGGAAGGAAATGCCCGAAGGTTGAGCCGATCGCCTGGTGCAACGTTCGTGACGCAATAGCGGGCGGGAGAGACCATCGCAAGGTAACGGCGATGAGCCCATCCCAGCGAATGTCCGTCCTCGACCGGGCACCATTGCCCCCTGCACCGGTCATTGACCCGAATTCCGCAAGCATCATGCCGCTTGCGCGCAACGATCGCGGCGCTGGGATGGGGGCGGTCCCGCATGTTGAGAACATCCCCTGCACGCACGTTGACGACGCAATGCTCCTCTTCCGGGACGATTGGATCGGCGCTTGCGGTTTTCACCAAGACAAAGAGGATCAGGGCCGCTGGCCCGAGCCAAGAAACAAATGCTACGGGCATCTTCCCTCTCCCTCGTCGCCTGACCGCGAAGCCGGTTATTGGCTGGCGCTCGCAACTTCGAACGATCGCGACATTCGCGTGACGATCCCATCGAATTTTCGCTTCATCGCGCGCGGATAGGTAACATCGAGAATGCAAGCAATCTGCCGGTCGTCGGACACTACTACCTTCGTGTAGAAGATGTTTCCGTTTCGATAGCCGGACAAGACGAGAAACTCATTTTTTGTGCGCTCATAAACAATCTTGCCCGGCATGCTCGAGCCCAGATATTTGCGTTTGATTTCTGCAGGTGTCCAGCCGGCAGAATTGGTCGTGCCCAGGATCCTGAAATAAATATTTTCATCTGAACTCGAGAAACGTCTTGGCTCATCGGGGCGCACGGCATCCGCTGCGAAAATGGTGGCGGGATACTCGAGCTCGCAGCCATGCTCCGCGTCGTCATAGACGCGCCATTCAATGTCTTGAGCCTTTGCAGGGGATGCACATAGCAATGCCAAACCGGCCAATCCCGCAACGGATATGCCACATCTCATGGCAGCAATCCTTCCACCATTATCAAATGCTAAACTTCCATCGATGCAGGGAGTTCCGCAGGCTCTGCTTTGCCCTGCGCCTCAATAACCGCCTATCGTGCCGAGCAGCTTCTGATGCGCTTGGCGGAGTATCGGATCTCCTTCCGCGGCGGCGATCCGGCTGATTTGCGCTCTCAATTCATTCCGCTCGTCCGACGACAGTACAGGGGCGATGCTCGGATAATGCCGCTCGAGCGCCTCGGCGAGCGATAGGATTTGTTCTCTCGAGAAAATACCCTGCGGCGAAAGCGCCTCAATGACCCCATGCAAAGCCGTCCGGCACGCAGAGGAACAGTCCGGGCGCGGGTTTCCGAGCCCCACCGCATTGCCCATCACGTAAAGCGTGAAAGCCTGAACGCGCGCAAGCTCCTCTTGCAGCGGTTCCCCCACAAAAACCGCATAGTTATAAGCCCCGCGGATCTCACCCATCGTCGCAAGGATTATGGCAACGTTTCGCCGCTTCTCCTCTGCCGTAGAGGGGCTGGAGAGGATCTGGGATATATTTTCCTGGTCGACGATACGATCGAAAACCTTGGCCGTGGATTCCGTCCGCAGATGCGGCAGCGCTCGATTGCCGTTAACATGTGCAAAATAGAAGTCGACGTAATTGCGCGCCGACCACGGCTGATTTGCAGGAGGGAAATGCGCGGCCTGGTCGGCAAGGGCGGTCCCCGCGAGGCCAGCGAAGCCTAGCCAACCGAGGCAGGCGATCACGATAATGGCGGATCTTCTCCAACCCATGGATGCCTCCATCGGCAGATTATACCCCCTTGCGTGGGCGCAAGAAAAGTACCTGCGCCACAGTCTCCGTTGATCGAGATAGCGAAATGGCCCAGTTTTGAGGATCATTGCCAGCTGTAAGGATTTGCCTCTTGTGGAAGTACACTCTGATTCTAATTCACCGCGGTCCCGAGTATGAACGTGACTTCACCGAAATCGTCCAGAAAGTGGTGGATATCGATCCAACCATACAGGTATTTTTCTCTTCAGTGCAGGCCAAGATCAGGCTGCCTGCCCAGGTTTGGGAGCGGCCAACGCTCGTCGTTTCCCTTAGTGACAAATTCGCTTTGCCGATAAAGCGCGGCACGATTCTTCGAAGCGTTCAGGTTTCCAAACTGGGGCAGGCCAAGCGCGCGCGCGAAGCAGGAATTTCGGTGCCGCCGATCCTGCCATTTGAGTTCGGTATGAAACTCGATCCCATCGTCTTCGGACCCCTCGTGATCCTGAAGCCGATGACGTTCACGTCGCAAGGAAAGGTCCATCTATTCAGAAGAACGCGTGCAGAAACAATTCGGCCCGGTGATTTTCCCCCCGATCATTTCATTCACCGGGACCCTCGCGGCTATCTCGTGCAGAGATTCGTGGATACCGGCGTTTATCCGTCATGGAACCGGGTGATGACTTTCTTGGGGCGACCGATTTACGCCGTGAACGGAACTCTCACGGTCCCTCGTCCTCCATTGGACTCATCTGATCAGGTTCTCGAAAACGCGACGATTGCGATCCAGGGGGCATCACGTCAAAGGGAGTGGCGCGTGGATGACGACGTGATGTCGATGGCAAAGAAAGTCGGACAGGCTTTTTCTGAAGTTCCCCTTCTCGCGACCGATATACTCAGAGACGCCCAAAGCGGGAAACTGCACTTCCTCGAGTGCAATCCGGGCGGCAACACCTGGCATTTCTCGTCCGATCAGCCAGGCGGAATAAATCTCCGGCTACAGCTTGGAGAAGCTGAAAAGCATGGCGAGAAAAAAGCGTTGGAGTTTGGCCGCCGGCGTATGATCGACCAGTTCGGCGCGTTCGATGTGATTGCCCGTGCCCTTGTGGAAAAAACTCGACAGCTCGCATCGTGACACGCCATTCGTAACAGCTTTTGGCGCGGGTTGGATCAATTCCGGTCGACCAAAAGTAAAGGCCCCGACGGATCGTCCTCGGGGCCCTCGAAATCCCTTCGTTTATTTTAGAACAGCCAGTTAAACCCTGCTTTCAGGGTGTGGAATTGGGTGTCTTCGTCGATGTTCAGCTCAATATCCACTTCTTGGCCTTCGAACGTCTCGTTGAAGAGATTCCGCTTTCCTAGATCAATGAATAGATACTCGGCCAGGAACGTCAGGTTCTCGGTAATCTTGTACTCGGCGCCCCCGCCCACGGTCCAGCCCCATTCCGTGCTATCATCACTTACGTCGAAGATTTCGTTATTATCGATATCAAGATGCGCAGAGGCTTCGATGTTACCGAACGCGCCACCGCCTGTGACGTAAGTCATAAACGTTGGCGTCCATAGCCACCCCAACCTACCCCGGATCGTGCCAAACCAGTTGACTTCCGAACCAGCGGAGAAGTCGAAGTCGACTGACTCAAGAACAGTGCCGTCGGCTTCAAGATTTCCCTCAAGATTCGTCCAAGCGATGTCTCCCACGACACCGAGAAGGAAATTTTCGACCTGCCAGTTGACACCGATTTGGCCACCGGCGAAAATTCCGCTGGAATCAAGCTCAAATTCGGAATCGAGAATACTGAAACCGTCTTCGCATCTGCCGTCGAAGCAGTCTATATCCACTGGATATTCGAAACGGCCGCCTGCCACACCGGCGTGCACGCCGAGAAAGAAGCCTGTCCAATCGGAAACCACTTCGGGTTCAGGCTCGACAGCGATGTCGGCAGCGCTGACGGCGCCGGCGAACGCGAATGCTGCTGCAATTGTTGAAACCGTAAGTAACGCCTTAATCCTGAGACCGGATACTCCAGCAACAGACCGCGTCATGATGTTCACTCCCCTGCATGGCGAACGTTGATTGCAAAACTCTCGTTTTTTAAGAGAGGCTAGTCCATTACTTTTCAGAGCTTTGGCCCCAAGTGACGCCCTTTTCCGAGGAACGTTGCTCAAATACAACAGACGTCCAGGGCAAGAAACCAGACTTATTAGCTAAGTCATTGCTGATAATCGAGATTTCCAAAAGCAGCGATTCGCTGATTGACGCGGAAAACATCAGCCTTTGGCGCCATCGCCCCGGCTTGCGACGGGAGTGACATAGGGCTTTTAGAGATTGTTAACCAGTTTCGGTAATAATCGGAGAAGGGTGATTCGCGTGACACGCTCTGCCGCTCATCCAGCCAAGAACGTCCGAGCCGCCAACACCAGGGTACTCACGCCGATCGGCAGCGCATCCTCATCGATCTGAAACTTTGGGTGATGCAGCGGATAGGCCGCTCCCTTTGCTTCGTTGCGCACGCCGAGACGGAAATAAACGGCCGGCCTGATCTCGCTGTAGAAGCCGAAATCATCCGCAGCACTCCACCCGCCGAGGCGCTGGACGTTGCCTTCGCCGATAATTTCCCTCGCCGACCTTTCGATGAGTTCCACCATCTCGGCATCATTGGTAACCGGCGGCTCACCCGTCACGAACCGAATGGCTGCAGCACCCCCATGCAGCCGCGCGACACCCTCGGTAATCTCCCTTATCCGGGCATGCGCATGGGAGCGGACATCGCCGCTGCTGGAACGGACGGTTCCTTTCATGTGGATCCGATCGGCAATGATGTTATAGGCGCCCCCTCCCGAAAACCCCGTCACCGAGATGATGAGGCTAGCCAGCGCGTCGGTTTCGCGCGAAACGATCTTCTGCAATTCCGCAACGATCGCACAGCCGATCGCGATCGCATCGATGCCTTCGTGAGGTTTGGCCGCATGTGCCGATGAACCTTTCACTTCGATGTCGAAAATATCGCAAGCGAGCGTATAGCTTCCCGGCGCCACGGCAATCTTTCCGACCTCCAGATAAGGATCGACATGAATGCCGACAGCGGCATCCACATCTTCCAGGAGCCCGGCTTCGATGATGCGGCGCCCGCCGAGCGGCTCCGCCTCTTCCGCCGGTTGGAAGATGAGCCGCACCGTTCCGCGAAATCCTTCTCGCTCCTGGTGAAGTTTTGCCGCCGCTGAAAGCACCATCGCCGTATGCGCATCATGGCCGCACGCGTGCATGACGCCTGGCTTCGCCGAGCTGAAATCGAGCCCCGTTTCTTCCGCGATCGGCAGCGCGTCAATGTCGGCCCGAATGGCGATTTTTCGGTTGGATGGCCCGGCCGTTCCCACCACATCGACGACAATGCCGGTACCAGCCACCTCGCGGATATTGGTGAGCCCGATCTCAGCCAGTTCGTCGCGAATATAAGCCTGTGTTTCCGTCTCGCTGTTGGAAAGCTCGGGGTTACGGTGCAAATGGCGCCGAAACCGGATCGTGCGGTCGATGAGGTGACGGTCGGACATTGCTGGCTTGCTATCCTCACTTCATATGAACGTCGCGCGGAAACTGCGTCAGGCACTCGGCACCCTGCTCGGTCACCAATATGGTTTCCGAAACCTCCAGACCCCAGCTTTCCATCCACATGCCCAAGATGCAGTGAACCGTGTTGCCGGGCTCGAGAATGCTCCGGTCGCCCGGCCGCAGGCTGATTGTATGCTCGCCCCAATCGGGAGGATAGCCTATGCCCATCGCATAGCCGATCCGTGACTCCTTCTTCAGCCCGTAACGGCCGATGATCGCCTGCCACGCTTCATGCACGTCTTCGGCGCTGACACCGGGCCTGATGCGCTCGACAACCGCTTCCATCCCTTCGAGGACTGCTTTCGCCACCTCCACCACTTTCGGCGGCATCCTGCCCAGCTGCAGTGTTCTTGCCAGTCCGGCATGATAATGCCGGCACGCGCCTGCAAGCTCGAGCGCCACGGTTTCCTCCGCGCCGAACCGCCGCTCGCCCCATAGAATATGCGGGGCCGAGGCGTTTTCACCCGCCAGGATGGTGGGCGGCAACGCGGTTACGTCGCCGGCATATCCGGCCTGTCCTCCGATCTGCGTCGCATAAATTTCCGCAATCGCATCACATTCCCGAACCCCCGGCGAGATGACTTCATAAGCTTTGCGCATGGCGGATTCGACAATTCTGGCGGCCTTTCGCATATATGCGATCTCGGCTGGAGTTTTTTTGGCCCTGATCCGATTAACCAGCAGGTCCGCCTCGATGAAGCGCGCATTCGGCAGACCGGCGGTGAGGCGGCTGTGCGCTTTTGGTGAATAATAATAGCTCTCCACCTCGATCCCGATCCGCGCCGCGCCCCAGCCATTCCGGGCCATCCACGCGGCTATCCAGTCCATCGGATGACGGTCCGCCTGCTGGACGTAATCTTCGGGATAACCCACGATATGATCCTGGCTCATCCACGCCGTGAGCTTTCCGCCGGCCGCATCCATCGCGCGCCCCACCCAATAGGGCTCACCGGAGAGAGGAATGATCACCGCCTGTGGCGTATAAAACGACCACCCGTCATAGGCAGTCAAATAATGCTGATTGGCGACATCCGTCACGACGAGCAGATCGAGACCGCGTCCATTCAACTCCTGCCGTACTGCTGTGAGCCGCTGCTGATATTCCGATGCATCAAACGGCGGTCGGACCATTTTGCGCTCCGTCATCTGTTACATTGCCGATAGCGCCAAACAGCCGGTCTCACAAGCGCTACCCGCGTATGGCCCGGCTGCGCCGGCGCCATGTCACCTTGATGGAAAGGAGGTTAAGCGGATTTCCGCTCCAGATCAGGCATCGCCCGTATGATGGCGCGTTGCAGGTCAGCTGCGAGATAAGGCTTTTGCAGGAATACCACCCCCGGAAAAGCAGCTTGGATGATGTCTTGGCTGTAGCCGCTGGCGACGATCACGGGGATCTGTCTGCTCTTCAGAATTTCCGCCACACTGGTGCTCGACCGGCCCTTCAGGTTCATATCGAGGATTCCCAAATTGGCTGTGGCGTTTGTAGCGAGCCTCTCCGCTTCGTCGAGATCGCCGGCCGAATAGACAACCTTCCAGCCAAGCTCGAGAAGCATTTTTCGAAGTTCGAGCAGGATGAGCGGCTCATCCTCTACTATAAGCGCCGTTCCCTGGTGATGTTCTGCACGATCGCGGTTCAAATTGGCCTCTCAAGCATTCCGATTCAACGCCGCCGGCTTACCGGCGTTCCTTCCCAAGCCCAGGAACTGAAAGGCTTCTCAGGTCGTTTACCCCTGTTGACGGCCACGGCGGAGGAAGACAAATGGCCCACATAGACTGGTTGGTTAATCGCGAGGGCGTGATGTTTGCGCCCGACCTGCCTGGAGAGTCCGAGGACCAAGGGGAAGCGAATAAAGCGAGACGGGAACCAGGCGATGCAAATCGATCGGATCAACACAACGACGATCCCGAGCAGATGGAGGTCGGCGACCCGCGTGACGGCCCTTGATCTGCAGAGCAACGCCATTGCGCCTGACAATACCTCCCCGCGAAGGGCGCGCGGTTCTGGTGAAGACGGACCAGCGCATAAGGATAACGACTCCCAAAGGAGCTCAAGCTGCGGACTTCTTCGCCTATAATGCTGATGATCGGGCCGAATGGCTGTCCGCCCCCCACAGCTGGGTAACCGCGTTCAATATCAAACCGCGCCAAGGCTACACGTTCCTGTCCCGATTTCGGCGGCCGATGCTGACGATCATTGAAGATGGGGCTGACGGCATGCACGACATGATGCTCGCGGCCTGCGACCAGTTTCGATATGAATTTTTCGGTTACGAAGGCCCCCATGCGAGCTGTTCGGAAAATCTCGCGGTCTCGATGCGCCGGCTCGGACATCAGATCGATGTGGTCCCCCAGCCCATCAATTTCTTTACCAACACTCAGATTCCAGCCCGACGGCAGGCTGGTTTCACCGCCCAATCCTGTGCCGCCGGGGGCTTATGTTGAAATGCACGCATTGATGGATTTGATCTGCGTCGTCTCATCCTGCCCTTTCGATCTCGCAACGGAAGGATGGACGATCAATTCGAAAACCGGCCCAACCGAATTGCTGGTCGATGTGAGCGGCTGAGCGGTTCCTCTCCGGGCTCTCAGGATGGGCGCACGAGTGGCCTTTTCGCCTTCTCCCCCTTGTCGGATCGAGCCGGATCCGGCTTGCGGCCTCCTAAGCTGGACCCTGACTCTCGTCAGGGTGACGAAGAAAAATAGGGAGAGGGGAAAACTTTCCTCTTGACAACATTCCTAGATGTGTGTATATGGTCAGCATCTGCTCCGTGAAGGAGGCGGTCATCGCGAAGCCTCACCTCTTCAGTTGATACGTGGAGCAGCTGCCGTCTGTCCCAGGGTCCCCGAGGCACCTTGGCAGGTACGGACGGCGGTGGGAGCGCTGTCGAGCCTCCGTCTTTTGCCCCTCAGCTGGGGGGCACCAGTCCCACTCAGTTAATTCTCGAAATTAATGGAAGTGGGCACCAGTCCTACTCTTCGAAGTAGGCACCTAGGAGGGCCAGCCTCCCACCTCTCCTTCAACCCGGAGGCGAAAAGCCGGCGGAAGTTGTATGCATTTGTGTTTACTCCAGCCGCGCGGCTTGACTGTTGGTGATTTGCCAAACTCCCGCAACCGCCAGAGCGGCAATGAGCATCTTTGCCAGATCGCCCAGGATGAATGGCGTGAACCCCTTCTGCAGAACATCGCTCCAGCCGATGAGGCTTCCGAGCCACAGCAGGCCGGGCACATAGATCAGCATAAGACCCACATAGGCTGCCAATATCGCCTTCGCCCAATGCCGGTCCCATCCCTGATCCGCCAGCCAGCCCACGGCAGCTGCCGCAAGCACATAGCCCAGGAGATACCCGCCCGTCGGGCCCATCATATATGCGATCCCCAAGCCCCGCTCCGGCGTTCCGGCGAAAACCGGCAGATTGGCCGCACCCTCTACGAGGTACAAAAGCACGGTCGCCACCGCGAGCCGAAATCCAAATGCAAGGCTGAGCGCCAGCACGACAAACACCTGCATCGTCATCGGAACTGGGTAAAATGGAACCTTTATCTTCGCCGACAATGTCAGCAATGCGGTCCCCAAAACGACCAGCGCGATTTTTCCCAACCAGCTCGTCCGAGCTTGTGGCCACAGGTTTGCCACCAACGAGGTCTGCACGTCCTTGTCTCCTTTATATGCGGCTATTCCAGCGCCGCTCTCATTTCATTCAGCAATTTACGCCGATCACTGCGCGCCTGCATAGCGCCTTTCATATCCGTTTTCACGAATCTGGCCGGCATATGCGGTTGCAGCTGGCCTATGAGGTCCATGTCGGCCGAAATCACCGTGCCGACCATCATGTACCCTCCCCCGGAAACGGCATCGCGATGCAGGACGATCGGTTCGGTGCCTCCAGGTACCTGTATCGATCCATAGGGATAGCATGCATCCACGATATTGGATGGATCGGATCCCGCGCCAAACGGCTGCCGCGCGAGGAACGAATTCCAGCTTGCGGCCACCTCTGAACCGGTAGCCGATTCGGTCGGCTTCGGGTGCGACTTTCCATATGTCCTCGAAAAAATGCAATCCCGAGTCCTCGGTAATTCGATGCCAATAAAGTCCAGGCAGCATTCGCAGCTCTACCGAAGTCCCGGGCCCCCGCCGCAGATGAGCGGGCACCGACCGGCCGGGTTTCACCGCTCGGCCGCCTTGGCCGAGCGCAAGCTTGTCTCCCGCCAGCAGTTTTCGGCCTTCGTGCCCGCCAAGGCCGCCCAGCGGATAGGTGGAGCGGCTGCCGAGCACCACGTGGCACGTCCACACCCCCGGAAACAGCGATATAGGCGCGCGCGCCAGTCTTGAGATAATCGAAGGAGAGCACCTGGCCCTTCCTCACGGTGAAGCATGTCCAGGTCGGTTGCGCCTGGCCATCCACCTTTGGCGGCAGCTCCGCGCCGGTGACGGCCACCCGCCTGTCATCGGTGAATTCAACCTCCGGGCCCATGAAAACAGCCTCGAGAACGGCCGCCCCTTCCTCATTGCCCACCAGCATATTTGCCGCCCGCAGCGCGAACCGATCCATCCCGCCGGAAAGCGGAATTCCGATATTGTAATAACCGGGCCGCCCGAGGTCCTGAACAGTCGTGGCCAGTCCGGGAGCCTGATGATCAATGGCCATGGAGCACCCCTTCGATCTTGCGATTATAGCCGTCGATATCCTTGTGAAACTCATCGAGGGAAAAGGTTACGTTCTGCATGCGCGGCACGAAGCGGCCGGCTTCGACATCGGCCGACCATCTGCTCATAGGCCTCACGGTCGATCGGCTGCCATTTCACGATGTCACCCGGTTTGAACAGACACATGAAATCCCTGAGATAGCTGATCTTCTGGTTGGGTCGTAAATAGGCATGGGCGTGATGCCGAACATCTGATAGCCGCCTGCCCCTCTGACCGAATAGATGCAGCCGAAACATCCGCCATGGCCGACGGTGAGTTTCGGCGTATCGGTGCGCGGCCGCAAATATTTCGGCACTTCGATCTGCCGGGAGCGGTCTACCATTTGATAGAGGAACGGCAGGCCTGCAACAAATCCCACCATGGACACGAACCACGGCGAGCCGGAATGCGCATCGATGAAATCCTCCACCGAACCGAGCTTGTTGATCCGCGCCGCATATTCGATGTCGGTGCTTTTCGGGTCCTGATGGCGTTCGCGGAAACGCATCAGCGTTTCCCGCGTCCACGGATCGTTGTAGAAAACCGGTATTTCGATGATCCGCGTCTTGAGCACTGAATTTGCCTTGTCGGCGGAAACCTCGAGCTTCTTGAGCTCGCTTGAGCATATCCTCAGGCGCGATCAAGTCGGGATCAAACTTGATCTGGCATGAGGCATTGGCCGGGCATATTTCGCTCACCCCCTTGAACCTGCTGTCGCGAACGGCATTTGTCATCGACAGACCCTTGAAAAATGCCTCGAGCGACATTTCTTCATCGAGCTCGACGAAAATATGCTCATCGCCACCAAACGAATAGCGGGCTTCCTTCATCTGTTTGCAACCTCCCCAATCGGCACCGGGTAATAGCCGGCAATCCAGCGCTCGAGCCATCCCGTGTCGAAATCTGCCCGCCCGAACATCGTCGTTTCGGCAGCAAAGCCTGATGCAGCGGCTTGGTGGTCTTGATGCCGCCGACTCGAGCTCGCCCAGCGCACGCTTCAGCCGTTCGAGCGCGCTTGGCCTGTCCTCGTCCCACACGATGAGCTTGCCGAGGAGCGAGTCATAGAAGGGCGGCACCGAATAGCCGCTGTAAAGCATCGTATCGAAGCGCACGCCTGGCCCGCCGGGAATGCGCAACGCGCTGACCGTGCCCGGCAACGGCGCGAAATTTGCGCTCGGATCTTCGGCATTGATGCGGACCTCGATCGCATGGCCGCTCATCTTGATCTCCTCCTGGCGGAGGCGCAGCGGATTCGCCGGCGGCAATCCTGATCATCTCGCGCACGAGATCGATGCCGGTAATGAACTCCGTCACCGGGATGTTCGACCTGGATGCGGGTGTTCATCTCGAGAAAATAGAATTCACGGCTGCCGTCATCGATAGAGAAACTCCAGCGTGCCGGCGCTTCGGTATTTCACCGCTGCAGCGAGCGCAACGGCGGCGTCGCACAGGCGTCGGCGCAAGATCCGGCGAAACGAGGGAGAGGCGCCTCCTCCCACACTTTCTGCCGTCGCCGCTGCAGCGAGCATTCGCGCTCGAAGCAAGTGGACGACGCGCTCTGCCGTCGCCCAGAACTTGCACCTCGATGTGGCGGGCCTGCTCGATCAGCTTTTTCGATGTAGAGGCTGCCGTCGCCGAAAGCGGCCTGAGCCTCGGCCCTTGCCTGCGGCATGAGCCGTTCGAGCTCCTCCATGCTATGCGCGATGCCTGATGCCGCGCCCGCCGCCGCCTGCCGCCGCCTTGATCATCACCGGAAAACCGGTGCCTTCACAACAGCTCGTGCTTCAGCGGCGCGTCCGATAGGTCCGTCGCTGCCCGGCACCGTGGGCACGCCTGCCTCCTTGCGACCGCCGCGCGCGCCGCCACCTTGTTGCCGAGCAGCCTGATCGAATGCCCGTCGGCCCGACGAAGATCAGGCCTGCACGCCTCGACGCGCATCGGCGAAATCGGCATTCTCGGCGAGAAAGCCATAGCCCGGATGGATGGCATCGGCACCCGTTTTGCGCGCCGCATCGAGAATGCCGTCGATGTTCAGATAGGACTTGGCTCGCTTGCGGCGGGCCGATCTCCACCGCCTCATCCGCCAGGCTGAACGGCCAGCGAATCCTTATCGGCCTGGCTGTAGACCTGAACGGTGCGCATGCCGAGCTCCTGCGCCGCACGAATGATCCGCACGGCGATTTCGCCCCGATTGGCGATAAGGAGCTTGTCGATGGCCATGGCCTCAGGCAAACTTCGATCTCCGCCAACGGCTGACCCGCCATGACGGCATCCTCGTTTTCGGCGAGGAACCTGACGATCTTGCCGGCGGTATCCGCCTTCACCTCGTTGAAGGACTTCATCACTTCGATGAGACCGATGACGTCGCCGACAGCGACGCTGTCGCCTTCGTTCTTGTAGGGCGGGTTGGTCGGGCGCCGGCTTGCGGTAGAAGGTTCCAGGAAGCGGCGAAAGGAGATGTCTGATGGCCATGTGTCTCCCCTCTGCTCTGAGCTATGCGGCCTTGAGATACGGTTTGACGGCGTCCCGGACGGCAATCGCGATCGCCACCGCATTGGGCGTGTCGGAATGAACGCAGATCGCATCGGCCCTGACTGCCACATCCTTGCCGCCCACGCTCTTGACCTTCCCTTCCTTGATGGCCCGCAGCGAGCGGTCGGCCGCATCCGTCGGATCCGGCCTCATGCTCGCGGGTGATGATAGGCAGCCGTCGTCGGTATAGTCGAGATCGGTGTAGAACTCGGCGATGAAGTTGTGGCCCCGGGCCGTGTAGATCTTTCGTGGCAGGTGTTGATCATGCCCATGAGCGGCACCTTGAACACGTCGGCCGCGTCGCAGACGGCATGCGCCATCTCCTCCATGCGCGCCGCCATGCCGTAGAGCGCGCCATGCGGCTTGATGTGGTTCAGCGGCATGCCTTCGGCCTCGAGAAAGCCCTTGAGCGCTCCGACCTGATAGATGATGCAGTTAGCGAGCTCCTCGCGCCCGATCTTCATCTCGCGCCGGCCGAAGCCCTGGAGATCGGGCAGCGAGGGATGGGCGCCGACCTTCACGCCGTGCTGCTTGGCAAGCCTCACGGTCTTGCGCATGTGATTGAAGTCGGAGGCATGGAAGCCGCAGGCCACATTGGCGACGGTGATCAGCGGCATGATCGTCTCATCGTCGCCCATTTGATAGAGGCCGAAGCCCTCGCCCATGTCGCAATTGATGATCGTCATGACCACCTCCTAACGGCGCTCTCGATGCTCTCGTCGCGAGAACGCTTCGACGATGTGCATCCGGTGCCAAATCTTTGGCAAATTGCGCGCGTTTCTCCGAACGCGAATAGCAGCTCACATGCTGATCTCGTTCCTCAGATCGCGCGAGCTCTGCGACGAGCTTGAGCGCTGGAACTGGTCGGCCACCACCGCCAGGATGAGCAAGGCGCCGATGACCACGGTCTGCAGATAGCAGTCGATGCGGGCGAGGTTCATGCCGTTCTGCACGAGGCCGATGAAGATGGCGCCGAGCACGACATCGCTCAGCCTGCCGACGCCGCCTCGCAGGCTCACCCCGCCGATGACGCAGGCGGCGATCGATTCAAGCGGCATGGAGGCGCCGATGTTGGCCTCGCCGGTTTCCAGCCGAGCCGTGAGCATGAGACCCGCGATGGAGGTGAGCGCCCCGCACAGCACATAGGCGAGGAACAGCGTCTTCGGGTGTTGATGCCGGAAAGCCGGGAGGCCTTGATGATTGCCGCCGACCGCATAGAGATAGCGCCCGAACCGCGTCCAGTTCAGCACCACATACATGATCGCCACGAATAGCGGCCGTGACATAGATCGGAGCCGGGATCCCGAACAGGTGGCCAAAGCCAAAGATCGAGCCGAATTGCCGGGCATGCCATAGACCGGCACGCCGCCGGTGAGGTAGAGCGCGATGCCGAAGCCGATCGAGGCGAGCCCGAGCGTCATCATGAAGGGCGAGACGTTGAACAGCGCGACGCCCACGCCGTTGACGACGCCGATCGCGAGGCCGGCGACAAAGCCGGCCAGCATGCCCACAGGCGATCGCGAGCCATACCAGGTCGGGATAGGCGGCGAAAGACGCTCGACATTGCCAAGCGCGCCGACAACCGAGGTAACAGCCAGGATCGTTCCGACCGAAAGATCGAAGCCGCCGGTCAGCAACGCCAGCATCTGCCCCATGGCCACCATCGTCAGATAGGTCGACTGGCGCGCGACGTTGAGCAGGTTGTTGATGGTGAGGAAATTCCCGACATCAGCGCGAAGACGACGACGGCGATGAGCAGCAGGAACGGCAGCACGCCTAGCCGCACGAAAGCGAGCTTGAGCCAGCCGTGAATGCGTCCTGTCCGGCACTTGCTGATGGGTTCGACCCGTGTGCTCATCAGGCCGCCTCCTTCTCGAAGAAATGGCTCAGCACGTTCTCCTGTGTGATGTGCCGCCGGTGAGCTCGGCGCGCAGTTCGCCACGATACATGACATAGGTCCGGTTGGTCAGGTGCAGGATCTCGGGCAGGTCGGAGGAAATGAGCAGAATGCCCGCGCCGGCCTCGCAAAGATCGCGGATAAAGCCGTAGATGGCGACCCGGGTGCCGACATCGACGCCAACGGTCGGCTCGTCGAAGATGAAGAGCTTCACTTCCCGGCTCAGGGCCTTGGCGATCATCACCTTCTGCTGGTTGCCCCCGGAGAAGTGCTCAAGGTCGCGTTCCAGTGTCGAGCGGCCTCAGCTCGACCTGCTCGGCGAGCCTGTGCGTGGTCTGCCGTTCCTCTGCGCCGCGGTTGAGGAACGGGGCCTTGGGAGAACTCGGGCCGGTCGAGGGAGGCAAGCGAAATGTTCTCCCGCGCCCCGCGCACCAGCATCAGTCCTTCCGCGCGCCGGTCGGAGGGGACGTAGAACATGCCGCGCGCAGCATGTCGCTGCTTTACCGAGAGGCCGGTAATATCCGTCTCCCGGCAAAGTAATACTTCCCGATGGCAGCTTTTCGAGACCGAAGCAGGCGCGCCCGACATCGGACTTGCCGGAGCCGACGAGACCGGCAATGCCGACGATCTCTCCCGCCCGTACCTCGATGGAGATGTCGCGCACGGCCCGCCGCGGCGAGCGATGAGCCGCGCACTTGAGGAGCGGCCGGCCCGGGCTCGAAAGCGCATCTCCGGAAAGATCTGCGCAATGCGCGGCCGGTCATGAGCTCGATCAGTTGGTCGTCGTTGCTGGTCTTGGCATCGAGGGTGGCGATCTTGCGCCCGTCGCGCAACACCGTGATGCGGTCGCCGATGCGGCGGATCTCGCCCATGCGATGGGTAATGTAGATGATGCCGACGCCCTGCTTTTTCGCCTGCTCGATGAGGGCGAAAAGCCGGTCGGTTTCACGCTCGGTGAGCGAGGCGGTGGGTTCGTCGAAGATGAGGATCGAAGGCGGGTTGTGCCCGGAACGCCTTGGCGATCTCGACCATCTGCTGTTCGGCGCGCGACAGATAGGCCACGCGCTGTTCGGGATCGAGGGGAAAAGCCGAGTCGTTTGAGAATTTCCGTCGCGCTGCGGTGAATTTCCGCCTTGTCGAGGAACAGCCCGTTGGTGAGTTCTGCGCCAAGGAACATGTTCTCCTCGACGGTCAGCTGTGGAACGAGGGAAAATTCCTGGAACACGGCGCTGATGCCAAGCTGCCGCGCTTCGTAAACGGAGCGCAGCTGAATCTCTTTGCCATTATAGTGATGCTGCCGGTGCTCGGCACTTCCACCCCGGCGATCGAGCGAAATGAGCGTCGATTTGCCGGCACCGTTCTCGCCGAACAGAACATGCGCTTCTCCGCGCCTCAAAGAGAAGTCGACGTCGACGAGAGCATCGACCCCGGGAAACCGTTTGGTGATCGGATTTGAGGCCCAGGATTTCCCCGGCCCCGGAATGAGCAACATCCGGAGCCGCGGCGCCAATCGTCCCAAACGGGCATCATGTCGTGCCTCGGCAGCCGTCAGTCGACCGTGAAGACCGGCTTGAAGTCGGCGGGTGCCAGCGAGGAAGGATAGTCGAACGTAGTCGATATTGGTCTTGTCGATCACGTAGAGCGCCGGCCCGACATGCTTGAGATAGTCCTTGCCTTCGAGAATGCGCACCGCCTGGTCGATAGCGACGCGACCCTGGATCACCGCCGAGTCGGTCGGCGCGGCAATCACCGTGCCCTTCTTGATGTTCTCATAGACGCCGGGCGTGAAGTAATAGGCCAGGACTTTGACCTTGTCCTGCAAGCCCCGGTCGCGCAGCACCTGCACGGCCGCCTCGGTCGTCGGTGATGTTCCGACGATGTAGTTGATGTCGGGATGCGCTTCCATCACGTCCTCGACGAGCTTGAGCTGGATCTCCTTGCCCGTATCGCCGTATTTGGTGTCGACGACCTCGATGTCGGTATCCTTGACGGCATCGAGGAAGCCTTTGTTGCCGGCCTCCACCCAGCCTGCCCCCGGAGGTCCTGGGAACCAGGCCACCTTGACCTTGCCCGAGCCCTTGGGATGCATCTTGGCGATATATTCGCCGGCCTTGAATCCCATCTCGCCGAACGAGACGAGCGACTTTGCCGAGAGATCTGGCGAGGACATGCCGTTGATCACGTCGATCACCGGAATGTTCTTGCCGCGGACCTCCTTCACCAGATTGTTGAGTCCATCATAGGAAATGGCGCCGATGATCACCGCCTGTGCGCCGTTGGCCACGCAGTCCTCGATCTGCGAAATCTGCTTGTTGAGATTGGTATAGCCGCCGGCCTCCAGCAGCGTCATCTTCACGCCCAGGCGCTTGGATTCCTCGGCGACGCCATAGTCGACGGCGATCCAATAGGCGTCTTTCATGTGGGGGAAGGAGACGCAGATGTTCCATTTCTGCGCTGCCTTCTCGACGGGGTATAGTCGACTTTTTTGCGCGGGCTATCCATGTTGAAGGGCGGGTCCCACACTTCAACTGGAAATGGGTACCACGGCTTCTCCTGCGCCAAAGCGCTCATGGCCGGCACGCCGACCAGCGCAATCACGGCTGCGCTGCGCAAACTCATACCAACGATTTTCATCTGTTCCTCCCAATTTCCATTAAATAAAAGCCCCTTTCCCCACCGCCTGAGGCGGCCGGTCCTTCGTCAAAATATCCCTCGCGCGAACAAATCTCAATGTATTGGAATCCGCGGTGACTCCGGCCAAGCGCGACTACGCTCGGGGCCGTGTATCGGTAAAACTGGGACGTGCCGTGAAAGCATCGCACCAGGAAGCCAGCGAAGGATGCTGCGCCTTCCACGCAACATTGAACCGGAAACTGGCATAGTCCAGAGCGCAGGCAACCGCGATCCGATCGAGCCGAAGCTGATCGCCGCTGAACCGGTCGAGTGACGCAGCGAGCGTACCTATTGCCCGAATAATGCGGGCTTCCAGTTTTTCCATGACCTTTGCCGAACGTTCCCTCTCCGGCCTCAGGGTCTCCATTCTCCGCTGCAGGACCGCCTCCATCGTCCCGTCGCTCAGCGCGCAGATTGTCAGCACCTCCCACTTCAGTTCGGCCGGGAGCACATCGTCGCGATTTGCAAGCTCGATAAAATAGAGCGCTATGACCATGCTGTCGAAAATCGCCCCGCCATTTGGAATTTCCAGCGTCGGAATTTGCCGCAGCGACTGAGGTAGGGAAATAGGCCAAATGACGCCGATTTCGTAACCCCGCCGACGCTCTACTACGTGGCCGACCAGGACCCTGCCCCAGCGCCGGTCAAGCAGCAGTCACCGACCTTCGACGGCAGCCGCTTCGAGGTGAGCCAGCACTGGGCGACCTCGACCGAGGGGACGCAGGTGCCCTACTTCCAGGTGGCGCCGAAGGGCATGGTGCTCGACGGCAGCCGGCCGACGCACATCTTCTCGTATGGCGGCTTCCGCAACGCGCTCGTGCCCTCCTATTCCGGCAGCTACGAGCAACTGTACGGCGCATATGGCAATGCATGGCTCGAACGCGGCGGGGTCTTCGTCCTGGCAAACATTCGCGGCGGCGGCGAGTTCGGCGAGGCCTGGCACCAGGGTGCGGTGAAGGCGAACCACGTCCGCTCCTTCGAGGACTTCGAGGCGGTGGCGGCCGACCTCGATCGCCGCAAGGTGACCTGAAGGAGCGCCTCGGCATCGAGGGCCGCAGCAACGGCGGCCTGCTGGTGCTTTCGTCGATGGTGCGGCGTCCGACCTCTTCGGTGCGGTCATCTGCCGGCTCGCCGCTCGCGGACATGCGGCGCTACCACCAGCTGCTCGCGGGCGCGAGCTGGATGGACGAGTTCGGCGATCCGGAACAGCCCGAGGAATGGGCGTGGATCGCGCCCTACTCGCCCTACCAGAACGCGGCGCGGGGGCTGGGTTACCCGCCGGTCTTCCTCTATCTCTCGACGCGTGACGACCGGGTGCACCCGGGCCATGCGCGCAAGATGGCGGCGCGGCTGGAGGAGCTGGGGTACGACGTGTCCTACTACGAGGAGATCGAGGGCGGGCACGGCGCGAGCGTCACCAGCGAGCAACTCGCGCACCGGCTGGCGCTGTCGTACACGCACTTGTGGATGCGGTTGGGTGCGCCGTAGGTTGAGCCAGCGGCTAACCGCCGGTGCCTTTCTTTTCGCGGCAGGAGGCACATATGGTTCTGCACGCCCCGCGGAGAAATCCGGCCTCTACGGCCCTTGGCCAACGGATTTCCAAAAGTGCGCGTGGTCGCGAACAAGCAAGGGCTAGGAAAGTACTTGGTCCGTGCAAAAAACCGGGAACAGGCACCGGCGCCATCCGATCTCTCCGACCTCGAGCGACGCGCGCTCGACAAGTTGAGGGGCTTCTTCGTCAAGAACGCCGCTTACGCGATTGAGATGGCGACGCGTCCGCAGACGCTATACGGACTCTCCGATTCCCCAGTCGCCCTCGCAACGTGGCTGATCGACCACGGCGACGGCGACGACCAGCCGGCGGCGACGGTCCTCGCGGCGATGCGCACACCAACCAAAGGACAGCCCCCGGAGCGGCTGACGCGGGACGACGTGCTCGACAACATTACCCTCTACTGGCTGACAAACACCGGCGTCTCCGCGGCCCGCAGCTATTGGGACAACAAGCCCTCATATTTCGGCCCTAAGAAGTTCTCCATCCCGGCGGCGTTTACCGTCTTCCCCGGCGAGATTTACCAGCCCTCCCGGCGCTGGGCAGAGCGCGGCTACGCGAACCTCACCTACTTCAACGAGGTGGGCAAGGGCGGGCATTTCGCGGCGTGGGAAGAACCGCTGCTCTTCGCGTCAGAGATGCGCGCGGGATTCAGATCGCTGCGTCCGCAGCAGTCGGACAAGGCCGCATAGACTGCGCAAAAATTATTGAAGGCCAAGTCAACCTGGAGCCCGCAGAAATTCGGCGGGCTCTTTTTTTTGGTGGTAATTGCTGAGAATTGGCGTAAAGCAGTATACACCTCACAGAGCGCGCGCCACCCGTTAGCCGGCTCCTGGCGCCTGCTCAGTTGTTGATGTCGGCCGGTATGTTGGGCCCGCACACTTCTCCGTGGAGCAGGAATTTAACCAAAGTCAGTTCCGTCGAGACCCAGACGATCGATCCCGTGGCCTGCCGATAGATCCCGGTTCCTTCGGTTGCGTATACCCGGGCCATCGCGAAAGGCATAATTGGTCGTCCCACCTCGGGAGCGAAAAATGGCTCCGATACTCGTCGTCGGTGCGACCGGTCAGCTGGGAACGGCGGCCATCGACCGGCTCGTGGGCATGGGACACGTCGTTCGGGCGCTGGTGCGGCCGGGCTCACCGAGAGAATTCCCGGCTAATAACGTCGAGCTCGCATTCGGCGACTTGCGAGATCGAGACAGCCTCGCCGCCGCCTGCCGCGGAGTCGCCACGGTCCTCGCCACAGCCAACGTGGTCGTACCCCGCAACGCCGGCGGATTCGCGGAAGTCGAGGGCGTCGGTTATGCACACCTGCTCGATGCCTGCAAGGCCGAAGGCGTACGACGCGTCGTACTGATGTCCACGGACGTGACACCGCACGACGCCCGCGTGACGACGTTTAGGACCAAGCGACAGATCGAAGAACGGATTCGCGCGAGCGGCCTTGCCCACTCGATCTTCCATGGATCGCTCTTCATGGACGACTGGTTTGCTTTGATGGGTAGCTCCATCCCGTTGCGGGGCGCCAAGGCAGCAACGCTACGACGGCCGTTCTGGTTCGCGCGGGGTTTTCTCACAATAGCCGGGACTTCAATTGAGCAACGCGGGATCGCCCTTGTGCCTGGTGACGGCTCAACGCGCCACGCGTTCGTTGCCCTCGACGACGTCGCGTCAATTCTCGCCGCCGCCGCCGCGGCACCTGAGGGCGGAACCAATCTCGTCGCTAATCTCGGCGGTCCCGAAGTTCTGTCGTGGAACGACGTCGTCGCAATCTATGAGAGAGTCCTGGGACGCACGCTCCGGAAACTCCACACGCCGGCGAGTGTGTACCGCCTGCTGGCCAACGTGCTCGAGCCCTTCTCCCCGCCGGCCGCCAATCTCATGGCGATGAGCTGGCTCACCACAATCTGCGAGACGGCCTGGGACGGAATGCCACTCGCCGAGCGCTTCGGCGTCCGTCTGATGAGTGCCGAGGAATTCCTTAGAGCAAAGGCAGCTCTGGCGGTCGAGACCTGACCATCAGAGCCGAAGTCGAGCCACCAACACGCGGTTCTTCAGTCCGCTGCTCAGCGGTTGCAGTGTCGCCCGGCCAACTCGTTGGGTAATTGGCGCGCCCGGAGCCCCATGCGGCGAGCGCGGAAAGTCCCTCCAGCCATCCGCGCCCTGCCTCCAGTGATCCCTCACCGTGCGACTGGACTCACTCAATCGACGTGCATGCGAAATGCCAGCGAGCCCACCAACAGGGCTAGACTGGGTATCGTGACCGAGCCCGTTAAAACCGTGTTCCTGAGCTATGCCTCCGAGGATGCGCCGGCCGCACAACGCATCGGCGAGGCGCTGCGTTCCGAGGGGATCAACGTATGGTTCGATCAGAACGAACTGCGGGGCGGAGATGCATGGGATCACAAGATTCGCCGACAGATTCACGAGTGCGGGCTATTCATTCCTATCATTTCTGAGCATACCGAAGCCAGACCTGAAGGGTATTTCCGACTCGAGTGGGACCTTGCCGATCAGCGTAGCCACATGATCGGTCGCAGTAAGGCGTTCATTGTTCCGGTATGCATCGACCGGATTGTAGAACGCGGCGCTGATGTACCCGACTCCTTCTTGAAGGCGCAATGGGTGAGGCTTCCGGCTGGGGAGGCATCAGCGTCGTTCGCCGCGAGGATAGCGGGGCTATTGAGAAGCGAAGGGGCGTCGCGACCGCAACCGCCCGCTGCACCGCAGGCGGCGGCGACTGTGCTACCTAAGTCATCCCATTGGCGGACGGTACTCGTTCTCGCGTCTGTGGCAGCACTAGTCGCATTCAGCTGGCTAGCGTGGCGGACATACGGCCCCGGCTCAGAGCCCGATCTCGGGAAGGCGACACCGCCCACCGTTACGACGGCTGCTGCGACGGTGCCAGAAAAATCGATTGCGGTGTTGCCGTTTCTCGACATGTCTCCAGGGAAGGATCAGGAGTACATGTCGGATGGCATCGCAGAAGAGATACTGAACCTTCTCGCCCAGGTGCCCGACTTCAAGGTGATCGCACGGACGTCTTCGTTCTCGTTCAAGGACAAGAACGTACCGATTGCCGAGATCGCGAAGCAGCTGAACGTCAGCAACGTGCTGGAGGGCAGTGTGCGTAAGTCGGGAGATACGCTGCGCATCACGGCGCAGCTGATTCGCGCGGCCGACAGCACCCACTTGTGGTCATCGAGTTACGACCGCCCGTTGACCGACATCTTTGCGGTGCAGACCGAGATTGCCAATGCCATCGTGCAGGCGCTTCAAATTGGGCTGATGGGCGGGAAACTGACCCGGCGCGAAGGCGGCACAGAGAATCTCGAGGCTTATCAGCTCTACCTCCGCGCTGTTACCGAATACAGCCGAAACTCCGCCGAGTCCCTGAAGTCCGCCGGCGAGTTGGCGACGAAGGCAGTAGAACTCGACCCGGAATTCGGCATGGGCTGGTCAATACTCGCGGACGTGCACATGGTCAGTGCGGAGAATCTCTATCTGCCCTCGTTTGAGGCATTTGAGAAGGCGCGCGAGCTCGCGAAAAAGTCGCTTCAGCTGAGCCCGAACATGTCTAAGCCGCATGCCACGCTGGCTTTCATGCATCTCGACCATGACTGGGACTGGACAAATGCGAAAGCCGAAGTGACTCTGGCGCTGGAGAGAGGCCCGTCGGATCCCTACGCCCTTCATGCAGCTGGAAGACTGGCGGCCACGCTCGGCCGATGGGATGACGCGGAACGCTACCTGCGCGCCGCACTAGTGCGCGACCCACTGAATCCTTTCGCAATGTTTAACCTCGGCGATACTTACTATCGTGCCGGCCGATATGCGGATTCGGAAGGCGCCTTTCGTAAGTTGCTCGTAATGCAACCGGACTTTGCGTGGACGCATGCGTACCTTGCCAAGACATTGATCATCCAGGGCAAGAGTGCAGCGGCGCTCGAGGAGGCCGAGCGAGAAGCCATCCCTTCGCTGCAGCTCGCGTTTCGGTCAATTGCTCTGCAGGCCACTGGCAGAAAGACGGATGCCGACAAGTCACTGCATGTTCTGCTCGGTGCCTGGTCGGACACAGCCGCGTACTACATCGCGCAGGTCTACGCGCATCGTGGCCAAAATGACCTGGCTCTGGAATGGCTCGATCGAGCCTACCAACAGAAGGACATTGGCCTCGACGAAATCGTTGGCGAACACATGTTTAGTGAACTGGCAGGCGATCCGCGCTACAAGGCGTTTCTGCGCAAGATGAACTTGCCCGAGACTATCACTCAATCCGGGCCCTGACCGCTGCAAGCGACGGCGTAAGCTTTTCAGAGAATTTGGCGCGCCCGAGGCGACGAATCTGGGCACTGGCACACGAACGTTACAATCGCACTTTGATCCACCGATCCGTTCTGGCATTGAATCGGCGGCCTACTTTGTCGGTCGGGCGCCCACGTATGCATGTCACGGTACCTGACGCAGTACCCGTATGAATGATTGTGAGGCACGTGCCTACGAGTGGCTGTTTCTACCCGCGGCAGTGCCGGCTTCGCCGCCCAGCACGCGGTATGCGACTTGATTTTTACCGAGCCTCTTGACGTTATACATTAGAAGATCCGATTCGCGAATGGCGGAGTCGGCATCTTCCGGCGGCGTGAGGAACGTGACGACACCGATGCTGTAGGTCACGGGCCAGTTGCGCCTACGCGTCATCTGCAGCAGCTCGGAATGTAATTTCTGCATGATGTCGCGCGCGGGCGCCGCACCCGTTTCGCTGAATAACATCGCAAACTCGTCGCCGCCCAGCCGGGCAACTACGTCTGAAGCACGAAGAAGCCGGCACATCGTCTGGGCCGTCGCACGAAGCACGTCGTCGCCCTCGCTATGTCCGAAACGGTCATTTACTTCCTTGAAGTTATCGCAGTCGACGTAGGCAATCGAGAGCGGCAGGCCGGAGCGGCGAGCACGCGCAAGCTCGAGTCGCATCAGTTCCGAGAAGGACTGATAGTTCGCGACACCGGTAAGAAAGTCCTGTCGCGCGGACAGCCTTTCCCTTTCGTGGGCCAACTTGAGGGCCGTCAGAATCTGGACAAAAACGAGGAAATAGCCGAGTCGTATGGCCGAGTTCCAGTACGGAATCAGGTCGTTCGACGGAAATGGGATCTCGCGAGTGACATGGATGTCGACAATAAACATACCGACGACGCAAGCCACGCTTAGAGCAACGCCGGCGACTCGCCCCACCCACCATGTAACTAATGCGATCGGCACCAGGTAGAAGAGCCCCAAATTGATTTCGTAACCCGTGAGAACGTCCACAAACGCCACAACCAGTGCGGAAGTAAGTGCCGCCGCGAAAGCCAATGCGCGATAACGAGCATTGCGCATCGATTTAGGTTCCATGGAGAGCGGCATCCTGCGTCAAATCCCGACTGAAATTGTCTTTTGATGTTGGTGGGCGTGATCTCGCTTGTGAAGCCTCAGAGGCATAGAGCCTTATGCTTCAGCCCAGCGCGCCGGCGCAATTCGGTCATGGGCCCGGTACCTCGAAGTGGCGAGCCGGGATAAATAACTGAAAGATATGGCGCGCCCGGAGAGATTCGAACTCCCGACCCCCTGGTTCGTAGCCAGGTACTCTATCCAACTGAGCTACGGGCGCGTTGCGGGCGCGCATTCTATCAGAGGATTCGGGGTTTGGTGTACGCCCGCCCGCGGCGGAAATTACAGGCAATTCCTCGGGTTGCGTGCGTTGAAACCGAACCTGAAAGTACGTGATCTCTCCCCTGCCCTGTGGCCGGCGCTCGTGGAGCTGTTCGGTCCGCGCGGGGCCTGTGGGGGTTGCTGGTGCATGCACTGGCGGCTCGAAAAGGGTGAGCGCTGGGATGACCTGAAAGGCGAGCCCGCGAAGCGGCGGATGAAGGCTCTGGTCGCGGCGGGCAAGGCGCGGGGTGCGATCGCGTTCGTGGGGAAGGAGCCGGTCGGCTGGATCGCTTACGGCCCGCGGCGGGATTTTCCGCGGCTGGACCGGGCAAGGACGCTCGCCTGCGAGGATTCGGGCGACGTGTGGGCACTCCCCTGCTTCTTCATCAAGGCGGGCTGGCGGGACCAGGGCGTCGCAGGCGCGCTGCTCGCGCATGCGCTCAAGGTGCTCCGCCGGCGGGGCGCGAAAATCGCGGAGGGCTATCCGGTGAACCTGAAGCCGGGCCAGCGGCTGCCGAATGCCTTCGCCTGGACGGGCACGCACTCGCTGTTTCGGGATGCGGGGTTCGAGCTCGCGGGCGCGCCGACGACCTCGAAGCTGCGGATGCGGCGCAAGCCCTGAGGGGCCGCCGACTCTTCAGCCCGGCTCGTCTTCCTCGACCGGTTCGGTCGGTTCCTCGAAGGACGGCGCATCGAGCGGCTGCGCTTCGGCAAGGCGCGTGAGCCCCGGCAGGTCGGTCAGGTCGAGGCTGAGCGGCGTAATGGAAATGTAGCTGCGCTCCATGGCCCAGAGGTCGGTGCCGGGCTCGGTCTGCTCGATGGGCGCGACGGTGAACCAGAAGTGGTTGCGGCCCATCGGGTCCTTGCCGGGGACGATGCGGCCGTCGTAGTGCCTCACCGCCTGCCGTGTCCACGTCATGCCGCGGGGCGCCAGCGGGAAGTTGACGTTCAACAGGCGCGCCGAGCCGTCGGCCAGCAGGATCTTCAGCACGCGCTCGACGTGCGGCGCGAGTGCCTCGTAATCCGCGTCCTTACCGTCCGGGCCCGCCGACGGCGCGCTGAGTGCGATGCCGCGCAGGCCAAAAAGCGTCGCCTGCTTGGCGGCGGCGAGCGTGCCCGAATGCCACATGCCGTTGCCGAGGTTGACGCCCTGATTGATGCCCGAGAGGACGATGTCCACGTGGTCCCAGTTGTGCACGCCGAGCGCCACGCAATCGGCCGGCGTGCCGTTGACGCGCCACGCCTCGATGCCGGGGATGTGGGATGCCCGGCGGTATGTCAGAGGACGTGAAGCGGTGATAGCGTGACTGGCTGACGACTGTTCGACGTCGGGCGCGACGACGCGCACGTCGCCGAACCGTGATGCTACGCGCGCGAGCGCTGCGATGCCGGGGCTGTGGATGCCGTCGTCATTGGCGACGAGGATACGCATGACATGAAGATTACCCTGATTCACAACCCGGGCGCCGGCGGCGGCCAGGACGAGAACGCCCTGGTCGAGCTGATCATCGAAGCCGGCCACGAGGTGCGCCACTGCTCGACGAAGGAGGACTGGAAGGCGTTCCTGAAGAAGCCGGCGGACCTGGTCGTGGCCGCGGGCGGCGACGGCACGGTCCGCAGGGTCGCACTCGCCGCCGCCGAGCACGGGCTGCCGTTCGCGGCGATTCCCATCGGCACGGCCAACAACATCGCGAAGTCGATCGGCCTCCTCGGCGATGCGGGCGAGCTGATCGAAAGCTGGTCGGCGTCGCCGCGCGCACGGCATCCATTCGACCTCGGGGAGGTCGTTGCGCCCTGGGGCGAGGGTCGGTTCGTCGAAGGCGTCGGCGGCGGACTGATCGGCGACCTGATCGACCGGGAGGACGAGGTCGCCGCCGACGCGAACCTGCTCGGCCACGAGACGGACCGCGCGCTGCACCTCTTGTGCGAGCTCGTCGGCGTGGCACGGATGCGCCGCTGGCAGATCAAGGCCGACGGAAAGGATCTCTCCGGCCAATACTTCGCGGTCGAAGTGCTGAACATCCGCTTCGTAGGCCCGAACCTGCCGCTCGCACCCGACGCCTTCCCGGGCGACGGGAAACTGGACGTCGTTTTGCTCGGGAAGGACGACCGCCAGCCGCTGCTCGACTACCTTGAGAAGCGCATGCACCTCGCGAGCGGGCAACTGCCGGAGCTGCGCTGCGTACGCGCGCGCGAGATCGAAATCGTCGCGCCGGCGGACGTGCGCTGGCACCTCGACGACAAGGCCTGGCCCAAGGAGAAGCCGGACGCCGGGAAGGCCAAGGTAAAAGTGAATTGCGTCCCCGGCGCCGCGACCTTCGTCGCCGCGCCGAGCACCGAGCGCGTCGAGCCGGACTCAGCCGGCGGCGAGTGAGGCGCGCGGGCGCACGCTCGCGGCTATGCAGGCGACGAGATCCGCCGCATGGGCGTGGCCGGGATCGCGCTCGGGATCGTAGATGGCGAAGTCCACGCCGGCGACACGGCCGCTGGCGGCGAGCGCGCCGACCAGGGCGGCGAGCTGCTGGTAATCGAAGCCGGGACTGCCCGGCGAATCGACAGCCGGCATGACCTTCTGGTCCAGCACGTCGAGATCCACGTGAACCCAGGCGCGGTCGAGGCCGCGGACTTCGAGACGGGTAAGCACTCTGCGTACGGCGGCGTCAATGCCCTCGGCGAGCACGTCCTGCACGTTGAGCCGGGTGATCTCGGTCGAGAGGATGTCGCCATAGAATTCCTGGAACCATGCGTCGCCGGCGCCGCGCTCGCCGACCTGCACGATGTCGGCGTCCGCGGCGAGCGGCCCCTCGATGCCGGGCCATTCGGTCATGAGCGGCTCCCCTCGCCCGCTCGCGAGCGCCAGGTCCATGCCCGCGGCCGCGCCGAGCGTCTCGAGCGTCGCATAGCTTTTCGCCTGCGTGAAGTCGCTGTGTCCGTCCACGTGGACGAGCCCGCGCCCGCCAGAGAGGCGCAATCCATGAAGGCAGCCGAGCAGGATCCCGCAGTCGCCGCCGATCACGACGGGAAAGTGGCGTGACTCGAGGGCCGCGCGCACGGTCTGCCCGAGTTCCAGCGAAAACCTGCGCAGCGTCTGGCCGTTCCGCATCCGCGTGCCGGCCTGTGGCTCGAAGTCATAGAGCGGACGCTCGAGGCACATGACTTCCGAGGCTGCGACCGCATGGCGCAGGCCCGCGGTCATGAGGACCCGCGGCGCCTGCCAGGTGCCGGGCTCCTTGCCGTTCTCGGGGCGCAGCCCGAGGTTCGACGGCGCAAGCACGAGGCGGACTGCCGGGGGCGCCGGCGCTTCGGCCCGCGCGTGCCGGCCGGCGAACAGCAGGCTGCCGGCAATCAGGCTGAAGTGGCGGCGGCTGAGTCCCATAACCTACAATCAGTATTACATCGGTTACATGTGACGTCAACCTGTGAATGAGCTTTTACCGGTTATCGAGCCCCACCACTTCACCGCCTCCGACTTCATCGCAGGCGATGCCGCCCTCGACTTCGTGAACACGGTGACGGGACGGGACGTACAGCCGCGCGACTGGCTGGACAGCTACGCGCGCCTGCTCGAGTGGGCGGGCCGGGCCAGGCTCCTGCTGCCGAAGACGCTGCGCGCCCTCGCCGCCCGGGCCGAGCGCGACCCCGGGGCGGCGGCGCGTGCGCTGGTGAAGGCAAAGCGCCTGCGCGAGGCGCTGTTCGAGATCGCAAGCGCGATCTCCGCCCGAAAGGCGCCCTCCCCGGAGGCGCTCGAGCTGCTGCGCGAGCACTGGCTCGCGGGCGCCGAGTCGCACGACTTCGGCATCGAGGGCGGACGGCTTGGCGCCGTGCTGGACCCGCAGGCCGACGGTCTCGATCTCGTCGCCTCGATGGTGGCCTGGCGCTTCGCCAGCGAGGTTCTGCCGCATCCGCCAAAGCGGCTCAAGCTCTGCGACGGGCCGAACTGCTCCTGGCTGTTCCTCGACACGTCCAAGGCGGGACGCCGGCGCTGGTGCGACATGGCGGACTGCGGCAACGCCGCGAAGTCGCGGCGCCACTACGCGAGGCAGCGCAGGGGCTGAGTCGGATTTCTCCTACGGACAGATGGGCGGCGCGAACGGCGCCGTCAGCCGGCGCCTCGCGTACCATGAGTTCAGTGACGAAGCGGCCCAATGAGAGCGCAGGCGAGAACGTCGAGACGGCGCGTGCCCTATATTGCGCCGTCGAGTCAAATGACCGCGCCGCGGCGGAACGTCTGATCGCGGACGATTTTCGCTTCTTCAGCCCCTGGGACAACGGGCTCGACCGGGCGAAATTCTTTGCCATCTGCTGGCCGCATAGCGAGAAATTCAAGGAATTCAAGCTGACCGACGCCGTGGCCGACGGCGAGCGCGTCTTCGTTACCTACGAGGCCCTGGCCCGCCACGGCAAGCGGTTCCGCAACGCGGAAGTGCTCACGGTCCGCGACGGGCGCATCTCCGCGGTCGAGGTGTACTTCGGCTGGAACGTCCCGCACCCGGTCGCAGCCGGCGAGCACAACAAGGCGGCCTGACGGGATCTACGGCTTCGCCTGCAGTTCCCGCGACACCGCCTCCGCGCGCTCCAGCGCGCGCAGCACGTTGCCGCCCGCGATCTTGGCGAGGTCCTCGTCGGACCAGCCGCGGCGGATCAGCTCCGCGAACAGGCTCGGGAACATCGAGACGTCCGACAGGCCCTCGGGCCAATTGTCGTTGCCGTCGAAGTCGCTGCCGATGCCGATGTTGTCGACGCCCGCGACCTTGCGGATGTAGTCGATGTGGTCGGCGACGTCCCCGATCGTGACCTTCGGCATCGTCGCGCGCAGTTTCGCCCGGATTTCCTCGTAGATCTCCATGCGCTCGGCCTCGGGCTTGCCCTGCGCACGCTCGCCGTACTCCTTCATGGCCGGCAGCGTGACGTCAGCCGCCGCCTGCGAGCTGAATCCCGCCACGAAGGAAACCATCAGGACGCCGCCGTTGGCGGGCAGCATCCTGATGACGTCGTCCGGGACGTTGCGCGGAATGTTGCAGAGCGCCCAGGCGTTCGAGTGCGAGAAGATCACGGGTGCCTTCGAGACGCGGATCGCGTCGCGCATCGTCTGCGGGTGCGTGTGCGAAAGGTCCACCAGCATCCCGAGCCGGTTCATCTCGCCCACGACCTGCTCGCCGAGTTCCGTGAGGCCGCCGTGACCGGGCTTTGGATCCATCGCCGAATCGGCCCAGCTCGTGTGGTTGTTGTGGGTGAGCGTCATGTAGCGCACGCCGAGGTCGTAGTAGGGGCGCAGCAGCGCCGGCGAGTCCTCGATGGCGTGGCCGCCCTCCGCGCCCAGCATGCCGCCGATCTTGCCCGCCGCCTTCGCCGCGCGGACGTCGGCCGCGGTGGACGTGAGCGTGAAGGTGTCCGGGTACCTCGCGATCAGGCGGCGCGCGATGTCGATCTGCTCGAGCTGCGTGCGCGCGAAGGAGCCCGCGGCCTCACCCGGCGTGTACACGGACCAGAACACGGCGCCGACACCACCGGCGCGCAGCCGCGGGATGTCGGTCTGCCCGCCTTCCGGCGCTTTTTCGCGGATGTCGTAGGCGTTGACGTCGCCCGGGGCCGCCTTGTACTGGCGAATGGTCCAGGGCAAGTCGTTGTGGCCGTCGAACAGGATCGACTTCTGCAGGACCTCCTTCGCGCGGTCGAGCGCGGGATCTGCATGGCTGGTGAAGGCAAGCAGCGAGAGGACGGCGGCGGCAATACGTAAGACCACGTGGGAGGACTCCGGCGGCAGGGGACTACACGGTACCGGCCTCCCGTCCGCTCCGCCAGTTCCGCCACGATCCCCTACAAGTATTGAATGCCAACGCGTGGCCCGTGGACCCTGGCGAAATGCGCGGTCGGCCACTGGGCCACGGACCGCGCGGCGACGATCGGCGCCGCACTCGCCTTCTATTGCGCCTTCTCGCTGGCGCCCCTGCTCGTAATCCTCGTGACGCTCACCGGCTGGATCGTGGGGGTGGAAACTGCGCATGCGCAGCTCGGGTCGCAACTCCAGGCCCTGTTCGGTCCTGCGACCGCCGGCGTTCTCATGACCGCGATGCGAAGTTCGCAGACCGGCGACGGAATGGTCGCGGCGACCGTCAGCGTCGCGACGCTGCTGGTCGGCGCCACCACTGTTTTCTCCGCGCTGGAAGCGGCACTCCAGCAAATCTGGGGCGCGCGCAAGCTGGCCCCGGCGGGAATCAAGGGCCTGGTAAGGTCGCGCCTGCTCTCGTTCGGCCTCATCCTCGCCGTCGGCTTCCTGCTCCTCGTCTCGCTGTCGGTCTCCACGGCGCTGTCGGCGTTGCGCAGCTATCTCGCGCAGCGCTACAGCGAGCTCGTGACCCTCACCGCGGCGATCGACTTCGTGATCTCGCTCGCGCTGATCGCCGGTTTGATCGCGGTCATCTACCGCTACCTGCCGGCGAAGCGACTGGCCTGGCGGCCGATCCTTTGGGGCGCCCTGGTGACGGCGCTGCTGTTCCAGCTCGGGCGCTGGGCGATCAGCTACTACCTGGCGCGCTCGGCCCAGCCCACGGCCTTCGGTGCGGCAGCCTCGTTTGCGGCGCTCCTGCTCTGGCTCTATTACTCCGCGCAGATATTCCTGTTCGGCGCGGAATTCACCGCCTGCCTCGGCGGCTCCCGGGTGACGGCCGATCCCCCGACGACGAACGAAAGCATCTCGCCATGACGCGACGCAACAAAATTCTCTGGACCGTTGGCATCCTTGTCGTCGTGCTCGTCGCGGCGCGAGCGGCGCTGCCATACGTCGTCAAGGACCAGGTCAACCGCAAGTTGATGGCGCTCGAATCCTACGACGGCCACGTCGAGGACGTGGACCTCGCGCTCTGGCGCGGCGCTTATCGCGTGGACGGTGTCCGCATCGTCAAGACCGGCATCGAGCAGGCGGAGCCGTTCTTCGACGGGGAACGCATCGATTTTTCGGTCGAGTGGCGCAGCCTGCTGCGAGGCCGGCTCGTCTCGGAGTGCGAGATGTGGGGGCCGCGGATCAATCTCGTGCGCTCGGACGCGAAGGATCAGTCGCAGCTCGGCACTGAGGTCAACTGGGCGGACGAACTCGAGAAGCTCTCCCCCTTCCGCTTCAACACCATCGTCGTGCACGACGGCAGTGCGACGTTCCGCGCGCCGGGCATCGCGACCAAGGATGCGCTCGAGGCCTCGAACATCGACGGCGAGATCACGAACATGACGAACGTCGTCGAGAGCGGCAAGGAGACTTTCGCCGGCTTCAAGGCCACCGCCGTCGTGCTTGGGAATGGCTCGGCGGCTGTCGCCGGCAGCGCGAACCCGCTCGCGCCCTCACCGACCTTCGACGTCAACCTGACGGTCAAAGGCGTGCACTTGCCCAAGGTGAACCCGTGGCTGCGCGAGTACATCAAGGCTGACGCGGAGGCCGGGAACTTCGAGCTCTACACAGAGCTCGCCGCGGCCGATGGCCGGTTCCGCGGCTATGCCAAGCCTATCATGAAGAATGTGGACATCTACCGGAGCGGAGAACCGGAAGAGAACCCGTTCAAGCGGCTCTGGGAGGGCATCGTGGATTTCGCCGCCGAGGTGCTCGAGGACGAGGACACCGAGCAGGTGGCGGCGCGCATTCCGTTCAGCGGGAGGATCGAGAACCCGGACGCGGGAATCCTCGAGACCGTCGTGAGCGTGCTGCGCAACGCCTTCGTCAGCGCTTTCGCGCGCTCGCTCGAGGGCAGCGTGTCGCTGCGCGACGTCAAGAAGAACCTCGGGAAGATCGGCGACGACGCGAAGCCGGGCGACCGGCCGGACGATAAATGAAAGCCATTCGTCGCATCCTGGTCGGCGTCAAGGACCCCGGTGCGCGGTCCTCGCCGGCCGTGCACAAGGCCGCCTGCCTCGCCGAGGCTTTCGGCGCCGAGCTCGTGCTATTCCATGCGATAACAGTGCCCGTGACGTCCGCGCCGTACTTTTACCTGGGCGGGCGATTAGCCCGGTTTGGGCAGGAGCTGCGCCAGGCACACCTGGAGCGCCTCGAGCGCCGCGCCGCGCGCCTGTGCAACGGCAATGGCAATGGCAAGCTGAAGGTGCGGGCCGACGCGGACTGGGACTACCCCGTGCACGAGGCCATCGTGCGGCACGCGCGCAAAATCAAGGCCGACCTCGTGGTGGCGCAGGCGCACGCTGGCCGGCGACTGGTCCCGTGGCTCCTGCACCTGACGGACTGGGAGCTGCTGCGCACCTGCCCCGTGCCCGTGCTCATCGTCAAGTCGAGCCGGAAGTGGCAGCGTCCGCGCGTCCTCGCCGCGATCGATCCGCTGCACGCGTTCGCAAAGCCCGCGGGCCTCGACGACGAGATCCTGGAGGCCGGCGCCAAGTTGTGCGCGCAGCTCAAGGGACGCCTGCACGCGATGCATTCCTATGTCCCGGTGCCCGGCCAGACGACGCAGATCATTGGCGTGAGCCCGAGCGTCGCCGCGAAAATCGCGGCGGCCTCGCACGCGCAGGCGAAGCAGGCGTTCGACCGCGCCCTGCGCAAGACGAGGATTCCGCGCAGCCGCCGGCACCTCAGGCTCGGTGCTGCCGCGGACGCGATTCCGCGGACCGCGCGCGCGCTGCGAGCCGGCATCGTCGTCATGGGGGCAGTCTCACGCTCCGGCCTGCGCCGGGTCATCATCGGCAATACGGCAGAACGCATCCTCGGTGACCTGTCCTGCGACGTGCTGGTGGTCAAGCCCGCGCGATTCGTGACGCGTGTGTCGCGCACCCGGCGCGGCGTGCGTTACGCGGTGTCCACGGAAATACCGATGCCCTATTAGGGGCTCCTGCTATTTCAGGCTGAGCTCGAGCTTGACCTTGCCGCCCTCGGGCGACTGCGAGTCGGCGCGGATCAGGAACACGCGCGCGGGATCGACCTCGCCGCCGCCGAGCAGCGCCTCCTGGATCGACTGCGCGCGCGCCTTGCCGAGCGCTTCCATCTGTTCCGTCGTGACGGGGTGCTTCTCTTGCCAGGCGTCCGCGAGCGCCTCGTTGGCAGCTTCGAGCGCCTCGGGCGTGCGCTCCTTCTTCTTCAGCGCCTCGTACGCCGCGGCCTCGCCCGGGAGCGGAGCCTCCTCGCCCGCCTCCGTGCGGTAATGCTTCGCCAGGAGCTCGAAACGCTCCTCCGGGTTCGCGAGCGTCTCTTTCACTTCTTCCTCGTCCGGGAAGCCGCCGAGCAGCTTCCTTTTGCTGCCGGCAAGCTTCGCCAGGTCCGCTGCCAGCGCCTGGCGGCCGATCAGGTCTCCGTCGAGCTCGGCCGAGTACGCCATCGGCACGTCCACCTGCAGCGCCGGACGCTCGACGAGCGCCTTCTTAACCGTCGCCATCTTCTCCTGCCCGGTCGGGTCGAGCAGGATCGCGCCCGGCTCGAATTCCACGAAGCTGGTGTCCGGCCCGCCACCGAAAAGGCTGCCGATGAGCGCAAACGGCGCGGTCGCGATCTTGGTCAGGAGCCCGACGAAGGCCTTCCAGATGAGCGGCCCGAGACGGAACTTCGGGTCGTCGAGGCTGCCCGTCATCGGCAGGTCGATGTCGATGACGCCGTTGCGGTCCTTCAGCAGTGCGACGGCGAGCTTGAGCGGCAGGCTCACGGCGTCGGGACTCTCCACTTTGTCGCCGAGCTGGAGCTGGTCGACCACGAACTTCTGCTTCGCGTCGAGCGCGCGGTTCTCGACCTTGTAGGTCACGTCGACCGACAGCTTGCCCTTCTCGATCTCGTAGCCGGCGAAACGGCCCGCGTACGGCGTGACCGAGGTCATGTCCACGCCGTCGAACTTCAGGCGGATGTTGGTGAAGAGCGTCGCGGAGAGCAGGTTCATCTCGCCGTCGATCGTCGCGGGCGCGTAGCGGTCCACCTTGCCCTCGAGGTCGAGCTTCGCGCGCGACGTCTCGTCCGACGACAGGCCGACGATGCTGCCATTCAGCTGCTCGATGCCGACGCGGTAGTTCGGCTGGATCCAGAAATCCGCGAAGTTGAGCGAGCCGTCCTCGATCGCGACGTTGTCGATGCGGACCTGCGTTTCCTGCGGTGGCGGTCCCTCCGCCGTCGCCATCTTCACGGTCGTCTGGTACGCGGGCGCGGGAATGGCCGGCGTCATGATCTCGACGATGTTGATCGTCTCGTCCTCCGCGAGGATCACGCGCGCATAGGGCGAACGCATCCGCAGCGTCTTGATCGAAAGCTCCGCCGTGCGCCCGTCGTAGCTGAATCCTTCGGCGCGCAGGCGCCGCCACTTGATGAAGTCCTCCCGCAGCGCCTTGTCCACGGAGCGGAACCGGTCCACCTGGACCGTGCCGTTCGCGGCGAAGCCGCCGTCGGCGAGGAGCGTGAGGTCGACCTCACCGCCCAACTTGCCTGACATGAGGTCCAGCTTCGTATAGCGGTCGAGATAGGGCTGGATCACCGTCATGTCGAAAGCGTCGAGCTTCGCCTTGCCCTCGAGCCGGCCGTCATCGAGCGCGTACTGCAGGTCCGCATCGAGGCTCGCCGTCTCGTCGATCTTCGTGTCGGTCACGATGCCGATCGTGGTGCCGGGCGCGGTGGAATAGCCCGTCACGCGCAGGTTGAACGGATCGAGCGCCAGCGTGATCGCGGGCTCGGCCTGCCGATCCTCCACCTGCACCGTGAGATCCTGGAACTCGATGTCGGGCGCCGCAAACAGGAAGGACGATTCCGGTTCCGCGGGCGGCGCGGCCTCCGGCGCCGGCGCTTCGCCAGGAGGCGGTGACTCGCCCGCAGGCACGGTGAGCTGCGTGAGGTTCAGGATCGCCGTCCGCCCCGCGCCAGGCGAGCACCGAGCCGCCGGTGACGAGCACCTTTTCCACCTGCGCAGCATTCTTTGCGAGGTCGAAGCCGAAGTTCGCGAGCGTCAGCCTTTCAAACTTCGCCGTGTCGGTGTCCTCGCCGATGCGGCGGATGCCGAGGTCGTCGATGCCGAGCTCGCGCAGGTTGAACGTGAGCCGGGTGCCGGAATCGCCGGCCGCGAGGTCGTAATCGCCATTGAAGCCGAGCACGCCGGACGTCACGTCGAAGCCGGCGGACTCGCGCACGTAACCCCAGTGCTTCGGCGCCTGGAGGTCTGCGAATCTGAAGCGCCCTTTCGAGGCGAGTGGCGACAGCGACACCTCGCCGCTCCAGTCGAGCGTCGCGCCGCTGCCCGCCTGCGCGTGCAGGTCGTAGGCGTTGTCGGTGTCCGCCGTGGTGCTGAAGTCCCGCAGCTCCAGGCTGAGCGGCTTAAGGTCCGTGGCGTAGCGCGGTGTGAGCGTGCGGTCCTCGAAGTGCGCGTGGCCGTCGGTCATGCGGAAGAGCGCGATGAAGAGGCGCGGCGGGCCCTCGTCTTCCGCATCGTCCTCGGGTGTTTCCGGAAAGGGCTTCGCGAGGTCCGCGAAGTTGAGCTCGCCGCCCGGGCGGATCACCGGGCGGATGTAGGGCCTGCCGATCGAGATTTCCTGGAAGCTCGCGCCGGCGCGCCACAGGCTCGAAAGTCCCAGGTTGACGAGCAGCGTGTCGAAGCTCGCGAGCGGCTCGCCGTCCGCGTCCGGAAAGCTGAAGCGGTCCACCTCGAGCGCAAGGGTGAACGGGTTGAAGCGCACCTCGCCGATCGCGAGCGTGCGCCCGTAATTCTCGTCCGCGAACTGCTCCGACTGGCTGCGGACCAGCCAGGGCACTAGCCAGAAGCCCGCGGCGGCGTAGGCGGCGACCAGCGCCGCCAACGCCACCGCAATTACGATCAGCTTACGCGTGATGCGGAACACGTTCCGCCCCGCGCGTCCGGCTTACCCCGCCGGTTTCACTTCGATCGCCATGGCTTCGGTGTACGCGACCTCGACCTCGTCGCCCTTCTTCAGGCCCTTGATGAACGTCCGGCCCTCGGGGGACTCGACGGCGACCGTGCGCAGCAGGCCGTCCGCGTTCTTGAACGTGACGGTGTTCATCTGCTTGTCCACGGAATCGATCGTCACCGTGGTGCGAAGCAGGACGCCGGCGCCCGCGGCCGGCTTCTCGCCCGGCTCGGCGCGGACGGAACTGACGTCGGCCTCGACGCCCTGCACGCCCTCGCCCGGCTTCTTCACCTCGGCGGCAATCGCCTCGTAGTAGCTCACCACGACCTTGTCGCCGGTGTTGACCTGCGCGAGGTTGCGGACCTCGTCGCTGACCTTCACGGTCGTCGCGCCGCCATCCTCCCCGCGCAGCGTGACGAGCCGCGACGCCTGGTCGATCGACTCCACCGTGGCCGTTCTCTGGACGAGGTTGTCCCGCATGGCGGGCTTCGGCGGCGGAGCCGCACACGCTGCGACGACGAGCGCGGCCGATGCGGCCGCAATGCAGTTTCTGATGTTCAAGATCGTGTCTCCCTTCAGGTCCGGCCGCGGAGGCGCAGCAGCGAAATGCCGGCGCCGAGCGCGAGCAGGATGAGACCGATGGTACCGGCGAGCGGCAGCCGCGTCGCGGTCGTCGGCATCTCGGGAGCGGCTGCAACCTGCGCCGCGGGCGCGGGTTCCGGCTCCGGCGTCGCCGGGACCGGCGTGAACTCCACGACTTCGACGTCGGAGGCGAGCGCGATGCCCGGATCGGTGACGTGCACGTAGGTCGTCAGCTCCTGGCCGACGGCGACGTCCGCGACCGGCGTCATCTTGCCGTTGATGTTGAGCCGCGCGTTCGACTTCACGTTGATGCCGATCGGCTCGGACAGCGAGCCGTCCGGCCGCTTGATCTGCACAGTCATGCGCCGCGGCGTGGCGCGCACGAGGTTCGCCTTCACGACCGCGTAGTCCTGGCCGTCCTTGCTGATCACGTCGAGGCAGGCTTGGCGGACGTTCGGAAAGCGCGCCAGTACATCCTCGCTGAACTGCACTCGCTCGCAGGCCGCCGGCTGCTGCGCGAGGGCCGCGGCCGGCACCAGGGCCAGCACGAGACTTCCCAGAGACATCAAGGTTTTCATCGGATTCCCTCCTGGTTCTTGTTGATGATTCACAAAATGTCTAAGTCCACTCGTAGGCGCCACGCACGATGAATCGCCGGGGTGCGCGGCCCAGAAAATAGAATGGGTAGCAGGTCACGAGCGTCAGCGTCGGCAGCTCGGTGCCCGACAGCACGTGCAGCGCGTCTGGATCGACGACTTCCGTGGACACGACCCGGTAGACGTGGCGGCGCAGGCGCGTCTCCACCTCGATGCGCTGGCCCGGCTTCACGTCTTTCAGGACGCGGAAATAGCCGTCGCGATGGCCGGCGATGCCGACGTTGCCGCCGGTGTCCGGCAGGCCCATGCCTGCGATGAGGCCCGCGCCGCGGTTGAGGTGCAGCTCGGAATCCGACGCGTAGACCGGCACCTCGAGTGCGAGTTCGGGGATGCGGAGGATCGCGTGCGGCACTTCGGTCACGAGCCCGAGGCTCGACTGGTAGTCGCGGACGCGGTTCGGCGACCACAGCGACTGGTCGGGCGCCGGCGCCGATTGCGCAAAATCGGCAATCGCCGACTGCCGGCCCAGCTCGCCGTCCAGCCGTGCGAGCGCGACCATGGACACCAGCAGGGCGCCCGTGCCCAGGCAGGCAATCTGGACGACCGAGACGATGCGCCCGCTCATGCCCGGACTATAATCCTGCCACCACGCGATGGTCGCGTTTCCTTGAACCATGAGGGTATTCCGATGAAGAAATTCGTACTGGCCGGCGCCGCCGCGCTGGCCATGCTCGCTGGCTGCGCCTCGGGCCCGACCATCCGGACCAATGTCGACCCTTCGGCCAACCTGTCGGCCTACGAGACCTACATGTTCCCCGAGCGCACCGGCACGGACCGGGGTGACGTGGCGACGCCGATCACGAGCTACTTCAAGGAAGCGATCCGCCGCGAGATGGATGCGCGCGGCTACAAGTATGTCGAGAACGGGCCGGCCGACCTCCTGGTCAACTTCAACGCCAATTCGCAGGAAAACGTCGACGTGCGCACGACGCCGGGCTCCGGCTACGGTTACGGCTACGGTTACTACGGGTACCGCGGCGGCCTCTACGGCGCTTCCGCCTTCCCGCCCGAGGTCCAGACCGTCCGTTACAAGACCGGCACCGCGAACGTGGACGTCGTGGACCTTTCGAAAAAGCAGGTCGTCTGGGAGGGCATCGCCGAGGCACGGCTGACCGACAAGATGATGAAGGACCCGCGCACCGCCATCAGCAGCGTAATCACCGAAATGTTCCTGAAGTACCCGGGCCGCGCCGGTGGCGGCTGATGCGCGCGCGGCTTTTTGCGATCCTCACGGCGGCGGCGGCCTTCGGGCCGCCGCTCGCATATGCGCAGGAAGCGCCGGCCGGCGGCGCGAGCGCCGACGCGCTCGCGAAGCAGCTTTCGAATCCGGTCGCCGCGCTCATCAGCGTGCCGCTGCAGCTCAACTATGACGACGGCTATGGCACGGCGGGCGACGGCGAGCGCTACACGCTCAACATCCAGCCCGTCGTGCCGGTCAGCCTCAACGAGGACTGGAACGTCATCTCGCGCACGATCCTGCCGGTCATCCACCAGGACGACGTGATACGCCGGCGACAGCAGCTCGGGTCTCGGCGACACGACGCAGAGCCTTTTCTTCTCGCCGAAGGAACCCACGGCGAGCGGCTGGATCCTCGGCGCCGGCCCCGCATTCCTGCTGCCGACGGCTACCGAGGACGAGCTCGGCACCGAGCAGTGGGCGATCGGCCCGACGATCGTGGCGCTCAAGCAGACGCCGGACGGCTGGACGTACGGCGTGCTCTGGAACTACCTGGTCTCCGTGGCGGGGGACGACGACCGCGCAGACGTCGATTCCATGTTCATGCAGCCATTCCTGGCGAAAGCCATCGGCAAGGGCCGCACCGTCACGGTCAACCTGGAGTCGTCGTACGACTTCGAGGGCGAACACTGGAGCGTGCCGGTCAACCTGACGTACTCGAAGGTCGCGAGGATCGGAAGCCAGATGGTCAGCTTCGCGGGCGGCGCACGCCACTACCTCGACTCGCCGCCCGGCGGGCCGGACTGGGGCCTGCGGTTCGTCGTGACGCTGCTCTATCCGCGCTAGTCTCTTTGCTCATTGGTAAGATCCAGCCTGACGACACATTCGAATCCTGGGGGGCGAACTTGAAAACCACGACATGGGCGGTGGGACTGTTCACGATGCTTGCGAGCCTGCCGGCCGCGGCCTCGGACGCCGGCACGCTCGACAAGGCCACCGCCGAGAAGGTCCACGCGACCAGACCGGCCTACTCGCCCTATGCCGGGCGCAGTTTTCCCACGCAGCCGTATTTCGGCGACACGCACCTGCACACCTCTTTCTCGATGGATGCAGGCGCATTCGGGGCGCGGCTCGGCCCGCGCGAGGCGTACCGGTTCGCGCGAGGCGAGCAGGTCACGTCGTCCACCGGCCAGCCGGTCAAGCTGTCGCGGCCGCTCGACTTCCTGGTGGTCGCCGACCACTCGGACAACATGGGCTTCTTTCCGGACCTGTTTGCCGCCAAGCCCGAGGTCCTGGCCGATCCGACGGGCAAGAAGTGGTACGACATGATCCAGGCCGGCAAGGGTCCGGAGGCGGCGATCGACATCATCGTGCAGTTCTCGCACGGCACGTTCCCGAAAGACCTCATGTACTTCCCGGGCACGGCCGGCTACCGCGGCGCATGGAAAGCGACGATCGACGCCGCGGAGGAATTCAACGACCCGGGCCGCTTCACCGCGTTCATCGGTTACGAGTGGACGTCGAACACCGGCGGTAACAATCTGCACCGCAACGTCATCTATCGCGACAACGCCGACCGCGCCAGCCAGATGGATCCGTTCACGGTCTATCCGCCCTACGGCAGCGACAATCCGGTGAACCTGTGGAAGTGGATGCAGACGTACGAGGACAAGACCGGCGGACGGGTGCTCGCCATCGCGCACAACGGGAACCTCAGCAACGGCCTCATGTTCCCCATGGTGGAGTCGTTCGGCCAGCCGGTCGACAAGGCATACGCAGAGACGCGTGAGCGCTGGGAGCGACTGTACGAGGTGACGCAGACCAAGGGCACAGGCGAGGCGCACCCGTTCCTGTCACCGAACGACGAGCTCGCGAATTTCGAGATCTGGGACAAGGGCAATCTCGACGGCAGCGTCGCGAAGACGCGCGAGATGCTGGAATTCGAGTACGCACGCGCCGCTCTCAAGAACGGGCTCAAGCTCGAGCAGTCGCTCGGCGTCAACCCGCACAAGTTCGGGCTGGTCGGCAGCAGCGATGCGCACAACGGGCTGTCTGCGCTGCGCGAGGAAAACTTCTTCGGCAAGACGGTGCCGCAGGAGCCGAGCCCGGAGCGCATGACGAAGGCTTTCGTCGACAATAAGCAGACGGGCGTGAAGGTCATGGACTGGGAGGTGTCCGCCTCCGGTTATGCCGCGGTCTGGGCGACTGCCAACACGCGCGAGGCGATCTGGGACGCCATGCAGCGCAGGGAAACCTACGCCACCACTGGCCCGCGCATGATCGTGCGCTTCTTCGGCGGCTGGGATTTCCAGGCCGGCGACGCCGAGCACCGCCTGCCGGCGGCCGTCGGCTATGCGAAGGGCGTGCCCATGGGCGGCGACCTGCGCAAGGCGCCGGGCGGCAAGGCGCCGAGTTTCCTGGTCGCCGCGCTGAAGGACCCGATCGGCGCGAACCTCGATCGTATCCAGGTCGTCAAGGGCTGGCTCGATGCCGACGGCGGACTGGAGGAAAAAATCTACGACGTCGCCTGGGGCGATGCGGACAAGCGCAAACCCGGCCGTGACGGCAAGCTGCCGGCGGTCGGCAATACGGTGGACGTTGCGAATGCGAGCTGGCGCAACACGATCGGCGACCCGGAACTGGTCGCGGTCTGGAAGGATCCCGATTTCGACCCGGCCCAGCGCGCCTTCTACTATGCCCGCGTGATCGAGATCCCGACGCCGCGCTGGACCGCGTATGACGCCAGGTACTACGGCATCGAGCCGCTCGCCGGAACGACCATGACGCTGCAGGAACGCGCGTACACGGCCCCGATCTGGTACACGCCTTGACCAGGCGCCTGCTGCGGGAACCGCTCGTGCATTTCCTGCTGCTGGGCGCGCTGCTCTTCGCGGCTTACGGCTGGCTCAACCAGGACGGCTACGGCTCGCGCGACGAGATTGTCGTGACGCGCCAGCAGGTCGAGGGCCTGGCGACGCAATTCCAGCGCGTCTGGCAACGGCCGCCGACTTCCGCGGAGACGCAGGCGCTGATCGACTCGTGGGTGCGCGACGAGGTCTACTACCGCGAGGCGCTCGCGATGGGCCTCGAGCGCGACGACCCAATCGTCCGGCGGCGCATGAGCCAGAAGATCCAGTTCATCCTGGACAGAGGCGCACCGGCGGCACCCACGGACGCCGAGTTGCAGCAATGGCTCGACGACCACGCGGACAAGTACCGGATCGAGCCCGTCTACGCGCTGCAGCAGGTCTACTTCGACCCGGCGCGGCGCGGCGAGAAGACGGAATCCGACATCGCCGCCGGCGCTGCGCGCGCTCGAGGGCGGTCGCGCCGTAACGGGTGATTCCACGATGCTGCCCGAACGAATCGACGGTAGCGCCACGGACGTCGCGCGTGCCTTTGGCGCGGAATTCGAATCTGCGCTGCGCACGGTGCCGGTCGGTTCGTGGCAGGGACCCGTGGAATCCGGGTTCGGCCTGCACCTGGTCCGCCTCGAGAAGCGGGAGGACGGGCGCGTGGCCCGGCTCGCGGATGTTCGGGAAGCCGTCGAGCGCGATGTGCTTCACGCGAAGGCGCAGGCGGCGAACGATGCGTATTACGAAAGCCTGCGCTCGAAGTACGCCGTCCGCGTCGAGGACGTGCAGCAGCCAGCGCCCGGGGGTTGAGCATGCGCATGCCGTGGCTGCGGCCCGCCCTCCTCCTGCTGGCGCTGCTCGCGGCGCCTTTCGCACAGGCCGACATTTTCCGTCCCGCCTACCTCGAGCTGCGCGAGACCGGCGCGGATACCTACGACGTCCTGTGGAAGGTGCCCGCGCTCGGCGACCGGCGCCTGCGCGCCGAGCTGCGCTTTCCTGAAGGCACGCGAAACCTCGGCGAGCCGCTCGGCCGCTTTGAGGGCGGCGCTTACATCGAGCGCTTCCGGATCGAGCGCGACGGCGGCCTGACCGGACAGGCGATCTCGATCGACGGCCTCCTCGGCGGCGTCACCGACGTGATCGTGCGCATCGAGCGCGCCGACGGCACCAGCCAGCTCGAGCGCTTGCTGCCGGAGAGCGCCCGATTCACGGTCGCCGCACCCGCAGGCACCGGTGAAGTCGCCTGGTCCTACCTCGTCCTCGGCGTCGAGCACATCCTGGGCGGCATCGATCACCTGCTGTTCGTGCTCGCCCTGCTCCTGGTCGTGCGCGGCGGCCGGCGCATCATCCTGACCGTCACGGCCTTCACGGTCGCACACAGCATCACGCTCGTGGCCGCGACGCTCGGCTGGGTCCACGTGCCGGGGCCGCCGGTCGAGGCGATGATCGCGCTCAGCATCGTCTTCGTCGCCGCGGAAGTCGTCCGCGGCCTCCAGGGCCGGCCGGGCATCACGGCGCGCGCGCCCTGGGTCGTCGCCTTCAGCTTCGGCCTGCTGCACGGGTTCGGCTTTGCCGGCGCGCTGGCCGAGGTCGGGTTGCCGCAAAAGGCGATCCCGGTCGCGCTCCTGATGTTCAACGTCGGCGTCGAGCTCGGTCAGCTCATCTTCGTCGCCGTGGCGCTCGCCGTCGGCGCGCTGCTCGCCCGTTTGCCGATCGCGCGCCGGCCGTGGGTCGGCTACGCGATCCCGTATGCGATCGGTGCGGTCGCGATGTTCTGGGTCATCGAGCGGATCGGCGCCTTCGCCTAGGCCTGCGCCCGGGCCGCCCGGCTATCATGCGGCGATGACCGACAACCGGCTGGTCCGCGCTGCCTACGAGCGCGCACTTACCTTTTTGCGCGCCGGCGACGGCGCAATGGCGGAACAGCTCTGCCGCGACGCGCTCGCGGAGAATCCGGGCGAGCCGAACCTTTCCTCGCTTCTCGGCGCGGCGCTCAACCGCCAGGGACGGGGCGCCGAAGCGGAGCCGCTCCTGCGGCGTGCGCTCATCGAATTGCCGCAGTACGCCAAGGGCCACGAGGAACTGGGCCGCGCGCTCCAGCAGATCGGCCGTCTCGACGAGGCCGTCGGTCACTTGCGCCAGGCGGTCGCACTCGACCCGAAGCTGCAGTCGGCGCAACTCGCCCTGGTCCAGACGCTGGCGGAGGCAGGCTCGAGCGCCGACGCAAACGAGGCCATGCAGGCATTCCTGCGCGCGGACCCGGCGCGTGAGCTGCTGGCGCAGGCGGCGGAATGCCACCGAATCGGAAAACTGGAGGAGGCCGAGGGCCTCTACCGGCAGATCCTGCAGCGCGACCCGAAGCACGTCGAGGCCCTGCGCCTGCTCGCGCTCATTGCCTTCCAGTCCGAGCACTACGGCCAGGCAGAGCAACTGCTTAAACGCGCCGTCGACCTTGCGCCCGACTTTCTGGCCGGCTGGATCGACCTCTCGCGCACCCAGCTCGAGCGCCTGGACCTGCCCGCGGCGGCTGCCAGCATCGAGCGTGCCGCCCTCCTCAATCCGCGTTCCGCGATCGTGCAGGTTCACGTCGCCAACGTGCAGGCGCGCTCCGGCCGGCACCGCGATGCGATCGAAACCTACCGCCACGCGCTCGCGCTCAACCCGGATTCCAACGCGGCGCAGCTCGGACTCGGCAACACGCTGAAGACGGTCGGGCGGCAGGCGGAGGCGATCGAGGCCTATCGGCGCGCGACGGCGCGCCGCCCGGCGGCGAGCGAAGCCTGGTGGAGCCTGTCGAACCTGAAAACCTTCCGGTTCGAGGACGCCGAGATCGCGGAAATGGAACGCCAGCTCGCGCGCGACGAACTCGGCGATGAGCAGCGCGTGCAGTTCTCGTTTGCGCTCGCCAAGGCCCGCGAGGACCGCGGCGAGTACGCCCGCGCATTCGAGCTCTACGCGGCCGGCAACCGCGCGCGGCGCGCGCTCGAGCATTACGACCCGGTGCAGACCGAGGTGATCCACGACCGCATCCGCACCGTTTTTGACGCCGAGTTCCTCGCACGCCACGCCGGGTCCGGTAACCCGGACCCGGCGCCGATCTTCGTCGTCGGGCTGCCGCGCTCCGGCTCGACGCTCATCGAGCAGATCCTCGCGAGCCATTCTGAAGTTGACGCCACGCACGAGCTGCCCGAAGTCGGACGGCTGATCCAGCAGATCGGACGGGACCGGACCGACCGCGTCGCCTATCCCGAGGCCGTCTGCGACTACGACGCGGCAACCTGGGCCGCGCTCGGGCGCTCCTATCTCGAACGCACGCGCCAGTACCGCGGCGCGGCGCCGCGCTTCATCGACAAGAACCCGAACAACTTTCCGAGCATCGGGCTACTCGCTCTCGCCCTGCCGAACGCGCACATCATCAATGCGCGGCGCCACCCGCTCGACGCCTGCCTGTCCTGTTACCGGCAGCTCTTCGCCCGCGGCCAGCCGTTCACGTACGACCTCACCGAGCTCGGCGAGTACTACCTCGAATACGAGAAGATGATGGCGCACTGGCACGCCGTGCTGCCCGGACGCGTGCTCGACGTCCAGTACGAGGACATGGTGGCGGACCTCGAGGGACAGGCGCGGCGCCTGCTCGCGCACTGCGGCCTGCCCTGGGAAGACGCCTGCCTGCGCTATTGGGAGACCGATCGCGCGATCCGCACGGCAAGCTCCGAGCAGGTGCGCCTGCCCATCTATGGCAGTTCGGTGTCGCGGTGGCGCCACTACGAGCACCAACTGGCCCCCCTCATCGAAATCCTGCGGCCGGTTTTGCCGGCGTTTGGCCGCGAAGCTGGACTTGGTCTATCCTCAGACAGATAAACACGCCGCTCGAGGGGGATGGCATGAGCTCAGAGCCGAACCACAAGGCCCCGATCACCCGGGTCGCCTATGCCGTCTCCGTGGCGCTGGCCGGCAATTACGCGCCGGCGGTGCTGGCGCAGGCGCAGACCGCGGACCTCGAGGCCGTCATCGTGACGGCGCGCAAACGCGAGGAAACGCTGCTCGACATTCCCCAGGAGATCCAGGCGATCAGCCAGGAGCAGCTCGAGCGCGCCAACCTCACCAGCGTCGCGGATTTCTCGCGATTCGTCCCGAGCCTCAGCTACAACGCGACAGCACCGGGACGCGGCACGATCTACTTCCGCGGCGTCGCCGACGATTCCTCCTCGTTCATTGCCGACGCATCTGCCGCGGTATACCTCGACGAGCAGCCCTTGACGCAGAGTTCGCTCCAGCCGGAGATCCGCCTCGTCGACATCGAACGGATCGAGGCGCTGCCCGGCCCGCAGGGCACTCTCTACGGTTCGAGCTCGCAGGCCGGGACGCTGCGTTACATCACGAACAAGCCGGACCCGGGCGCCTTTTACTCCGACGTCAGCGTCGACGGCCACTCGGTCAAGAGCGGCGACGAGGGCTATGAAGTCTCCGGCGTATTGAACCTCCCGCTCGGCGAAGACGTCGCGATCCGCGTCGTGGGCTTCTCGGCGCGGGATGCCGGATTCATCGACAACGTGTTTGCGGAAAGCCTCGGAGGCACTTTCGACAACGCGGATTTCGTCGAGAAGGACGTCAACCACATCGAGTATGTGGGCGGACGCGCAGCCCTGCGTTGGATGGCAAGCGAGAACTGGACGGTGGATGTGGGTGTCGTGCACCAGCAGATGGATGCCGGCACCTACGGCGAGGACAACGTGCTGCGCGCCGGTCGTGAACTGGCGGTCGTGCGCTTCCACGATGAGGACCGCAGCGACGAGTGGACCCAGCTCGCGTTGACCCTGCAGGGCGACCTCGGCTGGGGCACGCTGACTTCCGCGACGAGCTATTTTACGCGCCGAATTTCCTATTTTCAGGACAACACGGATTACACTTTTTACCTCAGCAGCGTGAGCGGCGCTTATTACGCCAACTACGACCTCGGACCCGACCCCCGCGGTCTTGGCTGGAGCGACCGTGACTATGCGGACCGAATTGCGCAGGAGTTCCGGCTTCAGGGCGGCGCTGAGAAAGTCACCTGGCTGGCCGGGCTCTTTTACGAGCAGATGGACAATGGCTTCGACTTCCTGAGCCGTATCGAGGACTACGAGGAAACGCCGGCGTTCACCTACTGGAACACGTATTACGGCGTGGAACCCGGTACGACCGACAACTCCTTCTATCACTCGAAGAACGACCAGAAGACCGAGCAGATCGCCGTGTTCGGAGAAATGGGCTATTCGCCAGACGATCGCTGGACTCTGACCGCCGGACTGCGCTGGTTCGACCATACCCGCACGCGCAAGTACTTCACGCAGCAGCCAAATGGGCGGGAATCATCCGGACTCTTTGAAGAGGGCGAAACGTCGACCAGTGACATCACCAAGAAGTTGTCCGTCCAGTACAAGCTGGGGGAGGATGCGATGGTCTACGCGCTCTTCTCCGACGGGTTCCGCGCCGGCGGCAGGAACGTCACTCGACCCGGCGTCGTGCTGCCGGCGGACTACGAGCCCGATTTCCTGGACAACTACGAGCTTGGCCTGAAGACGCGCTGGGCCGGCGGGCGGTACACGCTCAACCTCACCGCATTCAAGATGGAGTGGAAGGACTATCAAGTCGAGGTCGTGGACCCGGGCGAGGATGCGCTGTATGCCGTCATGGTCTTCAACGTCGGCGACGCCGAAATCGACGGCGTGAGCCTCGACTTCAACGCATACTTGTGGGATTCGCTCGACTTCGGCCTCAACCTGCAGCTGCTCGACCCGAAAGTAACGGAGGGCAATGCGCTGGTAGGCACCGAGGACGGCGATCGGCTCCCGTTCTCGGCCGAGGAAAAGGGCGCGGTCTGGCTCGAGTACACGTTCCCCGGCGAGTTCGCGGGCGGCAATTTCTACAGCCGCCTCCAGTGGAGCTACAACGGCAATTCCCTGAATGGCATCGATGACGATGCCGTGCTCCAGCCGGCCTACCAGGTGACGGACGTGAAGCTCGGGCTCGCGACCGACCAGTGGGAGGTCTACGCCTACGTGGACAACCTGACCGACGAGCGCGCGATCCTGTTCGACCAGTCGAGCGCGCCGCCGGGAACCGTCTCGATCAACTACCCGCGCACCTGGGGCATCGGCTTCTCGAAGAGCTGGGGCGGCGGCAACTGACGACCACCCCGCAAAAGGCGCGCCCGCGCACCGACCGCGTCCGCGTGCAGCGGATGCGCAAGCGCGGGAACTACGACCGCGCCACGATCGACGCGATCCTCGACGAAGGCATCCTGTGCCACGTCGGCTTCGTGCACGAGGGCGCCCCGGTCGTGATCCCGACGCTCTACTGGCGCGAGGGCGATCACGTCTACCTGCACGGCTCGATCGCGAGCCGCATGCTCGGCAGCTCGATCGGCGCGCCGATCTGCGTGACCGTGACGCACCTCGACGGCCTCGTGCTCGCCCGCTCGGCCTTCCACCATTCCGCGAACTACCGCTCCGTCGTCCTCTTCGGCAAGCCCGAGGAGGTCACCGACCCGCGCGAGCGCGAGGCGCGGATGCGCGTCTTCATGGAGGGCCTGTTCCCGGGGCGCTGGGACACGCTGCGGCCGGTGAAGGTCAAAGAGCTGAAAGCGACGCGCCTGCTCGGGCTGCGCATCGACGAGGCGTCGGCAAAGATCCGCAGCGGCCCGCCGATCGACGATGCCGCGGATGTCTCGTGGCCGACCTGGGGCGGCGTGCTGCCGATCGCGCTGCGCGCAGGCAAGCCGCAGCCGGACGCACATGTGACGGACTCATCGCCGCGCGCGCCGCGCTTACGCCCGTTCCGGCGCTGACGCCTGCTGCCGTCCGTTGAATGCCTCGACCGTGCGCGCCAGCACGACCATCGGCACGCCGCCGCTCTTCACCACGACGTCGTTGAACTGACGCAGGTCGAACTGCGCGCCGAGCGCCTGCTGCGACTGCCCGCGCAGGCGGTTGATCTCGCTGTGGCCGACCTTGTAGCCGCAGGCCTGGCCGGGCCAGGCGCAGTAGCGCTCCACCTCGCTCGTCACTTCCTCGACTCCCGAGCCGTTCGTGGTCGCGAACCACTCGATGGCCTGCTCGCGCGTCCAGCGCTTGGCGTGCAGGCCGGTGTCCACGACCAGGCGGCAGGCGCGGAACGCGATCGACTGCAGGTAACCGAGCCGGCCGACGGGAGTGCCCTCGTAGACGCCGAGCTCGTCGGCGAGCTGCTCCGCGTACAGCGCCCACCCTTCCGAATAGGCGTTAAAGGCCAGGAGCGAGCGCACGAGCGGCAGCTTGAACGCGTACTCGCCCTGCCAGACGTGCCCAGGCAGTGACTCGTGGTAGGTCAGCGTCGGCAGGCTGAACGTGCGCCAGAGGTCGGTCGTGCGCAGGTTGATCCAGAACTTGCCGGGCACCTTGCCGTCGATGCTGCCCGGGCCGCCGTAGGCACCCGGCGCGCCCGGTTCGACCTCCGGGGCCATGCGCTTGATCTCGAAGTTGCCCGGCACCAGCGTCGCGAAGGCGCGCGGCAGGCGTGTGCGGATGTCGGCGACGCGATTCTCGAGCAGCGCCATGATCTGGGCGCGGCCGGTGTCGTCGTCCGGGAACTGGTAGCGTCGGTCCTTGCCGAGCGCCGTCATGCGCTCGCCGACCGTCCCCTGCGTCAGCCCCTGCGCCTTCAGGAGCGTGTCCATCTCGGCCTGCAGCGCGGCGAGCTCCTCCTGGCCCCGGGCGTGGATCTCGTCCGGCGTCATGCGCGTCGTGGTCGCGGCGCGCAGCGCCCACGCGTAGTACGCATCGCCCTGCGGCAGCTTCCAGACACCGGCGTCCGACGTCGCGCGCTTGCGGTGCTCCACGAGCTCTGCAAGCTGGCGGTCGAGGGCCGGCTGGACCTGGTCGGCCGCAAGCTTCGCGGCCTGTGGGGCGAAATCTCCTCCCAGGTCCTTTGTCTTCTTCGCGAAGGAAGCGACGAACGGCCACTCGGCCACGTTGCCGCCGCGCGCGATCCGAAGCTGCGCGATCGTCTTGTCGAGGATGAAGTCGGGCGCGATCACGCCCTGCCCCGCCGCCGCCTTCAGCCGCCCGGTCTCGCCGTCGAGCTGGCCTGCGTAGGCCGAGATCCGCGCGAGGTAGGCGTCGGCGTCATCAACAGTCGTGACGGTGTGCTGCTCCTCGAGGAAGCTCGGAATCTCGAGGAAGGCGCCGGTGTTCTGCGCGACGACATACGGGGCGTTGCGCCACGACCAGTTCGAGTTCAGGAGCGCGACTTCCCCATACGGGAAACGCGAAGCCTTCGGCGGCCGTCTCATGCGCCGTGCGCACGACGTCGAGGTCGATGCGCGCGGCCTCGTCGAGCGTGCCGGCATCGACCTTCTTGCGACTTGCCAGGCGCTCGGCGACGCGCTTCGCGATCGCCTCCTGCCCGGCCGCCGAGCGATCCGTCAGGCGCGCCTTGAGTCCCGCGCGGGCGCCAGTGTCGATGCCGAGGCTGGTGGCATTCTCCGGGTAATCCGCGAGCAATTCGTCGGCGATGCCGGCGAGCGGATCCTCGATGGCGGGCGCGGCCTCGCGCTTCGCGCAGGCGGCGAGGCTCGACAGGGCCGCGATCGCGGCACCCGTCCCGGCGATGAATTCACGGCGATTGCTTCCCATCGTGGCGCGCACCTCGTCATCGGAAACCGTGGATGATAGCCGGATTGGACAGCCTGCTTGCATCACCAGTATCGTGCGCCGGGGCGCGTACGCGCTCCGCCAAGGGAGTGCCGATTGAACGTTGACTACGATGACCGGCGGGACGACCGGTGAGCACCGGCGCAACCGCCCTCGTGCCATTGAGCTCTCTGGACGAGGACGCCTGGGACGACCTGATCAGCTTCATCGAGGAGCGTCGCGTCATCCCCATCATCGGGCCCGAGTTGCTGCTGGTCCAGACCGACCAGGGGCCTCGGCTGCTCCATGACTGGCTTGCCGGGAAGCTGGCGCAGCGGCTCAACGTGGACGTCACGCAGCTGCCCCAGCCGTACACGCTCAATGACGTCGTCTGCTGGTTCCTGGGCGCGCGGGGCCGGCGCGAAGAGGCGTACGTGCGCCTGCGCGGCATCCTCAAGGATGCCGCCTTCGAACCGCCGCTTGCGCTGCGCCAACTGGCGGCGATCCCGGAATTCGACCTGTTCGTCACCACCACGTTCGATTCGCTGCTGGAAAGCGCCATCAACCAGGAGCGGTTCGGCGGGGCTTCCAGCACAGAAGTGCTGTCGTACTCGCCCAATCGCGTGACCGACCTTCCGACAGAGCGCGATCGCCTGCAACGGCCCGTCGTGTATCACCTGTTCGGCCGCATCTCCGCCTCGCCCACCTACGTGATCTCCGACGAGGATCTCCTGGAGTACATCTGCGCGCTGCAGAGCGAGCACCTCGCCCCGGAGAAGCTGTTCCACGAGCTCGAGCACAACCACCTGCTGTTCATCGGCAGCAACTTCACCAACTGGCTGGCGCGCCTGTTTCTGCGCATGGCGAAGCGCCAGCGCCTGTCGGACCCGCGGGACGTCGGCGAGGTGCTGGCGGACGATCACTCGAGCGAGGACGAGCGCCTCGTCTCGTTCCTGCAGCAGGTGAGCGTCCGGACCCGCATCTACGTCGGCGCCGAGCGCTTCGTGCACGAGCTCCATGACCGGCTTGCGGCACGGCGCAAGCCGGCCGCGGGCACTCACGCCGGCACCGGCACGGTTCGCTTCCTCCCGCCCGCCCGCGAGATGCCGGACAACGCAGTATTCATCAGCTATGCGCGCGAGGACCTCGCCGCCGTGCAGCAGCTCAAGGCCGGACTCGAGGCCGCCGGCGTGACGACCTGGTTCGACATGGAACGGCTCGAAAGCGGCGACGACTACGACCTCAAGATCCAGCGCAACATCGCGCGCTGCTCGTACTTCATACCGATCGTTTCTGCAGCCACCCAGCGCCGGCAGGAAGCCTACTTCCGCCGCGAATGGAGCTACGCGATCGACCGTGCGCGCAACATGGCTGACGGCGCGCTGTTCGTGCTTCCCGTCACCATCGACGACACCGACGCCGCCGACGCGCTGGTGCCGGACCGCTTCAAGGCGCTGCACTTCACGCAGCTGCCGGGCGGCGCGGTGACGCCCGATTTTGCCGGGCGCCTGGCGGACTTCACGCGAGCGCGGCAGCCATGAATGCCGAGCCGAAGGACGCGGGCGCCGCGCCGATCGACGAACGCCATCCCTGGCTCGGCCTCGATTCGTTCTCCGAGGAAACGCGCGAGCTACTTCTACGGCCGCGATGAAGAAGTCGCCGAGCTCGCGCGCCGCGTGCAGCGCAAGCTCCTCACCGTGCTGTTCGGCCAGTCCGGGCTCGGCAAGACCTCGATCCTCCGCGCCGGGCTCGTGCCGCGGCTGCGCGGCCACGGCTACTGCCCGATCTATGTCCGCATCGCCTACTCCGCCGACGCGCCCGAGCCCGGCGAGCAGATCAAGCAGGCGATCCTGCAGACGGCGCGCCACGCCGGCCAGTGGACGCAGGCCGGTGTCGCCGAGGCGGGCGAGTCGCTGTGGGAGTTCCTGCACCACCGCGACGACGTCCTGCTGGACGATGCGGGCAAGCCGCTCATCCCGCTGCTGATCTTCGACCAGTTCGAGGAGATCTTCACGCTGGCCCAGACGGACGAGGCCGGCCGCGCGCGCGCCGCGCGCTTCATCGACGACCTGGCGGACCTCGTGGAGAACCGCGCGCCGCGGGACCTCGAGGCGAAGCTGGAAGCCGACGATTCCGCGGCCGAGCGCTTCGACTTCGCGCGCGGCGACTACCGCGTGCTGATCTCGCTGCGCGAGGACTACCTCGCGCCGCTCGAGAGCCTGAAGGCGAAGATGCCGAGCATCACGCAGAACCGCCTGCGCCTCGCGCCGATGACGGGCAGGCAGGGGCTCGAGGCCGTGATGGGGCCCGGCAAGGGCCTCGTGTCGCAGGAGGTTGCCGAGGCGATCGTGCGCTTCGTGGCGGGCGGCGCGGAGATCGCGCAACGCCGAGGTCGAGCCCTCGCTGCTCAGCCTCATCTGCCGCGAGCTCAACGACACGCGCATCGCCGAGGGGCGCGACGAAATCTCGCTCGAGCTTCTGGCCGGCTCGCGCGACTCGATCCTCGGCAACTTCTACGAGCGCGCGCTCGCGGACCAGCCGGCGGCCGTGCGCCGGATCATCGAGGACGAGCTGCTGACCGAATCCGGCTTCCGCGAGAACGTCGCGGAGGAAACGCCTGCGTGCGCGCCTCGCGGCCGCGGGCGCGGCGCCGGAGACGCTGGCCACGCTCGTCAACCGCCGCCTGCTGCGCGTCGAGGAGCGCCTCGACATGCGCCGCGTCGAACTGACCCACGACGTGCTGTGCGGGGTGGTCAAGGCGAGCCGCGACCTGCGGCACGAGCGCGAATCGCGCGAGGCCACCGAGAAGATGCTGGCGGAACAGCGCGAGCGGGCCGCCGCGGCACGCCAGGCCCTGGTCCGCGCCCGGCAGGTCGCCGCCGTCTGCATCGTGCTCGCCGTCGGCGCCGTCGCCGCGGCGATCTTCGCGTACTTCAGCTCGCAGCGCGCGCAAACGCGCCGAGGACCTCGCGCAGCAGTCCCGCGTGCAGGCGGAGACGCTCCTCGGCTACCTCACGGCCGGCTTTGCGCGCGAGCTCGAGAACTCCGGCCGCCTCGAGGTGATCGCGAGCCTCGCCAAGCGGGAAATCGACTACTTCCACGGGCTGCCCGAGGCGCTGCGGGGACCGGAGACGGAGCGGACGGCGGCCCAGGCGCTGGTGCAGTTCGCGCGGGCGCAAAGACGATTGGGAGAACTCGACGTGGCCTGGGGCGCGGCTTCGGAAGCGGTCGCGATCCTCGAGTCACAACGGAAAGGCGGCGACGCGTCGGAAGCGACGACCATCGCCCTCGCGCGCGCGCTCGACGTCCAGGCGCTGATCCTCGCCGGACGCCAGGACGCGAAGGCGACGCCCGTCTCGAAGCGTGCCGCCGACGTCATCGGCACGCTGTCGAAGCGCCCGGACGCCTCGGCGGCCGTTCGCGAGACCGAGGTCGAGGTCCTGGCGACGTTGGGATTCCTGCAGACCGGCGTCAGCGACCCGAAGGCCGTGGACACGCTGGAAAAAGCCGTGAAGCAGGCGATCGGCCTCGGGGCGCGCGACCTCAAGGACACGTACGTGTCCGGGCTCTATACCGATGCCGGCGCCTGGCTCGTCGTCGCGCACTTGATCCAGGGCAATTACGACGAGGCGAGATCCATCGCGGAGGACGCGTCGAACGTCGCCGACGGGATCCTGGCCATGAACCCCGGCGATCGCACGGCGCTCTATGCGCTGTCCCTCATGCAGCAGTCGCTGGGCGACGCGTCCGCCTCGGAGCTGCGGCCGAAGGAGGCCATCCCGCCTTACCTGCGCGCCGCGGCCGTCCAGCAGACGCTGGTCGATTTCGACCCGAAGAACATGGTGGCCCAGAACAACCTGGCCTCGGTCCAATGGGCCACCTCCGAGGCGTATTGGGCTGATGGGACAGGTCGACGAAGCGCTGGAGATGCTGGATGCCGACGCGCGCGACCCTGCGGATATCCGGCGAGGGAGGCACCTGGTCGCGCCTCGCGCAATATCGCTTCCTGTCGCACATTGCCTGGCGCACGGCCGATGCCGGCGATTTCGGCAAGTCGCGCGACATCATCGAGGAAATGAAATCGTACGTGCCTGCGCTGAAGAAGGGTGAGCCCGCGGGCAGCCTCGCGGTTCCCTTCGCCGAACTGCTGAATCTCCGGGCGGAGTCGCAGCTGGCCCTGGCGCGCGGCGACGCGAACGCGGCCCGCGACATCGGCGCGGACATGGATGCGCGGCTCCAGGCGATGCGGCCGGATAACGAGACGGACGTCCAATGGAAGGACGCCTCCACCTACTTCGCAAATGAAGTGAAGGCGCACGCTGAGATCGCCTTGAAGGAATTCGACGCCGCCGAGCAAAGCGCGCGAGCGGCCCTCGCCGCCAAGGAGCGCTGGATCTTCGAGCCGAACACCGACGCGCGCCGGAAGGCCGAGCGTCTCGACGAGCATCGCGCTGGCGCTCGTAGGCCAGGGCAAACTGGCCGAGGCCCGGCAGGTCATCGAGCCGGTCGTGAAGCTGCACCGTGACCTGGCGAGCCGCAATCGCGGCGACCAGAACCAGAAGGTCGAGATGGCGGCCGCGCTGTATGCCCAGGCGCTCAGCGATCCCGCGCGCCGCGCCGCGCTCCTGCGGGAGGCGCAGGCCCTGCTCGCAAGCCTTCCGGGCCCGGTGAAAGCGCTCAAGTCGACACGCACGTGGTCGGACCGCGTGGCTGGGGCGATGGGCTGACGCCGTAGCCAATCCGCGCGCGGCTCAACGCTCCTGCGTCGTGGGCACCGCAGTCAGGCGCCGCGTGGCCTCGCAGCCGTTGGCGCCACCTGCGGCAGCGGCCATGATCTTCGGATCCGGCCGCAACGCAAACGGGATGCCGCGGTTGAGCGCGCTCACTGCCGCGGAGGTGTGCTCCTCTCCCTCGAACAGTGCGAACTGCGCCTTGGCGCCGGCGCGCGCCAGCCGCTCGACGAGCGCACAGGCCTCGCTCGCGGTGTGGCGGTCCCGGACGTTCTCGCGCGGCGCGAACAGTGCTTCGAGCGCTTCGGCAACCGGCTGGCCGTCGATGAGCTCCGGATGGGCGGTGAAATACCGGCGATAGTCTTCGAGCTGCTCGGGACTGACCTTCGGCGTCTCGAACTCGCCGGCCGTGACGAGTACCCGCGCGGAACGACGGGCGGGGTTCGATTCGAACTGCGGCTCGCCCTTCAGCACGATCTCGTCAGCGAAGAACATCGAGGGACTTGCGGCCAGAAACGTCTCGAAGCTTTCCGGCGCCTCGAACAGCGCGTACAGCACGAAAAGCCCGCCGAGCGAGTGGCCGAACAGGGCCTCGTGTTCCGATGACACCGGATACCTCGAACGCAGCTGCGGCTTGAGCGTGCGGTCCAGGAATTCCAGGAACTGCGCTGCGCCACCGAGCTTGATTCCTTCGGATTCCATGTCGGCATCGGAGGCGCCGGGAGGCGTGAAATCGAACGTCCGGTGCACGGGATCGAAGAACTTCCGGTTCGGATAAGCCACGCCGACGATCGCCGAAGGAGAGAGCTTGGAGTATTCGCGGATCCGCGCGACCTCGACCGCAGCGCCGAACCAGGCATCGCCGTCCAGCACGTAGATCACCGGAAAGCCTCCCGGCGGTGCAGGCCCCTGTGGCAACGACACGCGAATCACGTATTCGCCGCCCTGCCTCGAGGCCAGCGGCCATTCGTCGGTCGTGCGCGGACGCAACGGAATCAGGACTCTTTCCGCAACCTCCGTCTCGGCGGCGGGCGCCGGCTCGGCCGCAAGCGTCAGAGGCGCAACGGGCGTGGATATGAGAACGCTCAGGATCAGTCGATGGATCACGGGCACCTCGGCACGGCGAGTCGAATTGCCTGCCGGATGGTCGGCCGAGCGCGACTCGCGGTCAAGACGCGCCTATGGGCCGTGCGACGATGCGCGTAGGGACTTATCCCGCGCTTTTCGCAGCGCCCGCCGACGGCAGACGCCGCGGGCGAGTGTCAGGCTCGCAGCATGCCCGACAAGCCAATCCCGCCGAACGCGCCGCCGACAAAGGCGGACATCGATGCATGCCGCCGATGTGAACTCGGCGAAAAAGCGACGCAAGGCGTCGTCGGCGAGGGGCCCCCGCACACGCGCATGATGCTGGTCGGCGAACAGCCCGGACACGAGGAGGACGTGCGCGGCCGCCCGTTCGTCGGTCCCGCCGGCCAGTTGCTCCGGGCCTTGCTGGCCGAGGCAGGCATTCCGGAATCGCGCGTCTACATCACGAACGCGGTCAAGCATTTCCGCTTCGAGTTGCGGGGCAAGCGGCGGCTGCACAAGACCCCGCTGCAGCGGCACATTGCAGCCTGCAACGACTGGCTCGAACGCGAGATCGCAAGCCGGCAACCGAAGGTGATCGTCACGCTCGGCGCCACGGCACTTCGCGCGGTGTTTGGTCGCGCGATTTCGATCGGCGCCGCGCGGGAACGCGAGCTCGCGCGGGGCGACGGAATCCCCGTCATCGCGACCTATCACCCCTCGGCGCTCCTGAGGGCGCCCGATCCCGAAGTGGCGGCGAGACTCAGGACCGCGCTGGTCGCGGATCTCAAGCGGGCAGCCGGCATTCGGTAACGAGATGGCAAGCGCGTCGGACCGCACCATCTGCTGGACTTCCCTTTGGAGCACGGACCGAAAGGCTGCTGGGCTGGAGCATTTGCTCCTGGCAAAAGGCGTGGCCGACAGCGTCGTACTCGGTTTCGACGAGAAGCACGGTCCATTCCGACTCACCTATCGCCTGACCTGGGACGCATCGTGGCGGCTCAGCAATGCCGAACTCGCCGTCGCGACAGGGCAATCCAGCCGATCGCTCAGTCTGCGAACGGACGGGCAAGGTCACTGGGGGTACGGCGATGGCCGAGCCATCGATGAACTCGACGGCTGCGTGGACGTCGATATCTGGCCAACGCCCTTCACCAACAGCTTTCCGATCCGCCGCGAGACGATCCCAGTCGGTGAGAGACGGACGTTCCGGATGGCATGGATCGCCGCCCCGGAATTGACGGTTCATGCGCAACCGCAGGCCTATACGCGCCTGGCCGACCGACTCTATCTCTTCGAAAATCTCGATGGCAGTGGCTTCAGCGCGGTGCTTCCCGTGGACGAAGACGCCATCGTGGTGGACTACCCGAACTTGTTTCGACGTGTCTCAGACCGTGAATGCGCTTCGGATCTCCGTCGCAATGCTCTCCAGGTGGTTAGCGCGTCTCTTCAGTGCTAGCCGATCAGTCCCTGACGTCCGGCCCGATCAACGTTTCGTTCTCCGTCGGCATCGAGTGATGCTCATGCGTGACAATCCATTCTCCACGTCGCTTTACGAGCCCGGTGGTGAGTCGCAAATCGATTGGACCCGCGGTAGTTCCGTCGCAATGAATGTCGCAATGAGCGAAGGCAACGTGATCGCCTGCTGTGACCTTCAGGTTGCTTGGCCTGAACACGACTTCGCCCCGTCTCGACTGGTCGAAAAAGTCCCATGTTTTTGCATAGCCAGCCAGTCCATGCACGGTGTTCGGAAAGTCGATCATTAGCAGATCATCGGCATGCTTCGCCATAATGCCTTCACGGTCACGATTCTCGATCGCGCGCGTCCAGTCCCTGATGATCGTCGCGATTTTCTCTTCGTTGCTCATTGTCTTCAGTACTCGAGTTTCGCCATGAACTGGCCGCGACCTTCGGGGGTCATGTCGAGCAGTCCCCAGAGCGCGCTCGTGGCATCGCCGGATCGATGGTCCAGCCCGTCATCGATCCACGCCCATGTCAGCTCGCTGCCCCAGAAATGACGGACGGCGCCGTCCGCGAGACGAAAGACGTTGAACATGGTGTCATCCCAGTGTGCGTCCTCCGGGCCCTCCGGCCAATGCTCCTTGTGAATCGACTTCGGCAGCTTCGACGAGTCGCCGAAATAGTCGGAGGTGTACGTGTTGCCGGCGGCCGAAAGAAACTCGAGGTCGTCCCAACGGCGCTGCTTCCCCCACGCGACCAGGCGCGCGATCGGCGATTTCGCCACCACGAACAGCGCCGCGCGTTGCCCGACGTGCCTCGCGCCGCCATTGATCGAGTCCAGCAGCTGCACGCACATCGGGCACGGCGAGTCCTTGTCCGGACCGTACATGAAGCTATAAAGAATCAGCGTCTGATGGCGGCCGAAGAGCTCCGACAACTTGACCTTCTCGGGCATCCCGTTCTCGCCGATGCGCTCAAACGCGTAGTCGTCCCGCACCTTGCCGCCGAGTGGCAAACTGCGGCGCTGGGCCGCCACCGCCTCGATCTGCCGGCGCAGCTTCAATTCTTCCGCAAGCAGTGCGTTGCGCGCCTTGCGGTATTCAGCGCTCTCGTTCGGGTAATGAAGATGGGCTTTCTGGTCGTCCGCCATTCAACGAGGCTAACGCTGCCGGTCGGCAGGCCGCCGTCGGTCACCGCCGGCTCGCCCAGTCGGACTGCAGCTTGACGGCGTCCCGTCGGCCCGCAATACTGGCCCGGCATGACTCGCGAAGCCCGCATGGCCGGTTATTGGTGGCGCCACTCCTCGCGGAGGGGGCGCTGGGCTCGTTGATGTAGCAATCTAGGCATCTTCAGGTTCTCCAGAACCCGTCTCCGGTGACAACCGGGACGGGTTTTTTATTGCGCGCGGGATTCATGAAACCACCGTTCGACATCTCAGGCGATCTCAACACACCGGTCTCGGCGTACCTGAAGCTGGCACCGTTCCGGCCGCGTTTCCTGCTGGAGAGCGTGGAAGGCGGCGAGCGGCTGGGGCGCTACTCGTTCATCGGCTTCGGCGAGGCGCTCGACCTGAAGATCGATGCCTCGGGCATGCGCCTGAACGGCGTGCGCCGCCCGGCTCCCGAGACCGGCGCGCAACTGCTCGCGGTACTGCGACAGGCGCTTGCCGCCGCGCCCCGCCCGCAGCCGGAGCTGCCCGCCGTGCCGCTCACTGGCGGCCTCGTCGGATACGCGAGTTACGACATCGTGCGGTTGTTCGAGACGCTGCCGTCCCGGCGGCCACCGACCGCGACGCCGCTGATGCACTACGTGGCGCCGGCCTCGCTCCTCGTGTTCGACCATGTCACGCGCGGCATCGCCCTCCTCCACGCCGGCCCCGAGTCCGAGCGGCAGGCGCTCAAGCGCGACATCTGCTGTGCGCTGCGCGGCGGCCTGCCAGGAGATCGCAGCAGCCGCGGATTTACCCGTCCGGTGCCGCGCCTTTCGCGCGACGCTTTCCTCGGCGGTGTCGCGCGCGCGCAGGAGCACATCGCGGCCGGCGACGCCTACCAGCTCGTGCTCTCGATCGGCTTCGAGGGCCGCCACGAGCTCGACCCCTTCCAGGTCTACCGCGCGCTGCGAACGATCAATCCGTCCCCCTACCTGTACTACTGCGCGCTCGACGACGTCATCGTCATCGGATCCTCGCCCGAGGCGCTCGTGCGGCTGAACGGCGGCGTCGCCGAGTTGCGGCCGATCGCCGGCACGCGCCCGCGCGCGGACGACTCGGACGCCGATCTCGCGCATGAGCGGGCGCTGCGCTCGGACATCAAGGAGAACGCGGAGCACGTGATGCTCGTCGACCTGGCGCGGAACGACCTCGGCCGGGTCGCCGAAACCGGGACTGTGCGCGTCGCACCCTACCGCTCCATCGAGCGTTACAGCCACGTGATGCACATCGTGAGCGGCGTGCAGGGCCGGCTGGACCCCAGACACGATGCCTTCGATCTCTTCGCTGCTGCGTTCCCGGCCGGTACGCTGGTCGGCGCGCCGAAGGTCCGCGCGATGCAGATCCTCGACGAGCTGGAGCCGGCCGGGCGCGGGCTCTACGGCGGCACGGTCGGCTACTTCGGCCTGCGCGGCGACATGGACCAGGCGATCACGATCCGCACGCTGGTCTTCGAGGGTGACCGCTACAGCTACCAGGCTGGCGCCGGCATCGTCGCGGACAGCGACCCGGCGGCGGAGCATGACGAAATACTGGCTAAGGGCGGCGCGCTCCTCTCCGCGCTCGAGCTGGCGGAGGCCGGACTGTGAACGCCAGGCTCCTCCTCATCGACAACTACGACTCCTTCACCTACAACCTGGTGCAGGCCTTCCGCGCGCTCGGCGCCGCCGTGAGCGTGCTCCGCAACGACGCGGTTTCCGTGCACGAAGCGCTCGCGCTCGGCCCGACGCACTTGTGCATCTCGCCCGGACCCGGCACGCCGGCGGACGCGGGGATCTGCGCGGACCTGATCCGCGCGTTCAGCGGGCGGATTCCCGTGCTCGGCGTCTGCCTCGGGCACCAGGTGATCGTCGAGGTGTTCGGCGGCAGCATCGCGCGCGCCGCGAAGCCGATGCACGGCAAGACCTCGCTGCTCAGGCACGACGGTGCCGGTGTCTTCGCCAGGTTGCCGCAGGGCTGCATCGTCGGCCGCTACCATTCGCTGGTCGCCGTTCCGCACAGTCTTCCGCAATCGCTCGTCGTGACGGCGACGACGCCGGATGGCGAGGTCATGGGCGTGCGGCATCGCCGCGAACCGACCGAGGGCGTGCAGTTCCATCCCGAGAGCATTTTGACGCCCGACGGGCCGCGCCTGCTCGAAAACTTCCTGCTGGGAGCTCCCCATGTCGCCGCTGCGTGAACATCTCGAGTGCCTGATCGAGCGGCGCGACCTCGCCGAGTCGCAGGCGGAGCACCTGCTGATGCTGCTTGCGGGCAGCGAGGACTCGCCGGCCCTGTCCGGCGCCATCATCGCGACGCTGCGCTGCAAGGGCGTCGTCGCCAACGAGCTGCGCGGGTTCGCGCGCGCGATGAGGAAGCTCGCGCGTCCGGCCGCTGGTGCCGGAGGGTCTGCGCGCGATCGACATCGTCGGAACGGGCGGAGACGGCTCGAACAGCCTCAACATCTCGACCGGCACCGCGATCCTCGCGGCCGCCTGCGGGCTGCCCGTCATCAAGCACGGAAACCGTTCCGTATCGAGCCGTGCCGGCAGCGCCGACGTGCTGGCCGCACTCGGGCTCAAGCTGCCGCTCGACGAGCGCGACGCGGCCGCCTGCCTGGCGGCAACAGGCTTCACGTTCCTGTTCGCGCCGTACTATCACCCCGCAATGAAGGCGGTCGCACCCATCCGCGCCGCGCTCGGCGTGCGCACCGTGTTCAACATCCTGGGACCGCTCTCGAACCCGGCGCAGCCGCCATTTCACCTGCTCGGCGCATTCAGCCTGCAGACCGCGGAACTGATGGCCGAGGCGATGTCGGGCCTCCCCATCGAGCGCGCCTTCGTGATCCACGGCGCGGCGGGCTGGGACGAACCGACGACGGTCGGGCCCTTTACCCTGTTCGACGTCCGCCCGGGGCAGGTTTCCGCGGAAACGCGCACGCCCGAGGACTTCGGCCTCGCGCGCTGTACGGTGGATGCACTGATCGGCGGCGACCCGGCGCACAATGCTTCGGCCATTCGCGAGGTGCTCGCAAACGGCGCCCGCAACCCCTACCGCGACTGCCTCCTCCTCGGCGCCGCCCTCGCGCTGGAGCTGACGGGCGAAACGACCGTCGCTGCCGAGGCGGTCGCACGCGCCGCCGACGCGATCGACAGCGGCGCGGCGCGACGCGTGCTCGATTCCCTCGCTGGATTCTCCGCATGAGCGCGAACTTCATGCAGGCCATGGCCGATTCCAGCCGCCGGCGGGTTGCGAGCGCGCGGCAGCGCGTACGTGACGACGTCGTCCTTGAGCGCGCGCGGCTAGAGCCACCGCCACCCGCGCTCGTGATTCACCCGCGCTTCGACGTGATCGCCGAAGTCAAGCTGCGATCGCCCGCCGCCGCCGATCCGGCGCCGATCGGAGACCTGCGCGGCCGTGTTACCGCCTATGCGGCGGGCGGTGCGGCGGCCGTCTCGGTACTCACGGAGCCAAGCCGCTTCGACGGCTCCATCTTTCACCTCGTGACCGCTGCACGCGCGCTGGCCGCGGCGCGAATCCCCGCGATGCGCAAGGACTTCCTGGTGGACCCGTACCAGCTCGCAGAGGCCCGCATTGCCGGCGCGGGCGGCGCCCTGCTCATCCTGCGCCTGCTCAGCCGCGCCGCAGCGGAGTCGCTCGTCGCCTTCGCCCGCGAGCTCGGGCTATTCGTGCTGCTCGAGGCTTTCGACGAGCCGGACCTCAGGACCGCGCGCGCAATCGTCCTCACGATGGGAACGGAAGGAATTCTCGTCGGCGTCAACTGCCGCGATCTCGTGACGCTGCAGGTAATCCCCGGGCGACTGCTCGAACTTGCGGGTCACCTGCCGGATGCCGTGCCCTGCGTCGCCGAGAGCGGCCTGCACACGCCGGAGGACGTCGCGGCCGTCGCGAAAGCCGGATATCGAGGCGCTCTGGTCGGCAGCGCGCTGATGAAGCACGCCGACCCCGGATCGCTAGTCGAGGAAATGCTGCAGGCAGGACGTACGACATGAAGAGTCCCTGGATCAAGATCTGCGGCATCACGAATGCCGAGGCCACCTCTGCCGCCCTGTCCGCGGGTGCGGACGCGATCGGGTTCATCTTTGCGGAATCGCCGCGGCGCGTGTCGCCGGAGCGCGCCTATCGCCTGGCGGCCCCGGTGCGCGGGCGGCTCGCCTGCGTCGCGGTCGTACGGCGGACGACGCAGTCGGAGGTTGACGACATCCTGAAGACATTCCGCCCCGACGCCCTGCAGGTGGACGTCGACGAGCTCGCGAATCTCGACCTGCCGAGCACGCTGGACCTGCTCCCGGTCGCGAGTACGCGTTCGGCCGCGCCGGACCTGCTGCCGGAGCAGCTGCTGCTGGAGCGGCCGCCCGCGGACGACGGAACCGGCTGGAACGAAGCGGAGATTTGCGGCCTCACGCGCCAGACGCGGCTGATCCTTGCGGGCGGGCTTCACTGCGGCAACGTGGCCGCGATCGTGAACGCCGTGCATCCCTTCGGCGTCGACGTTTCCCGCGGCGTCGAGATCCAGTCCGGGATCAAGTCGCCGGATCTGATCGGCCGCTTCGTGAAGGCCGCAAGGGCGCTCAACGGAGTCTCGCTGTAATGAGCGCGTCACTGTCTCAAGCAGGACCTTTTCCGCTCCACGACGTATTGGCTGGCCGGTTTCCGGACGATCGCGGACGCTATGGGCCCTTCGGCGGCCGTTACGTACCGGAGACGCTTATCGCTCCGCTCGAGCGACTCGAGACCGCCGCACGGCGCTGCCTCGTGGACCGCCAGTTCCTCGCGCAGTTTCACGACGAGCTTTCGACCTGGGCCGGGCGGCCGACGCCGCTCACCCATGCGCGCGCGCTGACGAAACGCTGGGGCGTGCAGGTCTGGCTGAAGCGCGAGGACCTCGCGCACACCGGCGCGCACAAGATCAACAACGCCGTCGGCCAGGTGCTGCTGGCGACGCACATTGGCGCCAGGCGCGTGATCGCCGAGACCGGCGCCGGCCAGCATGGCGTTGCCACGGCTGCCGCCTGCGCGCGGCTCGGCATGCCCTGCACGGTCTACATGGGCGCGGTCGACATGGAGCGCCAGGCGCCGAACGTCGGCCGCATGCAACTCTTCGGCGCCACGGTCGTGCCGGTGACGAACGGGGACCGGACGCTGCGCGCCGCGGTCGATGAGGCGCTGCGCGACTGGGTCTCCGACCCGGACGGCACTTACTATTGCCTGGGCTCCGCAGTCGGACCGCACCCCTATCCCTGGCTGGTGGGCGAGCTGCAGTCGATCATCGGCAAGGAAGCGCGGCAGCAGTTTCAGGCCGCCGCCGGCCAACTACCGCACGCGGCGATGGCATGCGTCGGCGGCGGATCGAACGCGATCGGTCTCTTTCGCGCCTTTGTCCGTGATCCGGGCGTGGCCCTGCTCGGCTTCGAGGCCGGCGGTCGCGGCAGCGGACTCGGCGAGAACGCCGCGTCGATCAGCTACGGCAGTCCCGGCGTGCTGCACGGCTGCTACGCCCCGCTCCTGCAGGACGCCGACGGCCAGGTGCAGGAGACCCACTCGGTCTCGGCAGGGCTCGACTATCCGGCCGTAGGGCCTGAGCATGCCTTGCTGGCGCTCGCCGGCCGCGTGCGTTATGAAGCGGTCGGCGACGACGAAGCGCTGGACGCGCTCGCCGAGTGCTGTGCAGCCGAAGGCATCCTGCCGGCGATCGAGTCCGCACATGCGCTCGCCGGCGCGCGCCGCTGGGCGCGCCAGCATCCCGGCCTGCAAGTCCTCATCTGCGTGTCAGGGCGCGGCGACAAGGACCTGCAGACGCTCGAGCGAACCGTCCTGGCTGGCGGGACGGCCACGGTGTGAATGCCATCACGCAGGCGATATGCGGCGCACGCGCGAGGGGCACGCCCGCGATCGTCGCGTACCTGACGGCTGGTTACCCCGCCAAGGCGGGATTCATCGACACGTTGAGCGCAGTTGCAGGCACGGCCGACGTGGTGGAGATCGGCGTGCCGTTCAGCGACCCGATGGCGGACGGCGCAACGATCCAGCGCTCGAGCCGCGAAGCGCTGGCGCAGGGGGTGTCGCTGCGCTGGCTGTTGGACGAGCTCGAAGCAGCAGGCTCTATCGCCGGCGCGCCGCTCCTCCTCATGAGCTACTGCAATCCCCTGCTGGCCTTTGGCCTGCAACAGCTTCCGAGGGCGGCGCGGCTCGCCGGCATCCAGGGCTTCATCGTGCCCGACCTGCCGCTCGAGGAATGCAGAGAGCTCCGCGACGCTCTGCGTTCGGAAGGCCTCGCCCTCGTGCAGTTCGTCGCGCCGACGACGCCACAGCAGCGAGGCGAGCGACTCGCCACCGAGAGCGAGGGATTCCTGTATGCCGTGACTACGAACGGCATTACCGGACAGGACGCAGCGCTGGGCGAGGAAACCCTGGACTATCTTTCACGGGTGCGTGCGATCGCGAAGCTGCCAGTCTGCGCCGGCTTCGGCATCCGGAGCGCGGCTCAAGTCACGCGGCTAGCCGCCCACGTGGATGGCGTCATCGTCGGGTCAGCGCTGATCGAGGTGCTGGAACGGGGCGAGGATCCGGCGGCGTGGGTCCGGGGATTGCGGGAATAGCGGAATCGATGGGTCACTTTCTCGGCTCGAACGTTGAAACGTTCGCAATCTCCACCCAACGGCCGCCTCGCTTCTCGTACGTCGACATGCCTGCGTACCCAGCCTCAGGTAACTACTCGTTATATACGCATAACAACGCAGTCTTTCCGTCCGTCCGGCTGCTCTTCGTAGGATGGCCGCAAGCCAGTTTCGCGAGGCGCCATGGCAGCTGCAGGCCAGATCGTTCAGTCGCCGACGTTTCCGCTCGATGTGGAGAGGGGCGACCTGCTCGCGAGCCTCGTGCGCGGGCTCGACGCGCCGGGCCTCCTCTGGATCTCCGGCTACACGGCGGGCCTCGCCGCGGCAACGAATACGGCGCGGGGCGCGGCAGCGGTCCTTCCGACAGCCCTGCCTGCGGCCGACGCCGACGCGCCCTGGGTCGCGACTATCCTCTACGGCACCCAGACCGGCAATGGGCGGCGCATCGCCGAAGCACTCGGCGAGCGCCTGCAGTCGCAGGGACTGCGCGTGCGTGTCCTGCGCACCGGCGAGTATGCGCTGCGCGAGCTCGCGCGCGAGCGGCGACTGTTCATCGTCATGAGCACGCACGGCGATGGCGATCCGCCGGATGACGCGCGGCCGCTCACGGATTTCCTGCTCGGGCGGCGCGCGCCCAGGCTTCCGTCGCTCGAGTTCGCGGTACTCGCACTCGGCGATTCGAGCTATCCGAGGTACTGCGAGATCGGCCGGCGGATCGACGAGCGCCTCACCGAGCTGGGGGGTCGCCGGATCTTCGGTCGCATCGACTGCGACGTCGATTTCGAGACGCCGGCTTCCGACTGGCGGGCGCAAGTCGCCGAGTGGGTCGAGCACCTGCCTGCCGAAGGTCCAGGCGCGCGCGTCGCCGTGCTACGGCCGGTCGCGAGCGCACGCGGGTATGGCCGCGAACGGCCATTCCAGGCAGAGATCCTTGCGAATCAGCGCATCACCATCGGTGAAGGCGTGCGCGACGTGCGGCACGTCGAGCTGTCGCTCGCGGGCTCCGGCCTGCGCTATGAGCCGGGCGATGCGCTCGGCGTCATCCCGGAGAATCCGCCGGAGACAGTCGCCGCAGTTCTAGCCGCTGCCCGTCTCGATGGCACACAGCTCATCGAGCGCATCGGAGAGCAGCGCCCGCTCGCAACATGGCTGACGTCGGGGCTCGAGATCACGCTCGTGACGCGGCCGCTGATCGCAAAGATCGCGGAGCGCGGCGGTCACGCCGAGCTCACGGCGCTGCTACAACCCGGTCAGGAGCCGGCACTGCGGGCGCTGATGACGCGCGTGCAGCTTGCAGACCTCCTCGAGCGCTATCCGGCCGACTGGGACGCCGAGTCACTCGTCGGCGCACTCCGGCCGCTCGCCCCTCGCCTCTACTCGATCGCTTCCAGCGCCCGCGAGGTCGAAGAGGAAGTGCATCTGGCGGTCGCCCGCGTCGACTCGGGCGGCGATGGCTCGAGCCGTCCGGGCGCGGCCAGTCATTTTCTCGCGACTCGCGCGGATCAGGCGATCGTGCCCGTCTTCGTCGAATCCAATCCACGTTTCCGTCTGCCGGCCGACAGCGCGCGGGACGTGATCATGATCGGCACGGGCACCGGCATCGCCCCCTACCGCGCCTTCGTCCAGGAGCGCGCGGCTGCCGGCGCGCGGGGCCGCAATTGGCTCCTGTTCGGCGCGCGGCATTTCGCGCAGGATTTCCTGTACCAGCTCGAGTGGCAACGCGCACTCAAGCAGGGGCTCCTCGCCCGCCTCGATCTCGCCTTCTCGCGTGACCGCGGGCAGCGGGTGTACGTTCAGCAGCGCATCTCTGAAGCTGGCCGGCAGCTGTATGACTGGATCGAGAACGGGGCAACCCTCTACATCTGCGGCGACGCGACGCGCATGGCGCCGGATGTGCACACCGCGCTCGCCGGGGTCATCGCCGGTCAGGGCGGGCTGTCGCCGGAAGCGGCGCGCGAACGCCTCGATCGGCTCGGCGCCGACGGCCGTTACTTGCGGGACGTCTACTGATGGCCGCCGCGAACCCGAGCGCTGTCGAAAAGATCAAGGCCGCGAGCCGTGGCCTGCGCGGCACGATCGTCGAGAGCCTGGCCGATCCCGTCACGGGCGGCCTCGCCGAAGATGACCAGCATCTGCTGAAGTTCCACGGCTCGTACCAACAGCACGACCGCGACAGCGATGAAGCGCGCCGCCAGGCCAAGCTCGAACCCGCCTACAGCTTCATGATCCGTACGCGGCTGCCGGGCGGTCTCTGCACGCCCGCGCAGTGGCTCGCGCTCGATGCGCTCGCGGTCCAGTACGGCAACGGGACGCTCCGGCTCACCTCGCGCCAGGCGTTCCAGCTACACGGCATCCTCAAGGGAAATCTCAAGACGACGATTGCCGAAATGAATGCCGCGCTCATCGATTCGATCGCGGCCTGTGGCGACGTCAACCGCAACGTGTTGGCGAGTCCCGGATCCGCGGCCTCCCCGCTGCACGCTGAGGCGCAGCGCTGGGCCGTCAGGCTCGCCGAGCACCTGCTTCCGCGCACGCGCGCGTACCACGAGATCTGGCTCGACGGAAAAAAGGTCGCGCCCGAGCAGGAGGAAGAGCGGATCCTTGGCGCAACCTACTTGCCGCGCAAGTTCAAGGCCGCCATCGCCGTGCCGCCGGTCAATGACGTCGACATCTTCGCCCAGGATCTCGGCTTCATCGCGATCGGGGAGAACGGGCGGCTCGCGGGATTCAACCTGACGGCCGGCGGCGGCCTCGGCGCGACGCACGGCGATGCGAAGACATATCCGCGGCTCGCGGACGTGATCGGATTCCTGCGCCCGGAGCAGCTTCTCGCGGTCGCGGAAGCCGTGGTCACGACCCAGCGCGACTTCGGCGACCGCACGGAACGCAAGCATGCGCGGCTCAAGTACACGATTGCCGACCGCGGCCTCGACTGGTTCCGGACGGAGCTCGAGCAGCGCCTCGGTTTCGCGTTCGAGCCGCCGCGGCCGTTCGAGTTCACGACGACCGGAGACCGGTTCGGATGGACAGAGGACAGCGAGGGCCAATGGCATCTCCTGCTCCGCATCGAGTCCGGGCGCGTCGCCGACCGCGGCGATGCGCGCCTGCGCTCGGGGCTCGCCCGCATTGCCCAGGTCCATCGGGGCCATTTCCGCCTCACGCCGAACCAGAATCTGATCATCGCCGACGTCGAGCTGGAGAATCGCTGGCGCATCGACGCAATCGTGGCGGGTTACGGGCTCGACGCATATCGGAAATCGCGGGCGATCGCGCTCGAATCGCTCGCCTGCGTCGCACTGCCGACCTGCCCACTCGCCATGGCCGAGGCCGAGCGCTATATGCCCGTGGCGACCACCGTGATCGATGCATTGATGGAGAAGCACGGCCTCGCCGGCGAGCCGCTGCTGTTTCGCGTGAGTGGCTGCCCGAACGGCTGCTCGCGGCCATACCTCGCCGAGGTCGCGCTCGTCGGCAAGGCGCCGGGCCGCTACAACCTGCATCTCGGCGGCGCCCGCGACGGCCGTCGGCTGAGCCCGCTCTACCGGGAAAACCTGGACGAGGCGGGAATCGTCGCGGCTCTCGATCCGCATTTCGCCGCGTGGGCCGCCGAGCGTGCGCCCGGCGAGGCATTCGGCGATTTCCTGCATCGCAGCGGCCGCCTTGCCGCGGCGGCCGCGACCGGGAGGCCGGCATGAGCCGCCCGGCTACGGACCTGATTCACCCCGTGCGCGAGATCGACCTCGGCGCGCTGAACGCCGAATGGCGCTCGCTCCCGGCCGAGGCACGCATCGACCGCGCGGCCGCGACCCTGCCCGGCGCGCAGATACTTTCGTCATCGTTCGGCGCTCAGGCCGCGGTCTCGCTGCACCTGGTGACGCGCGCGCTGCCGCGCATTCCGGTCCTGCTGATCGATACCGGATACCTGTTCCCGGAAACGTATCGATTCATCGACGAGCTCACGGAACGGCTCGCGCTCAACCTGAAGATCATCCGGCCCGCGGTGTCGCCGGCCTGGATCGAGGCGCGACATGGCAAGCTCTGGGAACAAGGTGCGCCCGGCATCGAGCGCTACAACCGGACCCACAAGGTCGAGCCGATGCAGCGCACGCTCGACGAGCTTCAGGTCGGCACCTGGTACGCGGGCCTGCGCCGCCGGCAATCTCTCAGCCGCGCCTCGATCGAGCCCGTGCAGTCGATCGGGCGCGGCCGCTACAAGGTCCACCCGATCTTCGACTGGACCGATCGCGACGTGTACGACTACCTGAAACGTCACGACCTGCCCTATCACCCGCTCTGGGAGCGCGGCTATGTCTCGATCGGGGACTGGCATACGACGCGCTCCCTGCACGAAGTTGGAGATCTCACGGAAGACACGCGGTTCTTCGGCCTGCAGCGCGAATGCGGCCTGCACCTGATCGGAACCGGGGGGCGATTGACACCATGAGGCATCTGCCCGTCTTCCTGGACCTCCAGGCGGCGCCCGCGCTCGTCGTCGGCGGCGGCCGCGTCGCCGCACGCAAGGTCACCCTGCTCCGGTCGGCCGGTGCTGCGGTCACCGTCGTCGCGCCGGAAGCAGGACCCCAGGTCGCCGGTTCGGCCGCGCGCGGCGAGCTCCACTGGGTCCGCCGTCCGTTCGAAGCCGGCGATGTCGCCGGCATGCGTGTCGTCTTTGCAGCGACCGACGACATTTCCACCAACGACGCGGTCGCCGTCGCGGCGCGGGCGGGCGGCATTCCCGTCAACGTCGCCGACGATGGCGCACGCTCGAGCTTCATCCTGCCGGCAATCGTCGACCGCTCCCCGCTCCTCGTCGCGATCTCGAGCGGCGGCGTCGCGCCGATGCTCGCGACGGCCGTCCGCGCGCGCCTCGAATCCGTGATCGACCACTCCTGGGCCCGACTCGCGCAATTTGCCGAGCGCTGGCGTAAGCCCATCCGCGCGCGCCGGCCCACCGTCGCCGCGCGGCGCGGGCTCTACGAATGGCTGATCGACGGCCCGGTCGCCGAGGCCGTGCGCGCCGGGCGCGAGCCGGAGGCGGACCGGCTGCTGGAGGACGTTCTCGCACAGGGCGAACCACCGGCACGCGGCTTCGTCTCGCTGGTCGGCGCGGGCCCCGGCGATCCGGGTCTCCTGACACTGCGTGCGTTGCGCACGTTGCAGTCGGCCGACGTGATTCTTGCGGACCGACTGATCGGCGCCGGGATCCTCGCGCTCGCCCGGCGCGAGGCCGAGGTCGTCGACGTCGGCAAGGCGGCTGGCGGCGCCGGCGAGTCGCAAGAGCGCATCAACCGGCTGCTCGTGCACCACGCGCGCCGCGGGCGCCGCGTCGTACGCCTGAAAGGCGGCGATCCGTTCGTCTTCGGGCGCGGCGGTGAAGAGGCGGAATGGCTGCTGCGCCACGGCATACGGTTCGAGGTCGTCCCGGGCATCACGGCGGCTCTCGCTTGCGCGGCCCATGCGGGCATCCCGCTGACGCATCGCGCACATGCGAACAGCCTGCACTTCGTGACCGCTCACAGCTCGGCGTCGGTCGATCGGATCGACTGGCGCGCCCTCGCCCGGCCAAGGCAGACGCTCGTGGTTTACATGGGGGTCGCCGCCGCCGGCGTCGTCGCGGACCGCCTGCTCGCAGCCCGCCTCCCGCCCGCGACCCCGGTCGCGATTGTCGAAAATGGCTCCCTGCCCGGCCAGCGCGTCGTGGTTACCGACCTCGCCGGCCTCGCGAAGGCCATTGGAGTGCATGATATCCACTCGCCGGCCCTGCTCATTGTCGGGCGAGGTAGCCTCGCTCGCCGCCCAGCTCGCCTGGTTCGGTGCACTGCCCGTCGTGGAAGCGCTGCGCAAGTCCGCCTGAGGGCGGCCTTCCCCCGGACGCGTCCCTGCCGGTATCGTGACCGGACGCCATGAAACTGCATCAGCTCCGCTACCTGCTCACCATCGTGCAGAACGGCCTCAACATCACGGCCGCGGCTCGCGCCCTGCACACCTCGCAGCCTGGCATCAGCAAGCAGATCAAGCTGCTCGAGGAAGAGCTCGGCTTTCAGATCTTCGAGCGCGAAGGTCGCAACATCACCCGGATCACCGTGCCGGGGCAGCAAGTCGTCGAGCACGCACGACGGCTGATGGAGGAAACGGAGAATATCCGCCGACTCTCCTCCGATTTTCGCGACGAGAACCGCGGGTCGATGTCGATCGCGACGACCCACACGCAGGCACGCTACGTGCTGCCTTCGATCATCAAGCAGTTCCGGAGCCAGTACCCCGCCGTCAATCTGCACCTGCACCAAGGCACGTCGGAACAGATCGCGGATCTCGCCGCTGCGGACCGCGTGGATTTCTCGATCGCGACGGGTTCGGACGAGCTGTTTCCGAGCCTCGCATTGATGCCCTGCTTCCGCTGGCACCGTGACATCGTCGTGCCGCGCGATCACTCGCTCGCATCAATTCGGAAGCCGTCGCTCCGCCAGGTCAGCGAGTACCCGATAGTCACGTACGTATTCGGCTTCACAGGCCGCTCGTCGCTCGCGGACCTCTTCCAGCGCGAGGATCTCAAACCCGAAATCGCGCTCACGGCACGGGATTCGGACGTGATCAAGACCTACGTGCGGCTCGGCCTGGGCGTCGGCATCGTCGCCAACATCGCCTATGAAGAGGACGAGGACCGGGATCTCGTCGCCATCGACGGCGCGCACCTGTTCCCGGAGCTCGTTACCTGGATCGGCGTGCGCCGGGGCCGCCTGCTGCGCGGTTACATGTACGAGTTCATCCGGCTGTTCGCACCACACCTCACGCGACGGCTCGTCGACCAGGCATTGCGCGCGCGCGACCCGGCAAGTGTCGCGGCTACCTTCGAGTCGGTTCAGATTCCAAAGTACTGACACACGGCAGCGGGACATTTGGCAGGGTGTCATCATGAGTGATAACCTCCCGCGCGGTTCTGCCCGGCTTCCGTTTTTCCGCTCTGGAATACTCGCGTAGCCACAAAGCCCAGGATGCCTCCTGCGATCTGGGCCAAGATGAAGCCCATGGCATCTATGGGACGAATTCCGGTGAACGTATCGGTCAGCGTTCGACCAACCGTAATCGCCGGATTGGCAAACGAAGTCGACGCGGTGAACCAGTAAGCCGCGCCAATCCACGCGGGCACCCGCCACGCCGCTTCCTTAACGCTCGGAGCGGTAAATGCGACCAGAACCAACCCTGCGGTCGCAACAACTTCAGAGAGCCACTGCGCGGCGCCGGTCCGAGAGTGCGAGGAAAACTGCAACGGCGGAAGCTCGAACATGCCGTTCGCTAAGATCGCCCCGAGGCAGCAACCGACGACTTGCACGGCGATGTAGGCGCTAGCCTCGCCAACCGGGAGCGACCCCTTAGTGGTCGCGACCAGCGTGATAACCGGATTGAAGTGCGCGCCAGTCATGGGCCCGAACAGCGCGATGAGTACGGCGAGAGCCGCAACGGTGGCGCCCGTATTGGCGAGTAGCGCGACCGCTGCGTTTCCGTCTGCCAACCGCTCCGCCATGATTCCGGAGCCGATAACGGCTGCGGCGAGAAGCAGCGCGCCCAAGCCCTCCGCCAATAGCCGCCGCATCATGCGACGTCGTCAGTCAGCTTGCTCCATCCGATGGCATTCAGGCGCTCCTGCAACTTGATCTTGTCCAGCGACCGAAGAGGCAGGCTCGTGAAGATGCGAATGCGCTGGCTGACCTCGCGGAAAGCGTTGAAGAACGCGTGCCGCTTGTCTGCATCCGTTCCCTGCACGGCCGCGGGGTCCGCTATGCCCCAATGGGCAGTCATGGGTTGACCTGGCCATATCGGACAGGTCTCACCGGCCGCCTTGTCACAAACCGTGAACACGAAGTCCAGATGGGGCGATCCCGGTTCCGCGAACTCGTCCCATGCCTTGCTCCGGAGACCATCGGTGGGTATCCGGTTCTGCTTGAGGAGGTCGAGCGCGTACGGATTGATCTTGCCAGTTGGAAAGCTGCCAGCGCTGAAAGCGACGAACTGACCACCGCCCAACTGGTTCAGGATGCTCTCAGCCATGATGCTGCGCGCCGAGTTGCCAGTGCAGAGGAACAGCACATTGAACGGCCTGTGGTTCATCACGCGGCCTTTGACGGCTCGCAGCACGGCTTTGCGCGCGCACCTTCGACCGCGTCACCGCCATAGATCGTGCTCTCGCCTGTGGTCAGAAAAGTCTCCCATTGCACGCCTTGCGGGTCCTCCACCCAGTTCTTCTCACTCTTGGCGTAACAGCACGTGGTGTTGCCCTCGTTCAGCACCGGGCGTTGCGTATGCTCGATCCGCTGGAACACTTCTGTCAGCTCAGCGCGATCCTCAACCTGAATGCCCAAGTGCCGAATGCCAATCACTTTCCCGCGCTTGCTAATGGCAAAGTTGACTCGCGGATCTTCGAGCATCCATTTCGCGTAGTCGTCCTTCTGGACCGTGGGCTGAGCAGCGAACAGAGTCGAGTAAAAGCGCACCGACTCATCGAAGTCGGAAACGCTGACGTGAACATGGAGACGCTTCATGGTCGGTAGTCCTTTGATGGAAACTCAAGCCGCCTTGGACGACTTCGGCTTAAGCGCAGGCGCGCAGCTGGGCGCGCAGGCAGCACTCTCGACGCAACACTCGTCGGTCAGATAGCCGACCAGATCGTTCATGGCGGCGAAATCAGCGCTGTAGAAGAGCTGTCGGCCCAGCCGCGTCCGCTTGATCAGCCCTGCGCGTTGCAGCGCCTGCAGGTGGAACGTAAGCGATGACGGCGTAAGGCCGACCCGATTTCCGACGACGCCTGCGGGCAACCCTTCCGGCCCCTGCTTGACAAGCAGTCGGTAGATTGCGAGCCGATGCTCGTGGGCCAAGGCACCCAACGACTTGACGGCGATAAGTGGCTTCACGGTTGCAACGATATTACAAGTACTATCGTAAAGTCAACACATGAAGCAGCGACTGCCCAACATGTCCGGCTACTGGTGCGCGAGCCCCGCCAACTCGTCCAATAGGCCGGCGACGCGACGAACGAAAGGGGCGCCATACGGCTGCAACCGCCGCGCATATACGCGCTTCAGATCCTCTGTTATCCGGTCACGCAGCTGCCGCCCGCGCGCGGTCGCCTCGATCCAATGCACCCGATGGTTAGCGGGGTCACGAACTCGCGATACGGCACCCATCTCCTCTAGGGCAGCAACCGCACGGCTTGCATTGCCTTTGTTTAGGGCCAACTTCTCCGCGAGTTGAAACACGGTCAAGCGCTTCTCGTGGACGAGAAAATCCAGCGCATAGCATTGCGTAACGGAAATGCCGCATATCGTCTGACGGTCACGGTCACGAAACTGATAGTTGCGTAGCAGACGCGCAAGCGCCATATAAAACTGATCGACATCCGCCGGACTGGGCCCACGCTTCATAGCTGCGAAGCCCAGGTCAAGATTGGTCCGCCTCGAGCAAGGAACGAGTCGACCGCCGCTCCCGGCACCAGCGCTCGCGAATTCTTCCGTCCACGAACCGATAGATGACGATGGAGTCGTTGCACAGCACTCGGCCGGTAGGCGCAAATCCCCACAAACTGCCGGTATGACGAGCCTCCACGGAAATTCGAGCAGCCACGCGATCGCCCTCCTCAATTGCGTCATGAAGGGTATGTCGTACGTCACCGAACGCGGCGCTGAACAGTCGGAAGCCGTCTCGCAGCGCATCCAGGGACGAAGCGCCAGCTCGCTGGCGCGCTTCAGTGGCGTCGTGATCGACGTAGTCCGGAGCGTAGATGCTCAAGGCGCCGGCGGTGTCGCCCGCATCCGATGCTGCGAGCAGGTCGCGAAGGCGCGCCTTGTTCGACACTTGTCGCCTCATGTACGCTGGATCATACTGTCCTCAGTTGCGTGCCGCAACTGAGGATTTCGCACCTGCAGCCACGCGATTTGGGCCGGAGAATCGAAATTAGGGCCGCTAACCAAGCGGATTCCTCCGCACTCGCAGATATCTATAACCCCTACGTCATCGAGACAGCGATTACGTTCGAGGAAACGGTAGTCGACGCTTCGGAGATGGCAACGCGGGTTGGAGATTCGGATGCCGCTGGCCTCCCCTTCCTGCTTGCCGCCGTCGGCGGTGCGCCAGCAGGCTTTGCATATGCCAGCAAATGGAAAGGACGGTGCGCCTATCGACACACCGCCGAGACTACTGTTTACGTCACGCGCGACCGCTGGCGATGCGGCGTAGGCAAGGCGCTATACACACAGTTGCTTGAACGGCTGCAGCATGCCGGCATACACGCCGCGATAGGCGGCATCGCCCTCCCCAACGAATCGAGTATCGCCTTGCACGAACAGTTTGGATTCGTAAAGGTCGCGCAGTTCCGGGAGATCGGCTTCAAGTTCGACCAATGGATCGACGTGGGCTATTGGCAGCTACTTTTTAGGAACGGTGATGACTCGATGATCTCGGCCTCGAAGCGCCGCCGGCGGTAGATGGGTTCACGAGCAATCGGCTTGGAAATCACAGGCTCCTGCGAGACCCGTTGATGCTGCCTTCCACCGCCAATGCACCAGAACCGGTTTGCCTGTAGGTCAGGTGAGTGCAGGTCATTGCCAGGATTCCATGCGAAGTCCCCGATGGCAGCGATGGGGGGACTTTTTTTGCGTGCACGGAGACCAGGCGCGCGCTCCGCGCATGGGAGAGTGCCGGCGAACTGTCGAGCGCCTGAGGCGCTGCTACATAGGCCGGAACAGATGCGCGAACGCGCGGCTGACGTTCACCGCCCGCTCGAGCCCGCGCAACCGCAGAGACACGTGCCCCAGTTCGTCGCGGGTCGCGCTCAACATGCAGGCTGCATTGACCATCGTGCTGCGGTGCACCTGCACGAGCTCGATGCCGTCGAGCCGCGCGGCCAGCTCGCGCAGGCTCATGCGCACCAGCGCCTCCCTGCCCGCCGTCACGACCGTCACGTACTTGTCCGCCGCCTCGAGGCAGATCACGTCGCTGACCGCGAATCATATGCACGGTGTTGCCAGCACTCGCTCGGATGAGCTTGATGCGCTCGTCACTGATCGGCGGTAGCGCCGTGATGGACTGCATGCGATCGAAAAGCGCCGCCAGGTCGCCGGCTGCCGGCACCGCGGCGCGCGATGCCAACCGTTCGCGCAGGCGCGCGACGGTGATTGCGAGCCGCTCGACCGTCGCGGGCTTCAGCACGTAGTCCACGGCCGCGCGCTCGAAGGCCGTCACCGCGAATTCGTCGTAGGCGGTCACGAATACGAAGAGCGGCACCGGCCGGCCGGCAGGCCACTCGTCCACGACCATTTCGGCGACTTCAAGCCCGGTCCGGCCCGGCATCTTGATGTCGAGGAACAGCACGTCCGGCGCCAGTTCGAGCGCTCGATCGACAGCCGCGACGCCATCGTGCACGACCTCCACCGACGCAAGTTCGGGCCAGACTTTCTTCAATACGCCGCCAAGTGCCGTCGCGAGCAGCGGCTCGTCCTCTGCAATCAGCGCGGCAGGCCGCGCGGTCTCGGCGTTCACTGCGGGATCCTCACCGTCGCGCGCACGCCTTGCGGCTCATTGCCGGCGATCGAGAGCGTGGCGCCCGGCCCATAGAATGCCCGAAGCCGGTCGCGCACGTGCGTGAGGCCGTAATTCGTGCCGCCTGAGTCCCCCCGATCGTTGGACAGGCCGAGGCCAGTGTCGGCGACCGTGATATCGATCGCGCTGCCGTTGCGCTGCGCGCGCACATGAATTTCCGAACTGCCGATCTTCGGCTCGATGCCGTGCTTGATCGCGTTCTCCACCAGCGGCTGCAGCAGCATCGGCGGGATCATGAACGACTCCAGCCCTTTCGGCAGGTCGAGCTGATAGCGCATCCGCGTACCCATGCGCAGCGCCATGATCTCGAGGTAAGCGCGCAACTGCGCGAACTCCTGCTTGAGCGTCGCCGATTCCTCGCGCGAGGCCGCGAGCGTGCTGCGCAGGTACAGGATCACCTGGTCGATCATGTTCTGGGCGAGCTTCGGGTCGGTCTCGACCAGCGTGCGCAGGTTCGCGAGCGTGTTGAAGAGCATGTGCGGCTCAAGCTGTGCGCGCAGCAGCCGCAACTGCGTTTCGCTCGCGAGGCGCTGCGCCTCCATCCGCGCCGCCGCCTCGTTCACGATCCGGTGGCGCATCGCGTCGAGGTAGACGATGAAGAGCGCCGCGAGCCCGGTCGCGATCATCGCGATGATCCGCCGCGGATTGGCCTGGAAGATCGGCAGCGGCTCGTCGAGTATCGTGTACGCGATGCTCGAGCCGACGACGTAGGCGACGGGAATCGCCAGCGCGCTGATGAACAGATGCGCATGCAGCGGCCGGTAGCGGCGCAGGCGCGGCAGACGGCCGATGAGCGTGCCGGTCAGCGCGCCGTTGAGTCCGATGCACTCGACGATCAGCAGCCAGCGCCAGAACGCCGGCAGGCTCGGCGCCACCAGCGTCAGCACGGCTGCGATGAGCGCAGAGAAGAGCGCCGTCAGGACGAAGAAGTCCCGCACGCCCTTCCAGGGGCTCGGGACATAGGTGTTGCCGGGGACGATCGACGGGAACATGGGCGGAAACTCTAGGGCCCGGGCGGCTGCCGTGCCAAGCCGTGGTCGCGAACGGCCGCCTGGCGTCGCGAACGGTCGCTTGCGTCGACCGAACCGCGGACAAACCCGGAAAGCACGCATTTCCGGCCTGAAACAGGCCCTGCGCGGCCTTCGGTCGAAAGTCCACCGCTCGCGATCCTGAACGACCGCTCGCGCCTTCCGGACGCCAGCCCGTCGCATCGTGCGGCGCTGCCAGCACCCGATCCTCAACATGCGCCCCGTCGATCACTTTCAACCAACGGAGTACTGCACATGTATTCTCGCACCCTGGCCGCCGCAATCCTTGCCGCGACGGTGAGCGCGCCGGCCGCCGCTGAGGAATGGAGAATGTCCGTCACGCCCTATCTCTGGGCTGACCGACGTCGGCATCGACGTCTCGTTCGCCGACCAGCGAACTGGTGGACGTGACGCTGCCGTTCGAGGACCTGCTCCAGGATCTCGAGACGGTCGCCCAGGTTCGCTTCGAGGCGATGCGCGGCCGGCACGGCGTTGCGATCGACCTCTTCGACGTCACGCTTGCCGACGACGGCTCGTCCGTCGCGATCCCGGACGGCTCGGGCGATTCGCTCGTGCTCGACACGGAAAGCGGCATGACCATTCTCGACCTGACCGGCATCTACAACCCGGCCGGCGACGGCACCGGCGTCTCCCTCATCTACGGCATGCGCGTGCATCAACCAGCGGAACGAAATCGACGCGACGCTGATCTCCGGCAGTGAGGCTGCCGACACGTCGGCCTACGACATGGACGACACGTTCACGGACGCGCTGATCGGGTTCCGCTACGCCGGCAACCTGCCGAGGAACTGGAGCTACGACGTCGACTGCCGACGTCAGCACGGGCGACACCGAGCTCACCTGGAGCGTCGCACCCGCAATCGGCTACACCTTCGGCGCGCGGGACCAGTACCGTGTGACCGCCGGCTATCGCCACATGGTCGTGGACTTCGAAACCGCGGACCCGGTGGACATGGACATGACCCTCACGGGCATCCTGATCGGCTTCCGGTACGAGTTCTGATCATGTCGGACCGTATCCTCAATCCCAATACGCGGCCCGTGGCACGCGCCGGCCGCTTCCTCCTCCGCCAGGTCGGCCTGCACCCGGAAGACGCGATCTCGCCGCTGCGGTTTACGGGCGCGAAGGCGCTCTGCATCGCGACCAGCCACAGCGTGCTCGATCTCGGTGTCGCGACGGGCGTGTTCGCCTCCGAGCTGACCGTGCCCTATTACCGCTTCCTGGACGCGGGCCTGTCGGTGGACATCGCAAGCATCCAGGGCGGCATCGTGCCGGTGGACCCGCTCTCGATGAAGCCCGCCTTGCGCACGCGCGAGGACGATCGCATGCTGGCGGACGAACGGATGCGCGAGAAGCTCAACCGATCGCTCCCGATCGCTGACCTCGACTTCCGGCGCTACGACATCGTCTATCTCGCCGGCGGCTGGGGCGCGGCATTCGACTTCGGCCAGTCCGACACGCTCGCGAAGAAAATTGGCGAGGCCCATGCGGCCGGCCGCATCCTGGGCGGCATCTGCCACGGTCCGCTCGGACTGCTGCGCGCGCGCAAGCCCGACGGCACACCGCTGGTGCGCGGACGGCGGCTCACCGCGGTCACCGACCGGCAGATCCACCAGCTCGGCATCACCATCACGCCGCTGCATCCGGAATCGGCGCTGCGCGCGGCCGGCGCGGTGTTCGAGTCGCGGACGCACGCGGTGCGCGATTTCTTCGCGAATCACTACGTCGCGGATGGCGATCTGATCACCGGCCAGAACCAGAATGCGGGACCGATGGTCGCGCGACTCATGCTTGAGCGCCTGCATGCGCGGCGCCAGGCCAGCTGACTTCAATCAAGACACCGCAAAGGAGACTCCCGTGCTCAGCAAACCCCTCAACTGCCGCGGCTGGATCATCGTCGGCGTCGTCGTCGTGGCGAGTGCCGCGGCCATCCTCGCCTTTGTCCCCGGCGTGCAGCAGCGGCTGTTCGACCGCGGCGCCGAAATGGTGACCGAGCGCGTCAACACGGCCGTACTCGCAGACGACGCACTCCGCGTTGCGGTCTGCGGCTCCTCTGCGCCGCTGCCGAGCGCGAAACGGGCCAAGGCCTGCGCCGCCGTGTTCGCGGGCGGGAAGTTCTACATCGTGGACGTCGGCCCAGAGTCGGTCGAGAACCTGTCACTCTGGGGCATCCCGCTCGCCGAGATCGGCGGCGTGCTGCTGACGCACTTCCACTCCGATCACATCGGCGACCTCGGCGAACTGCAGCTGCAGACCTGGGCCGGCGGCCGCCGCCGACCCCTGCCGGTGTATGGCGGTCCGGGCGTTGACCAGGTGGTGGACGGTTTCAACCGCGCTTACGCGCTCGACCAGGGCTACCGCACCGAGCACCATGGCGAGGAAGTCATGCCCTCCGCCGCCTGGGGCCTCACGGCGAAGACAGTGGAACTGGACGGCGAACCGACGCCCGCGAAGGACCGCAGCAAGGTTTTCTTCGACGACGGGAAGCTGCGCATCACCGCGATCGAGGTGAACCACGCGCCGATCGAACCGGCCTATGCCTACCGCTTCGACTACCAGGGCCGTTCGGTCGTCATCACCGGCGACCTGAAGGATCACCCGCCGCTCGTGCGCGCAGCGGCCCGCGCGGATCTCCTGCTGTCCGAAGCGATCTCGCGCACGATGACGGCCTCGCTCGAGCGCGCCGCAACCGAAGCGGGGCGCCCCGGCACAGCCGCGATCATGCACGACGTACAGGACTACCACATCTCACCGGAGGAAGCGGCACGGATCGCGAATGAGGCCGGCGTGCGCGAGCTCGTGTTCTATCATCTGTTGCCGGCACCGGACAGCGAGCTGATGCGGCAGCTGTTCGCGCAGGGCGTCGATGTCGTGCGACCCGATCACTGGTCCATCGCCGAGGACGGCAGTCTCTACGCGCTGCCGCTGGGGTCTCAGGAGATTATCTTCAGCCGGATCAAGGAGTAAAGCGACCAGCTCCGCGCGATTCTGATGCACGGGCGGCACGGGAAAACCGGCCAATCGGCGGCTTTGATCTCAGTTTCAAGCTGAAACGGAAGTGCCGGCCGGAAAATTGGCGGAGAGAGAGGAATCAACACGCCTTCACAAACGACTGTTTGGCAGTGCTTTTCTGAGCTACATGAATATTCACCATCAAGACGTTGCGCGATAAATCGTGCTGAGGGTCTCGCGAGTATTCACGCCACGCCAATGAGAAGCCCGGACGGTTACTACGCGCCACTTGAGCCCACTCATCGCAATTTATTGCCCACTTGGATTCGTCCTAGGCACCACGTCATGCACGACGAACTCCCTGCCCTTGCGTTCGAGGAGGCTCGCTAGACCGTCTTTGTTGACTTCAAACCAGTTGGCGGAGCGGTGTCCTTGTTCACTCCGTTGACTAACGGATCGTCAGCCAGTTAGCGTTCGGAAACGCCTATGAGCCCAAGCGAACTCGTCCGTGAATGGATTGCTCGGTTCAACGAAGCGGACGCCGACGGCCTGGCCGCGCTCTACCACGTGGATGCCATCAACCATCAAGTGGCGCTGGAACCGGTGCGTGGTCGGGCAGCAATTCGCGCAATGTTTGTCAAAGAGTTTGCGGCGACAGAAATGGTCTGCATCCCGGAACTGCTGCTCGAAGACGGCCCGTGGGCCATCCTGGAGTGGAAAGACCCACTGGGATTGCGTGGTTGCGGATTTTTCAAGGTCGAGAACGACTTGATCACCCTCCAGCGCGGCTACTGGGACCGACTGACCTTTCTGCAGGCACACGGATTGCCGATTCCCTCAATCTGACCGGCTACACTTCGTATCCATTCGACCCCCATAGATGTCGATGATTCCATGCTGCGTATCGATTCGGTGGTCTCAGGCGATTGGGGTTAGGCATTTCCCGTGACTGCTGAACTGAATGCCGCAATGTCGCGGCTGGCGCTGCTCACGCGCTGGACCGCCCGAATTCTGAGTCTCGTAGTCAGCGAGCGCGCGGGAAGAACCCGCGCACCGGCGTGCACAGTTGGCCGAGCCCGCAGCCGGCGTCGAGCACGCGCTTCACCCCGAAGCCGAAGTAGTCGACGTAACTGCAGATGAAGCGGCCGAGCTTCAGCGCATCTGCGCGCGAGGCGACGCGGGTCGCGGGGTTCACATAGCGGCGGTAGAAATCCCCGTCGAACCTGGCGCGCGGCGGATCATTGCTCCGCAGGCAGCACCTTATAGGCGATGCCGGCCTTCTCGAGCTGGGGTTCCACCTTCGACCGGTCGCCGATGACCAGCCAGACCATGGCGTCGGGGCGAAGGATCTGGCGTGCGGCCTGTTCGACTTGCTCCTTCGTCACCGCCCGAACATCGGTCACATATTTTTCGATCGCCCCGTCCGGCAGACCTCGGCGGACCGAAGTCGCGATGGCGTTTGCGATCCCTTCGTCGGTTTCCCACTCCAGAGGCAAGGACAAGGTCAACATGTCCTTTGCAAGCTGCAGTTCGTCGGGGGAAATCGGCTTGCTGCCTTTCACGCTCTCGAGATGGCCCTTGATCGCCGCGATCGCTTCGGCCGTTCGCTGGCTTTGAACCTGGGTCCGGATCAACAGCATCTGTCCGGCACGGCCGCCCTCGACATAGCCCATGGCCCAGAAGCCCATTGCTTCTGCTCGCGCAGATCCAGATTGATGCGGCCTGCGACGGAGTCGCCGAGGATATTCGTCATCACGGCGTTGGCGGGGTTCGCCGGGCTGGCGGGAGCGTCGAGCAGCGTCGCGACGGTGAGGTCGGCCTGCTCCATCCCTGGCTGATCGATCAGATAAACCCCCGGGGCAGCCACCCGTGCCGGCACCGACACGACCGGCGCCTGGGAACCGGCGCTGCTCCAGCGGCCGAGATTGCCGGCCAGCAGCGGCCTTTGCCTCCGCCTGGCCGATATCGCCGACGATGACGACCTCGCTGTTGGCGGGGTTGAACCACCGGCGATGATAATCGGCAATGTCCGCACGCGTGATCTTGCTCACCCCGCTCGTCGTCCCCAGGCCGTTCTCCTTGGGCGGCATAGGGAGTGCCGGCCCCGTAAAGGAGGCGGCGCACAGTCGCGCGGGAAAGCAGCCGCGGCTCGTTCGGCAGATTCTGCAGCTCCTGGATCTGCTTCTTCCTCTCGCGCTCGACCGCGGCGTCGGGAAATGTCGGCGCGGCCACTACGGTGCCGAGAAGGTCGAGCGCTTCCTTCATCTGCTCCTTCGGAGCGACCAGAGTCAACGTGATCGTGTCGAGATCGGTCGTTGCCTGAAGGGTGGCATCGAGCCGCGCCAGTCGCGTCCGCAAGCTCCTCCTCGCTCATCTTGCCGGCGCCGGCGGTCAGCAGCGAAGCAGTCAGCCGGGCCAGACCCTGCTTGTCGCTGCGGGTCGACGCCGGCGCCGCCGCGCACGATCAGCGAAGCGACCAGCGACTGGACCGCCCTTGCCACTGCGCATGGCGCATCTTGAGGCCGTTGGGCAGGGTCGTGACGGGCGTTTCGGGGAAGTCGGCGGGCTTGAATGCCGTCGGCTCCAGGCATTCGGCTCCTGTCCACATCGGCCGACGTGGGCCGGTATTGCGCCGTTGGTTCCAGGTCCAGGATATAGGCGGCGCGATCGAGCCAGCGCCGGGTGGCGGCGGAAACGTCCGCGGGCGTCGCCGCGCGCATCTGCTGCATGTTGGCGTCCAACAAGCCGGCATCGCGGTCGCCCAGCCCCCAGGTGTTGGCGAGCAGGTCCGCCTGCCCGTTCGAGTCCGCGGTTCGCTGCGCGAGCCGGCGCAACGTCGAGGATCCTGGAGCGTTTCGCCCGTTCGAGCTCCTCGCGCGTCGGTTCTTTCGCCGCCAGCGCCGCGATTTCCTCCCGGATGAGGCGCTCGATGGTCCGGAACTCCGCCGGGGACGCCGCGCGGGCTGAAATCCCGAAAACACCCGCAATCGCGTTGGCGCCGGCGAACCAGGACAGGTCCGACGCATCGAGCCCGGCAGCCGAAAGGCGGCGCCGCACCCGCGAGGAGTCGCCATCCATCAGGATCGACCCGGCCAGCCTGAGGTGAACATCGTCGATCGTGCCGAAGCTCGGCATCGGCCAGGAGAGGAACAGCTTCGGCGGGGCGGCGTCGAAGATGCGCTCGCGCTTGTCCTGGCTGAGCTCGGGTACCCACGTCGTCATTCGACCGGGGCGCGGGCCTGTCGGCAAGCCGCCGAAATAGAGTTTGACCTTCTCGAGCGCCTGCGGACGGAGTGATGTCGCCGGCGATGACGACGGCGGCATTGCTCGGCGCATAATAGGTCTTGAAGAAATTCCGAGCGTCGTCGAGGGTGATGTCTGCCCAATTCCTTCGGATCGCCGACCGGTTCCTTATGATAGGGATGGTCCGGCGGAAAGACGCCGGCCGCAATGTGGTAGCGCACATCTCCCCCGGGTTCGTCCCGACCCATATTGATCTCGTTGCGGATGAGCTCGATCTGTTCGTCGAGCGTCTTCTGGGTGAGGGCGGGCAGGAGGTAGCCCATCCGGTCCGATTCCAGCCAAAGCACGGCATCGAGCTGCGAGATCGGCGACCGTCTCGATAGACGGTTGTCAGGTCAGGGCCGGTGCCGCCATTGACGTTCGTGCCGCCGAGCTTCTGCATCGCCACCAGGAAATTGCGCGGATGATGCTGCGATCCATAGAACAGCAGATGTTCGAACAGGTGCGCCAGTCCCGACTTGCCCGGCGGGTCGTTGCGCGATCCGGCCTGATAAACCACCTCGACGGAAACGATCGGCAGCTTGTGGTCCTCGCGAACGATAACCGTCAAGCCATTGTCCAGGGTGAACTGCGTGAACGGCAGGATCGGCCTAAGCCGCGCCGCTTCCGTGGTCGCCTGGGACCAGGCCGGCGTGGACATGAGGATAAGGGCAAGGACGAACGGCTGCTGCGACGCTAATCGGGCAAAGGTTGTCATGCGAATCACATAGCCGCCAAGGAGCGTCTTCTGACCTCCGGACCTCATCGACGTCCCCCACGATCCGCGTAGTGCGAGGGTTTAGAGTCTAATCGCGGTTCAAGGGTTTAAAGTCGTCACGGGCTGACCGCCGGCAGGATGTCCTCGGGCACGAACTCGCGCTGCGGCCGGAACAGCACGCCGTCTGCGTAGCTGCCGCCGGTAAAGGCAATCAACAGGTCGAGGTCGGGAATCCCGATGTAGACCTGTCCGCCGTTCCCGCCCGGGAAATACGAATGCAGCCTGCGGCCGCGATACGGATAGGAGAACGAGTTCCAGAGATAGCCGTAGGTCTGGCCGCTCCGCGGCGACAGGACGCGCAGCGCCGCTCCCGACTTTTGCGCCCATTCCGGGCTGACGATCTGCCGGCCTTCCCACTTGCCCTCGTTCAGGAACAGCTGGGTGAGCTTCATGAAATCCCGCGTGGTGAAATGATGTCCTCCGCCGCCATAGGGCTGGCCGGTTGGCTGAAGGAGCAAATGGTAGTTACCCATCTGCATCGGCTTCGCGACCAGCCGGTGGAACATCTCGGGCAGCGGCTCGCCGGCGATCTTCTCCAGCATGCCCGCGGCGAGATTCGGCTTCATGCTGCAATAGACGATCTGCTCGCCAGAGTTCCACGCCATCGGCACGTTCAGCGAATAGCGGTACCAGTCCGGCTCCGCCGTCTGCTCCTGCATCGGGTCTTCGTCGCCGGGCCTTTCCCCCGAATCGTCGCAGTCGAAGCCCGCGGTCATCGAGATGAGATGCTCGAGCGTCATCGCCTTCTTGCGCGGGTCGAGGTCCGCGCGGGACGGAGCCCAGCATCGTCTCGTAGACCGGCGTGTCGAGACGGATCGGGAACGCCCGCCTGCATCGCCGCGCCGATCAGCACGTTGGTCCAGCTCTTCGCGGCGGAGCGCGTGTCATGCGGCGTGTCGCGGTCGAAGCCGTGGAAATACTCCTCGAGCACGAGCTTGCCGTGCCGCGCGATCAGCACGCTGTGGACCTGCGAGGTGCTGACATTCTCCTGAGGCATGTCGATCAGCTTCTGGACGAACTTCTCGATCATCGCCTCGTCGATGCCCTCCTGTTCCAGCGTCGATACCGGCCATCCGTCGTCAAGCTGTACCGGCGGAACGTAGTCGTAGCGCTGCGGCGGATTGCCGCGCGCGTAGAAGGGGCTGCTACCGTCGTTGTCGCGGGCGAAGTCGAAGGTGCCCCTGGGCAGCGGAAGGCTGAACCTGCCCGATTCGGAATCGAGCGGGCCGCTGGCGATGATGTTCTCCTTATCCTGACCGCGCGTACCGATCAGCCGGATGGTGTCACCATCCTGCTCGATCCGCGACACGCCGAGGAACACGCCTTGGTTGCGCTCCGGGTTGCGCAAGTAGGCCGAATAGCGGCCGTCGCTGCCACGCGTGACCGGCAGGTAGTAGGTCATGTGGTCCGCGCGTGGCAGGACCTCTCCGGTCCAACGTTCGTCGCCGTCCGCGCGAAGGACGACAGGCGTCGCGTAGCGCGCGCCGCTTTCTACCGTCGCGGGCTGGATCCACTGGCCGTCGATCGCACCGCCGATGTGCTCGCCTCGAAAGCTGCCCTTGCCGTCGGGAAGGTCGAAGCTGAGCTTCCGGCCCTGCTGCCGCACCGGCACGGAAAAGCCCGCAATGTCGGCAACCACGCCGTCGCCGCGCTTGAGGATCATCAGCCGCCCGCGCACATCCGGGCCATAGCGCGCGCGCGCGACCCAGAGGCCCTCGAGGTCCGCCGTGGCAGCGGGCTCGGCCGAGACGGCGGCGGCGAGCAGAAGCGAGGCGCACGACAATCCAGGGAACAGGACGCATCAGCGTTCTCCTTGAAACTCAGGACGGCGGAGTGGCCGGGATCGACGGCTTTCGGGCGGCGAGCCGCAGCGCAGCCACAGGCCGGTCAAATCGCTGGAACCGGCGGGATCGCAGGCGTCGGAGGTATCGGCGACAAAAGCTGGGGGCCCAACTCCCCAAGCAACCTGTCTGCATCGGCTGCCGTACCTCTGGCGACGACACCGCGATTTGGAACCGACGATTGGACGACGGGATCGCCCCAGTAAGTGATGATGCCGCCCTGCTCGACCCCGGCCGACAAGAAAGTTCCCGGCCTGCTGAAGATTCGGCCGCCGCTATACACCGACGCCGTAACGTTCGCGACCGTCATGGAGCGGATGTCAATCGTGCCGCCGTGGCTGACGCCGACGCCAATTTCGGACTGAGGCGGGAAGTCGCCACGGGCCTGGATCGTGCCTCCCTCGGCCACGGCAATGGCGACGAGCGCCGGCGTCACAACCTCGACCTCGAAGTCGTGGTTGCGCGGGCAACGCGTCGGGCAGCGATCGATCACGAGCCGGCCGTCGTCGCGGATCGTGATCGAGGCTTGCCCTGCATCTCCCCTGAGCAGGGTCACTCTCTGCGATTGACCGTGGATCAAGTTTACGCTGCCGCCATTGCGCAGCTCGACCGAGCTGAACGGTACGGTCAGTGCAACTGCGGGTTGCACCGCGACAGGTGCTGTGGCCACGGACAGAGTGGCCAGGAAGAGCATCAAGCCGGCGAGCGGCACGAGCGTGACGACAAGCGCGAGACCCTTGAGGGGCAGGCGCAATGTCGATTCGTCGAGGATTGCACTCACGCGGCCGTGCAGCTGCGAGCGCTGGACCATGCCGACGGCGGCCGAAAGTGCCGGCGACAGGCGCCGCGAGCCGCCGGCGAGCCCGACGAGAAACTGCGCGTAGTCGGAAGGCGTGCCGCCGGCATTCAACACTGACGTCGTCGCACGCCAGCTCCTGGAGCTTTCTCGCCTGGACGGCGGCGAACCACACGAGCGGGTTATACCAGTGCATCGCGCCGGCGAGGCTCGCAACCTGCGTCGTCAGGTAGTCGTGGCGACGGACGTGGGCGAGCTCGTGCAGCAGGGTGAAGCGGCGCTGCGCCTCGGGCCAGCCGGCGCCCGCGGCGGGGAGCAGCACGACGGGCCGCAGGAACCCGAACGTGCAGGGACTGGTCGTGTGATCGGATTCCAGCACGCGCACCGGCCTCCGGGATCCAGCTTCGATTTCCGCCCGTCGCAGCGTCGCAGCCCACGCCGGCGAAAGATGGCGTCGTGACTTGCGCACCCAGCGAATCAATCCCACATGCGCCAGGGCGTTGTGCAGCAGCACGCCCAATGCGCCGACGAGCCAGACGACCATCGCCGTCGGCCATGCCGCTCGTGTCTCTCGCGTGGCGGCTGAAACTCCGTCCTGTCGCGGGCCGGAAACAACCAGCCCAGTGCCGGCGTGGCGCACATCGGCTGCAACTGAGTGTGGGATCGACGCGTGGCCACGGCTCGACGGTTTCCCATGGCAGTGAAACCTGCACCCCGGAGGGCAGGTTCACGACCGCGATCGGCATCAGTAGCGACAGCACGAGCGCGCAGGTCCAGAGGAAATGACGCCAGGCTGCCGACCGTCTCGCCATGAGCAAGGCGATGAGGCCAATGCCGACGACAAGGAGACTCGTCTTCAAAACGATGGCCGCAGCGGTCGATGGATCGAACATGATCATTGCCCTCGCCTGCGTGCGGCGTCGATCAGCGTGCCCAGCTCGTCGAGCTCGGACTTCGTGAGCTTGCGCTGCGACGAACCGAGCAATGCGGATGCCGCCTTGAGTGCCGATCCGTCGAAGAAAGTGTTGACCACCTGCGCCAGCGCGCGCGCGCGGGCCGTCTGTCGGGGCAGCGTTGCCGAATAGACGAGTCGCGGCCCGTCTTCGCGGTGCTGCAGGTGCTTCTTGTCGACGAGGATGCGAAGCAGCGCGCGAACCGCCGAGTAGCTCGGCGGGTCCGGCATGTCGGCCAGGATCTGCGCCGCCGTGGCTTCGCCTCGCCGATAGACGATGTTCATGATCTGGCGCTCGCGGCGACTCAGGGATTCTGTGGTCACTAGGGTCGATCCCCGGATGGATGCCCGTGTGCTAAAAAATTAGCACACGGCCGGGTGCTTGTCGAGTGCGCATTTGGGTTGTGTCAGTACAGGGGCTCGCGCACCTTGCCGCCGAAGACACGGTGCGCATACGCCGTGTATGCGATGAGAAACGGCAGAACGACCAGGAACCCGCCCAGCACGATCCGGAGCGACGAAGGGTGCGCGGCCGCCTGCCAGATCGTCAGCCGGTCTATGACGACGTAGGGAAACAGGCTGTAGGCCAGACCGAGGAAGGCGATGACGAAAATGGCAGCGGCGCCTGCCAGCGGGGCCCAGTCGCCGCGCGCGTTCCGCGCGTGGCTGAGCAGACCCGTCGACCGCCAGACCCAGGTCCAGGCGGCGAGCGCCGCGGCGGGAAGCAGCATCAGCCCGAAGGTCCTGGGAAAGTCGAACCAGCGTGCGAAGACGCGCGCACTCACGAGCGGCGTCGCGATGCTGACCAGCACCAGGGCCAATCCCGACCATAGGAGGCCCCAACGGGCCCACAGCAGCGATTTCCTGCGCAGCTCCCCTTCGGTCTTGAGGATCAGCCAGGCGGCGCCGATCAGCACGTACGTTCCACAAAGCGATGCCGCGCACAGCAGCGAGAACAGCCAGAAACTGAAGCCGTCCTCGAAGCCGGTCACATAGCGGCCAAGCATCCAGCCTTGCGCGAACGTCGCCAGGAAAGAGCCGAACCAGAACAGCATGTTCCATAGCTCCCGATGCCAACCGATCGCCTTGATGCGCAGCTCGAACGCGACGCCGCGCAGCATAAGCCCGGAAAGCATGGCGGCGACCGGAAGATACAGCGCCCCCAGCACAACGCCGTGCGCGACGGGGAATGCGGCCAGCAGCACACCGATGCCGAGCACCAGCCATGTTTCATTGGCGTCCCAGAAGGGGCCGATGGATGCGACCATCAGCTCCTGTTCCTCGCGCGTGGCGGCCGGCATCAACATCCCGATGCCCAAATCGAATCCGTCGAGCAACACATACAGCAGGATGGCGAGGCCCATGAGAACCGTGAAGACGAGTGGGAGATCGATGCTCATCGCGGCTTGCGCGGAACGGCCACGGCGTCGGACTCCGCTCCCTTGCCCGCGAGATGCGCGAGGACGACCAGGTAAGCCAGAAGCATCACGGTATACACGAATACGTACAAGGCGAAGCTCGCGCCCAGATATTGCGGAGGCACGTCACCCGCAGCATCGGCCGTCCGCAACAATCCCGTCACGAGCCACGGCTGCCGTCCGATCTCCGTCACGAGCCAGCCGCAGATCGTGGCAACCCATCCGGATATGCTCATGACGGCCATGACCCAGAGCAAGCGCCGCGACGGCACGCGTCCCCTTCGCGTCGCCCAGGCGCCCGCCCAGGCGACCGCAACCATCAGCAGCCCGGTTCCTACCATGACGCGGAATGCGAAGAAAACAGGCGTCACCGGCGGGATGTCCGGTGCCAAGTCGTTCAGCCCCTGCACCACCGCCTCCGGATCATGCCTCAGCACGAGGCTGCCGGCGCGGGGAATCTCGAGCACGTAGCGATTCATGCGCGCCGCTTCGTCGGGGACCGCGAATAGCACCAATGGGGCACCGCTGCGCGTTTCCCAGTGACCCTCCATCGCGGCGATTTTCGCGGGCTGGTGCTCGAGCGTGTTGAGCCCGTGGAGATCCCCGAGGATCACCTGTAGCGGCGCAAGAACTGCGGCCACACAAAGGGCGGTTCGGGCGGTACGCAGGGCGGCGCCGTCATTCGGCGCCCGCAACAGACGCCAGGCGGACAGGCCAGCGACCGCGAACGCGGTCGTGAGTCCCGAGGCGTTCATCATGTGGCTGAACCGGAATGGAAACGACGGATTGAAGATCACTTCGGCCCAGTCGGCTGCGACCAGTTGCCCGTCCTCAAACCCGTATCCCGTCGGTGTGTGCATCCAGGAATTCAGCGCCAGGATCCAGAATGCCGACAGCGTCGTGCCGATCGCCACCAGGGCGGTCGCAGCGATGTGCAGGCCGGAAGACACGCGGTTTGTCCCGAACAGCATGATCCCGAGAAATGTCGCCTCCAGGAAAAACGCAAACAGGACTTCAAAGGTAAGCAGCGGCCCCGCGATGTTGCCGACGCGCAGCATGTACCCGGGCCAGTTGGTCCCGAACTGGAACGACATCGTGATTCCCGACACCACCCCCATCGCGAAGGACAGGGCGAAGATCTTCACCCATAAGCGGTAAATCGCGAGCCACTGCCCATCGCGGGTCTTCTCGTAGCGCAGCCGAAAGAAGAGGAGGAGCCAGGCGAGACCAATGGTCAGCGCCGGAAATAGAATGTGAAAGCCGATGTTCAGGCCGAACTGTGCTCTGGCGAGTACCAACAGGGCGGGGTCCGTCACCGGACGATTCTAGCGTTGTGCAAGGTTGCGTCGCTCGCCGCCAGCGCGGCGTGGAGATGCCAGGGCCTCGAACCGCTATGTACGCAAATTACTGTTTCAGAATGGTTTTCTGAAAGCTTTGATTTTCTGTCAGCAATGGGTGTCATCCATTTCGTAGCGGCCGGGTATTTACATCCCGCTGGGACGGGCGTATTGGAAGAAACGATGCAAGGCCCCGGCACCTTCGATCTTTCGCGGCGCGACGTGCTCAAGCTCGGAGCTGCGGCAATGGCCGTACCGCTGGTCGCCCAGTCTCAGCCAGCGGATACGAATACCGCCGTCGTCAGTTCCGTCACGCTCGACGTTAACGGCAAGGCGCACGCTCTCGAGCTCGACACTCGAACAACACTGCTTGATGCCCTGCGTGAGCACCTGCAGCTGACCGGTTCCAAGAAGGGTTGCGACCACGGTCAGTGCGGAGCTTGCACGGTGTTGGTCGACGGCCGCCGCATCAACTCGTGCCTGACACTGGCAGTCATGCACCACGGACACAAGGTGACGACCATCGAGGGCCTGGGCGACCCGACAAGCATGCATCCGATGCAGGCGGCATTCGTGAAGCACGACGGCTTTCAGTGCGGCTATTGCACGCCCGGGCAGATTTGTTCCGCGGTGGCGGTGCTCGCCGAAATCCGCCAGGGCATCCCGAGCCATGCGAGCACCGATCTCAACGCCAGGATTCAGGCGACGCCGGAGGAGATCCGCGAGCGCATGAGCGGAAACATCTGTCGGTGTGGCGCGTACTCGAATATCGTCGACGCCGTCACCGAGGTGGCACAGAACACGAGCAGGGCGACGACATGAAGCCCTTCAGCTACGAGAAGGCAGCCACGCCCGCTGCAGCGGCTTCGGCCGCGGCGCGCAATCCGAACGCGAAATTCATCGCGGGCGGCACCAACCTGCTCGACCTCATGAAGCTCGAGATCGAAAGTCCGTCGCATCTCATCGACGTGAACGGACTCGCGCTGGACAAGATAGAGGTCTCGCCTGACGGGGGGATGCGCATCGGTGCACTCGTGCGCAACACGGACCTGGCTGCCGATGCGCGCGTACGGCGCGAGTACCCGCTGCTGTCGCGCGCCTTGTTGGCCGGGGCCTCCGGCCAGCTGCGCAACTCGGCGACGACGGCCGGCAACCTGCTGCAACGCACCCGCTGCCCGTATTTCTATGATACGAACCAGGCGTGCAACAAGCGGGACCCCGGCAGCGGCTGCGCGGCACTGAAAGGGTTCAGCCGCCAACTCGCCGTGGTCGGCTCGAGCGATGCGTGCATTGCGACCCACCCCTCCGACATGGCGGTCGCGATGCGTGCGCTCGATGCGACGGTCGAAACGGTCGGAACGAACGGCGCGGTGCGGAAAATTCCCATGGCGGACCTTCACACGTTGCCCGGCGACACGCCGCACATCGAGAACACGCTACAGCAGGGAGAATTGATCACCGCCGTGACGTTGCCAAAGCCCGTCGGCGGCAAACAGCTTTATCACAAGGTGCGCGACCGCTCGTCGTTTGCGTTCGCGTTGATCTCGGTGGGCCTGGTCGTGCAGCCGGACGGCAGCGGCCGGGTGGCGCTGGGCGGCGTCGCCCACAAGCCATGGCGCGTCGAAGCGGCTGAAGCCGAGCTCTCACGCGGTGCCAAGGCCGTGACCACGCGGCTGCTCGAAGGAGCGCGGCCTACTCGCGACAACGAATTCAAGCTCACGCTGGTTGAGCGCACGCTCGAGGCAACGCTGGCGGATGCGGGGAGCGCGTAACCCATGAAGTTCAACGAGCCAGCAACCCGCAATCCGATCGACCGTAAGAAAGTCGTTGGCAAGGCCACGGATCGCTACGAGGGCAAACTGAAGACCACCGGCACGGCGAAATATGCCTACGAATGGCATGACATCGCGCCGAAGCCCGCATACGGTTATGTACTCGGCGCCGCCATCGCCAAAGGCCGCATCGCCTCGATTGATACCGCACCGGCGGAATCCTCGGCGGGCGTGTTCGCAGTCGTCTCCGCGCAGAATTCGGGTCCACTGGGCAAAGGGGATTTCAATACTGCGAACCTGCTCGCCGGCCCGGAGGTTCAGCACTACCACCAGGCAGTCGCCATCGTCGTGGCGCGCACTTTTGAAGAAGCCCGCTCGGCGGCGGGAAAAATCAAAGTGCGCTACGTCGCCGAGCCTGGCGCATTCGATCTCGCAAAAGCGAAGGACGAAGCGCAGAAACCGCCCGCGCAGTTCGGGACCGAGGCGGACTCCGCTGTCGGCGATTTCGGCGGAGCGTATGCGGCAGCACCGGTGAAGTTCGACGCGACCTACACCACCCCTGACCAGACGCACGCGATGATGGAGCCATTCGCCTCGATCGCTGCCTGGAAAGGCGATGAGCTGACGGTCTGGACCTCAAACCAGATGATCAACTGGGCCCGTAATGATCTGGCCAAGACGCTGCATATGGATCCTGCAAAGGTTCGAGTGGTGTCCCCTTACATCGGTGGCGGATTTGGCGGCAAGCTATTCCTGCGCGCGGATGTGCTGATGGCTGCGCTCGGGGCCCGAGCCGCAAAGCGGCCAGTGAAAGTGGCACTGACACGCCCCTTGATGCCGAACAACTCCACGCACCGCCCCGCGACGATCCAGCGCGTGCGCCTCGGCGCGACCGAGGACGGCAAAATCACGGCGTTCGCGCACGAGACCTGGTCCGGCAACCTGCCCGGCGGCAGCGCCGAGATGGGCATCCTGGCCTCCCGCGCGCTATATGCGGGCGCGAATCGCATGACGGCAACCCGTCTCGCGGCGCTCGACCTGCCGGAGGGCAACGCCATGCGAGCGCCCGGCGATGCCGCGGGGTCGATGGCCTTCGAAGTCGCCATCGACGAGATGGCGCACGAGCTGAACCTGGATCCTGTCGAGTTCCGCATACTCAACGACACGCAGCGCGATCCCGAGAATCCGGCGCGCGTGTACTCCACCCGAAAGCTCGTCGAATGCCTGCGCACCGGTGCGGACAAGTTCGACTGGATCCGCCGCAACGCACAGCCGGGCAAGGTTCGGGACGGCCGCTGGCTCGTGGGCATGGGCGTGGCGACTGCCTATCGAGGTGCCCCGGTGCTCGATTCGGCGGCGCGCGTACGCCTCGATGCGCAGGGTATCGTCACCGTCGAAACCGATATGACCGACATCGGCACCGGCAGCTATACCATCATCCAGCAAACCGCCGCCGAGATGATGGGTGTACCGCTTGACCGCGTCGTGGTGAAGCTGGGCGACTCGCGCTTTCCAATCTCAGCCGGTTCCGGAGGACAATTTGGCGCCGTCAGCGCGACCTCCGGCGTTTACGCCGCGTGCGTGAAGTTACGCGAGGCCGTCGCGCAGAAGATAGGCGTCGACCCAGCGACCGCCGATTTCACGGACGGCGTGGTCGTCGCCGGCGGCAGGCGGGTGCCACTTAGCCAGGCCGCAGGGCCGCAGGGCCTGGTCGGTGAAGACAAGATCGAGTTCGTGAGCTCGGAAGAAAAGTATCTGCAATACACCTTCGGCGCGCATTTCGTCGAGGTGGGAGTTGATTCGCTGACAGCCGAGACGCGCGTGCGGCGCATGTTGGCAGTGTGCTCAGCGGGACGGATCTTGAACCCGAAGTCCGCGCGCAGCCAAATCATCGGCGCAATGACGATGGGCGTCGGCGCCGCGCTCATGGAAGACCTGGTCGTCGACAAGCGCGTCGGATTCTTCGTCAATCACGATCTGGCAAGCTACGAAGTGCCGGTGCACGCGGATATCCCGCACCAGGAAGTAGTCTTCCTCGACGGCGAGGATCCTACGTTGTCACCGATGAAAGCGATGGGTGTCGGTGAGCTCGGCATCTGCGGCGCCGCGGCCGCGGTGGCAAATGCCATCTACAACGCGACTGGCTTCCGGGTACGGGACTATCCGATCACGCTCGACAAGCAACTGGCGCGGCTCAACTTGCGTACGGGGTGACCCGACCCGGGCCGAGTTCCCGTCTCACTTTCACTGGCACCTGGAGTGCCTGTACCAACGCTTCGGCGAGACATCGCGAGAGCCTGCGGCCGCGTCAAACCTTAGTGCCCAAGCTTGAGCCGCCACTTAAGATTTGTGGCCTATGACGATTCCTGGAGACTAGGCCGCGCCGTCATCCTTTCGGTTGAGGCTTATGGCCGTGTCGACCATAACGGCGTGGGCGAGCGTCCCCATTACGACTGCAATTTCATCGCGAATCGCGCCAAGCTCGATGGCAACCGCTCGGACGGCGCCTTCAATGACCCGCCGAGTAATCTGAGCATGTTCATCAGGCATATCGTGTGATGGAAACCCGAGCGTAAAAGCGAACAAGTCGCGGACATGAGCAAGGCTTTTTGTGTAATCACCTGCAATCAAGGCGGCGATGTCCGGTCTTTCATATCCGAGCACCTTCGTAAGGGCCTCAGACAACTGAGCGGCAATGACCGTCTCGAGATCCGGCTCACCAGCCTTCTGAAAATCAACATGTACAACGTCACCCATTGCGGTGAATCGTCATTTACAGTGCGTGAGACCGGTGACGGCGAAGAACGTTATCCCTCGTCAGTGTCTCGGCGGGTCGCGTCGGATACGAACGACAGATAACGTGCAGGCCGGATCGCCTCTCGCCCACCGCCTCGTCAGCGCCGGCCGTGAAGCGTTCTGTTAGTCAACCTACCGACAAACGGCGCCTCCAGCTGCAACGTGCACCACGAGCAATGCATCCGCAGGTGCTTTCTGTGAACGTGCAGCGTCCCACGATAGAACAACAGTTAAGCAGCAGCGATCGTTTCGAGTCGCTCCTGGAGGCCGGAGCTGCCGCCCTGTACTCCTGCGATGCCACCGGTGTAATTACTTATTACAACAAAAAGGCGACTGAACTATGGGGCTGCGCGCCCGCGCCCGGAGAGTCGGAGGAGCAGTTCTGCCGTCGAATCATGTTTGTCCGGACAGGTGACAAATACATGCCGTGCGATCGAAGCCCGGTGACGGATATTCTTGTAGGTAAAGTTCCTGGAATCTACGACGTCGAAGTGTACGTCAAGCGGCCCGATGGGACACACGTCGGCGTCAGTTTGTTCATTGTCCCGATTTTGGATGGCCAAGGTTCCATTCTCGGAGCCGTGAGTACCTTTTGCGAGCGCCACTTACCTACCTAACGTAGTTTTCTGAACAGCTGAGGGATGCGCGTTGCGAAACGTAGCGAGCGAGAGCGTTATCCAGCTCTGGCATGATCAGCCCGCGCTCGGTCCCGAGGGCGCTGTAACGAGGCCGCGGCGCAGTTGACCCGTTTCCGCTGGGGTCAGCCGTTACGACCCGCAGTACGCCTACCCCAGCAATGCCGGCGGCCCGGCGTGCAAGTTCGGCCCACGTGACCGTTCCGCGATTGGCTAGATGCCAGATGCCGCATTCTCCGTCCTGCATGAGATCCAGCGATGCGTGCGCGAGGTCGGGGACATATGTTGGCGATACGGACATGTCTTCGGTGGCCGAGAAGCAATTCCCCGTTTCCAGCGTTTCGAGTGCGCGAGTTACAAAATTGTAGCGATCCCAAGGACCGAAGAATGCACTGGTACGGACGACAAGGGCACCCGGATATTTTTCGAGCACGGCCTTCTCCGCCGACGCTTTGCTCAGGCCGTACACGTTGAGAGGCTTTACCGCGTCGCTTTCGACGTAGGGAGCCTGGTGGCTGCCGTCGAAAACCAGATCAGAGGAAAATGTAAGGAACGGCAGGCCGCGGCGCTGACATTCGCTGGCGAGCTTTACTGGACCATCCGTATTTTCCCGGTAACACCGCTCGCTGTCGGTTTCGGCCGCATCGATACGCACGTACCCGGCTGCGTTGATGACGGCCCACGGCCGTATTGCATCAAGAGCAGCGTTGATGCTCGCGGATTCGCCGATGTCCAGGGTCGTCCTGCCACAGGCCACGTACGCAATACCGCGTTCCTCGCAGATGCGCGCGTACGCTTGGCCCAGCGTGCCGGTGGCACCGGTTATCAAAATGGAACGCGAACCGGACCGGTGCGCTACCGAGGCCACGGGACCCACGTGTACGCCGGCACAGTGCGGGAGATACCGCGAGCTTCGCCGCCACCAGCCAGGTTCCCTGATAGACGGAAATTCCGCGGCAAGCGCCTCGGGAGTATCCGGACCGTGCGTGAGGCGGCTGACGAGCCGCCCCAAGGCCGTCAACCGCGGGCGGCCCGGTCCGCGTACGTCGTACGCACCCGGCTCGTAGTGGCCGCAAAAATCTGTCAACAGGCTATCCCAGTCATAGCTCCCCAGCAGAGCCCACGCCGTAACGGCGAGAACGTCTGTACCCCGGGTCCGCGCAGATATCGCGGCCTGCCAGACATCGTAGAGCCAGCGCAACTGTTCGTCCCTGCTGCAGCCGAGGTGCGTCTCGGTGATCGCAAGCGGGATACGATACCGTTGCCAGGCTTCTTCCAGGACTGTATCCACACCACCGCCGCCGCCCGCAAGAACTCGTACGGCTTCGGTATCCGCATAGTCCTCCCGTCCATTGCCACCCCAAAGCGCGCGATCACACCAGCGCTCGTCCTGGTGCAGGTACCGGTTGCTGGTCACGTAGTGATTGATGCCGATGACATTCGGGGGACATGCATTCGAGGCAAACCAGTTGATCTCGGAGGGTCGCGCGCCAGCAGCGATCAGATACCTGCGCAACGGATGGTGCGTGTCCAGTCGTCCGCATAGCAGATCCCAGGCGAGCCAACGCCGATGGTTGTCAAAGCGTCTCTGATAGGCGAGCTTGCGGATGCTGAATGTCCGGCCAAGGTCATCGGTCTGCACGAGCTGAGCGCGGGGATTGATCTTGCGAATTGCCGCCATCGCCATAACGGTGGCGCGGCATTGGTTCATCACGGCGCGGACGAAGCTGCGATCGTCTTTCGCGTGCGGATACCAATGCCCGTAGAGCGCGCTGAATCTCGCGGTTGTCAGCGGCTCATTGATCGGGGTGTAGTGCGACACCCACGGATACCGTGATGCAACGGCCGCGGCATACTCCGCGAACTTTTCCGGGAACGCGCCGTCGATAAGGCTCGTGTCCCGGGGCCCACTGCCGTGGTGCAGCAGGCCCACGATCGGATTGATGCCGTATTGTCTCAGCAGTCCGAGTCTTTCGTCTGGCAGAGTCCAATCCGCGCCGGCGATTCCGTGCGGGGCGACGGCCTCCCACAGCACGGGATAACGGAGTGTCCTGATTCCCAGGCGTTCGATCCGGGCAATGTCCGCAGATCGTCTGTCGTGGCCGCTCAGTTCCGCCTGATCGTGAAACCTGTTGCCGATTCGATTGATCGTGCACTCGATCCCTCCCCAGAGTTCCAGTCCCGCCATTTCGGCATCTCCGGAGGTCAGGCGGTCGTCTTCAACTCCGCGCGGGAGCCTTCGAGCGCCGCTACAACACGCTTCGCCGCGTGCCTGCCGGCCAGGAAGGCGTGATCCGAATTGTAGTATTCCCACTCCGCATACCGGCCTGCGAGCGTGATGTTCCTGCCTTGGAGCCACTCCCGAACCGAAGCGACATTGGCGGCGCGCGCGTGGTCGTAAACCACATAGGCGTAGGGGATATCGACCTGGTTACGGACGAGGATGGAATCGTCACGGCGAAGGAGCCCCACGTCGATGCAGTCCGCAATACAGCGATCAATGAGCTGCTGCCCGTCGCATGGAAGCGGCTTGTAGGGCGAATAGGTGATTTCGCAGGTAAGCCCAAAACCACCTGGCGGATTGCAGTAGGGACTCGCGTTGCCTTGAGCGAAGACCCTGTGAAACACGCCATCTTCCGGATAATAGATCCAGTGCTTATCAGTGACGTCCGGCCGTCCAATGCCCAGGTTCACGCAGCGAACTGAAACATGCCGAAGCGCGGCACAGGCTGCGCGGAGCCGGCCGGGTAATGCGTTGCCGAGGAGCGTTGCCAGCACGGGCAGTGGCGCCGTGCTGACAAGCTGCTCGTAGCCAAACCGGCGTCCATCGGCAAGCGTTACGACCTGACGCACCGGATCAATGCTCGTCACACGCACTCCCGTCACCAAATCGCACTCCATGAGGGGCAGAAACCCGTCGGCTAGTGCCTGGAACCCGCCGTACAGCGGATATCCGAAACGCGCGTTGGGTCCCTGAGGCCTTGGCACGGCACTTAATGCACCTTCAATCATGCCCTCCAGGTCCGGAAGAGGTACGCGCCCGCCGAGCCACGAGGTCTCCATCTCGCGAAGCGGCACGGCCCACAACTTGGTGTTGTAAGGGATCGCGAAATGCTTCGCGATTCCCCGGCCCCAGACACGGTAGATGAACTCCTCGAAGTTTGCGGGCGCTGCATCGCCGTTGCCGACGCGCGCATTTCCAAGGGGCGCGGAGGATTCGAGCACTCCATCGCCGCAGCAGTCCGTGATCGACTCGGATTTGCAATGCCCTTTGTCGATGGATCGCGTGCCATGGCCGAGGTCGCCGAATCGCGCCTCGATTGCGCCCATAATGCAATCCTTCAGGACATCGGGGGGCAGCCCGTACAGAGCGCCCTGAAACGGGTAGCGCGTGAATGTTCGCTTGCTGTAGATCCACGCTTCGCGGTCCTGCCAGTGGACGTTCGTACCAAGCAGCCTGTCGTAGAGGGCATGTACGTACGGGTCGTTCGAAAACATGATGTGGCCGGCGTAATCAAAGGTGAATCCGCCGGCCTGGATGGACCTGCAACCGCCGCCGACCGTCTGGTTCTGCTCGAGGATTACGCAACCCGCGCCCAGATGGTACCCGGCGCTCAGGCCAGTCGGCCCCGCACCGATGACGACTGCGGAATATTCGCGCGGCGGCGCCGCCGAATTCTGCCGCGGCATCGGTTCATTGGCATGCGCACCGCCCGGGGAAGGCTCGCAGTCCACAGCTGACGACGCCTCGCGATTCGTCGCTGCGGCCTCTACGAGGGACCTCATGGCATCAGCCGTGCGATCCCACGATGTCCTGGCTACGAGGGCCCGCATTGCGCGCGTCCGGCGCGTGCGATCCGGCGCAGTTTCTGCGAGGGCCCGCTCGCACTCCGACACGAAGGCCTCGGCATCCAACGCGATCTGCACGAGATGGCCATAGGGTCCGACGACATCGGCAATCGGCGTACTGACGATCGGCTTGCCGGCCGCCATGTACTCGAGAGTCTTCGTGGGACTGATGAATCGCGTGGATTCGTTGATGGCAAACGGTTGCATGCAAACGTCCCACCCGCGCACGAAATCAGGCAGCGACTCGTATGGCTGCTGTCCCAGATAATGAATGTTGGAGCGGCGCGGAAGGGCCGACGGCGCGATTTTTGCCACGGGTCCGACCATGACGAATTGCCAGCCGGGCATCAATCCCGCGGCGTGATCCAGCATCTCAAGATCGATCCGCTCGTCGATGACTCCGAAGTAACCGATTCGGGGCCCGGGTATCGACCGATGCAACGGGTGGAGCACGCGGCCGGAGGCTGCCCGCGCAAAATGCGTGGCGTCCACGCTGCTCGGGAAGCAGTGCACGTTCGCATGCTGGGAGCGCTTCACTTCGTGCAGGCTCGGTCCACCGGTGAACACCACGTCAGCCTGCTTCAGGAGTGCGCTTTCCCGCTGGCCAAGCTGCCGGGGAGCATTTCGGAATGCCGAGAGCTCATCCATGCAGTCGTAAACCACGACTGCCGGATCCAGCGTCTTGATGAGCGGCAATGCCATCGGCGAATAAAACCACAGACCGTAAGGCGGCATCAGGCTGGCGGCCAGGCCTTCCAATTGGCTTTGCAATGACGGTATCTGATCATCATGGAACCCGGGCGCATCGACATTCGTGTGGGGCGTGCATACGGTGACGCCCGGTATCGGCGTGGTCTGCCGCAGAAAGCAACGATCCCCTCGAGTCGGCTCCTCGAAGAAATAAATGCGCCAATCGCGCGCGAGGCGTTGCATGAGGTGTTGCGGGCGCTGAAAAACGAAGTCCCAGCGCAGGTGGGAAAAAACGATCAACGACTGGATCATGGCATCCCCCGACGCCGAATTTTGTGACGGCTTTTATCGCATGCAAGCCCCCTTCATGGTCTACGAAAGTGCTGTAGGAGACGACCGATACGATGTCGGCTGCGGCTATGATCTACTGCCCGCGTTCTCTCACCTGGTGGGTCAGCATTCGTGCAAGCCGGTTATCCCCGACCTCAGTTTCGTCGTTCCCATTGGCAGTGCCTGAACGGTTCCTGGAGCTTCGCATTCGACGACGAACTCAAGTTCCGGTCACCGCGCGACGTTCGTCGATGGCCTCTGACCATAGATGTGCCATTTGCGCCGGAGTCGGAGCGAAGCGGCTTAGGGGACACCGGGTTTCACCCGGCATGTTGGTATTCCCGCGAGTTTGAGCTCGATGCGGAACCGGAGGGTAGTGGCACGGGAACGCGGCTGCTCCTGCATTTCGGCGCTGTTGATTACTGCGCAAGCGTCTGGGTGAACGACATGCCGGTCGTAAGGCACGAGGGCGGCCACACGCCGTTCTTCGCAGACATCACCGACGTGCTGGTCCCGGGGACACGGCAGCGAATTACGGTGCGCGCCGAAGACGATCCGCACGACCTGCAGAAACCGCGCGGCAAGCAGGACTGGCGCCTCGAGCCACACAGCATCTGGTATCCGCGTACGACCGGCATCTGGCAGACGGTATGGCTCGAACGGGTTCCCGCAGTCTATGTCGGGCGGCTGCAGTGGACTCCCAACCTCGAGCGATGGGAGATTGCGCTGGACGCGGAAATTGCGGGCGATCACGCTGAAGGCCTGCAGCTCGCCGTGCGGCTCAAGAGTGGCGAGCACCTGCTCGCGGACGATCTATACCCCGTTGCTGGCCGCGAGGTGCACCGGCGGATTGGCCTGTCAGATCCCGGGATCGATGACTTTCGAAACGAGTTATTGTGGTCGCCAGAGCGACCCACCTTGATTGATGCCGAGGTGGATTTGCTGCGAGCCGGTGAAGTCATCGATCGCATTTTCTCGTACACCGCGCTCCGCTCTATCGCGATACGCCGGGAGCGCATTCTGCTCAATGGCCGTCCGCTGGACATGCGACTCGTGCTTGACCAGGGTTATTGGCCCGGAACCCTGATGACCCCTCCCTCGGACCACGCGCTCCGCGGCGACGTGGAGCTCGCAAAGGCCATGGGCTTCAATGGCGTGCGCAAACACCAGAAGATCGAAGATCCCCGCTACCTCTACTGGGCCGACCGGCTCGGGCTCCTCGTGTGGGAAGAAATGCCCAGCGCATATCGATTCACTCCGACTGCTGTTGAGCGTCTCGTGCGGGAGTGGACGGAAGTGCTCCGCCGCGACTACAGCCATCCCTGCATCGTGCTCTGGGTTCCGTTCAACGAGTCTTGGGGAGTGCCGGACCAGACGACCGTGCCAGCGGCGCGCGACGCCGTCGCCGCGCTCTATCACCTGACGAAGACGCTGGATCCGACACGGCTCGTGATCGGCAACGACGGTTGGGAGAGCTCTGCAACCGACGTCATCGGGGTCCATGACTATGAGGGCGATGCGAAGCACATGCGGATGCGGTACGGGCCCGAAGTCACGCCGAGAGAGCTCGTCGACCAACGCTGGAGTGGAGGAAGAATATTGACGCTGGACGGCTACCCGCACCGCGGGCAGCCTGTATGCCTCAGCGAATTCGGCGGAGTCGCGCTCCTCGATCAATCTCCTGCAAACGGTACCGCGTCGGTGGACGTCGCCAAGCGGTGGGGATATTTAGTGTGCAGATCGGCGGCCGATTTCGAGGACCTGGTTTGTGAACTCATCGAGACCGCGCGGACGACGGCCATATTCAGCGGCTTTTGCTACACGCAGTTCGCGGACACGTTCCAGGAGGCGAACGGCTTGCTGCGGGAAGACCGCACGCCGAAGATCCCGCTTGGCCGAATTGCGAAGGCAGTCCTTGGCATGCCGCCCAACGTGCCTCCGCCTCCTTAGTGGTGCAGGCACCGAGTTGCACGTCCTCGACCTGATAAAGCCCGATGGCAGGCGCTTGGCGCTTTATGGCCGTGATGCAATTTCTGGCGTAGGCGCCGCCACCAGTCCACGGGCCGGCTCGATTGCCGCGAATCCGCACTTGCGCTGGCACCCGTTGCGCGGCGAATGGGTGGCCTACGCGGCGTATCGCCAGGAGCGGACATTCCTGCCACCGCCCGAATACAACCCGTTGCGTCCCGGCAGCGACCCGGCGGTCCCGACCGAGCTGCCCGAGGGGCACTATGACATCGCGGTGTTCGACAACCTTTTTCCCTCGCTATCTGCGTCCGCCCACGATCCGCCCGAACTCCATATTCCGACGGAGCCTGGCTTGGGCCGATGCGAGGTCGTGGTCTATACGCAAGACCCCGGCGGCACCCTGGCCGAGCTTCCGACCTGGCATCTGAAGCTGCTGCTTGACGTGTTGGGGGATCGTACGCAAAAGCTCGGCGCAGACAAGACGATCCGCTACGTGCTCCCGTTCGAAAATCGGGGTACCGAAATGGGCGTCACGCTGCACCACCCGCACGGGCAAATCTACGCGTATCCGATGATCCCCCCGACGCCCGCGCGGATGCTCGCGTGCGAGCAGGAGCACTTTCACCGGACAGGCACCGGGTTGCTGACCGGACTGCTTGCGCGCGAATTGGAACTGCGCGTGCGCATACTCTACGAAGGCAAGCATGCAGTCGCATTCGTCCCACCCTGGGCGCGTTACCCGTATGAAACCTGGATTGCTCCCAAGGCAAGCGCAGCGTTTCTGCACGAGCTCGATGACGATACGCGTCGTGACCTGGGCCTCGCGCTGAAGATCGTCTTGTTGAAGTACGACCGGCTTTGGCAACGACCGATGCCATACATAATGACGTGGTACCAGGCCCCGACGGATGGCGCTCCCCATCCGGAGTGCCATCTTCACGCGGAACTCTTGCCCCCGTACCGCACGCGCGACAAGCTCAAATATCTCGCGGGTACCGAGCTCGGAGGCGGCATGTTCGCGAGTGACGTACTCCCCGAAGACGCAGCCGCGCGGCTTGCCGCCGTGGATGTGGGCGCCAGTGCCGACGTTTCTTGAGACTTTCGGTCGCCCGCCCGAGGTTTTCGGGCGTGCACCGGGGCGGGTCAATTTGCTCGGCGAGCACACCGACTACAACGAGGGCTTCGTACTTCCCACCGTGATCCAGAGGGAAACCCGCGTGGAGCTCGGCCAGTCGGCGGACGGGCGGTTTCGTTATTTTTCGGAGAATCTGGACTTGCTCATTGAGCTTGAAAGCGACCAACCCGCGCCTCCAAACTTCGCCCGGTACGTGCACGGCTGTGTCGAAGTGTTGCGCGCCCGCGGAATTAGTGTCCAGCCATGTTCCGTCCGAATCGAGTCTGACATACCGATCGGCCGGGGACTCTCGAGCAGCGCGGCGCTGGAAGTTGCGGTGCTCCGGGCACTTCGCGCGCACACGGGACTGCCGCTCGACGACGTTGAGATCGCACACCTCGCCCATAACGCCGAGGTCGAATTCGCCGGTGTGCACTGTGGAATTCTCGACCAGATGGCTGTCAGCCTCGGGCGGCCTGGCCAGATGCTGTTTCTGGACACACGCACCCTGGAGCGCCGCTTGCTGCCCCTGCCGGCTGCCGCCGAGATCCTGGTCGTTGATTCCGGAGTTACACGCGAGCTGGTGTCGACCGAGTACAACGCGCGGCGCAGCGAGTGCGAAAAGGCCGCGCAGCTGCTCGGTGTACGGGCACTCAGGGATGTTACCGATGTGGCCGATTGCGCTGCGCTTCCGGTCCCGTTGAACCGCCGGGCGCGCCACGTCGTCGCGGAGAACAGGCGCACCGTCGACGGGGCCGGTGCGGACGACGCGACTGAGTTCGGAAGACTCATGAACGCGTCCCACGCCAGCCTTCGAGACGACTTCGAGGTGTCGGTGCCAGCGCTGAACCAGCTAGTCGTGCGCATGCAGCAGCAGCCAGAAACCCACGGCGCCCGCCTGACCGGCGCCGGATTCGGCGGGGCCTGCGTCGCGCTCGTTCACCAGGGCTCCATTGACGCGGTTGCCGGAAGTGTGCTCGCTCGCTTTGTCGAGGACGGCTATGTGGGGGAACGGTTGGTCTGACACGGAGTGGGGCGCTGATCCTCGGCGGCGTGACCACCGACTCTACGAGCGGAGCGTTACCAACCTTGGAGGGCGCTATGTGCCGTGGTTCCCGGCAAGTTTACCGTGAATTGCTGAAGGCTCGTGCAGTCAGGCGCGCGTAGGCGCTAACGTCCGCGATCCGACGGATACCACCGACGCTGCTGGGGTCGTTATCCGGCTGATTGGGCCAATCTCCCAGCGTACGGTGGTCCAGTCCGTTCACATACCTCGAGGACCCAACATGGCGAACCCAAACAACAACCGAAATCAGGGCGGCCGTCCGAGCCCGAGCGGCGTACCGAACGAACGCAAAGGAATCCCAGGTCAGCCAGGCAGCAACGACGATCGTGGCCGCAATGTTCAAAGCGAGTATGAGTACAAGGGCGGCCGCCAGGGCTCAGGCGGTGTCCCCAATCCTGACGATCCCGACGATGTCGAATCAGCGGGCAGTTTCCGCGGTACAACAGAAAGGAATCGTGGGTCGGACGAAGACGACGGGGATAAGGACGTGAACTCAATGCCCTCAACGGAGCGCCATGTTCCGGGAGGGCCGGACGAGGATACTCAGAACCCCGGCTGAGCCACGCTTCGATCGCCTCATGGCCGACGGGCGATTTTTGCTTTGCCACTGACAGCGGCCGAGATTCATGAAGAGATTATCGCCCTTAAGATCTTGCGCGGCGATTTTCGGAATGACGAGCGCGGCGCATCCGCTTTGGCGGAACAGTCAGAATTAGAGTAGAACACCGCCACGAGCGAGCGTGGTCGAGGAAGCTGGAGAAATCTTCTTACGACTTCCCATTACCCCGGTGACACGCCAGCTAGCTTTTTTTCCGGATTCCTGAGTGGCCGAAGCCTCCAACGATGCAGGACCGTGCAGAACGCAAACCGCACTTGAGGTCGTACTGGCGCAGTCCAGCGGGATGGCCCCGCCATCATCTCCCCAGCGCTGCTGCGAATCACTATTCGACTCGTCAACTGCATGCGGATTCACAGTGACCCTCCAGTCGTTCGAAAAGAAGCGGCAGTATCAGCACGGAGTGCCGCAGACAGTGCTTCTCTTCCGGACCGTGACCGTTGTACGCTCTCGCGCGCCAACTGGTCACAAGGGCGCACGTTTAGATGCCGTTCTTCGGTCGCAACTACAGCGGACCTTCCCTGGCGCTGACGTGGTCGTGGCGCAGCGAGTTCGCCGCGTAACTTGCGCTTAGAGGGTCCCCGCTAATGTCGCGCAATAGCGCGCCGTGATCCCGCGAACGAGACCATATGACGCGATGCTTTTCCAGCAAGTCGTCGACCGCCTCGCGGAGTACCACGGCAGGAGGAATCCTGTTCATAGTGGCGAGTTCATTCAGATCAGCATGGCGCATGAGCTCACGTTCTCCTAGTTCGCCGCGATTGCACGGCTGCCCGGAAATGCATCGGATCCCTTAGATTCTGCAGCCCTCGATAGTAGTAGAGCGGACTTGGTCGCCTCCCTTTGAACGTCTGCTTTCTCAGAAATGCGATTTCGTCTCGGGTAATGTTTCCACTTAGCGCGACGTCTTGCAGGAACTCAGTCAGTCCGGGCTCGTCATTGACGGGATCGTCGAGCTCCCGCTCAACGAAATCCAGCTTCTTCACGTGCCCGGGCACAAGCCTGTGGTTCAGCACGATTTCCATGCCAAAGGTCGAAAGGTCGATATCCCAGGACTCGAGCAGCGGGTTCAGGAACGAGACGCAGTTCTCCGCTGAAACGCGAAAAACATCCGTGTCCAGGAACTCCAGGATCAAGACCCGCATTTGTTTGTAGCTTCGGCCGCTGACTCGGGCGAACTTGCGCAGCCATTGCTCATTCTCGAGTTCACTTCTGGCAATGCGCTGAATCACGTCCAGCAACTTCTGAGTGACGAAGCGCTCGAGTTCGCCAAACGGCTGCCGCTCGAATATCTCGCGAACTTGCCGGCGCGTTTCTACCGCGCACTTCCGTAGAATCAGTTCCCGTACTTCACGGAACAATGGAGCTGGCGGGTTCTCCAAACCACGCCTCAATTGTTCTGTACGCTGCGCGTGCGCCAGTTTCGCCAGCTTGCCGATCGAAAGCTTGAGAAAGCTTTCCATTTTTTCGTAGATGTCCGTTCGATCCGGCGCTGGCGGAAGTTTCTTCCGGCTCAGTAACTGGGAAACGTATGATTCGGTCACCTCGGCCGCTGCGGCCAGGTCCTTTTGCTCGAGCTCGAGTTCCTCGAGTCGCGATTTAATGAGCAGACATACGTCCATCAATGCCCCGCTTAATTTACCGTACAGAGTTAAGCCGAGAAAGTATTCTCGATATCACTTGACACGTCAAGTTAAGTAGCAGAGTATTAAGACCAGTACTGAAGGGGCCCTCCGACAAATGGAATTAGTCATCCGGCATGTCCACTCAGCTCATTCACCAACGAAGGAGAAGGACATGTATGCACGCTGTGTATCCGTGAAGCTCACGCCCAATGGAAGGGCGGAGTTCACCAAGAAGCTAGAAGCGGAAATCATCCCCCTGCTGCGCAAGCAGAAAGGGTTTCAGGATGAAATCACCTTCATTACCCCGGCCGGCAACGAGGCCTTCGGGGTGAGTCTGTGGGATAGTAAGGACAACGCGGAGACCTACAACCGCGGTGCCTTCGTCGAAGTGACCAAGATCCTGTCAAAGCTGGTCGAGGGAACGCCGCAGGTCGAAACCTACGAAGTTGCCAACTCTACCATGCACAAGATCTCCGCTGCTCTCAAGGCGGCGTAAAGTCAGTCGGTAGTTTTGCGCGCGCGGCGGACGGGGCTTGGCTCCGTCCGTTGTTTTTTTGCATGCATATCAAAGTATTGTCGGCGCGTGGCGGCCTCATGCGAACAAACGATGATGGTCTTCAACCACTGCCCGGTAGCACTCGCAGGAGGCCGACTCAAGCGCTGGGCGGTCGAGTATGGAGATCTGGCCACGAGAATAGGTAATCACCTTGTTTCGCTGCAGCACGCCGGCGGCAATGGTCACGGCGCTTCTTTGTACGCCCAGCATGTCAGCGAGGTACTGGTGCGTAAGATGAAAATGATCGGCGTGTGCGCGATCATGCGTCAGCAGCAACCAGTGCGCAAGACGCTCCTTGATCTCATGGAAGCGGGTACATGCGATTGTTCTCGACTGTTGCGCCAATAGCACGAACACGTAATGATGGAGTGTGTGACGCAACGAGCGACTGTCGCGCAATTCGCGACGGAACTGTACCGCGGTCATTCGTAAGGCGGTCCCAGGGCCTTGTACTATTCCGCGCAGGCGCGCGCGAGTGACCCCCAACGCCAGTGTCGCCCCGAGCATGCCTTCATTGCCTATCAGCCCGATTTCGAGTGGTGGATGGCGGGTCACGATCGCCACGAGCGAGACAATACCTGTGAGGGGAAAGTAAACGTACCGAAGCCGCTGATTGGCCTCGCAAAGTACGGTCCCGATGGACAGATCCACCGGCTCGGAGAGTTTCAGAATCCTCTTGCGAGCCTCGCGTGGCAAGCACTCGATCAGGCGGTTGACTACCTGCACCGGGGTTGCGGCTGAACCGGCCAACTTCTTTTCAAACCTTTCTGCGAACGACCAGCAGCAGAACGCCGGCGATGATGGCGCATGCGCCGAGCCAGACAGGAATGTTGACCGTCTCCTTTTCCTCGACCGATAGTTCAATCGGCCCAAGTTTTGTCTCGTGCGTGTCTTTGGTGTAGGTGAAGCCGCCGTAGGCCAGGCCCAGCACGCCGGCCACAATGAGCGCCAGCGCCGCGAGTCTGGATCCGTTCATGAGACTGATTCCTGGTGGGGATGCGTCTGAACTGAATACGCGGCCCAAGGAATCGGCCCGCATGCGCGGGCCGATTGCCAGCGAGTCTACGTCGTTATGTCGACGCCACGACCGGTGGAGGATTCTCAATGATCACTTCGACGCGGCGATTCTGCTGTCGGCCGCTTTCGGACTCGTTGTCCGCGACTGGCCGTTGCTCGCCCTTCCCCGAGGCGACGATCCTCTCGGAGTTGATGCCCTGTTGCATCAGGAATGATCTCACCGAATCGGCGCGGCGTTGCGAAAGCCCCTGGTTGTAATCGTCATTGCCGACGTTATCCGTGTGACCCTCGATTTCTACCTTCCGGTTCGGGTTCTGGTTGAGGAATGTCACGAGCCGATTGAGGTTACTGGTGGCACCGGCCTTGAGATCGGCCATGCCGCTCGTGAATAGCACATCACCGAGCGTCAACACGAGGCCGCGGTCCGTCGCCTTGGCCTGCAGTGCATCGATCTGACGCTGCATGTCCTCGGCTTGCAGCCCCGCCGCCGCTGCCGCAGCGCGCGCTGCATCGGCATCGGCACTTGCCATCCGGGCCGCATCGGCCGCCCCTGCGCGAGCCGCGTCGGCGTCGGCGTGCGCCTTGTCGGCTTCGCGCGTGCGGGCTTCAAGACGCGAACGTTCGCGCGCTTCACCGAGCTTCACGCGCTGGTCTTCGGCCTGACTGGTTACAGCCTGAGCCATTGCGATCTCAACCTTGCGATCGGCCATGTAAACAAGGTGGGCACCAAGGGCCGCGTCCTTGGTTTCTGGCACTTCTGCGGCTCGAACTGCGGTGTCGGCTTCCTGGATCGCGACCGGCGCACGATTGGCCAGATTCGGATCGGCCTGTAGCCGTGTCAACTTGGCGCGGACCTCAGCCGCTCCGTCCGGGCTGGTGGGTACGGTGGCACAGCCCGCTAGCGTCAAGCTCACGGCCGCCGCAACGGTGAGGACGGTCGCATAGCCGGCATGGTTGCGGAATAATGAATTCATCGCGGTTCTCCTGCACGCTGCATTTCTTCGGTCAGGGCATCTGCCCCACGCTCCATTTCCTTGTTGACTGCCGCGGTTTTCGCCATCACGGTCCTGGCGGAGGCAAGTTCGGCCTGCACCCGCGATTCCTGTGCGAATCGTTCGGCCGCGACCATGCTTTCTTCCTTGACGGCATTGTCAGCCAATGCGAGCTTCTCGCGCGCCTCGCCGAGCTCGGCGGCCGCAAATTGACCCGCTTCCGCTTTCTCGGCGTTCGAGATCGCCACTTTGGCTGCGTCCAGTGCCGAATCAGGCACGGGAGGCGTGGACGCACAGGCGGCAACGAGCATGAGCAGGCCCGCCAGTCCGGCCGCGACGAGCGGGGGCAGTCGAGGGTTTGCTCGGGATGACTTGTTCATTTCGGTTCTCTCACTTTGTTAACGGGTCTCTGTAAATAAATCGTGAATATGTGATCAGGTCTCGCTATGGCGCGGTTCGGCGCAGGCTTACGGTAATGTCGCGGCGCAGCTGCACAGCGGCCAGCAGTACCATTGCTGTCTGCAGTGACACGAGCAGACTGATAAGGCTGAATTCGATCTGGTCGAATGGCGAAAAACCGATGAGCCCGCTCAGGAGCCATGCGCCGAGCACGGCACCCACGATTCCAACGATGACGTTCAGAATGACGCCTGTTCGCTCGTCGGTTCCAGTGAGCATGCTTGCCGCCCAGCCGAGCAGTCCGCCGACGAAAAACGAGATCATGAAGTTGATGTGTCTGCCCCTTGCGTTGATCAGGCTGCACACTACGCGCGGTTCGCAACGGCGTCTGTGCGCTGACGCACCGAGCGCTCGAGCACGGACATGGGACCGTTGACTTCAATTGCACCCTATGTGCGGTACCGCACCGACTTTGAGATGACGCATCCGAAGAGTTTCTTATCGCATGTCGTCACCGGAGTCGAAAACGAGTCTGGGGGTTGTGCTGGTCGCCCTGCCAATCATCCTCCTGACGAGTCACCAGATATGTGCGATGGCATACCCAGCCAATCGGCATTAACATGAGCCCTCGACTCGAGCAAAAGGACCCGAATCCCGATTCGATCGGATTCCGTAGGTTGGGCGCTTTCGGGGGTTCGATGGACGCTAATCCCGCTACACCTCGACAGAATCACCTGCTTGGCGCACTGCCCGTAGAAGAATGGGACCGCTTACGCTCGAAAATGGAACTGACGGCGATGCCGCTTGGCCACGTCCTGTACGAGTCCGGCGACACGATGCGGCACGTCTACTTCCCGACGACGTCGATCATTTCCCTGCTATACGTGATGGAAGACGGCTCTTCGGCAGAAATCGCCATCGTCGGCAACGAGGGTATTGTCGGAATTTCACTCTTCATGGGCGGGGAGACGACTCCGAGCCGCGCAATCGTGCAAAGCGCCGGCCACGCTTATCGCGTGACCGGACAGAATCTCAAGGACGAATTCTTCCGGGCCGGGCCGGTGCAGCTACTGCTGCTGCGCTACACGCAGGCCTTGATCACGCAGATGGCACAGACGGCCGTGTGCAATCGCCATCATTCCGTGGAACAGCAGCTATGCCGCTGGCTGCTGATGAGTCTCGACCGCTTGCCCTCGAATGAATTGACGATGACCCAGGAGTTGATTGCCAATATGCTGGGCGTGCGGCGCGAGGGCGTCACGGAATCTGCGGGCAAACTGCAAAAACTCGGGTTGATTCACTACAACCGCGGTCATATTGTCGTGATCAACCGGCCCGCCCTGGAATCGCACTCTTGCGAGTGCTACGCGGTCGTCAAGAAAGAATTCGACCGTCTGCTGCCTTGGATCAAGTCGCAATCAGGCGTCTGATCTCCTGCTCCTGTGTGAGATGACGTACCGACGCAGTCATCGACTGACTCTAATATCGCTGGGATTTCACAACTCCAACCGAGAGGAGCGCGCCGAACACTTTGACCATTAGGACCCCGGCCTTCATGCGGCTGGAGCTTTGGGGTTCGAACCCGCGTCCGCAAGCACTACGCTACAGGTTCTACGTGCGTGTCCAACCTATTGATCTCGCCCCGTGCTACCCGGTTGGCGCACACCGGCAGGATCACGCCCCGAGAGCGCAGCAAGCCCTGTGTACGGTCCCGCACAGACCCTCGTATCAGCTCCTGAGTAGATTTCGGCATCGTCCCTTCAAGTGCAGTCACAAACAGCGGACATGTCGGACCTGTATCAGCAGCGAACCAAAGGCAGCCTTGCCGGCACAGCCATGGAATGGGCGCAAGGCGACACTCTTCGGCGTACGCCGCTACCCGGGTCGCTCGACGATGCATTGATGCGCCTGGCTACTGCCGAAGAGCGGCTCATTTGCGTGCTGCGCGAAAATGAAAGCCTGAAATCGAACAGCGCGTACCTGATAAAGGCGCTGGATGCCACCTCGCGACGCGCGGTGGCGGCTCAGCGCGTCGCCCACCATGACGGGCTGACCGGGCTGCCAAACCGCCTGCTTCTGATTAAACGGCTGCAAGTGGCGATCAGGAAGGCCTCAAGCCGGCATCGCCAGTTGGCGCTACTATTCATCGACCTCGACGGCTTCAAGATCGTGAATGATCAATGCGGGCACGCGGTCGCTGACAAATTACTGTCGGCCGTCGGAGCACGCATCGCAACCAGTGTCCGGGCCGAGGACCTCGCCTGTCGCTACGGTGGGGACGAATTTATCGCGCTTCTTTCGGACGTCGACGATGCGGCGGTGGCCGGCATTGTTGCGGAAAAAATTCGCAAGCACATCGGCGAGAGCTATACGATCGACGGCATCGAGATTCACGTCACCGCTTCCATCGGCCTGGCCTTGTATCCCGCGGACGGCCAGCAGTACGACACACTGCTGAACCGCGCCGACGCCGCCATGTATCGCGACAAGGCCGATAGGCTGTCTCAACGCAGTTCGTGACACCACCCGTCGGCGTGCGAGATGGTCGCCGACGCGACCTCGCACCCCTGCCCATGCAAGAGCGTCGAAGCGACGCCCCGAAAACCATGTTCGGTCACAAGCGATAACGGTGGTGTAAACAGGACATTGGTATTGGTAGAGCGTGGGATTGCCATGATATTCGGGATGCTGTGCTCGCACCCCAAACGCGCGCGTGGCGTGCCTGGTTACCGATGTCCCCGCTTCTGAGGGTTCTGGTGCACTGGCGGTACGAGAAACTGGCCATTCGACGGCCAGCATCTCTGTATCAAGCTGAAACGAGCGCCCGGTCCCAAAGCTGCTTGAGTGACTGAGTTCGCCACTGACGACCCGGGCCGAACGAGAACTGCCGCTTGTGAATCCGATGCGCCAGTTCGATCCCAGCGAGCGCTATCGCTGCGTTGCCAAACGATTTGAAACCCAGCATGGGAGCGCAGCGGCGTTTGATCGCCCGATGATCCTGCTCAACGATGTTGTTCAGGTAGGGACAGCTCCTGACGAGAACATACTTCCACTTCGGATCCTCCCGGCGCAAAAGCCGCAGCGCCTGATGACTCGGGGCGTGCCCATCGAGCGTAATCCTGCGTGGCCACCGCGGCAGAGATGTGGCCAAAGCCTTGCGGAAGAATGCCTGTGCCGCCGCAATGCCTCGATCGGGTCAAAGCAGAAAGTCGACGGTCTTACCCCGCTTGTCGACGGCGCGGTAGAGGTAGTGCCACTTTCCCCGCACCGAGATGTAGGTCTCGTCAACCCGCCAGCACGAGTGTACCTTTCGGGCCCGTCGGCCCCACCGTTTTTCGAACTCCGGCACGTACCGGATCACCCACCGCAGGATCGTGGTGTGAGACATGGGCAATCCGCGCTCGGCCATCATGGCGACGAGATCCCGATAGCTCAGCCGATACGTGATGTACCAGCGAACGCATAACTCGATGATTTCGGCTTCGAAGCGCCGCCGGCGGTAGATCGGGTCACGAGCAATCGGCTTGGTCATCACAGGCTCCTGCCGGACCCTTTGATGCTACCTTCCCACCGCCAACGCACCAGAACCGAGAAATCAATAACTCGATGCAGGGTACTGTTTCACAAAGGCTTTTTTAAAAGACTCAAAAGCGTACTGCAATCGGAGTACAGCAACACCCACGCAAGACCAATGGTCAGCGTCGGAAACAGTATGTGAAAACCAATATTGAGCCCGAATTGTGCGCGGGCAAGAAGCAGGAGATCAGGATCCGTCACGGAAGCATCTTATCTGCCCCCGCCATGTAACACACGCAACGGTCACCTAGGCCTCATGACCGACAGACGCACCCACGAGCTTCCGGCAAGTTGCGGTACAACTCTAGGGAGCATGTCGATGAACAGAGCGACCCAACTGGCCTCATTCGGAGCCGTGCTGGCCTGCGTCGGATGTGGCGGCAAGAACACCGAATCGGCCGTGCAGGCTCCCGGTACGGATACCACCGCGAAGACGGATGTACTGGAGGCTGGTGCTGCGTTAATGCAGAACAAAGAGCCGCTTGAAGCCCTCAATGCCTACATGGACGGCTTTCATTTTTACAACGGCAATATGAAGGGGCAAATGGAAGCTCACCACTATTGCGCACTGTTGAACGAGGACGTGACCCAGTGCGTAATTTTCGACGGCAACGAAAAGGACGCCAAGATCATGGGAGTCGAATACATTGTGAGCGCCAAGCTATTTGCTGATCTTCCCGCCAATGAAAAGCACATGTGGCATAGCCACGTCCACGAAGTGCGATCCGGTCAACTGATAGCACCCGGCATCCCTGAAGTTGCCGAGAAAGAATTCATGCGAAAGATTGCCGGCACCTATGGCAAGACATGGCACACATGGCATACGGATCAGGAAAAAGAGCTTCCTTTGGGAGCGCCAATGCTGATGATGGGCTTTACGCAGGATGGGCAAGCGGACGAGGCGATGGTGGCGGCGAGAGATAAGCGCTTCGACGTTTCAAGTGCCGAGAATCGCGAGAACCGCGCCAATATTGAATATCCATCCATCGACCCTGACGCAGATGCGTGGCAGAAGGGCATCGTCGTCCAATTGGAGGCTGTAGCGAGTAAAGACCGTAAAGCAACGGCGGACAGCGCGCACTGATCGCGGCACAGGAGGCTCTATGTCAGTCCCTTCCACCGATTCCCGCGTCGAACGCCACTCGCCGGATGTCGCAAATGCTCGCATTCGCGCAGAGACTCTATCGCGCCTCGAGTCCTACCAGCATGCAGATGCTTCTCGCATCACCGCGCGTATCGATGAGCTAAATAAAGAATGGGACATTGAAAGGACGTTGGAGGCTAACGCAGCGAGCGTCGCCCTGCTCGGCGTCGCTTTGGGCGCAACCGTCGATCGGCGGTGGTTCGTGCTGCCGGGAGTGGTGGCTGCGTTTCTTCTGCAGCACGCCGTTCAAGGCTGGTGTCCGCCGTTACCTGTCTTTCGTCGCCTGGGCGTCCGAACAGCGGCCGAGATCCACGAAGAGATTATCGCCCTCAAGATCTTGCGTGGCGATTTTCGGAATGACGAGCGCGGCGCATCCGCCTTGGTGGAACAGTCAGAATTAGATTAGAACACCGCTACGAGCGAGCGTGGTCGAGGAAGCTGGAGGAATCTTCTTATGACTTCCCATTACGCCGGTGATACGCCAGCTAGCTTTTTTTCCGTATACCTGAGTGGGCAACGAAGCCCCCACGATGCAGGACCGTGCAGAACGCACTTCGTCAAAACTCCCGCAAGCTTCAGTGAAACGAGAAATCCGGTGGAATGATATGGGTCGTAGTCTTGACGCGACGGCGACCGACTTCGTGATGGACGCGATCGAGCACGACTGCATAGTCCTAGGCTCGAGTCCAGCCCAGGTTTCAGGGAAAATTTGGCGGAGAGAGAGGGATTCGAACCCTCGATGGGCTTTTGACCCATACACCCTTAGCAGGGGTGCGCCTTCGACCACTCGGCCATCTCTCCGGAGGGCGCAAATGATACGCACCAGCCCGGGAGCCGGCAAAGCAATTGACCGGGCGGCTCAGCCGGAGTCGCCGTGACGGCGGTGTCCGTGCCGTTCTCGGCAGGCTCGCGCTTCTCGTGGCGGATGCGCTCGTAGATCTCTTCGCGGTGAACGCCGACTTCTTTCGGCGCGAGCACGCCGATGCGGACCTGGTTGCCCTTGATTCCGAGCACCGTCACGGTGACGTTGTCCCCGATCATGAGCGCCTCGCCGACGCGTCGCGTCAGGATCAGCATGCTGGCATCCCCCTCATCCCGGCGTTTCTTATCGAACGCGAAAAAATGATAGCACAGCATCTAAATGTGCCTTATTATGTCAAATTACACGGGTTGCCGCTGCGGCCAAGCCCGAAGGCCGCATGCAGCGCGCGCACCGCGCGCTCGAGGTCCATCTCCGCGACCAGCACGCTGATCTTGATCTCCGACGTCGAGACGAGCCGCACGTTGATGCCCTCCGGCGCCGAGCGTCGCGAACAGCTTCGCCGCGACGCCCGCGTGCGAGCGCATGCCGGAGCCGACGACCGCGAGCTTGGCGACGCGATCGTCGCCCGGCGACCGTCGCGCCGGCGTATTTCGCGGCCGCCTTACGCGTCAACTCGAGCGCGCGGCGCATAGTCGTCGCGGTGCACGGTGAAGGTGAAGTCGACGCGCCCTTCCCGCGGCGCGGCGAGCACGATCATGTCCACCTCGATCATGGCTTCCGCCACGGATGCGAGCAGCGCGTGCGCGACGCCCGCCTCGTGCGGCACCTGGCTGACGGCGATCGCCGCCTCGTCGCGGTTGAAGGCGATGCCGGAAACGACCGGGGATTCCACGTTGGGGTTCTCCTCGCAAATCAGCGTGCCCGGGCCGGGCTCGAAGCTACGACAGCACGCGCAGCTTCATGCCGTGGCGCGCGGCGAACTCGACCGAGCGCAGGTGCAGCACGCGCGAGCCCTGCCCCGCGAGCTCGAGCATTTCCTCGAAGCTCACGGCCGGCAGCCGGCGCGCCTCGGGCACCATGCGCGGGTCGGTCGTGTACACGCCGTCGACATCGGTCAGGATCTGGCATTCGTCGGCGCCGAGCGCGACGGCGAGCGCGACGGCGGTCGTGTCCGAACCGCCGCGGCCGATGGTCGTCAGGTCGCCGTTTGCGGCGCGGCCCTGGAATCCCGCGACGACGGGCACGATGCCGGCCGCGAGGTCCTGCTTCAAGCCCTCGCAGGCGACGCGCTCGATGCGCGCGCGGCCGGCGGGCCCGGTCGTGTCGATCGGCAGTTGCAGCGCATTCCAGGAGCGCGCGCGGCAGCCGGACTTGCAGAGCGACATCGCGAGCAGCGCAGTCGAGACCATCTCGCCGGTCGCGAGCAGCGCGTCGATCTCGCGCGGGTCGGGCTCGGCGCAGACTTCGCTCGCGAGCTCGATCAGCCGGTCGGTCGAGTCGCCCATCGCCGAGGCCACGACCGCGACCTGGTGGCCCTGCGCGGCGAGCGCGCGACCTGCGCGGCGACGGCATGGATACGCGCGACGGAACCGACCGAGGTGCCGCCGTACTTCTGGACGATCAGGCATGCGTCGTGGATTGTTTCAGGTTTCGGCGGGAATCGGCAGGGCGGTCGCGGACTTCAGGCGCTCCATGGAGAAGAGCGCCGAAACGTCGGCGAGGCTCGGCAGGCGGTCGATCAGCTCCTTGTACGTGCGGTCGTAGCCCGCCATGTCCGTCGACCACCACCTTGAGCAGGTAGTCCACGTCGCCGCCGATGCGGTGGCACTCGAGGATCTCCGGCATGGCGGCGATGACCTCGTTGAGCTGCGCGCCCACCCGGCGCTGTGCTCGCGCGTCTTCACGCGCACGTAGACCGTGAGGCCGAGCCCGACCATTCTCCGGGTTCACGAGCGCGACCCGCCCCTCGATGACGCCCGCCGCTCCATCGCCGGATCCGCCGCCAGCAGGGGTTCACGGAGAGGCCGACTTGCTCGGCGATCTGCTGGATCGGCACCGAGGCGTCCTGCTGGAGCAGCGCCAGGATCTGGCGGTCGATCTTGTCGAGCTTGCTCACAGGCCTATATTAGTAAATTTTCCCAATTACTGTGCATTTATTCATACATGAAATGGGAGATATTTTGTAGCTTCTTGGGACTATCATTGATCCTATGAGTGCCTTCAGCCGCCTGTTCACCGACCATCCCGGCGACCGTCAACGAGACCTACGGGCAGCACTTCGTGGCTGCCGCGGGCTTCGGGTTTCGCATGATCTGGGGCGGGATCGTCTGCCTCGTGCACGCGCTCATCCCGGGCGCGTTCTGCACGAAGGGCAGCGACATGATCTGCGAGCTGCACGAACGGATGGTCACGAACCGCCGGCGCCTCGCCGAGGCGCGCGCGGACACGCTGGCGACCCGCAAGGCGGCCTGAATCAGCCCGCGGCTCAGCTTCACCTGAAGCTCCCTTACCTCGGCAACCGCACTTGAAGCTCGCGCCTGCGGTAGTCGATGATCAGCGTGTCGAGCAGCCCGAGCACGTCCATGCCGATCAGCATCGCCGGCTCCTCCGTGAGCTTCCAGTACTTGAAAATCTCGAAATCGGCGAAGGTCATCGCGGAACTCCGCACCAGGAGACTTCCGAGGATGAGCGCAGGCGTTTCCAGGCGGGTGCCGACCTGCATGTCCAGCGTCGACCCGAAGACCTGGTCGAGCTTGCCTTCCTGGACGCCCTTGCGGCGGCGCTCGGCGAGCGCGAGGCGCAGCGCCTGGTTCCCGAGCGTTATCTGGCCGCCGGTGTCGATCACGGCCTTTACCGGCACGCCGCCCATGACAGGCATCCGCCACGAGCAGCCCGTGCAGCAGGTTCACCGGAATCGTCGTGAATCCCGAGCCCGCGCGCTTGTTCCTCGAGCGCGTGATCGTGATGCGGTCGCGACGGAAGTCGATCTGGATGCGCTTGTCTGCGAGCCCGTCCATGCCCAGCACCCCGTCGGCGCCGCCGAGCGCATCGGGGATGACAGCCAGATGTCTCGGCTCCATCAGGAAGTCGCCGAATTCCAGCGGTCTCGACCGGCACCATGGGCACGGCCACGGAACCGGTCGCGCCGCGCAACATGACTGTCGCGGTGGGATTTGCCTCGGACGCCCAACGCCTCCGCCAGGTGCGGCGTCAGGGCGGTATGGCTCGCCCCGGTCGCAAGCACGAGCCGATACGGCCCCTGGCCGTTGACGGTGACGGGCGCCCAGATGCGGCCGATCTTGTCGAGGCGCGTGGGCGCAGCGTAGCGCGGTTCCGCCCCGACGACGACGACGTGGTCGAGGTCAACGGGCTTGATGACCAACGGCGGGCCGGGCGGCAGAACCCAGATGTCCGGGAAGGCGCCAGGAGTCGGATCGGCCTGGGCGAGCAGTACCAACAGCGGTAGCGTCAGGACCCCCACGTACCCTCCGACTGCGGATTCCGGGTCAGGTTCCTCCCAGCTTCTCGGCAACGAGCCCCGGCACCGCCCGCAGGGCCTCATCGAGCTTCGACGGGTCGTTTCCGCCCGCCTGTGCAAAGTCCGGCCGGCCGCCGCCGCGGCCGCCGACCAGCTTCGCGACCTCGCCGATCAGCGCCCCGGCGCTTACCTTCTTCGAGGTGGCGGCCGATACGCTCGAGACGAGCGACACCTTGTCGTCGGCGACCTGCGCCCCGAGCACGATGACCGCTTCTCCGAGCTTGCCCTTGTACTGGTCCGCCGCCTCGCGCAGCGACCCGGCATCCGCGCCCTCGATCCTCGCCGCGAGCACGTTGACGCCATTCACCTTCACGGCCTGCGCCGCGAGGTCGGCGCCGCCGCCGCCCGTCGCGAGCTTCGAGCGCAGCGCCGTGATCTCGCGCTCGAGTTTCTTCTGCTGCTCGAGGAGCTGGGACACCTTGCCCTCGAGCTCGGCCGGCGTCGCGCGCAAGGTCCCCGCCACGCGCTTCAGTGTCGCCTCGGACGCGCGCACGGCCTCGAGCGCGCCTTCGCCCGTGACCGCCTCGATACGGCGGATGCCGGAGGCGATGCCACCCTCGCCCGTGATCTTGAAGAGGCCGATGTCGCCGGTGCGGCCAACGTGGGTGCCGCCGCAGAGCTCGGTCGAGAATTCGCCGAACGGACAGCACGCGCACCTTGTCGCCGTACTTCTCGCCGAACAGCGCCATCGCGCCCGACTTGATCGCGTCGTCATAGGACATCTGGCGGATGTGTCCCGCCGTGTTCCTGCGGATCTCGGCGTTCACCATGCGCTCGATGGTCTCGAGCTCCTCGCGGCGTGACGGCCTGCGTGTGCGAGAAGTCGAAGCGCAGGCGATCGGGCGCGACCAGCGACCCTTTCTGGATCACGTGCGTGCCGAGAATCTTGCGCAACGCCGCGTGCAGAAGGTGCGTCGCGGAATGGTTGAGCACCGTCGCCTGGCGCGTCGCGGCATCGACGGTCGCAGTGACAGTGTCGCCCCTGCGGAAGCGGCCGGCCTCGACCTTGCCGACGTGCAGGTGCGCGTCGCCGAGCTTGCGCGTGTCGGTGACGCGGAATGTCGCCGCGCCGTTCGTGAGCGTGCCGACGTCGCCGACCTGGCCGCCCGATTCGGCGTAGAAGGGCGTGCTGTCGAGCACGATCTGCGCGTCCTCGCCCGCGGAGACCGCGTCGACCTCGGCGCCGCCCTTCAGGATCGCGAGCACCCTGCCCTCGCCCTGGAGCTGTTCATAGCCGCAGAACTTGCTCTCGGCATCGAGCGTCTCGGGCGCGCGCAGGTCGACGCCGAACTTGCTGGCGGCGCGCGCGCGATCGCGCTGCGATTCCATCGCCCGCTCGAACCCGGCCTGGTCGATCGAGAGCCCGCGCTCACGCGCGATGTCGGCGGTAAGGTCCACCGGGAAACCGTAGGTGTCGTAGAGCTTGAACACCGTCTCGCCGGCGATCGTCTTGCCCTGCGTCTTGCCGATGGCGGCCTCGAGCAGCGCCATGCCGTTCTCGAGCGTCTCCGCGAAGCGATTCTCTTCCTGCTTCAGCACGCGCGCGACGTGGTCCGCGCCCTTCGCGAGCTCCGGGTAGGCGGCGCCCATCTCCGCCACCAGCGCCGGGACGAGCGTGTGGAAGAAGGGCCTTTCCTGGCCGAGCTTGTAGCCGTGGCGGATCGCGCGGCGGATGATGCGGCGCAGCACGTAGCCCCGGCCGTCGTTGCCCGGGATCACCCCGTCGACGATCAGGAACGAGCAGGCGCGGATGTGGTCCGCGATGACGCGCAGGCTGGGGCTGGCCAGGTCCTTCGCGTGCGTCGCCTGCGCCGCGGCCTGGATCAGCTTCACGAACAGGTCGATGTCGTAGTTCGAGTGCACGCCCTGCATGACGGCGGCCGTGCGCTCGAGCCCCATGCCGGTGTCGACCGAAGGCTTCGGCAGCGGCGTCATCCTGCCGTCGGCCGCGCGCTCGAACTGCATGAAGACGAGGTTCCAGATCTCGACGTAGCGGTCGCCGTCCTCGTCCTTCGAGCCGGGCGGCCCGCCCGCGATCTCCGGGCCGTGGTCGTAGAAGATCTCGGAGCACGGGCCGCAGGGGCCGGTGTCGCCCATCGCCCAGAAGTTCGAGTTCTCGTCCATGCGCGTGAAGCGCTTCGGGTCGATCTTGATCGACTTCAGCCAGATATCCGCCGCCTCGTCGTCGTCCCTGAAGACGGTGACCCAGAGTTTCTCGGGCGGGATCTTCAGCGTGCCGGTGACGAAGTCCCAGGCGAACTCGATGGCCTCGGCCTTGAAGTAGTCGCCGAAGCTGAAGTTGCCGAGCATCTCGAAGAAGGTGTGGTGGCGCGCCGTGTAGCCGACGTTCTCGAGGTCGTTGTGCTTGCCGCCGGCGCGCACGCAGCGCTGGCTGCTGGCCGCGCGCTTGTAGCTGCGCTCCTCCTTGCCGAGGAAGACGTCCTTGAACTGCACCATGCCGGCATTCGTGAACAGGAGCGTCGGATCGTTGCCCGGCACCAGCGGCGACGACGGCACGAGCGCGTGGCCGCGCGCACGGAAGAACTCCAGGAACGCGGTCCGGAGCTCGCTGGAACTCATGTGTTCAGTCTCAACCATCAGTCCTCGACGTCGTTGCCGACCGCCGCGCGGACCTGGTCCGCGCCGAAGCCGCGCTGGGTCAGGAAACGCGCCTGCCGGCCTTTTTCGGCCCAGGTTGCAGGGGGTTTCGCGCCGAAGCGCCTGCGCCGGACTTCGACGGCACGCCGGCGCCAGTCCGGGTCGTGCGCGTTCACCGCCGCTGCGATGGTCTCCACCGGGACGCCCGCTTCGCGCAGGCGATGGGCGATGCCGACCGGTCCCCGGCCCCGGTTCGCATGATACGCGACGAAATGCTGTGCAAAGCGGCCGTCATCGACCAGGCGCTCCTTGCGGAGCCCTTCGACGGCCTCGTCTGCGGCGGGACGGCCGAAGCCGCGCGCGACCAGGCGCTCCGCGAGCTCGCGGGCGCCGTAGTCACGGCGGTTCAGGAGTTTCAGGGCCGCGAGCCGGGCCGCCCGCGGATCGTCCGGGGCGGCTAGCGCAGCCGGGTCAGGCTTCCGCCGCCTCACTCGCGACTGCGACCGCGACCGGGCGGCGCACCGGCAACAGCTGGGCCCGCAGCGCTGCCTCGATCTTCGCGGCGCTCTCCGGATGCTCGATGAGGTAGTTGCGCGCGTTGTCCTTGCCCTGGCCGATGCGCTCGCCCTCGTACGAGTACCAGGAGCCCGACTTCTCGACGATGCCGTGCATCGCAGCCCATGTCGATGAGCTCGCCCTCGCGGGAGATGCCCTTGCCGTAGAGGATCTCGAATTCCGCTTCGCGGAAGGGCGGCGCGACCTTGTTCTTCACGACCTTGACGCGGGTCTGGTTGCCGACGACTTCCTCGCCGTTCTTCAGCGCGCCGATGCGGCGGATGTCGAGCCGGAGCGACGCGTAGAACTTGAGCGCGTTGCCGCCAGTCGTCGTCTCGGGATTGCCGAACATCACGCCGATCTTCATGCGGATCTGGTTGATGAAGACAACGATCGTGTTCGAGCGCTTGATGTTGCCGGTGAGCTTCCTGCAGCGCCTGCGACATCAGGCGGGCGTGCAGGCCGACCTGCAGCTCGCCCATCTCGCCCTCGATCTCGGCCTTCGGCGTGAGGGCCGCGACCGAGTCGATGACGACGATGTCGACCGCGCCGGAGCGCACGAGCATGTCGGTGATCTCGAGCGCCTGCTCGCCGGTGTCCGGCTGGGAGATCAGGAGCTCCTTGACGTTGACGCCGAGCTTCTCGGCGTAGACGGGATCGAGCGCGTGCTCCGCGTCCACGAACGCGGCGACGCCGCCCAGCTTCTGGGCCTGCGCGATGATCGAGAGCGTCAGCGTCGTCTTGCCCGAGGCCTCCGGGCCGTAGATCTCGACCACGCGGCCGCGCGGCACGCCGCCGATGCCGAGCGCCATGTCGAGGCCGAGCGATCCGGTCGAAACGACTTCGATGTCGGCGTTGGCCGGGTGCTCGCCGAGGCGCATCACGGAGCCCTTGCCGAACTGTTTCTCGATCTGGCTGAGCGCGGCGCTCAGCGCCTTCTTGCGGTTGCTGTCTTCCATGCCGTTTGTTCCTCCGAGCTTGTTCCGATTATTCCACAACCGGCCCGCTTCGCCGTCGTCAAATGTTTCGACAACGTTGAAATTGTCCGTGGTCCGGTTCTTCATGGGGGCAGTGTGCTGGACGTAGTGGCTCACGCCGCGACCTAGGAGAGCGGCCAATCCGCCAGCGGCTTGTAGCGCGGCCCTTCGGCATGGGCCATCGAATCGACGAGGGCCAGGCGCCAGGGTGGTTCATCCCCGGCGTACTCGACGGGCCCGAGGACGAGATTGTCCGGCGGTGGCCGGCGGAGGCGGCGCGCGAGCGTCAGGTGCGGCCGCCAGGGCCGTGCCTCGCGGGTGTAGCCAAGCGGCTCGAGTCCCGACCAGAGCCGGTCGACGATCGCGAGGCCGGTCGACGGCACCTCTGACGGCATCGCGACCAGCACCTTGGGCTTCGCCCAGAACTCGATGCGCTCAAACCTGAGATCGACCGCCGGCCAGGGCCCTTGCCCGCCGACGTCGAACAGGGGCAGCAGCGCCTGGCCCGCCACCGGCCCGAGAAAGGCAAGCGTCACGTGCAGGTTGCCCGGCGGAACGGCCTGGCCCGCGACTTGCCCGACCGTGGCAGCGGCCGCCGAGGCGAGCCCATCCCGCATCCGGTCGCCGGGCCACAGCGCGAAAAAAAGTTTCAGCGTGCGGGCACCCTGTCTCGTCGGGGCGCTCACGACTCCGTGAGGCCCTCGAGGGCCGCCCGAACGGCCTGGCGTCGCACCGCGTCACGGCCACCCCGAAACTTGAAGGGTATCGCGTGGATCCTGACGCGCCCGTGCTTCCGGAAACCCCAGCCGATCCAGACGGTGCCGACCGGTTTCCTGGCACTGCCGCCCGTCGGCCCCGCGATTCCGGTGACCGCAATGGCATGGTGCGCCATGGACTGCTTGAGGGCGCCGCGCACCATCGCGAGCGCAACCTCCTCGCTGACGGCCCCATGACGCGCGAGCAACCGCGCTTCGACCCGCAGTTCCTCCTGCTTGGCCGCGTCCGTATAGGTGACCCAGCCCCGGTCGAAGTAGTCCGAGCTGCCAGGAATGTCCGTGAGGCACTTGGCGAGCATCCCGCCGGTGCAGGACTCGGCGGTGGCCAGGCCCTCGCCGGCCGCGCGCAGGCGCCGCCCGACCCGCATCACGAGCTTGCGAAGCGCTTCGTCGCTGGTGGTCGTCATCTGCCGAATCTTCGCACGGTCAGGCGGAAAGGCGGGACCGCAGCCAGTCGTGAAACTCGGCAAGCGCGCGCTCCTGCGGCATGAGCACGCCTGCCTGGTGGCGCCGGGAGCGCAGTCCCTGCTGGTTGAGTTCGCACACGCGCCCGTCCTGGGCGACGACGAGCCGGCCGAGCGCAACCATCCGCTCGAGCTGGTCCGCATGACGCTCGGCAACGCCCGGCGGCAGGAGCCAGTCGACCGTCAGCTCGATGAGCTCCGGCCCCCTCGGCATGATGCGGACGCTGCGCACGTAGTCCGGGTGCGCGACGATGAAGAAACTGGCCGTGAAAGAGGCAAAGACGACGCCGAGCGCACGATCGTGCTCATCCGGGCCCTCGATGAGCGGCAGCATCGACTGGCCATCGAGCGTCCAGGTGGCGAAGCCGGGCGCCACGCGCGGCCGCGTGTCGTGGGCTTCCTCCGCAGGTAGCCGAGTCGCGCTGTCCTCGTAATCCAGGAGCCCTTCGCGGTAGAGCGGCATCACGCGGCACAGCTCAGGATGCACGCCCGGGCAATGGTAGCACTCGGAATAGTTCTCCCAGAATATTTTCCAGTTGCAGGCAAGCGTGCTCACGTCGCGCCGCACGGACACCAGTTCCGCGAGCGGCCAGCGCCGCACGTTCGCCGCTTCCGCGCCGAGAAACTCCGTGAGCGGGCACGGGCGTTCGTCGAGGTTCACGAACAGGAATCCGCCCCAGGTATCGACGTGAACCGCGTACAGCGCGTGATCCTCGCGGCGAAAATCACGCGGCAGGTCCATTTTCGGCGTGGCGAGGAGCTCGCCCGACAGCGCATAACTCCAGGCATGGTACGGGCAGACGATGCGCCCGCCCGCGAATCGGCCGCGTGGCGCCGTGCACAGGCGCGAGCCCCGGTGGCGGCAGGTGTTGTGAAATGCCTGCGGCCGGCCGTCACGGTCCCGCGTCACGACGATGCTCTCGTCGCCGACGACGGTTACAAAGTAAGCGCCGTGCTGTGTTAGGTCCTCATTGCGCCCGACGCACACCCAGTCGCGGTACCAGACCGCTTCGAGCTCGCGCGCGTACTGCGCGGGATCGTGGTACCAGCGGCTCGGCAGCGATGCCGTCGTGCGCTCGAGCAGCGTCATCGGCCTACCTGAACTTCGAGAAGTCCGGCGCCCGCTTCCCGAGGATCGCCGAGATTGCCTCGCGGGCCTCGTCGCCAGCCAGGCGCGGCCCGAAATACGACGCCTCGCGCAGGATCGCGTCCCTGACCGCGGCAGCCTGCGGCTGACGCAGGAGCTTCTTCGTGTCGCGCACGGCACCCGGGGGCAGCGCGGTGAACATGCGCGCCACCTTCTGCGCATGGGCAACGACGTCCGCCGACGGCAGCACGGCGTTCACGATGCCCATCACGACCGCCTCGGCCGCGGGAAACGGCTTGCCCAGCAGCAGCTTCTCGGCGGCACGGGCGCGGCCAGCAATCTGCGGAAGCAGCAGGGTCGACGCAAACTCCGGCACCAGCCCGAGACTCGTGAACGGCATCGAGAACGTGGCGTCGTCCGCGGCGTACACGAGGTCGCAGTGCAGCAGCATCGTCACGCCGATGCCGACGGCCATCCCCTGCACGGCTGCGACGACCGGCTTCTCGAAGGCCGCGAGCCCCTGCATGAAACCGATCACCGGCGAGTCCGCCTGCGCGAACTTCGGGTTGGAGAAATCCTTCAGGTCGTTGCCGGCGGTGAACGTGCCGCCGGCGCCTGCGACGAGCACGGCGCGCACGGACTCATCGGCCGCGGCTCGCGCCAGGCCGGCGACGAACTGCTCGTACATCTCGGCCGTGATCGCGTTCTTCTTCGCGGGGCGGTCGAAGGTCAGCGTCGCAACGCCCTGATCCGACTGGTAAGCGATGCTCATATGTCGTCCTCGTTCCAGGCCGTCATAATGCCTCAAATGAGGAATCCGGAAACGAGGCCCGGCACGGCACCGCTGTTCGAGGGCCTCGAGTCGCACACGCCGATGATGCAGCAATACTTGCGCATCAAATCCGAGCACCCGGACATGCTGCTCTTCTACCGCATGGGCGACTTCTACGAGCTCTTCTACGACGACGCGCGCCGCGGCTCGCGGCTCCTCGACATCGTGCTGACGCAGCGCGGCGCATCGGACGGTGCGCCGATCCCGATGGCGGGCGTTCCGGTCGAGAAGCTCGACAGCTACCTCGCGAAGCTCGTGAAACAGGGCGAACCGGTCGCGATCTGCGAGCAGACCGGGGAAGTCGGGAAGTCCAAGGGCCCGGTCACGCGCGAAGTGGTGCGTGTCGTGACGCCGGGGACGGTCACCGACGATGCGCTGCTCGACGCACGGCGCGAGAACCTGCTCGCGGCATTGGCCGTCGACGGCGAGCGCTTCGGCCTCGCCTGGCTCGATCTCGGGGCGGGCCGGTTCAGCGTGCTCGAGGGCGAGGGCTGCGAATCGCTCGCCGCCGAGCTCGAGCGCCTGCGGCCGGCGGAAATCCTGCTGCCGGAGGGCGTCAAGCTCGCGTCACAGGCGCGGCTCGTCGAACGCGCGCCCTGGCACTTCGTGCACGAGACCGCGCGCCGCGCGCTGACCGCGCAGTTCGGCACTCAGGACCTTGCGGGATTCGGCTGCGAGGAACTCACGCTCGCCATCGGCGCGGCGGGCGCGCTCTTGCAGTATGCGAGGGACACGCAGAAAGGCGCCCTGCCCCACCTGACCGCGCTCGCATTCGAGTCCCGCGACGACGCGCTCGTCATGGACGCCGCGACGCGTCGCAATCTCGAGCTCGACACGAGCCTTGCGGGACGCGAGGAGGCGACCCTCGTCGGCGTCGTCGATCGCACGGCGACGGCGATGGGCGCGCGCGAGCTCCGCCGCTGGATTCGCCGCCCGTTGCGCGACCGCGCGACGCTCGGCGCGCGCCACGACGCCATCGCCACCCTGATCGGGTCGGACCGCTACGAACGCCTGCACGCGGTGCTGCGTGGCATCGGTGACGTCGAGCGCGTGCTCGCGCGGGTGGCGCTGCGCTCGGCGCGGCCCCGGGACCTTGCGGCCTTGCGCGAGGCGCTCGCAATGCTGCCGCAGCTGCAGGCGGCGCTGTCCGGCCTCGACGTGCCGCTGCTCGCAGAGGTCGCCAAGGATCTCGCACCGCAGCCCGAACTCCAGGAACTGCTACGCAAGGCGATCGTGGCGACGCCGCCGCCGCTCCTGCGCGAGGGCGGCGTCATCGCCGCGGGCTTTGATGCAACGCTCGACGAGCTGCGCTCGATCGCGACCGGCGCCGACACGCACCTGCTCGATCTCGAAGAACGCGAGCGCCGCCGCACCGGCATTGCGCAGCTCAAGGTGGCCTACAACCGCGTGCACGGCTACTACATCGAGCTGCCGCGGAGCCAGTCGGAGCGCGCGCCGCTCGACTACCAGCGGCGCCAGACCGTCAAGAACGCCGAGCGCTTCATCACGCCCGAGCTCAGGCAGTTCGAGGACAAGGTGCTCGGCAGCCGCGATCGCGTCCCTCGCACGCGAGCGCGTGCTGTTCGAGGGGCTGCTCGACCGGCTGACCGCGAGCCTCGCGCCGCTCAAGCGCCTGGCGGCGGCGCTCGCCGTCGCCGACGTTCTCGCCAACTTCGCGGAGCGCGCGGTGAGCCTGCGCTACGTCAGGCCGGAGATGTCGGACGCGCCCGGGCATGCGCATCGAGGGCGGCCGCCACGCGGTGGTCGAGCGAGTCCTCGAGGGCCCCTTCGTGCCGAACGACCTCGAGCTGGCGGACGGCCGCCGCATGCTGGTGATCACGGGCCCGAACATGGGCGGCAAGTCGACGTACATGCGCCAGGCCGCGCTCATCCTCGTGCTCGCCTCGATCGGCAGCTTCGTGCCCGCGACGCGTGCAGTCATCGGGCCGTTCGACCGCATCTTCACCCGCATCGGCGCATCGGACGACCTGGCGGGCGGCCGCTCCACCTTCATGGTCGAGATGACCGAGGCCGCCGTGATCCTGAACTCGGCGACCGACGGCAGCCTCGTGCTGATGGACGAGATCGGCCGCGGCACCAGCACCTACGACGGGCTGTCGCTCGCATTCGCCTGCGCGAGCCACATCGCGCGGGAGATCCGCGCGTTCACGCTGTTCGCGACGCATTACTTCGAGCTGACCGAGCTCGCGGACGAGATCCCCGGCGTCGCGAACGCGCACCTCGACGCGACCGAGCACGGCGACGGCATCGTGTTCCTGCACGCGGTCAAGCCCGGACCTGCGAGCCGCAGCTACGGGCTGCAGGTCGCGCAGAAGGCGGGCGTGCCGAGGGCGGTGATCGAGAGTGCGCGAGGATACCTGCGCAAACTGGAACAGCAGCACTTTCAGACCGAGCGGGACGGTCCTGAGCTCTAGCTGGTTCGGCGCCGGGCCAGGTACAGGACGCGGCCGTTCGGAAGCTCGTGCTTGCGCTCGATCTGGAAGCGCTGCAGCAGCGTCGCCTCGAACTCAGGGCGCCGGCAATCGGTGTAAAGCGGCTCGCGGCCACGCGCGATTGCAGCAAACATCGGGTCGTCGACGGGCACGAATTCCACAAGCAGGTGACGGCGCGTGATCGCCGCCACTGCATCGAACTGCTCGGCGATCGGTACGCCTTCCGTTACGCGCAGGTGATGCACGACGGCAAGCATCAGGACCAGGTCGAAGCTGCCGGCGGCACGTCCGAGCAGCGACTCGAGTTCGCTATTTCGCCAGCCAAGCGCCGGTGTCGGACGGCCGAAGTTGCCGACCAACGGCAAGATCGGCAGCCGTCCCTGCCGAGCGCGCGCCCAGATGGCCGCCACCGAGCGCTCGTCGATGTCGAGCGCGACGACCTCGCCCTGGCCCGCCGCGATCTCGCTGTATTCGCCGGTGTTGGCGCCAATGTCGAGCGTGCGCCGCGGCCGCGTGCCGGCAATGGCATCAGCAATGAATGTCCGCTTCGCCTGGAGGTCGGCGCTCCCGTAGTGCGCGCGCGTCGCCGTGTAGCGATGCCAGTGGGAGCTGCGCACTTCGAGCCGTGACACGCAGCGGCTGACCTGCCGCTGCAGTGCTGCCAATGAGCGCTCCAGGATATACCGCGCCTGGTCGTCGCTGGCCGTCTTCATTGCGCGCGGCGTCCCGCTGCCCGCAGCCGCTTTCGCGGCAAGCGCAGCCGGAAGCGCGACCGTGCGCCACAAGCCCGGCTTCAACCATCGCCGCGCGCCGAGGATACCGGCAAGCGCTTCGTGCGAAAGGCCCGCGACCGGATTCGTGAGCGTCCAGGAGACCGGCAGTCCCGCTTCGACCGATGCGATGAGCGGCAGCAGGAAAGTCGTCTCGAACTGGTGGCGCGCGATCCAGAGGCAGCTGCCCGGCTCGCGCGTGACGATCGACGGCAAGTCGACGAACACCGGCTGGGAGTCCCGGAACAAGACGTTCGCGGGGGTCGCGTCCTTCAGTTGCCAGCCACGCGGAAGAACCGCACGGGCGAGTTCCAGCGTGAGCGATCCCGCCGCAGCCAGCATCTCGGGCGCCCATTCGGCCGGCTGGCTGACAAAGGCGATGCGCTCGTGCTCGAAGCATTCGCCTTCGAAGTCCGCGAACTGCGGCGGTGTCTCGATGCGCGGCAGCGGGCGGGTGCGGACGATGCGGCCCTCGTCCATCCAGCGCTGCACCACGGGGTCCTCGAGCATGCGCCTGAATGCGTCCAACGCATGCCCGCGCACGGCGCGGATCAGGCGCCCTTCATGCTCGACGAGCGTGGCGTCCGGATCGCGAAAGGAGCGGGCGCTCGCGAGCGCGGGCGTCAAGGCGTCGTGTCGCCGGGCGGCGGCTCGGAACCGTCCTCGGCTGCAGGCGCCCCGCGTCGCGAGAACAATGAAAGGATCTTCAACCGAAACTCGCGGAAATAGAAGATCGCGCCTGCGATGCCCGCGCCGATCATCTGCAGCAGCATCGAGCCGGTGCCCGGGTCGATGTAGGCCTGCGCTGAGCCCGCAACGCCCGCGGTCAGGACGACCGCCGCGGCGAGACGGCGGGACCACCCTATTCTTGGCGCGTTGCGCATGTTCGAACCTCGATGGCGATACCGCATCAGAGCACCGGGAATGCGTGCTGCCCTGCCGATTACGTCACATATTGTCCGCTGACCGGCCCGCCGACTCAACCGGCAAGTCGGCTTCACCCACTTCCGTGAAGTCGAACGGCCGCAGGAATGGCGAAATGAAATGGCGGTCCGGCAGCCGTGCAAGATCTGCGTCGAATTGCCTGTTGAACACGATCCTCAGGAGATTGACGTTGGAAATGTCCTCGGGCAGCAGGTCTTCGGGCGCACCGGGCAAGCGAACGGCAGAGAGATTGGCGAGCCGGATCCGGTAGTGTTGCGCGCTGCTGAATCCGCGCCGCAAGTTCGGTCCGTGATCGGACAGCAGCAGAATCACAGGCGGACGATCCGATTCCGCGATCAGTCGATCGATTGCGCGCTCGATGCGGCTGCTCATGAACACGAGCTGGTCCACATATGCAGCGCGGTCCTCCCAGAGCTGCTTCTGGAATTCGAACTGGTTGGAAAGGTTGGCGTTGCGCAATACGCGACCCTCCCGGTCAAAGAGATAGGGATGGTGCGGCGGCAGGAAGTGCGCGACGACGAACTTGGGGCCACGCTCCCGCCCGAGGCCGGCAAGCGTTTCGAGGTTGGTCAGGTGGCAACTCGCGAGGTCGATCGATGCGCGCGTACCGAATACTCGGAGCCAGCTCACTTCCGCAATCGCCAGAAGGTAGTCGTCACGGAACAGGCCGCTGCCGCAAGCACGGAAATCGTCGGCATGGGGATTGCTGCCCGTGCCGCCCCACGTCGATTGCAGGTGTACGTAGCGATACCCGCGCGCCTGCAGGAAACCGGCTGCGCGGTTGTCCCGCAGCAGTCTGTAGGTGTGCTCGCGATCGGTGCCGGCCACATCGAGCTTGTCGCCAAGCAGCCCGGGCAGGTAATCCATGTTGAGCGTGGACGCGAGCGACAGGAAGGTCCAGGTGTAGTTCGACTCGCTGGCGTCTGCGACCTGGAACCCGCGCCGCTCGAGACCGCGAATGAACGGCCCATTGTCGAAACCGTAGTGCTCCGCGAGCATGTCCGCCCGCGCGTAGCCGTCCAGCACGATGAAGTAGATGTCGGGGGCGTCCAGCGCGTGTGCCGCCTGCAGCGCCGCGTGGTTCGAAGGACCCGCTTGGCGCTCTCGCCCGTTGAACCACTGGAACAGCACGAAGCCGAGCAACAGGACCGAGACGAAGTTGAGCGTCGCCGCAAGACGGTTGGGGAGACTCCCGAGCCGGCGCAACCGGATCCAGCCGAGCGCGAGGAGGAGCAGCCAAATCGCGGACTGCAGGAGATGCAGGTGCTCTTCGATCCAGCTCGGCGCAAGTTGCGCAACGTCGGGGTCGGCGTCCGGTTGCCCAAGCGCGGCATTCAGCGGACCATAGCTGAAGAAGAGAATCGAAAACCAGGCGACGCCAAGTCCCGCGGTCAGCCAGTTGCCGAGCGCAACGCGCAGGAGCACCAGCAATAATCCGCAGGTTGCCGCTGCAACGGCCAGCACCAGCCCGAGCGTGCCGGTGTCCACTTGCCCTGGGTTTGCGGCGGCAATGTACAACAGAGGATAGGGAGCGAGCGCGAGCGCGAACCAGGGCCGACCCTGGGAGGTTTCTGGCATCAGATTTGTCCAAATCTGCCCGTGGAAAGGAACTGTACCGCCGCGGCGGCGACTGCGGATGACAGCAGCATTCCGGTGTGACTCACGTCTAACACGAGTTGTGCGCTCGCTCCCGAAAGTACGGTTTCCTCTACGCAGACTGTGCCGTCGTTCGGCTGCGGCAAGTCGGCAAAAACCCGCCCGAGGCCGACCGACAACGAACCGGCGATGACACCAACCTCCCGCGAGGACCGCCACGCGCAGTCGCGTTCGCGCGCGAGCTCAGCAACGGCGAGAGATCCCAGCATCGATGGCCCATACCAGCGTGCCGCGACCTCCCGCGCCGCGCGCGATCCGCGCACGGGCGCGCCCAGCAGCAAGACGCGGCCCATCGGCAAATCCGCGTGCGAGGCAAAGGCCTCGCAGGCGACGAGCCCCCCGAGGCTGTGGGCGACGACGTGCACGACGTCGCCGAGCCCGCGGATCCGTGCCGCGAGCGCGTCCGCGGCTTCCTGCAATGACACGTGCAGGGACTGGTAGTGAAAGTTCTCGGGCGCGAAGCCGGCGGTTCGCAGCCTCTCGCGCAGGAAATAGGTCTCCAGCCCGTTGAGCCACAGGCCGTGGACGACGACGACCGGTGTCTGCCTGGCGTTCAGCCTGTCGGCGCCGGCGGCTTCTTGACGCGGATGTGCAGCTCCGCGAGCTGTGCGTCGTCCGCCTCGGACGGCGCGTCGGTCAGGGGGTCCCAGGCGGACTGGGTCTTCGGGAACGCAATCACGTCGCGGATGCTGTCCGCCCCCGACAGCAGCATGGCAATTCGATCGAGGCCGAAGGCGATGCCGCCGTGCGGCGGCGCGCCGTAGCGAAGCGCCTCCAGCAGGAACCCGAATTTCACCGACGCCTGCTCGCGCGAGATGCCGAGCAGGTCGAACACCGCGCTCTGCATGTCTTCCCGGTGAATGCGGATCGACCCGCCGCCGATTTCCGAGCCGTTCAGGACCATGTCGTAGGCACGCGCGACTGCGTTCTTCGGATCCGCCGACAGTGCCGCAGGATCCGGATCCACCGGCGAGGTGAACGGATGGTGCATCGCGCCCCAGCGCTTTCCGTCCGCGTCCCATTCGAACATCGGGAACTCCACGACCCAGAGCGGCCGCCAGCCTTCCTCGACGAGGCCGAGGTCGCGCCCGAGCTGCAGGCGCAGCGCACCGAGCGCGTCGTTCACGACCTTCGACTTGTCGGCCCCGAAGAATATGAGGTCGCCGGTCTCGGCCCGCGTGCGCTCGAGGATGCCTGCAACCGCGGCATCGGGCAGGAACTTCAGGATCGGCGACTGCAGGCCGTCGCGGCCCTTGGACGCGTCGCTCACTTTGACGTAGGCAAGCCCGCGCGCGCCGTGACGCCCCACGAAAGCCGTGTATTCGTCGATCTGCTTGCGCGTCAGCGCCCCCCCGCGCGGTACGCGAAGCGCGGCGACGCGGCCGTCCGGGTCGGCGGCCGGGGCCGCGAACACCTTGAACTCGCGATCCGCGCACGAGATCGGCCACGTCGACGAGTTCGAGCGGCACGCGCAGGTCCGGCTTGTCCGAGCCGTAACGGCGCATGGCCTCGGCGAATGTGAGCCGCGGGAACGGGTCCGGCAGCTGCACCTTCAGCACCCGCGACAGCACGTGGCGGATGAGGCCTTCCATGAGCGCCATCACCTGCGACTGCTCGAGGAACGAGGTCTCGATGTCGAGCTGCGTGAACTCCGGCTGGCGGTCGGCGCGCAGGTCCTCGTCCCGGAAGCAGCGCACGATCTGGTAGTAGCGGTCGAAGCCGCCCATCATCAGGAGCTGCTTGAAGATCTGCGGCGACTGCGGCAGCGCGAAGAACTTGCCCGGATGGGTGCGCGAGGGCACCAGGTAATCGCGGGCTCCCTCGGGAGTCGCCTTCGTCAGCATCGGCGTCTCGATGTCGACGAAGTGGTGGTCGTCGAGATACTCGCGCATCGCGCGCGTGATCGCGTGGCGGCGCCGCAGGCGCTGCTGCATCAGGTCGCGGCGCAGGTCGATGTAGCGGTGCTTGAGCCGCAGCTCCTCGCCCACGTCCTCGTCGAGGGAGAACGGCGGCGTCACCGACGGGTTCAGGATCACGAGCTTCGAGGCGAGCAGCTCGACCTGGCCGGAAGCCAGGTTCGCGTTCACGGTGCCGGCCGGACGCGGCCGCAGCTTGCCCTGCACCTGGATACAGAACTCGCGTCCGAGGTGCTCGGCACCCTTGAAGGCCTCCGCCGTGTCGGGGTCGAAGACGACTTGCAGCAGCCCCGAGCGGTCGCGCAGGTCGACGAAGATCACGCCGCCATGGTCACGGCGGCGGTGCACCCAGCCGGCCGCCTCGATGGTGCGGCCCGCGAGGGTCTCGTCGACTTCACCGCAGTAGTGTGTGCGCATGGACAAAGCGCGCGATGTTACGTGCCGGGCGACGGCCGTGGCAACCGCGGCTAACGGCGTGCCGGGCGGCGGCGGACGGACTTGCGGCGCGCAGTCTTTGGCCCGGCGGGGACGGCAGGTTTCGCCGCGGGTTCCCCCTTCTTTTCAGCCGGTTTCGCGTCCGGCTTGGCATCAGCCGACTTTTCCGCCGGTTTTTCGGCCGCCTTCTCGGCGGGCTTTTCCGCCGCCGGCTCCTTTTCGCCAGCGATGTTCCGCTTCGCTTCCTTGTCGTTCTTGAAGTCCGTCTCGTACCACCCGCCGCCTTTCAGGCGGAAGACCGGCGCGGAGACGAGCCGCTTCAGCGACGGGCGGCCGCAGGCCGGGCACTTGCGCAGCGCCCGGTCCGAGACTTTCTGCAGCTCTTCGTGGTGGTGCCCGCAGGCGGCACACTGGTACTCGTAAAACGGCATCGGCGAGATCCCCCCGCCGGCTATTTTCGCATAACCAGCGCGCCGTCCTTCGCCGTAACGAGGATCGTGTCGCCCGGTCCGAACTCGCCCCCGAGGATGCGCTGGGCGAGCGGGTTCTCCAGCTGCTGCTGGATCGCGCGCTTGAGCGGCCTCGCGCCGTAGACCGGGTCAAAACCCGCCGCGCCGAGCAGGTCGCTCGCCTTCTCGTCGAGCTCGATCTGGATGTCGCGGTCGGCGAGCCGGCGGCGCAGGTACCCCGTCTGGATCTCGACGATGCGGCGGATATGTTCGCGCCCGAGCGGGTGGAACACGACGATGTCGTCGATGCGGTTGATGAACTCCGGCCGGAAGTGCTGCCCGACGATCTCGAGCACGGCCTTCTTCATCGCGTCGTAGTTCTCCTCGCCCGCCATCTCCTGGATCACCTGCGAGCCGAGGTTCGAGGTCATGATCACCACCGTGTTGCGGAAGTCCACGGTGCGGCCCTGCCCGTCCGTCAGGCGGCCGTCGTCGAGCACCTGGAGCAGCACGTTGAACACGTCGGGATGCGCCTTCTCGATCTCGTCGAGCAGGATCACGGAGTACGGCCGGCGGCGAATCGCTTCCGTCAGGTAGCCGCCCTCCTCGTAGCCGACGTAACCCGGGGGCGCGCCGATCAGGCGTGCCACCGAGTGCTTCTCCATGAACTCCGACATGTCGATGCGCACCAGCGCGTCTTCGGTGTCGAAGAGGAATTCGGCGAGCGCCTTGGTGAGCTCGGTCTTGCCGACGCCGGTCGGCCCGAGGAACAGGAAGGAGCCGTTCGGCCGGTTCGGGTCGGCGAGGCCCGCGCGCGAGCGGCGGATCGCGTCCGACACCGTGCGCACCGCCTCTTCCTGGCCGACGACGCGCTTGCCGATCTCCTGCTCCATCTTGAGCAGCTTCTCGCGCTCGCCTTCGAGCATCTTCGAGACCGGGATGCCGGTCCACTTGGAGACGACCTCGGCGATCTCCTCGTCGGTCACCTTGTTGCGGACGAGCGTCGGCGCCTTCGACTCCGCGTCCTGCGCGGCTTTCAAGCGCTTCTCGAGCTCCGGGATCTTGCCGTACTGCAGCTCCGACATGCGGCCGAGGTCGCCCGCGCGGCGTGCGGCCTCGAAGTCGAGACGTGCGCGCTCGAGCTCCTCCTTGATGTGCGCGGCACCCTGCACGGCGGCCTTCTCCGCCTTCCAGATCTCCTCGAGGTCGGCGTACTCGCGCTCGAGCGAAGCCAGCGACTCCTCGAGCTGCTCGAGCCGCTTTTTCGATGCCTCGTCTTTTTCCCGATTCAACGCCTCGCGCTCCATCTTGAGCTGGATCACGCGCCGCTCGAGCCGGTCCATCTCCTCCGGCTTGGAGTCGATCTCCATGCGGATGCGCGAGGCGGCCTCGTCGATCAGGTCGATCGCCTTGTCCGGCAGCTGGCGATTCGTGATATAGCGGTGCGAGAGCGTCGCGGCTGCGACGATCGCCGGATCGGTGATTTCAACCTTGTGGTGGACGGCGTAGCGCTCCTTGAGGCCGCGCAGGATCGCGATCGTGTCCTCGACCGAGGGCTCGCCCACGAGCACGGTCTGGAAGCGGCGCTCGAGCGCGGCGTCCTTCTCGACGTGCTTGCGGTACTCGTCGAGCGTGGTCGCGCCGACGCAGTGCAGCTCGCCACGCGCGAGCGCGGGCTTCAGCATGTTGCCGGCGTCCATCGAGCCCTCGGCCTTGCCGGCGCCGACCACGGTGTGCAGCTCGTCGATGAAGAGGATGACCTGGCCTTCCTGCTTGGCGAGGTCGTTGAGGACGCCCTTCAGGCGCTCCTCGAACTCGCCGCGGAACTTGGTGCCGGCGATCAGCGAGCCCATGTCGAGCGCGAGGATGCGCTTGTCCTTGAGGCTCTCGGGCACCTCGCCGTTGACGATGCGCTGGGCGAGGCCCTCGACGATCGCGGTCTTGCCGACGCCGGGCTCGCCGATCAGCACAGGGTTGTTCTTGGTTCTCCGCTGCAGCACCTGGATCGTGCGGCGGATCTCGTCGTCGCGGCCGATCACCGGGTCGAGCTTGCCCTGCTCGGCGCGCTCGGTCAGGTCGATCGTGAATTTCTGCAGCGCGCCTCGCTGTTCCTCGGCGTTCGGGTCGTCCACCTTTTCGCCACCCCGCAGGTCGTCGATCGCCTTGTCGAGGGCGCCCTTCACCGCGCCGGAATCCTTGAGGACGCGCCCGACCGTGCCCCGGTCCTCGCAGGCTGCGAGCACGAAGAGCTCGCTCGAGATGTACTGGTCGCCGCGCTTCTGGGCGAGCTTGTCGGTGACGTTCAGCAGCTTCAGCAGCTCGTTGGAGGGATGCACCTCGCCCGCCGCACCCTCGACCGTCGGGATCCGGCCGACCTGCTCGAGCAGGCGCGAACGCAGCAGGCTGACGTTGACGCCTGCACGGTCGAGCAGCGGCCGTGTGCTGCCGCCCTCCTGGTCGAGGAGCGCGAGCATGAGGTGCACCGGCTCGATGAACTGCTGGTCGCGCCCGACCGCGAGCGACTGCGCGTCGGCCAGCGCCAGCTGGAACTTCGAGGTCAGACGATCCATGCGCATGTGCGTGTCCCGGATGATGGAATGCCCCGGTGATGGGGCCGGATTCGAGCCGAATCAACCTGTAACACCGTGAATTTATGCGCTTTTTGCACAATTCAATCAATGCATTAGAGTGGGCGGGCGCGGACCACCCCCGGGTGGCCGCGACATTGTTTCTTGAGTGGATTGACTACGAGGGACTTGATCCATGGGACAGGTACCCGCTGACCGCCCGGACTCCGGGCCGTCGCCCTACGGTTTCATCGGCGATGGCCGCCTCTCCCGGCATTTGCGCCATTACTTCACGAGCCTCGGCATCTTCTGGAAGCTGTGGTCGCGGCGGCACGCGCGCGCTAACGGCAAGCCGGGCGTCAGCGCCGCAGAGACGCTGGCGGACTGCCCGACGATCCTGCTCGCGGTCTCGGACGATGCCATCGCGCCGGTAATGGCGCGGCTGCGGAGCGAAGGCATGGAAGGGCGGACGTTCGTCCACTTCTGCGGAGGACGCAGCTTCGAGGGCGCCTTCGGCGCGCACCCGCTCATGAGCTTCTCGACGACGCTCTACGAGCCCGCGTTCTATCGCGACATCCCGGTCTTCGTGGACCACGACGACGCCCACCCCGACCCTGTCGGTGAGTTCCAGCGGCTCTTCCCGCGCCTGCCGAACCCCTGCTTTCCGCTGAAGACCAGTGACAAGGCGTACTACCACGCCCTGTGCGCGCTCGCCGGCGGCTTCACCGCCGTGTTGTGGCGCGACTTTTTCTCGGCGATGGCGACGCGCTTCGGCGCGCCCCGAGAGGCCCTCGCGGCTTACCCGCGTCGCATCGTCGAAAACGTCATCGCCTCGAGCGACGGCGCGCTCACCGGGCCCGTCGCGCGCGGCGACACCGAAACGATCGGGATGCACCTGGAAGCGCTCGAAGGCACGGCACTCGCAAACGTCTACCGGGCGTTCATCGCCGCCGCCGGGAGGGAACGGGCATGAAATCGGTCCTCGACTTCGCCGCGGCCAAGGCTGCCGGCCGCAAGATCTCGATGGTCACCTGCTATGACTCGAGCCTCGCGCGCGTGCTGGAGGTCAGTGCCATCGACTGCATCCTCGTCGGTGACAGCGCTGCGATGGTCATGCACGGCCACGGCGACACGCTCGCCGCCACTGTCGAGCTCATGGCCCTGCACACGGCGGCCGTGCGCCGCGGCGCGCCGACGCGCTTCCTGATCGGGGACCTTCCCTTCCTGTCCTTCCGCAAGGGCGTGCCGGCCGCGCTCGATGCGGTCGCGGCGCTCATGCGCGCGGGTGCGCAGGCCGTGAAGCTCGAAGGCATCACGGGCCACGAGGACGTGATCGAGGCGATCGTCGGCTCGGGCGTGCCGGTCATGGGCCATCTCGGCCTGACACCGCAGTCGGTCAACGCGCTTTCCGGCTTCCGCGTGCAGGGCCGCAGGGAAGACGACGCCGCCCGCATCGTCGAGGACGCCCGGCGCCTCGAGGCGCTCGGCTGCTTCGCGATCGTGCTCGAGTGCGTGCCCTCGGCGCTCGGAGCGCGCATCACGAGCGCCCTGAAGGTCCCCACCATCGGCGTCGGCGCGGGCATCCATTGCGACGGCCAGGTTCTCGTCCTGCAGGACCTCCTCGGGCTCACCGGCGGGCACCGGCCGAAGTTCGTGCGCTCATACCTCGACGGCAACGCGGCCGTGCGCGATGCGATCGACCGCTTCGACCACGACATCAAGCAGGGCGACTTCCCCACGGCGGCCGAGAGCTACGACGCATGATTGTCGTCGAGGGCGTCGCCGATCTCCTCGAGCACCGCCGCAGCCGCGGCTCGGGTGACGACCGGGTTCGTGCCGACCCTCGGCGCGCTGCACGAAGGGCATCTTGCGCTGGTGCGGCGCGCAAAGGCGGAGAACGCCCGCGCCTGGGTGAGCATCTTCGTGAATCCCGCCCAGTTCAACGATCCGGGCGACCTCGAGCGCTATCCACGCACGATGGAACAGGACCTCGCGCTCCTGGAAGGCGTCGGCTGCGACCTCGTGTTCGTCCCGCGCGCCAACGAGATCTACCGCGACGGCTACCGCTACCGCGTGACCGAGAACGAGCATTCGCTCGAGCTCGAGGGCGCCTCGCGCCCGGGCCACTTCGACGGCGTGTTGACGGTCGTGCTGAAACTGCTCCTGCTCACGCACGCCGAGCGCGCGTACTTCGGTGAGAAGGACTTCCAGCAGCTGCAGCTGGTCGAAGGACTCGTTCACGCATTTTTCCTCGACACGCGCATCGTGCGCTGCCCCACCGTGCGCGAACCCGACGGGCTCGCCATGAGCTCACGCAACCGGCTCCTGAGCCCGGTCGAGCGGGCGCGGGCCCCCGCGCTGTACCGCGCGCTGAAGGACAGCGTGGCCGCTCGCAAGCCGCCCGAAGACGCGGCAGAGGCGCTCACACGCGAAGGATTCCACGTGGACTATGTCGCCGACCGCGACGGCCGCCGCCTTGCGGCCGTACGCCTCGGCCGAGTGAGGCTCATCGACAATGTCGGATAACGAAGGACCGCGGCTCCTGTTCCAGCTCACGGGCTCGATTGCCTGCTTCAAGGCCTGCGAGCTCATCTCGCGCCTCGCGAAGCGCGGCGTCGCGGTGCAGACGGTCGCGAGCGCGGGTGCGCTGCGCTTCGTCGGCGCGGCGACGCTCGAAGGACTGACGGGCCGCACGCCGTTCACCGATCTCTACGAAGCCGGCCGGACCATGGACCACATCCGGCTCGCGCGCTGGGCGCATGTCGCCCTGCTCTGCCCCGCGACCGCCAATTCGTTGAACCGCCTCGCCGCCGGGCTCGCGGACGACGCGATCGGGGCGCTGTTCCTGGCGTGGGAGCTCGAGCGGAAGCCCTACCTGATTGCGCCCGCGATGAACGCGACGATGTGGGATCACCCCGCAACGCGCGCTTCCCGCGAACGGCTCGCGGGTTTCGGCGCACGCCTCCTGCCGGTCGGTGACGGCCGCCTCGCCTGCGGCGAGCAGGGCGAAGGCAGGCTGCTCGAGGTCGACGAGCTCGAAAAGCGCGTCCTGGCGGCGCTGGAGGGGACGCGATGAAGGCCAAGGTCGTCGTCACGTCGGGTGCAACGCGTGAGCCGATCGACAGCGTACGATTCATATCCAACCTGAGCAGCGGCCGCACCGGGGCCATGATCTGCGAGGCGCTGGCCGCGCGCAGCTTCCACGTGACCCACCTCGCCGGCGTCGATTCGGCACAGGCGGCCGGCGTCGCGCGCCGGGAGACATTCACGGACCACGCCTCGCTCGACACGGCACTGCGCCGGCTCGCGCGCGACAGCGACTGCGCAGCCGTCATCCACGCCGCGGCCGTCGGCGACTTCGCGGTGGCGGATGCGCAGCCCGACCAGAAGATCGCCTCGGGGGGCGAGCTGTCTGTGAAGCTCCAGCCGACGCCCAAGATCATCGACCGCATCATGGGCTACGCGGGAAACCCCGAGCTGGTCCTGGTCGGCTTCAAGCTGACGCACGAGCCCGATGCCAGCGCCCAGGCCCGCGCGGCGCGCCAACTCCTGAAGCGCAGCCGCGCGCGCTACGTCGTGCAGAACGACGTCTCGACGCTCGCCGACGGCGAGGAGCACCGCTTCTTCGTGCACGAGAACGGCAGCACCCGCGTGCGCCGCTACGTCGGGCGGGAGAAGCTCGCGACGGCTCTCGCCGGGCTGATCGAGGAACAGCTGAAGGCGAGCGCGCGATGATCCTCGTCCTCGACATCGGCAACAGCCAGATCTACGGGGGCGTGTTCGAGGACGACCGGCTCGCCCTGCAGTTCCGCCGCAACACGCGTGCGGAGAGCACGTCCGACGAGTTCGGCCTGTTCTGCCGGCAGGTGCTGCGCGAGAACGACATCGATCCTGCGGCAATCACCGCAGTCGCGATTTGTTCGGTCGTGCCCGACATGGTGCATTCGGTCCGCAATGCGAGCATGAAGTACTTCGGCCTTCGGCCCTTCCTGCTCGAGCCGGGCGTGCGCACGGGGCTCAAGATCCGCTACCGCAACCCGCTCGAGGTCGGCAGCGACCGCATCGCGGGCGCGATCGCGGCGGCCAAGCTGTTCCCCGGCAAGAACGCGATCATCGTCGACTTCGGAACCGCGACGACCATCGACGCGCTGACCGGCGAGCGCGACTACCTCGGCGGCGTGATCCTGCCGGGACTCAGGCTCGCGATGGAAAGCCTCGATGCGCGCACCGCACGGCTGCCCAAAGTCGAGATCCGCAAGCCCCCGGAGCTCCTCGGCCGCTCGACGGTCGAGAGCATCCAGTCGGGGCTCTACCACGGCAACATCGCCATCCTGAAGCATCTCTGCGCCGAGATCCGCGCGCAGCACTTCTCGGGCAAGCCCACGGTCCTCATCGGGACGGGGGGATTCGCGCGGCTGTTCGAGGAGGAGAAGCTCTTCGACGCGCACGTTCCGGAACTCGTTCTCATCGGGCTGCGCGAAGCTCTTCTGCTCAACAGCTGACACGGTTTCTTCCGCACGTTCGGGCTTCGCCGAGGGCGACCACCTCCGCTCGCGCCGGAACTTTGTGCGCTCGCCTCGGGGTCGCCCCCGGCTCGCCCAAGCGCGCGGGAATGTCGCGGTGGCGGTGGCGTGGCAGCGTGCCGCGTCACCCGGACACTCGTGTTGTCACGCCGGCGGTTGTGCCGACGAGCGCCGGGCGGGTCCCCGAGCGAGCGCGTAAGTTCCGGCGGCGCGAGCGAGGGTTCCCGCCCGGCGCTCGCATGCGCAACCGTCAACGCGTCAGTGCGCGAGCCCGTGCGAGAACGCGATGACCGCGATGCCGAGCGCGATGAGCGCGACCTGCTGGACGGACGTATGTGCGTCCACGCGGCGGTGAAGCCCGGGAATGAGGTCGGCAACCGCGACGTAGAGGAAGCTCGCCGCCGCGATTGCGAGCGCATACGGCAGCCACTCGAGCGCCTGCGCCAGCAGGAACCACGCGATCACCGCGCCCGCGACCGACGTGAGGCTGACCGCGATATTGAGCGCGAGCGCGCGCTTCCTCGTCATGCCGCCGTTCAGGAGGATCGCGAGGTCGCCGACCTCCTGCGGGATTTCGTGCGCAAACACCGCGACCGTCGTGACGACGCCGAGGTGCGGATCGGTGAGGAACGCGGCCGCGATCAGCACGCCGTCCAGGATGTTGTGGAAGGCGTCGCCCCAGAGGATCAGCGTCGCGGAGGCGCGGTCCCGGTGATGGTCCTCGGGCCCGTGCGCCTCGCAGTGATCGGCGTGACAGTGGCGCCACAGCACCATTTTCTCCAGCACGAAGAACGCGATGATGCCGGCCGCAAGCGCAAGCCCGATGCCGTGCGCGCCGGCACCCGACTCGAGTGCGTGCGGCAGGAGCGCGAGCAGCGCCGCGCCGAGCAGCGCGCCGGTCGCGAAGCTCACGAGATGCGGCAGGAGCGAGTTCCTGCGCGCAGCCGGCAGCGCCATGAAGACGCCGGCAACGAGAGCGGAAAGCGCGCCACAGGCGCCGGTCAGGAGCAGGATCGGTATGAGCGTCGACACGGCCGCCCAGCCTACCTCAGTCCAGCCAGGCGAGCGCGGCCATGCGTCCCGTCGCGCCGTCCCGACGGAAGGAGTAGAAGCGCAACGGGTCTGCATGCGTGCAGAGGTCGCCGCCGCTCACCGCGGCAACGCCCGCGGCCGCGAGGCGGCGTCGCGCAAGTCCCGGGAGGTCGGCGAACCAGCGGCCGGACCGGCCTCGATGGAACTGCGCCGCCGAGCCGTCGTCCCGCGCCAGGAACGCGTCCCTGACGTCGTCGCCGACTTCGAATGCCCGCGGGCCGATCGACGGGCCGAGCCATGCCACGACGTCGCGCGGATCGCACTCGAGTGCCCCAAGGGTCGCCTCGACGACGCCCGCGGCAAGCCCGCGCCAGCCCGCATGCGCGATGCCGACGCGATCGCCCGCGCGGGACGCGACGAAAACCGGCAGGCAGTCGGCGACGAGCACCGCGCAGACCTGGCCGCGCGTGAAAGTGACGGCGGCGTCGGCGACCTTCTCATCTCCAGTCGGCAACACCGCGACTCCCGCCCCGTGAACCTGCTCGAGCCAGGCGGGTTCCGCGGGCAGGCCAAGCGCGTCGCGAAGGCGCCTGCGGTTCTCTGCCACGGCGCTCGGGTTCGTCGCCGACGTGGGTCGCGAGGTTGAAGCTCGCGCCGGGACCTTCGCTGACGCCGCCGGCGCGCGTCGTCATGACCGCGCGCACGCGCGCGGGCACGGACCAGTCGGGCACGCAGGAAATCGGGCTCCGTCATCAGTCCTTGGCCGCGGCGCGGTCGCGCTTCAGCGCGGCGACGAGCGCCTTGAAGTCCGCGGGCAGGGCCGATTCGACTTCGATCGCGCGCCCGTCGCGCGGGTGCGGGAAGACGAGCTTCGCCGCATGCAGGGCCTGCCGGCGAAACCCGTGCAACGCTTCCGACAGCGCCGGCGTCGCGCCGCGGGGGATCGCGAGGCGGCGGCCATAGACCGGGTCGCCGACCAGCGGGTAACCCGCGTGCGACAGGTGCAACCGGATCTGGTGCGTGCGCCCGGTCTCGAGCGTGACTCGCACCCAGGTGTGGCGCCGGAAGCGTTCGATCACGCGGTAGTTCGTGACGGCCTCGCGGCCGCCCTGGCGCACGGCCATGCGCAGGCGATCCACCGGATGGCGATCGATCGGAGCGTCGATCCGGCCCCCCGCCGTCATGACGCCGACGCACACGGCCTGGTACTCGCGGTGGATCTCGCGGGCAGCGAGCGCCTCGGCAAGCGTGGTCCGCGCGGATTCGCTACGTGCGACGATCAGGACGCCCGACGTGTCCTTGTCGAGGCGATGGACGATGCCGGCGCGCGGCAGTTTCGCGAGTCGCGCATCGTAGCGCGAGCAACGCATTCTGCAGCGTGCTGTCCGGGTTTCCCGCGCCGGGATGCACGACGAGACCGGCCGGCTTGTCCACGACCAGGACGTCCTTGTCCTCCCAGGCGACGCTGAGCGGCAGCGCCTGGGCGACGTCCGTGACGGCGTCCTCGTCGGGCGCGTCCAGCTCGATGCGCTCGCCGCCGGCGACGATGTCGCGCGGCCGCAGCACGCGGCCGTCGACGCGCAGCATGCCGTCGTCGATCCAGCGCTTCAGGCGCGAGCGCGAAAATTCCGGCAGGGCGTCGGCCAGCGCCTGGTCGAGGCGCCGCCCGGCCGCCTGCGGCGGCAATCGCAATTCGCGTTGGTGACGGGTGGAACTCATGCGGGTCGGGAATGGTCTTTTGCCGGTATACTGCGTTGATTCAACAGCCGGGGTCCAGTCCTTTGCAGCCAGCCAGATCGATGGCGCGCATCCTCCTGATCGCGTGCGGCGTCGCCGCAGCCGCGGGCTGCGGCTACAAGGAGCGCGCGGCCGAGCAATTGCAGCCGAGACCGCATGTACGAGAAGGCGCACAGCCTCCTGATGGGCGGCGATTACCGCGGGGCGGTGCGCTACTACGAGGCGCTCGAGGCGCGCTACCCGTTCAGCCAGGAGGCGCGCCAGGCCCGTCTCGACATCATCTATGCGTACTACCGCGCCCGCGAGCAGGAGTCCGCGGTGGACGCGGCCGACCAGTTCGTCCGCGAGAACCCGACGCATCCGCGCGTCGACTATGCGATGTACCTGCGCGGCCTCGTCTACTTCGAGCGCTCGCCGAACTTCCTCGAGCGCTGGTTCAACACCGACCTCACCGAGCGCCCGCCGCAGGACGTCAAGCCGCGCGTTCGACGCCTTCGACGCAGCTCATACGGCAACGCCCCGACAGCGCCTACGCGCACGACGCGCGCCAGCGCATGGTTTCCTGCGCAACCGGCTCGCCGACTACGAGGTGTACGTTGCCGACCATTACCTGCGGCGGGAGGCCTACGTCGCCGCGATCGACCGGGCGCGCTACTGCATCGAGAACTACGACGGCGCCCCTGCGGTCAGGCAGGCCCTCGAGATCATGATCTCGGCCTACAAGGGCATGGGGCTCAACGACCTCGCGGAACGGTCGCAGGAAGTGTTCGCGCTCAACTACCCGGATTCGAAGCCGGTCGACCGCGACCGCAAGTGGTGGTGGCCGGACTGACTCCTTTCAGGATTCCCCAGGCCTGTACCCCGACGTAATCGGATATCGCCAGTCGCGGCCGAACGCGCGGCTGCTCACGCGCACGCCCGGCGGGGCCTGGCGCCGCTTGTACTCGTTGCGCTTGACGAGCTCGAGCACGCGCGTGACGGTCGCGCGGTCGAATCCCATCCCGACGATCTCGTCCACGGAGCGGTCATCCTCGATGAACGCCTCGAGGATCGGGTCGAGGACGTCGTAGGGCGGCAGGCTGTCGCTGTCGAGCTGGTTCTCGCGCAGTTCCGCCGTCGGCGGACGGTCGATGATCCGCTGCGGGATGACTGGCGAAGCCCCCTGCGCATTCCGCCAACGCGCGAGCCGCCACACCAGCGTCTTGCTGCAGTCCTTGATCGGCGCGAACCCGCCCGCCATGTCGCCGTAGAGCGTCGCGTATCCGACCGACATCTCGCTCTTGTTGCCGGTCGTCAGCACCATGCGGCCGGTCTTGTTCGAGATGGCCATCAGCAGCATGCCGCGGCAGCGGGCCTGGATGTTCTCCTCGGTGGCGTCGGGTTCCCGGCCGCGGAACTCACGCTCGAGCGCGGCGAGCGTCGCCTGGTACATCCCCTCGATCGGGACCATCGAGTAGTGGACGCCGAGCCCGCGCGCCATCGCTGCCGCGTCCTTCTCGGACATGGCGGACGTGAAGTGCGAAGGCATCATCACGGCGTGCACCCGCGACGGGCCGATCGCATCGCAGGCGATCGCGAGCACCAGCGCCGAGTCCACGCCGCCCGACAGGCCGATCACGACGCCGGCGAAGCGATGTTTCTCCACGTAGTCGCGCACGCCCAGGACGAGAGCGCGCCAGACGCTCTCCTCGCCGGCGGGCAGTGGCGCCAGGCTCTCCGGCTGCACGTCGAAGCCCTTGTCCATCGCGACGAGGTCGAGCGTGGCGAGCGATTCCTCGAAGGCCGGCAGGCGTTGCACGATGCGGCCATTCGTGTCGACGGCAAAGCTGCAGCCATCGAACACGAGCTCGTCCTGGCCGCCGACGAGGTTGAGGTACGCGAACGCGAGCCCGTTCTCCCGCGCCCGCGCAGCGAGGTTCGCCTCGCGTTCCGGTTGCTTGCCCTTCTGGTATGGCGAGGCGTTGAGCGCGAGGACGAGGTCGGCGCCGGCCGCGCGCGCGCGCCGCGGCAATGTCCGCGTGCCAGACGTCCTCGCAGATGATGGGCGCGACGCGCACGCCCCCGATCTCGACGGTGACGAACGCGTCCCCCGGCGTGAAGTAGCGCTTCTCGTCGAAGACCTGGTAGTTCGGCAGCCGCTGCTTGCGGTAGTTCGCGATCCGCCTGCCGTCGCGGATCCAGGCCGCCGAGTTGAACAGCACGCCGCCCGAGTACTCGGGGTAGCCGACCAGCAGGTCGATGCCGCGCGCCGACGTCCGACAGGCGGGCGAGCGATTCCTCGATGCGGCGGCGGAATCCGCGGTGGAAGAGCAGGTCCTCTGGCGGGTAGCCCGAGAGCGCGAGCTCGGGGGTCGCGACCGAGTGCCGCGCCTGCACTGGCGCGCCTCCTCGAGCCGCGCGGCGATGCGCGCGGCATTGCCCTGCACGTCGCCGACGGTGGAGTTGATCTGTGCGAGTGCGATGCGCACGCCGGGTCAGCGCTTGCGCTGCTTGCGCTTCCGGCGGCGGGATGCGAGGGCGTTCTTCATCGCGCTGCCGAGCTCGGCCGGCGAGCGCACGGTCGCGACGCCCGCTTCCTCGAGCGCCGCGTACTTGTCCGCGGCCGTGCCCTTGCCGCCCGCGATCACGGCGCCGGCGTGGCCCATGCGCTTGCCGGCGGGCGCCGTCACGCCCGCGATGTAGGCGACGACCGGCTTCGTCACGTTGCTTGCGGATGTACTCCGCGGCCGCCTCCTCGTCGGTGCCGCCGATCTCGCCGACCATGATGATGCCGGCCGTCTTCCTCGTCGCGCTCGAACAGCGCGAGCACCTCGATGAAGTTCAGGCCGCGCACCGGGTCTCCGCCGATGCCGACGCAGGTCGACTGGCCGAGGCCCGCGTGGGTCGTCTGGAAGACGGCCTCGTAAGTCAGCGTGCCCGAGCGCGAGATGATGCCGACGCGCCCGGGCTTGTGGATGAAGCCCGGCATGATGCCGACCTTGCACTCGCCCGGCGTGATGACGCCCGGGCAGTTCGGCCCGACCAGGCGGCTCTTGCCGCCCGCGAGCGCCGCCTTCACGCGCACCATGTCGTTGACCGGGATGCCCTCGGTGATGCAGACGATCGAGCTGGATGCCGGCATCCGCGGCCTCGAGGATCGCGTCTGCCGCAAAGGGCGCCGGCACGTAGATGACGCTGACGTCGGCCCGGGTCGCCTTCACTGCGTCGTGCACGGTGTCGAACACCGGACGGTCGAGGTGCCGCGTGCCGCCGCGCCCCGGCGTCACGCCGCCGACGAGGTTCGTGCCGTAGGCGATCGCCTGCTCGGAATGGAACGTCCCCTGCTTGCCGGTGAATCCCTGGCAGATCACGCGGCTCCTGCGGTTGACGAGGATGCTCATCGCCTGGCTCCGCCGCGCGCGAGGCGGCACCGCCTTGGTCGCCGCGTCGGACACGTCCTTCGCGACGGTGATCGCAAGGCCGCTGGCGGCCGAGCAGCGTCCGCGCCTTGTCGGCATTCGTGCCCTCGAGGCGCACGATCACCGGCAGGTGGACGCCGGCGTTGCGCACCGCCTGGATGATGCCCTCGGCGATCACGTCGCAGCGCACGATACCGCCGAAGATGTTCACGAGGATCGCGCGGGCACGGGCGTTCGAGAGGATCAGGCGGAAAGCGGCGGTGACCCGCTCCGCCGTCGCCGTCCCGCCGACGTCGAGGAAGTTCGCAGGTTCGCCGCCATGCAGCTTGATGAGGTCCATGGTCGCCATCGCGAGCCCGGCGCCATTCACCATGCAGGCGATGTTGCCGTCGAGCGACACGTAATTGAGCTCGTGCTCCGCGGCCGTGTCGCTCCATTTCGTCTTCCTGCGACGGGTCGCGCATCGCCACGAGCTCGGGCTGGCGGAACAGCGCGTTCGCGTCGACGTTGATCTTGGCGTCGAGCGCGACGAGCGCGCCGTCCTTGGTCACGATCAGCGGGTTGATCTCGACCAGCGCGAGGTCGCGCTCGAGGTACAGCTTGTACAGGCGCGCGCGCGATGCGCTCGAACTCGGCGACCTGCTTGCCGGAGAGGCCGAGGCCGAAGGCAAGCAGGCGGCACTGGTAGCCCTGCAGGCCCGCGGCCGGGTCGATGTCGGCGCGCAGGATCTTCTCGGGCTGCGTGCGCTGCGACTTCCTCGATGTTCATGCCGCCCGCGGCCGAGGCGACGAAGGCGATGCGGCTGCGGTCGCGGTCGAGCAGCAGCGAAAGGTAGAGCTCGCGCTCGATCGCGCTGCCGGACTCAACGTAGACGAGGTCGATCGGCAAGCCGGCTGCGCCGGTCTGCGGCGTCACCAGGCGCTCGCCGAGCATCGCCTGCGGCGGCCTTGCCGACTTCCTCCGCCGAACGGCAGAGCTTCACGCCGCCGGCCTTGCCGCGTCCTCCGGCGTGTACTTGCGCCTTGACGACCCACACCGATCCCGCCAACTCGCGCGCCGCTGCGACCGCCTCCGCCGGCGTCGCCGCGACCCGGCCCTGCGGCACGGGCACGCCGTAGTCCGCGAAGACGCGCTTCGACTGGTATTCATGAAGGTTCATCACAGCATTGTACCGGGTGACATGAACCGCGTCGCAAACGCGGGCCGCCCGACGAGTCGGCCGAGGGTCGCGTGCTAAAGTGCCGCCGTGCAAAAGCCGGCGGAAATCGAGAGAACGTCTGGCGATGCCGAGCTCGCCTGGCGCGTGCTCGGCCTGCTCAATCTCTACCGGCTCGCGGTTCCCTCGGTGCTGGTCGCGCTCGCGCTGCTCGCCCACCGGCCGCAGTTGCTCGGCGCGGCATCGCCGGCACTTTATCTATATCTCACTGGTCGCCTGGTTCGCGACGGGCGTCGTCTGCATCGGACTCCTGAAATCGCGCTGGCCGAGCCTGCATGCCCAGGCCTTCATCCACGTCGCCTTCGACATCGTCGCCGTGACGGCGCTGCTCGCTCACGAGCGGCGGCGCGGCGAGCGGCGTGGGGCTGCTCCTCATCATGCCCGTCGCGGGGGTGAGCCTCCTGCTGCCGCCGCGCATCGCGACGACGATCGCTGCGATCGCCGCGCTGTGCGTGCTCGGCCAGCAGATCATGCTGTGGTTCCGCGGCGTGACGGATTCTTCCGACCTGACGCAGGCAGGGCTCCTCGGCGGCGTCATCCTGATCGCCGCGCTCGCGGGCGCGCCGCTCGCCGGCCGCCTGCGCGAGAGCGAGGCCCTCGTGCGCCAGCGCGACCTCGACCTCGCGAACCTCGCGGAGCTGTCCCAGTACATCGTCGAGCGCCTGCGCGAAAGCCTCGTGGTCGTGGACGAGCAGGACCGCATCCGCCTCATCAACGAGTCGGCACGCCAGATCCTCGGCAGCGACGCGACGGCGAGCGCGCTGCTCGGCGAGGTGTCGCCGCGTCTCCTGTACCTGCTCGACGATGTGGCGGCAGAGCGGTCCCGATGCCGACACGACGGGCGGCAACCTGCTCGCCGTCGACGGGCTGCGCGAAGTGCGGCCGCATTTCGCGCCGCTCGGCACCGGCGCAGCCGCCGCCGGTGCTGATATTCCTCGAAGACCTGACCGCGCTCGACGACCGCATCCAGCAGATCCCGGCTCGCCGCGCTCGGCCGGCTGTCGGCCTCGATCGCGCACGAGATCAGGAACCCCGTCGGCGCGATCAGCCACGCCGCCCAGCTCCTCGGCGAGGACGCGGGGCTTTCCGATCCGAACCGGCGCATGAGCGACATCATCCGCGCAAACGCGGAGCGGGTCAGCACCATCATCGGCAACGTCCAGCAGCTTGCGCGGCGCGAGAGCACGCGGCCCGAGCGCATGCCGCTCGGCGAATGGCTCACCGACTTCGTGCGCGAGTTCATCAGCACCGGCGGCCACGAGGCCGGCCAGTTGTCGTCGGAGATGCCTCGATCGCGACCTCGAGGTGCGCGTCGATCCCTCGCACCTGCGCCAGATCCTCTGGAACCTTGTGCGAGAACGCCTTCCGTTACTCGGTCAAGGCGCCCGACGACTCGGTCGAAGTTCGCATCGGCCGCCTCGCCGGCAGCAATCGCCCGTTCCTCGAGGTGCTCGACCGCGGTCCGGGCATCGATTCGACGATCAGCGACCGCATCTTCGAGCCGTTCTTCACCTCGCGCGCCAGCGGCACCGGGCTCGGCCTCTTCATCGCGCGCGAGCTCGCCCAGTGCAACCGGGCGCTGCTCGTGTTCGAGCCGCGCGCAGGCGGCGGCAGCATCTTCCGCATCGTGTTCGCCGATCCGCAACGCTGGGAGCAGACCTGACCCGCCATGGCGAACCCGCGCGCACTGATCGTCGACGATGAGCCGGACATCTGCGAGCTGCTGTCGCTGACGCTCGCGCGCATGGGCGTCGACTCGAAGCCGTGCACGACCTCGCTGCCGCGCGCGCGAGCTGCAGGGCTCGCGCGACTTCGCGTTGTGCCTCACGGACCTGCGCCTGCCGGACGGCGACGGCACCGAGCTCATCGAGTGGATCCAGACGCGAGGTCCCGGAGCTGCCGGTCGCCGTGATCACGGCCCACGGCCACGTCGAATCCGCGGTGCTCGCGCTGAAGCTCGGCGCCTTCGACTTCGTGAGGAAGCCGGTCGACATCCCGGACCTGCGCAAGCTCGTCAACCAGGCACTCAAGCTCTCCGACAGCCGGCGCGCCGCCGATGGCGGGCGGCGCCTGCTCGGCGATTCCGAACCGATGCAGCGGCTGCGCGCCATGATCGGCCGCGTGGCGCGCAGCCAGGCGCCGGTGCACATCACCGGTGAATCCGGCACCGGGAAGGAGCTGGTCGCGCGGCTGATCCACGAGTCGGGCCCGCGCAAGGACGCGCCCTTCGTACCCGTCAGCTGCGGCGCGATCCCATCGGAGCTCATGGAAAGCGAGCTCTTCGGCCACCGCCGCGGCAGCTTCACCGGCGCGGTCGCCGACAAGCTCGGGCCTCGTGCAGGCAGCCGAGGGCGGCACGCTCTTTCTCGACGAGGTGGCGGACCTGCCGTTCGTCATGCAGGTGAAGCTCCTGCGCCTGATCCAGGAGAAGACCGCGCGCCCGGTCGGCGACCAGCGCGAACAGCCGGTCGACGTGCGCATCCTCTCGGCCACCCATCGCGACCTCGGCGAGCTGGTCGCGGCGGGCCGCTTCCGCGAGGACCTCTATTACCGCATCAACGTGATCGAGATGCGGGTGCCGAGCCTGCGCGACCGGCTCGCGGACGTGCCTGAACTGGCGGCGTCCATCACGCAGCGATTCGCCCAGCGCCTTTCCATGACGCCGCCGGCGATCTCGGCTGACGCCATGGAACTTCTCGCTAGCCATGACTACCCGGGCAATGTCCGCGAGCTCGAGAACATCATCGAGCGCGCACTGACGCTTTGCGACGGCGCGACGATCCGGCCGGACGACATCGAGTTGCGCGGACCGCCCAGCTTCGAGGATTCGGTGCCGCTGCACCGGCCGGGTACGCTTCCGCAGACCCTGGAAGACATGGAGCGCGCCTCGATCCGCAAGGCCCTGGAAGATGCCCGCTACAACAAGACGGCCGCGGCCCGTGCGCTCGGCATCAGCTTTCCGGGCACTGCGCTATCGGATCAAGAAACTCGGCATCGAGTGACGCGGCGCGTCACTTAGTGACGCAGCCTGTCTGCCGGAACGTCGCCAGACCCCGACGATATTCTGACAATCGCTAAAAAATACTGCCAAGTCCGTCACTTACAGCGGCCGGGCCGGTTGGCATGATCCTTGCTGTATCTAGGTTGCATCGGCGCATGAGCGCCGCCCTTGGTTAAACAGGAGTTATCGGACATGAAGACTCTCCAGAAGGGCTTCACGCTCATCGAACTGATGATCGTGGTGGCCATCATCGGCATCCTGGCCGCCATCGCTATCCCGGCGTACCAGGACTACACGATTCGCGCGCAGGTCTCTGAAGGCCTGACGCTCGCATCAGACGTCAAGGCGGGTATCGCCGAGTACTCGGCGCAGGTTGGCGACTGGCCTGTGACGCTTACCGAGGCGGGCCTCGGCTCGGCCGCGGCGGCCGACGACAAGCAGGGCCGTTACGTCGAGAGCATCGACATCGACGCAGCGGGCGGCACGATCGTCGTCACCTACGGCCGCGATGCGAACTCGAAGATTCAGCAGCAGGTCCTGGCCATCCAGCCGTTCGTCAACAACAATGGCGACGTGGTCTGGCGCTGCGGTATGTCGAATGCGCCGGCCGGAGGCACTACGCCACCGGTGGCGTTGCTCGGCGCGACGACGTCTGCCGGTTCCGACACTTTGACGACACTGTCGGACAAGCACATGCCGGCGTCCTGCCGCTCGGGCTTCGGCGGTTCGTAATCGAAGCTGACCATGGTCCGGCGTAGTCGCCGGCCCGGGCGAGGCCCCTGGAAACAGGGGCCTCGCTTTTTGTGCTTCCGCACGGCGCGCGCCGGCTCCATGCGGCCATGACTGTTGTCCACACCCGCTGGTCAGGGTTCGTGCTTGCGCAGGGACTCGCACTCGTTCTCTTCGCTGCCTGCCTCTGGTGGGCCGCGCGCGAAGTCGAGTTGGTTTTCGTGAACGACCGCATCCTGGCGTCGCTCAGCCTCGAGAATTCGCTCGGCTCCACGCTCGGCGTGCAGGTCGCGGGCTTCGCCGCCACGACCCTGCTCGTGCATGGCTTGCTGGGCTGCCTCGCCTTCGGGCTTGCCCGGTTGACCGAGGCGGCGTTTCCGCGGGGCGTCGGCGCGCGGCGCGGCTGGCTGGTTGCGGGCTGGTTTGCGACCCTCACGGGCCTCGCCCTGGCGGCCAACAGCACGCTGTTCCCCACCTCCTTCTTTGCCTCGATGGAGTCGGCCTGGCGTCACCCCGTCGCCGGCATACTGCCGGTTGTCCCGGTTGCCGCTGCGCTTGGGGGAATTATCCTGGTGCTGGCCCTGCGGGTTGCGGGCTCGAGGCCCAGCCGCAGGGCGTACGTGATCGTCTGCGGCACTGCGGTGGCAATTTCGGGCGTGTTCCTCGCGGCGTCGTTGCTGCCGGGCGCCGCCGCTTCGGACCACGCCGGGAGCGGGCGGCCGAACATCGTGATCCTCGGCATCGATTCGCTGCGCAATGACCTCATGATTCCGCGCCGCGGCAAAGCCGACGCCCCGAACATCCACGCCTTCCTCCGCGAGGCGCGCCGCTTCGAGGATGTAACGACGCCGCTTGCCCGGACCTACGGCTCGTGGGTGTCCATCCTGACCGGACGCCACCCGGTTACGACGAATGCACGCTACAACCTCATGCCGCGCGCACAGGTTGACGAGGGCGAAACACTCGGTGATGCGTTGCGCGCTGCGGGATACCGCGCCACGTACGCGACCGACGAGGTGCGATTCGCGAACATCGACCGCAGCTTCGGCTTCGACCGGACCATTACGCCACCCGTCGGCGCGGTCGACTTCCTGCTCGGGCATGGCGGCGACCTGCCGCTCGTCAACCTCGTGACGGCAACGCCGGCCGGACGGTGGCTGTTCCCCGCGAACCACGCAAATCGGGCCGCGCAGGTAACCTATCGCCCGTCGCAGTTCCTGCAGCGCCTCGAGACGGAGATCGAGCCCCGGGAGCCCTCTTTCCTCGCCATTCACCTGACGCTCGCACACTGGCCCTACGCCTGGGCGGGCCGGCCGAAGCCCTCCGTGCCCGAGGCTTACCGCGATGCCTACGGCGAATCCGTGCGGGAAGTCGACCGCCAGTTCGGCGAAGTCATGCGGATCCTCGCGGACAAGGGTTTGCTGGCCAACGCCATCGTCGTGCTGCTTTCGGATCACGGTGAAGCGCTTGGTGGAGAGAACGACTCGGTCATTCGGTCCAGCGGCACGAGCCGCGAGATCTGGGACTCGCTCTGGGGCCATGGAACGAGCGTGCTGAGCCCGCACCAGTACCAGGTGCTGTTCGCCATGCGGGCTTTCGGCCAGGCACGGCTGCCGGGTCCGCAGCGGGACTACGACTGGCCCGTCACTCTCGAGGACGTGCGGCCGACGCTCGAGGAACTGGTGACCGGTAAGGCGCCCGCCGCGGTCGACGGCGTCTCACTGGTGCCTTTCATGGCGGATCCGGCACGTGCGTCCGCACTTGCCGCTCGCGTCCGCTTCACCGAGACTGACTTCAATACGCCCAGCACCTTGGCCGGCAAGTACGAAGTTTCCGGCATCATCGACGAAGCGGCCGTCTACTACGAGCTGAACACGAGGACGGGCTGGGTTCAGCTGCGGACGTCCCGGATCCCCGAACTGATCGCGCAGAAGCAACGCGCGGCCATCTCGAAAGATGCGACCCTGGCGGCAGTCCCGAATTCTGCGGGGAACCCGCCGCGATACCTGTCCTTCCGCCGCAAGGAGCTCCACACCGAGGTCCTCGAGGGCACTCCCGGTACCTGGAGTGATCCGGAGGCACAACGCCTGTGGGAGGCGCTCCAGAACCGATTTCCCGGGGAACTGGTCCCCATGGCTGACCTGCCCTGAATGTGAACCGGGTCAAGGGCTTGCCGGGCGCCATATGGGAGCATTCCCGCTCATTTAACAAATGCTGGCGCGCTGGGTTAGGCTACAGGATCCCCGTTTCCGGGGAGCCTCAGGGGGCAGGGTCAACCGTGTCTGGAACGGGTCATTGAACGATAACGCCGCAGCCGCCGGATCGGTGCGGGCCGTCCTGACGGGCCTGCCGCAGCGGCTCGTGCTCGACGGCCTGGTCGAGGAATCGGCCATGCTCGACGCGATCGCGAACGCCCGCGAGCGCAAGACCCACCTCGTGAGCTGGCTCGTCTCGCACGACATGGCATCCGCCCGCGACATCGCAATTGCCGCGGCCCAGGAATTCGGCATGCCGCTCCTGGACCTCGACGCGGTTGCGCCCGACATTGACACCGTCCGCCTCGTCAACGAGAAGCTGCTCGCGAAGCACCGCATCCTGCCGCTGGTCAAGCGCGGCAAGCGCCTGCACGTCGGCGTCTCGGACCCGACCATCCTGCACGCCGTCGACGAGGTCAAGTTCCAGACCGGGCTTGCCATCGAGGCGGTCGTGGTCGAGGACGACAAGCTCCAGCGCGCCGTGCAGAAGGCGATCGAGCAGGTCGACACGCAGATGCCGAGCCTCGGAGGCGGGGACGGTGACTTCGACCTCGAGAACCTCGACGTCTCGCACGGCGATGACGCGATGGAATCGGAGGCCGCGCGCGACGACATCGAGGACGCGCCGATCGTCCGCTTCGTCAACAAGATCATGCTGGACGCGATCAGGAAGAGCGCCTCCGACATCCACTTCGAGCCCTACGAGAAGTACTACCGCATCCGGCTTCGCATCGACGGCGTGCTGCGCGAGATTGCCCAGCCGCCCGTGCAGCTCGCGACCAAGCTCGCGGCGCGCCTCAAGGTGATGTCGCGGCTCGACATCGCCGAGCGGCGCGTGCCGCAGGACGGGCGCATCAAGATGAGGCTGTCGAAGAACCGCTCCATCGACTTCCGCGTCTCGAGCTGCCCCACCCTGTTCGGCGAGAAGATCGTGCTGCGCATCCTCGATGCCAGCACGGCCATGATGGGCATAGACGCGCTCGGCTACGAACCCTTCCAGAAGGAGCTCTACCTCAAGACGCTGGCGAAGCCCCAGGGCATGATCCTCGTGACGGGCCCGACCGGCAGCGGCAAGACGGTGTCGCTCTACACCGGTCTCTCGATCCTGAACGTCGAGGACACGAACATCTCGACTGCCGAGGACCCGGCAGAAATCGTGCTGGCCGGCGTCAACCAGGTGAACGTCAACCCGAAGGTCGGGCTGACCTTCGCATCGGCGCTGCGCGCCTTCCTGCGCCAGGATCCCGACGTGATCATGGTCGGCGAAATCCGCGACCTCGAGACCGCGGAGATCGCGATCAAGGCGGCGCAGACGGGCCACCTCGTGCTCTCGACGCTGCACACGAACGACGCGCCGCAGACGCTGACCCGCATGATCGACATGGGCGTCAAGCCGTATGCGATCGCAACCTCGGTGAGCCTCATCATTGCGCAGCGACTGGCGCGGCGGCTCTGTTCCGCCTGCAAGCAGCCATTTGACCTGCCGCACGACGCGCTCCTGCGGGAGGGCTTCTCCGAGCAGCAGATCGCGACAACCGGATTCAAGGTCTACAAGCACGTCGGCTGCGGCCAGTGCACGGACGGCTACAAGGGCCGGGTGGGCTTATACGAGGTGCTGCCGGTCACGGAAAACATCGGCCGGATCATCCTGGAAGGCGGCAGCGCCCCCCACATCGCCGCAGAGGCCCGCAAGAACGGGGTGTGGGACCTGCGTGCAGCGGGCCTCAAGAAGGTCATGGACGGGATGACGACCCTCGAAGAAGTCAACCGCGTCACAGTTGAGTGATTCCCCGGGGCGTTAACATCCGAAAGTCAGGCTAAAGGACGACAGTCGCCATGCCGCCTACCGCAGCCGCTGCCGCCAGGGACACCCCGTTCACCTGGGAGGGCAAGGACAAGAGGGGCAACAAGATCCGCGGGAAGATCCTCGCGGTGAACGAACAGGCCGCGCGCGCGGACCTGCGGCGGCAGAACATCGTCCCGACCAAGCTCCGCAAGCAGACGGGCCTGTTCAGTAGCGGCGGCAAGATCACGCCCGGGGACATCGCCATCTTCAGCCGCCAGCTCGCGACCATGCTCGCGTCCGGAATTCCGCTGGTGCAGGCCTTCGAGATCGTCGGCGTCGGCCATGAAAAGCCGAAGATGCAGAAGCTGATCCTCGACATCAAGACCAACATCGAGGGCGGCAGCTCGCTGCACGAGTCGCTCAAGAAGCATCCGCTCTATTTCGACGACCTGTACGTCAACCTGGTCGAGGCCGGCGAGCAGGCAGGCGCCCTCGAGTCGCTGCTCGACAAGGTGGCGACCTACAAGGAAAAGACCGAGGCCCTCAAGAAGAAGATCAAGAAGGCCCTCTTCTACCCGGCCGCGGTGCTCGCCGTCGCCGTGGTGGTGACGCTGATCCTGCTGCTGTTCGTGATCCCGCAGTTCGAGGCGCTGTTCAAGGGCTTCGGCGCCGACCTGCCGGCGTTCACCCGCGCGGTCATCGACCTGTCGCAATTCGTGCAGACGCAGGGCTGGTGGATGGGGCTCCTGTTCGCGGGCGGCGTGGTCTTCTTCCTGCACATGAAGAAGCGGTCGAGGGCATTGCGCCACTTCCTCGACAGGATGTCGCTCAAGATGCCGATCATCGGGCCGATCCTGGTGAAGGCCGCGATCGCGCGCTACGCGCGCACGCTCTCGACCATGTTCTCGGCCGGCGTGCCGCTGGTCGAGGCCATGGATTCCGTCGCCGGCGCGACCGGCAACATCGTCTACGAGGAAGCGGTGCTGCGGATGCGCGACGAGGTTTCCACCGGCCAGCGCCTGCAGCGCGCGATGGAGAACACGGGCCTCTTCCCGAACATGGTCATCCAGATGATCGCGGTCGGCGAGGAATCGGGATCGCTCGACTCGATGGCCGCGAAGGTCGCCGACTTCTACGAGCTCGAAGTCGACACGGCGGTCGACGGGCTGTCCTCGCTCCTCGAGCCGCTGATCATGGCCATCCTCGGCGTGCTGGTCGGCAGCCTCGTCATCGCGATGTACCTGCCGATCTTCAAGCTGGGCGCCGTGATCTGACCGGGCCCTCGCCCGTGGCCCTGCTCGCGGCGCATCCCGCCCTGTTCGCGGCGGTTGCGGGACTCGTCGGGCTCGCCATCGGCAGCTTCCTGAACGTCGTCATCCACCGCCTGCCACTCATGCTGGAGCGGCAATGGCGCGCACAGGCTGCCGAAGTCGAGGGACGCCCGGCACCGCCCGCAGGCGAGCCCTACAACCTCGTCGTGCCGCGCTCGCGCTGCCCCGCCTGCGAAGCGCAGATCCGTGGCATTCACAACGTCCCGGTCCTGAGCTGGCTGGCCCTCGCCGGGCGCTGTGCCGCCTGCAGTGCTCCGATCCCGGTCCGTTATCCACTCGTCGAGCTCGCGACCGCCGTCGCATTCGCAGCGGTCGCCTGGCATTTCGGGTTCGGGCTGTCCGCGCTGCTCGCCCTCGTGTTCACCGCCTATCTCGTCGCGCTCACGGGAATCGACATCGACCGCCAGCTCCTCCCGGACATCCTCACGATCCCGCTCCTGTGGATCGGGCTTCTCGCGAGCCTCTGGCACGTCGAGGGGCAGGCCGCGCCACCGGCGGCACTGCGCGATGCCGTGATCGGCGCGGCCGCGGGCTACGCCTTCCTGTGGCTCGTGTTCCAGCTGTTCAAGCTGGTGACCGGCAAGGAGGGCATGGGCTACGGCGACTTCAAGCTGTTCGCCGCGATCGGTGCCTGGCTCGGCTGGCAGATGCTCCCGCTCGTGCTGCTGCTCGCAGCCGCGGTCGGCGCGGTCGTCGGCGTCTCGATGCTGGCGGCAAGCCGCCTGGGGCGCGGCGTGCCGATTCCGTTCGGGCCGTACCTCGCGGGCGCCGCGTGGATCGCGATGCTCTGGGGTCCGGACATCGTCGCGGGCTACCTCGAGTTCTCCGGCCTCGGCTAATCGCGATGCTGCGCATCGGCCTCACCGGCGGCATCGCGAGCGGTAAGACGACGGTCGCCGATCTCTTCACGGCAAGAGGGGCGACCGTACTCGACACGGACGTCATCGCGCGCGAGGTGGTCGAGCCGGGCCGGCCGGCACTCGGGGCGCTCGTCCGCGCGCTCGGCGGCGGCATCGTGGGCCCCGACGGCCGCCTCGATCGCGCGGAGCTTCGCCGACGCCTGTTCCAGGACGCGACGCTGCGCCGCGAGGTCGAGTCGATCCTGCACCCGGCGATCATCGCGGAGCTCGAGCGGCGGGCACTCGCTGCGGCGGGACCGTACCAGGTGTTCGTGATTCCCTTGCTCGTCGAGAACCGGTTCCTGTCCATCGTGGACCGGGTGCTCGTCGTGGACTGCCCCGAGGAGGAGCAGGTGCGCCGCCTCATGGCGCGCGACGGCGAGAGCCGGGAATCGGCCCAGCGGATGATGGCCGCCCAGGCCACGCGGGAGCAGCGCCTCGCGTACGCGGACGACGTCGTCGACAACGGCGGCCCGCCCGCCGGCCTGGCCGCCCAGGTGGCGGCCCTGGACCTCAAATACCGCGGACTGGCCGCGAATTCCTGAGCGACGAGGTTTACGCACATGGAAGCCCTGCCGCAAAATAGGCCCATGTTCGAGGCTGCGTCAGAACCGAGGCCCGACTCGGAGCCCATCGTCTACGAGCAGCCGCTCAACGAGCGGATGCGCGCGTTCATGCGCCTCGAGTTCCTGTGGCAACAGCTGTCCCACCACGCCGGCCAGCCGAACGCCTGGTCGAGCCGCTCGGCAGTGGCGGGCCTGCTCGAGATCCTCGCCATCACCGCGCGCGGCGACGCGCGCGGCGACGTGCTGAAGGAGCTGGAGCGGCAGATGACGGCCTTGCGTGACTACCAGAACCGGCCGGGGGTCGACGGTGCGCGGCTGCGGGCGGTCCTCTCGGCGCTGATGCGCCGGCGCGAGGAGCTGAACTCGGCGGGTGCGAACTTCATGCAGAAGCTGCGCGAATCGGACTTCCTGAACGCGATCAAGCACCGCAGCGCGATCCCGGGCGGCACCTGCGAATTCGACCTGCCGGATTTCTACCACTGGCTGTCGCTCGATGCGGATACGCGCGAGGCCGACCTCGCGGCGTGGATCGCGACGATCCGCCCGCTGTGCGAGTCGATCTCGGAGCTGCTCTGGATCACGCGCGAGAACGCGCGCCCGAGCGAGGAGACGGCAGCCGGCCGGCGGCTTCCAGATCGTGTTCGAGCGCGACCGCCCGGTGCAGCTCCTGCGCATCACGGTGCCCGGCGCGTCGCGGCTCTTTCCCGAAGTCAGCGGCAGCCATCACCGCTGCACGCTGCGGTTCCTGCGCTGGAACAGCGTTCACAGCCGGCCGGTGCAGGCGAGCGAGGACGTCGCGTTCACGCTCGCGATCTGCTACTGATCCCCATGAAGCGCGAGGTGCCCTGCCCGCGCTGCGGCGCGCGCCACGAGTGGAGCGGCAATCCCTGGCGCCCGTTCTGCAGCGAGCGCTGCAAGGTCATCGACCTGGGCGGGTGGTTCGATGAAACGAATGCCATTCCGGGCGAGCCCGCGGAAACTCCCGGAGGGGACGCCGGAGGGGACGGCCACCTTCAGCGCGAGGACCGAGAACACTGAGATGACGCCACGGTGCTGAAGGTGAACGTCCCCTTCAGCTTCCGCCCGGCATCTCCAGCGCCTTCACCAGGAAGGCCCACTGGTTGGCCCAGTCCTCGACCAGCATCCAGGTCGGCTTGCCGGCGCCGTGGCCGGCGCGGGTCTCGATGCGGATCAGCACCGGGTTGGCGCAGGCCTGCGCGTACTGGAGCGCTGCGGCGAACTTGAAGCTGTGCCAGGGCACGACGCGGTCGTCATGGTCCGCGGTCGTGACGAGGGTCGGCGGATAGCAGCGGCCGGGCTTCAGGTTGTGCACCGGCGAGTACGCGGAGAGCGCGCGGAACTGCTCCAGCTCCTCGACCGTGCCGTAGTCGCTCGACCAGGCGTAGGCGTTCGCGCTCGCAGTGTGGTAGCGCAGCATGTCCATGACGCCGACGCCCGGCAACGCCGCGCCGAAGAGTTCCGGACGCTGCGCCATCACCGCACCGACCAGGAGCCCGCCGTTGCTGCGCCCGTGGATCGCGAGCTTCGGCGGCGACGTGTAACCCTTCGCGATCAGCCACTCCGCGGCCGCGATGAAGTCGTCGAACACGTTCTGCTTGTTCGTCTTGGTGCCCGCGTCGTGCCAGTCGGCGCCGTACTCGCCGCCGCCGCGCAGGTTCGCGACCGCATAGATGCCGCCCTGCTCGAGCCAGGCCGCGACCGCCGCGCTGTAGGTCGGCGTCAGCGAGACGTCGAACCCGCCGTAGCCGTAGAGCAGCGTCGGATTCGTGCCGTCGAGCTTCGCGTCCTTGCGCCGCGTGATGAACATCGGCACCCGCGTGCCGTCCTTGCTCTCGTAGAACACCTGCTCCGTTACGTACGGCGCCGGCTCGAACGAAACCGTCGGCTTGCGGAACGGCGTGACCTCGTCCTTCGCGATGTCGTAGCGGTACAGCGCGAGCGGCGTCAGGTAGTCGGTGTAGGCGAAGAACGTCTCGTTCTCCCTGGGCGAGTCCGGGAAGCCGATGGCCGTGCCGAGGCCCGGCAGGCGGATGTCGCGCAGCCGCTTGCCGTCGGCCGCGTAGACCACGAGCCGGGTGCGCGCGTCGTCGAGGTAGCTCGCGATCGACGTGGCCGCCCGCGAGGCTCGCCTGGTAGAGCGTCGCCTTCGCCTCCGGCACGACCTCGGCCGGCGCCGGCGCGGCCGGGTCGATCGCGATCACGCGGCCGCGCGGCGCGCCCTGGGTGGTGCGGAAGTAGAGCTTGCCGCCCATGGCGCCGAGGAAGTCGTAGATACCGTCCCACTTGTCGAGCAGGCGGACGACTGGGGCGTCGGGCTTCGAAAGGTCGCGCAGGTGCATCGGCGTTGCTGTCGAACCCGTACGAGACGATGAAGACCAGCCAGCGCCCGTCCTCGGTCACGATGCCGTAGGGATTGTGGCGCGGGTTCTCCGGGATCGCGTAGACGAGCGTATCGTCTGCCTGCGCCCCGCCGAGCGCGTGCCGGTAGACACTGACCTGCTTCTGGTCGTCGCCCTTGCCGTCCGCTCCCTTCGGGTAGCGCGAGTAGTAGAACGCGCTCGCATCCGGAAGCCAGGACACGCCGGTGAACTTGGTGTCGCCGATCAGGTCCGGAAGGTCGCGGCCGGTCTCGACCTCGCGCACGCGCCAGGTGTCCCAGTCCGTGCCGCCGTCGGAAACCGCGTAGGCGACGTAGCGGCCGTCCGGGCTGATCGAGTAGTCGGCGAGCGACGCCGTCGCATCGGCGGAGAGCGTGTTCGGGTCGACGAGGACCTTGGGCGGCGCATCGAGCGCGGGCGGCCCAGTACAGGACGCCCTGGTTCTGCGAGCCCGCCTTCTCGACGTAGAAGTAGCGGCCGCCCTTCTTGACCGGCATGCGCGACTTTTCGTCCATCCAGCTGTAGCCGTACTGCTCGTAGTTCCAGAGCTCCGTCAGGCGCTTCTTCAGCGGCTCGCGCGCGGGGATCGCATTGAGGTAGGGCTCGGCCACCGCATTCTCGGCCCCGACCCAGGCGGTGAGTTCCGGCGATGCCGTTTCCATCCAGCGGTACGGATCGGCGACCTCGTGTGCCGTGAAGCATGTCCACGGTCGTGCCGCGCGGCGCCGCGGGATAGCGCGGGCTCCCGGCGGTGTCGTCCGCTGCGCTCATGCCGGACGCGAGAAGGAAGCAGGCCGACGCAAGGCCGGATATGACATGACGGTACACCGTGCTTACACTCCCGAATGGCGAGGCGGGCAGTCTAGCAAACCGCGCCGGCCACCTTTTCGGGTTGCGACGGGACGGAGCGACGATGCGTTCACGCGTGCTGGGGATGACGGCAATGCTATGCCTCGCGCAGGCGCACGCAGGCGACCTGCCGGTCGAGCGTCTGTTCGATGCGCCCGACCTGCAAGGACCTTCGCTGCGGCAGATGCGCTTTTCGCCGGATGGCCGGCTCGTCACCTACCTGCGCGGCCGCGACGATGCGCCCGCGGTGTTCGACCTGTGGGCCTGGGACGTTTCCCGCAAGACGCATCGCCTCCTCGTCGACTCGCGCGCCCTCGCTCCCGCCGGGGATAAGCTCTCCGCGGAGGAAGAAGCACGGCGCGAGCGCCAGCGCATCGCGGCGTTGCGCGGCATCGTCGACTACCAATGGTCGCCGGACTCGAAGGGCCTGCTCGTTCCGCTCGCGGGCGATCTCTACTACTACGACCTGTCGAAGCCCGCCGCGGACGCCGTCCGCCGGCTGACCGAGACCGCGGCCTTCGAGACCGACCCGAAGTTTTCGCCGCGCGGCCGCTACATCAGCTTCGTCCGTGACCAGGACCTCCACGCGGTCGAGCTCGCGACCGGCGCCGAGCGCCGGTTCACGACCGGCGGCGGCGGGCTCGTGAGCCATGGCGTGGCCGAGTTCATCGCGCAGGAGGAGATGGGCCGCGACACCGGCTACTGGTGGTCGCCCGACGAGAAGCACCTGGCCTATGCGCGAGTCGACGAGTCGCCGGTCGACGACGTGGAGCGGTTCGAGATCGAAGCCGGCGGCGTACGCGTCCTGAAGCAGCGCTATCCCGCGACCGGCCGGCCGAACGCCCGGGTGACGCTCGCGATCCTCGCGCTCGACACGGGCGTCGCCGCGACCTGTGACCTCGGCCAGAAGGACGGCTACCTCGCGCGCGCCGAGTGGTACCCCGAAGGCGACCGGCTGCTCGTGCAATGGCAGGCGCGCGACCAGAAGCGCCTCGACGTCCTCTCCTTCGCCGTCACCGGCGGCGCGTCGCGCCAGCTCTTCTCCGAGCGCAGCGACACCTGGGTGGAGCTGAACGATGACCTCTATTTCCTGCCGGAACGGCGCGAGATCCTCTGGGCCTCGCAGCGCAGCGGCCACAACCACCTGTACCTGTACGACTATGGCGGCGTGCTGAAAGGCCCGGTGACCGCGGGCGACTGGGACGTGATCGGCGAGTGGAACGCGCCGGCGGTGCGCGGCATCGACGAACGGCGCGGCAAGGTCTACTTCATGGCGACGAAGAAGTCGCCGCTCGAGCGGCATCTCTACGCCGCAAACCTCGATGACGGCCCGAAGCGCGAGCCCGAAGCGTTGACCGCGGGCGACGGCTGGAACAACGTGACGATGTCGACGGACGCGAAGCGCTTCCTGCTCGGCTACAGCGACCCTGCGCAGCCGCCGCAGGTGTCCTTGCACGACGACTCGGGCGAGCGGCTCGCCTGGCTCGTCGAGAACCGCATCGACGCGGACCACCCGTATGCGCCCTACCTCGACCGCCACGTCCTGCCGGAGTTCGGCACCCTCCCGGCCCGGGACGGCACGCCGCTCCATTACCAGCTCTACAAGCCGGCCGGATACGAGGCGGGCAAGCGCTATCCCGCGGTGCTCGTCGTCTACGGCGGTCCCACGGTGCAGACGGTGCAGCGCCGCTGGGGCGAGCGCCGGGGCAACCAGACGGCGCAGCTCTTCACGCAGCGCGGCTATGTCGTGTTCGCGATCGACAACCGCGGCTCGGGCGGTCGCGGCAAACGGTTCACCGAAGCGCTGTACCACCGGCTCGGCGGCGTCGAAGTGGAGGACCAGCTTGCGGGGGTCGCCTGGCTCAAGTCACGGGATTTCGTGGACCCGGCGCGAGTCGGCGTCTATGGCTGGAGCTACGGCGGATACATGACGCTGATGCTGCTCGGCCAGTCGCCGGGCACGTTCAAGGCCGGCGTCGCCGGCGCGCCGGTGACGGACTATCGCCTCTACGACACGCATTACACCGAGCGCTACCTCGGCACGCCGGCGGAGAACCCCGAGGGCTATCGGCTTTCGAACGTGCTGACCTACGCCGGCGCGATTCGCGATCGCCTGCTCATCATCCACGGCATGGCGGACGACAACGTGCTGTTCAAGAACACGACGCTCCTGATTCCCGCCCTGGTCGCGAGCGGGCAGCCCTTCGAGCTCGTCCCCTATCCCGGCAGCAAGCACGGTGCACTCAGTTTTCGCGACACCGGCATCCACGGCTGGAAGACGATCCTCGACTTCTTCGACCGCAGCCTAACGCCGGCGCCAGATTAGGGCACGGAGGGGACGGACCCCTTCAACGCCACGCTGCGGTTCGCCTGCTGATCGGTCTCGTTGAAGGGGTCCGTCCCCTTCGGCAACCTTACCGCTTCACAGCACATCCATGAGCACCAAGCGCCTGCAGGAGCTCGATGCGGCGCGCGTCGGGATACCAGCCGGCGAACACGGGGCGGCCGATCATGACGCAGAGGCGCTCGAGCAGGCGCTCCGACAGCGTGCCGTCCTCGGGCGCGATCACGAGGAAGTGGGCGCCCTCGGCGACCGCCTCCTTCGCGCCCTGGGCGTCCTCGCAATGCGCGCCGACGAGAAATGCACCGGTCCGGTCGACGTGCAGGCTCTGGCCGAGCCAGCGCAGGAGCACGCCGTCGCAGCGCGCACGTGCCGCGACGCGCACGGCATCGACATCCGCGCCCATCACGAAGATGCGATGGCCCGCGGCACGGGCCGCCGCCACGGCCTCCGCGTCGAGCTCCCCGGCGCCGTCCTCGGGCACCGGCACCAGGATCGTCTGCGCCGCCCGCCCGCGGATCGATTGCAGCGTCTCGCCGGGCGCAAGCACGCGCGCGAGGCGCGGCAGGCGCAGCGCCGTGACGATCGCGCGGTCCGCCTCGAGAAGGTCGTGCTGCGGCAGGTCGTCGGGCCGTGCCCAGGCGAGCGCCTGGGACTCGAGCGCCTGCGGCTCGCCCTCGTAGTCGGTGACCTGCCAGACGTCGAGCAGGACGCGCCGCTCCGGGTATGTGTGCCGCAACCGGATGAGCGGCCGGGCGGCGCGCACCGCAATGCCGAGCTCCTCGGTGAGCTCGCGCTTGAGGCCCGTGAGCGGATCCTCGCCGGCACCGAGCTTGCCGCCCGGGAATTCCCAGCGTCCAGCCATGTGCCGGCCGCGCGGGCGTTGCGCGATCAGGACACGCCCTTGCGCGTCCGCGATGGCGCCTGCAACGACATGGATCTCTGCCGGGACTTCCAATCGTGGCCTCCCCGTGCTGGGCGGGGAGAGTTTAGCTGTCGACGGGCTGCAACGCCCCGTGGCAGTGCTTGAACTTGCGGCCGGAGCCGCAGGGACAGGGCTCGTTGCGGCCAACTTTGCGCTCGCCGCGGACGAACGGCGCGGCCGGCGCCGCCTCCGGAGCCTCGTCGGACATGCCCTCGCCCGCCATCACGGCCGGCCCGGCAGCCTGCGGCACCTGGGCGGCGAGTTCCGGGGGCGCGGCGTGCTGCAGCTGCATGCGGCTCTGCAGGCGGCGCTGGCGCTCCATCTCCTCGCGCTCGATCTCCTCTTCCGTGCGGACCTGCAGCCGCTGCAGCAGCATCACCGTGTCCGAGCGGATGCGGTCGAGCATCGAGGTAAACAGCTGGAATGCCTCGCGCTTGTACTCCTGCTTCGGGTTCTTCTGTGCGTAGGCGCGCAGGTAAATGCCCTGGCGCAGGTAGTCCATGCCGGCGAGGTGCTCGCGCCAGTGCATGTCGAGCTGCTGCAGCATCACGGCCCGCTCGACGTGCCGCATGACCGGCGCGCCGGTCTGGCGCACCTTTTCGTCGTAGGCGGCTTCGATGGCGGCCAGGAACCTCGCCGAGACTTCCGCGCCGTGCCGCGAGGGATCCTCGGCGAGCCACGCCGCGAGCCCCGTGTCCACGCCGAAGTCGCGGCGGAACGACTCCTCGAGCCCGGCCACGTCCCACTGTTCCTCGACGCTGTCCGGCGGCATGTGCTGCCCGACCAGGTTGGCGACGACCTCGGCGCGCACGTCCTTGATGACGCCGCCGATGTCGTCCGTGGACATGATCTCGGTGCGCTGGCGGTAGATGACCTTGCGCTGGTCGTTCGCGACGTCGTCGTACTCGAGCAGGTTCTTGCGCGCGTCGAAGTTGTGCGACTCGACCTTGCGCTGCGCGCGCTCGATCTGGCGCGTCAGCATGCCGCTCTCGATCGCCTCGCCTTCCTTCATGCCGACGGTCTTCAGCAGCGACTTGGTGCGCTCCGGGTCGCCGAAGATGCGCATCAGGTTGTCTTCGAGCGACAGGTAAAACCGGCTCGAGCCAGGGTCACCCTGGCGGCCCGAGCGGCCGCGCAGCTGATTGTCGATGCGCCGCGACTCGTGGCGCTCGGTGCCGATGATGTGCAGCCCGCCGGCCTCGATCACCTTCGCGTGCAGCCCGGTCCACTCGTTCTCGAGCTCGCGGGCGTGGCCGGCGAGCTGCTCCTCGCTCATCACGCTGTCCTTGCGCAGCTGGTCCACCTGGCGCGCGACGTTGCCGCCGAGCACGATGTCGGTGCCGCGGCCGGCCATGTTGGTCGCGATGGTCACGGCGGCCGGGCGGCCGGCCTGGGCGATGATCATCGCCTCGCGCTCGTGCTGCTTCGCGTTCAGGACCGCGTGGGCGATGTCCGACTTCTTGAGGTGGTCCGACAGCTTCTCGGACGTCTCGATCGACGTGGTGCCGACCAGCACCGGCTGGCCGCGCTTCACGCAATCGCGGATGTCCTCGATGATCGCGTCGAACTTGTCGGACTGGTTGAGGTACACGAGGTCGGAGTTGTCCTTGCGGATCATCGGCCGGTGGGTCGGCACGACGACGACCTCGAGGCCGTAGATCTGCTGGAACTCGAAGGCCTCGGTGTCGGCCGTGCCGGTCATGCCGGCCAGCTTCTCGTAGAGGCGGAAGTAGTTCTGGAACGTGATCGACGCAATGGTCTGGTTTTCCTCGCGGATCCGCACGCCCTCCTTGGCCTCGACCGCCTGGTGCAGGCCGTCGGACCAGCGCCGGCCCGGCATCGTGCGGCCGGTGAACTCGTCGACGATGATCACGTCGGCCCCGCGCACGATGTACTCGACGTCCTTGTGATACAGGACGTGGGCGCGCAATGCCGCGTTCAGGTGGTGCATCAGCCGGATGCTCGCCGCGTCGTAGAGGCTGTCGCCCTCGCGCAGGAGGCCCGCCTCCTGCATCAGCGCCTCGGCTTTTTCGAAGCCCGATTCCGACAGGTGCACCTGGCGCGACTTCTCGTCCGCGAAAAAGTCGCCCTCGCCCTCTTCGGTGGCCTGGCGCAGGAAGCGCGGCACGAGGGCGTTGATCTTCACGTAGAGCTCGGTGCTCTCCTCGGCCGGGCCCGAGATGATCAGCGGCGTCCTCGCCTCGTCGATCAGGATCGAGTCGACCTCGTCCACGATCGCGTACGGCTGGCCGCGCTGCACGCGGTCCTCGAGGCGGGCCGCGAGGTTGTCGCGCAGGTAGTCGAAGCCGAACTCGTTGTTGGTGCCGTAGGTGACGTCGCAGGCGTAGGCCGCGCGCTTCTCCGCCTGCGGTTGCCCGCTCGTGATGACTCCGACCGAGAGGCCGAGCATCCGGTAGATCGGGCCCATCCACTCGGCGTCGCGCTGGGCGAGGTACTCGTTGACGGTGACGACGTGCACGCCCTTGCCGGCGAGCGCGTTGAGGAAGACGGGCAGCGTCGCCACGAGGGTCTTGCCCTCGCCGGTGCGCATCTCGGATATCTTGCCGTCGTGCAGCACCATCCCGCCGACGAGCTGCACGTCGAACGGCCGCATGCCGACGGCGCGGCTCGCCGCCTCGCGGGCGGTCGCGAACGCCTCCGGCAGGATCGCGTCGAGTGTCTCGCCGGCCACCAGCCGCGCGCGCAGCTTGTCGGTCCGTAGGCGCAGCTCCTCCGTGCCCGTGGCGGCGAGCTCGTCGGCAAACTGGTTCGCCTGCTTGACGCGTTCCGCGTACTGGCGCAGCAGGCGCTGGTTACGGCTGCCGAATAACCGGGTGAAGATGTTCAACACGCGCCTGGGGACCTCGGGGCGGCCGGTCGGGAATACAAGGGGACCGGCCGAAAAACCGGTAGTTTACTACGTCGGGCCGGGTGGTTCCGTCCGGGGGCTTCAGCGCTTGACGAACGAGAGCGGGTTCATCGCCCGGCCGTTGCGCAGTACCTCGAAGTGGACGTGGGTGCCGGTCGAACGCCCGGTCGAGCCCATGAGCGCGATCGCGTCGCCGCGCTTCACGGTCTGTCCCGGCTTCACGAGGAGCTTGGCGTTGTGCGCGTAGCGCGTCACGTAGCCGTTGCCATGCGTGATTTCCACGAGGCGGCCATAGCCGCCGTCGATGCCGGTCTGGCTGACGATGCCGTCGGCGACCGCGAGCACGCGCGTGCCCGCGGCGCCCGCGAAGTCGATGCCTTGGTGGCTCGCCTGGTTGCCGTCGAACGGGTCGGTGCGCTGGCCGTACAGAGAGGAAATATATCCGGACTCGACCGGGCGGCCGCCCGGAACGATCTGGCTCGCGAGCTCACGGGTCATGATGAGGTTCTGCAGCGCCGTGAGCTGGCGGCGGCGATCGTCGATCTGCGCGTCCATCGTGTCGAGCATCGCATCGAGCGCCGGCACGACCGGCCCCTCGCCCGCGATCTCGGGACCGCCGACCGCCGGGGGCTGCTCGAAGTCGAATTCGCCGCGCTTCAGCTTCGCGACTTCGGTGAGCTGCTTGCCGAGCGCGTCGAGGCGGATGAGCTGCGCCTGCATGCGGCCGACGCGGGTGGCAAGCGTCGCGACCTGGTCGTCGGCGTCCTGTTCGATGCGTGCGAGCTGCTCGCCCTGCATCGCGAGATCCTCGTTCCAGCGCGCGAGCGTGAACTCGCTGAGCGGGCCGGTGCCGCCCCAATGACTGCCGGCCACCCAGGCGCCGCCCGTGAGGGCGACAACCGAGAGTACGCCGGCGGTGTACGCGAGCACGCGCTTCGTGGTCATAATGATCGGGGGGCCCCTCGAGGCCGTCCAGAGTCGGCGCACCATGCCAAAAAAAGCCTTGCGACTCAAGTACTTTGATCACCCTTTCGGTTGTCTGCCGAATTCTGACAAATGAAAAAACCGACGGCTGTCAGTCACTTGCTGGAACAAGGCGAAGGAATGCTGGAACGGCTGCGTAAGGGAACCGCGAATGCCGACCGCTCCCTGGCAGCACTGAGGCGTGTCCTGCCGCCCGAGATCGCGCGCGAGGTGTGGAGCGCGAGCCAGCGCGGCACGACTCTCACGGCCTTCGTGCACACGGCTGCCTGGGGCACGCGTCTGCGTTATGTCATCCCTGGATTGAAGGCCGCGCTCGAGGCGGAACTCGGCGGGGCGATCGAAGAGGTAAAGGTGAAGGTGAGAGGAATCCCCCGGAGGGGACAGTCCCCTTCAGCGAAAGGTCAGCAGTAGCGGAAATCTCACTGTGGCGCTGAAGGGGACAGTCCCCTTGCGGCTACGCTATGCGGTGGCGGTAGCTGCGGCGTATGAGATCGGCGCAGCGCTCTCGTCGCGGAAAGTGACTTCTTCCCAGGACTCGGCGTCGGCGAGCATCGCGCGCAGCAGCTTGTTGTTGAGCCCGTGGCCGGACTTGAATGCCGTGTATTCGCCGATCAGCGAATGACCCAGCAGGTACAGGTCGCCGATCGCGTCGAGGATCTTGTGGCGCACGAACTCGTCCTCGAAGCGCAGGCCGTCCTCGTTCAGTATCCGGTAGTCGTCCAGCACGATCGCGTTGTCGAGCGTGCCGCCGAGCGCGAGGTTGCGCCCGCGCAGGTGTTCCATGTCGCGCATGAACCCGAAGGTGCGCGCGCGGCTCACTTCCTTGAGGAAGCTCGTGGTCGAGAAGTCCATCGACGCCTGCTTCGCGTGGCGGTGGAAGACCGGGTGATCGAACTCGATCTCGAAGTTGACGCGGAAGCCCTCGTGCGGCTCGAAGCGCGCCCACTTGTCGCCATCCTTCACCTCGACCGGCCGTCGCACCCGCACGAACCGCTTTGGCGCGTTCTGCACCTCGATTCCGGCCGACTGGATCAGGAAGACGAACGGCCCGGCGCTGCCGTCCATGATCGGAACCTCGCCCGCGGTGAGCTCCACGAACAGGTTGTCGATGCCGAGGCCGGCCAGCGCCGACATCAGGTGCTCGACCGTGGACACGCCGGCCTCGCCCGCAGCCAGCGTCGTGCCGAGCGTCGTCTCGGTCACGTTCGTCGCGCGCGCGGGGATGTCGACCGGAGGGTCGAGATCGGTGCGGCGGAACACGATGCCGGTGTTGGGCGGCGCGGGCCGCAGCACCATCAGGACCTTGCGGCCGGTGTGCAGGCCGATCCCCGTCGAGCGGATCGGCTCTTTCAGCGTGCGTTGCTGGGCCATGGCAGTGACTGTGCCTCGATTATAGCGCGCGGGTCACCGGCCGCCGGCCAGCGGAGGTAGGCCGGCGGCCGATTTCTCACGTCGGATTCCCGGAAGGGTCGCGTTCCCGCTGGCGTTCCGCGCGCCGGCCCGACGCCCGCCGCCGCGCCCGCAGGCGCAGCCGCACGAGCCTGAAACCTTCACGACCAGCGCCGTTGCGGGACACGTTCCCCCTCAATCCGCCTGGCGCCGCAGGAAGGCCGGGATATCCAGCACGTCCTCGGAGCCGTAGGAGGCGCGCAGGCCGTCTCCCACCGCGCGCTGAGGCTGGCGCTGGATCGCCGGGCGGTCGAGGTGCGAGTAGTCGGCCGCAGGCGCGCGATTCGCCCGCTGCGCCACCAGCTTCATGTCGCTCTGCTTGCGGCCCACCAGCGGCGGCGCCACCTTGGCCGGGGCAGGCGCCGCGGCTTTCGCCATGCTGCGGCTGAGGCCGGTCGCGACGACCGTGACCCGAAGCTCGCCCTGCATCTCGGGCTCGATGACGGTGCCGACCACGACGGTCGCGTCCTCGGCCGCGAACTGCTTGACGGTGCTGCCGACTTCCTCGAACTCGCCGATCGACAGGTCGAGGCCCGCCGTGACGTTGACCAGGATGCCGTGCGCGCCCGCGAGGTCGATGTCCTCGAGCAGCGGCGACGACACCGCCATCTCGGCCGCGACGCGCGCGCGGTGCTCGCCGGTGCCGATGCCGGAGCCCATCATCGCGAGGCCCGTCTCCGACATCACGGTACGGACGTCGGCGAAGTCCACGTTGATGAGGCCCGGTCGCGTGATCAGCTCGGCGATGCCCTGCACCGCGCCCTGCAGCACCTCGTTGGCCCGCTTGAAAGCCTCGAGCAGCGTGGTCTGGCCGCCCAGCACCTGCAGCAGCTTCTGGTTCGGGATCGTGATCAGCGAGTCCACGTGCCTCGACAGTTCCGTCATGCCCATCTCGGCGATGGTGGCGCGCTTGTTGCCCTCCATCGTGAACGGCCGGGTCACGACCGCGACCGTGAGGATGCCGAGCTCGCGCGCGACTTGCGCCACGACCGGCGCCGCGCCCGTGCCCGTCCCGCCGCCCATGCCGGCGGTGATGAAGAGCATGTCGCAGCCCTCGATCAGCTCGATGATGCGGTCACGGTCCTCCATCGCCGCCTGGCGGCCGACTTCCGGGTTCGCGCCCGCCCCGAGCCCCTTCGTGATGTTGCAGCCGATCTGCAGCGAGGTCTTCACCTGCGAGTGCTTGAGCGCCTGCGCGTCCGTATTCACGCAGATGAACTCGACGCCCTCGATGCCGCACTTCGCCATGTGCGAGACGGCATTGCCGCCGCCGCCGCCCACGCCGATCACCTTGATCACAGCCGTCTGGCTGAAGTTGTCCATCAGTTCGAACATGTCCTCTCCTCCGCTACGTCAGAAATACCCCTGGAACCACGACTTCATCCGCTCCACCGCGGTCTTCATTCCGTCGCCGACGATCTTCGGCGCCGTCTGGCCGGCATTGGCCCGGCCGTAAAGCAGGAGACCCACGCCCGTGGCGTGGATCGGGTTCTTCACCACGTCCCCGAGCCCGGTCACGCCGGCGGGACTGCCGAGGCGGACGGGCATGTGGAAGATCTCTTCGGCGAGCTCGACGGCGCCTTCCATCTTGGCGCTGCCGCCGGTGAGCACGACGCCCGCCGCGACCGACTCCTCGAACCCGGAGCGGCGCAGCTCGTCACGAATCAGCATGAAGAGCTCCTCGTAGCGCGGCTCGACGATCTCCGCGAGGGTCTGGCGCGCGAGCCGGCGCGACGGCCGGTCGCCGACCGAGGGAACCTCGATGGTCTCGTCCGGGTTCGCGAGCTGCGAGAGCGCGCAGGCGTAGCGGATCTTGATCTCCTCCGCGTACGGCGAGGGCGTGCGCATCGACACCGCGATGTCGTTCGTCACCTGGTCGCCCGCGACCGGGATCACGGCGGTGTGGCGGATCGCGCCGCCGGAGAAGACGGCGATGTCGGTGGTGCCGCCGCCGACGTCGACGAGGCAGGCCCCGAGCTCCTTCTCGTCGTCGGTCAGCACGGCGAACGAGGACGCGAGCTGCTCGAGCACGATGTCCTCGACCTCGAGGCCGCAGCGCTGCACGCACTTGACGATGTTCTGGGCCGCGCTCTCGGCGCCGGTCACGATGTGCACGCGCGCCTCGAGGCGCACGCCCGACATGCCGATCGGCTCGCGGATGCCCTCCTGCCCGTCGATGATGAATTCCTGCGGCAGGACGTGCAGGATCTTCTGGTCGGCCGGGATCGGCACGGCCTGGGCCGCGTCCATGACGCGCGCGACGTCGCCGCTCGCGACCTCCTTGTCCTTGATCGCGACGATGCCGTGCGAGTTCAGGCTGCGCACGTGGCTGCCCGCGATCCCGGTGTACACCGAGCGGATCTCGACGCCCGCCATCAGCTCGGCTTCCTCGATGGCGCGCTGGATGGACTGGACCGTCGAGTCGATGTTGACCACCACGCCCTTCTTGAGGCCGCGCGAGGGGTGCGAGCCGAGGCCGATGACCTCGAGGCTGCCGTCGGCGTGCATCTCTCCGACGAGCGCGACGACTTTCGACGTGCCGATGTCGAGTCCCACGATCAGGTTGCGGTCGGAACGCTTAGCCATCGATTACCAGGTCTTCCTTCGGCTTGCGGTTGCCGCGCCAGCCGATCGCAAAGCCGTTCGAATAGCGCATGTCGACGTAACGGATCTCGGCCGCCTGGCCGGCGATCACCTGCGCGCCGAACTCGACGAAACGGTCCATGCGCTCGTCGACCTGGCGGCGCCCGAGGCGCACGGTGACGCCCGTCGACAGGTCGAGCTCCCAGGCGCCGCGCGCGTCGAGCCGGAGGGCCGACACCTGCAACCCGAGGCCGCCGAGGCGGTCCTGGACGGCGAGGAAGCGCTGCGCCACCAGCGACTCCATGCCCTCCGGGCCGTCGAGGCGCGGCAGTTCCGGCGGTACGTGCCGAACCCCGGTTGCGATCAACTCACCGCGCGTGTTCAGGAGGCCGTCCTCGCCCCAGACCGCGGCGGCCTGCTGCTCGACGACCTCGATGCGGATGCGGTCGGGCCACAGGCGCTGCACGCGCGCGCGATCCACCCAGGTGAGTGCCTCGACAGCCTCGCGCAGCCGGTCGAGGTCTGCGCTGACGAAGCCGCCGCGTAACGCGCCGAGCGCCGCCTGCTGCACCTCGACGGCGGCGACTCGCTGGAATGGCCCGTCGATGACGACGCTGCGCACCGGCTGGTCGAGGCCGAGGGCAAGCAGGACCCCGAGCGCGGCCAGCGCGGCGAGCGCGCTGGCGACGCGGCCCGCGCGCGTCCACTCGAGCTTCGGCAGCTCGAAGCGGCGGCCGGCCTTTCTGCGGTTGCGGTTTCGCTTGCGGAAGGCGCCCATTGTCAGGTCCGCTCCCGCGCGAAGCTGGTCTCGAGCACGCGCCAGGCGAGCTCGGGAAAGTCGACGCCGGCCGCGCGCGCGGCCATCGGCACGAGCGAGTGGCTCGTCATGCCGGGCACGGTGTTGATCTCGAGCAACAGCCCGCGGCCGCTCTCTTCCATGACGAAGTCGACACGTCCCCAGCCGGAGGCGCCGGTCGCCGCGAACGTGGCGAGCGCCATCCGCTGCAGCTCCGATTCCGCATCTTCATCGAGGCCACAGGGGATGAGATAGCGCGTGTCGTCCGCGAAATACTTCGCCTGGTAGTCGTAGAAGGCGCGCGGCGTCTCGATGCGGATCGCCGGCAGCGCCACGCCCTGCAGCACGGCGACGGTGTATTCGCCGCCGGTGATCCAGCGCTCGGCGATCACGACCGGGTCGAGGGCCGATGCGGCACGCCACGCGGCCGGCAGCTCGCCCGCGGCAGCGACACGGCTCATGCCGACGCTCGATCCCTGCGTCGCGGGCTTCACCGCGAGCGGCAGGCCGAGCGTGGCGACGGCGCGGTCGAAGTCCGCGGCGCCGGACAGTTCCATCCACGGCGGCGTCGCCACGCCCGCGGCCTCGGCGAGGCGCTTGGTCCGCAGCTTGTCCATGCCGACCGCCGAGCCGAGGACGCCGCTGCCGGTGTACGGGAGGCCGAGCCATTCGAGCGCGCCCTGCACCGCGCCGTCCTCGCCACCCGGCCCGTGCAGCGCGATGAACACGCGGTCGAAGCCGGCGGCGACGAGCTCGGTGAGCGCGCGCTCGGCAGGATCGAACCCGGCGGCGTCGACGCGGCGCGAGACCAGCGCCTCGAGCACGGCGTTGCCCGTCATCAGCGACACTTCGCGTTCCGCGGATGCGCCGCCCATCAGTACGGCCACGCGCCCGAACTCGCTCGCGCTTGCGGCACGGCGGAACTCAACCCCGGTCGCGCGCAACCTGCTCATCGTACGATCGCCGATGAGATTCTCAGTCGGCGCGCGACTACGGCGCCCGGCAGCCCTGCTCGCTCGCGCCGCCGGAACTTACGCGCTCGCTCGCAGGCTGCCGGCCGCCTAGCCGCGAGCCGGCAGAGCGCCGCGGCGCGCGCGCGCGCTGACCGCGTCGCCGGCGGCCGCGTGAACAGTTGCGACGCATCGCGCGCGTGCGAGCCGCTGCGGGACCCCCGAGTGAGCGAATGTCCGTTCTTCTGAGCGAACGAGGGGAGTCCCGCCGGCGAAGCACGCACGCTGTCGTCGCGCCGGATCATGCGGCCTCCCCGATCACGCGGACTTCGGGGACGAGCTTCACGCCGTGCACGCGCTCGACGGTCGCCTGCACGTGCCGCACGAGCGCCTCGACGTCGGCGGCCGTCGCCTCGCCGTCGTTCAGGATGAAGTTCGCGTGCTTTTCGGACACCATCGCGCCGCCGATGCGGTGGCCCTTGAGGCCCGCGCGCTCGATCAGTTCCGCGGCGTGGCCGCCCGCCGGATTGGTGAACACGGAGCCGCAGCTCCAGGCGCCGATCGGCTGGCTCGCATGGCGCTTCTCGAGCAGCTTCCTGATCGAATCCGTGTTCGCATCGGGCCGGGGCTCGAAACGGAAAGTCGCCGCGAGGAACCACTCGCCCGCGACCGGCGGCGTCACGCTGCGGTAGCCGTAGCGGTACTCGGCGGCTGCGCGGCGGTGGCGCTCGCCGCGGCGGTCGATCGTCTCGACTTCGACCACGCGCGGCCAGGTCTCGCCGCCCCAGGCACCCGCGTTCATCGCCAGCGCGCCGCCGACCGTGCCGGGAATGCCGGCGAAGAAGTCCGCGGGCCCGAGCTGCCATTTCGCGCACTGGCGGCCGAGTCTCGCGCAGGGGACGCCCGCTTCGGCGCGCACGCCGTCCGCGCCGACGCGCTCGAGCGCGTTCAGGATGCCGTGCACCGAGATCGCGGTGCCGCGGATGCCGCCGTCGCGCACCAGGAGGTTGCTGCCGAGCCCGACCCAGGTGACGGGAACGTCCGCAGGCAGCGCCCGCAGGAAAGCCGACAGGTCCTCGACGTCGCGCGGCGTGAACCAGGCGTCGGCCGGGCCGCCGACGTGCCACGACGTGTGGCGCGACATCGGCTCGTCGCGGCGCACGCGATCCTCGAATTCCGGGGCGATCTCGATCCGGCTCATCGCCCGGCCCTCGCGCTGCTGACCCCGAGCTTGCCCGGCAGCTCGTGCGCCACTGCACCGATGCTGCCCGCGCCCATCGTGAGCACGACGTCGCGGTCCGCGATGACGCCGGCGAGCGCGGCCGGCAGCTCGCGCACGTCCTCGACGAACACGGGCTCGAGGCGGCCGCGGCCGCGCACGGCGCGGCAGATCGCGCGCCCGTCGGCGTTGGCGATCGGCTCCTCGCCCGCGGCGTACACCTCCGTCACGAGCAGCGCGTCCGCGGCGGAAAGCGCGCGGCCGAAGTCGTCGATCAGGTCGCGCGTGCGCGTGTAGCGGTGCGGCTGGAATGCGAGCACGAGGCGCCGTCCCGGCCAGGCCTGGCGCACGGCGTCGATGGTCGCCTCGATCTCGGTCGGGTGATGGCCGTAGTCGTCCACCAGCGTGATGCGCCCGGACTTCGTCGCGACCTCGCCGACGAGCTCGATCCGGCGGCCGATGCCCTGGAAACCGGCCAGCGCGCCCTGTATCGCGGCGTCGCCGACGTCGAGCTCGGTCGCGACCGCGATGGCGGCCAGGGCGTTCCTCACGTTGTGCAGGCCCGGCAGGTTCAGCTCCACGGCGAGCGGCGCACGTCCCGGCCGCACGGCCTGGAACCGCGTCGTGCCCCCGTCTCGCTCGAGCGCAGACGGCGCGCAGGTCAGCGTCCTCGCCGAGGCCGTAGCGCACGGTCGGGCGGCCGACCTGCGGCAGGATCTCGCGCACCACCTCGTCGTCGCTGCACAACACGGCGAGCCCGTAGAACGGCAGGTTGTGCAGGAACTCGACGAAGCTCTGCTTCAGCTTCTCGAAGTCGCCGCCGTGCGTGCCGAGGTGGTCGTTGTCGATGTTGGTGACGATCGCGATCATCGGCTGCAGGTGCAGGAACGACGCGTCGCTCTCGTCGGCCTCGGCGACCAGGTAGCGGCTCGTGCCGAGCTTGGCGTTGCTGCCAGCGCTCTTCAGCAACCCGCCGATCACGAATGTCGGGTCGAGGCCGCCCTCGGCGAGCACGGAGGCGACGAGGCTCGTGGTCGTCGTCTTGCCGTGGGTGCCGGCGACGGCGATGCCCTGGCGGAAGCGCATGAGCTCGCCGAGCATCTCGGCGCGGCGCACCACCGGGATGCGCGCGGCAGCGGCAGCTTCGAGCTCGGGGTTGTCCGGCGCGACGGCGGTGGACACGACGACGACGCTCGCGCCCGCGACCTGCCCCGCCTCGTGGCCGATGAAGATCCGCACGCCCATCGCGCGCCAGCCGCGCGGTGACCGCGTTGGCGCGCAGGTCCGAGCCCTGCACCGCGTAGCCGAGGTTCACGAGCACCTCGGCGATGCCGCCCATGCCGGCGCCGCCGATGCCGATCAGGTGGATGAGGTTCACGCGCCGCATGCGGTCGCTCATGCGCGCGCTCCTTCCGCCTGCAGGCAGAGGTCGGCGACGCGGCGCGCCGCATCGGTCACGGCAAGGGTGCGCGCGGCGTCCGCCATGGCCAGCAGCCGCGAGCGGCCGTTGCCGAACAGGGTCGCGAGCCGGTTCGCGAGCTCCGGCGCGGTGAGGCCCGTCTCCGGGACGACCTGCGCGGCGCTCACGCGCCCGAGCCACTCGGCATTGCGCGTCTGGTGGTCGTCCACCGCTGCGGGATACGGCACGAGGATCGCGCCGACACCCGACGGCCGCGAGTTCCGCGACGGTCAAGGCGCCGGCGCGGGAAATCACGAGGTCCGCGTTCGCATAGGCGGCCGCCATGTCGTCGATGAACGCGCGCACCTCGGCCTGGATGCCGGCCGCGCGGTAGGCCGCCTGCGTTTCTTCGAGATCCTTCGCGCCGGTCTGGTGCAGCACCCACGGCCGGCGCGATTCCGGCAGCAGCGCGACCGCAGCCGGGCACGAGGCGGTTGAGCGCCGTTGCGCCCTGGCTGCCGCCGAACACGAACAGCCGCATCGGCCCGTTGCGCGAATCGAAGCGCTGCCGCGGCGGCGGCAGCGCGGCAATCTCGGGTCGCACGGGATTGCCGACGTAGATCGCGCCCTGCGCGGCAGGAAAGCTGCCCGGAAATCCCTCGGCGATGGCGGCCGCGAGCCGGGCCAGGCAACGGTTGGTGAGTCCCGCAACTGCGTTCTGCTCGTGGATCACGAGCGGCGCGCCCGCGAGCCAGGCCGCGACGCCGCCGGGCCCGGAGGCGAAGCCGCCGAGCCCCAGCACGACGCCGGGACGACGCCGCGCGAGCGCCCGCCGCGCCTGGGCGACGGCGCGCAGCAGCCGGACCGGCGCAGTGAGCCAGCGGCCGAGGCCCTTGCCACGCAGTCCCTCGACCTCGATCCACTCGATCGCGATAGCCGGCGGCTGGCACGAGCCGCGCCTCGATGCCGCGCTGCGTGCCGAGCCAGACGATCTCGCGCGTCGCCGCGCAGCGTCTCGGCGATCGCGAGCGCCGGGAACACGTGGCCGCCGGTGCCGCCTGCCATGATCATCACGGTGCGGCTCATGGCGAACGCCCCTCGGGCGGGATCGCGCTCTTGCCGGAGGCGACGACCTCGTGGTGCACGCGCAGCAGCATGCCGATCCAGGCGAGCGTCACCAGCATGCTCGAGCGCCCGTACGAGAGCAGCGGCAGCGTGAGCCCCTTGGTCGGCAGGAGGCCGAGGTTCACGCCCATGTTCAGGAACGCCTGCAGCCCGATCCACACGCCGAAGCCGGCCGCGAGGCAGGCGTGCAGCGGCATGCCCGCGTCCGCGGCGATGCGCGCGAGCCGGAGGCTCCGCAGCATCAGGACCAGGAAGGCGAACACGACGACGACGACGCCGAACAGGCCGAATTCCTCCGCGAGCACGGCGAACACGAAGTCCGTGTGCGCCTCGGGCAGGTAGAAGAGCTTCTGGATGCTCGAGCCGAGGCCGACGCCGAGCCATTCGCCGCGGCCGATTGCGATCAGCGACTGCGTCAGCTGGAAGCCGCCGTCGAAAGGATCGTCCCAGGGATTGAGGAATACGACCATGCGCCGCAGCCGGTAGCCGCTCGTCAGCGCGAGCAGCGCGACGGCGGCCGCGCCGCCCGCGCAGACGACGAGGAAGTCGCGCAGCCGCGCACCGGCCACGAACAGCACCGCGATGCCGGTGACGCAGAGCACGACGGCCGCGCCGAAGTCCGGCTCGATGAGCAGCAGCGCCGCGGCCGCGACGAGGACGGCGAGCGGCTTGAAGAATCCCTGCGCCGAGCTGCGAAGCTCGGTCTGGTGACGCACGGCGAAGATCGCGACGTAGGTGACGAGGAACCAGCGCGCGATCTCGGACGGCTGGAAGTTCAGCGGCCCGACGCGGATCCAGCGCCAGCTGCCATTGACCTCGTGGCCGATGCCGGGAATCCGCACCAGCACCAGGAGCGCGAAGCTCGCGACCAGGAGCCAGGGCGCTAGCCGCTTCCAGGTGGCGATCGGCACGATCAGCATGGCGGCGCCGAATGTGCAGCCGAGCAGCACCGAGAAGAACTGCCGCTCGAAATGGAAGTACGGGTCGCCGGTCAGTCCCTCCGCGACGATGAGCGACGCGGACGACACCATGACGAGGCCGACGAGCAGCAGCCCAAACACCGTGACGAGGATCACCGGGTCGAGCGCGAGCCGCTGCTGGCGGCCGGCCGAGCGCGAATACTGCAGGGCGGCACCGGTGCTCATGGCGCCAGCTCCCGCACGGCCGCCGCGAATGCCTCGCCGCGGTGCGCGTAGTCACGGAACATGTCGAAGCTCGCGCAGGCCGGCGACAGCAGCACGGTGTCGCCCGCCTGCGCGACCGAGTCAGCGGCGCCGACCGCCGCTTCCATCGACGCCGCGAACGTCACCGCGCAACGGCCCTCGAGGGCGGCCGCCAGCAGCCGCGCGTCACGGCCGATCAGGATCGCCTGCCTGACCTTGCCCTGGCAGGCCGGGCCGAGCGGCGTGAAGTCCTGGCCCTTGCCTTCCCCGCCGGCGACCAGCACGAGGGGACCGTCCATGCCCTCGATCGCCGCGACCGTCGCACCGACGTTGGTGCCCTTCGAATCGTCGATCCAGGAAACCCCGCGCCGGTCGCGCACGCGCTCGGTGCGATGCGCCAGGCCGCGGAATTCCTGCAGCACGCCCGCCATCCCCGCGCGCGGGAAACCACAGACGCTCCCGACCGCGAGCGCGGCGAGCGCGTTCGCGGCGTTGTGGCGGCCCGGCAGCGCGAGCGCGGCGAGCGGAAGGATCGGTTCGGCGCCCTCCGCCAGCCAGTCCTCGCCGGCCTCGCGCAGCAGCCTGAAGTCCGCGTCTTCGCGACGCAGGCTGAAGCCGACGGTGCGCTGCCCCGGCCGCGGCATGCGCACCACGATCCCGTCGTCGAGGTTCACGATGGCGGCGGCCGCCCGCTCGTAGATACGCGCCTTGGCCGCGGCGTACTCGGCGAGGTCGCGGTAACGGTCGAGGTGGTCGGGGCTCACGTTCAGCACGGCCGCGGCCTCCGGCTGCAACGACCAGGTCGTCTCGAGCTGGTACGAGGACAGCTCCAGCACGTACATCGCCGCCGGCGGGCCCGCCAGCAGGTCGAGCGCGGGCTCGCCGAGGTTGCCGCCGACGCGGACCTCGAGCCCGGCGGCCTGCGCGAAGGCGCCGACGAGTGTCGTGACCGTGCTCTTGCCGTTCGTGCCGGTGATGCCGACCACGCGGCCGCCGGCCTCGCGCGCGAACAGCTCGATGTCGCCGACGAGGTCGAGGCCCTGCGCTGCCGCCCTGCGCAGGAACGGTTCCGCGAGCGAGACGCCGGGCGACACGACGACCTGGTCCGCGCCCTCGAGCACCGCCGGGTCGAAGCCGCCGAGCGCGGTGGCCGCCCCGGGCACGAGGCGGCGAAGCTCCGCGAGGCCGGGCGGGTTCTCGCGCGAGTCGGTGACGACGAGCCGGTGTCCCCGCGCCGCGAGGTGCCGCGCGCACGAAACCCCGGTGCGGCCGAGGCCTACGACCACGCTGAGCGGATTGAGGATAGCCTGCGGCATCAGCGCAGCTTCAGCGTAGCCAGCCCGATGAGGACCAGCATGAACGAGATGATCCAGAAGCGGACGATGACCTTCGGCTCGGCCCAGCCCTTGAGCTCGTAATGGTGGTGGATTGGCGCCATGCGGAAGATGCGCTTGCCACGCAGCCGGAACGACGCCACCTGCAGGATCACCGACACGGTCTCGAGCACGAACAGTCCGCCCATGACCGCGAGCACGAGCTCCTGGCGCACGATCACGGCGACGACGCCGAGCGCGGCGCCGAGGGCGAGCGCGCCGATGTCGCCCATGAAGACCTGCGCCGGGTAGGTGTTGAACCACAGGAAGCCGAGGCCGGCGCCGATGATCGTCGCGCAGAAGATCAGCATCTCGCCCGCGCCCGGCACGTAGGGGATTTGCAGGTAGCCGGCGAAGTCGACGCGCCCGGTCACGTAGGCGAAGACCGCGAGGCCGCCAGCGACCATCACGCAGGGCATGATCGCGAGCCCGTCGAGCCCGTCAGTCAGGTTCACCGCGTTGCTGCTGCCGACGATCACGAAATACGTGAACAACAGGAAAGCCGCCGCGCTCATCGGCAGCACGACGCTCTTGAAGAACGGCACGTAGAGCGAGGTCTCCGACGGATTTTCCGCCGTCTGCCAGAGCGCGATCGCCGCGGCAAGCCCCGCGAGCGACTGCCACAGGTATTTCCAGCGCGCGGCGAGGCCACGCGGGTCGCGCACCACGAGCTTCAGGTAGTCGTCGTAGAAGCCGATCAGGCCGAAAGCGAGCGTCACCGCGATCGCGATCCACACGAAGCGGTTCGAGAGGTCGGCCCACAGCAGGGTCCCGGCCGTGACGGCGATCAGGATCAGCGCCCCGCCCATCGTGGGCGTGCCTTTCTTGCCGAGGTGCGACCCCGGGCCGTCGTCCCGCACGACCTGCCCGATCTGGCGCTCCGCAAGCATGCGGATCATGGACGGGCCGACGAACAGCGCGATCGTGAGCGCGGTCAGCGCGGCGAAGATCGCGCGCAGCGTCAGGTAGCCGAAGACGCGGAACCCGCCGTAGTACTCGGACAGCCAGGCGAACAGGTCGAGCAGCATGCCGGCTCCCCCTCAGTTCCCGTTGCCCGCAACCGGCAGCGGCATTGCGGGCACCGGTGCCACCAGCCGCTCGACCACGCGTTCCAGTCGGTTGACCCGCGAGCCCTTCACCAGCGCGGTCACCCCGGTCTCGAGGCTCGCGGCCAGCGCGTCGCCGAGATCCGACGCGTTTGCGTACCAGCTCGCGCGCGCGCCGAACGAATCCGCGGCGTAGCGCGCGGCGGCGCCCAGGGCAAAGAGGCGCGTGATCCCTGCGCGCCGCGCGTAGTCGCCGATGCCGGCGTGGCTCGCGACCGTCTCGTCGCCGAGCTCGGCCATCTCGCCGAGCACCAGCCAGTGCTCGCCCGGCAGGCCCGCCAGCACGTCGATGCCGGCACGCACGGAGCTCGGGTTGGCGTTGTAGGAATCGTCTATCAGCCAGGAGCCGCGCAGGCCGGGCTTCAGCTGCAGGCGGCCGGACACGGGCCGCATGCGCTCGAGCCCGGCGACGATCGCCGGCAAGGCGGCGCCCGCGGCGCAGGCGGCGGCCGCCGCCCCGAGCGCGTTCGACACGTTGTGGCGGCCGGCGAGCGGCAGCCGCACCCGCGCATCCGTGCCGCCGATGGCGAGCGTGAACACGGTGACGAAGGCGCCGCCCTCGATGCGACCCGCGATGGCCTCCGCGCGCACCTCGGCGGTCGATTCGACGCCGAAGCGCAGGACGCGGGCGCCGCGCGGCGCCATCGACTGCCACATCTCCGCGAACGGGTCGTCGGCGTTGATGACGGCCGTGCCGCGGGCGTCGAGGGCCGCGAACATCTCCCCTTCCGCGCGGGCCGACCCCGGCGAGGTCGCCGAACCCTCGAGGTGCTCGTCGCCGGCGTTGGTGACGAGCGCGATGGCGGGCTTCGCGACCGCGGCCAGCGCGGCGATCTCGCCCGGGTGATTGGCGCCCATTTCGATCACCGCGTATCGGTGCGACGCCTCGAGGCGCAACAGCGTCAGCGGCACGCCGATGTGGTTGTTGAGGTTGCCGCGGGTCGCGAGTGTCGGGCCCGCGCCTGCGAGGATCGCCGCCAGCAATTCCTTGGTGGTCGTCTTGCCGTTGCTGCCGCCGACGCCGATCACCAGCGCGCCGCTCGCTTCGCGCCAGGCGGCGGCGACTCCGGTCAAGCGCCGCCTGCGTGTCGTGGACGACGACCTGGGGCAGTGCGCTGGGGACGGATCTCGAGACCACGGCGCCCGCGGCGCCGCGCGCCGCCGCCGCCGCGACGAACTCGTTGCCGTCGAAGCGCTCGCCGGCGCAGCGCCACGAACAGCATGCCCGCCTCGATCGTGCGCGAATCGGTGGATACGCCGGTGAACGCGGCATCGGCGCCTTCGAGGCGCCCGCCTGCGATGGCGGCGACGTCCGCAAGGCGCCCCTTCACGTCACACCCCCCGCGCGGGCGCGCAGGAGTCCGCGGTCGCTGAACGCGCGCCGTTCGCGGCCGACGACCTGGTATTCCTCGTGCCCCTTGCCCGCGACGAGCACGGCGTCGCCGGGCCGTGCCTCGGCAACCGCCGCATCGATCGCCCGCGCGCGATCGCGCTCGACCAGCGCGCGCCGCGGCTCGCGCATGCCTTCGAGGATCATCGCGACGATGCGGTCGGCGTCCTCGCCGCGCGGGTTGTCGTCGGTGACGATGACGCGATCGGCGAGCCGCTCGGCCGCCTCGCCCATCAGCGGGCGCTTGCCGGGATCGCGCTCGCCGCCGCAGCCGAACACGACGAGCACGCGGCCGCGCGCGTGCGCACGCACGGCGGCGAGCGCCTTGGCGAGCGCGTCCGGGGTGTGCGCGTAGTCGACCACCGCGAGCGCGCCATTCGGCAGGCGGTAGCCCTCCATGCGCCCGGGCGGCGCGGCGCAGGCGGCAAGCGCCGCGAGCGCCGCGTCGACGTCGAACTGCCAGGCCGCGAGAACGCCGAGCGTGACGGCAAGGTTCTCGGCGTTGAACGCGCCGATCAGGGGCGAGACCAGGCGGCGCTCGCCGAAGTGGCCGCGGATGTCGAGCTCGAGGCCGCGGTCCGTGGCCTTCGTCCTGCCGACGTGCACGAAGCGCGCGGCTGAAGGCGCGTCGCCGCCGACCGCGACTGCGGTGAGCTCGACGCCCGCCGGCAGCGTCGCGGCGAATCGGCTGCCCGCCGGGTCGCCGACATTGATGACGGCGTGCTCGAGCCCAGGCAGGCGGAACAGGCGCGCCTTCGCATCCGCATAGCGCTCCATCGTCCCGTGGTAGTCGAGGTGGTCGCGCGACAGATTGCTGAACGCGGCAACCCGCAGGCGCACGGCGTCCACGCGGCGCTGGTCGAGCGCGTGCGAGGACACCTCCATCGCGACGTGGCTGGCGCCGGCGTCCGCCAGCGAGCGCAGCTGCCGGTGCAGCGAGATGACGTCGGGCGTCGTGAGCGTCCCGCCCGCGACCGCGGGCGGAAAGCCCACGCCGAGCGTGCCGAGGTAAGCGCCGCGCCGCGCGAGGCGGCCGGCCGCCGAGGCGAGCAGCCACGCGCAGGTCGTCTTGCCATTGGTGCCGGTGACGCCGGCGACGGTGAGCCGCGACGACGGCATCCCGTAGAACCGGTCCGCCAGGCCGCCAAGGCGGTCGCGGAGCGACGTAACCGCTACGAAAGGAATCCCGGGATCCGCCGCGCCGGGCTCACGCCCTTCCGCGGGATCCCAGAGGACCGCACGCGCGCCACGCGCAGCGGCCTCGCCGGCGTGCTCGAGCCCGTGCCCGCCGCCGCCCTTGATCGCGACGAACGCATCGCCAGGCCCGACCGCGCGCGAGTCGAGCGTGAGCCCCGCGACGGCGAGGCGCGGCGCCTCCGCGATCCCGGCGAGCAGCTCGTCGAGGCGCATGGCCTCGCTCATTGCACGCCTCCCGCGTGGCCGACGGGAATCACGCGCGCGAGGTCGTCCGGCGCGACCGACATCAGGCGCAGCGCGCCCGACGTCACGGCCGAGAACACCGGCGCCGCGACGTCGCCGCCGTAGTAGAAAGGACGCCGCTCGGCTCGTCGACCATGACGACGACGGCGAGCCGCGGCGCACTGGCCGGCACCACGCCGCCGAACACCGAGAGGTAGCGGTCCCGCGAATAGCCGCCGGGAATCGCCTTCCACGCCGTTCCCGTCTTGCCCGCGACGCGATAGCCGGCCACCGCCGCCTTAGTGCCGGTGCCGGCCGGCGTCACGGCCTCCTCGAGCAGGCCGATCAGGTCGCGGGCGACGTGGGCCTGGATCACGCGCTGAGCCCGCCGGCGCGACCTCGGTGCGCCGGAAGGTGACCGGCCGGTGCAGGCCGAAGGCGCCGACCGTCGCGTAGGCTTGGGCGAGTTGCAGCGGCGTGACCGACAGGCCGTAGCCGTAGGCCATGGTCGCGATGTTGATCGGCTTCCAGTTCGCAGTGCTCGAGAGGAGTCCCGCGGACTCGCCCGGAAAGCCGCTCTCCGTCACCTTGCCGAAGCCGAGGCCCTGCAGCGTGCCGTGCATCTGCGACTTGTCGAGCGAGAGCGCGATCTTCGCCATCGCGACGTTGCTCGATCGCGCGAGCACCTCGCCCATGTCGATCGTGCCGAGGTCGTGGTGGTCGCGGATGAGCCGCGAGCCGACCTTGAACGGGATGGCGTCGACGCTGCTGTTCGCGTCGTAGCGGCCGGATGCGAGTGCCGCGGCGGCGACGAACGGCTTGATGCTCGAGCCCGGCTCGAAGATGTCGGTCACCGCGCGGTTGCGGTAGCGGGACACCTCGTATTGGGTGCGGTCGTTCGGGTTGAACGACGGCTGGTTGACCATCGCGAGCACCTCGCCGGTCGCGATATCGAGCACGACCACGGTGCCCGCCTTGGCGCTGTGCTCGCGCATCGCGGCCTTGAGCGCGCGGTAAGCCAGGTACTGGATGCGCAGGTCGATGCTGGTGGCGAGGTCCTCGCCCTGTAGGGGCGCCTTCAGCACCTCGACGTTCTGGATCACCTGGCCGCGGCCGTTCTGGATCACGCGCTTCGCGCCGTCGATGCCGGAGAGCGAGCGGTTGTAGGCGAACTCGAGCCCCTCGAGTCCCGCCTCGTCGAGGTTGGTGAAGCCGAGCAGGTGGCCCGTGACCTCGCCGTTCGGGTAGAAGCGCTTGTACTCGCGCATGAAGTAGACGCCGGGAATCCCCAGCTTGCGGATCTTCGCCGCCGCGTCGGGGTCGAGGTGCCGCGCGACGTAGAGGAAGTCGCGATCGAGGTTGCTGGTGACGCGCTGGCCGAGCCACTGGCGGTTCAGCTTGAGCTGCGCGCGCGAGCCGCACGATGCCGTCGCCCGCCTCGGCGAACTCGGACGGGTTGACCCAGACCGTGTCGACCGGCGAGCTGACGGCGAGCGGCTCGCCGAAGCGGTCGACGATCGCGCCGCGGTGCGCCTCCAGCTTCGCCGTGCGGGCGTGCCGCATGTCCGCCTGCTTCTCGATGAACTCGTGGTCGAGCACCTGGAGCTGCATCGAACGGCCGACCAGCACCAGCGCAGTCAGCGCGAGGAGGCCGGCCAGCAAGCGCGCGCGCCCGCGAAACTGCGGCGCGTCGAACTCGATCTCGCCGTCGCGCCGCCTCATGGCGCGACGATCCGCACTTCGTCGGGCTTGGCGAACTTCATGTGGCGCCGGTTCACGGCGACCTGCTCGACGAAGGCGGGGTTCGACCACACGCTCTGCTCGAGCTGCTGCTGGCTCCAGGCGATGTTGAGCGCGTCGCGCTCGGCGACGATGCGCTCGAGCTGCACGAACAGCGTGCGCGACTCGTGGCGCGCGCGCACGACCGCGACGGCGGACGCGAGCACCGCCGCCCACAGCAGCGGCAGGCCGACCAGCATCCAGCGCCGGCTCATGCCGGAAGCCTCTCGGCGACGCGCATCACGGCGCTGCGCGCGCGCGGGTTCCTCGCGACCTCGGTCTCGTCGGCGAAAGTCGCGCGGCCCACGAGCTTCAGGCGCGGGCGCGCGGACGCGGGCAGCTGCGGCAGTCCCGCGAAGACCGGGTCCTCGCGGCTGCCCGAGCGCATGAAGCGCTTGGCAATGCGGTCCTCGAGCGAGTGGAAGCTGATGACGACCAGGCGCCCGCCGGGACGCAAGCGCCGCGACCGCCTGCGGCAGCGCGCGCTCCAGCTCGCCGAGCTCGTCGTTGACGTGGATGCGCAGCGCCTGGAAGGTCCGCGTCGCCGGATGCCGGCCGGGCTCGCGCCCGGGCACGGCGGCGGCGACGATGCCGGCGAGCCGGCCGGTGGTCTCGATGGCGCCCGACGCGCGCGCCGCGACGATCGCGCGCGCGATGCGCTTGGCGTGCCGCTCCTCGCCGAGCCGCGCGATCACGGCCGCGATCTCGCGCTCGTCGGCGCCCGCCAGGAACGCCGCCGCGCTGGTGCCCGAATCCGGGTCCATGCGCATGTCGAGCGGACCGTCGCGCATGAAGCTGAATCCGCGCCGCGCATCGTCGAGTTGCGGCGAGGAAACGCCGAGGTCGAAGAGGATCCCGTCGGCGCTCGCGGGCCCGACGTGCTGGAGCAGATCCGAGAACGGCGCCCGCACGAAGCGCGCGCGCGTGTCGGCCGAGAAGAGCACGGCGGCCGCAGCGGCGGCCTCGGGATCGCGATCGATGGCAACCAGGCTTCCCTCGTCGCCGAGCCGGCCGAGGATCTCCCCGGCGTGGCCACCACGGCCGAACGTCGCATCCACGTAGCAGCCGTCGGCCTGGATCGCGAGCGCGTCGATCGCCGCGTTCCGCAGCACCGGCGCGTGTTCCCCGCCGCGCGGCTCCGCGAGCGGCACGCCGTTCGGCGCGGCCGTCACAGCGAGAGCGATGCCAGCTCCGCCGGCAGTGACGTTGGGAATTCCTCTTTCAGCCACTGTTCGCGGCGCTCGTTCCAGCGCTGCTCGTCCCAGAGTTCGAAGCGGCTGCCCTGCCCGATCAGCATCGCGTTCCGTTCGAGGTGCGCGAATCCGCGCAACGCCGGAGGCACGAGCAGCCGGCCGTGCCCGTCGAGCTCGACGTCGGTCGCATGTCCGACCAGGAGTTCCTGCAGGCGCCGCGCGTGCTCGTTGAAGGTCGGCAGGCGCATCAGCTTGCGTTCGATTTCTTCCCACTCAGGCAGCGGGTAGATCAGCAGGCATTGGTCGCGGTCGATCGTCACCACCAGCCGCGCGTCGCCGCGCTCGGCCAGGCGTTCCCGGTACCGGGTGGGAATGACCATCCGGCCCTTCGCATCGAGGGTGACTTTGGTTGCGCCGCGAAACACGAATTGAAACGGGAACTTGTCCCATTCCCCCCCACTTTTTCCCACCCGCTGCCACTATAGGCAGCGTCCTGGGTAGGGTCAATCGGTTTTCACGAAAAATTTCGTGACGCGTCAGTCACTTATGAGCGATGACGATCGCCAGGCCGATTTCGTTCCAGGAACACTCAAATCAGCGGCTTACGCGCCGTTTCTACGGCGACTTGTCAGGAAACCACTGTTTTTTTCATCAGGGTGGGGTGAAAAGTGGGAGTCGGCCGGTAAGCCGGGTTCTGTCGTGGGCAACCATTCCTCTGGGATGCGCGTCGCCGCGCACCTCGAGCAGCCTACCCGGAAGCACGCGCTGGCCGCGCGCTGCGGCTTGCGCCGCATGCTTCCCTATTTGGCCTTGCTCCCGGCGGGGTTTGCCTTGCCGTCGCCGTTGCCGTCGACGCGGTGCGCTCTTACCGCACCATTTCAACCTTGCCGTCGCGCTTGCGCGCGCTTGGGCGGTGTCTTTTCTGTTGCACTTTCCGTGGGCTCGCGCCCCCCAGGGGTTACCTGGCGCCGTGCCATGCGGAGCCCGGACTTTCCTCCACGCCCTTGCGGACGCAGCGATTGCCTGGCCGACTCCCGCTCACACCTTAGTGCGCCGGGCCTCCCGCCTCAAGTCGGATCGCCGGGCGGATTCCGGGTCAGCGCTAGCGCTCGCGCATAGGCGTCCGCTCGCCGCACGCCCGCGAGGCTTGCCGCCGCGGCGGCGGCCGCCGAGGGCGGCAGGTGACGCAACAGCACGGTCAGGACCTCGTCGAGCTCGGCGGCGCCCGGCTCGGCAGGCGGCGCGCCTTCCACGAGAATCACAGCCTCTCCCCGCGCGAGGTCGGCGTCGGACTTCGCGCGCGCGGCGAGCTCGCCGAGGCCGCCGCGGTAGAACGTCTCGAAGCGCTTGGTCAGTTCGCGCGCGACACAGGCGCGGCGGCCCGCGCCGCAGGCCACGCTGAGGTCCGCGAGGCACTCGACGATGCGATGTGGCGCCTCGTAGAGGACGAGCGTGCGGGTTTCCGCCGCCAGCTCCGCGAGGCGCCGCCGCCGGGCCGCGGTGCGCGCGGGCAGGAAACCCTCGAAGCAGAAGCGGTCACAGGGAAGGCCCGATGCGGACAACGCGGCGATCACGGCCGAGGGTCCCGGCACCGGTGAGACAGTGATGCCGGCCTCCACCGCGGAGGAGACGAGCAGGTAGCCCGGGTCGCTGACGAGCGGCGTGCCGGCGTCGGAGACGAGCGCGATGCTTTCGCCGCGCTGCAGGCGGCCGACGAGCTCCGCGACGCGCGCGCGCTCATTGTGTTCGTGCAGCGACACGAGCGGCCGCTCGACGCCGAGTTCGCGCAGCAGCCGTCCGCTGTGCCGCGTGTCCTCCGCGGCGACCGCGGTTGCGCCCGCGAGAATCTCGCGCGCACGCGCAGAAATGTCGCCCATGTTGCCAATTGGCGTCGCGACCACGTACAGCACGCCCGGCCCGGTCACTATAATGTCCTCCCCCGACCGCCGCGGGCGGTCGAACGATCCTCGCCAAGGGCCGCTGCCGATGCAAGCGAAACTCCGCCTCGCCAGGACGGCCGCCATCGCGGCCCTTGCCGTCGTCCTCGCAGCTTGCCAGATGACGGGACTCCCTTCGCTCGGCGGAGCCGACGCCGCGGCAGAACGCGCCGCGCGGCATTCGCGCCAGGGCGAGCACGCGGCCGCCGCGGAGGGTTACGAGGCCGCCGCGCGCGCGGCGCAGCCTCCCGCGGTCAACGCCTACTGGCTCGCGGCGGCACGCGAATGGCTGTTCGCCGCAAAGGTCGACGCGGCCGAAGCCGCGATCGCGAACCTCGCGCCACCGCTCTCGGCTGCGGACAGCCGCGAGCAGCGGCGGCTCGAGGCCGAAGTCGCGCTCGCGCGCGGAGACACGGCGCGCGCCGCACAGATCCTGCGCGGCATCAGCGGCGACGACGTCGCGACTCTCGCGACGCGCGCGCGCGTGCAGTTCGTCAGCCTCCGCGTCGTGGACGCCGTCACCAGCCTGGTCGCACGCGACAAGCTGCTGACCGGGGCGGCGGACCGCCAGGCGAACCAGCGGATGATCATCGATGGCGTCCAGGTCGCGGTGATGCGCGGCGCCGACGCGCGGGCGCCCGCCGGCACGGACCCGGTCGTGGCGGGATGGCTCGAGCTCGGCCGGATCCTCGCCGACGCAAAGTCGGGCGCGCTCGGCACGCAGCGCCGCCTTGCGGAATGGCGCGGGCGCTACCCGGCGCATCCCGCCAGCGAATCGCTGTGGAAAGTGGCGCCGGAACGGCCTGCGGTGCCTGGCGGCCAGCCAAGTCAGGTGGCGCTCCTGCTGCCGCTCTCGGGACGCGCCGCTGCTGCGGGCGGCGCCGTGCGCGACGGCTTCCTCGCCGCCTACTACGACTAAGGCGGCACCGCGCAGCCCCGCATCCGCCTCTACGACGTGGCCGCGGGCGATGCGCCCTCCGCCTACCTCCAGGCATTGGGTGACGGCAGCGACTTCGTCGTCGGGCCGCTGACGCGCGAGGAAGTTGCGGCGCTCGCGTCGCTCGCGGATGGCCGTGCGACGACGCTCGCGCTCAATTTCCTGCCGGACCAGGTTCAGGTGCCGGACCGCTTCTACCAGTACGCGCTGTCGCCCGAGGACGAGGCGCGGCTCGCGGCACGGCGAATCGCCGCGGACGGGCACTCGAGCGGCGTCACGCTCGCGCCGCAGTCGGACTGGGGCCGCCGCGTCACGGCGGCATTCGTCGAAGAGTTCACGGCCGCGGGCGGCCACGTCGTGGACCAGGCGGAATACCTGCCCTCCACCGCGGACTTCAACGAGATCATCCGGCGGCTGCTGCGCATCACCGGCCAGCGCGGCGGCATCCCGCGCAGCGACGCGCAGTTCGTCTTCGTCGCCGCGCAGCCGGTGCACGGGCGGCTGATCCGCACGCAGCTGCGTTTCAACTACGCGAGCGCACTGCCCATGTATGCGACCTCGGACATCTACGATCCCGCGGGGCCGGGCAACGTCGACCTCGACGGCGTCATCTTCCCGGACATGCCCTGGGTCATCGACCCGCTCGGCGCCTCTGCCGTCGCGCGCGAAGCGGCCGAGCGGGCGTTCCCGAGTCGCGGCGGGCAACTCTCGCGCCTCTACGCCTTCGGCTACGACGCCTATCGCCTGGTCAGCGAGCTTCCGCGAATGCGAAGCGGGAGTCCAGGACCGCTGGCCGGCGTCTCGGGAAGGCTCGCCCTGGATCCCCAGGGCCGCGTCCGCCGCGAGCTCGACTGGGCGCAGGTCGTCGGCGGGCGCGTCTCGCCCTGGCCGCCGCCGCCAGCGCCGCTCGCGCTGCCACCGGGTCCGTGAGCACGGCGCCGCATCTCGCGCTCGGCCGAGCGGCCGAGGCCGCGGCGGCGCGCATGCTCGAGCGTCTCGGCTATCGCATCCTCGCCACCAACTTCAGGGCCAGGGGCGGCGAGCTCGACATCGTCGCCGAAGACCAGGGCTCCCTCGCGATCGTCGAAGTGCGTTATCGGGCGTCCGACCGCTACGGCGGCGCCGCCGCGAGCATCACCTATCCGAAGCGCTCGCGCATCGTCCACGCTGCCCGCGTGTTTCTCGCGGCCAATCCGCCGCTTGCGCGGCTTCCCGCGCGCTTCGACGTCGTCGTGGTCAGCGGCCCGCCGGATGGCCTTCGCTGCGAACTCGTCCGCGGTGCGTTCAGCCTGTGAGCGCGATGACCGGCATCGATGCCTTTCCGGTTGCCCGGAAATGGCCGGCGCTGCATCCGGACCGCATCCAGCTCTACTCGATCAACAGCCCGAACGGCGTAAAGGCATCGATCATGCTGGAGGAAACCGGCCTGCCGTACGAGCCGCACCTCGTCCGGTTCGACGCTGCGGACCAGAAGTCGCCCGAGTACCGCTCGCTCAATCCGTACGCGAAGATCCCGGCCATCATTGATCCGGACGGGCCCGGCGGCAGGCCGCTGCCGCTCTTCGAGTCCGGGGCGATCCTGGTGTACCTCGCGGACAAGAGCGGACGGTTCCTGCCACGGGTCGGCGCCGCGCGCTACGAGACGATCCAGTGGCTGATGTTCCAGGTTGCGAACATCAACCCGATGTTCGGCCAGGTGGGCTTCTTCCACAAGTTCGAGGGGCGCGACTACGCCGACAAGCGTCCGCGCGACCACTACGCCGCGCAATCGCGGCGGCTGCTGGAAATACTGGACGCCAGGCTCGCGGACCGCGCCTGGCTGATGGGGGACGACTACACGATCGCGGATATCGCGACATTCCCGCTGGTCCGCAACCTCATCGGCCACTACGGCGCAGGCGGGCTCGTCGGGATCGAGGGTTTCGGCAACGTCGGCCGCTCGCTAGAGGCATTCGTCGCGCGACCCGCGGTCGCGAGAGGCCTCCAGGTCCCCAGACGGGACTGATGGCCGCTACTTGATGACGCGCAGCTTGGGCCGCGGGCTGGACTCGCCGGAGCCGGCCGCCGGCGGCGGTGTCTCGCCCTCGTCCTGGAACAGCATGCCCTGGCCGGTCTCGCGCGCGTAGATGCCGAGGACCGAGGCGACCGGGACGCGGACGTGCTGGGCGACGCCGCCGAAGCGCGCGGAGAACTCGATCCACTCGTTGCCGAGCTTGAGCGCTTGCGTCGCCTGCCAGCTGACGTTCAGGGTGATGCGGCCGTCGCGCACGAATGCGCGCGGCACCTCCGCCGCTGGGCTGCCGGCGTCGACCACGAGATGCGGCGTCTGGTTGTTCGCGGTCATCCACTCGTGCATCGCACGCACCAGGTAGGGCCGCCGCGGGGTTGGCGCCGCAGTGAGGCGTCACTTCACGTCCTTCCAGTATTCCTTGTAGAGGAACCAGGTGAAGGCCGTGAACATCAGCAGGAACAGGATGACCCAGACGCCGAGCGCCTGGCGCTTCGCCTTGGTGGGCTCGGCGACGTACTCGAGGAAGGTCACGGTGTCCCGCACGAAGCTGTCGTAGGCCGCGGCCGGCAACTCGCCCGGCACGCCTGGCTCGAGGCCGACGAGGTGTTCGACCGTCGCGCCGTCCTCGCTGGTCACCTTCTCGTAGCGCGGGCGCTGCAGACCCTGGAGCGCCGCGAGCACGTGCGGCATCGCGGTGCCGGGGAGCACGGCGTTGTTTACGCCGGTCGGCCGCGACGGGTCGGCGTAGAACGCGCGCAGGAACGTGTACACGTAGTCCGTCCCGCGGCTGCGCGTGATCAGCGACAGGTCCGGCGGCGCATTGCCGAACCAGCCGTGCGCCTTCTCGGCGGGCATGGCCGTGTCCATCGTGTCGTAGATGCGCTCGCCGGTGAACATGAGGTTCTCGCGCAGCTCGTCCTCGGTCAGCGCGAGATCGGTGGCGATCTGGCTGTAGCGCATGTACTTCGCCGAGTGGCAGCCGAGGCAGTAGTTGACGAAGTTGCGCGCGCCGCGCTGCAGCGAGGCGAGATTGGAGACGTCGGCATTGGCCTTCTCGAGCGGGAACCCTTCCGTCGCCGCCGACGCCACCCCCGGCAGCGCCGGCGAGCACCGAGAGCGCGAGCGCCGCGGCCTTCAACGGCGCACCCGCGCCGGCTCGGGCTTGTGGCTGTCGATGCGGGTGTACCAGGGCATCAGCAGGAAGAACGCGAAGTAGTAGATCGTGCCGATCACGGACAGCGTCGTGTACGGCTGGACGGCGGGCTTGAGCCCGCAGACGCCGAGCATGATGAAATTCGCGGCGAACAGCATGAGCGCGGTCCGGTAGATCGGGCCGCGGTAGCGGATAGAGCGAACCGCGCCGCGGTCGAGCCAGGGCACGAAGAAGAGCAGCAAGACGGCGGCGAACAGCGCGAGCACGCCCCAGACCTGGGTGCCAGCGAAGGCCGGGACCGCGCGGAGGATCGCGTAGTACGGCGTGAAGTACCACACCGGCGCGATGTGCTCGGGCGTCATCAGCGGGTTCGCCGGTTCGAAGTTCGGCGCCTCGAGAAACAGCCCGCCCATCTCCGGCGCAAAGAACACGACCGCGGCGAAGATCACCAGGAACACGCTGAGGCCGAAAAGGTCCTTGACGGTGTAATACGGGTGCATCGCGACGCTGTCGAGGCGCGTGCCGTCGGGCGCTTTCAGCTTCTTCACGTCGATCCCGTCCGGGTTGCTCGAGCCGACCTCGTGCAGCGCGAGGATGTGCGCGACAACCAGGAAGACCAGCACCAGCGGCAGGGCCACGACGTGCAGCGCGAAGAACCGGTTCAGCGTGATGTCCGAGATGAAGTAGTCGCCGCGGATCCACTCGACGAGCGCGTCGCCGATCAGCGGGAACGTGCCGAACAGCGAGACGATCACCTGCGCGCCCCAGTAGGACATGTTGCCCCAGGGCAGCAGGTAGCCGAAGAACGCTTCGGCCATCAGGGCGAGGTAGATCAGGACGCCGAATATCCACAGGAGCTCGCGCGGCTTGCGGTGCGACCCGTATATCAGCGCGCGCCACATGTGCAGGTAGACAACGACGAAGAAGGCCGACGCGCCCGTCGAGTGCAGGTAGCGGATCAGCCAGCCCCACTCGACGTCGCGCATGATGTACTCGACCGAGCCGAAGGCCTCGGTGGCGGACGGCTTGTAGCTCATCGTCAGGAAGATTCCGGTGACGACCTGGAGCGCCAGCACGAACAAGGCGAGCGAGCCGAAGTAATACCAGAAGTTGAAGTTGACCGGCGCCAGGTACTCCGACATGTGCTCTTTCCAGAGCGCAGACATCGGGAAGCGCTCGTCGATCCAGGCGCCGAGCCGGGCGAGTCTTCCGCTTACAGGCGCCGCCGGCTCTAAGTCCGCCATCACGCGTCCTCCGCCTGGTCTTCGCCGATCACGATGTGCTGGTCGTCGGCGAAGCTGTAGGGCGGAACCTCGAGGTTGGTGGGCGCCGGCACGCCGGCGTACACGCGGCCCGAGAGGTCGAACTTGGAGCCGTGGCAGGGACAGAAGAAGCCGCCCGGCCAGTCGGCGGTCAGCACGCCGTCCGCGCTCGCGCCGGCCGCGAAGCGGTTCTGCGGCAGGCAGCCGAGGTGGGTGCAGACGCCGAGCAGCACGAGGAACTCGGGCTTGATCGCGCGCGCGGGATTCTTCGCGTAGTCGGGCTGCCGCGAGTTTTCCGAGCCCGGGTCGGCCAGCACGCCGTCGTGGGCGCCGATCCGCTCGATCATGTCGGGCGTGCGGCGCACGACGAGGACGGGTTTCCCGCGCCACTCGATCTTGAGCATCGCGCCCGGCTCGAGCTTGCTGATGTCGATCTCGACCGGGGCGCCCAGCGCCTTGGCGCGCGCGCTCGGCTTCCAGGAAGCGAGGAACGGGACGGCGGCGAATGCGACGCCCGCGGCGCCCGTCAGGGCGGTTGCAGCGGTCAACAACTGGCGCCGCCCCTTGTCGATTGCCTCGCTCATCGGTCGATTTTCGTTCGTTGGAGGGATTGCCGCATTATACACGGGCGTTCGTGGTCAATCGGAGGCCGCCACGTCGATGTCGGGCATTCCGGGGTGGTTGCGCTGGATCTCACCTTGGGTCGCATTGGGACTCGCGGCCGCGCTCGCCTGGGTGTTGCTGAAGCCCGTGCCGGACGTTGCGCAACCTGCGACGACGCCACCTGCCGCCGCCGGCGCCGCCGACACCACCGAGCCGCAAGGCGCGGAGGCCGCGTCACCGACCACGCAGTTCGTGAGCTACGCGGACGCGGTGGATGCCACGGCCCCGGCCGTCGTCAACATCAACACGGAGCGGCGCGTCGTCGTCAGGAACGTCGCCGGGCTGCCGCCGCAGCTCGCCCAGCTGTTCGGCGACGTCTGGCCGGAGTACCGGGAACGCGTGGAGCGCAGCCTCGGCTCGGGAATCATCTACGACGTGCACGGGCACATCGTCACGAACTACCACGTGATCGCGCGCGCCGCGCAGATCCAGGTACAGCTCAAGGACGATCGCACCGCGCCCGCGACGCTCGTCGGCGTCGACCGGGACACCGACATCGCGGTGCTCAAGATCGGCCTCGGCACGCTGCCGATCATGCCGCTCGGCCGCTCGGACCGACTGCGCGTCGGTGATCCGGTGCTCGCGATCGGCAATCCGCTCGGGCTCGGGCAGACCGTGACCCAGGGCATCGTGAGCGCGACCGGCCGCGGCCAGCTCGGCGTGACGACGTTCGAGAACTTCATCCAGACCGACGCCGCGATCAACTTCGGCAACTCCGGCGGCGCGCTCGTCGACGCGACCGGCAAGCTGGTCGGCCTCAACAGCGCGATCGCCGGCCGCCAGGCCGGCATCGAGGGCATCGGCTTCGCGATCCCGGTCGACCTGGTGCGCGGCGTCGTGGACGCGATCATCCGCGACGGCAAGGTGGTGCGCGGCTGGATCGGCGTCGTGCCGCGCGACCTCACGCCGGAGGAGATCGAGCGCACCGGCGTCGCCCGAGGGCTCGGTCCTCGTACGGTTCGTCTACGAGGGCAGTCCCGCCATCACCCAGGGCGTCGCGCGCAACGACGTGATCACGCAGGTGAACGGCAAGGCGCTGCGCGGCGCCCAGGACCTGCTCGCGCGCGTCGCCATGCTGAAACCCGGCCAGCCGATCCGGCTGCGGCTGTGGCGGCGCCCGCCCGGCGAGCCGGAGGGCCAGGAGCACAACGTGCGCATCGTGGTGATGGAGCGCCCGCAGGAAGCCGGCGCAATGCGCTCGTCCTAGGTTGCGGGACCCGCCATTCGCCGGATGTCGGCGCCGAGCGCGCGCAACTTGTCCTCGATGTGCCCGTAGCCGCGGTCGATGTGGTAGATGCGCTGCACGTCCGTCGTGCCCTCGGCGACGAGCCCGGCAAGCACCAGGCTCGCCGAAGCTCGCAGGTCCGTCGCCATGACGGGCGCGCCCGAGAGCCGGGGCACGCCATGGATCACGGCCGTGTGTCCCTCGATGCGCACGTCGGCGCCGAGGCGGCGCAGCTCCAGCATGTGCATGAACCGGTTCTCGAAGATGGTTTCGACGATCGTGCCGACGCCGTCGGCAATGGCGTCGAGCGCGGCAAACTGCGCCTGCATGTCGGTCGGGAAGCCCGGGTGCGGCGCCGTGCGCAGGTCGACGGCGCGCGGCCGCCCTTTCATCTCGACCTCGACCCAGTCGACTCCGACGCCGACCTTCGCGCCGGATTCGCGCAATTTCGCGATCACCGCGTCGAGGTGCGCGGGCTCGGCCCCGGTGACGCGCACGTGGCCGCCAGTGATGGCGCCGGCGACCAGGAAGGTGCCGGTCTCGATGCGGTCCGGCAGCACGCGGTGCTCGCAGCCGCCGAGACGCTCGCGCCCCTCGATCACGATCGTGTCGGTGCCGGCGCCCGTGATCATGCGCGCCCATCGCAACGAGGCAGGCCGCGAGATCCACGACTTCCGGCTCGCGCGCCGCGTTCTCGAGCACGGTGCGGCCGCTCGCGAGCGTCGCGGCCATCATGAGGTTCTCGGTGCCGGTCACCGTCACCGTTTCCTGGACGATGCGCGCACCGGCGAGCCGGCCTGCGCGGGCAAGGATGTAGCCGCCCTCGATCGAGATCTCGGCGCCCATCGCCTCGAGCCCGGCAACGTGAAGGTTCACGGGCCGGGCCCCGATGGCGCAGCCGCCCGGCAGGGAGACCCGCGCCTCGCCATGACGCGCGAGCAGCGGACCGAGGACCAGGATCGACGCCCGCATGGTCTTGACGAGCTCGTAGGGTGCGACCGCCTCGCTGAACCGGCTGGCGTCGACCTCGACGCTGCCGCCCTCGTCCTGCGTGACCGCGACGCCCATCCGGCCGAGGAGCCGGATCATCGTCGTCACGTCATGCAGGCTGGGGACGTTCCCGACCGTGACCGGCGCGTCCGCGAGCAGGCCCGCCGCGAGGATCGGCAGCGCCGCGTTCTTCGCGCCCGAGGCGCGCACTTCGCCCGTCGAGGCGGCGGCCGCCGCGTGATCTGGAACTTGTCCAAGCCGGCGCGGGCTCAGCCGGTGCGCCGCGCCCACTCGTCGGGCGTCGGCGTGTCGAGCGAGAGCGCATGGATGGTGCCGCCCACCGCGCCGCCGAGCGCGCGGTAGACGAGCTGGTGGCGCTCGATCCGGCCGAGGCCCGCGAACTGCGGAGCGACCACGAGCGCCGCGAAGTGCACGCCGTCGTCGGAGGCGACGCGGACCGTGGCGCCCGGAAGCGCGGCCTCGATTTGCTCGGGAGATCTCTGCCGGCGACATGGCGGCATTCTAAGGGCTGCCGGAGGCGCGGTGTATGATGCCGCACCGGGCCCGGAGGCCGCTCGCACACGATGAACGACGCCGCCGAAAGCCAGCGACTGATCGAGATGGGACGGGAGGCGCTCCGGATCGAGGCCCGCGCGGTGGCCGCCCTGGTCGACCGCCTGGGCAGCGACTTCGAGAAGGCGTGCCGCATGCTGCTCGCCTGCACCGGCCGCGTGGTCGTCTCCGGGATGGGCAAGTCGGGCCACGTCGGCGGCAAGATCGCCGCCACACTCGCCAGCACCGGCACGCCGGCATTCTTCCTGCACCCGGCCGAGGCCAGCCACGGCGACCTCGGCATGGTCACCCGCGGCGACGTCGTGCTCGCGATCTCCTACTCGGGCGAGACCGTGGAGCTGCTCACCATCCTGCCGCTGTTCAAGCGGATGGACGCGCGCCTCATCGCCATGACCGGCAACCCTGCTTCGACGCTCGCGCGCGAGGCGGACGTGCACCTCGACGTCAGCGTGCCGGCCGAGGCCTGCCCGCTCAACCTCGCCCCGACCGCGAGCACGACGGCGGCGCTCGCGATGGGCGACGCGCTCGCGGTCGCACTGCTCAAGCACCGGGGATTCACCGAGGCGGACTTCGCGCGGTCCCACCCGGGCGGCACGCTCGGACGCCGCCTGCTGCTGCACGTCGCAGACGTCATGCGCCGCGGCAAGGACCTGCCGGTCGTGCGGCCCGAGACGCCGCTCACCGAGGGCCTGCTCGAGATGTCGCAGGAAGCGCCTCGGCCTCACGGCCGTCGTGGACGGCGCGGAACGGGTGGTCGGCATCTTCACCGACGGCGACCTCCGGCGCGCGCTCGACCGCGACCTCGACGTCCACGCGACCACCATGGCGGACGTCATGACGCGCGACCCGCGGTCGATCGGCCCGGGCGAGCTCGCGGCCGAGGCAGTGCTCATGATGGAGAAGCACGCGATCAACGGCCTGCTCGTGCTCGACGAGTCGGGCCGGCTGGTCGGCGCGCTCAACGTGCACGACCTGCTGCGCGCGGGGGTGATGTGACGCAGGCCGCGGAGATCGCCCTGCTCGTGCTCGACGTGGACGGCGTGCTCACGGACGGGCGGCTGTGGTACGGCCCTGACGGCGAGAGCCTCAAGGCCTTCCACGTGCGCGACGGCCACGGCATCAAGGCGCTCATCGCCGCCGGCGTCGCCGTCGCCGTGATCTCGGGCCGGCGATCGGCGGCAGTCGCGGCCCGCATGCGCGAACTCGGCGTCGACGACGTGACGCAGGGCGTCGGCGACAAGGCGCTCGCCCTCGCCGAGCTCCTCGAGCGCAGCGCCATCGACGCGCGCCGAGTTGCCTGCCTCGTGGACGATACGCCGGACCTCGGGTTGATGGCCGCGGTCGGGTTGCCCGCGGCGGTCGCCGACGCGCACCCGGACGTGCTCGCGGCGGCGAGGCACGTGACGCGCGCAGCCGGCGGCCGCGGTGCCGTGCGCGAGTTCTGCGATTTCCTGCTGGCGGCGCGGGGGCTGGGGTCGTGACCGCGCGCCTCGTCCTGCTCGCGGGGCTCGTGGCGCTGATCGCGGCGCTGGTGCAATGGCGCGTCGTCGATCGCGAGCCGGCGGCAGCGGCCGACGACGCGACCGCGGCCGGGTTATTTCCTGACGGGCGTCGACCTCGAGGAGTTCGGTACCGACGGAAAGCTTCGCATCGGGCTGCGAGTCGATATCGGCCAACGAGGATCCCGCGAGCGGCATCGTGCGCCTGTCCGATGTCGCGGTCGATTACCACGCCCCGACCGGCCGGCGTCTGGCACCTGACCTCGAACGAGGCGCGCGTGCCGCCGGGCGGGCGCACCGTCGAGTTCGAGGGCGACGTCCGGCTCGCGGGCCAGCCGGGCGAAGACCCGGTCGCCGCGGAACTGCGCACCGCGCGCCTGCAGCTCGACACCGGTGACCGAGGTCGCCGACACGCGCGCGCCCGTCGAGCTCGCCTTCGGCGCGCACCGCGTGCACGCGACTCGGCATGCACGCCGACCTCAAGTCCGGAACGCTGCGCCTGGAATCCGACGTCAATGGCCGCTTCACACCGTAAGCCTCGCCATGGTCGCCCTGCTCGCCGCCTGCGTGGCCGCGGCGGCGCAGGATCGCGAGCAGCTGCCGATCCAGCTCGAGGCACGCTCGCAGGACTTGGACTTCCAGAAGGGCGTGCTGAAGTTCGACGCGATCACGATCACCCAGGGCCAGGTCCGCATCACCGCCGAGCGCGCGGTCGCGAACGGTCTCGACTTCAAGGACAGCCCTGGGAGTTCAGCGGCAAGCGTCCGCATATCGATGCCCGAGTCGGACGCTCGCGAGCGACACGGCGAACGTTCGCTTCGCCGGCGGCGAGATCGCGAGCGCCGTCGTGACCGGGGCGCCCGCGACCTTCGAGCAGCGAGCGTGAGGGCGAGAAGTCGGAGGGCCGCGCCAATCGCATCGACTACGACCTGAAGCGCGGGACCGTGGAGTTCACGGGCGACGCCTGGCTGAAGGACGCGCGCACCGAGGTCGCGAGCGAGACGCTCGTCTACAGCACCGTGACGCAGCGCGTCATCTCGGACGAGCCGGTCGTGATCACGATCCAGCCGGGCGAGCGCACGCCGCGAAAAGCCGAAGCCCGAGACCATGAGCGAGCTCGTCGGCGACGGAGCCTCGAGAAGAGCTACCGCAAGCGCAAGGTCGTTTCCTCGCTGTCGCTCTCGATCGCGAGCGGCGAGGTCGTCGGCCTGCTCGGCCCGAACGGCGCCGGCAAGACCACCGCCTTTTACATGATCGTCGGCCTCGTGCCCGTGCGACGGCGGGCGCATCACGCTCGACGGCGAGGACATCACGCGGCTGCCGATGCACGCGCGCGCGCGGCGCGGCGTCGGCTACCTGCCGCAGGAGCCGTCGATCTTCCGCAAGCTGATCGGTCGTCGACAACGTGAAGGCGATCCTCGAGACGCGCCGCGACCTCGACGACGCGGCGCGGGACGAGGCGCTCGAAGAGCCTGCTCGAGGAACTGCACGTCGCCCACCTGCGGGACCACGTCGGCATGAGCCTCTCGGGCGGCGAGCGGCGGCGCGTCGAGATCGCGCGCGCGCTCGCGGCGAACCCCGCCTTCATCCTGCTCGACGAGCCGTTCGCGGGCGTCGACCCGCTCTCGGTGCACGACATCCAGCGCATCGCCCGGCACCTCGCCGACCGCGGCATCGGCGTGCTGATCACGGACCATAACGTGCGGGAAACATTGGGGATTTGCAGCCGGGCGTACATCGTCAACCAGGGCACCGTGCTGGCGTCCGGATCCGCGGACGAGATCCTTGCAAATCCCGACGTGCGCAAGGTCTACTTGGGGCAGGATTTCAGGCTCTGACAGGCCGGCATTCGCCGCCCGCGGGGCCGCAGTCGAGGCCACCGCCGCCGCATGATGAAACCTAGCCTCCAGCTCCGGATCGGCCAGCAGCTGACGATGACGCCGCAGCTGCAGCAGGCGATCCGCCTGCTGCAGCTGCCGACGATCGAACTGCAGGCGCAGGTGCTCGAGGCGCTCGAGACGAACGTGCATGCTCGAGGCCGAAGAGGACATCGAGCGCCACCTGGTCGGCGGAGGCGAAGCCGGCCGGGCAATCCGGCGACGCAAACGACGGACAACGGCGGCGAGTCCGAGCCGGTGGTCGAGATCGGCGACGAATGGACCGAACCGAGCGCCAGCGGAGTCCGAGTCGCCCTGGTCGGGAAGCGGCGATGGCGAGCTCGAGCTCGCCGACGAATCGGGGCGCACGCTGCAGGACCACCTGCACCTGGCAGCTCGAACTCGCCCACCTGCCGCCGGACGCGCTGGCCATCGGCCGCGCCATCGTCGACGCCGATCAACGACGACGGATACCTGACCGAGACGCTCGAGGCGATCGCCGACACGGTCGCGGGCGACGTGCGGACGGACGCGGCGGGCGTCGGCCGCGTGCTCGCCATCGTGCAGCAGTTCGATCCCGCCGGCGTCGGCGCCCGCTCGGTCGCGGAATGCATCGAGCTGCAGCTGGCGCAGCTCGATCCCGGCGACGCCCGGACTCGCCACCGCCCGCACCCTGGCCCACCGCCACCTCGAACTGGTCGCCGGCCACGAGCTCGCGGCGCTGCAGCGCGAGCTGCACGTGACCGGCGAGGAACTCGACGTCGCGCTCGCGCTGGTGCGCAGCTGCCACCCGCGCCCCGGGCGCGGCGATCCAGGCGACGCGCACCGAGTACGTCGTGCCGGACGTCTACGCGCGGCGCACGCCGCAGGGCTGGGTGGTCGAGCTCAACCCGGCGGCACTGCCGCGCATCCGCGTGAACGAGGGCTATGCCGGCATGCTCACCCGCGCCCGGACCACGCGGTGCTGCGCACCCAGCTGCAGGAGGCGCGCTGGCTGCTGCGGAGCCTCGAGATCCGCAACGACACGATGCTGCGCGTCGCGCGCACGATCGTCGAGCGCCAGCAGGCCTTCCTCGACAGCGGCGAGGAGTCGATGCAGCCGATGATCCTGCAAGGACGTGGCCGAGGCGGTCGGCATGCACGAGTCGACGATCTCGCGCGTCACCACGGGCAAGTACCTGCACACGCCGCGCGGCGTCTTCGAGTTCCGGTTCTTCTTCTCGAGCCAGGTGCGCCGCCGACGACGGAGCCGGGGATCTCATCGACGGCGATCCGTGCCAAGATCAGGAGGCTGGTCGCCGCGGAAGCGCCCGGCAAGCCGCTTTCGGACCAGAGATCGTGGAGATGCTCGCGGCCGACGGCGTGCAGGTCGCGCGGCGCACCGTGGCCAAGTATCGCGAGGCGCTCGGCATCGCGCCCTCGAGCACGCGCCGGCATGCGGCCGGGCGCTGAATCGCGGAACGTTCGACAGGCGACAAGGAGGACAGGACCATGCAGTTGACGCTCACCGGCCACCACGTCGAGGTTACGCCGCCGCTGCGCGAGTACGTCCGCAAGAAGCTGGAGCGCGTGCTGCGCCATTTCGAGCGTGTCGTCGACGTGCGCTGCATCCTGACCGTGGAAAAGCTGGAGCACAAGGCCGAGGCGTCGATCGGCGTGAGCGGCGCCGTGATCTACGCCGACGCGAAGGACGCCGACATGTACGCCGCGATCGACGCCCTCGCCGACAAGCTCGACCGCATGGTGCGCAAGCACAAGGAAAAGCTCGTCGACCACCACGCCGCGGACGTCGCGCGCGGCCGCCTGGACTGACCCCGCGGCAGCAGTCAGCATGACCCGCCTCGTCGTCGTCAGCGGCCTGTCGGGATCCGGCAAGAGCGTCGCGCTCAACATGCTGGAGGACCTCGGCTGGTACTGCATCGACAACATCCCGGCGGGCCTCGTGCAGGCGCTCGTCTCGCACTCGCTGCGCACCGAGGAGCCGATCTACCGGCGCCTCGCCGTCGGCCTCGACGCGCGCAACCGCCCCGACGACCTCGCCTCGATTCCTGCGCTGGTCGCGGACCTCTCCCGCTCGGGCCTGCGCTGCGAGGTGCTGTACCTGCATGCCGAGGACGAAGTCCTGCTGCGCCGCTACGCGGAGACGCGCCGGCGGCACCCGCTCGCCGGCGCCGGCATCAGCCTCGCCGACGCGATTGCCGAGGAGCGGCGGCTGCTGCACCCGCTGATCGACAGCGCCGACCTCGTGATCGACACCTCGCGCATGAGCGTGCATGCGCTGCGCGCGCTGATCGCCAGGCGCGTCGAGCCGCGGGCGCCGGGCCGGCTGTCGATCCTGTTCGAGTCGTTCGGATTCAAGCACGGGACACCCGGCGACGCGGATTTCGTCTTCGACGCACGCACGCTGCCGAATCCGTACTGGGAGCCGGCGCTCCAGCCGCTCACGGGCCGCGACGCGAAGCGTCGTCGAGTTCCTCGAGGCAAGCCCGCGCGTCGGCACGATGGTCGAGGACCTCATCCGCTTCATCGAGGGCCGGCTGCCCGAATACGAGGAGGCCAACCGCGGCTACCTTACTGTCGCAATCGGCTGCACCGGCGGCCAGCACCGCTCCGTCTACCTCGTCGAGCGGCTCGCGGCACACTTCCGCCCGAAGTACCCGCAGCTCCTCGTGCGCCACAACGCTCTGCCCGCAGTGACCGAGCCCGCTCCCGCCCTCGACGACCGCGGTGCACGCGTCGCCGCGATCCAGGAGGCCCTCGCCTCCGGGAGCCTGCGCGGGGCGGACCGCATGGTGGACGCGCTGCATCCCGCCGAGGTGGCTCACCTCCTCGAGTCGCTGCCGCCCGCGCAGCGCGCCGTCGCCTGGCAGCTCGTCGACGCCGGGGCGCAGGGCGACGTGCTGGTCGAGCTGTCCGAGGAGGTGCGCAGCGAGCTGGTCGCCGAGCATGGAGCACGGCGAACTGGTTGCGGCGACCGAGGGCCTCGCCGTCGACGACCTCGCCGATTTCCTCGCCGAGCTGCCGGAAGCGCTCACGCGCCAGGTGCTGCGCTCGATGGACCAGCGCGACCGCGAGCGCGTGTCGACGCCTGCTCGCCTACCCCGGGGACACGGCGGGCGGGCTCATGAACACCGACACCGTGACGGTGCGCGCCGACGTGCCGATGGAAGTCGTGATGCGCTACCTGCGCCATGCGCGGCGAGCTGCCGGAGCGAACGGACAGCCTGTTCGTCGTCGACCGGCACGACCACTACCTCGGCGCGCTGCCGCTGACGCGCCTGCTGACCGCCGACGCCGCAGGCGCTCGCGAACAGCGGCATGGACCCCGAGGCGCCGCCGATCGCGCCGGAGATGCCGGCGCGCGAGGTCGCAGCGCTGTTCGAGTCGCGCGACCTGCTCTCGGCCGCCGTGGTATCGGCCGAGGGCAAGCTCCTCGGCCGCATCACCGTGGACGACGTCGTGGACGTCGTGCGCGAGCAGGCCGAGCACGCCGCGCTCGCCGCGGCCGGCCTCGAGGACGAGGAGGACGTCTTTGCGGGCGTGCGCAAGTCGGCGCGCCGGCGCGCGCTGTGGCTCGGCATCAACCTCGTCACCGCGCTGTTCGCTTCGTGGGTCGTCGGCCTGTTCGAAGCGACGATCGAGAAGGTCGTCGCGCTCGCCGTGCTGATGCCGGTGGTCGCGAGCATGGGCGGGATCGCGGGCACGCAGACCGTCACTCTCATCATCCGCGCCATCGCGGTCGGCCAGGTGCAGCCTGCGAACGCGCGCTGGCTCTTCTATAAGGAGCTCGGCGTCGGCGCGCTGAACGGGTTCGCCTGGGCCGCGGTGATCGCGCTCGTGACCTGGGCATGGTTCGGCACCTGGGACGTCGCCGCGGTCATCTTCGTCGCGATCGTCATCAACCTGGTGGCGGCGGCGATGGCGGGCGTGCTGATCCCGTTGACGCTCAAGCGCCTGCGCATCGACCCCGCGCTGGCCGGCGGCGTCATCCTCACGACCGTGACCGACGTCGTCGGCTTCGCCGCCCTGCTCGGATTCGGCGCGCTGTTCCTCTCATAGGAACTTTGGCGATCCTCAGTCGACGCGCGCGCCGTACGCGGCATCGAGCCCGAGGAAAGCACTGATCTCGGCGCGCCGCCGGTTCGCACAGCGCTCGCCCGCGCCGATGAGCGCCTGCGTGAAGGGCGACTCGAACAGCAGGAAGGACAGGAGCCTGCTGCCGCGCGCGTCGCGCGCGCCGAGGACGCGCAGCAGCGAGCGCAGCGTGCCCGGCACGGCGGCCTGGTGGGCGAGCGCCGTGTCGGCCGGGTCTTCTTCCGGCTGCAACAGCAGCGTCTCGACGCGGCGCATCCCGAGCGGGGCGGGCCCGGGCCGCGCGTGGTCGAGCATCGAGTTGATCCGGTTGAGCCGCTCGAGGTCTGCCTGGAGGCCCTCCATGAACAGGGCGTCGAGCATGAGTCCGAACTGCTCGGCCATGTTGGGCGGCGGCCCCGCGGCGATCCGCGGCCTGGCTGCATGGCGCACGCCGATCACGAGGATGCGCTCCGCGCCGAGGTGGATCGCCGGTGCGAGCGGCGTCGTCTGGCGCAGCGCGCCGTCGCTGTAATGGGCGCCAGACATGGCGACCGGCGGAAACAGGAACGGCACGGCAGAACTCGCCATCAGGTGGTCGAGCCCGATCGACGCCGCCACCCCGCGCCGTCCAGCGCGGTCCCAGGGCGCGAATGGACGCGAGCTCTCGACGAACGTGACCGACTCGCCACGCGTGAGGGACGTCGCGCTGATCGCGAGCGAGTCCGGCTGCCCGCCGGCGATCGCCCCGCGCAGGCGCGCGAAGTCGATGTTGCGCGCCAGCAGCGCGCGCAGCGGCGAGTTGTCGAGGAGCGCGCGCGGCACCGGCAGCAGCCAGCCGCCCGTGGCGAGCGCGAGCACGAGGTGCAGGCCGGAGCGCAGCATGTCGATCGTGCCGGCGCGGTACACGTCGCCGATCCGGAAGCCGCCCCAGACGCGCGCGAGTTCGGCAGCGGCGCGTGCGAAGCTGTCGCCATGTTCGGCAAGGACCGCGGCGTTGATTGCGCCCGCCGACGTGCCGCAGACGACCGGAAAGGGCAGGATGGCGCCCGCCGGATACCAGCCCGCGATCGCCTTCAGCACGCCCACCTGCCAGGCGGAGCGCGCACCACCCCCCGGCAGCATCAGTGCGATCCGCGGCCCCGCGGCCCCTGTGCCGCTCATGGGCGGGAACCCCCTTGCCATTGCGTGGTCATCGGATGACAGGTCGCGATACTATGCGAAATGCGCCCGCCGCTCCCGCGGCACGGCACCTGAACCGGAGGATTTCCCATGATGCGAATTCTGCAGGGCGCCGCCGCCACACTGGCGCTGGCGCTCGCGGGTGCGGCGATCGCCGCGGACCCACCCGCGGTCGGCTCCCCCGCCCCCGCCTTCGAGCTCCAGGACCAGGCCGGCAAGACGCACGCCCTGGCGGACTACAAGGGCAAGTGGGTGGTCCTGTACTTCTACCCCAAGGACAACACGCCCGGCTGCACGACCCAGGCCTGCGAGTTCCGCGACAACATCTTTGCCTACCGGGAAATCGGCGCCACGATCCTCGGCATCAGCGTGGACGACGTCGCCTCGCACAAGGCGTTCTCGGAACAGCACAGCCTGCCCTTCCCGATTCTGGCCGACAGCGACAAGTCGGTGACGACGGCCTACGGCACGCTGAAGGAGTACGTCGGCATCGCCAAGATGGCGCGGCGCGACACTTTCATCATCGACCCCGAGGGCCGCATCGCGAAGCACTACCAGGACGTGAAGCCGGCCGGGCATTCCGAGATCGTGCTCGCCGACCTCAAGCAGCTCGTGGCGGCGGCGAAGAAGGGTTGATCGGAGGGGACGGTCACCTTCATTCGAGCCAACACGATGGCCGAGCACGACTTGAGAAATGAAGGTGACCGTCCCCTTCGCTTCGACGGTTCTGCGAGCTACGTCGCGACCGCGCGAGCTCGCGCTCGCGGTAAACGCCGCCATCACGCTCGGGCGCCCGCTGCTCGTCAAGGGCGAGCCCGGCACCGGCAAGACGCAGCTCGCGCTCGAGGTCGCGCGCGCGCTCGATGCGCCGCTCTTCGAGTGGCACGTCAAGTCCACGAGCAAGTCCCAGCACGGGCTCTACGAGTACGACGCGGTCTCGCGCCTCCGCGATTCCCAGCTCGGCGACGAGCGCGTCAAGGACATCGCCAACTACATCGTGCCCGGCATGCTGTGGCGGGCGTTCGACAGCGAACGGCGCGCCGTGCTCCTGATCGACGAGATCGACAAGGCGGACATCGAGTTCCCCAACGACCTGTTGCGCGAGCTCGACCGCATGGAGTTCTACGTCTACGAGACGCAGACGCTCGTGAAGGCACGCCACCGGCCGGTCGTCTTCATCACCAGCAACAACGAGAAGGAGCTGCCCGACGCCTTCCTGCGCCGCTGCTTCTTCCACTACATCCGCTTCCCGGACGCCGCGACCATGGAGCGCATCGTCGCGGTCCATCACCCGGGCCTCAAGAAAGCGCTGCTCGCCGAGGCGCTTCGCGCGTTCTACCGCATCCGCGAGGTGCCCGGGCCTGCAAGCAAGAAGCCGTCCACCTCCGAGCTGCTCGACTGGATCAAGCTGCTCGTCGCCGAGGACATCGAGCCTGCGGCGCTGCGGGCCGAGGACGCGAAGGCATCGATTCCGCCGCTGTACGGGGCGCTGCTCAAGAACGAGCAGGACGTGCACCTGTTCGAGCAGCTGGTGTTCCTGAACCGGCGCGCCGGCCGCCCGGGCTAGGCGCCACCGGCGCGCTGCGCCATGCTGATCCGCTTCTTCCTGATGCTGCGCGCGGCGGCGTGCCGGTGAGCGTGACGGAGTTCCTCGCGTTGCTCGAGGCGCTTTCAGAGGGGACGGTCCCCTTTGCCAGAGGGCCGGCAAAGGTGACAGTCCCCCTTTCGCCAGTGGAGCAGTTCTACTTGCTCTCCCGCGCCGTGCTGGTCAAGGACGAGCGCCACTACGACCGCTTCGATCGCGTCTTCGCCGCGCACTTCAGGGGCGCGGAGGCCGCGTTCGAGGCGCTGCTCGCGGCCGAAGTCCCGGCCGACTGGCTGGAGCAGACGCCTGGCGCTCGCAGCTCACCGACGAGGAAAAGGCGCGCATCGAGGCGCTCGGCGGCTGGGATGCGCTGATGGAGACGCTGCGCCAGCGCCTCGAGGAGCAGAAAGGCCGCCACCAGGGCGGCAACCGGTGGATCGGCACCGGCGGCACTTCGCCGTTCGGCAACGCTGGCTACAACCCGGAGGGCGTCCGCATCGGCGGCGAAGGCGGCAACCGCCGCGCGGTGAAGGTCTGGGACCGGCGCGAGTTCGCGAACCTCGACGACTCGGTCGAGCTCGGCACGCGCAACGTCAAGCTCGCGCTACGGCGCCTGCGGCGCTTCGCGCGCCAGGGCGCGGCGGACACGCTCGACCTCGATGCCACCATCGAGTCGACCGCGCGCCGCGCGGGGCTGCTCGACATCCGCATGGTGCCGGAGCGCCACAATGCCGTGAAAGTGCTGCTGTTCCTCGACATCGGCGGCTCGATGGACGAGCACGTGCGCGTCTGCGAGGAGCTGTTCTCCGCGGCGCGCGGCGAGTTCAAGCACCTGGAGCACTTCTACTTCCACAATTTCGTCTACGAGTCGGTGTGGAAGGACAACCGGCGGCGCCATGGCGAGCGCACGCCGCTGCCGCAGCTCCTGCGCACTTACGGCCACGATTACCGGCTGGTGATCGTCGGCGACGCGACGATGAGCCCCTACGAGATCCTGCAGCCGGGCGGCAGCATCGAGCACTGGAACGAGGAACCGGGCGCGGCCTGGATGAAGCGGCTGCTCGCGAGCTTCCCGCGCCACGCCTGGCTCAATCCCGAGCCCCGGGACCGCTGGGAGTTCACGCCCTCGATCCGCATCACGCGCGAGCTGGTGGAGGACCGGATGTTCCCGCTGACGCTCGCTGGCCTCGACCATGCGATGCGCTCGCTGCAATAGCGGGGCGACCTACTGCGGCGTCTTGTAGACGACACCGCCCTTCATGACGAATCGCACGTCCTCGAGGAGCTTGACGTCCTCGAGCGGGTTACCGGCGACCGCGACGAGGTCGGCGAGCAGCCCCGCCTCGATCTTGCCGCGGTCCGGCGTGTCGAACAGCTCGGCGTTCACCAGCGTTGCGCTGCGGATCGCGTGCAGGGGCGTGTCGCCGTGGCGGACGCGCGCCGTGAACTCCCTGGCGTTATCACCATGGGGAAACACGCCGGCATCGGTGCCGAAGGCGACCTTGAGCCCGTTCTTCAGCGCCCGCTTGAAGCTCTCGACCGCGAGTGGCGCGAGGTAGCGCTGCTTGTCGGCGAGGAGCGGCGGCAGGGTCGACACGTCGAGCGCGTCGATCAGGTGCATGTTGGGCGTCACGAAGGTTCCATTCTTCCGGATCACCGCCACGGCTTCGCCCGTCATCATCGAGTTGTGCTCGAGGCTGTCGATGCCCGCCTCGCTCGAGGCGACGATGCCCTCCGTGCCGTGCGCGTGCGCCGCGATCCTGAGGCCGTGCCGGTGCGCCTCTTCCGCCGCCGCGCGAAGCTCCTCGAGGGAATACTGCTGCGCGCCCGCCGGGCCCTCGAACGACAGCACGCCCGCGGTGGCGCAGATCTTGATGACCTTCGCGCCGTGCTTGATCTGGTAGCGGACGGCCTTCAGCACTTCGTCCACTCCGTCGGCCGTGCCGGACACGAACTCCGGCGGCACGACGCCGGGACCGAGGCCGGTGGTCTGGTCGCAGTGGCCGCCCGTGGTCGATAGCGCGTGGCCCGCCGGTATCACGCGCGGGCCGACGGCCCAGCCCGCGTCGATCGCGCGCATCAGCGCGACGTCCGAGAACCCAAGCCCGGTGCCGAGGTCGCGCACGGTCGTGAATCCCGCGAGCAGCGTCTTGTACGCATGCGGCAGGGCACGCAGCGCAAAGTCGCCGGCCGTGAAGCGGACGGGCTCCGTCTCCCAGCCCTCGCCGATGATGTAGTTGAGGTGGACGTGCGCGTCCATGAGGCCCGGCAGCAAGGTGTGGCCCGGCAGCGCGATCGTCCTCGCGCCGGCGGGACGCGCCGGCGGGTTGACCGCGACGATGCGCTCGCCGTCGACGACGATCACCGCGGGCGACACGACGCGGCCGGCAACCACGTCGACGTAGCCGTCGGCCTCGACGACGACCGGTTCCGCACCGCCGGCAAATGCCATGAGCAGGCCAAGCAGGCCGAAGGCCCGGCGCAGGTCGAGCATCGATGTTCTCCCCAGTGGCGTGATTGTCGACTATGGCGCCGGCGGCGGCGCGGGGAACTGGACGAACGGGCCGGCGGGCGTCTTGTCCGGCGGCACGTAGGCGGGCGTTGGCTTGCCGGCTGGACCGAGATGCTTCAGGTAGGCGTAGATCGCCTTGACGTCACCGTCCGTCATTGCGCGCAAGTTGAAGTAAGGCATCGGGGGGCGCAACGGGCTGCGCGCCAGCGTGACGAATTCCTCGGCGGTCTTGTCCTTCACGGTCAGCCGCAGGTTGGCAGCGTAGGTTGTGCCCCAGGGCCCGCGCCAGCCGAGGGCGTCGCCGGTGAGCCACTTCGACTCTTCGATGTCGCCATTTGCGAGGGCATAACCCTCCGTGTGGCAGTCGTTGCAGCCCGCAATCTGCACCAAGTACCTGCCGCGTTCCGCATCCGGAGACAGCCTGGCGGGCGGCTCCGCGGCCGTCGCCCAGGAGCACACGACGATCAGTCCCGCCGCGAGCGCGGCGGCCGTGGGTTTTCTCGCTGGCACGAACCTCTCCTCCGCATTCCCGAAGACGCGATCATAGCGCGCCGCGAACGATCAGGCGCCTTCTGGCGTGAGCCGCAGGACGTGCGCGGCCGGTCCCGGCAAGAACGGAGACGGACGACCCTGCGCCCAGTCCGCGTGTCCCGCACGATAGAACGGCGACAGGGGATGGCCGCTCTGCCCGCCCGGCATGTGCAGGTAACCCTCGGCTTCGCGCCCTGGCGAGACGCGCGAATCGTTCCGACGCGCCGAAGCTGCGGCGACTGCACGCGCGGCACGGACCAGTCGCCCGACAGCGGCTCGGACGGCATGTCGAGGAAGCCCGCCAGTGCGGGCAGCGATTCGCTGATCGGGTGCCGGATTCGCACGGTGTTGACGGCACCCCAGTTGCAGCCGGCGAGGTTCGCGCAATGCGCCGGCATGTCCAGCGCGGAACGGCGCGCCACGTCGGCGAGCCACGCGTCCCAATCGGCGAACCGCGGATCGAGCAGGTTCTGCGGCCGCGCACCGACGAGCCGCCAGGCAACCTCCGTGAACCGCTCCGGTGCGCGCCAGGCATAGTCGGGCCAGCGTGCGATCGCGGGAGCAGCGATCATGCTGAACGCGCGCGCCGCGACACCTGCGCTCGAAATCCCGCAGCGAGCCGATAACCCGCGTCGCCGACCGCCGCGTGCCCGCTCCAGCCGGCGACGAGCCTCGCAGCCTCGTCGAGACCGGCGCGCTCGAGCGCGCGCAGCATGAGCGGCTGCCAGCGCGCCGACGTAGTCGGCGCGATCGTCGAGCTGGATGGCCAGCATGTCGGCGGGACGTCGCGCGCTCGAGTGCTGCGAGCCGGCCGCGGATCTGCCGCGCGCGCGCGGCGGCAGCGTAGTCGCCGTCGCCGATCCGCGCGAAAGCCTCGCCGCCGACGACGCGCGCATTCGCGCTCCAGGCAAAGCCCTGCGGCGGATCGAGCAGGCGCGGACCCTCCTCGCGCGGGACCCAGCCGTTCCAGCCGGCACCCGGCCGGTGCCAGGCCGAGGGCCGCAGGGCGTCGATACCCTGGCGCCGCGGCAGCCTGCCCGACAGCACCCAGCCGACTCGGCCGTCGGCATCGGCGATCATCACGTTCTGCCCGGGCATGCCTGCGCCGCCAGATGGCAGTCGCGGCCTCGTCGAGATTGCGCGCCCGCTCGAGCCCGAGCAGCGCCATGTCGGTCGCGCCCGCGCGATGCGCGGTCCAGGCGAGCGCCAGCTGCGTGTCCCTGGCCATCGTCGCCGATGACCGGACCCCAGACCGTGCCGCGCACCTCGAGCGCCACTCGGCTCGCCGCCTGCGATTTCGATCGTCTCGATGTCGACGTCGAATGGCGCGCCCCGCCGGCGGTCAGGTAGGTCTGCCGACTTCCGGCGCCCGGCTCGAGCGCGCACGAGGTCCTGGAAGTCGCCGTAGCTGTTGGTGAACCCCCAGGCCACGCGGCCGTTGCTGCCGGCAATGATCGGCAGGCAGGCCCGGGCAGCGTGACGCCGGTGACGTCGATGCCTCTTCGACCGTGACGACGAGCCGCGCGCGATACCAGATGTTCGGCACGCGCAGGCCCAGGTGCATGTCGTTCGCGAGCCAGCGCGCCGCCGTCTGGCGCTGCGGGCTGCCGGCTACCGCCCAGTTGTTGCTGCCGACCTTCGCACGGTCGCGTGATCGAGCCAGCCGTGCGCATCGAGCGCGCTCGAACAGCGCGCGGGATCGAGCGTGCGCAGGTCGTACTGCTCCGGCCGCGGCATCGGCACCTGCGGCAAGGCGGCTGCCGTCGAGCGGCGCCTCGCATCGAGGATCCGGGCTCGACCAGCAGGCGATAGACGGAGCTCCGGCAGTGCCGCGGCGAGGCGGCCGCGCTGCTGCTCGTCCGCGTCGTCGAGGCCCTGCAGGTCGATCCACATCGCATGGACGACGAGCAGGCGAATCCTCGGCCCGCCAGGGCGAAGGCGACTGGCCGACAGGAGCCAGTACTCGAAGGGCCGCGCACCGAGCGATCGCGAGCGCCGCATTCACGCCTGCGGCGTAGGCATCGAGCAGCGCCGCGCTCGCCGTCGGCGAGCGCCGCGAGCGCCTTCGCGCGCGCGCTGCCTGAACTGGTGCGTGCGGATGGCGGCGGTCGGCGTCGAGCAGGCCCGCGCCGAGCAGCGCCGCCAGCTCGCCGGCGCCCGTGCGGCGCAGCAGGTCCATCTGGAACAGCCGGTCCTGGGCGTGCGCGTAGCCCGTCGCGCGCGCGACGTCCACGCGCGTCGCGCCGCGGATCACGGGCACGCCCGCCGGCATCGCGCTCGATTGCTACGGGGGCCGAAGTCCGGCGACTCGCGTCTCGCCCTCGATGTGCGGGAGACTCGCGCGCAGGACCAGCCAGGCCGCGGCCACGGCTGCGACCGCGAGCGATGCCAGCGTGCCGAGGACCCAGGCGAGGATCCGCGGCCGGCCGGCTCATTGCGGGTTTCGCTGGACCTTGAGGATCTTCATGGAGTTCGTGCCGCCGGAGACGCCCGAGAACTCGCCCTTGGTGACGATGATCAGGTCGCCCTCGGCGGCGAGCCCGTCGCGCATCAGGCGCTCGAAGATCGCCGGCATACATCTGCTCCGGGCGCGGGTGCGTGACGTCGAAGTCGACCGGGTACACGCCGCGATAGAGCGTCACGCGCCGCTGCGTCGCGGCGTGGCGAGTGAAGGCGTAGATCGGGATGTCCGAACGCATGCGCGACATCCACAGCGCGGTCGAGCCGGACTCGGTCAGCGCGACGATCGCGCGCACGTCGAGGTGGTTCGCGGTGTACATCACCGCCGCGGCGATGGCCTCGTCCGTGCGCAGGAACTCGCCGTCCGTGCGCAGGTCCGGCCGGTTCGACTGCTGCCACTTCTCCGCGCCCTCGATCACCTGCGCCATCGCGCGCACGACGCGGCCCGGGTGGCGTCCGACCGCGGTCTCGGCCGAGAGCATCACGGCGTCGGTGTCGTCCATCACCGCGTTGGCGACGTCCGAGACTTCGGCGCGCGTCGGCACCGGCGCGTGGATCATGGACTCCATCATCTGCGTCGCGGTGATCACGAGCCGGCTCTTCGCGCGCGCGCGCGCGATGATGTGCTTCTGCAGCCCGGTGAGCTCGGCATAGCCGAGCTCGACGCCGAGGTCGCCGCGCGCGACCATCACGGCGGCGGTCTCGTCGATGATGGACTCGAGGTTGTCGATGGCCTCGCGCCGCTCGATCTTGGCGACGATGCGGCCCTCGCCGCCGGCCGCGCGCAGCAGGTCCCAGGCCTCCGCGATGTCGTGCCGGTCGCGCACGAAGGAGACCGCGAGGTAGTCGACGCCGAGCTTCGCGGCCATGCGGATGTCTTCGCGGTCCTTGGCGGTCAGCGCGCCGGCGGACAGTCCGCCGCCCTGCTTGTTGAGGCCCTTCTGGTCGGAGAGCTCGCCGCCGGTCAGGACGCGCGTGTGCACCTGCGTGCCTTCGACGCCGGTGACCTCGAGCGCGATCAGGCCGTCGTTCAGCAGCAGCGTGTCGCCCGGCGCGCACGTCGCGCGGCAGCGATTCGTAGGCGACGCCGACGATGCCGTCGCGTGCCGGCCTTCGGGTCGAGCGACGGGTCGAGCGTGAAGCGCTCGCCCTCGGCCAGCATGACGCTGCCGGCGGCGAAGCGCTCGATGCGCACCTTCGGGACCGCGCAGGTCGCCGAGGATGCCGACCACGCGGCCCTGCTTCGGGCCGCGGCACGCCCGCGCCTGCTCGATGCGCTCGCGCGTGCTCGTCGAAACTGCCGTGCGAGAAGTTGACGCGGACCAGGTCGACGCCGGCCGCGATCAGGTCGGCCATCGCGCGTCGCTGTCGGTGGCGGGGCCGAGCGTCGCGACGATCTTGGTGCGTCTTGCCATGTCAGCTCCCCGATGCGCGCCGCTCGAGCGCGGCGACCGCCGGCAGCGTCTTGCCCTCGACGAATTCGAGGAAGGCGCCGCCGCCGGTCGAAATATAGGAGATATCCGCGCTCGATGCCGTACTTTTCGATCGCGGCGAGCGTGTCGCCGCCGCCCGCGATCGAGAACGCCGGGCTCTGCGCGATCGCCTCGGCCAGCGCCTGCGTCCCGCCGCCGAACGCGTCGAACTCGAAGACGCCGAGCGGGCCGTTCCAGATGACGGTGCCGGCCTTCTGCGACGATCGCCGGCGACGGCGCTCGCGCCGACGCCGGCCCGATGTCGAGGATCATCTCGTCGGCGCCGACCGCGGCCGCAGGCTATGCGATCTCGGCCTAGCGCCGTCGCCGCGAACTCGCGTCGCGACCACGACGTCGGTCGGCATCGGGATGCGCGACGCCGCGCGCGCTGGCCTGCGCGAGCAGCCGCTTCGCGACGTCGAGCATGTCGGGCTCGTGCAGACGACTTGCCGACCGCGACGCCGGTCGCGGCGAGGAAGGTGTTGGCGATGCCGCCGCCGACCACCAGCTGGTCCACCTTGGCGATCGAGGCTCTCGAGCACCGTCGAGCTTGGTCGAGACCTTCGAGCCGCCGACGACCGCGACGAGCGGGCGCGTCGGGATCGTCGAGCGCGCGCCCGAGCGCGTCGAGCTCGGCGGCCAGCAGCGGGCCCGCGCAGGCGACGGGCGCGGCGAGCGCGACGCCGTGCGTGCTCGCCTCGGCGCGGTGCGCCGTGCCGAAAGCGTCCATCACGAACACGTCGCAGAGCGCCGCCATGCGCGCCGCGAGCGCCGGGTCGTCCTTCTTCTCGCCCTTCAGTGAAGCGCACGTTCTCGAGCAGCACGACCTCGCCGGGCTCCGCGGACGCGGCCTCGAGCTCGCCCTCGTGCAGCCGCACCGGCTTGCCGAGGAGCCCGGAGAGGGCCTTCGCGACGGGCGCGAGCGAAAGCGCGGGATCGCGCTCGCCCTCCTTCGGCCGGCCGAGATGCGACATCACCAGCACGCGGGCGCCGCTTTCCGCGGCAGAGCGGATCGTCGGCAGCGGCAGCGCGCAATGCGCGCGTCGCTCGTCACGCGGCCGTCTGCGATCGGGCACGTTGAGGTCCTCGCGGATCAGCACGCGCTTGCCCGCGAGCGCGAGGTCCGTCATGCGGATCGCTTTCACCGCCCGGTTACTTCGCGCGCGCCCAGGCGAGCGTCGTGTCGAGCATGCGGTTCGAGAAGCCCCATTCGTTGTCGTACCAGGCGCAGACCTTGACCAGCGTGCCGTCCAGCACCTTGGTGAGCGGCGCGTCGACGGTGCCGGAGGCCGGGTTGTGGTTGAAGTCCACCGACACGAGCGGCTCTTCGGTGTACTCGAGGATGCCCTGGAGCGCAGCCGTCGGAGGCCTTCTTCAGGATTTCGTTGACCTCGGCAGCCGTGGTCGCGCGCTTCGCGACGAAGGAGAGGTCGACGAACGAGACGTTGATCGTCGGCACGCGCACCGAGAAGCCGTCGAGCTTGCCCTTCAGCTCCGGCAGCACGAGGCCGACCGCGGCGGCGGCGCCGGTCTTGGTCGGGATCATGGACATCGTCGCCGAGCGCGCGCGGCGCAGGTCCGAGTGGTACACGTCCGTCAGCACCTGGTCGTTGGTGTAGGCGTGCACGGTCGTCATGATGCCCGACACGACGCCGAGGCCCTCGTGCAGCGCCTTCACCAGCGGCGCCAGGCAGTTCGTGGTGCAGGAAGCGTTCGAGATGACCGTCATGTCCTTGCGCAGCGTCTCGTGGTTGACGCCGTAGACGATGGTCGCGTCGACGCCGTCCGCGGGCGCCGAGATGACGACTTTCTTCGCCCCGCCCGCGAGGTGCTTGCCGGCCTTCTCCTTGCTGGCGAACAGGCCCGGTGCACTCGAGCACGATCTCGGCGCCGAGCTCGCCCCACGGCAGCTTGGCCGGGTCGCGCTCGGCCAGCACGCGGATGCGGTCGCCGTTCACGACCATGTGGTTGCCGTCCACCTCGACCTTTCCCGGGAACGGGCCATGGGCCGTGTCGTGGCGCGTCAGGTGCGCATTCGTCTTCGCGTCGCCGAGGTCGTTGATCCCGACGATGCTGATGTCACCCGTTGCGCTTGCCTTCATAGAGGGCGCGCAGGATGTTGCGCCCGATGCGGCCGTAACCGTTGATGCCTACCTTGATCGCCATGGTGCCTACTCTCCGTTGGTAACGATCGACTCCGCCGCCTCCACGACGGCGGCGGCGCGTGAATCCGAAATGCCTGAACAGGTCCTTGCCCGGCGCCGAGGCGCCGAACCCGTGCATGCCGACGACGCGGCCGCGCGGGCCGACGTAGCGCCACCAGCCGTCCGTGACGCCGGCCTCGATCGCGACGCGGGCGCCGACGCCGGGCGGCAGCACGGCGTCGCGCCAGTCGGCGTCCTGCGCGTCGAAGACGCTGGTGCAGGGCATCGAGACGACCCGCGCCCTGCGGCCGCGGCGCTCGAGCTCGCGCGCGGCGTCGACCGCGAGCGCGACCTCCGAGCCGGTCGCGATCAGGATGCAGTCGGGATTCGCGCCTGCAGTCGACGAGCACGTAGCCGCCGCGGGCGATGGCCGCGAGCTGCGCCGGCGTCGCGCGGCTGCTGCGGCAGTGCCTGCCGGCGTCAGCGCCAGGACAGTCGGCGCCTGCCGGCGCGCGGATCGCCGCGCCCCAGGCCACCCAGGTCTCCGCGGTATCGCAGGGCCGCCAGACTTCCATGCGCGGGATCATGCGCAGCGACGCGAGATGCTCGACCGGCTGGTGCGTCGGGCCGTCCTCGCCGAGGCCGATCGAGTCGTGGGTCAGCACGAAGATGCTGCCGGTCTCGATGATGGCGGCCATGCGCAGGCTGCTGCGCGCATAGTCCGAGAAGACGAGGAAGGTGCCGCCGAACGGCACGTAGCCGCCGTGCAGCGCGATGCCGTTCATGATCGCGCCCATGCCGAACTCGCGCACGCCGTAATGCAGGTAGTCGCCGGCAGGCGTCGCGGCGGTGTACGGCTGCGGTGCCCTTGATGCGCGTGTTGTTGGAGCCAGTGAGGTCCGCGGAGCCGCCGAGCAGTTCCGGCAGCTTCGGGCCGAGGCCGTTCAGCACGGCCTGCGAGCTCTGGCGCGTCGCGACCGGCTGTGCCGCCGCCTGCGCCGCCGCGGCGCCCTCCCCGATCCAGCACTCGAAACCCTCGGGCAGATGCGCCAGCCGTTCGCCGCAGGAACTCCGCGGCGAGTTGCGGGTGCTGCTGCCGGTAAGCCTTGAAGCGGCGCCGCCAGCGCGCTTCGGCGCGCTTGCCGGCCGCGCGCGCGTCCCAGCCCGCGCGGATCTCGTCCGGGACGACGAAGGGCTCGTGCGGCCAGTCGAGCGTCTTGCGCGCGAGCGCGACCTCCTCCGTCGCCGAGGGCTGCGCCGTGGCTTTCCTCCTTGCCCTGCTTGTTCGGCGCGCCGTAGCCGATGACGGTCTTGCAGCAGATCAGCGTCGGCTTGCCCTTCTCGCGCTTCGCGCGGCGGATCGCGCGCGCGACCGCCTCCGGGTCGTGTCCGTCGACGGCGCGAATCACCTGCCAGCCGTAGGCCTCGAAGCGCTTCGGCGTGTCGTCCGTGAACCAGCCCGCGACCTCGCCGTCGATCGAGATGCCGTTGTCGTCATAGAAGGCGATGAGCTTGCCGAGCTCCCAGGTCCCGGCGAGCGCGCAGGCCTCGTGCGAAATGCCCTCCATCAGGCAGCCGTCGCCGAGGAACACCCAGGTGTGGTGGTCCACGATGTCGTGGCCGGGACGGTTGAACGACAGGGCGAGCTTCTTCTCGGCCAGCGCCATGCCGACCGCGTTCGCGAGTCCCTGGCCGAGCGGGCCGGTCGTCGTCTCGATGCCGATCGCGAGTTCGTGCTCGGGATGGCCCGCGGTGCGCGAGCCGAGCTGGCGGAAGTTCCTGATTTCGTCGATGCCGAGCGGGTAGCCGGTCAGATTGAGTAGTGAATAAAGCAGCATCGAGCCATGGCCGTTCGACAGCACGAAGCGGTCGCGGTCGGCCCAGCCGGGGTTGCCGGGGTTGTGCTTCAGGAAGTCGCGCCAGAGCACCTCGGCGATGTCGGCCATGCCCATCGGCATGCCCGGGTGGCCCGAGTTGGCGCGCTGCACGGCATCCATGCTGAGGGCCCGGATGGCATTGGCAAGCTCGCGTCGGCTCGGCATCGGGACACTCCGGCGGGAAACGCGCATTGTCGCCCATGGCGTATAATTTTTCGATGTCAGGCGACTACCTGTTCACTTCCGAGTCGGTTTCCGAAGGGCACCCGGACAAGGTGGCCGACCAGATTTCCGATGCCGTGCTGGACGCCGTCCTCGCGCGCGACCCGCGAGGCGCGCGTCGCCTGCGAAACGCTCGTCAAGACGGGCGTCGCGGTGGTCGCGGGCGAGATCACGACCCGGGCCTGGGTGGACCTCGAGTCGCTGGTGCGCGGCGTCATCTGCGACATCGGCTACACCTCTTCCGACGTCGGGTTCGACGGCCGGACCTGCGGCGTCGTCAACATCATCGGCAAGCAGTCGCCCGACATCGCGCAGGGCGTCGATCGCGGGCGATCCCGAGGACCAGGGCGCCGGCGACCAGGGCCTGATGTTCGGCTACGCCAGCGACGAGACGACGGCGCTCATGCCCGCGCCGATCCATTACGCGCACAAGCTGGTCGAGCGGCAGGCGAAGGTCCGCAAGGGCAGGCAGCCGAAGCTGCCGTGGCTGCGGCCCGACGCCAAGAGCCAGCTCACCTTCGCCTACCGACGACCATCGGCCGGTCGGCATCGAGGCCGTCGTGCTTTCCACCCAGCACGCGCCGGACGTCAGCCAGAAGGCCCTGCGCGAAGCCGTGATGGAGGAGATCATCAAGCCGGTGCTGCCGGCGCGCTGGCTCAGCCGGCGCACGAAGTACCACATCAACCCGACCGGCCGCTTCGTGATCGGCGGACCGGTCGGCGACTGCGGCCTGACCGGGCGCAAGATCATCGTCGACAGCTACGGCGGCATGGCCCGCCATGGCGGCGGCGCGTTCTCGGGCAAGGACCCGTCCAAGGTCGACCGCTCCGCGGCTTACGCCGCGCGATATGTCGCGAAGAACCTGGTCGCGGCCGGCCTCGCGCAGCGCTGCGAGATCCAGGTGTCCTACGCGATCGGCGTGGCGAAGCCGACGTCGGTGTCGGTGAGACTCGTTCGGCACCGGCCGCATTCCGCGACGCACGTCTCGAAAAGCTCGTCGCGGCGCACTTCGACCTGCGGCCGTTTGGCATCATCCAGCATGCTCGACCTGATCCACCCGATGTACCGTGAAACCGCCTCCTACGGGCATTTCGGGCGCGAACCGCCGAGATGGAATACGATTGGCAGGACGATGTCCGCGGCAGCGGCCGCCGCCGGGACCGGTTCACGGCTTTCAGCTGGGAACGGACCGACCGGGCGGAGGCTCTGAAGAAGGCAGCTCGTCTTTAGGAGGGGACAGTCCCCTTTGGCCGGACGGCCAAAGGTGACAGTCCCCGGTGTCCTCCGAGGAGCGTTGCAACGGGCTTCGCCCGCCAGGCTCGAGGGACGCGAATGGCAACGGCGCTCTCGCTCGCAAAGGAGAGAAATGACCATGAATGCCGTGATCAACACCCAGTTCAAGGACTACCGCGTCGCCGACATCGGCCAGGCCGACTTCGGCCGCGCGCGAGATCGCGATCGCCGAGACCGAGATGCCGGGCCTGATGTCGGTCCGCGACGAGTTCGCGAAGTCACAGCCGCTCGCGGGCGCGCGCATCGCGGGCTCGCTGCACATGACGATCCAGACCGCGGTGCTGATCGAGACGCTCGCCGCGCTCGGCGCCGAGCGTGCGCTGGGCCTCGTGCAACATCTTCTCGACCCAGGACCACGCCGCCGCCGCGATCGCCGCCGCGGGCGTCCCGGTGTTCGCGTACAAGGGCGAGACGCTCGACGAGTACTGGGAGTTCGCGCACCGCATCTTCGACTGGCCCGGCGGCAAGCACGCCAACATGATCCTCGACGACGGCGGCGACGCGACGCTGCTCCTGATCCTCGGCGCGCAGGCCGAGAAGGACCCGTCGGTCATCGCGAAGCCCGCCAACGAGGAAGAGGTCGCGCTCTACGCGTCGATCAGGAAGCGCCTCGAGTCGCAGCCCGGCTGGTACTCGGCGCGCCTCGCCGAGATCCGGGGCGTGACCGAGGAGACGACCACCGGCGTCAAGCGCCTCTACAGGATGGCGGCCGAGGGCCGCATGCCCTTCCCGGCGATCAACGTCAACGACTCGGTCACCAAGTCGAAGTTCGACAACCTCTACGGCTGCCGCGAGTCGCTGGTCGACGGCATCAAGCGCGCGACCGACGTGATGATCGCGGGCAAGATCGCGCTCGTCGCCGGCTACGGCGACGTCGGCAAGGGCTGCGCGCAGTCGCTGCGCGGGCTCGGCGCCACCGTGTGGGTCACCGAGATCGACCCGATCTGCGCGCTGCAGGCGGCGATGGAGGGCTACCGCGTCGTGACGATGGACGACGCCTGCGACAAGGCCGACATCTTCGTGTCCGCGACCGGCAACGTGAACGTGATCGGCCACGACCACATGCGCCGGATGAAGCACCAGGCGATCGTCTGCAACATCGGGCACTTCGACAGCGAGATCGACATCGCCTCGCTCCGGCAGTACCGCTGGGAGAACATCAAGCCGCAGGTCGACCACGTCATCTTCCCCGACGGCAAGCGCATCATCGTCCTGGCCGAGGGACGCCTCGTGAACCTCGGCTGCGGGACGGGGCACCCGTCGTTCGTGATGTCGAACTCGTTCACCAACCAGGTGCTGGCGCAGATCGAGCTGTTCGCCCACGGCGGCAAGTACGAGCATCGCGTGTACGTGCTGCCGAAGTCGCTCGACGAGAAGGTCGCGCGGCTGCACCTCGGGCGCATCGGCGCGAAGCTCACGGCGCTGACGGCCGAGCAGGAGCGCTACCTCGGCATTCCCGCCACCGGGCCGTTCAAGCCCGACCACTACCGTTACTAAGTGCGCGTACTGCAGTTCACGGACCCGCATCTCTCCGGATCGCCGGACATGCGGGTGCGTGGCGTCCCGACCGCCGCGACCCTCGCGCGCTGCTTGGCGCACGCGCGGCGCCGCCATCCGCGACCCGGACGCATTCCTGCTGACCGGCGACCTGGTGCACGATGACCCGGCCGGCTACGCGCTGCTCCGCGAACAATTCGCGGACGCCGGCGCGCCGGTCCACTGCCTGCCGGGCAATCACGACCATCCTGCGGACGTCAGCGGCGCGCTCGACGGGCCCCCGTTCGTGCACGACTTCGCGAGGCGCCACGGCGCCTGGCTGTTCGTCATGCTCGACAGCACGGTCGACGGCGAGGACGGCGGCCACCTCGACGGGGAGCAGCTCGCCCGCCTCGACGCGGCGCTCGCGGCGCAGCCGGACGCGCACGCGCTCGTTTGCCTGCACCACCACCCGGTGCCCCACGGGAGCGCCTGGCTCGACGAGCTGATGCTCGACAACGCGGAGGATTTCTTCGCCGTGCTCGCGCGCCACGACAACGTGCGCGCGCTCGCCTGGGGGCATACCCACCAGCCCTTCGAGGGGATGAACGGGCGCATCCGCCTGATGGGGACGCCGTCGACGTGCATGCAGTTCGCGCAGAATTCCGATGAGTTCGAGATCGACGGCCGTCCGCCGGCCTACCGCTGGATCGAGCTCGATCCGGCCGGCGGCATCGAGACCGGCATCGAATGGGTGGACGAGGATGCGTGACTTGCGAAGGATCGGTATTGCGCACCGCCGCGGTCGCGGCGCTCGCCGCCGGCACCTGCCAGTGCCGAGCCCGCGCTCTGGGAAGTGACCGGCGGCGAAAGCACCGTGTGGCTCTTCGGCTCCGTGCACCTCCTGCCGGAGGGCGGCTTCACGATCGGGGACGCGCTGGCGGATGCCCTCGACGGCGCCGAGCGCGTCTGCCTCGAGATCGACACCGGGGCAGCGGACGAGGCGTCGATGGCGGCCGTCACGCTCGCGCGCGCGGTCGATCCCGAAGGCCGCGACCTCTTCGAGCTGCTCGGCCCCGACGCCGGGCGCGTGCGCGAGGCCGCCGAGGATGCCGAAGTGCCGCTCGAGGCGCTCGCGATGTTCGAGCCCTGGTTCGCGGGCCTGACGGTGTCGGTCATGGCGCTGCAGGCGCACGGCTACGACGTGCAGCACGGCGTCGAGCAGATCATCCAGGCCGAAGCGCGCGGATGCCGGCAAGGAATCCTGCGGCCTCGAAACGCTCGACGGCCAGCTCGGCCTCCTCGACGGCCTGCCGGGCGCGCTGCAGAACGAGATCCTGCTGCAGGCACTCGAGGAAGCGGGCAGAGATCGAGTCGCTGATCGAGCCGATGCTCGACGCCTGGCGCCGCGGCGACGAGGCCGGGCTCGAACGCAGCCTCGAGGACGACTTCGAGGGCTATCCGCGAGCTCGCCGACGCGCTGATCTACGACCGCAATGCGCGCTGGGCGGACCAGGTGACCGAGATGCTCGGGGGCGACGAGGACGTCGCTCGTAGTGGTCGGCGCGATGCACCTCGTCGGCGAACGCGGGCTGCCCGCGCTCCTCGCCGATCGCGGCTTCCGGGTCGCGAGGCGTTGACGGCGCCCATGTCCCGCTTCGAGGAAGCGAGCCGCTACATCGCCGGCGGCGTGAACTCGCCGGTGCGCGCGTTCCGCGGCGTCGGCGGCGAGCCCCTCTTCATCCGCCGCGCCCGCGGCGCCTCGATCGAGACCGAGGACGGCCGGCGGCTGATCGACTACGTCGGCTCCTGGGGACCGATGATCCTCGGGCACGCGGACCCGGACGTCATCGCGGCGGTCACGCGGCGCGCCGCCGACGGGCTTTCCTTCGGCGCGCCGACGGTGATCGAGACCGAGCTCGCGCGCCGGGTCACGGAGCTCATGCCGTCCATCGAGCTCCTGCGCATGGTGAGCTCGGGCACCGAGGCGACGATGAGCGCGATCCGCGTCGCGCGCGGCTTCACCGGCCGCGACCGCATCGTCAAGTTCGAGGGCTGCTATCACGGCCACGCCGACGGGCTGCTGGTGAAGGCGGGCTCGGGTGCGCTGACGCTCGGCGTCCCCGACTCGGCGGGCGTGCCGGCCGCGGTCGCCGCCGCGACGACGACGCTGCCCTACAACGACGCCGCCGCGCTCGAGCGCTGCTTCGCCGGGGCGGGACGCGAGATCGCCTGCGTGATCGTCGAGCCGGTGGCCGGCAACATGGGCTGCGTGCCGCCCGCGCCGGGATTCCTCGAGGCCCTGCGCCTGCAGTGCACGCGCCACGGCGCGCTGCTCATCTTCGACGAGGTGATGACCGGGTTCCGGGTCGCGCGCGGCGGCGCGCAGGCGCTCTACGGCGTCACGCCCGACCTCACGACGCTCGGCAAGATCGTCGGCGGCGGCATGCCCGTCGGCGCCTTCGGCGGGCGGCGCGACGATCATGGAGCGGCTCGCGCCGCTCGGTCCTGTCTACCAGGCCGGCACGCTGTCCGGCAATCCCGTCGCGATGGCCGCGGGGCTCGCGACGCTCGAGGGCGATCTCGCGGCCCGGCTTCCACGAGCGCCTCGCGCAGGCGACGGACCGCCTCGTCGACGGGCTCGCGGGCGCGGCGCGCGACGCCGGGATTTCGATCGCGACCAACCGCGTCTGCGGCATGTTCAGCCTCTTCTTCACCGCGGACGGCCCGGTAACCGACTACCGGCGCGTGATGGCGAGCGATGCCGCACTCTTCCGGCGCTGGTTCCACGGCATGCTCGAGGCCGGCGTGTACCTCGCGCCCTCGCCGTATCGAGGCGGGTTTCGTCAGCGCCGCGCACGGCGACGCGGAGATCGACGCCACGGTCGAGGCCGCCGCCCGCGTCTTCGCCACCCTCGCCCGGTCGCGCTGATGCGCGCGGCGCTCGCGTTCCTCGGCGTCATCTTCGGCACGTTGATGCGTCGCGGCCGCGCTCGCCTGGCCGGCGTGGAACGCGGTCCACGCGCTCGAGCCCGACTGGCCGTTCCATCGCGTCGTGAGCCGGCTGTGGCAACTCACCCTGCTGGTCGCCTTGCTGCTCGCCATGACGAGGCTTGAGGCTGCGCGGGCGCGCCGACTGGGGCTACGGCCTGCCGCGCCCGGCGTTCCTCCGCCAGTTCGCCGCGGGGCTCGGGATCGGCGTCGCGACCATGCTGCCGATGTCGATCGCGATGCACGCTGCTCGGCATCCACGAGATGCGGCCCGGATTCGACATGCCGCTGCTCGCCGGCGCCGTCGCGGAAGGCGCTGCGATCGGCCTCGTCGTGGCCATCATCGAGGAGACTTTCTTCCGCGGCCTGATGTACCGCGCAGTCGAGCGCGAATCCGGCTTCGCCGCGCGCGGCCTGGTGCACGGCGCTCGTGTACGCGTCGATCCACTTCTTCGCGCGCGTGAAGATACCGGCCGAGGAAGTCGCCTGGGACAGCGGCTTCCGCCTCCTCGCCGGGTCGCTCGCGAACCTTGCGCGACCGCTCACGATCATCGACTCCTTCCTGACGCTCACGCTCGTCGGCCTGGTGCTCGCGCTGGTGCGCCGGCGCACCGGCGCCATCGCAGCCTGCATCGGCCTGCACATGGGCTGGGTGTGGGTCATCAAGACGACGCTCGCGGTCGGCCACGAGGTCGAGCCCTCCGCGCTTTCCTACCTCGTGAGCCGATTCGACGGCTACACCGGATGGCTGGTCGCGGCCTGGGCCCTGCTCCTGATTCGCCGTCGCGCGCAGGCTGGCGCGGATCCGCGCCGCTCACGCCGCGGTTCCGGGTCACCGCGGGCTCGAGCGCGGCGAGCCGCTCGAGCGGGTCCGACAGCTCGAGCAGCGCCTGCTTGTCGCCGAGCGCGAGCGGAAGCATCTCCGCCAGCCGGTTGGCAACCCAGGCCGCGTCGTCGCGCCGCTCCACGTGCTGGTAGGTGTCTCCGGCCTCGGGCAGCACCTGGGCCACCATTTCCGTGAGCCAGGCCTGGTCCGGGGGCACGGGCACCACCGGGTCCGCCGCGATGTCGAGCACGCGGCCGCGGTTGAGCCCGTCGGCCTGGCGCCAGGCCTCGACCACGCGCACGCGCTCGACGCCGATGCAGCTGATCCCGAGCAGCCCGCCCTCGAGCCGGTCGAAATCCACGATCCTCGCCTCGGTGCCGGTCGCGGCGAACGTCATCGCCGACGCGACTTCCTCCCCTTCGCCCAGCAGCACGACCGCAAAGCCTGACTGTTCGCGCATGCACTGGCTCACCATGTCGAGGTAGCGCGGCTCGAAGATCCGCAGCGGCAGCGGCCCGCCCGGGAACAGCACCGCGTTGAGCGGGAATAGCGGCAGCTCGCGGACTTCGGCGTTCACGCCGTGCGGGCCCGCAGCGCCGTGAGCAGGCGCTCGTGCAGACCGCCGAATCCGCCGTTGCTCATGACGAGCACGCGGTCGCCTGCGCGCAGTTCGGCGGCGAGCGCTGCGGCGAGCGCCGGCACCTCGCCGAGGATGCGCGCCTTCGGCCCGAGGGCCGCGGCGACCCCGTCGAGGTTCGAGTCGAGGCCCGCCGGCTGGAACAGCCAGACGCTGTCCGCGGCCGCGAGCGCCTCGGCCAGCTCCTCGCGGTGCACGCCGAGGCGCATCGTGTTGGAGCGCGGCTCCAGCACGGCGACGATGCGCCCGTCGCCGCCCTGGCGGCGCAGTCCGTCGATCGTGATCGCCACCGCCGTCGGGTGGTGCGCGAAGTCGTCGTAGACGCGGATGCCGCCCTCCTCGCCGCGCAACTCGAGGCGGCGCTTCACGCCCGTGAAGCGTGCCAGGGCCGCAGCGGCCTGGGCAGGAAGCACGCCCATCCCGGCCGCACAGGCGACCGCCGCGAGCCCGTTCTCCACGTTGTGCAGGCCGATCAGCGGCCAGCGCACGATGCCGACCGGCGCGTCGCGATGCAGCACCTCGAACGCGCTGCCTTCGGGCGACACGAGGCGCGCGCGCCACTCGGCCTGGGCCTCGCGCGCGAACTCGGTGAGCGGCGTCCACGATCCCATCGCGAGCGCCGCCTTGAGCGCGGCGTCCGCCGAGTTCCAGGTGATGCGGCCCGACGCGGGCACCGTGCGCACGAGGTGGTGGAACTGGCGCTGGATCGAGGCGAGGTCCGGGTAGATGTCCGCGTGGTCGTACTCGAGGTTGGTCAGCAGGAGATGCCGCGGCCGGTAGTGCACGAACTTCGCGCGCTTGTCGAAGAACGCGGTGTCGTACTCGTCGGCCTCGATCACGAATGGCGCGCCGCTGCCCGCGCGTGCGGAGGCGCCGAAGTTCGCCGGGATGCCGCCGATCAGGAAGCCGGGGTCGCGGCCCGCGTCCTGCAGGATCCAGGCGAGCATCGAAGACGTCGTCGTCTTGCCGTGCGTCCCCGCGACGGCGGCGACGTCGCGCCCGCGCAGCACGTTCGCGGCAAGCCACTCGGGGCCCGAGACGTACGGCATCCCGCTGTCGAGCAGGCGTTCGACGACGGGCTTGCCGCGGCTCATGACGTTGCCGACGACCACCACGTCCGGCTTCAGGTCGAGCTGCGCGGCGCCGTAGCCCTCGACGAGCGTGATGCCCTGCGCCTCGAGCTGGGTGCTCATCGGCGGGTAGACGTTCGCGTCCGAGCCGGTCACGCGGTGGCCCGCGGCCCGCGCGAGCGCGGCGATGCCGCCCATGAAGGTGCCGCAGATGCCGAGGATGTGCAGGTGCATCAGGTGGCGGCGCCGAACAGGCTCCGGGAGATCGCGACCGTCACCACCAGCCAGGTGACCGCGATGGCGAAACCGGTCACGAGGCCCGTGTCGAGCGCGCTGCGCAGGATGTGGCCCACGATCAGCAGGTACCAGATCATGAAGACCGTGAAGCTCGCGGTGACGAGGAGCGAGAGCGTCTGGCTCGTCCGCGCCGGGTTCCTGAGCAGCAACAGCAGGATGATGACCGGCGCGAGCAGGACGTAGACGCCGAGCGCGGCGTTGACCGTCTGCGGAAAGCGGTGCGTCCGCCGCGTTAGCGCGAGCAGCAGCCAGAAGAACGGCAGCGTCAGCGCCAGGTCGACGGCGGTCCGCGCGAGGACGGGCTGGATGCTGCCGGTGCTGGCGACCACGAAATCGGCGACGGCGTACGCCAGCACGAACGCGGCAACCGAAGCCCAGGACGACGGCAAGCCGCTCGGGTCCCCCCGCAGCAAGGCGATGTCCGCCAGCGATCTCACCAATCCGGGCATGCCGCATAATAAGGTGGCAATGAGTCCCGGCGAAACACCAATTCGGGAGCCTCGAGAGCTCCAGAGCCGCGTCAGCGCGTGGCGCGGCGACGGCGCCCTCGCGCTCGACACCGAGTTCGTGCGCGAGCGCACCTACTACCCAAAGCTGTGCCTGATACAGGCTGCCGCCTCGGGCGACATCGCGCTCATCGACGCGCTCGCGATCGCGGACGGTGGCGCGATCGCGCCGCTCTTGACGGACTCCACGCGGCCGAAGCTTCTGCACGCGGCGCGCCAGGACATCGAGGCGCTGCTGCCGGTGACGGCCATCCCGCTCGCCCCGGTCTTCGACACGCAGCAGGCGGCCGCGCTACTCGGGTTTCCCGCGCAGGTCGGCTACGCCGATCTCGTGCGGCAGCTGCTCGGCATCGAGCTCGCCAAGGGTCATGCGCGCACGGACTGGGCGCGCCGCCCGCTCTCGGCCGAGCAGCTCGCCTACGCGGCCGACGACGTGCGCCACCTGCCGGCCCTCGCCGAATCACTCGAGGCGCGGCTCGTCGCAGCCGGCCGGCGCAGCTGGCTCGACGAGGAATCGGCGGCGCTCAGCGACATCGCGCGCTATCGCGTCGAGCCGGCCGACGCGTGGCGCCGGTTGAAGGGCCTCGAGCGCCTGGACGCCGCGTCGATCGCAGCGGCCCGCGGCCTCGCCGAATGGCGCGAGCACCGCGCCATGGCGCGGAACCTCCCGCGCGGCTGGATCCTGCCGGACGCCGCGATCGTCGAGCTCGCCATGTTGCGGCCGGCGACGCGCGAGGCGCTCGCGCGCATCGCCACGGTGCCGGCGGGCACCGCCGCACGCGCGGCGGAAGAGCTGCTGGCGGCCATCGCCGCCCCGCGCGGCGAGGTTGCAGGGTGGGGTGGCGGCGATCCGGGAAGGCCCGGGCCGGAACAGCTGCGGTTGCAGAAGGCGTTGCAGGCTCGGCTCGCGGCGATCGCGGCGGAGCTCTCGATCCAGCCCGAAGTGCTGGCGACGCGCCGGGAACTTGCGGCGCTCGCGCGCGGCGAGCTCGACGTGCCGGCCATGAGTGGCTGGCGACGGGAAGCGGTCGGGGAGAGGTTGGTGGCGGTTCTCTAGAGCATCGCTTCGAGCCGCGCCTCGACCTCGTCGAGGCTGCCGTCGGCATCGATGCGCCGCAGCAGCCCCTGCTTCGCGAAGTGGTCGATGAGCGGCTGCGTGCGCTCGCGGTAGATTGCGAGGCGCTGGCGCACGGTTTCCTCGTTGTCGTCCGGCCGCTGGAACAGGTCGTGCGGCTTGCCGTCCGTGCAGCGCTCGCCTGGCCGCGGCGGGTTCGACTCGACGTGGAAGACGCGGCCGCAGCGCCGGCAGGTACGCCGGCCGGCGAGCCGCCGCTCCAGCACGAGCGGGTCGATCTCGAACAGCACGACCGCGTCCAGCGGCTGGCCGATCTCGTCGAGCAGCCGCGCAAGGCCTTCGGCCTGCACGAGGGTGCGCGGGAATCCGTCCAGGATGAAGCCGCGCGTCGCGTCGGGTCGCGCAAGCCGCTCGCGGATGATGCCGAGCATGGTGCGGTCATCCACGAGCTGGCCTGCGTCCATCACCGACTTGGCCGCCCGGCCGAGCTCGGTGCCGGCGGTGACGGCTTCGCGCAGCAGGTCTCCGGTGGAAACCTGGGGAACGCCGCGGCGCGCCTCGAGACGCTGCGCCTGCGTGCCCTTCCCGGAACCGGGGGCGCCCAGCAAAACGAGCCTCATTTTCCGCGATTCTCCGCGGGCGCAGGCCCGCCGTGGCGCGCCCATCCTGCCCGCGGCGCCAAGTCGCGTCAAACCGCGATGATCGGCTATGCTTCGCCCCCCAATGGGCCGCTCCGCGCCCGCAAAACGGATTTGACAATGGCAGGACGCAGGAGCACGAAGCCGGGGCCGCGAAACGCGCTGTACGCGCAGTCGGGCGGCGTCACCGCCGTCATCAACGCGACGGCCGCCGGGGTCATCGACGCCTGCCGCAAGAACCGTCGCCGCATCGGCCACCTCTATGCGGGCCGCGACGGCATCGTGGGCGCGCTCACCGAGGATCTCATCGACACCGGCCGCGAGAGCGCGGCGACGGTCCGGGCGCTCCGCCACACGCCTTCCGGCGCCTTCGGCTCGGCGCGCTACAAGCTCAAGGATCTCGAGCGCGATCGCGCGAAGTACGAGCGCCTGATCGAGGTGTTCCGCGCGCACGACATCGGCTACTTCTTCTACAACGGCGGCAACGACTCGATGGACACGGCGCTGAAGCTCTCCCAGCTCGGCGCGCAGGCCGGCTACCCGGTCGCCTGCATCGGGATCCCGAAGACAGTGGACAACGACCTTCCGGTCACCGACTGCTGCCCGGGTTTCGGCTCGGTCGCGAAATACGTCGCGGTGTCGACGCTCGAGGCCTCGCTCGACGTGGCCTCCATGGCGCGCACCTCGACGCGCGTCTTCATCCTCGAGGTGATGGGCCGGCACGCGGGCTGGATCGCCGCCGCGGGCGGGCTCGCCGCGCGCAAGGCCGGGGAGCCTCCCCACATCATCCTGTTTCCGGAGATCGCCTTCGACCGCGAGAAGTTCCTCGCGCGCGTCAAGGAGACGGTCGACGCCAAGGGCTATTGCGTCATCGTCGCCTCCGAGGGCACGCGCGACGCGGATGGGAAGTTCCTCGCCGACATGGGAACGCGCGACGCCTTTGGCCACGTGCAGCTGGGTGGCGTCGCGCCGTCGCTCGCACAGATGGTCAAGCAGGCGCACGGCTACAAGTTCCACTGGGCGCTCGCAGACTACCTGCAGCGCTCCGCGCGCCACATCGCATCCAGGGTGGACGTCGAGCAGGCTTACGCGGTCGGCCGCGCGGCGGTCGAGCTCGCGCTCGCGGGCAGGAACGCGGTGATGCCGGTCATCCGCCGCCGTTCCTCGAAGCCGTACCGCTGGGACATCGCCTCGGTCGCAATCGAGGCGGTTGCCAACAAGGAAAAAATGGTGCCGCGCGGGTTCATCACCGCCGACGGCTTCGGCATCACGGCCGCGGCGCGGCGCTACCTCCAGCCGCTGATCGAGGGCGAGTCGTACCCGCCCTACCGCAACGGCATCCCGCAGTACGCGACCATCAGGGGCGCGCGCGTGCGCAAGCGGCTGGCCGCGTCCTTCACGGTATAATTCAGGGTTTCCAGGGAGATACTTCATGTCGATGCAAGAAGCGCTCTGGCTCGCGATCGCGGCCAGCGTCATCGCCGTCCTGTACGGCGTGTTCATGTCGCGGTGGATCCTCGCGCAGCCCGCGGGGAACGCGCGCATGCAGGAGATTGCTGCGGCGATCCAGCAGGGCGCCGGCGCCTACCTGAACCGCCAGTACACGACGATCGCGATCGTCGGCGTGATCCTCTTCGTCGTGCTCGGTTTCGCGCTCGACGACTGGTACACCGCGGTCGGCTTCGCGTTCGGCGCCGTACTGTCGGGCGCGGCCGGTTACATCGGCATGAACGTCTCGGTGCGCGCGAACGTGCGCACGGCCCATGCGGCGAGCGTCGGCCTGAACCCCGCGTTGCAGGTCGCCTTCCGCGGCGGAGCGATCACCGGCATGCTCGTCGTCGGGCTCGGCCTGCTCGGCATCGCGGCCTACTACGGAATCATGATACGGCTCACCGGCGACGGCGACCACGCGCTGCACGCGCTGGTTGGCCTCGCCTTCGGCGGCTCGCTGATCTCGATCTTCGCGCGCCTCGGCGGCGGCATCTTCACCAAGGGTGCGGATGTCGGCGCGGATCTCGTGGGCAAGGTTGAGGCCGGCATCCCCGAGGACGACCCGCGCAACCCGGCCGTGATCGCCGACAACGTCGGCGACAACGTCGGCGACTGCGCCGGCATGGCCGCGGACCTGTTCGAGACCTACGTGGTCACCGTCGTCGCGACGATGCTGCTCGCGGGCCTCATGTTGAAGGATCTCGGCGACGCCGCCGTGATCTACCCGCTCGTGCTTGGCGCGGTTTCCATCGTCGCCTCGATCGTCGGCACCTTCTTCGTCAAGGTGCGGGAAGGCGGCAAGATCATGGGCGCGCTCTACCGCGGCGTGATCGTCTCCGGCGTTATCGCTGCGGTCGCCTACTACCCGATCACGAAGGCGATGTTCGGCGAGGCCGCCATGCCGCTCTACTTCTGTGCCCTGATCGGCCTCGGCCTCACCGCGGCCATGATCTGGATCACCGAGTACTACACCTCCACCGAGTTCAAGCCCGTGCGCTACGTGGCGGAGGCCTCCCAGACCGGCCACGGCACCAACGTGATCGCCGGGCTCGCGGTCTCGATGAAGTCGACGGCGCTGCCGGTGCTGTCGATCTGCGCCGCGATCTGGGGCGCCCACCAGCTCGGCGGCCTCTACGGCATCGCGATCGCGGCGACCGCCATGCTGTCGATGACGGGCATGATCGTGGCGCTGGACGCCTACGGCCCGATCACCGACAACGGCGGCGGCATCGCCGAGATGAGCGGCCTGCCGAAGGACGTGCGCAAGATCACCGACGCCCTCGACGCGGTCGGCAACACCACCAAGGCTGTCACCAAGGGCTACGCGATCGGCTCGGCGGGGCTCGCGGCGCTCGTGCTGTTCGCCGACTACACGCACAACCTCGAGATCGCCGGCAAGCTGCAGGACTTCAGCCTGTCGGATCCCGCGGTCATCATCGGCCTGTTCATCGGCGGCCTCGTGCCCTACCTGTTCGGCGCGATGGCGATGGAAGCCGTCGGCCGCGCGGCAGGCTCCGTCGTGATCGAGGTGCGGCGCCAGTTCCGCGAGATCAAGGGCATCATGGAAGGCACGGCCAAGCCCGACTACTCCCGGGCCGTGGACATGCTGACGCGCGCGGCCATCCGCGAGATGATCGTGCCGTCGCTGCTGCCGATACTGATCCCGGTGGTCGTCGGCTTCGGCATGAACTTCCTGCTCGGTCCCGGCGCGGGCATCCGCGCGCTCGGCGGCGTGCTGATCGGCACGATCGTCACGGGCCTGTTCGTCGCGATCTCGATGTGCACCGGCGGCGGTGCCTGGGACAACGCGAAGAAGTACGTCGAGGAAGGCAACTACGGCGGCAAGGGCTCCGAGACGCACAAGGCGGCGGTCACCGGTGACACCGTGGGCGATCCCTACAAGGACACTGCGGGGCCGGCAATCAACCCGCTGATCAAGATCATCAACATCGTGGCGCTGCTGCTGGTGCCGCTGCTTTAGGGACGCCAGGGATCCCCCAGCAGCAGCTCTCGGTATGTCCCGCGCATGCAGTGGTTCGAAGCGGCCGCTGATCCGTAGCCGCCGACGTTCATGAGCGCGAGCAGGTCCCCCTCCTCCAGGAGGGGGACCTCGACGTCCTCGGCCAGGAGGTCGATCGCCTCGTTGATGTTTCCGGAGATCGTGACCCGCTCGCGCGGCGCGCCGGGCCGGACCGAGAGCGGGGCGACCACGTACGGGACGCCGTAGTACGCCGCGAGGTTCAGGATGCCGAGGCCCGCATCCACGCCGACGAATCGCGTTCCGGACTTGTCCTCCACGGTGTTGACGCGCACCAGCAGCACGCCCGCGTCCTTCACGAGGTAGTCGCCCGGCTCGACCGCGACGCGCAGGCCGCGCGGCAGCGCGTGCCGCGCGACGATGCCGGCCCAGCGCCCGAGGTCGATCGGAACGTCCGTCTCCTTCATGCGGACGCCGAGGCCGCCCCCGACGTTCAGCCGGCGGATCTGCGGGTGGGCGTCGAGGAGCGGCTCCGCGCCCTGCAACACCTGGTCGAGCACGTCGAGTGCGTCTCCCTGGTACCCGCTTCCGACGTGGAAGTGCAGCGTGTCCACGCTCATCCGGGCCGACCGCGCGACTGCGATCGCCTCCTCGAAGCGGTCCGGATACACGCCGAACTTGGTCGGCTTCGCGCCCGCGTAGGTCAGGCGCTCGTTGTAGCCGGCGCCGAGGCCCGGATTCAGGCGGATGCCGATGGCGCGGCCCGGGCAGCGCCGGCCCAGCCGCTGGATCGTGCTGATCGCGTCGCAGTTGACGTGCACGCCCGGGTGAGCCGCGAGGACGTCGAGATCCTGCTCCGACACGGCGTGGCCAGTGTAGGAAATCCGGGACTCGGGAAAGCCGCGCTCCAGCGCGAGAGCAAGTTCGGCCGGCGAGCAGGCGTCGATGCCGCAACCGCCGTGTGCGCACAGGTCATCGAGCAGCGGCACATGCCGGTTCGCCTTCACCGCGAAGTAGACGTCGTGCGGCACCGCGGCTGCATCGAGCGCCGCCCGCAGCCGCAGCAGGTTGTCGCGCACGCGCCCCGCGCGATAGACGTAGGCGGGCGTGCCACCGCCCGCGATCTGCGCGAGGTCGCGGCCGCCGAACTCCAGCCGGCCGTCGCGGTAGCGGAGGTCGGGACGCTCCCACCAAAGCCCGCTGCCCGGCACGGTCTTCAGCGGGTCAGCCGGTACATCAGCACGGCAGCCCTCTGCGCCATCGGCGTCATCGTATCGAGGCCGGTGTACTCGCCCGGGGCGTGGGAGTTCCCGCCCCCTCCGCTGCCGAGTCCGTCGAGGCATGGCAGCAGGTGCGCGATGAAGCCGATGTCGCCGGCACCACGGTCCGCCGGATCGAGGGCGGCGACGGGCCCGAGGCCGAGGTCGCGGCTCGCGCCGTCGAGGACCTCGAGAAGTTGCTCGTTACCCGGCGTCGGCGTCATCGGCGGGTAGGCCCCGTCGTCGAAGCGGAGCGTCGCCTGCGTGCGCGGCAGGTGGCGCTCCACGATGGCCTGCATGCGCTCGCGCGCGGACCGCTCCTGCTCGAGGCTGATGTAGCGGATGTCGCCGCGCGCAACGGCCGTGGGCGCGATGACGTTCGTCTTGCCCTCCGCCGTGCCGCGATAGTCATCGAGCGCCGCCTTCGTGCCGCCGACGATGACGCTCGGGTTGATCGTGAGGTACTTCTCCGCACCGAGCTCGGCCTGGAACGCGGCGAGGATCCGGGCCGCCTCGTAGACCGCGCCGCTGCCGCGTTCCGCGCCGAAGATGCCGCTCGAATGGCCGGTCTCGCCCGTCACCTCGAGCGTCCAGCTGTTGATGCCGCGGCGGCCGATCGTTGCAGTTCCGTCGATCGCGGCCTCGAAGCTGAGCGCGGCGTCGCTGTTGCGTGCGAGTTCGAGCATCGGCCCCCGCGAGTCGGCCAGCGGCATGCCGGCGTCTTCCTCGTCGCCCGTCAGCATGACCGTGAGGCGCCGGTCGCGCAGCGCTCCGGTGGCATGCAGCGCCTTCAGCGCATGCAGCATCACGACCGCGCCGCCCTTCATGTCGGCGGTGCCGGTGCCGTAGGCGCGCGAGCCGTCGCGGCGGAAACGCTCGCCGGACAGCACGGTGTCGAGGTGGCCGAGCAGCAGCAGCCGCTTGCCCTTGCGGCCCCCCGTTTCCGCGACCAGGTGGCCCGCGCGTTTCATCGTCGCAGGCGGCTCGACCCAGCGCGTCGTGAAGCCGATTGCCTGCAACTCTCCGGCGAAGGCGTCGCCCACCGCGCGCACGCCGGCGACGTCCTCGGTCGGGCTCTCCATGTCCACGACGCGCTGCAACAGCGCTTCGGCGTCGGGCTGGCGATCGACAACGTGCTTCGCCATCGCACGCTCGGTCCGGTTCATCTCGGCATGCGCGGGCGCGAGTCCCGCGAGCGACGGCGGCCAGGAAGGCGCAGCAAGATCCCGGCGGGTAGACTGGTTCCTTCACGGAGGCTCTCCCGGTCGCCCGCAGCAGCCAGCGAGCTCGGCAGGCGCGCGAGCAGTCGAACGCCGCATCGTGCGGTAAACGACCAGCGCCAGGTATCCGCGACAGGACCAGGTACAGGATGCTTCCCCACAGCGAATGCGCCCGAGCAGGCGGTAGCGCGCCAGTATCGTCAGCACCACGACGCCCAGCGCCGTGAGACGAGCTCCAGAGCGCGAAGCCGCGGGCGGACCCGCTGACCAGCGGCTCCATGGGCGGATTCCTCGGTCGCACGCCGCGCGAGACAGCGCCGCGTCCTGTGACGGCGGTTGCGGGCCGAACAGGGGGAAGCGGCCCGGACGGGGGGAAAGACCAGGAGCGCGTCGGCCACCGACAGCAGGAGGATGAGTATCGCGGTGGCGAGCCATTGTGGCTGGAACCAGTCCGTCACGACCTCTCGTAGATGTTGGCCGGATTGATGGGTGCCGATCGTCGACGATGCCGGTATCCGAGCCGTAGATTGCGGCGGTGCTGCAGAACACGAAGCGCCGGACGCCCTGCCCCGCCGCCGCATCGACGGCGTTGCGGGCGCCGGTGACGTTCACCGCGAGGAAATAGTCGTCCGACACGCCGGTCTCGCGGAACGCCGAGGCGAAATGGCAGACGCAGTCGGCCCCGCGCATGGCCGGCTCCAGGGAGGCGCGGTCTTCGACGTCACCGGCGTGCAGGTCGACGCCGCCCGCTCCCAGGTCCTGGACGAGCGCCTGCCTGTTCGGCGATCCGGTCGGTGCAGCGCCGAAACGTCGTGGGACGCTGGCGGCGCAGCGCGACGAAGTGCCGCCCCACGAAGCCGGTTGCGCCGGTCACGAAGATGCGAGGCGCGCTCCTCGTCCGGGTCCGGATCGAGCAGGCTCGCGAACTCGGTCTGCGAGACCGCATCGGCGAGGTCGTCGTAGTTCGTCACCATGGCATCTTTAGCGATTCCGGATTCATCTTGACCAGGCTCGATTGCATTGGATGGTACGCGATGCGGAAAAAATCGCAGATGCGCGCGCCCTCGGACGGCCGCAGGCGCTGGTTCTCGATCAGGTCCTCGTAGACGATCGGCAGGCGCCGGTGGGCCTTGAACAGGTTCTCGAAGTGCTGGTACGCGTCGCGCGCCTTGCGCATCTGTTCGAGGGCCTCCGCCGGGTCGACGCGCGTGGTCACCGGCGGCAGGGGCTCGGTCGTGTGGGGCTCCCAGATCCGGTTGCGCCGCGTCGGCATCAGGAGCTGCGAGACGTGCATCTTGAGGAGGTTGCGCCGGCTCAGGTGGAGAACGTGGATGTCCGTGTTGCGCGTGAGGAAGCGGAGCGTCCACGGCACCGAGACCTGGTTGTACATGGCCTTGAAGATGCTGACCGGCTTGCTGCTCGCGGCGTAGAAACGTCGCATGGCGCGCGTCGGATACCAGCCGCCGGATATCAGGAAGCGGGCGGCCTTGGTGCCGGTGCGCGACGTGCGCAGGAACGCCGGCGGCTCGAGGTGCGCCACGACCAGGAGCTCCGTGATGCAGTTGATCCCGGGGTGGGACTGCAGTCAGCCGACGAGAAATGTCGAGCCGGTCGCTGGGTCGTGAGTATGATCGCGCGGTTCGGGCTGATCCTGGACACGGCGCCGATACCGGATTGCCGTGCCTCCGACACGGGACGTCGCGGAGAACTGCGTAGATCTCCGGAGAAACCTGCGGAGTCGCATGAGTTAATTTCCCCGTCCCGGCCCTCGTCTGCGCGGGCGTCGCGCTCGCCTCCATCGCCCAGGAGCCTGCGCGCGCCGCGGCCGACCCGCGGCCGCAGAGCGCCCGGCTACTCCAACAAATGGCGGCTCCAGGTCAGCGAGGGCGCGAACAACGCGGGCGTGATGCGCTTTCGGGTGACGCCGCAAGGCGGCGCCCCGACCGAGATTCCCGTGAGCCTGAAAGGCGGCCGTGGCGAGGACGGCTGCGCGCGCGACATCCGCGACGCGTTCAGGAAAGCGCTTGACGGGAGCCTGTTCAAGGTCGAGCTCGACGATGGCGAGGACGTCCTCGTCAAGGTGCGCAAAGGCCCGAACGTCGCGATCGAACTCGTCGAGTCCACCGTCAAGGGCACGCGGATCAACTTCGACCGCGAGTAAGCGTCGAAACCAGTCAACGCCCTGACTCACCGCCGGCGCGCCCCAACGCAAATCGGGGCGGGCACGGCATGACGATGCTCGGCACGGCGTGCTAGGGTTCGAGTCCCTCAATTCCGAGCGCTGGAGAATGCGATGAAGAAAATTGCTGCAGCCGTCGCGCTGGCGGCCGCCGCCGTACCGGCGGGCGCGATCACCTGGGGTGCGCCCGACGGCGAAGATCACCCGAACGTCGTCGCGCTTTTGTTCGTCCAGAACGGGGTCGGATTTTTCAGCTGCTCGGGAACGCTGCTGACACCTTATGTCGTGTTGACGGCCGGCCATTGCACGGAGGGCGCCGGTGAGGCCAACAACGTCACCTACGTCCGCAACACCTCCGACATCGACGCGGCGATCGCGACCGAACTGCCGGGCTTCCCGAACGTGACGGCCTGGCTCGATGCCACCTGGGTCGCCGGTCAGGCGGTGCCGCACCCGCAGTACGACGATTACGCGGAGTTCCCCGACACCTTCGACATCGGGCTCGTGCTTCTGGACGAGCCGATCTACGTGGCGGAGTACGGCGCCATGCCGTCCGAGGGCCAGTTCGACTACCTGCGCAAGTCGCGCGGCGCTCAAGCGCGCCAGGCCCGCATCGTGGGCTACGGCCTGCAGGGCAAGATTCCCGCATTTGCCGGGGACGACTTCGTCCGCTACGCGGCCACTTCCTCGGTCACAGGGCTGGCCGTCGGCGACACCATCGGCGATCAGAACTTCAAGTTCAGCAATAACCCGGGCAAGGGCGGCGGACCGGGCGGCACCTGCTCCGGCGACTCGGGCGGGCCGGCTTTCTACATCGACCCGCAGACCAATGCCGAGACCAACACCGTGATGGCGGTCAATTCCTACGGCATCGCGCCCAACTGCAACGGCAACGATTACCAGTTCCGCACCGACATCGAGGCCGCGCAGGACTTCGTGTTGCCGCACCTCGGCTACACGCCGAACTGACCGGCGGCGACTACGGCGGCGGCTACCAGCCGTCGGCCGCGGCGTAGCCGAGCTCGACGAGGAGCGGCCCCGCGATCCGCTTGAGGATGCGCTTGTCGCGCTCGTCGAGGTCGCGCTGCCAGCGGCTGATCGAGGCCGTGCTGACCGCGCCGAGCGCCTCGGGATTCTGGGCGAAGCGCGTCGCGTCCCGGAACGGCGAGTCGGCCGACGCATGCGCGAGCATCGCCTCGTCCCAGGCCTCCCCGATGAACGTCATCACCTGCCCGAGGGCCGGCCGCGGGTCCAGCACCAGGTCCTCGTAGCGGACGGTCATGAAGCGCGGGTCGCCCCACCAGCGGCGCGAGCCCTCGATGTCGCGCACCCAGCGTCGTGCGCAGCCCGCGATCGGCTTGCGGATGCCGGTCGGGACGAGCTTTCCGTCGACCACCTTGTGGCGCGGATGGGTCCGAAGCGAGCAGGCGACGTCGCGGCCGTCGCGCAGCACGTGCACGAAGCGGGCCTTTGGAAAATAGCGGAAGATGTCGGCGACGCGGCCGATGTTGCGCGGCGTCTTCTCCGCCCAGCGCGCCTTGCCGGCCTTCTGCATGCAGAGCGCGGCGAAGGCCTCGATGAACGCCTGGCGCGTCGCGGCCGCGTCGTAGATCGCGCGCACCTCGTCGCGGGGGAAGCCGAAGCGGTCGGCGAGCCAGCGCGTGTCGATTGCACGGCGGCGGAACAGGCTCGACTCCGGGCCGCAGCAGATGCGCCGGTGCGAGTCGAGCATCAGCCTGAGCAGCGTCGTCCCGGAGCGGCCACAGCCGCCCAGGACGATCGGGGCGAATGACGACGGCGCCGCCGAGAACGAGTCGGCCGGGCGGCCGGCGCCGATCAGCACGGCCAGGTCGCGGATGAAACGCGGGGCACCCATGCCCTGCGGACTTTACGGCATCGGCGTAGCGGTCGCCTCCCGGAACTGCGCAATCGTCGCCGTGTCGCCGTGGACCGCGGCGATCCGCTCGGCCGGCAGGCCGAGCTCGCGCAGCTTTTTCGCAAAGGACGCGGTCGAAGGCTGCGGCGGGCCGAACGGCGCGTCGTTGTTCGGCACGAAGAAGAGGTCGCCCTGGAACACGACCTTCTCCGCCGGAAGCCAGGCGATCACCATTTCCTTCGCGTGCGGGTTCGGGCCGATGTCGATCAGCTCGAGGCTGCGGTCGCCGTCCTTCAGCACGCGCCGGCCGTTCTCCAGCAGCAGGAACTCCGGTTTGCGCGGCTCGCGGCCCAGCCGGTCGTTCTGCTGCGAGGCCGCCATCGCCTCGATGACGGGCCGGTTGGCCGCGGTCGTGACGACCGTCGCGCCCTCGGCGATGAAGCTGCGCATGCCGCCGATGTGGTCGCCGTGGTGGTGCGTCATCGCGACGTAGCGGATCGGCTTGCCCGGGAACAGCTCGTGGATGCGCTTGATCACGGCATCGGCGCCGTCGCTCGAGCCCGGCGCCTCGACGGCGACGACGTAGTCGGGAAAGCCGACAGCCAGCGTGTTCTGGTTCTGGCCGGCGACGTTCTGGATGACGAAGACGCCGTCGGCGAGCCGGTCGACCTTCTCCTCGAGCTCGGTCGGCACTGGCTTGACGTCCGCGTACCCGGCAGCGCGTGGACGCGGAACGAGTCGTCCGTGACCGCGGGTTGAACTCCGCCTTCACGGTGTAGCGCGTCTGGTCCTCGCCGAGCTGCCGGTTGGTCCAGCGGCGCGGCACCTGGTAGTTCCCGACCTTCTGGTAGTCGCCGAAGACGATCTCGGAATTCTCCACGCCCGTCAGCGAGTCCACGAAGATCAGCTCGTACTTCGACACGAGGCCCGTCGCGGCGTCGACGTACAGCGCGACCTGCTGCGTATCCGGCATCACGAAGGTGATGACCTCGTGCCGGCGGCCCTCGAAGTCGTCCTCGCCCAGGTAGCGCAGCGAGTTCGTGCGGTCGAGCGCCTGGCGCAGCAGCAGGTTCGGCAGCCGGCGGTGGTACTGGACGAACTGCTGCTGGGTCGCCTGCTCCGCCGGGATCGGCGTGACGGTCTTCGCGCGGTTGTCGTAGGTGTTCCCGGCACCGCCGACGATGGTGACCGTGGCGTCGCCGTCGAAGCCGAAGCCGCCGAACTTCTGGTCGAGGCGCAGGCGGTCGTTCTCGAGGTCGAGCAGCAGCGTCTCGTCGAACGTGCCGCCCTCGAACGGCGGCGCGGGCGTCGTCATCTGCAGCCGCGGGAAGGTCTGGCCTTCGAGCTGGAGGCGCACGACCTCGACGGCGCGCAGGGCCTCGGCCCCGCCGTTCGCCTCGACGGCCGGTCGAGCACGGTGCGCGCTTTCGCCTGCGAGAGCTCGGCCAGGGACTCCGTGTTGGCGGCCGCGGCGACGGTGGCGGCGGCGACGAGGATGGCGGCGAATGGCGGTACGCAGCATGGCGGCTCTCCGTGGAAACTGGCTCGGACGCTATGCCCGCTGAAACGCGCGCTTCAATTGCGATGCGCCGGTCCGTGCGCCGCCGTCGCCAGGACGCCGGGATGACAGTCAAGGTGATGCGACCATGCCCGCCATGCACTTCGGCGCCGCAGCGACGATCGCGGCCTCGCCTGCCTGCCGGCTGCCGTGGCGGCGGCGGACCTGGTCGTGATCCCGCCCGGCATCGCGACCCATGACGACGGGCGGGCACCGATCGAGTCCCTGTATCGCGCGAGCCTCGGTCTCGTCGAACAGGGCTGGACGGCGGACGTCATCGCCTTCTCCGCTCCGCCAGGGGCGGAGGCGCCGTTGCCGATCGTCGCGTTGCGCTCGCCGAAGACGGGACCGGCCGTCTGGATCCTGGCCGGCATCCACGGCGAGGAGCCGGCCGGGCCCAAATGCGGTGGCGGCAGCCATCGACGACATCGCGCTGCTCGGTGAGCATCGTGCCGTCGTGCTGCTGCCGCTCCTCAACCCGCACGGCTATGCGCGCAACTGGCGTTACCTCAACGTCGCCGTCTACTCGGAATCGGTCGACGGGCATAGCGTCGGCGATTCTTCGCATGTGCTGCCGTCCGCCGAGGATCTGCGCTCACGCGCGCGCGCGCGCCCCTTCGAGCCCGGAGGCGGGCGCGATCACCGCCTGGATCCTGCGGCAGCAGGCGGACTATCCGGCTGCCGTCAGCATCGACCTGCACGAGGACAACCTGATCGACGCGGGCTACGTCTATTCGCAGGGCACTGCCGGCGCGGCGGACGAGCTCGCGATGGCAGCGGTCGCGGTGCTGCGCGAGAGCGGCGTGCCGATCCAGATGGCGGGCGACCCGCTTCGACGAGCCGATCGCCGGCGGCATCATCGGCCCCGTGACCGACAGCTCGATCGACGAGTTGATGAGCGCGCGGACGATCGTCGCGGCGGCGCGCGCGCCTGGCCCGGCGCGGAGACCGTGCTGGTGCTCGAGACGCCCGCCGCGGCGCTGCTCGCTCGCAGCGCGTCGCTGCGCATGCCGCGCTGCTGCGCGCTGTCTGCCCGCCTGTCGTGGCCGACGGTTTGCGCGGAACCGCATGCAACCTGCCGGCGCTCCCAGGGCTCACTTCAACGAGGCGCTCGCACTGATCCAGGCCGGCCGGCTTGCCGACGCGGAAGCGCTCTGCCGCGCCGCGCTTGCAGGGCACCCGGGAGACGTCAACATGCAGGCACTGCTCGGCGCGCTGCTCGTCAAGCTGGAGCGGCACGCGGAAGCGGAATCCCTGCTGCGGGAAGTCCTGGCCGCCGCCCCTTCTTTTGCCAAGCCAGCCGAGGACCTCGGATACCTGCTGTTGCAGACAGGGCGCCCCGCCGATGCCCTGCCGTTCCTCGAGCGCGCGACGCGCCTCGATCCCTCGCTCGAGCGTGCGTGGTTCAACCTCGGCAAGGCACTCGCGGCGGTCGGCCGCGGCAAGGAAGCGGATGCTGCCTTCGAGAAGTGTTTCGGGCTTTCGCCCGAGCGGCGCCTGATGGCGCTTGCAGCCGAGCACCAGAAGGAAGGCCGGATCGAGGAAGCCGAGCGGATTTATCGCCGTGTGCTGCGCGACAATCCGCGCAACGTCGATGCCCTGCGCCTGCTCGCGCTGATCGCGGCAAACGCGGGCCGTCCCGACGACGCCGAGGTCATGCTGCAGAAGGCCATCGAGATCACGCCGGATTTCATGCTGGCGATCCTGGATCTTGCGCGGCTGTTCAAGGACCAGGAGCGGTTGGCGGAGGCGCTCGAGGCCCTGGAGCGGGCCCTCGCGCTCGAACCGGCGCAGCCGCAGGCCCACTTCCTGCGCGCCGCGACGCTCGCGCGCGCTTCGTTCACGCCCGAGGCGATCGAATCCTACCGGCGCTGCCTCGCGCACCAGCCCAGGCACATCGGCGCTCTCCTCGGCCTCGGCCACGTGCTCAAGGCCGTCGGCGATTACGATGCTGCCGTCGAGTCGTACCAGGCGTGCATCCGCGAATCGCCCGACTACGGGGAAACTTACTGGAGCCTTGCCAACCTCAAGACCTACCGATTCGACGACGCGACGGTCGCCGACATGGAGGAGCGTGCAGCGCGGCAGGGCGATGACGTGCAGTCGGAGGTCAACTTCCTGTTCGCGCTCGGCAAGGCCTGGGAGGACCGCGGCGACTACGAGCGCGCGTGGGAATTCTACCGCCGCGGCAACGCCAGGCAGCGCGCGGCCGTGGCCTACGATCCGGTGCAGACCGAGGTGATGAACGATCGCCTGATCGAGACTTATTCGGCCGGAGTTCCTGGCGTCACGGCGAAATGCCGGCGATCCCGACCCGTCACCGATCTTCATCCTCGGCCTGCCGCGCTCGGGCTCGACCCTGCTCGAGCAGATCCTCGCCAGCCACTCCGAGGTAGAGGGCACGAGCGAGCTGCCCTACGTCGGCCGGCTCGCGACTTCGCTCAACCGCAACCGCGCGGAGGGCGTCAATTACCCGGAGGCGATGCGCGAGCTCGGACCGTCGCAACATCGCGGTGCTCGGCGCGGAATACCTGCAGCTCGCGCGCATGCACCGGCGCACCGGCGCGCCGCGCTTCATCGACAAGATGCCGAACAACTTCCCGAACGTCGGCCTGATCGCGCTCGATGCTGCCGAACGCGAGGATCATCGACGCGCGCCGCCACCCGCTCGACGCCTGCCTGTCCTGCTGGCGGCAACTGTTCGCCAAAGGCCAGAACTTCACCTACGACCTGACCGAGATCGGCGAGTACTACCTCCAGTACCAGCGGATGATGGACCACTGGGCCGCCGTGCTGCCGGGCCGGGTGCTCACGGTGCAGTACGAGGAAGTCGTGTCCGACTTCGAGCCGCAGGTGCGGCGCCTGCTCGAGTTCTGCGGGCTGCCCTGGCAGGACGCCTGCCTGCGCTTCTACGAGAGCAGCGGCCCGTGCGCACGCCGCAGTCGGAGCAGGTGCGCCAGCCGATCTACGACCGCTCGATCGGGCACTGGCGGCACTACGAGCGCCACCTTGGCGAGCTGATCGACGTGATCGAGCCGATCCGGGACCGCTACCGGCGCTACGAAGCGCGCCTGCGCACGCTTCCTGAGCGGGCGCGTCGCGCGCGGCCGGGAATCGCGCCCGGCGGCACGTAGTCGAAGATGAAGTTGATGCGGTCCTCGGCGCCCTTGTTCATGACGCTGTGGACCTTCTGGTTGTTGATCTCGTAGGCCTCGCCGACCGCGAGCTGGTACGGCCGCCCGTCGATCATGAAGCGCACGCGCGGGTTGGTGACGATCGGCACGTGGATGCGATGGCCGATGCCGAACGACGGATGCGAGTCGCGGTGCGGCACGATGCGCCCGCCGGCGAGCAGCTTGGCCGCCATGGCGCGGATGATGGTGCCGCCCGGCGGGTAGAACTTGCCGGATGATGTCGTGCATGACCGGCACGGCGACCTCGGCCGAGCCGGTCCCAGCCCGGCTGCTTCGTCACCTCGATCGCCGGCCAGTCCTCGACGTTCGCGAACAGCAGCACGATCGAGCGCGTCTGCTCGTGGACCTCGTAGTCCTTCTGGCGCTGGACGTTCTCGTTCCAGGCCGCCTCGTCCTGGGCCAGGATGGCGGCGCCGAGCGCCGCCATGTCCACCTTGCCGAAGCTGCGGATCGGGTCGCCGATGTCCATGCCCGCGTCAGAAGTCGTAGCGGAACTGGAGCCCGAAAGTGCGGGGCCGGATGATCGACAGGCGCGGCTCCGCCCAGCGGTTGCTGCGGAACGTCACCGCGCGCTCGTCGCCAGGTTCTCGACGAAGAACGACGCCGCTCCAGCGCTCGCCTTCGAGGCCGACGCGGAAATCCATCGTCTCGTACTCGGGCTGCGTGCTGACGCCCGCCTGGCCGACCACGGACTCGAATCCCTCGAGGTTGGTGACCACCTCGCCGACGTAAGCGAGGTCGAAGCGCGCAAACGGCTGCGCGTTCAGGAGCTGCCCGCGCGGCCGCCATTCGACGCCGAGCGCGCCGCTCCATTCCGGCGTGAGCGGCAGCCTGCGCGCCGTCCTCCACTTCCCGCACGTAGTCGACGCCGTTGTCGTCCGTCAGGGTCAGCGTCGTCGCCTCGGAGACGTGCGCGTCGTTGTAGCCGACCGTCGCGTCGATCTGCCAGGTATCGTTGGCCAGGAAGGTCAGCTCCGCCTCGACTCCCGGGATCTCCGCGGTCGGCAGGTTGACGAAGCCGAGCTGGAAGACGCCCGGCTGCGGGTCCTCGATCTGGACCGCGAAGTCGTCCCAGCTCATGAGGTAGGCCGCCACGTTCAGGCGCAGGCGGTTGTCCATCCATTCCGTCTTCGCGCCCGAGCTCCATGTTGGTCAGCGTGTCGGACCTGAACTCGGGCGGCAGGATCGAGTTCGGCCGAATCGGGTTCGCGCCGCCGTTGCGGAAGCCCTCCGACCAGGTCGCATAGATCATCTTGTCCGGGGCGACGCGGTAGGTGAGGTTCAGCTTGCCGACCGTCCCGTCATCCTTCGTTTGCGTGCTGGCATCGGTCAGCGAGAAGCCGCTGAATCCGGCCGGCGCCTCCTGGTGCAGGTTGAAGGTCCGGTCGTACTCGAACCAGCGCCCGCCCGCCGTGATCGTGAAGTTCTCGGTGACGTCGAACCCGATCTCGCCGAACACCGCGCGCTGCTCGAGCTCGGTCTCGTAGACGGCCGAGGAACCACTGTCTCGGTGGGCGCCAGCGTGCCGTTGTAGAGAGTACTCCAGGTACGCGAAGTACGCGAAGGCCGGCGTGTTCTCGTAGTCGCGCACGAAGCTGTCGAACGGCGTGTGCCCGGCCTCGCGGCTGTAGAACACGCCGCCGATCCAGGACCAGCGGCTCTCGGCGTCGTTGTTGGACTGCAGGCGCGCCTCCACGGTCGTGATGCGCGTGTTCTCGTGGTTCGTCGCGAAACCGCGCGGATCGCCGCCGAAGTCGTAGATGCACGTAGGCCGCTCTGCTGGAACAGGAACTCAGTACGTCGGTCGCGTCGGCCTCGTAGTCGAACTTGCGGTCAAAATAGGACGCCGCGACGATGAGGTCGCCGAACGGCGAGCGCGGCATTGACGCGTCAGCGACGCCTGGTACCACTCGTCGTCGAGGCTCTCGTCCTCGAACCGGACCTGCTCAGGTCGCCGACGCCCTCGGACATGTCGCTGTGGCCGTTCGCCGTCAGGTCCTGGTAGAGGAGCCCGACCGTCGCGTCGAGGTTCTCCGTGATGTCGAAGCGCAGCGCCGCCCGGGCGCCGGTCGTCTCGATGCTGTTGACGTCCTCCTCGACCTGGTCGGCATTGTCGAACGTGCCGCCCTGGCTGTGCCGAGAGCACGTTGTCGATATAGCCCGCATCCTCGGCGGCGAAGCCGACGAGGCGCAGCGACGACGCGGTCCGAGGCGAGCGGGATGTTGACCATCGCGCTGACGTCGTAGCCCGGTGCCGCCGTCCTGGACGTCGGTGACCTGGGCCTCCGCCCAGGCGTCGAAGCCCGACGGGTCCGGCTTGTTGGTGATGACGCGCAGCGTGCCGGACTGCGAGCTCGAGCCGTACAGCGTGCCTTGCGGCCCGCGCAGCGCCTCGATGCGCTCGATGTCGATGAAGCGCGGATCGGGGCTCCGGCCGCTCTGCGTGATGGGCTGCTCGTCGAGGTACAGCGCCGACGGGAGACACGCCGCCGAACTGGATGCCGGAGCTCGCGACGCCGCGGAACACGATGGTCGTGCCGCCCGGCTCGCGCTGCGCCAGCGACAGGCCCGGGATGTACTTCGCGACGTCGTCGATCTTCTGCAGGCCGCGCATCGCGATGTCGCCGGCTGTCGAAGGCGCTGATGGACTCGGAGACGTCCTGCAGCCGCTCGGCGCGCTTGGTCGCGGTGACGATGACCTCGCCGAGTCCGGTGACGGCCGGGGCCTGTTCCTGCGCCGCGGCGGTACCGCCCGGCTACCGTCAGGACGGCGGAGATGGCGGCCGAGAGAGCCTGCGGGCCCGGACGTGCGCCGCTATGGGTAGGTTCGGTCATGTTCTTCCCTCCGCAGTCTTCCGGATACTAGCCACCGGTCGGCGCCCGGGCAAACCATCGCCGGTCGCGACGGCGCATCGCCGCGACGTACCAGTCGAGGAATTCCTGGGTAAACGACTCCATCGACTCGGAGAGCGGCCCGGGCTCGTAGAACCGCGAGTTCACGCCCGCCTGGTTGCGCTCGATGATCGACTTGTCGGCGATGGTCGTGACGTCCCAGAGCCAGATGAGGTCGGCGAGGACGTAGTCCCTCCCCTCCACGGCGCTGCCGTTCACGAGCCAGGTGATCTCGCAGTCGGTGAGGTACTGCCCGCGCGGCGCAAACCGGTAGATCACGACGTGGTCGCAGTACGCGAGCGCGAAGGTCATCGGCCCGAGGTGCAGGTCCGTGGTGCCGCCGTCGTAGCCGGTTATCGTGCCGAGCAGCGGCGCGAGCGCCTTGCCGTCGCGGCTGCCGGTCTGCTGTCCGCGCAGCAGCGGATAGCGGTCGAAGCCGTACTCGAGGCCGAATGACGGAGCGTGGAGCCAGGAGCGCCGGACGCACGTGCTGCGTGAGCCCGACCTCGGGCGCCCGCGCCATCACCTCCGACAGCATCGCGTCGCACTCCGCGTTCGGCAGCGCCCGGCCGTGGCCGACGGAGTATTCCGGGATGCGCCGGCTGGCAGTGGTAGCACTCGCAGTAGTTCTCGACGGCGAGCTTCCAGTTGCTCCGGATCGGGTAGTTCTGCCGGTGCGCGATCTTCGCGCCGTCGAGGCCTAGGGCCGCATCGCGGGACCGAGGTCGCGCTCGAGCTCGCGCCGAAGATCCGGGGCGTCGTCGTCGAAGTTGACGAAGATCGAGGCCCTCGAACACGCGCGCCTGCAGCCGCGCGCAGCCCGAGCTTCGACGGTCGGTGCTCGGGCGCGCATGCGCGCGGCCGCCTTCAGCGAGCCGTCGAGGCCGTAGGTCCAGCCGTGGTAGCGGCAGGTGAAGCGCGACTCGCGGCCCGCCGTGCGCGTCGCAGATGCGCGAGCCGCGGTGGCGGCAGACGTTCATGAGCGCGTTGACGCCCCCTCGCCGTCGCGCACGACGATGACGGACTCGCCCGCAATCTCGAACAGGAAGTAGTCGCCGCGCTCCGGGCACCTGGCTCTGCGTGCCCGACGTAGATGCCAGGACTTCAGCAAGATGTGCCGGAGCTCCAGCTCGTAGATCGTCCGGGTCGTTGTACGCGGCGCCGCGGCAAGCGCGTGGCCCGGGCGGTCAGCTGTCGAGTGCCTTGTTCAGCGAATCGCCCATGCTGCCCTCCTTGACCCGCCCGTCATTGTGCCGCAACCGGCGCGGCGCGCCGGTTGGTCACGATCGACGCGGTCGCAACCGCGACCGCGACCAGCGCGATGATGATCGTGGTGATGGCATTGATGTCCGGCGTCACGCCAAGGCGGACCTTGGCGAAGATGAACATCGGCAGGGTCGTCGCGCCGGGCCCGGAAACGAAGCTCGAGATCACGAGGTCGTCGAGCGACAGCGTGAACGCGAGCAGCCAGCCGGAAACCAGCGCCGGCAGCAGCATCGGCACGGTCATGTCGAAGAAGACCGCCAGCGGCCGGCCGCCGAGGTCCATGGCGGCCTCCTCCAGCGGACTCGTCCATGGCGGCGAGCCGCGAGCGCAGGACCACGACCACGTAGGCCATCGAGAAGGTGATGTGCGCGATCGTGATGGTGCTCGCCCCGCGGCTCATCGGCCAGCCGATGAGGTTCGGCCATCGAGATGAACAGGAACAGCAGCGACAGGCCGGTGATGATCTCGGGCATCACCAGCGGCGCCGTCACCATGCCGGACAGCAGGAGCCGCCCGCGCAGCCGCGCGAGCCGGTGCAGCGCGAGCGCGACGATCGCGCCGAGCGCGGTCGCGAAGGTCGCGCTCGACGAACGCGATGCGCAGGGAAAGCAGCGCCGCCTCCAGCAGCTTGCGTGTCCTGGAGCAGGCTCGCGTACCAGCGCAGCGAGAACCCGCCCCACAGCGTGACCAGGCGCGAGTCGTTGAAGGAATAGATGACGACCGAGACGATCGGCACGTAGAGCAGCGCGTAGCCGAAGGCCACGACCGAGTAGTGAGCAGCGAGCGCGCGGCGCTTCATCGGGCCGGCCTCCTGCTCGCGCGCCTGCAGGCGCTGGAACCACAGCATCGGCGCGATCAGCAGCAGCAGCAGCACGACCGAGACCGCGGAGGCGACCGGCCAGTCGCGGCTGACGAAGAACTCGTCCCACAGCACGCGCCCGATCATCAGCGTGTCGGCGCCGCCGAGCAGCGCCGGGATCACGAACTCGCCGACCGCCGGGATGAAGACCAGCAGGCAGCCGCCGATGATGCCGGGCACGGACAGCGGCAGCGTCACGTCCACGAACGCCCGCCAGCGCCGCGCGCCGAGGTCCGCCGCGGCGTCGAGCAGGTCGAGGTCCATGCCGCTCGAGGTTCGAGTACAGCGGCAGGATCATGAACGGCAGGTAGGAGTAGACGATGCCGAGGTACACGGCGAAGTCGTTGTAGAGCATCTGCGATCGGCCGGTCGATCACGCCGGTCCAGAGCAGCGAACTCGTTGATCACGCCGCGGTTGTTCAGCAGCCCGATCCAGGCGTAGACGCGCAGCAGGAACGAGATCCAGAACGGCAGGATCACCGCGAGCAGCAGCAGGTTCCGGCGCTGCAGGCGGCTGGCGCGCGATGTAATACGCCATCGGGTAGCCGAGCAGCAGGCACAGGAGCGTCCCGATCGCCGCCATCTTCAGCGAGGCAGGTAGATGATCGCGTAGTAGCCGTCCTGGAACAGGAAGGCGTAGTTCGCGAGCGTGACGCGGATCCCCTCGAGGCCGTCGGCGCCCCATTCGAGCAGCGGCGTGAACGGCGGCTGCGCCACGACCGGGTCGGCGACGCTGATCTTCAGGATGATCAGGAACGGCGTCAGGAAGAACAGCAGCAGCCAGAAGTACGGCACGGCCACCGCGCGGCTGAGCCAGCGCTCGGCTGACCGGTCGCCGTTGCCTTCGTTGCTCATGAGCGCAGCAGCATGGTGCTGCCGACTTCCCAGGAGAGGAACACCTCGTCGTCCCACTCCACCGTGAGCTTCGCCGAGCGCCGCAGGTTCTGCGCGCTCACCTGCAGGATCGCGCCGCTCCGGGTGCGCACGCGGTACAGCGACTGGTCGCCGAAATAGCCGAGGTCGCGCACGATGCCCTTCACGACGTTGCGCTCGCCGCCATTCGGCGCCTCGCGGCTGATCGTGATCTTCTCCGGCCGCACGGCGATGCAGGCGTCGCCGTCGAGGCCGGCCGGGTCGTCGCAGGCGACCGCAGAAATCGGCATCGAGGGCGTCCGCGTGCACGGTGACCCGGCCGTTCGCCACGGCGGTGACCCGGCCGTCGATCAGGTTGATGTTGCCGACGAAGCCCGCGACGTAGCGGTTCGCGGGGTACTCGTACACCTCGCCCGGCGTGCCGACCTGCGCGATCCGGCCCTCGTGCATGACCGCGATGCGGCTCGCGAGCGTCATCGCCTCGTCCTGGTCGTGGGTGACGACGACGAAGGTCGTGCCGAGCTGGTACTGCAGGTTCGCGAGCTCGAACTGGGTGTGCTCGCGCAGCTTCCGGTCGAGCGCGGCGAGCGGCTCGTCGAGCAGCAGCAGCTTCGGGCGCTTGACCAGCGCGCGCGCGAGCGCGACGCGCTGCTTCTCGCCGCCCGAGAGCTTGTCGGGCTTGCGGCCGGCGAGCGGCCCGAGCTTCACGAGCGACGAGCATCTCGGCGACGCGCTCGCGGACCTGCGCGCCGGTGACGCCGCTCCTTCTTCAGCCCGTAGGCGACGTTCTGCTCGACCGTCATGTGCGGAAACAGCGCGTACGACTGGAACATCAGGTTGACCGGCCGCTCGTAGGGCGGCACGTCGGTCATGTCGGCGCCGTCGATCAGGATCTTGCCGGAGGTCGGCTGCTCGAAGCCCGCCAGCATGCGCAGCAGCGTGGTCTTGCCGCAGCCCGAACCGCCGAGGATCGCGAACAGCTCGCCCTTCAGGATGTCGAGCGAGACGCGGTCGACGGCCGTGACGTCGTCGAAGTGCTTGGTGACCTCGCGGATCTGGACCAGCGGCGGCGCGTTGGGGTCGCTCATAGCCCCGTCTTCACGCGCGACCAGAGGCGCGAGCGGCGGCGCTCGGTCGATCGGGTCGTGGAGCTACGCCCTTGTGGAGCTGACCGCCGCACCGACTCCGGCGGGAACACGGCCGGATCGTTGCGGATCCCGGCCGGCAGCAGCGGCGATCGCCGCCAGGTTCGGCGTCGCGTAGCGCGTCTCGATCACTGATCGGCGCCGCGACTTCGGGCCGCAGCAGGTAGTTCAGGAACAGGTGGGCGTTGCCGGGATGGGCCGCGTCGGCTGGGAATGAACCAGAGGTCGAACCAGGCCAGCGTTCCCTCCTTCTGCGTCGTGTAGGCGAGCGGCACGGGCTTGCCGACCTCCTTCGCGCGCGTCATCGCCTGCGCGTAGTCCCCGGACCAGCTCATCGCGATGCAGACCTCTTCGTTCGGCAGGTCGATCAGCATCTTCGCCGAACTGAAGTAGCGGATGTAAGGCCGCACGCCCTTCAGCAGGCGCTCGACGTCCTCGAGGTCGCCGGGATCGACGCTGTTGGGGTCGCGGCCGAGGTACAGGAGCGCCATCGGGATGACGTCCGTCGGCTCGTCGAGGAAGCTGACGCCGCAGTCGGCGAAGCGCTTCACGACCTCCGGCTTGAAGATCATGTCGCCGCTCGATACCGGCGCGTCGGGCATGCGCTCGCGGATCATCCGCTCGTTGTAGGCGAAGCCGGTCGTGCCCCAGAGATAGGGCACGCCAAAGCGGTTGCCGGGATCGTCCAGCTCGACGGACTTCATCACCCAGGGGTCGAGATAACGCAAATTCGGCAGCTTGGATTTGTCCAGCGGCTGGTAGACGCCGATCGGGATCAATCGCGCCGAGTAGCGTTCCGCGTGGACCACGACGTCGTATCCGGTGCGGCCCGCGAGCAGGCGCGCCTCGGCCATCTCCGTCGAGTCGTAGGTGTCGTAGTTGACCTTGATGCCGGTATTCCGCGCTCGAAGTTCCGGATCGTGTCCGGCGCGATGTAGTCCGGCCAGGTGAAGACGTTGAGGACCTTTTCCTCGGCCGCCGGCGCCGTGCCCGCCGCGGCCAGCGCGAGAAGGGCGAGCAGCACGAGCGGGGGCTTCACGGCTTACAGCCCCCCGAGGCCGCGCTTGAGGAGCGCGCGCGCGATGATGAGGCGCTGCACCTCGCTCGCGCCTTCCCAGATCCGGTCGACGCGCAGCTCGCGGTAGAAGCGCTCGGCGCAGTTCTCGCGCATGTAGCCGCGGCCGCCCAGGATCTGCAGCGCGCGGTCGGCGATGCGGTTGGCCGCCTCCGAGGCGTACAGCTTCGCGATCGAGCAGCGCGCGTGCAGCGACTTCAGGTCGTCGCCGCGGTCGTGCGCCGCGGCCGCCTCGAACGTGATGAGCCGCGCGGCCCAGAGCTCGGTGACGCTGTCGGCGAGCATCGCCTGCACCATCTGCTTCTCGGCGAGCGGTTCGCCGCCGATCATGCGCGTGCTCGCGAAGGCGGTCGCCTCCTCGATCAGGCGCGCCGCGGCGCCGCAGCAGCGCGCCGCGATCATCAGCCGCTCGCGGCGGAACCAGGCGTGCGAGCAGCGCATGCCGTCGCCCTCGGGCCCGAGCCGGTTCGCTTCCGGCACGAGGACGTCAGTGAACCGGTAGGTCGGGTGATGGGCGCTGAACGTGTGGCTGAACGGCGGCGAGCGCAGGACCTCGATGCCGGGCGTGCCCTGGTCGATGAAGAAAAGCGAGTCGGAGCCCGCGTGCGGGCCGTCCGTGAGCCGCGCCTGGAGGATGAAGTAGTCGGCGAGGTTCGCGCTGGTCACGTACCACTTCTCGCCGGAGATCGCGTAGCCCCCCGGAGCGCGCCGTGCCGTGGTCTCGATGGAGACGTCCGATCCCGAGCCGCTCTCGGTGATCGCGTAGCACTCCTTCCTCTCGCCGCTCATGAGCGGCAGGATGTAGCGTCGCAACTGGTCCGCGGTGCAGGCCTCGAACATCCAGGCCTGGGCTTCGGAGAAGCACCAGCAGAGGGCGTTGGTCACGCGGCCGAGCTGCTCCCAGACGGCGACCTGGTCGACGGTGCGGAGCTCGAGCCCGCCGTGGGACTTCGGCACGTCCATCGCGCTGAACCCGAGCTCGATCGCGAGCTTCTTGTGCCGCTTCTCGATCTCGGGCGGCAGCCTGCCCTCGTTCAGCTCGGCCTCGACCTCCCGGGGGATCAGCTCCTCGGTCGCGAAACTGGAATGCGCGATCGCGCCAGCCCCGTGCGGTTGCGTCGAGGGCGATGTCCATGGGCTCAGTGTCTCGCGTCGGCTGCGGGCTGGGAGAAATGGTGCGGGAACACGTCCGCGAGGTAGGACAGCGTGATCCGCCTGGCGCGCTCGCGGCTCATCGAGTCGGGCCGCACCAGGAGGTCGAGCCAGAGGCCGTCCGTGAGCGCCGACAGGCCGTCGGCGACCAGGGCCGGCTCGACCTCGGTGTAGCCGCCCTCCTCGCAGAGCCTCGCGCAGATCACCCGCACCATGTCGTCGTATGACCGGTCCCGTTCCGCGCAGATCCGCCGGTAGGTCGGGCGGAAGCGGCGCTCGCCCCAGAACGCGAACCAGACAGCGAGCTTGTCGCGCGAGCAGATGGTGCGGCGGAAGTCGAGCTCCACCATGGCGTGGAGCCCTTCGACCGGGGACATCCGGGCGGCGGCGGCGGCATCCGCGCAGGCGTTGCGATATTCGTCGGCGAGGAAGCGCAGGGTCTCGGTGAGGAGCCCCGTCTTGCTGCGGAAGTGCAGGTTGACGATGCCCTGGCTGAGCCCGGCTTCCTGGGCGACGGTCGCGATCGTGGTGGCGGCCAGGCCGCGGTCGGCGACGCAGCGGATGGTGGCCTGGATCAGCTGCTCGCGGCGCTCCTCGGGGGGCGCCGTACGGCGCCTCGGGACGGTCGCGAGCTGTCGTTTCGCACTCACGAAAAAAGATTTTCTTTTCAGTAGGTTACGCGAGAAACGGACACGCACGGAGGCCGAATCATACTAGATTCAAGCGGCCAATCCAATGAATGAACACATATTCAGTCAAATGGACGGCGCGGGCCCGTTTGGGGGAAACTAGGCCGATCCCGATCGACCCCCGGACCCGGCAGGAGGCCTGCATTCATGACCCGAAGCCTGGCGAAGTCCAACGCCCAGTTCCAGAAGGCCATCCGCCGCCTCCCCCTCGGGGTTTCGTCGAACTTCCGCTACTGGGGCGAGGACAAGACCATCTACGTGAAGTCGGGCAAGGGCGCCCGCCTCACCGACATCGACGGCAACGAATACATCGACTACCGGCTGGCCTACGGCCCCTGCATCCTCGGCTACGCCGACCCGCGCGTCGACGCCGCGGCCCGTGCGGGCCAGGAGATCGGCGGCGTCTTCGCCCTGTCCACCGAGCGCGAGTACGCGGTCGCCGAGCGCATCTCGAAGATGGTGCCCGCAGCCGAGCTCGTGCGCTTCTCGAACTCCGGCACCGAGGCGGTCATGGCGGCGCTGCGCGTCGCCCGCGCCCACACCGGCAAGGACTCCTACGTCGTCGTCGAGGGCGGCTACCACGGCGTGTTCGACGCCGCGCTCTGGAACACGGCGGTCGAGGAATGGAAGCCGGGCCATGGCGACCCGCAGCTCGTGCCCTACAGCGCCGGCGTGCCGCACATGTTGCGCGCGCTGATCCACTCCGTGCCGATGAACGACACCGAGCGTCTCGAGTCCGTGTTCAAGGCTTACGGCGACGACATCGCGGCCTTCCTGATCGAGCCGATCATGGGCAACTGCTGCTCGATCTCCGCGACGCGCGAGTTCCTGAAGGAGGCGCGCGCGCTCTGCGACAAGTACGGGATCCTGCTCATCATCGACGAGGTCAAGACCGGCTTTCGCGTGGCGAAGGGCGGCGTGCAGGAGCTGTTCGGCGTCAAGGCGGACATCTGCACGTTCGCCAAGGCGATGGCCAATGGCTACCCGATCTCGGTCTGCTGCGGCCGCGAGGACATCATGCGCAACTTCGGCAACGGGGTCGTGCACGGCGGCACCTTCACCTGCCACTCGATCGCGCTCGCCGCGGCGGAAAAGACCCTCGAGATCCTCGACGAGACCCCGGCCCTCGCGACGATCGCCGACTACGGCGCCCGGCTGCGGGCCGGGATGAGCCAGGTCCTGTCGCAGCGCGGCATCAAGCATTCCTTCAGCGGGCACCCATCGATGAGCGGCCTGTTCTTCAGCGAGAAGCCGCCGCGCGACTACCGCGACTGGGTCACCAGCGATTACACTTTCTACGAGGCACTGGCACCGCAGCTCCACGACCTCGGCATCCTCTGCGAGCCCGATTCGCGCGAGCCGTGGTTCATCTGCGAGGCGCACGATGACCGGTGCCTGGGGGAGACACTCGATCGCTTCGAGGCGGCCGTGAACCAGGTGGTTCAGGGCCACACCGACAACGAACGCAAACGGGTCTGAACTTGGCGAAATACGACGCGATCGTCATCGGCGCGGGCCACAACGGCCTGACCAACGCCGCCTATCTCGCGCGCTCGGGGCTCAAGGTGCTCGTGGTCGAGCGCATGCCCTGGATCGGCGGCGCTGCCGTCAGCCGCGAGATCGAGAAGGGCTGGATGTACTCGAACTGCTCGTACGTGTGCAGCCTGCTCCGGCCCGAGCTGTTCCGCGACCTCGACCTCGCCCGGCACGGGCTGCAGGTCGTGCCCTACGGCGGCGGCGTGTCGATCACCTCGAACGGCGACATCCTCGGCAACTACACCGACGAGCAGGTGCAGCGGCGCGAGTTCGCGCGCCACAACCCGCGCGACGCGGACGCGTATCACCGGTACTCGACCGACGTCATGCGCCAGTGCAAGTTCATCCGCCCGCTGCTGCTGCGCTCCCCGCCGGATCCGACCTCGTTCAAGCCGCGCGACCTGAAGGAAATGATCTTCCTCGGCAAGGAGCTCAACAAGTTCGGCGAGCAGTTCATCTACGACACGCTGCGCTTCTACTCGATGAGCATCGCCGACTTCCTGAACGAGTACTTCGAGTCGGACACGATCAAGTGCCACCTGTCCGGCAGCGGCATCATCGGCTCGGCGATGGGCGTGTACTCTCCGGGCACGGCCTACGTGCTGCTGCACCACTACATGGGCGACGTCGACGGCTCGATCGGCGCCTGGGGCTTTGCCCGCGGCGGCATGGGCGCGGTGTCGAAGTCGATCGCGAGCGCGTTCAAGTCGTTCGGCGGCGAGATCGTCACCGACGCGCCGGTCGCCCGCGTGATCGTCAAGGGCGGGCGCGTCACCGGCGTCGCCACCGAGAACGGCACCGAGTACCACGCCGAAGTCGTGGTGTCGAACCTCGACCCGCGCCGGACCTACACGAAGATCTTCGACCCGAAGGACCTGCCCGCGGCGATCGTCGAGAAGGCGAAGAACTGGAAGATCCGCGGCTCGTCCGGAAAGCTCAACATCGCGCTCGACGGGCTGCCGGAGTTCCCGGCCCTCGGCAAGGACAACCCGCTCGCCTACGGCGACATGCACTTCCTCGACTCGCTCGAGAAGATGGAGCGCGCCTACGACGACTGGAAGAACGGCACCTGGTCGAAGGAGCCGTACCTCGACCTGCTGATCCCGTCGATGACCGACCCGACGATGGCGCCCCCGGGCAAGCACTTCATGTCGGTGTTCGTGCAGTACGTGCCGCCGTTCATCAACGGCCGCGAGTGGACCGACGCCGACCGCGACGGCTTCAAGAACACCGTGCTCGACCAGATCGGCCGCTACAGCCCGAACTTCAAGTCGCTGGTGCGCCACGTCGAGTGCCGCACGCCGCGCGAGCTCGAGGCCGAGGTCGGCCTCACCGAGGGCAACATCTTCCAGGGCGAGCTGACCATGGACCAGCTCCTCTTCAACCGCCCTTTCCCCGGCTACGCGCAGTACCGCGGCCCCGTGCGGGGCTTCTACATGTGCGGATCGGGCACGCACCCGGGCGGCGGCGTCATGGCCGCGCCGGGCGCGAACGCCGCGCGCGAGATCCTGATGGACCTGCGCCGCCCGAACATCGTTCCGGAGGGGTGGCAGGATGACTGACCGGGATCGCATCGTCGTCGTCGGCGGCGGCCACAACGGCCTCGCCTGCGCCGCTTACCTCGCCCGCGCCGGGCGCGAAGTCGTCGTGCTCGAGGCAGCCGCGCAGGTCGGCGGCGCCGCCGTCACGCGCGAGTTCTCGAAGGGCTTCCGGGTCTCCGGCTGCGCGCATATTTGTTATCAATTGGACCGTGGGATCGTCAGGGAGCTGAGGCTCGAGTCGCACGGGTTGAAGTACGCGCGCGAAGGGCTGAAGACGGTCGCGCTCTCGCCCACCGGCGACCACCTGGTCTACAAGGACGGCCGCCTCGAGACCGGCACGCTGTCCGACGGCGACCGCAAGGGCCTCGAGGCCTACCACGCGCGCATGCTGAAGTTCGCGCGCGTCCTGGCAAAGCAGCACAACCGGAAGCCCCCGCGCCTCGGCGGCGGCGGGCGCGCGGACCTCATGGGCGCCGCCGACGCTCGGCCTCGACATCCGCCTGCTCGGCCGCGAGGACATGCGCGAGTTCCTGCGCATCGCCGGCATCAACATCTACGACGTGCTCGAGGAGATCTTCGAGTCGCCGCTGCTCAAGGGCTCGCTCGCCCTCGACGCCGTGCTAGGCAGCAACCTCGGCCCGCGCTCGAACAATTCCGTGCTCGCGCTGCTGCACCGGCTCTCCGGCCAGGCCGCGGGCAATCGCCGGCCTGTCGATCCCCGAGGGCGGCATGGGCGCCGTCAGCGAGGCGATGGCCGCCGCGGCCCGCGCGGCGGGCGCGACCATCCGCACCGGCAGCGCGGTCAAGCGCATCACGCTCGAGGGCGACCGCGTCTCCGGCGTCGAGCTCGAGAACGGCGAGAAGCTCGCCGCGGGAACGGTCGTCTCGAACGCCGACCCGTCGCGGACCCTGCTCGGGCTGCTGGGCGCGCGGCACCTGGAGACGGGCTTCGTGCACCGCATCCGCCATTTCCGCCACGAAGGGCATGGCCGCGAAGCTGCACCTCGCGCTCGAGGCGCTTGCCGTCCTTCGCGCGGCTGTCCTCCGAGCTCGTCGGGGAGCGCCTGGTGATCTCGCCGGACCTCGACATACCTCGAGCACGCCTTCGACGCGGCGAAGTACGGCCAGTGCTCGCCGGATCCCGCGCTCGAGGTCACGATCCCGTCGCTCGCCGACAAGTCGCTCGCCCCGCCGGGCAAGCACGTGCTCTCCGCGGTCGTGCTGTACGCGCCCTTCGACCCGAACGCGCGAACGGCGACGACGCGCGCCGCGAGCTGCTCGACCGCGCGCTCGCCGTGCTCGACCGCCATGCGCCGGGATTGCGCCGCCAGGTGGTGGCGTCGGAGCTGCTGCTGCCCGCGGACATCGAGCGCGAGTTCCGCATCACCGGCGGCCACTGGCACCACGGCGAGCTTGCGCTCGACCAGTTCATGATGATGCGGCCAGTTCCCGGCGCCGCGCAGTACGCGATGCCGGTCGGCGGCCTCTTCCTCTGCGGCGCGGGTTGCCATCCGGGCGGCGGCGTGATGGGCTCGGCCGGTCGCAACGCCGCGAACGCGGTGCTCGCATTGGGGCGTGCAGCATGAGCATCAAGGACGAGATGGGCCGCAAGGAGCATTTCCGCAAGGCGGTCTGGGAGACGCCCTTCCACCCGCGCACTTCGGCGCTCAACACGCTGAACGAGTGGCACCGCTGGAAGGACTACACCACTGCCGACGCCTTCTTCGACGAGGCGCTCGAGTACGCCGCGATCCGGAACGCCTGCGCGGTGTTCGACCTCACGCCGATGACCAAGCACCTGATCACCGGTCCCGACGCGCTCGCGTTCCTGAACCGGCTCGTCACGCGCGACGTCGCCAAGATCAAGCCCGGCAAGGTCGGCTACTGCGTCTGGTGCGACGACAACGGCCAGGTGATCGACGACGGCACGATCTTCCACCTGCGCGAGGGCGATCTACCGCCTCTGCTCGCAGGAGCGCCAGCTCGACTGGCTGACGCGCTCGGCCATTCGGCTTCGACGTCACGATCGTCGAGGACACGCACGACGTCGCCGGCCTCGCGCTGCAGGGCCCGACCAGCTGCGCCGTGCTGAAGGCGATCGGCTGCACAGGGCGCCGAGAACCTGAAGCCCTTCGAGATCGGATTCTTCCAGTTCCAGGGCAGCGAGCTCACGGTGTCGCGCACCGGCTTCACCGGCGACCTCGGCTACGAGCTCTGGATCGACCCGTCGCACGCGCTCGAGCTGTGGGACGCGCTGTTCGACAAGGGCAGCGATCCACGGCATCCGCCCGATGGGCACGCACGCCCTCGAGGTCGCGCGCATCGAGGCGGGGTTCATCCAGGCCCAGGTGGATTTCCACCCGGCCGACCAGGCGATCATGACTGGACCGCTCGCGCTCGCCGTTCGAGCTCGACCTCGGCCGCCTCGTGGACTTCAGCAAGCCCTGCTTCAATGGCCGCCGCGCGCTGCTGGCGGAGCAGAAGAAGCGGCTCGCGCTTCCGGTTCGTGAGGCTCGACGTCGAGGGCAACAAGCCGGCGCGCTCGGCCTACATCTAAACGACAAGGACGAGAACGTCGTCGGCACCGTCACCTCGGCGGAATGGTCGCCGTCGGCGAAGGAGAACATCGCCTTCGCTTCGATGCACATGCCCTGGGGCAAGCCCGGGCGACGAGCTCTATGCGGAGATCTACTACCAGCGCGAGCTCAAGTGGTACGCGCGTGATGGCGCGCTGCCGCGTGGCCGAGGGCGCGTTCTGGGATCCGCCGCGCAAGCGCGCGACGCCCGCCGCGGACTTCTGACGCGCCGCGCGCGGCGCCGGCATGGCTCATCGGCTCGATTCCCTGCTCCGGCCGCAGTCGATCGCCGTCCTCGGCGCCAGCGAGCGCGAGGGCACGGTCGGCCGCAACACCGTCGAGAACCTGCTGAAGGGCGGCTACGACGGCGGGCTGTACGCCGTCAACCCGGGCCGCAAGTCGGTGCTCGGCGTGCCCTGCTACCCGTCGCTCGCGACGCTGCCCGAGCCGGTCGAGCACGTGATCTTCGCGGTCGCCGACACGCGCATGGACGCCGCGCTCGACGACGCGATCGCGCACGGCGCGCGCGCGGCGACGATGATGTCCTCGCTCGTGATCGAGGGCGACTCCGACCCGCCGCTGCGCGACCGGCTGCTCGCGAAGATCCGCGAGATCCGGCCTCGTCGTCTGCGGCGCGAACGGCATGGGCTTCTACAACTTCGCCGACGGCGTCTGGGGCTGCGGCTTCAGCACGCGCATGCACCGGCGCGGCGGCAACGTCGCCTACATCAGCCATTCGGGCTCGGGCATGTGCGGCATCGTCGACAGCGAGGAGCGCATCGACTTCAACCTCGTCGTGTCGACCGGCCAGGAGCTCGCGGTCTCGATGGACGAGTACCTCGACTTCGCGCTCGAGATGCCGGGCACGCGCGCGGTCGGGCTATTCATGGAAACGGCGCGCAATCCCGCAAGGCCTCGTGCGCGCGCTCGCTAGGCGCGCGAGCGCGCGCATCCCGATAGTCGCGCTGAAAGTCGGGCGCACGGAGCTCTCGGCGAAGCTCACGGTCTCGCATTCCGGCGCGATCGCGGGCGAGGACGCGGTCTACGACGCGATCTTCGACCGCTACGGCGTGCACGCGCGTGCGCGACATGGACGAGCTCGCGACCAGCGCTGATCCTGTTCGCGCAGCCGCACCGCGTCGGCGACGGCGGGCTGGTCTCGATCCACGACTCCGGCGGCGAGCGCCAGCTGCTGATCGACCTCGCCGCCGACCACGGCGTGCCACTGACGCAGCTCTCGCCGGCCTCGACGCAGCAGCTCGAGTCCCTGCTCGACCCGGGACTGCCGGCGGTCAATCCGCTCGACGCCTGGAGCACGGGCGGGTCCGGACTTCGACGTCACCATGCAGAACTGCCTCGCGGTGCTCATGAGCGGACCCGCAGCGCCGCGCTCGGGGCCGTGGTGCACGACCGCGTCGCAGGGCGGCGGCATCTACGCCAGCTACATCGACTACCTGCGCGTGGGCCACCGCGCCTCCGGCAAGCCCGCTGTCCTCGTCGCGAACCGGCAGGGCACGGGCGCGGACCCGCTGGTCGTCGAGGCGACGCGCGAGGGCTTCCCGGTGCTCGACGGGCTCGAATCCTTCCTGCGCGGCGTACGCGCACCTCCTCGATCACCGCGACTTCGCGGCGCTGCAGCGCGCGGACGTGCCCGTGATCGCGGAGTCCGCGCTTGCGCGGATGCGCGCTCGCCTCGCCGACCGGCGCCGCTTCGACGAGAACGACGCGCTGCATGCTGCTCGGCGACTGCGGGACTGCCGGCCAACGCCGGGCCGCGATCGTCGAGGGCGAGGCAGCCGCGATCGCCGCCGGCGCGAAGCCTCGGCTATCCGCGTCGTGCTGAAGACCGCGCAGCGCGGCATCGACCACAAGAGCGACCGCAGGGCATCCACCTGTCGCCTCGTGCGACAAGATGGCGGTCTCGAGCGGCGTGGCGCGACCTCGCCAAGCGCATCGACACCGCGGGTGCTGGTCGCGCCGATGATCGAGGCGCGCGGCGTCGAGATGCTGCTCGGCATGGTCCACGACGCGCAGTTCGGCCCCGTCGTCCTCGTTGGCGCGGGCGGCGTGCACGTCGAGGCGCTGGCGGACGCCGTGTACGCGGTGCCGCCGTTCGGTCCTGCCGAAGCCGCCGGCTCGTGGATCGGCTGCGCATCGCGCCGCTCCTGAAGAGCCGGCGCCACCGCCGGCCGCTCGCGATCGAGGAGTTCTGCCGCGTGGCTGCGCGCTTCTCGGCGCTGGTCGCCGCGCTCGGCGACTCGCTCTCCGAGATCGACCTGAACCCCGTGATCGTCCACGCGGACGGCTGCGCGATCGTCGACGCCTTGATCGTGCCGCAAGCGGTTCTCCATATTGAAACTGAACACAAGAGGCAAGCACGATGAGCATCCAGGCCGTCGCCAAGTACACCCATGCCCGCTGGAAGGCCGTCGCCGACAAGGCGCAGAAGAAGCATCGAGACCCGCCTGTTCATCGACGGCAAATACGTCGACGCGGCAAAGAAGGGCGGGCGCATCGAAAGCGTCAATCCCGCGAACGGCGAGGTGATCGCCGCGGTCGTCGGCGGGCACGGCCGAGGACATCGACCGCGCGGTGACAGCCGCGCGGCGCGCATTCAAGTCCGGCAGCTGGTCGAAGATGGCGCCGCGCGCGCGCATGGAGGTCATCTACCGCTTCGCGGCGCTCATCGACGAGAACGCCGAGGAGCTCGCCGTGCTCGAGACGCTCGACATGGGCAAGCCGATCGCCGACGTCGATCGGCGATCGACCTGCCGGCCGTCGTCGAGACCATCCAGCTTCATGGCCGAGTGCATCGACAAGGTGGACGGCGCGGTGACGAGCACCGAGTCCGGCGTCGTGCACATGGTGCTGCGCGAGCCGCTACGGCGTCGTCGGCGCGATCTCGCCCTGGAACTACCCGATGCTGATGGCGACGTGGAAGATCGCGCCCGCGCTCGCGGCCGGCAACACCGTCGTGCTGAAGCCCGCCGAGCAGGCGCCGCTCAGCTGCCTGAGGCTCGCGGAACTCTTCGTCGAGGCCGGCGGGCCCGCCGGCGTCTTCAACGTCGTGAACGGCCTCGGCGAAGTCGCGGGCAAGGCGCTCGCGCTGCACGACGACGTGCAACAAGATCACCTTCACCGGCTCGACCGACGGTCGGCAAGATGATCCTGCAGTACGCCGGCCAGTCGAACATGAAGCAGGTCGCGCTCGAGTGCGGCGGCAAGACGCCGCAGGTGTTCATGGCGGACATCGACGACCTCGACCGCGCGGTCACCGCCGCCTACAGCGGCATCTACTACGAACATGGGCGAGGTCTGCAACGCCGGCTCGCGCCTGCTCGTCGACCGCTCGATCCGCAAGAAATTCGTCGAGCGCTTCATCGAGCTCGGCCAGGACGCCTTCAAGCCTGGCGACCCGCTCGACCCGGACACCAACATGGGCCCGCTCGTCACGCACGGCGACCAGAAACGCGTGCTCGGCATGATCGACAAGGGCCGCAAGGAAGGCGCGAAGCTCGAGTTCGGCGGCGACGCGCCGACGAAGCTGAAGGGCGGCGCCTACGTGAACCCGACGCTCTTCACCGGCGTGAAGAACAGCATGTCGATCGCCCAGCAGGAGATCTTCGGGCCGGTCGCCTCGGTCATCGAGTTCAACGGCGTCGAGGAAGCGATCAAGATCGCCAACGACACGATCTATGGCCTCGCCGCGGGCGTCTGGACGCGCGACCTCGACACCGCGTTCCGGCTGGTGCGCGGCATCGAGGCCGGGATCATCTGGATCAACTCCTTCGACGAGGGCGACATGACGCAGCCGTTCGGCGGCTACAAGCAGTCGGGCAACACGCGCGACAAGTGCCTCGACAGCTTCAAGAGCTACACGCAGTCGAAGTCGGCGTGGTTCCGGCTCAAGGAAGGCTGACGTGTCCGGGCCGCTCGTCCTGTCGGAGCGCCGCGGCGCGGTCGCGCTGCTGACGCTCAACCGGCCCGACAAGCTGAACGCGATCAACGTCCCGGTGATCGAGGCGCTCGATCGCGGCGCTCGACGCGGCCGAGGCGGACGACGCGGTGCGCGCGATCGTCGTCGCCGGCGCGGGCCGCGCGTTTTCCGCCGGCTTCGACCTCGACATGGGCATCGGCGAAGGCAAGCCCGACCCGGCGGACGTCCGGCGCGCGCTCGAGAACGACTTCCGCGTCATCATGCGCTTCTGGGACTCGCCCGAAGCCGACCGATCGCCGCCGTGCACGGTTACTGCCTCGGCAGCGCGCTCGAACTCGCGGTCGCCTGCGACCTGACGATCGCCGCCGAGGACTGCCGCTTCGGCGAGCCGGAGGTGAAGTTCGGCAGCGGCATCGTCGCCCTCCTCCTGCCCTGGCTCGCGGGCCCGAAAGCGGCGAAGTACCTGCTGCTCACCGGCGGACGACCGCGTGAGCGCGGCGGAGATGCAGGCGATGGGGCTCGTCAATCGCGTCGTGCCGGCGGCGGCGCTCCTCGACGAGGCCCTCGCGCTGGCCGCGCGCATCGCCGCGAACGATGCGCAGGCCGTGCGCCTGACCAAGCAGGCGATCAACCGCAGCCTCGACATCGGCGGCATGCGCCAGGCGCTGCTCGCCGCGCTCGAGACCGACGTCGCAGATCGAGACGAACGAGACCGCGGAGTCGCGCGAGTTCAACGAAATACTGAAGACGGGACGGCGCCAAGGCGGCGATCGCCTGGCGCAGCAGGGAGAAGTGCATGACCAAGGCGACAGAAACGCTGCCCGACGAGCCGCGCAAGTTCCTGGAGAAATACCCGGACACGCGCCAGCTCGAGCTCCTGCAGCCGGACATGCTCGGGATCCTGCGCGGCAAGCGCGTCGTCCGCGACGAGTTCGGCAAGCCGTTCACGGGCGGATCTGAACTTCTGCGGCGCGACCGTGCTGCTCGACGCGAAGGGCCTGACCTTCGACCGCATCGACAACGGCGGGCGCGACGGCGACCCGGACGCGATCTCGACGGCGGTGCCCGGTTCGCTCGCGCCCGTGCCCTGGGCCCACGTGCCGACCGCGCAGGTGCTGCTCGCGATGGACGACTCGAAGGGCGGCCCGTTCTTCGCCGACCCGCGGCAGGTGCTGCGCCACGCGATGAAGCCGCTTGCCGAGATGGGACTCACGGCGGTCTGCGCGACCGAGCTCGAGTTCTACCTGCTCGAGCCCGGCACCGAGCGTGCCGACGCCGAAGGTCGGCCTCATACCGGGCACGCGCAAGGTCCAGTCCGGCCCGCAGTACGGCAGCATGGAGGACGTCGAGGAAGCCGATCCCTTCCTCGCCGACCTGTTCGAGACCTGCAAGGCGCAGAACATCCCGGCCGGCGCGACGCTCAAGGAATTCTCGCCCGGCCAGTTCGAGATCAACCTGCACCACGTCGCGAACGCCGAGCTCGCCGCCGACCACGGCGTGCTGCTGAAGCGCGCGGTCAAGGCCGTCGCGCGCAAGCACGGCATGGCGGCGAGCTTCATGGCGAAGCCTTTCGCGGAATGGGCCGGCTGCAGCATGCACGTGCACATCAGCCTCGTGGATGCCGCCGGCAAGAACATGTTCGCAGGCACAGGACGCGATGGCCCGTTCGCGGACACGCTGCGCCATGCCATCGGCGGCCTCGCGAAGGCGATGCCGGAGTCCATGGCGATCTTCGCGCCGACGGCGAACTCGTATCGCCGCTACCGGCCCGGCGTCTTCGTGCCGCTCGAGCCCAACTGGGGCCGCAATCACCGCGGCGTGGCGCTGCGCATCCCGATGTCGGGCGTCGAGGACACGCGCGTCGAGCACCGGCCCGGCGGGTCCGACGGCAATCCCTATCTCGTGATCGCGGCGATCCTCGCCGGCGTCCACCATGGCATTGCCAACAAGGTCGAGCCGGGGCCGATGGTCGGCCCAGGAATCGATCATCGACGAGAAGGTCGGGCTGCCGGTGCGCTGGTCAGCGGCGCTCGATGCGTTCGACGCCGGGAGGATCTTGCCGAAGTATCTCGGGGAGAAATTCCACAGGCTGTACGGGATCTGCCGGCGCGAGGAGGAAGAGCGGTTCCACTCGGAAATCAGCGACCGCGATTACGAGTGGTATCTCAGGGCGGTCTAACCTACGTTTCCGCGGAAACGTCCCCTGCTCTCCGCTCCATAAGGCACTGAACGGCAATCCCAAGGTCCAGCGACTCCCCCGTCCAGCGCGTGATCGCCGTTCGTGGTGTGACCTGGATATCCGCGGCCTCGTTCATGCCGACGAGTTCGTGCCAATCGACCGAGGGCGGCAACGGACTCTCGAACGACTCGCCATCCGGTCTGGTGAACCTGAACGCCCCGTCATCGAGTGTCTGGATGACGACCTGGCCTTCGTGCACCAGCCGGTGGTGGAACCGGCACAGCGTGACGAGGTTCGAGAGCTTGGTTTCCCCGCCATGCGCCCACAGGCGCTCGCCGATGCCGCCGCCCGCGCCATGAAAAACTTCGGGCGGGACGAGTGGGCGCTCGGATGCGAGCCACCCGAATCGCAGGCGGCATTCACGTCCGAGCTCGATACGTTGCTCGCGCTCGGCTTCGAGTCCGCGCCGGTCCTGTCCGCCTTCGCCCGCGTGGCGCCCTGCGGCGAGCGGCTTGCCAGACGTTGCAACGCGCAGTCGCAACCTCGCACCGCAGGACGGCGACCTCGTCTGGCGCCTGGGCGGTGCGTACGCAAGCGACGGACGCTGGGACGAGGCGCTCACCGCCTACCGACGGGCGAAATCTCTTCCCACGATCGTTCCGAAATTCGCCATTGACGAGGAGATCCGGACCACCGAGCAGAGGATAGCCGCGCGCTAACCCGCCAGCGCCGCGTTCCTCTCCGCCATCGTCCCCTTCGCCGGCATCTGAACCTGCCGCGTGACCGGGATCCGCTCGCGGATCCAGTCCTGGAAGCCCGCGAGCACGATTTCCTTCGCCGACAGGATGCCCTGCGTGTAGGCGCCGGAGGCGAGGCCGCGCTGCACGGAGGCGGTCAGCACCTCGTCCTCGGCCTGCACGCGCGATTGAGCCGCGAGCACAGGAAGCGCGCCGCCTTCATCTCGCGGCGGTCGTCCGGGAAGCCGAACGAGCGCGCGCGGATCAGCGTGCGGCCCGCGCCGAGCGGCAGCACGTGGAAGAAGTCCATCCACTCCGGGTAGATGTCGAAGAACACGTTCGGGTACAGGCCGAAGTAGGTCCAGCGCCGGCGCATGTCTTCGGGCAGGTGTTCCATCACCGGCAGGAATTTCGCGTAGCCCTGCGCGCTCCAGGACTTGCAGCGGCTTTTCGCGCATGCGGTGCGAGAGCCGCATCGTGCCGCCCGGGAAGTTCTCGCGGTCGTACTGCGACTCCATCAGCGCCGACAGGCCCGGGTGGCCGATCGGGAAGTGGTAGTCCTCGACGTAGTTCTCGACCACGTTCTTCCAGTCGATCGCGACCTCGTGGGTCCAGGTCTCGTCGAGCGGGACCATCTGGTCGATCTTGTAGTGCGCGAGCTCCGCCGCGTGCGGCGCCATGCGCTCGGCGACCGAGGGCTCGCCCCCGCGGAAGCGCACGAAGACCATGCCCATGAAGACTTCGAGCTCGATCGGCTTCAGGCCGTACTTCGAGCGGTCGAACTTCGGGAAGGTGTCGGGCGCGCTGACGCTGCGGTTGCGGCCGTCGAGGTGATAGGTCCAGCCGTGGTACATGCAGGTCAGGAACTTGGCGCAACGGCCGCGCTCGCCCGAGACCACCGCGTGCGCGCGGTGCGCACAGACGTTGTGGAAGGCGCGGATCTCGCCGTCGGTGCCGCGCACGACGAAGCCGCGGCGGCCGAAGAACTCGAAGCTGACGTAGTCGCCGGTCTCGGGCAGCTCGCTCTGGTGGCAGACGACCTGCCAGTGAGACAGAAACAAGTGTTCGCGCTCGAGCTCGTGGAATTCCTCGCTGTGGTACGCCCAGGCCGGGAGCGGTCAGCTTGATCGCAGGGTCGCGCGCAGCCGTCGGGCTCCGGGCTGCTTCGTGCGCGCGGACGCGACGGCCTCGATGCGCGGCGCGAGCCAGGGAAATACGCTGCAGAGATACGCGCGGCACTGCCGGCGCGCGGCCTCGCGGTCGAAGCCGTCGCCCTCGAACAGGATCCCCTGCCACTGCTGGTCGATCAGCCCCATGAGCCCCTGGGCGACCGCTTCGGCGTCCGGCCATGCCGAACCGTTGCCGCGCGAGGCGATGAGCCTCTTGCAGAGGTCTATGACCATCCGGCTCCACGCCGAGTCGCGCTCGCCGCAGATGCGCTGGTAGTCGCCGCGCGCCTTGCTCTCGGACAGGAAGGCGTACCAGACGGCGATCTTGTGCGAGTCGGACAGCGCGCGGCCGAGGCTCGCGTCGACGATGCCGAGCAGCGCGCGCAGGTCGTCGTCTCCGGCCTCCTCCATCACGCCCGCCATGGCGCCCGCGAACTCCTCCGACACCTCGCGCAGCGTCGCGAGCAGCAGCGCTTCCTTGCTGCCGAAATGGAAGTTGATCGAGGCGGCCGTGTGCCCGGCGGCGCTCGCGATCTTCGCGGAGGTCAGCTCCGACAGGCCGTGCTGCGAGATCGCGGCGACCGTCGCCTGGATCAGGTCGAGCTTGGAGCCGCTCGGGCGGATGTCGGTGCTGGGTTCGAGATTCGCGGCCATGCTAGCCTCCTCGCCGAATGCCCCACATTCTATCCCGCGCGGCCCGTCTGGCTCAACGTTCGTTTAGTTTACTGAATCATTATTTAGTGATTCGTAAGATACTGTTTTTATTGATATTACTACCCGCCCCGGTCTGTGGCATGGAAATCCAGACCGCCTGGATCTCGATGCCGGACGGCGTGCGCCTGTCGGCCGATCTCTACCGGCCGACAGGCGGACAGGCCGGCAAAAAACTCCCGGTCCTGCTCGAGTACCTGCCCTACCGCAAGCACGAGGCGCGAAGCCGCAACTGGCCGCTCTATTCGTACTTCGTGCAGCGCGGCTATGTCGTCGCGGCCGTGGACATCCGCGGCACCGGCAACAGCGAGGGGCGGCTGATCCCGCACGAGTATTCCGAGATCGAGCAGAAGGACGGCGAGTCCGTGATCGACTGGCTGTCGAAGCAGACCTGGTCGAACGGCAGCGTCGGCATGTTCGGCATCTCCTGGGGCGGGTTCAATTCGATCCAGATGGCGGCGCGCCACATCCCCGCGCTCAAGGCGATCGTCGCGATCGACGCCACCGAGGACCTCTACCAGGACGACGTGCATTACATGGACGGGATCATGCACCTCGACTCCTGGGAGATGAGCATGGACCTCGACAACGCGAGGCCCGGCGCGCCGGACTACGTCGTCGACGACGAGAACTTCCGCAACCGCTTCGACACCGAGCCGTGGATGCTCACGTACAAGAAGCAGCAGCGCGACGGGCCGTTCTGGGACCGCGCCTCGGTGCGCGACCGCTACGGCGACATCCGCATCCCGACGTTTCACATCGGCGGCTGGTACGACGGCTATCGCGACAGCGTCCCGCGCATGCTCGAGCACGTGAAGAACGCGCCGGTGAAGGCCATCATGGGCGCCTGGCACCACACCTGGCCGAACGAGCCGTATCCGCGGCCCCGGCATGGAATGGCGTCACGAGGCCGTGCGCTGGTTCGACCAGTTCCTGAAGGGCGAGGACACCGGCATCCTCGACGAGCCGCGCTTCGCGGTGTTCGTGCGCGACTGGCATCCGCCCGGCCCGCATCTCGAGCGAACGCGCCGGGCCACTGGCGCTACGAAGACGGCTGGCCGATCGCGCGGATCCGCGACCGGATCCTGTATCCGCAGCCGAATCACACGCTGGCCGCGCGAAGCGCCGGCGGCGACGACGCATGCACTTCGCTACGTGCCTTCGACCGGCTTCGAGGCCGGCGGGCCGGTCATGTGGTGGGGCGACGTCGCGCACGACCAGCGCGGCACGGATGCCTTCAGCCTCGTCTACGACAGCGGCCCGCTCGAGGAAGACCTCGAGATCCTCGGCTTGCCGCACGCGATCCTGACCGTCGCCGCGGACGCGACCCGTGCGAACTGGATCGCGCGCCTCTCGGACGTCGCGCCGGACGGCACGGTGACGCAGGTCGCGGGCGCCGCCATGAACGGCACGCACCGCGAACTCGGCGCGCGAGCCGCAGGCGCTCGTGCCCGGCGAGCCGTTCGAGCTCGACATCGAGATGCATTTCACCTCGTGGGTGTTCCCGAAGGGACACCGCATCCGGCTCGCGGTCAACAACGCGCAGTGGCCCATGCTGTGGCCGACGCCGGAGCCCATGACGACGGAACTGAAGCTCGGGCAGCTCGCGGCTCGCGCTGCCGGTCGTGCCGTTCGAGAAGCGCCCGGTGCCGGAGTTCCTGCCGCCGGCGAAGGACCCGGTGTTCGCCGGCGTCGAGTCGATCGAGGCCGGCACGACCTCTGGCTACGGCGAGATCTCCTCCGTCGACCGCAATCCGCAGACCGGCACGGTGGTCGCAAAGGCGACCAACGGTTCCGGCACGCGCTATCCCGTGGGGCACGGAGAAGTCCTTCGAGACCATCCGCTACGAGGTCAACGACCGGCTGCCGGCCGATGCGACTGTCACCGGCACCCACCGCATGGAGGTCGAGCTGCCCGGCCGCAAGCTCGTCTGGGACGCGGAGTTGACGTTTCGCAGCGATCGGGACAATTTCTTCTACAGTTACCGCCGGCGGCTGACCGAGAACGGCAAGGCGGTCCGCGAGAAGACCTGGAACCAAACCATACCTAGGGATTACCAATGATGAAGCAGATGCATGCCCGCCTTGCGGGGTCGACCGGAATGCTCCTGGCTGCGGCTGTGGCCGCGGGCTGCGCGCGCGAGGCGTCGCAACAGGCCGTCGAGCAAAAATCGGCGGTCGCGGACCTGGCCCTGCGCAACGGCGCGATCTACACCGTGGACGGCGCCCGCAGCTGGGCCGAGACGATCGCGATCGACGACGGGCGCATCGTCTACGTCGGCAACGACGCCGGCGCGAAGGACTACGTCGGCCCGCAGACGCAGGTGGTCGACCTGAAGGGCCGCATGGTCCTGCCGGGCATGCAGGATGCGCACGTGCACCCGATCTCGGGCGGGCATCGAGGCGAACGGCTGCGACCTGAACGCGGCCACGACGGTCGAGGAATACGTCGCCATCATCAAGAAATACGCCGACGCGCACCCCGACGCGCCGTGGATCAAGGGCGGCGGCTGGCTGATGTCCGCGTTCGGCCCGGGCGCGCTCGCGCGCAAGGAACTGATCGACGCGGTCGTGCCCGACCGGCCGGTCATCCTCTGGAGCCGCGACGGCCACACGACCTGGGTCAACAGCAAGGCGCTCGAGCTGGCGGGCATCACCAAGGACACGAAGGACCCGCCGGACGGCCGGATCGACCGCGACCCGAAGACCGGCGAGCCGAGTCGGCAGCCTGCAGGAAGGCGCGAGCAGCCTCGTCGCCGACAAGGCGCCGCCGGACACGGACGCGACGCGCGACGCGGGCCTGCGCTACGCCGTCAAGATGCTGAACCGGTTCGGCATCACCGGCGTGCAGGACGCTTCGGTCAACGAGGAGGACCTCAAGACCTACCGCCGCCTCGACGAGGCCGGCGAGCTTTCGCTGCGCGTCGTCGGCTCCATCTGGTGGGAACGCGACCAGGGGCTCGAGCAGATCGACGCCATCAAGAACCTGCGCAGCGAATACACGAGGGGCCGCATCGACGCCGGCACCGTCAAGATCATGCAGGACGGCGTGATGGAGAACTACACGGCCGTCGTGCTGGAGCCCTACAAGCTGAAGGGCCAGAAGGACGTGCGCGGCATCCCGATGGTCGAGCCGGAGTTGCTGAAGAAGGCGGTCACGCAGCTCGATGCGGACGGGTTCCAGGTGCACTTCCACGCGATCGGCGACGGCGCGGTGCGCCAGTCGCTGGATGCCGTCGAGGCGGCGCGCACCGCGAACGGCGACCTCGGCCACCGGCACCACATCTCGCACATCCAGGTGATCCACCCGGACGACCAGCCGCGGTTCCGCAAGCTCGGCGTGGTCGCGAATTTCCAGCCGCTCTGGGCCTACGCCGACGCCTACATCACGGACCTGACGCTGCCCTTCATCAGCAAGGAGACGGCGTCGTACATGTACCCGATCGCGAGCATGGAGAAGAGCGGCGCGGTCGTCGCCTTCGGCAGCGACTGGTCGGTGTCGTCCGCGAACCCTTTCGAGGAGATGGAGACCGCGATCACGCGCATGGGCGCGCTCGGCGAAACGAAGACGCCGTGGATGCCCGAGGAGCGGATCGGCCTGCCCGAGGCGCTCGCCGCGTTCACCATCAACGCGGCCTAGGACCAACCGCGACGAGGCCAACACGGGCTCGCTCGAGGTCGGCAAGCGCGCGAACCTCGCCGTGCTCGACCGGAACCTCTTCGACATCGCGCCGGCCGAGATCTCGGACACGCAGGTGCTGGTCACGCTGTTCGAGGGCAAGGCGGTGCACGGAAACCTGGGAGACCTGTGATGAAGACGCCACGCCATCGCATCGACCCGCAAGGGCGGCGGCTGCCGATCAAGCTCGACTCCACCAGCAACGGCGAGTTCGTGCCGGTGCCGCTCGTCGCGGGCGAACCGGCACGCCAACCACCTGGCCCAGGAGGCGGCGGATGCGAACGCGAGGCGACTCGCGCATGGGCCGGCGCGACTTCCTGCTCTCGACCTGCGGCGCGGCAAGCACGCTGCTCGCTTTCAACGCCGCCAACGCCGCGGCCGGGCGCGAGCGGCGGGTTCTTCGACCTGCCGGCCGTCGCGGCCACGGAACCCGCGGCTCGCGGCCGCGAAGCTCGAGACCGGCGAGTTCATCTTCGACGTGCAGGGCCACTACGTCGACCCGACCGAGGCCTGGCTCAAGGTCGCGCCCGAGTCGGCCTTCAGCTGGTCGCCCAAGGCGGCTGCGCGCTGGCCGACGGCAAGACGCCGCGCAGCCACCTCGCCTGCCTGACGTCCGAGGAATTCGTGAAGGACGTGTTCCTCGACAGCGACACGGACATGATGGTGCTGTCGTTCGTGCCGTCGCGCCGCGAGGCCTCGCCGCTCGAGATCGAGTCCGCGGACAACGTGCGGCGCATCGTCGACCGCATGGAGGGCAACCACCGGCTGATGATCCACGGCCGCGTCAATCCGAACCAGCCGGGCGACCTCGAGGACATGCCGCGGCTCAAGGAGCAGTTCGGCGTCTGCGCGTGGAAGACCTACACGCAGTGGGGACCGGACGGCAACGGCTTCTTCCTCGACCGACGATGTCGGCATCCGCTTCGTCGAGGAGGCGCGGCGCCTCGGCGTCAAGGTCATCTGCGTGCACAAGGGCCTGCCGTTCGGGAAGCAGTCCTACGAGCACAGCCAGTGCCGCGACATCGGCCCGATCGCGAAGCGCTTCCCGGACGTCAGCTTCCTGATCTATCACTCCGGCTTCGTCTCCGAGGTCGAGGAAAAGGCCTACGGCCAGAACGCGGGCGGCGACGGCATCGACACGCTGATCCGGTCGCTGGAGGAAAGCGGCATCAAGCCCGGCTCAAACGTCTATGCGGAGCTCGGCAGCACCTGGCGGTTCCTGATGCGCGATCCCGAGCAGGCGGCGCACGGCGTCGGCAAGCTGCTGAAGCACTGCGGGCCGGACAACGTGCTGTGGGGCACGGACTCGATCTGGTACGGCTCGCCGCAGGACCAGATCCAGGCCTTCCGCGTTTTCCAGATCGCGCCGGAATTCCGCGAGAAGCACGGCTATCCGGAGATCACGCCGGAATTGCGCGCGAAGATCTTCGGCCTGAACGCGATGAAGCCTTACGGGATTTCCGCCGACGAGATGAAGCTGCGCGCGCGGCGCGATGCGGTTTCCGCTGAGCGGCTCGCCTACCGCGAGCGGCCCGAGCCGCATTTCCTGACCCGCGGGCCGAAGACGCGGCGCGAGTTCCTGAACCTGCTCGGCTGGAACGGCGGCTCGCGCGCCTGAGCCGAGGGAAAGGCTCCGCGATGCGGCACGCACCGGTCTGGATCGCCGTCCTGCTCGCGGTCGCCGTGGGCGTCGGCTTCGCGCTCCACGAGCGCTCCTCGAAGCCGCTGGTCCTGCTTGCGGGCACTGCGCTGCCCGAGCCGCGCCCGCTGCCGCAATTCGCGCTCGTCGACCAGGCCGGCCGGCCGTTCGACCGCGCGCGCTTCGAAGGCCGGTGGAGCCTGCTCTTCACGGGGTTCACGCATTGCCCCGACGTCTGCCCCACGACGCTCGCCCGGATGGCGGAACTGCGCCGGCTCACCGGGCGCGACGACCTGCAGTTCGTCTTCGTCAGCGTGGATCCCGAGCGCGACACGCCCGAGGCCGTCGGGCGCTATCTCGCGCACTTCGACCCGGCGTTGGTCGGCGCGACCGGCGCGCGCGCCGAGATGGAGCGGTTGACCGCAGGCCTCGGGCTCGCCCAGGTCCGCAATCCCGGCTCTGGTGACGAGTACACGGTCGATCATTCCACCGCCTTCGTCCTGATCGATCCGAAGGCGCGGCTGGCCGGCTACTTTTCCGCTCCGCACGAGCGCGACGCGCTCGTGGCCGACCTCAAATCTCTCACGTCGGCGTTAGCCCAGGCCTGCGCGAAGCGGTCCGTCGCTTCCTTGGCTTCCGCGTCCTTGTCCTGCGCCTTCAGCGCCTTCGCGAGCCCGTTCAGCGACCAGCCATTTTCCGGGTTGCGCGCGAGCTCGTCGCGGAACGCCTGTTCGGCCTCCGCCGGCTTCTTGGCCTCGAGCAGCACGGTGCCGAGCGCGAGGCGCGACGGCCAGTTCCAGGCCGGCGGCTCGTCGTACGGCAGCGTGTCCTCGATCGTCACCGCGGTGTTGAGCGCGGCGATCGCCTCGTCGATACTTCTTCTCCGAGCGCGCGATCTCGGCGGCGACGAAGCGCTCGGCGACCTGCACGCCGCCGATCAGCGAATAGCGGTCCCAGGCCAGCATCTTCTCGATGACGGGATCCTTCGTCGCCGGCACGAGCGCGTCGTGAAATTTCCTGGCGTCGTCGACCCGGCCCTGGGCGCACGGCCGCCATGGCCTGCGCCATAGTTCCACATCGCCTGCATGTAGGGCAGGTCGTCGGCCGGCTTCGGCATCGCCGTGACCGCGTCCCAGCTCCCGAACCGCACGGTCGGCGTAGAGCGGCGTCAGCGAGAAGTTCTGCATGGCCTCGAAGCCCGGCGTGCGCATCAGCTTCGGATCGCTCGTGCGCTCGCCCGTGTGGGCGCCGCGGCCTCGCGCGATCTCGCTCGCGCCTTCCATCGTCGCCGCGAACCAGAGGAAGTGGTGGTTGTGCGGCACGTAGCCGAGCGGATACACGCCCGGTCCGGGCTTGCAGATCGCGAGATAGGCTGTCGTCCGCGCCGATCGCCTTCTGGTTCGCGATCACCGCGTCGTGCCAGCGGCCGACGCGCGCATAGATGTGCGCGGGCATGTGCACGAGATGGCCCGAGCCCGGCAGCAGCTCGCGCAGCGTGTCCGCCGCCGCGACGCCCTTGGCCGGGTCCGGCGAGGCTTCGACCGCGTGCACGTAAAGGTGCAGCGCACCGGCGTGCTCGGGATTGCGCGCGATCACCGATTCGAGCTCGAGACGACCTCGGCGGTGTGGCCCTTCGGCTGGCCGGCGGCGTCCCAGTAATCCCAGGGCTGCAGGTCCATCAGCGACTCGGCGTGCAGCGTCACCGCGTCGAGATCGTCCGGGTACTTCGCGGCCAGCTCGCCCATCGCGCTCGCATAGGCTTCGTCGAGCGGGCGGCGGTCGTCCGGCGGGTTCTCGGCGTAGCGCGCCGCCAGCGCCTTCGATGAAGGCCTGTTCCTTCTCCGTGCGCCGCCCGAGGCCGTGCGTTCGCGCGCTGCAGCCGGTCCCAGGCCTTGCGGTTGTCTGGCGGGTCCATCGCCGCGTTCACGTGCGGGCCGAGTACGAGCGCGGCGCCCCACCAGCACATCGCGCAGTCCGGATCGAGTTCCGCGGCTTTCAGGAACGAGCGCTCGGCGGCGTCGTGGTTGAAGCCGTAGGTCAATCGCGAGGCCCTGGTCGAACCAGCGCTGCACGTCGGCATTGCTTTCGCGGCTGACCGGCATGCTGTAGTTGCCGAGGCCCTCGATCAGGTTGGCGCCGACCGGCGCGAGATCGGGCACCGCGGCATCCGAATTCGATGCGCTGATACAGCAAGAAGCCACGGCCGCCACGCCGACGACGATGACGGCGACATGAGGTTGCGGTTCATCCTGCCTCCCGGAAATCCGATGGAGGGCTCCGGAATACTCCGATTCGCCGCGAAATTCAAATGCCTGGCCGGCAGGTAGAATCCGGGCCACTATCCCCGGGGGACGCCATGAACAAATCCGTCCATTCCGCCGGTTACTGTCGCGCTGGTCGCCTTCGCCGTCCTCGCCGGGCCGGCCTCGCCTGCGGATCGGCCGGCGGCGCCGGGCTACGGCGAGCTGGTCCAGCTGTTCAAGGACTGGCGCGCCTTCGAACGGCCGCCGCTCGTGGATGGCGCGCCCGACTACACCGCCGCGACCTTCGCGCGGCGCCACGCGGAACTGGCGAAGTACCGCGCGCGGCTCGACGCGATCGACACGCAGGGCTGGCCGGTCGAGCAGCAGCGTCGACCACGCGCTGGTGCGCGCCGAGATGAACGGGCTCGACTTCTACATGCGCGTGCTGCAGCCCTGGGCGCGCGATCCCGCCTTCTACCGACGATCTGGAACGACCAGAGCGACACGCCGGCGCACGAGGGCACCGAGCACCACGGGATCGTCGAGGTCTGGACGTACGCAGTTCCCGCTGTCGACAGGACGCAGAGGCCAAGCTCGCGAAGGAACTGCGCCGATCATCCCGCCGCTCCTCGCCCAGGCCGAGGGCAACCTGACCGGCAACGCGCGCGACCTCTGGGTCACCGGCGCGGGCACGATGCAGCAAGCAGGTCGACTCGCTCGACGCGCTCGCGAAGAAGTCCGAGGGCAGCGGCCGCGCTCTCAAGAAAGCGATCCGGCGCCGCGCGCGCGGCGACCGTGCGCTTCGTCGCCTGGCTGGACGCGCAGGCGCCGTCGAAGACCGGCCCGTCCGGCATCGGCAAGGAGAACTACACCTGGAGCCTGCAGAACGTCCACCTCGTGCCGATGACCTGGGAGGAGGAAGTGGCATCCTGCTCAAGCGCGAGCTCGCGCGCAGCGCACGCCGCGCTCAAGCTCGAGGAGGAGCGCAATCCGCGGCCTGCCGCGAACTGCCGGTGATCGAGAACGACGAGGAATACCAGCGCCGCGCCAACGAGGCGGTCACGCGCTTCCTCGCCTTCCTCGAGAAGCGCGACCTCTACCCGATGCGCGCCAACATGGATCCGGCGCTGCGCGCGCAGATCGGCGCACTGCGTGCCGCTCGAGACGCGGAACTTCTTCGCGATCGCGACGCACTACGAGCCGCTGACGCTCTACACGCACTTCTACCACTGGTGGGACCTCGCGCGCATGCGCGACGAGCCGCACCCGAGCCCGATCCGCCGCGGCGCCCTGCTCTACAACATCTGGGACAGCCGCTCCGAGGGCATGGCGACCGCCATGGAAGAGTTCATGCTCCACGCGGGCCTGTTCGACGACCAGCCGCGCGCGCGCGAGATCGTCTGGATCATGCTCGCCCAGCGCGCGGCGCGCGGGCTCGCCTCGCTGTACGCGCATGCGAACCAGTTCGACATCGAAGCAGGCCAAGGCCTTCCAGGTGGAATGGACGCCGCGCGGCTGGATGCGCCCCGACCTCGACCTGCTCGGCTTCGAGCAGCAGCTCTACCTGCGCCAGCCCGGCTACGGCACGAGCTACATCACCGGCAAGCACCTGCTCGACGACCTGATGCGCGAGCGCGCGCAGCAGCCCAGGGCAAGGACTTCACGCTCAAGCGCTACTTCGACGACGTCAACGCCGCCGGGCATGATCCCGGTGTCGATGATCCGCTGGCAGCTCACCGGCAAGGGAATCGGACAATGAGAAGTCTCGCACTGGCATTGGCGCTCGACGCTCGCCGCGCGCGGCGCAGGCGGAGGAGACGTTCGACTACGACGTGCTCTACGCCGGCAAGCTCAGCGGCACGCAGACGACCGTGGTCGGGCCGACGGCAATCTCGACGGTCACCTACTCCTACCGCGACAACGGCCGCGGCCCGGACATCGAGGAGGACGATCCGCCTGGCGCCGGACGGCACGTTCGCGAGCTACCGGCAGAAGGGCAAGACCACCTACGGCGCGCTGCTCGACGAGCAGTTCTCGGTGAAGGACGGCCGTGCGAGCTGGCAGTCGGCTTCGGAGCGCGGCTTCACGGACCTCTCGGCGCCCGCGATCTACCTGCCGAGCTACGGCAGTCCGGAGACCACGCGCGCTGATCGTGCGCGCGACCCAGCAGGCGGGCGGCAAGCTGCCGGGCCTGCCCGGCGGCGAGCTCAGCAGCGAGAGGCTCAAGGAAGCGACTGTCGGCCCGGCGGGCCGGCAGCGCAAGGTCGCGCTCTATGCGCTGCGCGGCGGCGGCCTGCAGCCGGACTACATCTGGCTCGACGAGCGAAGGCGGCAAGCGCCTGTTCGCCGAGCATCAACGTCGGCGGCCGGCACATGGTCGCTGACCGGCTTCGCGAGCGCGGCGCCCGAGCTCGAGCGCCTGCAGCAGGCGGCGGATGCCGAGTACCTGCGCAGACATCGCCCGCAAGCAGGCGCAGGCGCCTGCCCGAGCCGATCCTGATCCGCGAACGTGCGGCCCGTTCGACGCGAAGACGAAATCGCTCGGGAGCCGCATCCGACGTCTACGTGAACGACGGCCGCATCGCCGCGATCTACCCGGCCGGCTCGCCGGCCGGACAGCCGGCGACCGTCATCGAGGGCGCCGGCCGCGCGCTGCTGCCGGGCCTGTTCGACATGCACTCGCACGAGGACGCCTGGAATGCGGGCCTGCAGATCGCGGGCGGCGTCACCTCCTCGCGCGACATGGGCAACGACAACGACTATCTCGCGAGCCTGATGCGCGATATCGCAAATGGGCGCGGTCGATCGGTCCGCACATCGAGCCGGCCGGCTACATCGAGGGCGAGAGCCCGTTCGCCTCGCGCGGCGGCTTCGTGGTCAGCAGCGTCGAGGAGGCGCAGACCGCGATCGACTGGTACGCCGCAGCGCGGCTACCGCCAGGTCAAGCTCTACAACTCGATCAAGCCCGAGTGGGCCGCAGCCGATCGCGACCTACGCGCACTCGCGCGGACTGCGCGTCAGCGGCCACGTGCCGGCGTTCTCGCGCTCCGAGCGCGTGGTGCGCGAGGGCTACGACGAGCTGCAGCACATCAACCAGCTCATGCTGAATTTCGTTTCGGCGCCCGGACACCGACTCGCGCACGATCGTGCGCTTCAACCTGGTCGGCGAGAAGACGCAGGAACCTCGACCTCGACTCGCAGGCGGTGCGCGATTTCATCGCCCTGCTGGTCGAGCGCGGCACCGTGATCGACGCGACCATGGCGACCTTCGAGGGCACCTGGACCCAGCGGCCGGGCGACATGGACCCGTCGCTGGCCGCGGTCGCGGACCACATGCCGTTCGCGACCCAGCGCGCCTTGCGCAACAACTCGACCGACGTCAGCGGCGGCAAGCTCGAGATCTACCGCGCATCCTGGCAGCGGATGATGCAGTTCATCGGCCGGCTGCACGCCGCCGGCGTGCCGCTCGTCGCCGGAACCGACAGCCTCGCCGGCTTCATGCTGCACCGCGAGCTCGAGCTCTACGTGCAGGCGGGCGTCCCCGCCGGCGAGGCGATCCGCATCGCGACCGAGAACGGCGCGCGCTATGCGGGCGTGCTCGCCGACCGCGGCACCGTCGAGCGCGGCAAGCGCGCGGACCTCATCCTGGTGGACGGCGACCCGACGCAGAACATCTCCGACATCCGCAAGGTGGGCTACGTGCTGAAGGACGGCGTCGGCTACGCGCCGGCGGAGATCTACGAGGCGTTCGGGATCCGCCGTTTCACCGATCCGCCCGCAATCGAGCGTTGAGCGTCGACCAGGGGCTCAGGCGGCCGGCGCGAGCGGGCGCGGCCGTCCGATCGCGTGGCCCTGCACGAAGTCGATGCCCATCGCGCGCGCCGCCTCGAGCACGGCCACGTCCTCCACCTGCTCGGCGATCAGCCGGAAGTTCAGCGTGCGGGCCATGCCGACGACTGCGCTCACCATCGCCTGGTTCACCGAGTCGCGGCCGAGGTCGCGCATGAACGACCCGTCGATCTTCAGGTAGTCCATCGGCAGCGACTTCAGGTTCGCGAACCCGCCGAGGTCGGTGCCGAAGTCGTCGAGCGCGAAGCGGCAGCCCATGCCGTGCAGCACCTCGACGAAGCGGCGCGCCTGCTCGAGATTCCCGATCACCGAGGACTCGGCCACCTCGAAGCAGATCTGCGAGGGCTGGACGCCCGGTGCGGTCGAGCTCGTCAACGACGAACTCGAGGAAGGCCGGATCGGCGAGCGTCTGGCCGGAGATGTTGATCGACAGGCTGCGGCCCGGCGGCAGGCGGATCGCGCCGGCCGCAACCGCGGCCAGCGCCGAACCGAGCACCCAGCGGTCGATCATCGACATCAGCCGGTAGCGCTCCGCGGCCGGGAAGAACTCGGCCGGCGCGATCGCCTGGCCTTCGTCGTGCAGGCGCACGAACACCTCCATCGCGGGTCCCGTCACGACGCCGCCGGGCAGCGTCGGCTCGATCGGCTGCACGTACAGCTCGAAGAAGCCGTCGCGCAGCGCCGCCTGCAGGCGCTGCAGCCAGTGGATCTCGCCGCGGCTGCGCGCCACCGCCTCGTCGTGCGAGGAGTACACGTGGATGTGGCCGTCGCCCTGCTTCTTGGCGACATAGCAGGCGGAATCTGCGGCGTTCATGATCTCCTCGAGCGAATGGCTCTCGCCCGTGATTTCGACGATGCCGATGCTGACGCCGACGCTGAAGATGCGGTCCTTCCAGACGAAGCGGTACTCGGCGATCGCGCGCCAGACGTCGTCCGCGATCTGGCGCGCCTTGTCGAGCGGGCAGCCGACCAGCAGCATGCCGAACTCGTCGCCGCCGAGGCGGGCGACCGTGTCCGAATCGCGCACCGCCTCGCGGATCAGCGCGGCGACCTCGCGCAGCATGTTGTCGCCCGCCAGGTGGCCGCTCGTGTCGTTGACGGCCTTGAAGCGGTCGAGGTCCAGGTAGCACATCACGTGACCCTGCCGGCCGCCGCGCGCGATCTCGAGCGCCTCGCCGAGGCGGCGCTCGAACTCGCGGCGGTTGACGAGGCCGGTGAGCGCGTCGTGGCTCGCCTGGTAGGACATCTGCTGCGTGAGTGCCGCGCAGTTCGCTGACGTCGTGCAGCATCACTGCGACGCCGGTCACGTCGCCCGTGGGCTCGCGCACCGGCGAAGCCGTCGCCTCCACGCCGAGCTCGTTGCCGGTCGCGCGCGAGATGAGGATCGAGCGCCGGCCGAGGTTCACCCGGCTGCCGGTGGAGAGGCACTGCTGCACCGGGTCCGCGATCGCGCGCCGGTCGTGCTCGTCGACGAAGCCGATCATCGCGCCGAACGCCGCGGCCGATCGCCTCCTCGCGGCGCATGCCGGTCAAAGCCTCCGCGGACTGGTTCAGGTAGTCGATCACCCCGTGCGCGTCGGTCGTGACGATGCCCTCGCCGAGGGAGTCGAGCGCGAGCTGGGAGCGCGCGGGCGTCGCGCCTGCAGTTTCACCGTCCCGGTGCGGCAACATTTCCTCGACGGTGAACAGGATCCGTCTGCGCCCGCCCGACTCGATGGCCGAGCCGGAGAGTTCGAGGCGCGTGACCTGGCCGTGGCCATCCGCGAGTTCGACTTCGGCGAGCGTCGGCTTCGAACCGCCGGCGAGGGCGCGCTCGATCGCGAGCGCGGCGAGCGCCGCGTATTCGCCCGAGACCAGGTCCGCGAGAGTCTTGCCCTCGAGCTCGCTCGCCGGCACGCCGACCAGGGCGGCAAACGGCTCGTTGGCGGCCTCGATGCGCTCGCCGTACAGCAGGGCCGGCTCGCGCAGCGCCGCCATCATCGTGCGCGCGGCATCGTCGCCGGACCCGCGAAGCCGCTCCGGAAGCGCCTCGCCCCGCAGGCGCAGGAGTGCCCGCCGCTGCCGCCATACGAGTATCGCAAGTGCAGCAGCGACCATCGCCAGCACCAGGGCGGCGATCGTCTGGACCGTCATCAGGCCAGTCATCCCCTTGTCGAACACGCGGTCCGCGGAACCGTCAATTTCGTTACATTGCGCGGCCTTGAGGAGCATAGCCCACGCTTGTAGTGAGGCCCGCAGCGATTCACCATAATGGAAACCCGATGAACGCCAAAACCGAGGCCGCCCGGCGGCAGATGATCGATCAGCAGGTCAGGACCTGGGCCGTCCTCGACCCGCGCGTGCTCGACGCGCTCGGCGCGGTCCCGCGCGAACGATTCGTGCCCGAGGCTTACCGGGGCGTCGCTTTCGCCGACACGCCGATCCCCATCGGCCATGGGCAGCACATGCTGGCACCGGCCCTGGAGGGTCGCATCCTGCAGGCACTGGCCCCGGTACGCGGCGAACGCGCGCTCGAGATCGGCACCGGCAGCGGCTTCTTCGCGGCCTGCCTCGCGCATCTCACCGGCTCCGTCGACAGCATCGAAATCCACGCGGATCTTGCGGCCGGCGCCTCACGCACGATCAACGACCTCGGCACCTCGCGCGTCACCGTCGAAACCGGCGACGCGCTGGCGCGCGAATTCGACGCCGCTTACGAGATCGTCACCGTGACCGGCGCGCTGCCCGCCCCGGAACGCCGGCTCGAGCGCGCCCTGGTCGTCGGCGGGCGCATGTTCGTCGTCGTCGGCACGACCCGGGCCATGGAAGCGCGGCTCGTGACCCGCACCGGCGAGGACTCCTGGCTCAGCGAGGCCCTGTTCGAGACGCGGGTAGACCCCCTGATCCAGGCGGTGGCGCCGTCCCGTTTCCAGTTCTGAGTGGCTGCCGGACACGTAGTTCGACCCACTTCCAGGGCGTTTTGACGCATGTTCGGTTGAGCCTGGGTAAGTTGGTGATATACACTGGTAATACAGTAGTTCTCCCTGTTTTCACTTCGCGAAGGAATGCCTGCGCATGAACACCCGATTCCTGGTCCGCACGATCCTTGCGGCCGCAAGTGTCGCCGCCTTCAACGCCTCAGCCGCCGACCTGAAAGAGGTCTACACGCGCGCGCTGACGAGCGACCCCTTGATTCGCGAAGCGGATGCGAATCGGCTGGCCACACGCGAGTCCAAGCCTCAGGCGGTCGCTTCTCTCCTGCCGCAGATCGCGGCCAATGCGAGCGAATTGAAGAACGAGAGCGTCGGCTCGCAGACAGTCGTCGACATCGATGAAGTAAGTGGCGACGTCACCATTGGCAGCGCCGAACGGGAAACCAAGGGGACGCGACAGGTATGGAACGTAGAGCTGCGCCAGAGCATTTTCCGGTGGCAGAACTGGGCCGAACTCAAGCGCTCCGACGTGGAGGGGGCGCAGGCAGAGGCCGAATACCTGGTGGCGCAGCAGGACCTGATCGTCCGCGCGGCCGAGGCCTATTTCAACGTGCTCGCGGCGCGCGACACGCTCGAAGCCGCGCAGGCCGCGCACGACGCGATCGGTCGCCAGCTCGAGCAGTCCGAAAAGAGGTTCGAGGTCGGGCTCATTGCCGTGACCGACGTACAGGACGCCAAGGCGGCCTACGATTCCGCCACCGCGGCGCTGATCCAGGGCAAGCGCAATCTCGCGAACGCAGGCGAGCTGCTGCGCGAGCTGACGGGCGATGCCTGGGACACGCTCGAAAAGCCCGGCAACGACATGCCGTTGGCCGGCCCGGACCCGGAGAGCCCGGAAGACTGGGTCAAGCTGGCCATGGACCAGAATGCGCGGCTCACGGCGAGCCGGCTGGCGGCGGACGTGACGCGGCAGGTCGTGAACATCGAGCGCGGCGGTTACTTTCCCGAGATCGACTTCATCGTCTCGCGAGGCGATTTCGACGACGACGGGAACTTCACCAACCCCGGCGGCGTGACCTTCCCGAACGATACGGACTCTGAAGACACGACCTACGGCGTGCAGGTCACGCTGCCGATCTTCACGGGCGGTGCGACGACCTCGCGCGTGCGACAGGCGCAGTACCGCAACATCGCCGCTCGCGAGCGTCTCGAGCGCACCGTTCGCGAGACCGAGCGCTCGACGCGCGACGCCTACCTCGGCGTGAACTCCGAGGTCGCACGCGTGCAGTCGCTGAAGCAGGCCGTCGAGTCGGCGCAGACGGCGCTGCAGGCGACCGAAGCCGGTTACGAGGTCGGCACGCGCACCTCGGTCGACGTGCTGCAGGCGCGCCAGCGACTGTTCCAGTCGCAGACGGACTACGCGCGCAGCCGCTACGACTACCTGCTGAACGTGCTGCGGCTGCAGCAGGCGGCGGGCACGCTCGACAACGAGGGCCTCGACGACATCAACGCCCTGCTCACGGAGAACGTCACGGTCCGCTGACCGCGGCCCGCGCGAGGCGGTCGGCGACGGCGGCCCACTCCTCCCCGGCCGGCACGGCTTCCGCGAGGATGCGGTCCGCACCCGCCGCGTCGAGCGCGCGCAGGGCCGCATAGAGCGCGTGTCCGTAAGCCGGCGCCGCCGCCGGCATGCGGCGCCATGTCAGGCCGGGGCCCGTCATCGGCTCGCTGCGTGCGAGCACCGCCACGCGCAGGCCTGCGGCGAGCGCGACCTCGACGGCCGGGCGCAGGTTGCCATCCGCCACGATTGCAAGCGGCGTGCCCGGCGCGTAATGCGAGCGCTCCCGGCCCGGAACGCGCGGCGCGTCGGCGCCGGCGTCGTCCACGCGCCCGACGACGTCCGCGACCTGCGACCGTGAAATCGAGCCCGGCCGCAGCAGCGTCACGCGCCCGTCCAGGCAGGCGACGATCGTGGATTCGAGGCCGACCGCGCAGTCACCCCCGTCGAGCACCATCGCAACGCGATCCCCGAGCTCCTCGCGCACGTCGGCCGCACGGGTCGGGCTGATGCGGCCATGACGGTTCGCCGAGGGCGCGGCTATGCCGCGTCCGAAGGCCGCGAGCAGCGCGCGAGCGACAGGATGCGCGGGCGCGCGCAGCGCGACGCTCGCCTGCCCGCCGGTCACCGCATCGGACACGCGCGCGGACCTGGGCAGCACCAGCGTCAACGGCCCGGGCCAGAAGGCCCCGGCGAGCCTGGCCGCGGCTTCAGGCAGCCCGGCCGCCCAGTCGCGCACGTCGGCGAGGCCGTTGACGTGCACGATGAGCGGGTGCGTCTTCGGGCGGCCCTTTGCCGCGAAGATGCGCGCGAGCGCGGCCGGATTCGACGCGTCGGCGCCAAGGCCATAGACGGTTTCGGTCGGGAACGCGACCAGCTCGCCCGCGCTCAGCAGCGCGACGGCCCGCTCGATCTCTGCGGCAACCGGGATCACTCGAGCGATATGCGCTTCCAGCCCGTCTCGTTGCGGCGCAGCTCGTAGGCCGGCCAGTAATGCTGGTCGAGGCGCAGGGAGATGATGTCGACGGATTCGTTCCAGCTCACGGTCTTGAGGCGCAGTGACGCCCCGTCCGGCCGCCCGGACACCGCGCGGATGAAGGCGTCGAGGTCGGGCACCGGGATGCCGTCGACTTCGGTGATGCGGCGCCCCGCCCAGAGCTTGTAGCGCGAGGCCGGCGAGCCGTACATGAAGAAGGCGATGAAGACTCCGTGCGGCTCGATGCCCCGCTGCACGGCCATCGGCCGGTGCGGCGGCTGCAGCGTCGCGCCCGCCCAGACCAGCACGCGGTCAACGTCGCGCCCGGACAGCACGACCGTCTTGAGCGGCATCGTCAGTTCCTTGCCCGCGCGCCAGATCGTCAGGCCGACTTCCGGCGCGCGCACCACGGCGTTCATGTCTGAGAAGCTGTTGACGACCTTGCCGTCCACCGCGAGCACGAGATCGCCCGGCTCGAGCAGCCTGGCGGCCGGAGATCCGGCTACCAGCCGGTCGACCGTCAGGACCGTCCGGCGCTTCGGGTTGTGCGCCGTCACGCGCTCGATCCAGGCCTCTGCGAGGCCGAGCTGGCGCGCCTCGGCAAGCGAGAGCAGGCCAAACTCGATTTCCGCCGAGTACAGCGTGCGCTCGCCGCGCGCGAACTCGAGCATCTCCTGCACCAGCGATGCGGGCACGCCCAGGTTCTGCTGCACGACTTCGCGCCCGTCTTCGTAGGCGAAGCTCGACCACAGCGCGGCGATGTCGCCGCGCTTGTCCACGATGATGCCGTCGAATTCCGACGGACCGTTCACGAGCCGCAGGATCTCGAGGTTGGCGTCGCGGAACTGCAGGGTGCGCGACGGCGGGAACCCAACCGGGCCGATCGACGCAACGGTCGCCTGCTGCGACGCGACGCGGTTGTCGCCCTGCAGGCCGATCACGTGTACCGTCTCGCCGGTCGCCGGCATGCGCGTCGCGAACTCCACGGCCTTGATCGGCGTCTCGCCGAGCTGCCGGGGGTCGTAGCGCACCACCGCCAGGTTGTGCAGCGGGTGCACGTACTCGACCGTGCCGTCCACCTGGATGGTGCCCGCGAAGGTCAGGCGCACGTCCCCGAGAGAGACCGGGACCGTGTTGCGGTCCACGACGACGAGGCCACGCACCGCGTCCAGCACCACGCCGGTGCCGTGGTAGTTGCGCTCGGTGACGCCGGAGATCGCATACGGCATGTTGAACTCGACCAGCACCAGCGACGGCGCGAACTCGTCCACCAGCTTGTCCCCGGTACGGGTGAACGCCGTCGTGCCGGGCTGCGGTGGCGGCGCGTCCGGGCCCGCGAGTATCGCCTCGCAGGGCCACAGGCCGGCCGAGTCGTCGCGCACGCAATGCCGCGCCGGGAACCACTCGCGGTTGATCCGGATCGAGGTGAACTGCGGCGTGCGCGTGTCCTCCATCGTGAAGTAGCGCACGGTCGCGCGCTGGCCGTGCCCGAGCGCTGCGAAGATCGCGAGTGCGTCATCGATGCCCGTGAGTGGCTTGCCGTCGAGCTCGGTCAGGACCGCCCCGCGCGGGATGCCGGCGACCCCCAGCATGTAGCCGGGATTCGCGACGTACACGCCGGAGATGGGCACGTTCATGTGCCGCGCCATCTGCCAGGACAGCGTGTGCAGCACGCCGTCGCCGATCTCGACGTACTCGTCCGGCGTGATCTCGTGCAGGTCCTGCACGAGGAGCGGAAGCTTGCGCGTGCCGCCGCCACGGGCAACCGCGACCTCGACCTGCTTGCCGACATTGTCGTCGAGCATGGCGTCCACAGCGTCGAAGTCCGACATCGCCTTGCCGTTGATCGCGACCAGCACGTCGCCGACGGCGAGCTGGCCGTAGGCACCCGAGCCCGGCTGGACCTCGGTGACGACCAGCATGCCGGTGCGCGAAGGCGAGGCCTTGCGCGCCGCCTGTTCGGCCGCCGGCGGCAGCCCGAGGCGCCGCAGTTCGTCATAGGGCGTATAGCGGAACACGGTCTGCAGCGTTCCGCGCGCCACCGGCTGCCCGGCCCGGACCTGCTTGAGCGCACGAACCACGCGACTGAGCGGCAGGTAGAAGCTCGACTGCGCGCCGGTCGAGCCGCCCGCGTTCAGTGCAAGTACGCGGCCGCGGATGTCGAGTACGGGCGAGCCGGAGGACCCGCCGGAGGTGCCCGACGCAGCCTGCAAATAGAACGTGTTGAAATCGTTGTAGCGGCCGAGCCCGTACTCGGGGGCCTGGCGGTCGAGGCGCGCGAGCGTGCCCGCGAGGATCGAGAGCTGCTCGCCGGCGTCGTTGCCGACGACGCGGATCTCGACGCCGATCTGCGCACCCTCGGGGAACAACGGCAATTCCGCCGGCTGGATGAAGCGCAGCTTCGACGGGTCGTAGCGATAGAAGCCGAAGTCGTGCACGGGGTCGCGGTAAATCGGCTCGAGCTCGACTTCCTCGCGATTCAGGAAGGTCGCGAAGGCCTTGACCGGCCCCGGCGTCACCACGTGGCGATTCGTCAGGATGATGCCGCGCTCCGCGTCCACCACGAAGCCCGTCGCCTGCGAGGACGTGTTCCACTCGGTGTCGAAGGCGCGCGCCATGTCGATCTGGATCGCGACCACGCCGGTCGAGATGCGCTCGAGCGTGCGCGCCCACCGCGAGGACTCCTCGAACTCGATCGGCTGCTGCAACGGCATCACCGGGATCTGCGGCGGCGCGATCGGCGGCTCGCTGGGGGGTTGCGGCTGGGGCAGCTGCTGCCCTGGCGGCAGCTGCTGCCCCGGCGGCAGCTGCTGTTCCGGCGGCAATTGCTGTTCCGGCGGCAATTGCTGTTCCGGCGGCAACTGTTGCTCCGGCGGGGGCGGCGGCGGAGGCAAGGGCTGCGCCTGCGCCTGTTCCTGCCCGCGCGCGAGCGTCGTCGCGAGCAGGAGGACGGCGGTCGCGATCGTGAGCCGCGTGGCCTTGCCCTCAGTCCAGCCGATAGCCGAATGTCTCATGAAATCGATCCCTGAATTCGTTGAGCGTAAATCGATGATCCTGCGTGCCGACGGTCGCGATCTTGATCGCGCCCATCAGCGAAGCGATGCGTCCCGTCGTTTCCCAGTCGATGCCGCGCTCGAGCCCGTAAACGAGGCCTGCGCGATAGGCGTCCCCGCAGCCGGTGGGGTCGACCACAGTCGCCGCGCGGACTGCAGGAATCTCGATGTGGCGCCCGCCGGTGTATACCGTCGACCCTTCGGCGCCGCGCGTTATCACATAGGCCTCGACACGCGCCGCAAGTTCCCCGGTCCCGAGCCCGGTGCGCTCCTGCAGGAGCGTCGCCTCGTAGTCGTTGACCGTCACCCAGTTCGACTGCTCCACGAACTTCGCGAGCTCCACTCCGCCAAACAGCGTCATCGCCTGCCCGGGGTCGAAGATGAACGGGATCCGGGTCTCGGCAAACTGGCAGGCGTGCGCGATCATGCCGTCGCGGCCGTCGGGTGCGCACACGCCGATCGAGATGCTGCCGTCGGCGGGAACCGTCAGGCGCGCCGAGTGCGTCATCGCGCCGGGATGGAAGGCCGTGAGCTGGTTGGCGTCGAGGTCCGTCGTGATGTAGGCCTGCGCCGTGTACTCGTCGGGCAGTTCCTGCACGTGCCGCAGCGACATGCCGTTCTCCGTCATCCAGTCGCGGTACGGGCCGAAGTCGTGCCCGACGGTGCCCATCGCGTGGCCGTCGCACTCGAGCAGCCGCAGGTTGTAGGCGATGTTGCCGGCGCAGCCGCCGAAGTTGCGGCGCAGGGTCGGCACCACGAAAGACACGTTCAGCAGGTGAATCTTGTCCGGCAGGATGTGGTCCCGGAAGCGGCCCGGGTAGACCATCACGGTGTCGTAGGCAAGCGAACCGCAGACTAGCGCGGCCATGCGAGCACCAGGAGCCAGTTGAGGCCGAGCAGCATGAATGCGACGAACACGGCGGCGGAGCCGAGCTCCTTGGCGATCGCCGACAAAGGATGCCGCTCGATGCCGATGCGGTCTACCGTCGCCTCCACCGCGCTGTTGACGAGCTCGATCGCGAGCACGAGGAACACCGGCCCGACCAGCAGCGCGCGCTCGACGCCGGTGTCGCCGAGCCACAGGCCGAGCGGCACGACGGCGAGAGCCATCAGGCATTCCTGGCGGAACGCCTCCTCCTCCCGCCAGGCGGCACGGAAGCCGCGAAAGGTGCTGCCGAACGCGCGCGACAGGCGCACGGGCCCCGTGGTCCGCTTGTCGGGACGTGGGTGCTGCGGATTCATTCCCTCACGCCGCGGCCGGCTTCCAGGCGACGTCGAGCTGGCGCGCGGCGCGCACGTCGTCCAGCCGGCGCACCGGCATCGTGTGCGGCGCGGACTTCACGGGCGGCCGCGTCGGTCGCGGCTTCGCTGCGGATGGCGGCCAGCGCGTCGACGAAACCGTCGAGCTCCTCGCGCGACTCGGATTCGGTCGGCTCGATCAGGAGGCACTCCGGGACCAGCAACGGGAAATAGGTGGTCGGCGCATGGTAACCGTGATCGAGCAGCCGCTTGGCGAAATCCATCGCGGTCACGCCGAGCTCGCGCGCCTCGCGCTTCAGCGTCACGATGAATTCGTGGCTCGCACGCCGGCCCGGATAGGCGGCCTCGAATCCCGCTTCACGCAACCGCGCCAGCAGGTAGTTGGCGTTCAGCGTCGAGTATTCGGCGACGCGGCGCATGCCGGCGGCGCCGAGGATGCGCATGTAGACCCAGGCCCGGAGCAGCACGCCCGTGTTGCCCATGAAGCCCGACAGCCGCCCGATCGAGCCCGGCAGGTCGCGCTCGTCGAGCCAGCGGTAGCGGTCGCCCTCGCGCCCGACCACCGGCAGCGGCATGTGCGGCAGCAGGCGCTTGCCGACGCCGACCGCGCCGGACCCGGGTCCGCCCCCGCCGTGCGGCGTCGAGAACGTCTTGTGCAGGTTCATGTGGATCACGTCGAATCCCATGTCCCCGGGACGGACCTTGCCGAGGATGGCATTCAGGTTCGCCCCGTCGTAGTACAAGAGCCCGCCTGCCTCGTGCACCATGCGCGCGATCTCGACGATGCGCCGCTCGAACACGCCGAGCGTGCTCGGGTTCGTGAGCATGATGCCCGCGGTCGCGGGCGACAGAGCGGCCTCGAGCGCCGCGAGGTCGACGTCGCCGTCGGCGAGCGTCGGGATCTCGCGCACCTTCATGCCGCACATCGTCGCAGTCGCCGGATTCGTGCCGTGCGCCGCATCGGGGACGATGATCTCGTCGCGCGCGTGGTCGCCGCGCGCGCGATGGTAGGCGCGGATCATCGCGACGCCCGGCGAATTCGCCCTGGGCGCCGGCCATCGGCGTCAGCGAGACGCCCGCCATGCCGGTCACGTGCTTCAGCATCTCCTGCAGCTCGAACAGGCACGCGAGCACGCCCTGTCCCGTCGACGCCGGCGCCAGCGGATGCCGGCCGAGGAAGCCCGGCAGCATCGCGAGCGAATTGCAGGCCCGCGGGTTGTACTTCATGGTGCAGGAGCCGAGCGGGTAGAAGTGCGTATCGATGCCGAAGTTGAGCTGCGAGAGCCGCGTGTAATGACGCACCGCCTGCAGCTCCGACACTTCGGGCAAGGCCGGCGGACGGCGGCGGCGGAAGGCCACCGGCACGTCGATTTCCGCGTCCACGTCCGGGTACTGCGCCGTCGCGCCGCGGCCGGGACGCGACAGCTCGAAGATCAGGGGTTCGGTCTTCATGCCGCCGCGCGCCCGAGCGCGCGCGCATAGGTTTCGATGTCGGCGCTGGTGCGCGTTTCGGTGGCGCACACGAGGAGCGCATGCCCGAGCTCCGGAAAATCGCGCTCGAGGTCGAGGCCGCCGACGATGCCCTCCGCCGCCAGCGCATCGAGAACCGGCCCGGCGGGCCGCTCGAGCTTCAGCACTGCCTCGTGGAAGCGTGGGCCCGCGAACACCTCCCGGACGCCCTGCACCTGCGTGAGCGCGGCGACGAGCTCCGCCGTGCGCGCGAGGCAGGCGCGCGCCACGCGCGCGAGCCCCGCGGGCCCGAGCAGCGCGAGGTGGATCGTCGCCGCGGTCATCAACAACCCCTGGTTGGTGCAGATGTTCGAGGTCGCCTTGGCGCGCCGGATGTGCTGCTCGCGCGCCTGCAGTGTGAGCGTAAAGCCCGGCTTGCCCTCGGTGTCGACCGTGCGGCCCGCGATGCGCCCGGGCATCTGGCGCACGTGCTCCATGCGGCAGGCCATGAACCCGACGTAAGGCCCGCCCGAAGACAACGGCACGCCGCAGGGCTGGGCGTCGCCGACCGCGATGTCCGCGCCCCCGTCCCCCCACTCGCCCGGCGGCGCGACGAGCGCCAGCGCCACCGGGTTCACGGCCGCAACGACGAGCGCGCCGTTCGAGCGCGCCCAGCGCGTCAGCGCATCGACATCCTCCAGCTGCCCGAAGAAGTTCGGCTGCTGGATGACGATTGCCGTGATGTCCTCGCCGGCAAACTGCGCCAGCGCATTCACGTCGACGTACCCCGTGGCGAGGTCGTACGGCACCGCGTCGAGCTTCAGGCCCTGGCCTTCGGTGATCACCTCGGCGACGCGCCGCCAGGTCGGGTTGACGGTGGCGGGCACGAGGATGCGTGCCGCTTTCGAGCGGCGGTGCGCGCGCACCGCCATGAGACATGCTTCGGCGAGCGCGGACGCCCCGTCGTAGAGCGAGGCGTTCGAAACGTCCATCGCGGTGAGGCCCGCGATCATGGACTGGAATTCGTACATCATCTGCAGCGTGCCCTGGCTCGCCTCCGCCTGGTACGGCGTGTAGGCGCTGTAGATCTCGCCGCGCGTGACGAGAGCCCAGACCGGCGCGGGAATGTGGTGTTCGTAAGCACCCGCGCCGATGAAGTTGAGCGGCCGTCCGTCCGTGGCCGCGCGCGCGGCGGCGAGCCGTGCCACATCCATTTCAGGCAGTGCTTCAGGCACCCCCGGCAGCGCATCGATGCGAAGCGCCTTCGGGATCTCGTCGAACAGGTCGTCGATGCTACCGGCGCCGATGCGGTCGAGCATCGTCCGGACGTCGTCGGGCGTGTGCGGAATGTACGGCACAGGCTGCCTAGCCTCCGGCGGCCGCCGCGGCCTCGTAGGCCGGCGCATCCAGGGTTTCCGTCGCGGCGCCGCCCGACGGCTTCACGCGCATGATCCAGCCCTCGCCGTAGGGATCGCGGTTGACGAGTTCTGGCTCCGTGGCGAGTTTCGGGTTACCCGCCGTCACTTCGCCGGCGACCGGGCTGTAAATGTCCGAGGCTGCCTTCACCGATTCGACCACGGCGCAGGCGTCGCCGGCAACGACTTGGCGGCCCGCTTCCGGCACCTCGACGAACACCAGGTCGCCGAGCGATTGCTGGGCGTGGTCGGTGATGCCCACCTCGATCGTGCCGTCCGGCAGTTTGCGCAGCCACTCGTGGCTCTTCGTGTAGCGCAGATCAGCGGGGGTCTGGCTCATGCGGTCCTCCGTGTGCGAACGAATGGCGGCTTGACGATGCTCGCGGGCACCCGCTTGCCGCGGATGTCCACCTCGACCCGGCCAGCGGCTGCGGCCGGCAGGCGCGCAAGCGCAATCGAGCGTTCGAGCGTCGGCGAGAAGGTTCCGCTGGTGACCTCGCCCTCGCCGGCTGCGCCCGCATAGACCTTCTGATGCGCGCGCAGCACGCCGCGGTCCTCGAGCAGCAGTCCCGTGAGCTGGCGGGCGACGCCATTGTCGCTCTGCTCCTGCACCGCGGCCTTGCCGATGAAGTCGCGGTTGCCCTCGAGCACGACGGTCCAGGCGAGCCCGGACTCCAGCGGCGTCACCGTCTCGTCCATGTCGTTGCCGTACAGGTTCATGCCGGCCTCGAGCCGGAGCGTGTCGCGCGCCCCGAGCCCGCAGGGCCTGACGCCGGCGGTCTGCAGCGCATTCCACAGTCCCGCGGCCGCTTCGGACGGCAGCGCCACCTCGAATCCGTCCTCGCCGGTGTAACCGGTGCGCGAGACGAACCATTCGTCGTCGAACGCCTGGCCTGCGAAATGACCGAGCGCGCCCGCGGCGGCGCGGGCGGACTCCGGAAGGAGCGGCACCACTTTGGAACGGGCGTTGGGTCCCTGGACGGCGAGGATCGCGAGGTCGCGCCGCGCAACGACCGCGACGCCGATCTGGCGCGCGTGTTCCTTCATCCAGGCGAGGTCCTTGTCGGCGGTCCCGGCATTGACCACCACGCGGAACCACTTCTCGTCGAGGTAGCAGGCGATCAGGTCGTCGATGACGCCGCCGTCCGGCTTCAGCATGCAGCTGTAGAGCGCCTTGCCCGGCGTCTTGAGCCGGCCGACGTCGTTTGCAAGCAGCCGCAGGAGCAACGGCCGCACGCCGGCGCCGCGCAGGTCCACGACGCACATGTGCGACACGTCGAACATGCCCGCGTCGCGGCGCACGGCGTGGTGCTCCTCGATCTGCGAGCCGTATCCGACCGGCATGTCCCAGCCGCCGAAGTCGACCATGCGCGCCCCGGCGGCGACATGGAGTTCATAGAGCGGTGTCTGTCGTCCCATCCAGGTTCCCGCTGCGTGCCGGCCAAAAAAAGGCGGCGGGCCGCCGGCCCGCCGCCCCTCTGTCCTGAAACCTGAGAGATTGGGTACCGGCGCCGCGCCGATTCCTCTCCCCTTCGGTGGGCCCGCGCGGGCCACTCTCCAGAGTTCGCCGGTTCCTGCCGTTCGGGTGCCTGAGCGTTTCCGGGCGGGTTGCGCCTTCGGCGCCGCGCGTGCGCGGTCTCTCCGGCAGGACCTCTTCGCGACAGCGGGGATTCTAGCGGAAAGCGCCGGTATGCAAAGGGGTATCATCGCGCCCGGAGCCTGTTTTCGGCCACCGGAGTCCCGCGCATGTCCCGATCGCTCGCGCCGATTTTTGTCGCTTCCATGTTCCTCGTCGCGCCGCTTTCAGTATCCGCCGACGCCGCGGCCGACCTGCATGCCCTCTTCGATCGCGAATGGGAGCGCGACCTGTCTGACAATCCCCTGTCGGCCACGTACCTGGGCGACCCTCGATACAACGACCGGCTTCCGGACATCTCCCAGGCAGCGCTGGCCGCGCGCCAGGCGGCCGACGCGAAGGTCCTCGACGACCTCGCCCGCATTCCCCGCGATGCGCTGCCGCCTGCCGAGCAGCTCAACTACGACCTGTTTCGGCACGAGTACGAGACGCGCAAGGCCGCTGTGCCGTTCCACGCCGAGTACTACTCGATCGAGGCCAGCAGCGGCCCGCAGTCGCTGAACGAGATTGCAGAGGTGATGCCGTTCGCCACGGTCAAGGACTACGAGAACTGGCTCGGCCGCATGGGGGCGATCCCGGCCTACCTCGACCAGTATGGCGAGCGGCTGCGGCGCGGGGTCAGGGAGAAGCGCACGCAGCCCCGGGCCGTCATGGAGCGCGTGCTCGAGCCGCTTGCCAAGCAGGTGCCGCCGAAACCCGAGGACAGCCCCTACTTCGAGCGCTTCCGCTCGTATCCCGACTCGATCCCGGCGGCGGAGCGCGAGCGGCTCACCGCACAGGCGAAGACCGTGATCTCGGAATCGGTGATCCCCGCCTACCGCCGCTTCCAGGCGGTGTTCCGCGACGAGTACCTGCCGGCGACGCGCGAGTCCGTCGGCCTGTGGGATACGCCGGACGGGCTCGGGCACTACGCATTCCTCGCGCGTTACCACACGACGACTCCGCTGACCCCCGCCGAGATCCACCAGATCGGCCTGCGAGAGGTCGCGCGCAACCGCGCACAGATGCAGAAGGTGATGGACGAGGTCGGCTTCAAGCGCTCGCTGACCGACTTCTTCCAGCACCTGCGCACCGACCCTAAGTTCTACTACGAGACCGGGGACGAGCTGTTTCGAGCCTACGCCTTCATCGTGAAGATGATCGATCCCGAGCTGCCGAAGCTTTTCGGCAAGCTCTATCGGACGCCGTTCGGGCTGCGGCCGATTCCGGCGAATAGCGCCCCGAACACGACCACCGCCTACTACAGCGGCCCGTCGCTCGACGGAAAGCGGCCCGGCTATTACTACGTGAACCTCTATCGCCCGGGAGTGCGGCCGAAGTACGAGATGGAGGTGCTGTCCGTCCACGAGGCGGCGCCGGGCCATCACTTGCAGATCGCCCTCGCGCAGGAGCAGACGGACCTGCCGATGTTCCGCCGCGCCGGCGGGTTCACCGCCTACGTCGAGGGCTGGGGCCTCTACTCGGAGCGCCTCGGCTACGACCTCGGACTGTACAAGGACCCGTACTCGCGCTTCGGGCAGCTCACCTACGACCAGTGGCGCGCCGTGCGCCTCGTCGTCGACACGGGCCTGCATCACATGAAGTGGACTCGCCAGCAGGCCATCGACTACTTCATGGCCAACGCGGCCAAGACTGAAGCCGACATCGTCAACGAGATCGACCGCTACATCTCCGACCCGGGCCAGGCGCTCGCCTACAAGATCGGCCAGCTGAAGTTCCTGGAACTGCGCGAGCGTGCCGAGCAGGCGCTCGGGGACGCGTACGACATCCGCGCGTTCCACGACACGGTCCTCGCGACCGGAGCCGTGCCGCTCGACATCCTCGAGCGCACCGTGGACGGGTGGATCGCGGCCCAGAAGGCGAAGTGACGGCCGCGCGCCGCAGGACCGTCGCCGTGCGCATCGGCGCCGTCACCGTCGGCGGCGGCTGTCCCGTGGTCGTGCAGTCGATGACGAACACCGACACGGCCGACGTCGAGGCGACCGTTCGCCAGGTCCGCGAGCTCGCCGAGGCGGGCTCGGAGCTCGTGCGCGTGACGGTCAACAGCGACGAGGCCGCAGCAGCGGTGCCGCACGTCCGCGACCGGCTGCGTTCGCAGGGCTGCGACGTGCCGCTCGTCGGTGACTTCCATTTCAACGGGCACAAGCTGCTCGCGGCGCACCCGGCCGCGCTGCCGCGCTCGACAAGTACCGCATCAATCCGGGCAACGTCGGCCGCGGCAGCAAGCGCGACCCGCAGTTCGCGGCGATGATCGAGACCGCCTGCCGGTACGCCAAGCCCGTGCGCATCGGCGTCAACTGGGGCAGCCTCGACCAGGACCTGCTGACGCGCATGATGGACGAGAACTCGCGCGCCGCAGAGCCGAAGGACGCGCTCGAAGTGCTGCGCGAGGCGACCGTCGTATCGGCGCTCACTTCCGCCGCGCGCGCCGAGGAACTCGGCCTCGCCCACGACGCTATCGTGATCAGCTCGAAGGTGAGCGGCGTGCAGGACCTCGTCGCGATCTATCGCGCCCTCGCCGCGCGCTGCGATTACCCGCTGCACCTCGGCCTCACCGAGGCCGGCATGGGCGCCAAGGGCATCGTATCCTCGACCGCCGCGCTCGCGATCCTGCTGCAGGAGGGCATCGGCGACACCATCCGCGTGTCGCTGACGCCCGAGCCCGGCGGCGACCGCCGCCAGGAGGTGCGCGTCGCGCAGGAGATCCTGCAGAGCCTCGGCCTTCGCGCCTTCGTGCCCCGGGTCGTCGCCTGTCCCGGCTGCGGCCGCACGACCAGCAGCTACTTCCAGGAGCTCGCGCAGCGCATCCAGGAGCACGTGCGGGAGCGCATGCCTGCCTGGCGCGACGACTACGTCGGCGCCGAGAACATGACCGTCGCGGTGATGGGCTGCGTCGTGAACGGCCCGGGCGAGAGCAAGCACGCCAACATCGGCATCAGCCTGCCGGGCATCCGGCGAGCGGCCGGTCGCGCCCGTGTACGAGGACGGCGAGAAGACGGTGACGCTCAAGGGCGAGCGCATCGCCGAGGAGTTCCAGGAACTGGTCGAACGCTATGTGGCGCGCCGTTACCCGCGCCGGGAGGCCTGATGGAAGCGTTGAAGGAAAGGAAATGCGTGCCCTGCGAGGGCGGCGTGCGGCCGCTCGACGCGAAACAGGCCGCGGGCATGATGAAGCTGCTGCATGCGGACTGGCAGCTGGTCGAGGACGGCAAGGCGATCCGGCGCGAGCTGAAGTTCCCCGACTTCTGGCGGACGATGAGCTTCGTCAACGCGCTCGCGCACGTCGCGAACGTCGAGGACCACCACCCGGACCTCGAGGTCGGCTACAACTACTGCCGCATCCGCTACTCGACGCACGCGATCGGTGGGTTGTCCGACAACGACTTCATCTGCGCGGCCAAGGCAGACGCGCTGCTGTGACCAGGAGAGGCGGCATCGATGCGACGCACCGGCGCGTCATCTTCGCCTCCTCGCTCGGCACCGTCTTCGAGTGGTACGACTTCTACCTCTACGGCACGCTCGCGGTATTCTTCTCGTCGCTGTTCTTCCCGCCGGGCAACGACACGGCGGCGTTCCTGGCGAGCCTCGCGACCTTCGGCGCCGGCTTCGCCGTGCGCCCGCTCGGCGCGCTCGTCTTCGGCCGCATCGGCGACCTGGTCGGCCGCAAGTACACCTTCCTCATCACGATCGTCGTCATGGGCCTGTCGACGGCGCTCGTCGGCGTGCTGCCGACCTATGCGCAGATCGGCATCTGGGCGCCGATCCTGCTGGTCGCGCTGCGGCTCGCCCAGGGACTCGCGCTCGGCGGCGAGTACGGCGGGGCGGCAACCTACGTGGCCGAGCACGCGCCGGCCGGGCAGGCGCGGCTACTACACGAGCTGGATCCAGACCACGGCGACACTCGGGTTCTTCCTGTCGCTCGCGGTCATCCTCGCCTGCCGGCTCGGCCTCGGCGAGGACGCGTTCAAGGCCTGGGGCTGGCGCGTGCCGTTCCTGATCTCGGTGGCCCTGCTCGCGGTGTCGGTCTACATCCGGCTGCGCCTGCAGGAGTCGCCGGTGTTTGCCGAGATGAAGGCCGAAGGCAAGCTCTCGCGCGCGCCGCTGACCGAGAGCTTCGGCCAGTGGAGCAATGCGCGCATCGTGCTGCTCGCGCTCCTCGGCGCGACCGCGGGCCAGGGCGTCGTCTGGTACACGGGCCAGTTCTATGCGCTCTTCTTCCTGCAGAACACGCTGAAGCTCGACTTCCAGACCGCCTACCTGCTGATCGCCGCGGCACTCGTCATCGGCACGCCGTTCTTCGTGGTCTTCGGCCGCCTGTCCGACCGGATCGGCCGCAAGGGCATCATGGTGGCCGGGTGCGTGCTCGCGGCGCTCACGTTCATCCCGATCTTCAAGGGGCTCACGCTGTCGGTGAACCCGGCGCTCGCGGAGTTCCAGGCGCGCGCCATGGCGACCGTCGCGGGCAGCGACTGCCAGTTCCGCATGTTCGCGAAGCCGGAGTCCGCCTGCGACCAGGCGCGCGACTTCCTGACCAAGGCCGGCGTCAACTACGAGCGCGCCGCGCCCGAGCCCGGGCTCGACGTGGTGACGACGATCGCGGGCGCACGGCTCACGGGGTTTGACGAGCCCGCGTACCGCGCGGCGCTCGATGCCGCGGGCTATCCGGCCGGCCCGGACCGCGCGCGCATGAACCTGCCGGCGGCGCTCGCGCTCCTCGTCGTGCTCATGCTGTACGTGACGATGGTCTACGGGCCGATCGCGGCCTACCTCGTCGAGCTCTTTCCGACGCGCATCCGTTACTCTTCGATGAGCCTGCCGTACCACATCGGCAACGGCTGGTTCGGCGGTTTCCTGCCCTTCCTGGCCGCGGCCCTCGTCGTGGTGTCCGGGAACATCTACTACGGGCTCTGGTACCCGATCGCGATCGCCGCGATGAGCGGCATCGTCGGCTTCATCGCACTCCGGGAAACGAAGGACGTCGACATCCGCTCATGAGGGCGGAGGCCGAACCGAAGCGGGCACGTCGCCAGCAACGCCGAGCGCGCGGCGCATCAGGATCCGCTTGGCCGTGGCGGATGACTGTGCGAGGCCGAGCAGCCCCTGCCGCAGGCGCGACTGCAGCGGATTGCCGCCGGAGAACAGGCGCTTGATTCCGTCGAGCAGGGCGATTGCCGGTAGCGCCTCGGCCTTGCGCCAGCGCTCGTAGCGGCGCAGCACCGCAAGCTCGCCAGGTTCGTCCCCGGCGGCGACGCCTCGCCCACGACGTCGACGAGCGCCGCCGCATCCAGGAAGGCCAGGTTGATACCCTGGCCGGCGAGGGGGTGGACCACGTGCGCGGCATCCCCGACGAGCGCGATCCGTTCCGCGGTGTAGCGGTGCGCCTGCAGCAGCCGGAGCGGAAAGGCGGCGCGCCGGGACGCCGGCGCGAGGCTCCCGAGCACGCCGTCCGAGGCCGCGGTCACGCGCTCTGCGAACTCGGCATCGGTGCATTGCACGAGCGACTCGGCGACGTCCGGCAGCGTCGACCAGACGAGCGAGACGCGCCCGTCGGCAAGCGGCAGCAGCGCAAGCGGCCCGGTATCCAGGAAGCGCTGCCAGGCGGTCGCGCCATGCGGCTTCCCGCAGTCGAGGTGAGCGACGACGGCGCGCTGGCCGTAGTCCCAGCCGCGCGTGTCGATGCCGGCTGCGCGGCGCACGGCCGAGTCGGCCCCGTCGGCACCCACGACGAGCCCGGCCCGGTACTCGCGCCCGTCCGCGAGCCGGACGCGGACCGCGTCGCGCGCCGTCTCGAGTGCCGCGAGCCCGGCGCACAGCGGCACGACGCCGATAGTCTCGGCGCGCGCGGTGAGCGCCGCCTGGATCGACAGGTTCTCGCCGATGTGGCCGAGGTCGGGCTCGCCGAGCTCGGCGGCGTCGAACACGAGGGCATCCGGGCCGGCGGCATCCTGGCGCTCTTCCCAGATGACCATGCGCCAGTAGGCGGCGGCGCGCGCGGCGACCGCGGGCCAGGCGCCCGTGCGCTCGAGCAGGTGTTGCGAGGCACGCGAAATCGCGGACACGCGCAGGTCGAGCGGCGCGCCGGCCGCGGGCGCCGCTGCGGGCCGAGGCTCGACGAGCGCGACCCGAAGGCCGGACGTCGCAGGCGTCGCGGCCGAAAAGCGCCGCCGTGCCGGCGCCCGCCATGGCGCCGCCGACCACGACGATGTCGAAGTCGAGCTTCATGTCCGGCCGTCCAGGAGCGGCAATCCCCGCACCAGGCGCGGCTGGCGTCCGGCGAGACCCATCGTGCGCCGCGCGAACTCGTGCTTGACCGGCCGCAGCAGGTCGAACAGCAGGAGGCCGCTGCCCCGCGCGCGCCTGAGCGGTGCGAGCGGCAGCCCGAAGCCGCGCACCAGCGAATCGGTGAAACGTATGACAGCCTCGCGGTCCGGGGCGCGCTCCGCGGCGTAGCGCGCGAGCAGCGCCGGGCCGCCCGGGTCGCCCGGGTCGCCTGCGCCCGCATCCGCGAGCAGCTCCGCGAGCAGCGCGACGTCGCGCAGCGCGAGGTTGAAGCCCTGCCCCGCGACCGGGTGCAGCGACTGCGCGGCGTTGCCGATGATCACCGCGCGCGGCGCGGTGAGGCGCTCGGCGCGCGTGAGCGCGAGCGGATAGGCCTGCCGCTTGCCGACGCGCGTGAAGCGCCCGAGCCGGAGGCCGAACGCCGACTGCAGTTCGGCGAGGAAGGTTCGATCGTCGAGGTCGAGCGCGCGGCGCGCAGCCTCGGGCGCCATCGCCCAGACGATGGCCGAACGCCCTTCCCCGATCGGGAGCACGGCGACCGGTCCCTCCGGCATGAAGCGCTCAAAGGCGGTGTGGTCGTGGAAGCGCGCCGTGTCCACGTGCGCGATGACGGCATGCTGGCCATAGTCCGAAATGCCTGCGCCGACGCCGAGCGCGGTCCGCACGGCGGACTGCGCGCCGTCCGCGGCGACCACGAGGCGCGCTTCGTACGCTTCGCCGTCGTCGGTGTCGATGCGGATCGCGTCGGCGGATGCCGCCAGATTCGCGACCCGCGCATGGCAGAGGCGAATCCGCTGCGACGCGCCGACCCGCGCGCGCAGCGACTGGCCGAGAAGCCGGTTCTCGACGGTGTAGCCGAGCGACGCGACGCCCTGCTCCCCGGCCGTCAGGATCGCGCGTGCCGAATGCGCCGCGCTCGGATACGTGGATGCGCCGGATCGGGGTCGCCCCCGCGGCGATGGCCGCCCAGGCGCCGATGCCCTCGAGCACGCGCCGGCTGCCCGCCGAGAGCGCCGTCGTGCGCGAGTCGAAGCTCGGCTGCTCGTCGGCACCCGGCGCGACCGGCTCGATGACGACGACGTCGAGCGGCAGGTCCGCGAGCGCGGCGGCGAGCGAAAGGCCGACCATCCCGCCGCCCGCGATCGCAACGTCGCAGCGCCGGGCGCGTTGCGCGCGCTCACGCAGCCGCCATCAGGCGTTCGATGTCGTCGGGGTCGGTGGGCATCCCGGCGGTCAGCACTTCCGGCTTGCCGTCGGTGACGACGACGTCGTCCTCGATGCGCACCCCGATGCCCCACCATTCGCGGCGCACGTCCTTGCGGCCCGGCGCAATGTAGATGCCGGGCTCGATCGTAGTGACCATGCCGGGCTCGAGCAGCCGCCATTGGTCGCCGACCTTGTACTCGCCGACGTCGTGCACGTCCATGCCGAGCCAATGCCCGACGCGGTGCATGAAGAAGCGGCGATAGGCCGCCGTCCTTGATCAGCTTCGGCAGCCGTCCCTTCAGGAGCCCGAGGCGCACGAGGCCCTGCGTGATGGCCCGCACGGCGGCCTCGTGCGGTTCGTTCCAGTGGGCGCCGGCACGGACCTTCGCGATCGCGGCGCGCTGCGCCTCCAGCACCACCTCGTAGACGGCCCGCTGGCGGCGGCTGTACCGGCCCCCGACGGGAAATGTGCGCGTCACGTCGGAGGCGTAGTAGTCGAACTCGCAGCCTGCGTCGACCAGCAGCAGCTCGCCGTCCTGCATCTGGCGGCTGTTCTCGCGGTAGTGCAGCACGCAGCTGTTCGGCCCGCTGCCGACGATCGGGGCGTAGGAGATGTCGGCGCGGCGGCGATGGAACTCGTGCAGGATCTCCGCCATCACCTCGTATTCCATGCGGCCAGGCCGCGCCGCCCTGGCGGCGCGCCGGTGCGCGCTGCAGGCGATCTGTGCCGAGCGGCGCATCGTCGCGAGCTCGGAGCGGCTCTTCGTGAGGCGCATCTCGTGCAGGGAGTGGTCGAGCGTCACGAGCTCGTGCGGCGTGCGCATGCCGTGCCGGCCTTGGGAGCGCAGCCGGTTGACCCAGCCGATCACGCGCTTGTCGAACTCAGGGTGCGCGCCCATCGTGTAGAACACGCGCGAGCGGCGCTCGATCAGGCCCGGCAGGATCTCGTCGATGTCGCCGATCGGGAAGGCGTCGTCGGCGCCGAACCGCGCGACCGCGCCCTCGGGACCAGCCCGTGCCCCGTCCCATGCCTCGCGCGCCGGGTCCCGGTCGCGCACGAAAAGCAGGAACTCGCCCTGCGGCCGTCCGGGAATCAGCACGGCGACGGCCTCCGGCTCGTCGAAGGCCGTCAGGTAGTAGAAGTCGCTGTCGGGCCGGTATTGGTACTCGACGTCATTGTTGCGCATTCGCACCGGGCTGGCCGGCAGGATCGCGATTGCGTCGCGCCCCATGTGCCGCATCAGCAGGCGGCGGCGCTTCGCGAACTCATCCGCGCGCATCGGCCCCGGCCCCCGCGAGCTCGTCGAACGTGAGCTGGACGCCCGCGCGCACGAATTCGACGAGCTCCGTGAAATCGCCCTCCCCGGCGTCGCCGCCGCCCGGCTCGAGCTCGGCGCGCGCGATCTCGGCAAGGTCGCGCAGGAACTCGGCGACGTCGCCCGCTCCTGCAATGGACTGTTCGGACGCCCCCGTGCCGAGGCCGTAAAGGAAGCCGCTGGACCAGGCGGCGAGAGCCGCCACGCGATCGGCGAGCGGCGCATCCTCGTGCGGGAGGAGCGGCTCGAACTCGAACGCGTCCGAGCGCAGTGCGGCCAGCGTCTCGGCGGGCACGTCGGCGAGTGCGGGGTCCGGTTCCGGCGCGGCGCCGCCGGAATCGGCCGCAAGATCGGCGAGCCATTCGGAAGCGGCATAGCCGGCGCGCGCGCACAGGGCGCCGGTCAACCAGCCGTGGGCCTCGGAGGCATCGACCGTCATGTTCACGCGCGCGAGGGCGGCCTGCAGATCCGGATGGGTCATCGCGCGCAAGGTAGCAGTTATCCACGCAGCGTGGCAGCATAAGGACCGTATGGATGAGCCCAGCAAACCCGGCCTCGATCGCGAGTTCAAGCGGCTCGAACGCCGTCTCGACGAATTGGTCGGCGTGGTCGCCCAGATGAAGGAAGAGAACCGCGCGCTGCGCCAGCGCCAGGACACGCTCTCCGCGGAGCGGGCCACGCTGATGCAGAAGAATGAGCAGGTGCGGGCCCGCGTCGAGGCGATGATCGGCCGGCTGAAGGCGATGGAGAGCGGCGCATGAACCCCGACCCGAACCGCGTCAGCGTGAGGATCCTCGAGAAGGAATACCACGTCGCCTGCCCGCCCGAGGAGCGCCCGGCGCTGCTCGACTCCGCGGAGTACCTCAACCGCAAGATGCGGGAAATCCGCGACAGCGGCAAGGTCATCGGCCTCGACCGCATTGCCGTGATGGCCGCGCTCAACATCGTCAACGAGCTGCTCAAGACGCGCGGCCATGACGAGGGCGTCGAGAACGACCTGACGCTGCGGCTCAAGGCCATGCGCGAGCGCGTGGAATCCGCGCTGACGCGCAGCCACGCGCTCGGGAACTGAATGAATGGCAGCTCGCGCCAATTTCGCGAGCGCCGACGGTTTGGCGCCGCCTGCGGTGTTCGATTCGGGTCCGGAAACCTCTCGACCCTAATGTGAAAAACCCAGGGGCCTGGCTTAGCGGCAGTATTGTGCAAGTCCGCCTCGTTGCGGAAAGCCTTAAGTGCCACGGCCTGCTCCACTTGTTGCTCTGGTTCGAGAGCAACGACCCGGCACGGCACATGCGGGTGGCGCCTCTCGACTTCCACGATGCCTGACGATCGTCCCGCCCTGCGGCGGCGCCTGCGGGCGGCGCGGCGCGCAGTGCCACAGTCGCTGCGACCGCCCGCGGCCGTCGCGATCGATCGTGCCCTCGCACGCCTCGGCCTGCCTCGGCCGGGCACCCGCATCTCGGCGTTCCATCCCTTCGACGGCGAGATCGACCCCTCGGTCGCGATCCGGCGCGCCCACGCGCTCGGCTGCCGCGTCTACTACCCGGTCATCACCAGCCTGCGCGCGCGGCGCATGCGCTTCGTCGGCCGGGGGGATGCCGACGACACCATCGACGCGCGCTGGCTCAATCTCGTGCTGATGCCTCTGGTCGGCTTCGACGCCCTCGGCAATCGCCTCGGCATGGGGGCCGGGTTCTACGACCGGCAGTTCGCCTTCCTGCGCCACCGGCGGGCCTGGTACCGGCCCCTGCTCCTCGGCATCGCGTTCGAGGCCCAGCGCATGGAGCGGTTCGACGCGGCGCCGCACGACGTGCCGCTGTGGGGCGTCGTGACCGAGCGCGCCGTCTACGGCCGGGCGGCCACCAGATGAAATACTGGCTGATGAAGTCCGAACCGGACGCGTTCGGCATCGATCACCTCGCGCGATCGCCGGGCAAGAAAGCCGCATGGGACGGCGTGCGCAACTACCAGGCGCGCAACATGCTGCGCGACGATTTCGCAGCCGGAGACAAGGCTTTTTTCCATCATTCGAGCTGCGAGGTGCCGGGCATCTACGGGACGATGGAAGTGGTTCGCGCGGGCCATCCCGATCCGAGCGCGTTCGATCGCAAGAGCCGGTACTTCGACGCCGGCAGCGATCCCGCGAACCCGCGCTGGTACCAGGTCGAGGTGCGCTTGATCGAGAAGTTCGCGCGTCCCGTCACGCTCGAGACGCTGCGCGCGCACGCGGGTGGCACATTGAAGAACATGATCGTGTTGCGTCGTGGCAATCGCCTCTCGGTGATGCCGGTGACGGCGTCGGAATGGAAGTTCGTGCACCGTCTCGCGCATGCCGACGCACGTTGAATGCGCGCGATGCGCATACCCCTTGCTTGCATTCCCGTCAACCGTGTATATACTCGACCTCGGATTAACCCCGACATGGAGATCCAACATGGCTGCGAAGAAGAAGGCGAAGAAGAAAGCTTCTAAGAAGAAGTAAACTTCTTGCCTCAATGAGTCGGTGGTTGGCTGATCGCAAGACCACCAACCGCCGATTCAGAAAGAGACAAAACTGTGCCCGCGAAAGCGGGCACAGTTTTATCCGGAGGTCGCACATGGACGCCGACTCGAAGAAGAAAGCCGCAGCGCTCGCCGCCCTCGAATACGTGGAAGACGGCACGACCGTGGGTGTCGGCACCGGCTCGACGGTCAACCACTTCATCGCCGCGCTGAAGGACCGGCGCCAGCGCATCGCGGGCGCGGTCTCCTCGTCCGAGGCAAGCACGCGGCAACTCAAGGAAGCGGGCATCGAGGTCCGCGCGCTCAATGACACCGGCGACCTCTCGCTGTACGTCGACGGCGCCGACGAGGCCACCCGCCACCTTGCATTGATCAAGGGCGGCGGGGGTGCCCTGACCCGGGAAAAGATCGTGGCCGCGGCGAGCCGGCGCTTCGTATGCATCGTGGACGACTCGAAGCTCGTGGACGTTCTCGGCCGTTTTCCCCTCCCCGTGGAAGTCATTCCCATGGCCCGCTCGCTGGTGGCGCGCAAGCTCGCCGGCCTCGGCGGGCAACCGGTCCTGCGCCAGGGGTTCCGGACCGACAACGGCAACGAGATCCTCGACGTGCACAACCTGAAGATCACCGACCCGTCCGCGCTCGAGGAGAAGATCGGGCTGCTGGTGGGCGTGGTCGAGGTCGGTCTCTTTGCGCGGCGGGGAGCGGACGTCCTGCTGGTCGCGGGGGACGGGGGCGTAAAGACGCTGACGCGCTAATGAGAAAGCCGGCGCGCGGCCGGCTCTCTCGTGTTGTTGGCTGGGGGACTAGGATTCGAACCTAGGTTGGCGGAGTCAGAGTCCGCAGTCCTACCGCTAGACGATCCCCCAAATGCGGTTCGTCCGGGGGCAGCGTATCAGCGCTTGCTGAACTGCGTCCCGCGGCGTGCCTTGCGCCGGCCGACCTTCTTGCGCTCGACCTCGCGCGCATCGCGCGTGACGAAGCCGGCAGCGCGCAGCGGCTTGCGCAGCTCCGGATCGTATTCCATCAGCGCGCGCGTGATGCCGTGGCGGATGGCGCCGGCCTGGCCGGTGATGCCACCGCCCTCGACCAGGACGTTGATGTCGAAGCGCTCGGTCATCTGCACCAGTTCGAGCGGCTGGCGGACGATCATGACGCCGGTCTTGCGGCCGAAGAACTGGTCGAGCGGCCGGCCGTTGACCGTGATCGCTCCCTTGCCGGGCTTCATGAAGACGCGGGCTGCGGACGACTTGCGGCGGCCGGTGGTGACGGTAGCGCTGGATGCCATTGATCGGGTCCTTAAAGCTCGAGCTGCTTAGGCTGCTGCGCGGCATGGGGATGCGCGCCGCCTGCGAAAACGTGCAGCTTGCGGTACATCTGCCGGCCGAGGATCGTCTTCGGCAGCATGCCCTTGACCGCGTATTCGATCGCCCGCTCCGGGTGCTCCGCGAGCATCTTGCCGAGCGCGATCGTCTTCATGTTGCCGAGGTAGCCCGTGTGCTGGTGGTACAGCTTGTCGCGCAACTTGTTGCCGGTGACCGCGACCTTCTCGGCGTTGATCACCACGATATGGTCGCCGCAGTCCACGTGCGGCGTGAATTCGGGCTTGTGCTTGCCGCGCAGCCGCATGGCGATCTGGGTGGCGAGCCGGCCAAGCGTCTTGCCGGACGCATCCACCAGGTACCAGTCGCGTTGCACGCGCTCCGGCTTCGCAAAAACCGTCTTCATCTTGGGCCCCTGAAAAGGGTCGGGTACGTGAAAGGCCGGCAAGTTTACACAGATGGCCGGGGCTTGCAAAGCCGCAAACGGCAGCTTGCAAGTCCTTGTCGCCACAGGGGAAGCGACAGGCCCATGGCTATATAATATGCGTCACATGGATCCGCGCGTCCTATCCCCCCTGGACCGCCTGCTGGAACTGGCTGACAGCGGCCTCTCGGCCAGCTTCGCGAGGCCCACCGCCAGCCGTCCGACCCCCGGAAATCCGACCTCCAACCCGGTCGATCCTGGCCGGCGGCGGCACGCGGCCGGCCTCATGCGGGTCAATCACGCCGGGGAAATCGCAGCCCAGGGCCTGTATCACGGCCAGGCACTGACCGCCCGGGCCGCCGAGACCCAGATCGCCCTGCGCCGGGCGGCGGCCGAGGAAGGCGACCACTTGGCCTGGTGCCGGGACCGGCTCGACGAGCTGGGCTCGCGGCCGAGCCTCCTGAACCCGCTCTGGTACGCCGGCTCCGTCGCCATCGGTGCGCTCGCGGGGCTCGCCGGCGATCGCGCGAGCCTCGGGTTCATGGCCGAAACCGAACGGCAGGTGGAGGGCCACCTCGCGGACCATCTCGATCGCCTGCCGGCGGACGATGCGCGCAGCCGCGCGATCGTCGAGCAGATGCAGGCGGACGAGGTCGGCCATGGCCGCGCGGCGGTCGCCGCGGGCGCGTCGACGCTGCCGGAACCGGTGCCACGCTTCATGCGCATGGCGGCCCGGATCATGACCGGCACGGCGTACTGGATCTGACCGGTGTCCGATTATGTCTTGCGATGCGCGCGTGGCTGTAATACAACGGCGGGCGGATACAGGGGATCTCAATGGAAGAAACCGTCAAGCAACTGACTGACATTCCGGCAATCAATCGCTTTCTGAGCTATTGCCGCGTGCGCACGGTGCCGTCCAAGACGGCGCTGATACACGCGGGGGACCTGCCGGACGTCCTCTACTACATCATCCGCGGCTCGGTCGAAGTGATGATCGAGGACGAGGACGGCAACGAGATGGTCCTTGCGTACCTCAACAAGGGGCAGTTCTTCGGCGAGATGGGCCTGTTCTCCGACAGCCAGCAACGCAGCGCCTGGGTGAGGACGCGCACGCAGTGCGAACTCGCCGAGATGACCTATCCGCGCTTCCGCCAGGTCGCGTCCGAAAGCCCGGGGCTCGTGTTCGAGCTCGCGACCCAGCTCGCGACGCGCCTCGACCGCACCAACCGCAAGCTCGGCGACCTCGCCTTCGTGGACGTCACCGGCCGCATCGCGCACGCGATCATGGACCTGTGCGGCGAGCCGGATGCGATGACTCATCCCCAGGGCATGCAGATCAAGGTCAGCCGGCAGGAGCTCTCGCGCCTCGTCGGCTGCTCGCGCGAGATGGCCGGCCGGGTGCTGAAGGTGCTCGAGGAGCAGGGCCTCTTGACCGCGCGTGGCAAGACGATCGTCGTCTTCGGCGCGCGGCCGAAGGTCAAGGCACGCCCGGCTCCGGAGTTCGCGAAAGCCGCGGCCGCCGCGAAATAGAAGGGGACGTTCACCTTTAGCGGCCGAGCATCGCGTCAGACGCGCTGGCGGTCGCTAAAGGTGAACGTCCCCTTCTATTTCTGCGCGCATCGCGCGGATGGTCGCCGCGTAGTCCTTGGTCCCGAAGATCGCGCTGCCCGACACGAACGTGTCGGCGCCCGCGCGCGCGATCGCGCCGATGTTGTCCAGCTTGACGCCGCCGTCGATCTCGAGCCGGACTTCCCGGCCGCTGGCATCGATTCGCCGACGCGCCTCCGTCAGCTTGCCGAGCACCGGTTCGATGAACTTCTGGCCGCCGAAGCCGGGATTCACGGACATCAGGAGCACGAGGTCCACCGCGTCGAGCGTGTGGTCGAGCCAGCTGAGCGGCGTCGCCGGGTTCAGCACGATGCCCGGCCGGCAGCCTGCATCGCGGATCAGCTGGATCGTGCGATCGACGTGCCGGCTCGCCTCGGGATGAAAGCTGATCCAGGTTGCGCCGGCCTCGGCGAACTCCGGGACGAGCGGGTCGACCGGCTCGACCATCAGGTGCACGTCGATCGGTGCCGTGATGCCGTGCTTGCGCAGCGCGCTGCAGACCAGCGGGCCGATCGTGAGGTTCGGGACGTAGTGGTTGTCCATGACGTCGAAATGGACCCAGTCGGCGCCGGCAGCCAGCACGGCTTCGACCTCGGCGCCGAGGCGCGCAAAGTCCGCGGACAGGATCGAGGGCGCGATGACCGGTTGCCGCATGAATCTCCCCTGCCCGTACTCTATCGCATGCCGCGCGCTTCGCGGATTCGTTCCCAGGCCGCCTGGATCGCCTGCGTCTTCTGCTTCGCGACCTCGAGCATGGACTCCGGCAGGCCGCGTGCGACGAGCTTGTCCGGGTGATTTTCGCTCATCTGCCTGCGGTACGCGCGCTTGACCTCGGCGTCGCTCGCGCCGGCGCCGACGCCGAGCACTTCATACGCCTCGTCGAGCGCCGACCGGCCGTCCGGCGCGGCGCCGGGACGGCTGCCGGCCCCGCCTTGCGCGTCTGCGTGGGCCTCGAAGCGCAGCAGCGCCTCGAGGTGGGCGAACTCCATCGCCCCAATCCCGATACTCGTGGCGATACGCACGAGGGTCTCGCGCGTCGCCCCGGCGAGCCCGTCGGCCATGAGCGCGGCGCGCATCTGGATCTCCAGGAACATGCGCAGCACGCCCTCGCGCCCGCGGCAGGCCGCGGCGAGTTCCGCAAGCACGGCGTCGGCGTCGAAGCCGGGCTGCTTGCCCTCGGTGTAGAGCGCCATCGCGGCACGCGTGTCGGCCTCGCCCAGGTTGAACTGGCGGAAGATGCGCCGCGCGGCGGCGATGTCCTGCTCCGACACGCGACCGTCGGACTTCGCGATGTGACCCATGATCGTGAAGGCCGCGCGAAAGAACGTGACGCGCACGGTGGCGAGATCCGCCCGCAGCGCGATCCCGCCGGCGGCGTAGCGGTCGTAGAGATGACCGAGGATCATCCCGATCAGCACGCCCATCGGCCGCCTCGTCAGGACATAGCCCAGCAACGCGCCGACCAGCTTTCCGGTCCACCCCATGAAAATCGAAACCTCGTTTCTTGACCGCCCCGAGCGCGTCATGTTAGCAAGAGCGCCCACCGCATGAACGACGACGCACTCTTCGAGTCGAGGCTCCGCTCCCTTTCGCTCCTGCATCGGGGCAAGGTGCGCGACAACTATGCGATCGGCAGCGACCGCATGCTGATCGTCGCGAGCGACCGGCTGTCCGCCTTCGACGTCGTGCTGCCGGACGCGATCCCCGGCAAGGGCCGCGTGCTGACGGCGATCTCGAACTTCTGGTTCGCGCGCACGCGCCACATCGTCGCGAACCACCTTACCGGCGAGCCGATTGCGCAGTACGTCGAAGACCCCGCCGAACGCGCGCCGCTCGAGGGACGCGCGGTCGTTGTTCGCCGCCTCGAACCGCTCCCGGTCGAAGCGGTGGTGCGTGGCTACCTGATCGGCTCCGGCTGGAAGGACTACCAGGCGAGCGGCCGAATCTGCGGCATCGCGCTGCCGCCGGGCCTGAAGCAGGCCTCGAAGCTGCCGGCGCCGATCTTCACGCCCGCAACCAAGGCGGCCGCGGGCCGGCACGACGAGAACGTGTCGTTCGGGGAGATCGAGAAGGCGATCGGGAGGGACGCGGCGGCGCGCGTGCGCGAGCTCGCGCTCGCGCTCTACGGGTTCGCCGCCGACCACGCGCGCACGCGCGGCATCCTGATCGCCGACACCAAGTTCGAGTTCGGGCTGGACGCGAGCGGGGAAGTCGTGCTGATGGACGAGGCGCTGACGCCGGATTCGTCGCGCTTCTGGCCGGCCGACAGCTATCGCGTCGGCATGAGCCCGCCGTCCTTCGACAAGCAGTACGTCCGCGACTACCTCGAGACCCTCGACTGGGACAAGCGCGCGCCCGGACCGCGGCTACCGCCCGAGGTCATCGCGGGCACGGCGGAGAAATACCGCGAGGCCGAGCGGCGACTTACGAGCTAGCCCACCGCGCGATGTGTGCGTGGATCTCGGCCAGCCCGTCGGTGAGCGCGGCCGGTCCCGGCTGCAGGATGACGGACGACTTGACTTCGTGCAGCTCGCCGTCGCGCACCGCGGGAATCGACGCCCAGCCCGGGCGCGACGCCACGCGGTCGGGGCGGAATTTCTTGCCGCACCAGGACCCGAAGATGATGTCCGGCGCGCGGCGCACGACTTCCGCGGGATCGGCGATGATGCGGTCGCGGCCGAGCGGCATCCCGGACAGGTCCGCGAAGCAGTTGTCGCCGCCCGCAGCCTCGATGACCTCGCCGACCCAGCGGATCCCGGCGATCAGCGGCTCATCCCACTCCTCGAAGTAGACGCGCGGCCGTCGCGGCAGGCGCGCCGCCGCGGAGCGCGTCGCCTCGACGCCGGCCTCGAGCCGCGCGGCGAGCTCGGCCGCCTTCGTGCCGCAGCCGATCATCCCGCCGAGCATGCGGATCATCCGAAGGATCCCGGCGATGCTGCGGTGGTTGAAGAGATGCACCTCAAGCCCCGCGCGCGCCAGTTCGGCCGCGATGTCCGCCTGCAGGTCGGAGAATCCGAGCACGAGGTCGGGACGTAGGGCGACGATGCGGCCGATTTTCGCGCTGGTGAAAGCGGACACTCTCGGCTTTTCGCGCCGCGCCCGCGGCGGGCGCACGGTGAAGCCCGAGATGCCGACGATGCGCGCGTCCTCGCCGAGGAGGTACAGCGTCTCGGTCGTCTCCTCCGTGAGGCAGACGATGCGTTCGGGATGTGTGCCCGGCATCGCGGCACTCTAGCAGGCGCACAATTGCGGGCGCAGGGGCCCTGTGCCACGCTGCCGCGATGACACCGCTCGCCCGGCTGCGCGAACGCATCGAGCGACTCCTGTTCGATCGTCACTACCTGCCGGTCGAGCCCGCGAACTGGCTGCTAGACGTCCTGCGCTATCCCTTCGCGCTGGTACGCGACCTGCTGACCGGCGAGCTGAACCTGCGCGCCATGGGGCTCGTGTACACGACGCTGCTTTCGCTCGTTCCCCTCGCCGCCTTCGCGTTCGCGGTCCTGAAGGGACTCGGCGTGCACCGCGACCTCGAGCCCCTGATCTACGAGTTCCTGCACCCGATCGGCGAGCGGGCGACCGAGCTGACGGCGCAGTTCATGGCCTTCGTCGACAACGTGCGCGGCGACGTGCTCGGGTCGGTCGGCCTCGCCTTCCTGCTCTATACCGTCATCTCGACCATCCAGAAGCTCGAGGAAGCCTTCAACTTCGCCTGGCACGTCGAGCGCCCGCGCTCGATCATGCGCCGCGTCAGCGAGTACCTGAGCCTCATGGTCGTCGGGCCGGTGTTCATCGTCATCGTGTTCAGCCTGTTCGGCGCACTCGGCAACCATTCGGCCATGCGCTGGCTCACCAACCACGAGCCGTTCGGCACGATCGTGCGCGCGTTCGGCGTCATCGGGCCGTTCCTGTTCGTCTCCGGCGCCTTCACCTTCCTGTACAGCTTCGTGCCGAACACTCGCGTGCGCCTCAAGGCGGCGTTCATCGGCGGGCTGGTCGCGGGCCTGCTGTGGGCGGGCAGCGGCGCGCTGTTCGCGCGCATCGTCGCCGCATCCACGCAGATGGTCGCGATCTACGCGGGCTTCGCCATCTTCCTGGCGACGCTCATCTGGATCTACCTCAGCTGGCTGATCGTCCTGATCGGCGCGCAGCTTTCGTTCTACGTGCAGAACCCGCGCTACCTGCGGGTCGGCCAGGGCCACGTCCGCCTCACCAGCGCGCTGCGCGAGCGGCTCGCGTTCACGGTGATGCTGCTGGTCGCGCGCCGGTTCGTCGCCGGCGAGCCGCCCTGCAAGCTGCGCGCGCTGGCCGAGGACCTCGAGATCCCCGGCTCCGCCCTCGCGGGCGTCACGCGCTCGCTCGAGCAGTCCGGGCTACTGACGCTGACCGAGGACGAGGAGGTGGTTCCGGCGCGGGACCTCGAAGGCATCCAGCTCGCAGACGTCCTGAACGCCGTCCGCGACGAGCGGCAGTACGAGTCCTGGCTGCTGTGGCGCGCGCGCACCGAGCCGGCGGCTGACGAAGTCGCGAACTCGGTCGAGGCCGGCATGCGCGAACGGATCGCCGGCATGACACTGCGCGACCTCGCGGCGTCTAATCCCCCGCGATCGGCGAAATGAAGGGGACGCGCACCTTCAGCGAAATGTCGAGTGTCGGATGCGACTACAACCGCTGAAGGTGCGCGTCCCCTTCATTTCCTAATCACCCGCGATCGTCATCTCCGCGATGAGCAGCGACCCGCAGTGGATCGCGCCGCGCCGGTCGACGTCGTCGCCGAGTGCGTCGATGCGAAGGAACATGTCACGCAGGTTCCCGGCGACGGTGATCTCGTGCACCGGCCGTGCGATCTCGCCGTTCTCCACCCAGAAACCGGAAGCACCGCGCGAGTAGTCGCCGGTCACCGCGTTGACGCCCTGCCCCATCATCTCGGTCACGAGCAGGCCCTTGTCGAGCCGTCCGAGGAGCGTCTTCGGGTCGAGCATCCGGCCCTGGACCACGAGGTTGTGTACGCCACCCGCGTTCCCGGTCGTCACGAGCCCGAGCTTGCGCGCGGAATAAGAGTCGAGCAGGTAGCCGTCGAGATTGCCGTCGACGACGATCTCGCGGTCGCGCGTCGCAACGCCCTCGCTGTCGAACGGCGCCGAACCGAGCGCGCCCGGCAGGTGCGGGCGCTCGACCAGCGACATCCAGTCCGGGAACACCTGCGCGCCCTTCGCGTCGAGCAGGAAACTGCTTCGGCGATACTGCGCCGCGCCGCCGATTGCGCCGGTGAAATGCCCGATCAGCCCGCGCGCGAGCTCGGGCGCGAACAGCACGGGTGCCTTGCGCGTGGAAAGCTTGCCGGCGCCGAGCCGCTGCACGGCCTTCTCGGCCGCCCTGCGCCCCACGTCCTCGACGTCCTCGAGCCCGCGCCAGTCGCGCGCGGCGGAATACCAGTAGTCGCGCTGCATGTCGTCGCCGTCCTGGCCAACCACCACGCAGCTGACACTGTGCGAAGTCGACGGATAGCCGCCGATGAAGCCGTGGCTGTTGCCGAAGACCCGGAGCTTGCGGTGCGTCGAGACGGAGGCACCCTCGGAATTCCTGATGCGGGCATCGAAGCCGAGTCCCGCGGCCTCGCAGCGTTTCGCGAGATCGACCGCCGCCGGCGCCTCGAGCGCCCACGGGTGGCTGAGGTCGAGGTCCGGCAGGCGGCCCGCCATCCGGTCCGCGTCGGGCAGCCCCGCAAACTCGTCGTCGGCGGTGAAGCTCGCGATCGAGACCGCCTTGGCCACCGTCTCCTCGACTGCTGCCGGCGAAAGGTTGGCGGTGCTCGCCGAGCCCTTGCGCTGGCCGGCGTACACCGTCACGCCGAGGCTGCGGTCACGCTGGTACTCGAGCGTTTCCACCTCGCCGAGGCGCACGGTCACCGAAAGCCCGGTCGACACGCCGACCCCCGCCTCGGCGGCGGTTGCGCCGCTCGCCCGCGCGAGCGCGAGCGCACGCTCGACCACCTGCTCGAGAGCCTTCTGGTCAGGTTGGGAAGCGGCTGTCATGGGTCCGGCGGATTGTACCGGCGTGCGGGCGGGAATGGCGCGCATGCTAGGATTTCCGGATGCGCCGCCGCGAGCTGCCCGGCGGCATCGCGCCGCCCACCAAAGGTGAACTGAAACGCCAGGCCCAGGCCGTGCAGGACCTGGCCAACCGTCTCGTGGACGCACCGGCTGCGCTCGTCGACGGCCTCGACCTGCCCGACAAGCTCGCGGATGCGGTTGCGCTTGCGCGCCGCATCAAGGTCGGCGGCGCGCTCGCCCGCCAGAAGCAGTTCGTCGCGAAGCTGATGCGGGGTCTCGACCTCGAGCCCGTCCGGGCCGCGCTCGACGCCCGCGAAGATGCCGCGCGCCTCGACGCGGCGCGGTTCCGGCGCGCGGAGCGCTGGCGCGACCGGCTGGTGAACGACGGCCCGGAGGCGCTCGAGGCCTTCGCGGCGGAAAACCCGGGGACCGACCGCGCCGCCCTCGCCGCGCTCGCCGCCGCGGCGGTCGCCGAGCCCGCTTCGGGCCATGGCGCGGGCGCGGGCCGCAAGCTGTTCCAGTACGTGCAGCAACTGCTCGACTCCCGCTGACGTTCAGTACTTGTCCGGCAGCGCCTGGCCGCGGTCGAGTTGCTCGATCGTCTGGTTCGACGGCGCCCGCAGTTTCTGCAGCCGCGCCGCGGCCTGCTCGGCCCCACGCAGCACCCGCAGCAGGTTGCCGCGCGCAAGCTTCGACAGCGCCTCCTCGGTCCATCCGCGGCGGATGAGCTCGGCAAACAGCTGCGGATAGCTCGACACGTCCTCGAGCCCCGCCGCCATCCATGTGGGCGCGCCGAAGAAATCCGCCCCGATGCCGACGTGATCGATGCCTGCGGCGTCGCGCACGTGCTCGATGTGGTCGGCGACGTCGGCGACCGTCGCCCGCGGCTCCGGATGGGCCGCCGTGTACTTCGCGACCGCCGCGTCGTAGGCGGCGTCGCCGAGCTTCACGCCGGTCTCGTGCTCGAAGGCCTCCTGCCAGCGCGCGTGCTCGTCGCCCTGCACCGCGAACAGCGAGATGAAGCTGACCATCACCACGCCGCCATTCTTCGGCAGCCGCGCAAGCACCTCGTCCGGCACGTTGCGCGGCGTCGGCGAGAGCGCGCGGGCGTTGGAGTGGGAAAAGATGACCGGCGCCTCGGCGATATCCAGCACGTCGTTCATCGTGTCTGCCGACACGTGCGAGATGTCCACGAGCATGCCGAGCCGGTTCATCTCCCGCACGACCTCCTCGCCGAACTTCGAAAGACCGCCGTGCCGCGCGACGTCCGTCGCCGAGTCGGCCCAGTCGTCACCGTGTTGAAGTGCGTGAGCGTCATGTAGCGCACGCCGAGCCGGTAGTAGTCCCGCAGCGCGCCGAGCGAGTTCTCGATGGCGTGGCCGCCTTCCATGCCGAGCAGCGAGGCGATGCGGCCCTCGGCGTTCGCGCGCTCGATGTCGTCGGCCGTGAGCGCAAGCGCGAGGTCGCGCGGATAGCGCTCGATGACGCGCAGCGCGATGTCGATCTGCTCGAGCTGGATGCGCGCGAAGCCGCGCGCGCCCGGCATCGGGCGTGCTCGGGACGTACACCGACCAGAACTGTCCGCCGACGCCGCCCGCGCGCAGCCGCGCAATGTCGGTGTCGCCCGCGGTGCGCGCATCGAGGTCGTAGGCGACGACGTCCCGCGGCGGCTTGCCGCTCTCGCGGATGACCATCGGCAGGTCGTTGTGGCCGTCAATCAGCGGATGCCGCGAGAGGATCGCGCGCGCCTCGTCGAGCGCGCGATCATCGGCGTGGCCGGGGCCGTTCGCAGGAGCCGTCGCACACGCGAAAATCGCGGCCAGGGCCAGTGCGCAGCCGGGCACCCATGGTGGCAAAGTGGGGTCGGTCGCATCGAGTCTTCCTCGGTGCGTAGGACGCTGTCGCCTTCCGGAGACAGCGCAGGGGTTGCCGGGGCGCCCCGGCGCGTTAGCCTGACCGCGTTGCCCAGCGTATCAAGCATCCCCTGATCTTCGGGCATCCCCCCTGCGCCGCACCACTCCCTGTCGGCGCAGGGGTTGTTTCTTTCCCGCATCCAGTTTCGTAAATCCCTTTCAGACGACAATCGGTTACGATCGACCCGTGCCGGAAGGCCGGGCGCCTTCTGCTAGAACTTCCGCGATGAAACCGCTGGTCGGCATCATCATGGGCTCGTCGTCCGACTGGGAAACCATGCGGCTCGCCGCCGACAGCTCAACCGCGCTCGGTGTGCCCTTCGAGAGCCGGGTCATCTCCGCGCACCGCACGCCCGGACCTCCTGTTCGAGTACGCGGCCGGCGCTTCCGCGCGCGGCCTCGAGGTGCTCATCGCCGGCGCCGGCGGCGCCGCACACCTGCCGGGCATGACAGCGTCGAAAACGCTGCTGCCCGTGATCGGCGTGCCGATCCAGTCGAAGGCGCTGAACGGCCTCGACTCGCTGCTCTCGATCGTGCAGATGCCGGCCGGCGTGCCTGTCGCGACGGTCGCGATCGGCGAGCCGGGCGCGCAACGCCGCCCTGCTCGCCACCGCGATCCTGGCCGCGCAGCACCCGCCGCTGCGCGACGCGCTCGCGCGCGTTCCGCGAACGGCAGACGGCGGAAGTCCTCGCCCGGCCGGACCCGGCCGCGAACTGAAGGCCGCCATGCGCATCGGCATCATCGGCGCCGGCCAGCTCGGCCGGATGATGGCCCTCGCCGGGATCCCGCTCGGGCTCGGGTTCGCGATGTACGACCGCAGCCGCGACGTGCCGGGCGCAGCCGTCGCCGACATCGTCACCGGCCGCTTCGATGACCTCGCGAAGGCTCGCCCGCTTCGCGCGCGGCGTAGACGTCGTCACCTTCGACTGGGAGAACGTGCCGGTCTCGTCGGCACGGGCCATTGCGCGCATCCGGCCCGTGTGGCCGCCGCCGCGCGCCCTCGAGGTGGCGCAGGATCGCCTGTCCGAGAAGCGGATCTTCGAGCGCCTCGGCATTCCGGTCGCCCCCTACGCCGCCGTCGGACACGGCCGCGGATCTCGGCGCGCGCAATCGCAACGCTCGGCGTGCCCGGCATCCTGAAGACGCGCCGCCTCGGATACGACGGCAAGGGGCAGGTCCGCATCGGCCGGGCCCGCGACGCGGCGCAGGCTCATGCGCGCCTCGCCGGACAGCCACTCATCTACGAACGGATGGTGAATTTCTCGCGCGAGGTCTCGCTCATCGCGGCACGCGACCGGGCCGGCGACGTGGAGACCTACCCGCTCGCCGAGAACGTGCACGCCGACGGCATCCTCGCGGTGACCCGCGCGCCCTGGCCGGACGCGCGCGCTGCAACGCCTCGCCGAGCGCAACCACCGGCGGCTGATGCGCGCGCTCGGCTACGTTGGCGTGCTCTGCGTCGAGTACTTCGTCGAGCGCGGACGGCTGGTCGCGAACGAGATGGCTCCGCGCGTGCACAATTCCGGCCACTGGACGATCGAGGGCGCCGAGACCAGCCAGTTCGAGAACCACGTGCGCGCCGTCGCCGGGCTGCCGCTCGGCAGCGCCGCGCCACGCGGCCACGCCGTCATGGTCAACGTCATTGGCAAGAAACCGCGCTCGCGCGAACTGCTCGCCCGGCCGGGCCTGCACGTGCACGACTACGGCAAGGCGGAACGGCCGGGCCGCAAACTCGGCCACGTGACATTCGTCACGGGCGGGCGGGTCCTGCGGGACCGGGTCGCGAATCAACTGCGACGCCGGTTGATTCCCCAGGGATGACCGGCACTTGCCCTGTGCTAGCCTGTAAGGTCACATGTACCTGGACCATTTCCAGCTGACCGAATTGCCGTTCCGGCTGAGCCCGGACCCGGCGTTCCTGTACCTGTCGAAGCACCATGCCCGCGCCAAGGCGTACATGGAGTCGACGATCTGGTTCACCGACGGCTTCGTCGTGATCACCGGCGAGATCGGTTCCGGCAAGACGACCCTGCTCGAGACCTTCCTGCGCGAGCTCGAGAAGGACGTGGTCGTGGCCCAGGTCGCGCAGACGCAGGTCTCGCCGATCGAGTTCCTGCAGGCCGTGCTGGTCCAATTCGGCTTCACGCCGTTCAAGATGCGCAAGGCGGAGCTGATCGCGACGCTGAACCAGTTCCTTGTCGAGCAGTACGCCGCAGGCCGCAAGGTGCTCCTGATCGTCGACGAGGCCCAGAACCTGTCGAACCGCGTGCTGGAGGAAATCCGCCTGCTCTCCGGCGTCGAGACGACGAAGGAAAAGGTGCTCCGGATCATCCTGGCCGGCCAGCCGGAGCTCAACGAGAAGCTGGACTCGGCGGAACTCGTGCAGCTCGTGCAGCGCATCCGCCTGCGCTTCCACCTGACCGCTCTCACGCCGGAGGAAACCCAGGGCTACATCCTGCACCGCCTGGAGGTCGCGGGCGCCCACGGCCGCCAGCTGTTCGACCCCGAAACGCTGCCGGTGATCTTCCGCTTCACGGGCGGCGTACCGCGGCTCGTCAACACGCTTTGCGACACCTCGCTCATGATCGCGTTCTCGTCGGGGCAGCAGGTGGTGACGATGACGGAGCTCAAGGCCGCCATCGAAGAGCTGCAATGGGTCGAGTTCGCCGCACGCACCAACCGCATGCGGGCCAGTGTCGAACCGCAGCCATCGCTCTCCCGTCCGGTCGCCACCGACGAGGTGCTCGCGCGCATCATCGTCGCGCACGGCGGCGAGCACGTTGAGGAGCGTCCACTCAGGATCGGGCGACTGATCATCGGCCGTACGGGCGACAACGACGTGCAGATCGACAGCAAGTACGTCAGCCGGCATCACTGCCAGATCACGACGATGCCGGAGGGCAGCGTGCTCGAGGACCTCAACAGCACGAACGGCGTGTACGTGAAGAGCAAGCGCGTGCGCCGGCATCACCTGAACGACGGCGACGTCGTCGTGCTCGGCAAGCACGAGATCATGTACGTCGACGAGCGCTCGGCGCGGCTGCGCGAGCATGCGCTACGAGCCGACCGGCGATCACCCGATTGTCGGGGAATCGCCGGGAGCGGACGAAGAAGCGGAAAACGAGGACGACACGAAGTCCGGTACGGCCTGAACCGTCGGACTAGCCTTCCTCTTCGTCGAGCTCCGCGCCGTAGTGCCGCTTCTGGATGCGATAGTCCCGGCGCCGGAGCACCAGCACCAGCCCGCCAAGGACGGCGACGACGCCGAAGCATGCGAGCATCCAGGACCAGTCGGCGATGCGCCAGGCGAAGGACGCGACGATCGCAGCGGTGCCGATCACGATGTAGGCGTACGGCAGCAGCTCGTACAGCGGGCGCGAAACACGCATGGCGAAACCTTAGCCCGTGCCACCGACGGTGAGCGCATCCACGCGCAGCGTCGGCTGGCCGACGCCGACCGGCACGGTCTGCCCGTCCTTGCCGCAGCTGCCGATGCCCTCGTCGAGCATCAGGTCGTTGCCGACCATGCTGACGCGCGTGAGCACGTCCGGCCCGTTGCCGACGAGCGTCGCGCCCTTCACGGGCGCGGTGACCTTGCCGTCCTCGATGAGGTAGGCCTCGCTCGCCGAGAACACGAACTTGCCCGAGGTGATGTCCACCTGCCCGCCGCCGAAGTTGACCGCGTACAGGCCGCGCTTGACCGAACGGATGATCTCGCCGGGGTCGTGCGGCCCGGGCAGCATGTACGTGTTGGTCATCCGCGGCAGCGTCGTGTGCGCAAACGATTCCCGGCGCCCGTTGCCGGTCGGCTGCGCGCCCATGAGCCGCGCGTTCAGCTTGTCCTGCAGGTAGCCCTTGAGCACGCCGTTCTCGATCAGCGTCGTGCAGGACGTCGGCGTGCCCTCATCGTCGATGTTGAGCGAGCCGCGCCGGCCCGGCAGCGTGCCGTCGTCGACGACGGTGCAGAGCGTGGATGCGACCCGTTCGCCGATCCGGCCGGTGAAAGCGGACGTGCCGCGGCGGTTGAAGTCGCCCTCGAGGCCGTGGCCGATGGCCTCGTGCAGCAGCACGCCCGGCCAGCCCGGTCCGAGCACGACCGTCATCGGGCCCGCGGGCGCCGGCACCGATTCGAGGTTGACCGTCGCCTGGCGCACCGCCTCGCGCGCGAGCCGCAGCGGCTTCTCGCCTGCGATGAACTCCTGCAGCGAGTAGCGGCCGCCGGTGCCGGCATAGCCCTGCTCGCGGCGGCCATTCTGCTCGACGATAACGGAGACGTTCATGCGCACGAGCGGGCGCACGTCGGCGGCGAGCGTCCCGTCGCTCGCGGCGACGAGCACGATCTCGTGCACCGCGGCGAGCGTCGCCACCACCTGCCTCACGCGCGGATCGAGCGCGCGGGCGCGGCGGTCGAGTTCCTGCAGCAGCGCCACCTTGTCGACGTCGGCGAGCGCTCGCGATCGGGTCGTCCGCCGGGTACAGGCGGTGCGCCGCCGTCGCGTGCCAGGCCTGCACCTGACCCTTGCCGCCCTCGCGCGCGATGGCGCGCGCCGCGCGGGCCGCCTCGAGCAGCGCCGTCGGCACGACCTCGTCGGAATACGCGAACCCGGTGCGCTCGCCCGCCATCGCCCGCACGCCCACGCCCTGCTCGATGCCGTGGCTGCCTTCCTTGACGATGCCGTCCTCGAGGGCCCAGTGCTCCTCGCGCGCCAGCTGGAAATAGAGATCGCCCGGCGTCGACGCTCGCGCCGAGCACCGAATCCAGCGCCTGCTCGAGACGCCGGTCGTCGAGGCCGGAAGGCGCGAGGATGCGATCGCGCGCGACCTGCAGTGCGTCGGCTCAACCCATCACCCGGTGCTTCGAGCGCGGGGAAGCTCTCGCGCGTCGCATGCTGGCCCTTCGAGGTCGAGCGCCGCGGCGACCACGTGGCTGCCGCGCGGCTCGCGCGCCAGCACGCGGCCCCAGTAGTCGGCGACGAGCGTGTCGCCGTAGGTCTCCCGGTTGCTGTCGTGCAGGCCACTCTGGGCCGCTGCGATCACGAAGCAGAGGTTCTCGATGGCCCGCGCGCGCAGCAGCGTTTCCCAGTGCGCGCGCCCCGTCGGGCCCGTGAATGCGGAGGGTACGCTGAAGATCTCGGCTCCTTCCGACACGAGTTGCCGGAACAGCTCGGGGAAGCGCAAATCGTAGCACACGGTCAGTCCGAGCCGGCCCGCGGGCGTGTCGACCAGGATGGCCTTCGCGCCCGGCACCGCGTTCGCAGATTCGCGGTAGCCTTCGCGCCCGCCCGGCAAGTCGACGTCGAACAGGTGGATCTTGTCGTAGCGCGCGGCGCGCTTGCCTGCTGCGTCGTACACGACGCAGGCGTTGGCGGGCCGCGGATCGCCGTGGACGGCGATCGGCTGCGTGCCAGCGACGATCCAGAGGCCGAGCTCGCGCGCAATCGCCGCCATCGCCTGCTGCACGGGACCGTCCGCGTCGCGCTCCACGATCGCGCGCCGCTCCGCTTCATTCCTGCCCATGAACGAGAAATTCTCGGGCAGCACCGCGAGGCAGGCTCCGCGGTCGCGCGCGGCGACGAGCAGCCGGCGCGCCGTCGTCGAGGTTCTTCGCGACGTCCGCGAGCGAGGTCATCTGCAGCGCGGCGACGATGGGTTGGCTCATGCGGGGTCCTTGGGAAGCCTGCCGGTCGTCCTTCAGTTCGCGCGCGTCGATGCGCCGCACCTGCGGATCGTCCCAGCTGCCGGTGATCCGATAGTAGCCGCGCGTCACGCCCTTGAGCGGCTCCTTGAAAATCTGCGAGAAGAGCAGCAGCGCTGCGCCGACCGCCGGCCCGCCGGCGAGCGCGCCGGCAACGCCGAGCGAGGCGCCGAGCTGGCCGGTCACGACGGCCGTCTGGTCGTAGGTGCGGTCGCGCAGGTTCGCATGGCCCGCAAGGCCGATCTCGGCCGCCGAACCGCGCAAGGTGACGTTGTCGGTGTAGGCATCCCCGTTCGTGATCCGGAACGTGCCGCTCAGCTTGTCGAAGGCGAGGCCCTCTCCGGTGAGGTCATTGAAGTCGAGCGCGAGCCGCCGCGGCAGGTGCGTGAGGCTCATGAGGCTGAACACGCGGCCTGCGCCCGGCTCCACGGCCGTGAGGCTCGCCGTTGGCCGCGGAGAGCTCGAGGCGGCCGGACAGCCGCCCGAGCGCGCTGACCTCGGGCGGCCCCGGCCAGCTGAGCTGTGCGGACACGTGCGCCCTCCTCCGCCTCGACGCCCGCGCCGATGCGCATCGCGTTCATGAGTGCGCCGACGTCGTTCGTATCCACGTCGAATTCGAGCCGGCATGCCGCGGCGTCGCCGCGCACGAGCCAGCTGCCGCGGCCCTCGGCCTTGAACGCCGGGATGCTCCAGGGTGAAGCGGTTGAGCGTCATGCCCGCCGTGCCGCGCGAGAACTCCGCCTCGACCCGGCCGAAGCGGCGCTGGTCGAAGATGAAGTCGCCGATGTCCACGCGGATGGCCGGGAACTTGCGCGGGTCGGGATCGGGACGCTCCCCGGCGCCCGCGGCGCGGGCGCCGAAATGCAGCCGGTCGAGGTCGAGCACCATCGGCACTTCGCCCGGGAACGAGAAGGGCACGCCGGCGCGGCCGGCGAGCCCGTCGCCCGACACGGTGACCTCCCAGGCGCGGTTGCCCGGCCGCAGGCGGCCGCTCACGTTCGCGAATTCGATAGCCGACGGCCTCGAAGCGGCCCACCGAGAGATCGGCGCCGCCGAGCCATTCCTGGACCGGTCGCCCGCGCGGCCCGTCCCACTTCAGGTCGAGCAGCCGCGTGAGGCTCGCGGAATCGAGCCGGCCCCTGAGCCACAGGCCCGGATTCTCCGGCAGCGCGTCGGCGGCCGCGCCGCCGAATACGACGACGCCGCGCTCGATGGGCGCCGCTTCTGCGCGGCTGCGCCACTCGAGGAGCGCGCGCACGTCGCGCCCGAGCGAGCCCTCGATGCGTGGCCCGGTGCGGCCGTCGAAGCTCGCGGACAGCGCGAGCGCGCGCGTGGCGTCTGCCGTCTTGGCAAACGGCTCCGGCAGCCCCGAGGCGAGCCCGCGCAAGTCGCTCGACAGCTCGACGGTGCCGCGCGCGGGCTGACTGGCATCGGCGTTGCGCTCGACGTCGAGCGAGCCGCGCCAGTCGGCCGTGCCCACGAGCCCGGCATTCGACGGCATGCGGGCGATGGGCGCGAGCGACGCGCCCTGCAGGTTGCCCGAGGCATTCACCCGCGTGCGCAGGTTGCCGCTTCCGAGCACGGTGGTCGCGATGGACGCCTGCCATCGGCCGCCGAGCGCGCGGCCTGTCAGCGCCGGCGCCTCGATCTCGCGATTGCGCACCCAGAGGCCGCCGGCGATGTCGGTCGCCTGGAACGGCTGCTGGCGGTGACGCAGCGTGACGCCTGCAAGGTCCGCCTGGACCGTCACGACGCGCCGGTCGAACGCCTTGATCGGCAGGTACAGGGCGACGTCGGCCTTCACCGGGCCCGACGCCGCGAGGTCCGCGAACCCCGCGCCAAAGGAGGGCGCGAGCGGCGTCGCCTGCAGCAGGCGGATCGCGGGGCCCGCGTCGGTCGCCACCGTGCCGCGCGCGGCATAGATCGCGTCGCGCAGGTCGGCGCTGTTGATCTCCCCGTCGGTGAATGCGACGCCGCCGACGCGCCCGCGGCTTGCCACCGCATGCAGGGCCGGGCCGTCGAACGAGAAATCGGATTCGATGCCTTGCAGGTCGGGCCATCCGGTCGCGTAATGGAGGCTCACGCCACTCGCGTGGCCGCGTCGCGCGGAATGCCCCCTGCCCCGTCGCGGTACGGAAACCCCTTGGTCGGCCCGGTGATCGACACGCTGGGCCGTCGTCACGCGGCCGGCACGGAACGCGGCATCGAGCCAGCCGATCGCCTTGGGCGACAGCTTGTCCGTCCGCAGGTAGCGCCAGGTCTGCGTGACGTCGAATCCTGCGGCAGTGGCCGAAAGGTCGAGGAGCGGCAGCTCGCCGGGGCGCAAGACCATGCGCAGCTTGCCGCGCGCGCTGCCGTGCCCGCTGTCACCGAAGGCGTCGTCGAGCCAGAGCCGGACGCCCGTGCCGAAGCGCTGCCACTCGACGCGGCCGTCGCCGCGCAGCACGGGGATCGGCGCCCGCAGCCGCTGCGGCCAGTCGATGGTGGCATCGCGCGTCGCGAACGTGACGATGCCGCCGCCCCCGCGGCCCTCGAGGCTGCCGTCGAAGCCCGTGACGCCGGCTGCGCGGCCGAGCGGGCCGAAACCGATGTCGGAGAAAGCGAGGCGACCGGCGACGTCCGGCAGCCGCCGCTCGCCGACATCGGTGACCGTCAGGTCGACGCCGCGCAATTCGCCGCGCGGCGCCAGCGTCGCGATCCGCTCCCGCAGCGGGCCGGCCGGGAGCACCTCGGCCAGCGCCGCGAGGTTCTCGATGCGGACGGAGTCGGCGCGTGCGGCCGCGGCGGCGAGGCGCCCGTCCTTGCGCGTGAGCCGCGCCTCGAGGCTCGCCGTCCGCCACGGCATGCCGGGCCGCGACAACTCGAAGTCCGTGGCCTCGATCGAGATCGTGCTGTCGTCGCGCTGCACGCGGATGTCGCCGGCGACGCGGGAGAACGTAACGGTCGACCCGGGAAGGCGCAGGCCCTCGAGCTGCGGCTGCAGCCTGAGGCTCACGACGTCCGGTCCCAGGCCGCGCGCGGAGACGCGCGCCGATCCGTAGCCGGCCGCCGGAACGCGGAAGCTGTCCGGCAGCATCGCCGCCCATTGCCCGAGATCGACGTCGCGCGCATCGACCCGGACCCGCCAGTCGACCGCGGCGCTGTCGGCGAGGTCGCCGCCCGCTTCGGCCTCGACGTCGATCGCCGAGCCGAGATGCTCGGGCAGGTCGACGCGGGCAGTCGCCGTGATGTCATCGCCCTGGCGCACGACCTCGACGTCGGCGCCGGTCAGCTGGAACCGCCCTTGCCGCGCGCGCAGGTCCAGCACCTCCAGCACGGCATCGGTCACCGCAAAGCGGCCGCGCGGCAGGCGTTCGAGCGTCATCGGCTCCTGGCCGGCATCGGAGCGCTGCAGCGCCGATTGGCCGACCATGCGGATGCGGCCGTCGGCCGTGATCACGAACCGCAGGTGCGGCCGCACGAATACGACGCGCGCGACCTCGAGCCGCCGGTACCAGATCGAGCGCGGGATCGAGAGGCTGACGCGTCCTGCATCCGCGGTGACGAGCGGCTCGTCGCCCGTGCCGGGCAGCACGCGGGCTCCGCGAAACACGATTTCCGGGCCGTAGCGGCTGATCCGGCCGTAGACCGAATCGAACTCGAGCGTGAGCCCGGTCGCCTCGTGCACGCGCTCGACCACGCGCTCCTGGTAGCCGGGCAGCAAGTCGATCGCCAGCCGGAACGCGCCGATGCCGAGCGCGAGCAGGAGGGCCGCGAGCCCGATCAGGCCGGCGAGCCAGCGCCAAAGTCGCTGCATCCTAGCGTTCCAGGCATTCATGCGGGGTAGCGGGCAAAGGTGTTCATGGGTTGGACAAGGGCGGTAAAGCGGGCGTTCCGGCTGCTTACGCCGCCTGCCAGCGCCGGACGCCCGCGGCATCGAGGAGCGCCGCCGTCTCGAAGAGCGGGAGGCCCATCACGCCGGAAAAGCTGCCCTCGAGGCGCGCCACGAAGACCGCGCCGAGACCCTGGATGGCATAGCCACCGGCCTTGCCCGCCGGCTCGCCGCTCGCCCAATAGCTGGCGTCGCTCGTGCGGCATCGATCGCGCGGAGGGTGACGTAGACTCGTGTCGAGCACCCCGTGCAGCCGGCTGTCGTGCCACAGCGCGACGGCCGTCAGCACGGCGTGCGTCGTCCGGCGAGCGCGCCGAGCATTTCCAGGCACTCCGCCTCGTCGGCCGGCTTGCCGAACAGGCGGTCACCGAGGACGACAGTCGTGTCGGCGGCGAGCACCGGCGATTCCGGCCGGCCACCCTGCCGCGCGACGACGGCCTGCGCCTTGCCTGCGGCGATCCGCTGCACGTAGTCGAGAGGTCTCTCTCCCGGAAACGGCGTCTCGTCGATGTCCGCGCCGACGACGCGGTGTCGCACGCCGATCTGGTGGAGGAGCTGGCTACGGCGTTCCGAGGCCGAGGCGAGGACGATGGCGTCGTAACCCATTGAGCCGCGAGGATAGCCGATGGGGGTTGCTCAGGCGCGGTGGTACGGGTGCCCGATCAGGACGGTGTGCGCGCGGTAGAGCTGTTCGGCGACCATCACCCGCACGAGGCCGTGCGGCCAGGTCAGCGGCGAGAGCGACCAGCGGAAATCGGCCCGCGCCGACAGGCCGGCATCGAGGCCGTCGGGCCCGCCAACGAGGAGCGCGAGGTTCTTGCCGCCGGCCATGCGCGCCGCGAGCCACTCGGCGAGCGCGGGCGTCGTCATCGCGCGGCCGCCGACCTCGAGCGCGACGACGTAGTCGCGAGTCGTCGATCGCGGCGCGCATGCGCTCGGCCTCGCGCGCAAGCGGGATCTCGACCAGCTCGAACCTGAGCCCGCGGCCGAAACGCCGCCGCGTATTCCTCGAAGCCCGCGTCGATCCAGCGGGCAGGCGGGTGCCGGCCGCGATCAGCCGGATGCGCATGGCGCGCTCACGTCACGCGGCTGGGGCTCGCTGGGTCGGGCGCATGTCCCAGAGCTTCTCGAGCCCGTAGAACTCGCGGATGCGCGGCAGCATGACGTGGACGATCGAGGTCCTGCAGGTCCACCAGCACCCACTCGCCCTCGCGCTGTCCCTCGACGCCGTGGGCCCGGTGGCCCGCCTCGCGGCAGCGCTCGATCACCCGGTCCGCAATCGACTTCACGTGACGGTCGGAATTGCCGGTCGCGACGATCATCGTGTCGGTGACGTCCGTGAGCTTCCTCACGTCCATGACCTTCACGTTGACGGCTTTCATGTCTTCGAGTGCGGCGACGGCGATCTTCGTCAGGGCGCCAGGTCCGGTCCTGGTCTTCTTCACGGCGGGAGGCGGTGCGTTTTCTCTTCGTTCTTCGTTCGTGGCGGTCATTCCTTCGTGTCACCTGGCCGGGCGTAGCTGCCCCTGGCGAGGATGATCCTACGCGCCGCCTCGGGCATCAAGTAGCGCGGATCGCGTCCGTCGGCGATGACGGCGCGCACCGCGCTCGAGGAGAGGACGAGCTCCGTGTTCTCGCAGACGTGGACGAGCCCCGCGGGCGAGTCTGCCAGGCGCGCCGGGTCCTCGCAGCGCCGCTCGGCCAGCGAGTGCCGCGGCGAGCCCGGTCGCGGGCAGGCTGGCCTCAGGCCGCAGGGCGACCACGATATGGACGAGCGACATGAGTTCCGCGACGCGGTGCCAGAGGTCGATGCCCGCGAATGCGTCCATGCCGACGATCAGCACGATCGGCTGCGCGCCGCGCTCGGCGCGCAACTCCTCGAGCGTCAGGATCGTGTAGGACGGGCCGGCACGCCGAAGCTCGCGGTCGTCCACCACGAAGTGCGGATCGTCGCCGACGGCGGCCCGGACCATTTCGAGCCGGGCCGCCGCGTCGGCAAGCGGCGGCGCGCGGTGCGGCGGTTCGCCGGCCGGCACGAATGCGACGGCTTCGAGGCCGAGCAGTTCGTGGAGCTCGTGCGCCGTGCGCAGGTGCCCGTAGTGGATCGGGTCGAACATCCCGCCGAACACGCCGAACGGCCGCATCAGCCGCGCAGCATCGCGGGCGGCAGGCGCGCGCCCGAGATCGACGCCACGAGGCCGGTCAGCGAAGTCCAGGGGTCGCCCTTCGACTCCGACTGGCCCTTGACCTGACGGTCGATGTTCGCCGCGGCTTCGAACCAAGGCTCAATCGGCTGGCCCGCCGTCCGCTTCGCCGCGCGCCTCACCAATTCCTCGTGACGCTCCTGCGCCGCGCCATGGGCTTTCCTTGCGACGCCGTTTCGCACGTCGGCGAGCGCGCGCAACTCCCGGCACAGCGCCCACAGGACGAGCGGCGGCTCCGCGCCTTCGGCCCGCAGGCCCTCGAGGATCCTGAGCGAGCGCGGCGCGTCTCCCGCGAGCGTCGCCTCGCCGAGCTGGAACACGTCGTAACGCGCGCTGTTTGCGACCGCGGCCTGTACGGCCTCGACGTCGAGCCGCGCGCCGGGGTGGAGCAGCGCGAGCTTTTCGAGCTCCTGCTGTGCGGCCAGGAGGTTGCCCTCCACGCGCTCGGCGAGCAGCTCCGCCGCGCCGCGATCGAAGGCGATTCCGAGCCTCGCCGCGCGCTCCGAGATCCACGCCGGCAGGCGCTTGATCTCGACCGGCGTGCTCAGCGCAAACACGCCGTGCTTCTCGAAGGCCTTGAGCCAGGCGCTCGACCAGACCTCCTTCTCGGGACGTGCCGTGACGACGAGCAGCAGGTTGTCGGGCCCCGGATCGGCCGCGAGCGCCGCCAGCACCGCAGCCCCCTCCTTGCCTGGCCGAGGCGTGGGCATGCGGATCTCGAGGATGCGGCGCTCGGCAAAGAGCGAGAGGGCCTGGCTCGCGTGCCGGATCTCCGACCAGTCGAAGCTCCGGTCCGTGACGAAGAGGTCGCGGCCGGAGTAACCCTCCGCGCGCGCCCGCGCCCGCACGGCGTCTGCCGCCTCGCCGGTCAGCAGGGTCTCGTCCCCCGCGATCAGCCACGCGCGGGCGAGGCTTTTTTCCAGCGTCCGCGCGAGCTGGTCGGTGTTGATGCGCACTGGATCAATTGTAGCCGTCGTCGAGCGTCGCGAGGAACGCGACGACGTCGTCGATCTCGGCGGGCGTCAGCGCGGGCTCGCCGCCCGCCTTCCGGTCGTAGGGAACCTCGCTCGTATTGACAGCGCCGGTCATCCCCGCGGGCAGGTCGTCGAACTTGCCCGTGCCCGCTGCCGGCTGCGGGTACCAGGCGCCCGGATGCGTGTCGCGGCGCACGTAGAAATCGACGGCCTCCCGCAGCGTGTCGAAGGCGCCATTGTGGAAGTAGGGCGCGGTGCGCGCGACGTTCCTGAGCGTCGGCACCTTGAACGCGCCGCACAGGTCGCCGCGCTCCGCCAGGTCCTCGCGCTCGGGGCCGCAGAGGCCGAGGTCGAAGAACGCGGGATCGGCGTTTGCCGGGACCGCGGCGTTCCGCGGCAGGCCGACGTTGTCGTAGGTGAAGTCGGTGAAGAGCGGCGGCGATCCGTCTGCGGCAGGCCTGCTCGGGTGGCAGGCTGCGCAATTGCCCTTCTCCGGGTCCTCGAACAGCCCGAGCCCGCGTTCCTCGGCGGGCGACAGCACGGCCCGGCCGGCCAGGAACGCGTCGTACTTGCTGTCGAAGCGGTGAAACTCCGGGTTCTCGAGCTCGAACTGCGCAATCGCCACGGCGAGTTGTTCAAGAGCCGCTTCGGGATCGTCGAGCGCCGCGGCACCGAACACCTGCCGGAAGCGCTCCGCATTCGGCGACCGGGACATGCGCGCGGCCACGTCGGCAGGCGTCGCGTTCGCCATCTCGCGCGGATCGAGGAACGGCTGCTTCGCCTGTTCCACCAGCGTCGGCACGCGGCCGTCGCGAAAGAAGCCGCCGAGCGCGGTGCCCTCCGCGTCGTAGCCGAAAGGCGGCGTGAAACTCGCGTAGCGGATCGACGGCGAGTTGCGGATGCCGGGAATGTCCATCGCCGGCCCGCCCCTCGAGACCAGGTCTGCTGGCGGCGCCGCGTGCGCGAACTCCGGTTGGTGGCAGGTCTGGCAGGACAGGCGTTCCGACGCCGAGAGGGTCTCGTCGCGAAACAACCGTTCGCCGAGGGCCGCGACCGGCGACAGGCCGGGCGTCGACGGCGCGGCCACAGTCCCCACGACCTGCGTATCGCCCGAACAGGCGGCGATCCCGGCGGTGACCGATAGAAGAAATCCAGCGAATACTGGCTTGCCCTGCAAAGTGACCGAATCGTAGTGCGAATGATTCCTGTTCACAATGGCGGGCCGAAAGTCCTTGTGCGATAGTCGGGGCCGCATGAATCGCCTCCTGATCGCCGTTGCCGCCGCATCCTGCTTTGCCACGTCCGCCGCGCAGGCCGACGAGTTGCCGCTGTTCCAGGCGGGACTGCACGGCGGCTATCGCGTGGGCGGCAGCCTCGAAGACCAGGCGACGGGCGACGACCGCGACCTCGAGGACGATTCGAGTTTTGCGGTGGCGCTCGAGCTGCGCTACGGCGAGGGCGACGATCGCTACTACCAGCTCTGGTACTCGCGCCAGTCCACGGAAGTCGACGACGGCACCGAGACGCACGATGCGGACGTCGAGTACCTGCACATCGGCGGCACGCTGCCCTACGGCGGCTGGGAGCGCGCGCAACCGTATTTCGCGGCGGGCATCGGCGCCACGCGCTTCTCCGCTGCCGGCGCGGACACGGACGACCGCACGAATTTCTCCGGTTCCGCGGCGTTCGGGCTGGAGATCCCGCTCGCGCGTCATGCCGCGATCCGGCTCGAGGCGCGTGGATACCTGACGCTGGTGGACACCGACGGCGCCTTCTTCTGCCGGTCCGACGACGGCGAAGGCGTCTGCCGCATCGTTGCCAGCGGCTCGTCGATTTTCCAGGCCGAGGCGCTCGCCGGGATCCTGGTCCGGTTCTAGGATGACCGCCATGACGCGGCGTCTTACCGAAGCCCTGCTGCTCGCGCTGCTCCTGCTCGCGGTGCAGACCGCAATCATTACGCATGAGCACGAGGGCAACACGGCGCCCGCGGGTGCCGCGGCGCAGAGTTGCGAGTTCTGCGTCGGCCACCACGCGGCGGCGCCTGCACCGGATACCGGCGCCGCAGTACGGCACGATTTCCGCCCGATTCGCCTGCCCGCGGTTGAGCGCCTCGTCGTGCCGACGTCCCTGACCGGCACCGCCCACCGCAGCCGAGCCCCGCCCCTCTTCCGTTCCACCTGACCCGAGGCGGCGCAGCCCGCGCTGCGCCATCTGCCGGCCGCGATGGCCGGTGTTCGATTTCACGGAACGGATTCATGCGCACCTTCTTGCTGGCCAGCGGCATCGCGACCGCCATCGCCTCGCCCGCCGCACGGGCGGAGGATCCCCATCCCCGCGAGCTCGACGCGGTCGTCGTCACCGCCACGCCGATCGCGATCGACACCCGGAGCATGGCCCAGCCCGCGGGCGTGCTGTCCGGCGACGAGCTGACGCTCGCGCTCGCACCCACGATCGGCGAGACGCTCTCGGGCACGCCCGGCGTGCAGTCGACGTTCTTCGGCCCCGCCGCCTCGCGGCCGGTCATCCGCGGCCTCGGCGGCGATCGCGTGCGCGTGCTGACCGACGGGCTCGCGATGCTCGACGCGTCGGGCCTGTCCGAGGACCACGCGGTCGCGATCGACCCGGCACTGGCGGACCAGGTCGAGGTCCTGCGCGGGCCGGCGACGCTCCTGCACGGCAGCGGCGCGGCCGGCGGCCTCGTCAACATCGTGACGAACCGCCTGCACCGGCACGTGCACGACTCGCCGAATGGACTCGTCGAGGTGCGCGTCGACTCAGCGCTGGGCGAAGAAGCCGCGGCAGGCCGGTTCGACACCGGCCTCGGGTCGCTGGCGCTGCACGTCGACGGCGCCTGGCGCGACACGGACGATTACGAGATCCCGGGTTTCGCGGAGTCGCGACGCCTGCGCGCGCTGGAGGAGGACGAAGGCGAAGCCGGCGCGCACGAGGAGATGAAGGGGAGAGTCGGGAACAGCTGGAGCCGGACGAAGGCCGGCGGCGCCGGCGCGAGCTTCATCGGCGAGCGCTGGGAGTTCGGCGCGGCGGCGAGCCTCTACGACAGCCGGTACGGCGTGCCGGTCGCCCACCACCATGAGGATGGCGAGGCGGCCGCCGACGATGGCGGAATCTCGATCGACCTCGAGCAGGAGCGGCTCGATTTCCGCGCGCGCGCGCCGCTCACCGCCGGCGACGGGCCGGCGCTCACGCTGCGCGGCGCGGTGAGCGACTACCGGCACGCGGAGCTCGAGCCCGACGGCGCGGTCGGCACGCTGTTCCAGGTCGATGGCCGCGAGCTGCGCGCCTCCGTGGATTTCGGCGGGACCGAGGCGCGCCAGGCGACCATCGGCCTGCAATGGCAGGACGTGGAGCTCGAAGCGACTGGCGAGGAAGCATTCGTGCCGGACACCACGACCGGGACCCTGGGGTTGTTCGGCTTTCAGCGCCACGCACTCGACACCGGCTCGATCGAGTACGGCCTGCGGCTCGACCGGCAGCGCATCGAGGGCGCGCCGCCCGGTCGCTACGACGACAACGCCGTCAATCTCTCGCTCGGCGGCGTCCGCGATCTCGGCGAGCGGCTCGCACTGGTCGCGCAGCTGACGCGCAGCGAGCGCCACCCGAGCGCGACCGAGCTCTACGCGGACGGGCCGCACGTCGCCACGCAGCAGTTCGAGGTCGGCGACCCGGGCCTCGACACCGAGCGCGGCGTCACGGGGGAATTGGGGCTGCGCTTCAATGGCGAGGCGATTGCGGGAGAGTTGCGCGCGTTCGCGTCCCGCTACCACGACTACGTTTTCCTGTCGCCGACCGGCGCCGAGGAGGATGGTTTGCCGGTCTACCGATACCAGCAGCAGGGCGGCCGGTTCCAGGGCCTGGAGGCGGAACTCGAGATTCCGCTCGGTGCCGGCGCATTCACGCTCGAGCTGACGGGCGAGTACCTGCGCGGCCGCCTCGAAGGCGGCGGCAACCTGCCGCGCATGCCGCCGCTCGGGCTCGGCGCACGCCTGAGGTACGATGAAGGCCCCTGGTCCGCCAGCCTCGCCGTGAATCACCACTTCGAGCAGGACCGGGTGGCCCAAGCGGAGCTGCCGACCGATGCCTACACCCTGTTCGACGCCGACCTCGTATTCCGCCCGGGCTGGCTCGGCGACGGTGTGCTGCTGTTCCTGCGCGGCAGGAACCTGCTCGACGAGGATGCGCGCTTGCACACGTCACCCCTGAAGGATCGGCTGCCGCTGCCGGGGCGTTCGATCGGCGCCGGCGTGCGCGTGGAGTTCGGCCGATGAACGCCAGTGCGCGCCGCGGGCTGTATCCCGCGATCGAGCCCTCGCGCCAGGGTCACCTCGAGGTCGGCGACGGCCACGAGATCCACTGGGAGGAATGCGGCAATCCCGACGGCAAGCCGGTCGTGTTCATCCACGGCGGGCCGGGCGCCGGCAGCGACGCGAAGGCGCGCCGCTTCTTCGATCCGGCCCGCTACCGCATCTTCCTGTTCGACCAGCGCGGTTGCGGCCGCAGCCGGCCGCACGCGAGCCTCGAGCACAACACGACCTGGGACCTGGTCGCCGACATCGAGCGCCTGCGCGAAACGTTCGGCGTCGAGCGCTGGCAGGCGTTCGGCGGCTCCTGGGGCTCGACGCTTGCCCTCGCCTACGCCGAGGCGCACCCGGATCGCGTGACCGAGCTCGTCCTGCGCGGCATCTTCCTGCTGCGCAAGCGCGAGCTCGACTGGTTCTACCAGGAGGGCGCGTCCTACCTGTATCCCGACCGCTGGGAGGAATACGTCGCTCCGATTCCCCGCGCGGAACGCGGCGACCTCGCGCGCGCATTCCACCGGCGGCTGACCGGAAGCGACCCTGCCGAGGCGCAGGCGGCCGCGCGCGCCTGGTCTGTCTGGGAGGGCTCGACGAGCTACCTGCTGACGGACGACGACAACGTGCGCCGCTGGGGCGAGGACGCGTTCGCCCTCGCGGTCGCGCGCATCGAGTGCCACTACTTCGTGAACGGCGGGTTCATGAAGCGCGAGAGCCAGCTGCTCGACGACGTCGGCCGCATCCGGCACATACCGGCGGTGATCGTGCAGGGCCGGCACGACGTCGTCTGCCCGATGTACTCGGCCTGGGACCTGCATCGCGCCTGGCCGGAAGCGGAGTTCCAGGTCATCGGCGACGCCGGGCACTCCGCGTTCGAGCCCGGCATTACCGACGCGCTGGTGCGCGCGACGGATTATTTCGCGACGAGCCGCCAGAGCTCGGCGTCGTCCTCGTCGGTCAAGAGGTAGACGTAGCCGTCGGGACCCACGCGCACGTCGCGGATGCGCTTGTCCTGCGAGCCGAACATCCGTTCCTCCTCGACGAAGAACCCGGGCTGCTTCGCCGGTCGCAGCCGGCTGACCGACTTCGACACGAGGCCGCCGACCAGCAGCTTGCCGTCCCAGTCCGGGAAGCCCCGGCCCCGGTACACGGCGAGCCCCGACGGCGCAATCGACGGCGCCCAGAAAAACCACGAGCGCTCGATGCCGGGCGCGAACGCGCGCTCGGAGACGACCGAAAGGTCGTAGTCGATGCCGTGCGTGACGAGCGGCCAGCCATAGTTGGCGCCGGCGCGCAGGCGGTTGACCTCGTCACCGCCGCGCGGGCCGTGCTCGTGTTCCCAGACGTCGCCGGTCACCGGATCGCGCGCCAGGCCTTGCGGATTCCGATGACCCGACGTCCAGATCTCCGGCCGCGCGCCTTCGCGTCCTGCGAATGGGTTGTCCGGCGGCGCGGCACCGTCGCGCGTCAGGCGCAGGATCTTGCCGAGGTGCGAGCCGAGGTCCTGCGCCGCGTCCTTGTAGTCGAAGCCATCGCCGACGGTGAGCAGCAGCGTCCCGTCCTGCAGGAACAGCAGCCGGCCGCCCGGATGGCCCGGGCCCGCCTTGTCGGGCGCGGCGCGGAAGATCACGCGCCCGTCCACGAGGCGGCCGCCTTCGTAACGCGCGCGCCAGACAGCCGTGCGGTTGGATTTTGCGTCGCCCTCCGCATACGACAGGAACAGCACCCGGTTGCGCGCAAAGCCCGGGTCGAGCGCGACATCGAGCAGGCCACTGTCCGCCTCGGCGAAGACACCGGTCGGACCACCCGCGAGAGGCCCGGGGAGCAGCTTGCCGTCCTTGACGACGCGCAGGCCGCGGTATTTCTCCGTGACGAGGATCTCGCCGTCAGGCAGGAAGGCGAGGCTCCACGGATGTTGCAGGCCCGAAACGAGCCGCTCGAGCCGCGCCGCACCTTCGACCACGTCGCCCGCGGCAGCGCTTGCGACCGCCAGCTCACGAGGCGACGGTTGGGCGGCAAGCACCGCGAACGGCAGGCAGGCGAGAGTTGCGAGCAGCGCGTTGGACATCGGGGCGGCCCTCGGGTCGGCGGGGACCGCTAGGCTAGCGGAAGGCGGGCCGTGAGGAACCTTGCAGTTGGCGAACGACAGGAACGAAGGCGGCTCAGCATTCCGGGACGTTGACGGCGAGGCCGCCCTGCGAGGTTTCCTTGTAGATGGACTTCATGTCGTAGCCGGTCTGGCGCATGGTCGCGATCACCTGGTCGAGCGACACCTTGTGCGTGCCGTCGCCGCGCAGCGCGAGCCGCGCCGCGTTGATCGCCTTGACCGCGCCCATCGCATTGCGCTCGATGCAGGGAATCTGCACCAGGCCCGCGATCGGGTCGCAGGTGAGGCCGAGGTTGTGCTCCATGCCGATTTCGGCCGCGTTCTCGACCTGCGCGTTCGATGCCGCCGAGCGCAGCCGCGAGCCCGGCCGCCGCCATCGAGCAGGCGACGCCGACCTCGCCCTGGCAGCCCATCTCGGCGCCCGAAATCGAGGCGTTGCGCTTGTAGAGCAGCCCGATCGCGCCCGCGGTGAGCAGGAAGCGGCGTACGCCTGCTGCATCGCTGCCGGGCACGAGCTTCGCGTAGTAGTGCAGCACCGCGGGGACGATGCCGGCCGCGCCGTTGGTCGGCGCCGTCACGACCTGCCCGCCCGCGGCATTCTCCTCGTTGACCGCGAGCGCCCAGGCATTGACCCATTCCATCGGGTCGACGGGACCCTCCGGCGTCTCCGCGTCGAGCTCGCGCTTCAGGCGCGGCGCGCGCCGCGGCACCTTGAGCACGCCGGGCAGCATGCCCTCGGCCGCGAATCCGCGCCGCACGCAGGCCTGCATGACGTTCCAGATGCGCATCGAGCTTCGCGTCGATCTCGGCGTCGCTTCGCATCGCGCGCTCGTTGACGCGCATCAACCCGTCGATCGAGAGGCCGGCGCGCGCGCACTGCGCGAGCAGTTCCTCGCCGTTGGCGAAGGGCAACGGAACCTCCACGGTCGCGCCGGCGCCGGACCCGGCTTCCGGTTCGCCCTCGCGCTGCACGGCGCCGCCGCCGATCGAGTACATCTCTTCCGCCAGCAGCGTCTGTCCCGCCGCGTCCCGCGCGGTGAATCGCATGCCATTGGAGTGTCCCGGCAGCATCTGGTCGCGGTGGAACAGGAGGTTCATCGGCTCGTCGAAGGCGATCTCGTGCCGGCCGGCGAGCCGGATGCGGCTGCGTGCCGCGGATGCGCGCGAGCGTCGGCTCCATCACCGCGGGGTCGAATTCGGACGGGTCGTGGCCCTCGAGGCCGAGCAGGATCGCCCGGTCCGTGCAGTGGCCGAGGCCGGTCAGCGCCAGGGATCCATAGAGCTGCACGAAGACTTCCGCGGTGCGTTCGAGCAGGCCCTTCGCCTCGAGGTCGAGTCACGAAGAAGCGCGCGGCCAGCATCGGCCCCATCGTGTGCGACGACGACGGCCCCACGCCGACCTTGAAGACGTCGAAGGTCGACAGGTTCACAGGGCCGCCAGGCGCCGCAGGATGAGGTCCGCGATCTCGCCCGCGAGCGCGATCGCGCAGCGACTGCTCCTCGTGCTCCTTGGCGAGCACCGCCGACTCGTCATAGCCGTAGTCGCGCGTGAGTCTCACCTGGTTGCGCGCCAGGAGCTCGGTCGCCCCGCTCGACACCGAGAACTCGGCGGGTAGTAGACCTCGTACTCGCCCGGCTTGTTGTCCGCGGTGACGGACAGCAGCTCGCGGCCGGTCTCGTCCACGTGCAGCCGGATCACCGCGGTCGCCGTCGGCGGCGATCCGCCGCGGGCGTCGCGCCCGCGGCGCGCAGGCGCTGGTCGAGCGCGGCAAAGAGCGGCGAGTAACGGTCCGGCGGACTCGACGAAGGGACTTCGCCACCGCCGCAGGCAACGGCGTCTGGCCGCGCAGGTGGAAGCCGCAGCCCGCGAGCAGCAGCGAGCGGCGCGTATGCCCAGGCGGCGCGGCGCATCAGACCACCACGTTCACGAGCTTGCCCGGCACGTAGATGAACTTGCGCACCGGCTGGCCTGCGACGAACTTGGCGACGCCGGGATCGGCGAGCGCCGTCTCGCGCACGGCCGATTCGTCCGCCGCCGCCGGCACCGAGATGCGCGCGCGCAGCTTGCCGTTGACCTGCGCGACGATTTCGATCGTGTCCTTCACGAGCGCGGCAGCGTCGGGCTCCGGCCAGCGCTCGTCGACGAGCAGCGTCGAATGCCCGAGCGCGCGCCACATCGCCTGCGTCGCGTGCGGAACGATCGGCGAGAGCATCAGCACGACGAGGTCGAGCGCCTCCTGCATCACCGCGCGGCCCTGCGGCCGAGCGCGTCCTGGAACGCGGCGAGCGCGTTGTAGAGCTCCATCGACGGCCGCGATCGCCGTGTTGAACATGCGCCGGCGGCCGATGTCGTCGCCGACCTTGGCCAGCGCCTGGTGCACCTGGCGGCGCAGTTCGCGCTGCTGCGCCATCGAGCGAATTCGCCTCGGGCCTTGCCGGCAGGTCCGCCCTCGACGTGCGCGTGCACGAGCTTCCACAGCCGCTTCATGAAGCGGAACGCGCCCTCCACGCCTTCGTCGGACCATTCGAACGTGTGCTCGGGCGGCGACGTTCGAACATCGTGAAGAGCCGCGCCGTGTCGGCGCCGTAGCGCTCCACCAGCGCCTGCGGATCGACGCCGTTGCGGCGCGACTTCGACATCGTGCCGATGCCGCCGTACTCGACCGGCTGGCCGTCGGAGCTGCAGCACGCCCCTGCGCGCCTCGCCTGCCCCCGACGCTTCCACGTCGGCAGGATTGTGGTAGGTGATGCGCCCCGAGGCCGGCTTGCGGAACCAGATGTCGTTCAGGACCATGCCCTGCGTCAGCAGGCGCTGGAACGGCTCGTCCACGTCCGTCAGCCCGCAGTCGCGCATGACGCGCGTCCAGAAGCGCGAATACAGCAGGTGCAGGATCGCGTGCTCGATGCCGCCGATGTACTGGTCGACCGGCATCCAGTACTGCGGCGCGCGCGTCCACCATCGCGGCGTCGTTGCCGCGGCGACGCGTAGCGGAAGAAGTACCAGGACGAATCCACGAAGGTGTCCATCGTGTCCGTCTCGCGTCGCGCGGCGGCACCGCACTTCGGGCAGCGGCACGTCGAGGAAAGCCTTCGACTTCGCCGAGCGGGTTGCCGGAGCCGTCGGGGACGAGGTCTTCGGGCAGGCGCACCGGGCAGCTGGTCGTCCGGCACCGGCACGTCGCCGCAGGCCGGGCAATGGATGATCGGGATCGGGCAGCCCCAGTAGCGCTGGCGCGAGATGCCCCAGTCGCGCAGCCGCCAGACGACCTGCTTGCGGCCGAGGCCCTTTGCCTCGAGGTCGCGCGCGATCGCATCGGTCGCGGCCGCGTAGTCGAGCCCGTCATAGGCGCCGGAATTCACGCAGCGGCCGTGTTCGGCATACCAGGGCTGCCAGGCGCCGGTCGAGTACGGCTGGCCGCCGACGTCGATGACCGGCACGATCGGCAGGCCGTACTTCTTCGCGAACGCAAAGTCACGCTCGTCGTGACCCGGCACGCCCATCACGGCGCCCTCGCCGTAGGCCATCAGCACGTAGTTGCCGACCCAGACCGGCACCTCGGCACCCGTCAGCGGATGGCGGACCGACAGGCCCGTCGGCGACGCCCTTCTTCTCCATCGTCGCGAGGTCGGCTTCCATGATGCTGCCGCGGCGGCACTCGTCGACGAACGCGCGGACGCTTCGCGTCGCGCCCCGCCGCGAGCTCTGCGAGCGGATGCTCGGCCGCGACCGCGACGAAGGTGACGCCCATGATCGTGTCGGCGCGGGTCGTGAAGACCGCCAGCTCGCCCTGCCGCCCGCCGATGTCGTAGGGAAAGGCAAGGTTCACGCCCTCGCTGCGGCCGATCCAGTTCGCCTGCATCGTGCGCACGCGGTCGGGCCAGTCCGGCAGGCGGTCGAGCGACGGCGAGCAGCTCGTCCGCGTACTGCGTGATGCGCAGGTAATACATCGGGATCTCGCGCTTCTCGACCGGCGCGCCCGTGCGCCAGCCGCGGCCGTCGATCACCTGCTCGTTCGCGAGCACGGTCTGGTCCACCGGATCCCAGTTGACCGTGCCGGTCGTCTTGTAGGCGATGCCGCGCTCGAGCATCCGCAGGAACAGCCACTGGTTCCACTTGTAGTAGTCCGGCGTCGCAGGTCGCGAGCTCGCGCGACCAGTCGATGCCGAAGCCGAGCGACTTGAGCTGGCCCTTCATGTGCGCGATGTTGTCGCGCGTCCACCGCGCGGGCGGCGACGCCGTTCTCGATCGCGGCGTTCTCGGCCGGCAGGCCGAAGGCGTCCCAGCCCATCGGCTGGAGGACGTTGAATCCCTGCATGCGCATGTAGCGCGCGAGCACGTCGCCGATCGTGTAGTTGCGCACGTGGCCCATGTGCAGGCGGCCGCTCGGGTACGGGAACATGCACAGGCAGTAGTACTTCGGCCGCGCGGCGTCCTCGCGCACGGCGAACGAGCCGGCGGCATGTCCCATTCCGCCTGGACTTGCGGCTCGATATCTTTGGCTTCGTAACGTTCGTTCATGCGAACCGAGAAGGATACCTCAGGGCAGTGGGCCCGGAGGCCCTTCTCGGGACCGCTGCGATCGCCATGGACGGCGCGCCCGAAGCTCCAGGGACGCGATTCACGGCGGTCCCGAGAAGGGCCTCCGGGCCCGCTGCTCTCAGGCGTAGTGCCTGGTTCGCACGCGGTGGATTGCGAAGGCGATCAGGAGCAGGAAGGCCAGCGAGAGGATCGGCCAGTTGCCGGTACGCGGGCGTAGGGCGTGAGGCCGGTGCGTGGCTGCACGGTGGACTTCAGGACTCCGGGCTTGAACTGGGGAATGCGGGACGACGACTTCGCCGTCGGGTCCGATGACGGCGGTGATGCCGTTGCTGGTCGCGCGCATCAGGAAGCGCCCGGCTTCGAGCGCGCGGAAGCGCGCCATCTGCAATTGCTGGTGCGGCGCGGAGGAATCGCCGAACCAGGCGTTGTTCGTGGCGTTGACGAGCAGCGTCGCGGTCCCGGCAGGCCCGCGAGCTGGTCGGCGCCGTAGGCGTCCTCGTAGCAGATCGTCGCCGCGAGCCGCTCGCCGCCGGCCTCGAGCAGCGCCTGGTGCTCCTCGCCGGGCGTCATGTCGTAGTACGGCAGGCTCTGCAGCCGCATCCAGTTGCGCACGGCCTCGGGCACCGGAAAGAACTCGCCGAACGGCACGAGGCGCCGCTTGTAGTACCAGCCGTCTCCGGCGGTGCTCATGGAATAGAGCCCGTTGCGGATCTCGCCCGTCTGCAGGTCGAAGTTGAGGAGCCCGAGCATCACGTCGGATCCGCGCGCGGCCGACTCGCGGCGGATCGCCTCGAGGAAGGGGACGGCCTCGTGCGCGAGGATCGGCACCGCCGACTCCGGCCAGACGATGATCTTCGCGCCGAGCGCCTCGCGGTTGAGGTCGCGGTACTTCTCGAGCGTCGCCGCGCGGTTCTCGACCAGCCACTTCTCGTCCTGCGGGATCGCGCCCTGCAGGAGCGCGATGTCCACAGGCTCGCCTGTCGGGCGGGTCCACTCGCGTCCGTCGAGCAGCCAGCCGCCGAGCCACAGCGCGCCGGCGAACGCAATCGCGACGATCCGCCCGGCGCCGCCCTGGAAGAAGACCACGACGATCGCACCCGCGGTCACCGCGACCGCGAAGGTGACCAGGTGGATGCCGCCGGCGGTCGCGAGCGCCGCGAGCGGCGAATCGCTCTGCGAGTACCCCAGCTGGAGCCACGGGAATCCCGTGAACAGCCAGCCGCGCAGCCACTCCATCAGCGTCCAGCCCGCGGGGATCAGGAGCAGCGAGCGCGCGGGCGACGGGTCCGGCGCGATGCGCGTGACGACGTAGGCGAGGAGCGCGTAGTAGGCGCCCTTGATCGCGAGCAGTGCGCCGACGATGAAGAGCGCAAGCCAGGTCGGCGCCTGCCCGAACACGTGGACAGCGGTGAAGATCCACCAGGTGCCCGCGCCGAAGAGAGCGGCGCCGAACCAGAAGCTGGTGCCCGCCGCCTCCCGCGGCGGCTCGTATTCCCACAGCAGGAACAGGAGTGCCGGGCCGATCCAGGCGAGGAAGTGCAGTCCGTACGGGGCGAAGGCGAAGGACGTGCCGACGCCGGCGATCACCGCGATCAGCCTGCGGTAGCGGAGCAGCCGCGAGATTGGGCCGTCGGGCGCCGGCATCAGGCGACCCGCCCGTCGCCGGTCTCGGCCGGCAGCGGGCCCGGGGTCGTCACGCGCAACTGGTCGATGCGCCGGCGGTCCGCGCGCAGCACCTTGAACTCGAGCCCCTCCATGGTCACGGACTCCCCGCGCCGCGGCAGGCGCCCGAACTGGTGCATCACGAGCCCGCCGATCGTGTCGTACTCCTCGTCGCTGAAGCGCGTGCCGAAGTACGCGTTGAACTCCTGCACGCGCGTGAGCGCGAGCACGGCGAACTGGCGGTCGCCCTCCGTGCGGATGGTCTGGTCCTCGTCGGTGTCGTACTCGTCGGCGATCTCGCCGACGATCTCCTCGATCACGTCCTCGATCGTGACGAGGCCGGACACCCCGCCGTACTCGTCCACGACGATCGCCATGTGGTTGCGGCTCGCGCGGAACTCCTTCAGCAGCACGTTGAGCCGCTTGCTCTCCGGCACGAAGGCCGCGGGGCGCAGCACCTCGCGGATGTCGAAGCTGCCCGTCGCGCCCTCCGCGAAGTAGCGCAGGAGGTCCTTGGCGAGCAGGATCCCGACGATCTGGTCCCGGTCGTCGCCGATCACCGGGAAGCGCGAGTGGCCCGACTCGATCACCGCCGGCAGGAGCTGCTGGGGCCCGGAATCGCGCTCGAGCACGACCATCTGCGACCGCGGCACCATGATGTCGCGCACGTGCTGGTCGCCCACGCGCAGCACGCCCTGGATCATCTGCACGGCGTCGGCCTCGACGATGCCCCCGCGCGCGGCGGCACGGATCGCGTCGACCAGCTCGGCACGATCGCGCGGCCCCTCCTTCGTGAGGCGCCGCAGCCAACCGCTTCCTTTGCCCTTCGCCGCCACCTAGTGTCCTGTTCCGTACGGGTCCGCGATGCCGATGCGCGCGAGCAGCCTGCGCTCGCGGCCTTCCATGCGCCTCGCGTCCTTCGCGCGCAGGTGGTCGAAGCCGAGCAGGTGCAGCGTCCCGTGCACGATCATGTGGGCCCAGTGCGCAGCGAGCGCCTTGCCCTGCTCGCGCGCCTCGCGTGCGACGACCGGCGCGCAGACCACGATGTCCCCGATCTGCCGGCCGCCCAGCTCCGGCGCCGCGGGGAACGACAGGACGTTGGTCGCGTGCGCGCGGCCGCGCCAGCGCTCGTTGAGTTGCCGGCCCTCGCGCTGGCCGACCACGCGAATCCCGAGTTCGCCCTTGCGGTCCCCGGCCGCGAGCCGGGCCCAGCGGCGAATCGTGGCGGGGCCGGGCGCCCAGGGCCGGCGCGTGCGATAGCGCAGCACGACGTCCAGGCTCACGCGTTCCCGTCCGGCGGCGAGTCGCGCTCATAGGCCTCGACGATCCGCTGCACCAGCGGATGGCGCACGACGTCCCTCGCGGTGAAGCGCGTGACCGCAATGCCCTTCACGCCGGCCAGGACTTCGAGCGCGTGCCGGAGGCCCGACTGGCGGTGTGCCGGCAGGTCGGTCTGCGTGACGTCGCCTGTCACCACCGCGCGCGAGCCGAAGCCGATGCGCGTGAGGAACATCTTGATCTGCTCGACCGTCGTGTTCTGCGCCTCGTCGAGGATGATGAACGACTCGTTCAGCGTGCGCCCGCGCATGAAGGCGAGCGGGGCGACCTCGATGACGTTGCGTTCGATGAGCCGCGCGACGCGGTCGAAGCCGATCATCTCGTAGAGCGCGTCGTACATCGGCCTGAGGTACGGGTCCACCTTCTGCGACAGGTCGCCCGGCAGGAAGCCGAGCCTCTCGCCCGCCTCCACGGCCGGCCGCACGAGCACGAGCCGGCGCACGCTCTCGCGCTGCATCGCCTCGACCGCGCAAGCGACGGCGAGATAGGTCTTGCCGGTGCCTGCCGGCCCGATGCCGAACGTGAGGTCGTGCGAGCGGATCGCATGGAGGTACTGCTGCTGGTTGCCGCCGCGGCCACGGATCAGGCCGCGCAGCGTCTCGACGGCGTCCGCATCGTCCGCCGGGCGCGCTCCCATGCCGCCTTCCTGGATCGCGAGGTGGACGTCCTCGGGCGACACCGGCTGGCTGGCCGCCCGCTCGTAGAGCTGGCGCAGCACCGCCGCGCCCGCCGCGGCGTTCGCGCCGCGCAGCGAGAAGCGGCCGGAACGGCGGCGAATCTCGACGCCAAGCCGGTTCTCGATCTGGTGCAGGTTCTCGTCCAGCGGCCCGCAGACCGCGGCGAGCCGCGCATTGTCTCCCGCGCCGAAGTCGACGCTGGATTCGGGGGCGGCGTTCAAGCGACCAGCCGGCCGCGGAGCGAGTTCGGCATGGCCTCCGTGATGCAGACGTCGGCGAAGTCGTCTACGAGCGAATGCGGGCCGTCGAAGTTCACCCAGCGCATGTTCTCCGTGCGGCCCGCGAGCTGGCGCGGGTCGCGGCGCGAGGGCTTCTCGACCAGCACGCGCTGGGTGCTGCCGACCATCGCCTCGCTGATCCTCCGGGCCTGGCGGTTGAGCTGCGCCTGCAGCGCCTCCAGGCGCTGCTGCTTGACCTCGGGTGCTACCTCGCCGGGCAGCGCGGCAGCTGGCGTTCCCGGCCGCTTGCTGTAGATGAAGCTGAACGACTGGTCGAAGCCGACGTCCTCGATCAGCTCGAGCGTCTGCCGGAAGTCGGTCTCGGTCTCGCCGGGGAAGCCGACGATGAAATCGGACGAGAGGCTGATGTCGGGGCGCGCCTCGCGCAGGCGGCGGATTTTCTGCTTGTACTCGAGGCGGGTGTAGCCGCGCTTCATGAGCGCGAGGATGCGATCGGAACCGCTCTGCACCGGCAGGTGCAGGTAGTTCGCGAGCTTCGGCACCTCGGCATAGGCTTCGACCAGGGATTTCGAAAACTCGAGGGGGTGAGAGGTCGTGAACCGGATGCGCTCGAGGCCTACCATTTCCGCGATGCGGCGGATCAGCCCGGCGAGGTCCACAGTCACCCCGTCAGCCGCGGGACCGCGGTACGCGTTCACGTTTTGCCCGAGGAGCGTCACTTCGCGCACGCCCTGCGCCACGAGCGATGCGACCTCCTCGACGACCTGCGCGAACCGGCGGCTCATCTCCTCGCCGCGCGTGTAGGGCACGACGCAGAAGCTGCAGTAGCGGCTGCAGCCTTCCATGATCGAGACGAACGCGGTCGCGCCGGCGGCGGCGGGCTGCGGCAGGCGGTCGAATTTCTCGATCTCCGGGAAGGACACGTCCACCTGCGGCGCGCGCGTCGCGCGATGCGCCTCGATCATCGCCGGCAGGCGATGGATGGTCTGCGGTCCGAACACGAGATCCACGAACGGCGCGCGATCGAGTATGCCCTCGCCCTCCTGGCTCGCGACGCAGCCGCCGACACCGATGACGAGGCCGGGCTTCTCGCGCTTCAGCAGCCGCCACCGCCCGAGGTGCGAGAACACCTTCTCCTGCGCTTTCTCGCGAACGGAGCAAGTGTTCAGGAGGACGACGTCCGCCTCTTCCGGTTGGCTGGTGAGCGTAAGGCCCGAGGACTCTCGCAGCACGTCCGCGATGCGCGCCGAGTCGTATTCGTTCATCTGGCAGCCAAAGGTCGAAATGTAGAGCCGGCCGCTCATGTCCGGGGTGTGAGCTCCTGGGGACCCGAAAGGGCCGCCTAGGGTACCGGTTTTGCGCCCTCCGATGAAGCCGCAGGGGGCCCTGACGGCCCCCTGCGTTGTGACTCAACCCATTGAATACCTTAGAGCCCTGACGGTCGCCAGAAACGCGGAGTGAGCAGACGTTCACGCGCCCTGGAAGCCTTCGTTGCGCGGCTGCTCGCCGCTTCCGCCGCGGCCGGGGTGCCACCGGTTCCAGCCGGCCTGTCGCCGAGGTTCAATGTCCGCAGGAAGCGCGGCCGGCGGCGCAGGCCGGCTGCGGCCTCGAAGCCGGAGGCGACACGGATCAAGGTCGGCTCGCTCCAGGCCGAGGCCATGAACGTCAAGCCGATCGGCAACTCGAAGGAGTAACCGGCGGTCACGGAGACGAGCGGATACCCGGCGACGGCCGCGAACCCGGAGCTGCCGAACAGGAACGCATCGCCGTTGACGAGGTCCGTCGGCCAGGCCGGCTGGTTCGTCGGCGCGACGATTGCCTCGACGCCGTAGTTTGCGAGCGTCGCGTCGATGCCATCCGCGCCGCCCTGCCGCTTCGCGTCCGCGAGCGCCTGCAGGTAGGCCGCCTCGTCGAAGATCTCCGCTTCAGCCAGCTCCATCAGCTCCTGCCCGAAGAAGCGCAGCTCCTGCCGCGCGTGGTCGGAGTTGAACTGGATGACGTCGGCGAGCGTCCGCACCGGCACGCCCCGGCGCGTCGCGAGATAGGCGTTCAGGTCGCGCTTGAACTCGAAGATCAGCACGATCAGCTCGGCCTGGCTCGCGTTGTACTCGTCGAACGAAGGGATTTCCACGTCGACGAGGTTGGCGCCGGCGCTGCGCATGATTTCCAGCGCGCTCTCGAACACGGCGTCGATTTCGGTGGTGACGCCGAGGAACTGGCGGGCGACGCCGATGTTGGCCCCCGCGAGCCCGTTTGCGTTCACGAAGCGGGTGTAGTCGCGGCGGAAATTGCCGGCGCTTGCCGACGTCGCCGGGTCGCGGGGATCCGTGCCGACCAGCGCACCGAGCACGGCCGCGCAATCCGCGACCGAGCGCCCGTGCGGGCCTACGGTGTCCTGCGTGGCCGAGATCGGCACGACGCCGGCGCGGCTCGTGAGACCGACCGTGGGCTTGATGCCTGCGACGCCCGATTGGCCGGACGGGCAGACGATCGAACCGTCCGTTTCGGTGCCGAGCGAGGCCGCGGTGAGCGCGGCGGCGACGGCGGCTGCGGACCCGGAACTGGACCCGCAGGGGTTGCGATCCAGCACCCACGGGTTGCCGCATTGCCCGCCTGCGCCGCTCCAGCCGCTCGAGCTGCCGAAGCCGCGGAAGTTGGCCCATTCGCTCAGGTTCGCCTTGCCGAGGATCACGGCGCCGGCCTGGCGCAACCGCCGCGCCACCGTCGCGTCCTGCAGGGCGGCGCGGCCCACGAGTGCGAGCGAGCCGGCGCGCGTGCCGAGCCGGTCCGCGGTGTCGATGTTGTCCTTGAGAAGGATCGGAATCCCGTGCAGCGGGCCGCGCGCGCCCTGCCGGCGGCGCTCGTCGTCGAGCTCACCCGCGACGCGCCGGGCATCCGGATTGATTTCGAGCACGCTGGCCAGCCCGAGGCCGCGATCGATGGCGCGGATGCGGCCCAGGTAGACGTCGACCAGGTCCCGCGATGACAGCCGGCCCGCATTCATCCATTGCTGCAGCCGCGCGATCGAGGCATTTGCCACGTCTGCATCGGGTCCCTGGCCGGCGGTTTCTGCGGCCGCCTCCCGGGCCGGCGCGGACCGAGCGGCGTCGGAATAGGCGGCAAACGCCGCGCCCGTGCCGGCGATGGCACCGGCCTGCAGGAAAGAACGTCTGTCCATGGCTAGCCTCCCTGGTGCGGAGGCATCTATCTACCGGCGTCCGGCCCGCGTCGATCGGACGACTCCGCAGGCGCTCGTGCGCGGTCGTTACCTTTTCCTGTCGGACATGCCGCGGCCGAAAGTTCCGGTCGCGACGAAGTCGGCAGGCTTGAGGTCGCCGACCACGAAACGGCCCGTGGCCGTGATCCTGGCACCCTGCGGCAGCGTATCGGCCAGCGTGCGGCGGCGAGCCATGTGCACTGAGTACTCGAGCTCGTGCAGGAGGCCCGGGCGCGCATAGTAGAAACCCTGGCCCGCCACGCAGCCGAGCTCGATGAGTCCACGCTGCTGGTGCTCGAGCTCGATGCCCTCCGCGACCACCTCGAGGTCGAGCGTCCCGCCGAGCGTGATGATGGCGCGCGCAAAGTCCTCGCCGCCGTCCACGCCGCCGAGCCGCTCCACGAATGTGCGGTCGATCTTCAGGATGTCGATCGGGAACCGATGCAGGTAGGACAGCGAGGAATAGCCCGTGCCGAAGTTGTCGATCGCGATGCGCACGCCGAGCTTCTTGAGCGACGTGAGCGTCGCCAGCACCGACTCGCTGTTGTGCATCAGCGCGGTTTCGGTCAGCTCGATGACAAGGCAGCCCGGATCGAGCTCGGAGATCTCGAGCGCGCGTCCGACGTCGGCGCAGATGTCGGACTTTGAGAGCTGCGTGGCCGAGACGTTGACGCTGACGCGCACCTGGCGGCCCTCCGGCAGGCGCGACTGCCAGACTTTCACCTCGCGGCAGGCCTGGGCCAGCACCCAGCGGCCAAGCGGGACGATCTGGCCGGTCTCCTCCGCGATCGGGATGAAGTCGGCGGGCTTGATCATCCCGCGCGCAGGGTGCTTCCAGCGGATCAACGCCTCGACGCCGAGCAGGTAGCCGGAGCGCAGGTCCACGATCGGCTGGTAGTGCAGGAAGAACTGGGCGCCGCGCACCGCCTTGTCGATCTCGGTTTCCATCTCGCGCCGCTCGCATTCGGCGTGCTGCATGGACGGCTCGTACACCGCGTAGCGGCCTTTGCCGGCGGATTTTGCCGCGTACATGGCGACGTCGGCATTGCGCATCAGCTCCTCGACCCCGTCGTGGGCGCTGGAGAAGGCGATGCCAACGCTTGCGGCGACCCGCATGTCGGCGACCGGCAAGTCCAGCGGTTCCTGCAGCGACTCGACGATGCGTGCGGCAATCTCCAGCACCGGGTCGTTGGTCGTCAGGTTCTCGAGCAGCACGGCGAATTCGTCGCCGCCGAAGCGGGCCACCGTGTCGCCGTTGCGCGTCGCCTTGACCAGGCGCTGCGCGCTCCGGTGCAGCACGCGGTCGCCGATGGCGTGGCCGTGCGTGTCGTTGATGCGCTTGAAGTTGTCGAGGTCCACGAAGATCACGGCGACGCCTCGGCCGTTGCGCCTGCTGACCGCCACCGCATGCTCGACGCGGTCACGGAACAGCGAGCGATTGGCGAGGAGCGTCAGCGGGTCGTGCAGCGCCATGCGCTTCAGCTGCTCCTCCATGCCCTTGCGATCCGTCATGTCGCGCAGGTTCAGCAGGCGCCCGCCGATCGCCGGCTCGGCTTCCATGTTGGTGCCGTGGATCTCGACCACGCGCTCGCGCTCGTCTCCGCGCGGCACGCGCGCCTCGATAACCGCGGAGGCGCCCGCCCGCGCGAGGTCGCGGCCCAGGAATTCACGGAGCCGCGCCCGGTCGTCGAAGGCGACGAGCTCCTCGAGGTGCTGCCCGATCAGGTCCCGGGCCGCGAAGCCGAAGATGCGCTCGGCAGTCGGCGTCACGTAGCTGACGGTGCCATCGACGTCGACGATCGCGATGACGTCCGCGGTGTTGCGGATCAGCGCGTTGAAGCGCGCCTCCGCAGAACGCGAGGCCAGGCCGGTCTGCACGGCGACCGCAAGGGCCGTCGCGATCGCCTGACGCGCGAACAGAAGGCCCGCGGCGATGCAGACCACCCAGGCGATGAGGCCGGCGGGGTCAGTGAAGCTGCCGTCGTGCAGCGCGAGCAGCGCGTAGCCGGCGAGCATCAGCGCGGCATAGGGCATGAGCGCCGCGAATGGCGAGCCGCGCTCCGCGGCATCCATCGGCGGCGCGCGGCGCTCCAGGCGCAGATACTCGAGGTGGGCGGCCACGCCGAGCGCGGCGAGCGCCGCGACCCGCAGGGGACCAGCATACGGCGAGACCGCGCCGGCCGCCGCCGCGTGCGCCTCGAGCAGGTGCGCCCCGACCAAGGTGCCGAGCGCGAGGGCAAACGTCGCGAGCCCCGGCCAGCCCTGCCAGTTCGAGCGCCGCAGCAGCAGGATGGCGGCGAGCACGCCGAGGACCACGTCGAGGCCGACCGTCCACTCACCGCGCACGGGGAGCGCGTCGTTGGCGAGGTCGTGCGGCAATGCGAGCCAGAGCACAGTGCCGACGCAGAGCGCGACCAGCGTCGCTTCCAGCCAGAACTGCGGACCGAAGGCCCTGCCGCGGGTCGATAGCAGGAGCCCGGTGGCGGCGAGCGCCGCGCAGGGGAAGAAGGCGAACTGGAGCAGGTCGGCGATCGCCTGCACGGCCGGCGACTCGAACGGCCGCAAAACCGGCACGGCGAACGCGGCGACGAGCTGCGCCAGCAGCGCGAACGCGAGCCAGCGCCAGGCGCTGCGCCGTTCGTGCTTCTGCGCAGGGAGTTCCGACGCCCGCCAGGCGAGCGAGATGGCTGCGAGCGAAACTGCGGCAGCGGTCAGGAGGACGACTAACTCTTCGTTTGGGCCGCCGGGGGCGAGGCCGGAGAAGGCCGCGAAGACGGTGAGCGCAAAGCAAAGCAACGCGAGCCAGGCCGCCGGATGGTCGAACCACGGCGCCAGGGTCTCGCGCAGCCTGTTTGGGGAAGGCCCGTAGCGATCCAGCTCCATCAAGCCGCTCTCCACTTTCTCGGCACCCCGGGACTTGTTCGCGGGAAACCCGAAAAATCGGCTAAATGGTGACTTAATGCCTCCCCTGCAGGACGCCGATCACATCACATAATGCGGCGAGAGACGATCCGCCGGGTGTTGAATGGGCCTCGGGAGGGGACAGTCCGCCTTCAAATGCGCGTTGGACGCGCATTCGAAGGGGACAGTCCCCGGCGTGCCACTAGAAGGGGATGTCGTCGTCGAAGGACTCGGCGACGCCGGCCGGCTCGGCGCGGGACACCTGCTCCTCACCGCGGTCGCGCGAACGCTCCTGCGGCGGCGCGGCACTGCGATCCGCGCCCCCGCGGCCGCCGAGCATGTTCATCTCGTTCGCGATGATCTCGGTGGTGTAGCGGTCGTTGCCTTCCTTGTCCTGCCACTTGCGCGTGCGAATGCGGCCCTCGACGTAGATCTGCGAGCCCTTGCGAAGGTACTCCGCGGCGATCTCGGCGAGGCGGTCGAACATCACGACGTTGTGCCACTCCGTATTTTCCTTGTTCTCCCCGGTCTGCTTGTCGCGCCACTGTTCGGTGGTTGCGACGCGGAGGTTCACGACGGCCTTGCCCGACGGCATCGCCCGCTGCTGCGGATCCTGTCCCAGGTGGCCGATCAGGATGACTTTGTTGACGCCGCGTGCCATGGCAGTTCCCCGAGTGTCTCGTTGCGCACATTGTAGTCGCGGACACCCTGCCCGCGCACCGTCAAATGGGGCGGTTACGCGCAGATTCCGTCGCCTTCGCCCACGGCAGCCAGGCGACGACGACGGCCGCCGCGATGGCGAAAATTCCCGTGACCTGCCAGCGGCTTCCGAGCAGGCCGCCGCCGGCCAGGCCGCCTGCGAACGCGCCGGCGAACTGGCAGGTCGCGAAGATGCCGAGGGCGGCGCCCCGCGTCGCCTCCCCGGCAGCCTCGGTCAGGGCGGCAGGCAGGCGGGCTTCCAGGAAATTGAAGGCGCCGAAGTAGAGCACCAGCGCGGCCAGCAGCGCCCCGAAATGCGCGTGCACGACGACGAGCGCGGCGAATGCAACGGCGAGGCCCGCGCCGCCGATGAATGCCGCGCGCCCAAGGCTCCGGTTGCGCTCGGACCAGGTCACGAGGGGCACCGTGAGCACGACCGAAGCTGCGAACACGCCGAGGTACACCAGCCAGTGGCGCGACGCGTCGAGCCCGTGCAGGTCGCGCAGCACGTGCGGGACGGCGATGAAGGCGGCAGTCAGGGTAAGGTGCAGCACGAAGATGCCGGCGTAGTACGGCGCAAGCTCCCGCGTCAGTGCATCGCGCCAGTCGCCGCGCGACGCGCGCTCCGCAACCGGGCGTTCCGCCGGCAGCGCGAGCACGACGAGCCCGAGCGCGACCACGCCGAGCGCGCCGATCAGCCAGAAGACGCCGGGCACGCCGATGGCGCCTGCGAGCAGCGGGCCCGTGACCAGCGAGACGACGAACGTGGCGCCGATGCTCATGCCGATCGCGAACATCGCGCGAGTGCGTGACTCCGGCCGGGTGAGATCGGCGAGGAATGCCGTCACCGGCCCCGACACCGCGCCGAGGCCCTGCACGACGCGCGCCACGACGAGCGCGGCGGCCGAATTTGCGAGCGCACCCAGCGCGGAACCTGCGACGTGCAGGAGGAGTCCGACAACGATCAGGGGCTTGCGCCCCCTGCGGTCGGACCAGACACCGAAGGGAATCTGCATCACGGCCTGCGTGAGCCCGTAGGCGCCCACCGCGAGTCCGGCAAGGAGCGGCGTTCCACCCGGGAGTGCGCCGGCGTGCAGCGCAAGGACTGGCAAAAGGAGGAACAGCCCCAATAGACGGACTGCGTAGATTGCGGCAAGGAAGGCGACGGCGCGGCGCTCGGCAGGCTGGAGTGCCGCACCCGACGGAAAGGCCACAGGAAATCCCTTTGCGGTGCCCGGAATGGGCGGTTTATTCTAACAGGCTGCCCCGATGAGCCAGACCATCCACATCCGCGGCGCGCGCACGCACAATCTCCAAAACCTGGATCTCGAGCTGCCGCGCGACCGCCTGATCGTCTTCACCGGCCTGTCGGGCTCGGGCAAGTCGTCGCTCGCCTTCGATACCATTTACGCCGAGGGCCAGCGTCGCTACGTCGAGTCGCTCTCCGCGTACGCGCGCCAGTTCCTGTCGATGATGGAGAAGCCGGACGTCGATTCGATCGAGGGGCTCTCCCCCGCGATCTCGATCGAGCAGAAGTCGACATCGCACAACCCGCGATCGACGGTCGGCACGGTCACCGAAATCTACGACTACCTGCGACTCCTGTTCGCGCGCGCGGGCATCCCGCGCTGCCCGGACCACGGGCTCGACCTCACGGCCCAGACCGTGAGCCAGATGGTGGACCAGGTGCTTTCCCTGCCCGAAAGCACTGCCATCGCACTCGTCGCGCCCGTGATCTCCGGGCGCAAGGGCGAGCACCAGCAGGCGATCGAGGAGCTGCGCGGCAAGGGCTTCGTGCGCGCGCGCGTGGACGGCCGCTACGTCGAGCTCGACGCCGTGCCGAAGCTCGACCCCAAGAAGAAGCATTCGATCGACGCGGTCGTGGACCGGCTCAAGGTGCGGCCGGACCTCCAGCAGCGCCTCGCGGAATCGTTCGAGACGGCGCTGCGCCTCGGCGAGGGCACGGCGCGCGTCGCCTTTTTCGACACGCCTGCGCGCGAGGAGCTCGTGTTCTCGGACAAGTTCGCGTGCCGGATCTGCGGCTATTCGGTGTCCGAGCTCGAGCCGCGCCTGTTCTCGTTCAACAACCCGTTCGGCGCCTGCCCGGGCTGCGACGGCCTCGGCGTCAAGCAGTTCTTCGACCCGGAGCGCGTGGTCACCAACCCGCAGCTCTCGCTCGCGAACGGCGCGGTGCGCGGCTGGGACCGCCGCAACGCCTACTACTACCAGATGATCCAGGCGCTCGCCGGCCACTTCCGCTTCGATCCCGAGGCGCCGTACGCGAGCCTGCCCGCGCGGGCGCGCGACGTCCTGATGCAGGGCAGCGGCGGCGAGGAGGTCGAGTTCCGCTACTTCGACTCGCGCGGCCGGACCGTGAAACGCAGGCACAAGTTCGAGGGCGTCCTGCCGAACCTCGAGCGGCGCTACAACGAGACCGAGTCGCTCGCCGTGCGCGAGGAGCTCGCGCGCTACCTGGGCACGCGCCGTTGCCCCGAGTGCGACGGCGCACGCCTCACCAGGGCCGCACGCTTCGTGTTCGTCGGCGGGACGTCGCTGCCGACGATCAGCGCCCTGCCCGTCCGGCGCGCGCTCGAGTTCTTCCATGGGCTGACGCTCGAGGGCTGGCGGCAGAAGATCGCGGCCAAGATCGTCAAGGAGATCACCGACCGGCTCGGGTTCCTGGTCGACGTCGGCCTCGACTACCTGACTCTCGACCGCAGCGCCGAGACGCTCTCGGGCGGCGAGGCGCAGCGCATCCGCCTCGCGAGCCAGATCGGCTCCGGGCTCGTCGGCGTCATGTACATCCTCGACGAGCCCTCGATCGGCCTGCACCAGCGCGACAACCAGCGGCTGCTCGACACCCTGCACCGCCTGCGCGACCTCGGCAACACGGTCATCGTCGTCGAGCACGACGAGGACGCGATCCGCCAGGCGGACCACGTCGTGGACCTCGGCCCCGGCGCCGGCGTGCACGGCGGGCGGGTCGTGGCGGAAGGCACGCCGGTCGAGATCGAGGCGAACCCCGCCTCGCTCACCGGCCAGTACCTATCCGGCCGCAAGCGCATCGATGTCCCGGAGAAGCGGCACCGGGTCGAGCCGAAGCAGCAGTTGAGGCTGAAAAAAGCGCGCGGCAACAACCTCAAGGACATCGACGTGTCCTTCCCGGTCGGGCTCCTCACCTGCGTCACGGGCGTCTCCGGCTCGGGGAAGTCCACGCTCGTGAACGACACATTATTTAGACTGACGGCGCGCTCGCTCGACCTCGTCGCCGAGCAACCGGCGCCGAGTGCCGGCGTCGAGGGCCTCGAGGCCATCGACCGCGTGATCGACATCGACCAGAGCCCGATCGGGCGCACGCCGCGCTCGAACCCGGCGACCTACACCGGGCTGTTCACGCCTATCCGCGAGCTGTTCGCCGGCACCGCGGAAGCGCGATCGCGCGGTTACCAGGCGGGACGCTTCAGCTTCAACGTCAAGGGCGGGCGCTGCGCGGCCTGCGAGGGCGACGGCGTCATCAAGGTCGAGATGCACTTCCTGCCGGACGTGTACGTTGCCTGCGACGTCTGCAAGGGGCGGCGCTACAACCGCGAGACGCTCGACGTGCACTTCAAGGGCAAGAACATCCACGAGGTGCTCGACATGACCGTCGAGGACGCGGCGGTGTTCTTTTCGGCGGTGCCGGTGGTCGCGACCAAGCTGCAGACGCTGCTCGACGTCGGGCTCTCGTACGTGAAGCTCGGCCAGAACGCGACCACGCTCTCCGGCGGCGAAGCTCAGCGGGTCAAGCTCGCGAAGGAGCTGTCCAAGCGCGCGACGGGGCGGACGCTTTACATACTGGACGAGCCGACCACGGGCCTCCACTTCGAGGACGTCAAGCACCTGCTCGTCGTGCTGCATCGCCTGCGCGACGAGGGCAACACCGTGATCGTGATCGAGCACAACCTCGACGTGATCAAGACCGCCGACTGGGTGATCGACCTCGGCCCGGAGGGCGGCGACGGAGGCGGCAGCATCGTAGCTGAGGGCACGCCCGAGCAGCTCGCGCGGGCGGGCGAGTCCTTCACCGGCCGTTACCTGAAACGCGTGCTCGCACGGGGGAAGAAAGCCGCATGAATCGACGCAAGCTTCTTGCAGCCGCCGCGCTGTGCGCCGCCCTTCCCGCCTGGGCCGCGGGGCTCACGGTTGCAAACGCCTGGTCGCGCGCGACGCCGCCCGGCGTCACCGTCGGCGTCGCTTACTTCACCCTGAGGAACGACACCGGCAAGTCGGACCGCCTGCTGAAGATCACCTCGCCTATCGCCTCGAAGGCGCAGGTGCACCGCACGGAAATCCTCGACGGAATCGCGCGCATGCGCGAGGTCGCGGTGCTGCACGTCGATGCCGGCCAGACGCTCGAGTTCGCGCCGAACGGCATGCACGTGATGCTGATGGGGTTGAAGCAACCCCTCGTCGAGGGAAAGACGTTCGCGATCGACTTGCTGTTCGAGATATCGGGACCGCGCACGGTCAAGGTGACGGTCAGGAAGCCATGAACGAAGACGTACAGACCCTGTTCGAACATAGCATTGCGGTCGGCAGGTTGGAGCTGAACATCGCCGGCGTGCTGGCGGCGGTGTTGACGCTGCTTGTCGTGTGGATCCTCACACGGCTCATGCAGAAGGGCTTCAACCGGTACGCGAAGAGCCACCAGGCGGCGCTGCGCCCAGCGATCTATACAGTGTCCCGCCTCGCGAAGTACGTCCTGGTCGTGGTCGGTGTGCTCGTGGCTGCCGGGCTGATGGGCGTTCCCCTGACGCAGTTCGCCGTGCTGGCGGGCGCGGTCGGCGTCGGTCTCGGCTTCGGCCTTCAGGCGATCTTCAGCAACTTCGTATCGGGATTGATTCTGCTCTTCGACCGCAGCCTGAAGGTCGGGGATTTCGTCGAGCTGGAAAGCGGCGTTCGCGGCGAGGTGACCGACATCGGCATCCGCGCCACGCGCATCATGACGAACGACAACATCGACATCCTGGTGCCGAACTCCGAGTTCGTCACCGGGCGCGTGGTCAACTGGACGCTCGGCGACAGCATGATCCGGCTGCACGTGCCGTTCGGCGTCGACTACGGCGTCGACAAGGACCTGGTCAAGCGGGCCGCCCTGGAGGCCGCGCAAGAAGTGCCGTTTACGCTCACCGGCGAAGAGCGGCGCAAGCCGCAGGTTTGGCTGGTGGAATTTGCGGAAAGCAGCCTCAACTTCGAGCTGGTCGTCTGGCTCACGGCGCAGGCGACCAAGCGGCCGGGCGCGGTCAAGGCGGCCTACATCTGGGCGCTGGACAACGCGCTGCGCCGCCACGGCATCGGCGTACCGTTCCCGACGACCGACCTCAACGTGCGCAGCCTGTTCGGCCTCGAGGGCCGCGATGCGCTGCGCGCGATGCGTGGCGAGCTTCCGCAGAAGGACGTCCCACCGCCCGAAAGCGTGGCGACGGCCAGCATCGCGCGCAACGACGCCCTGGCGGAAGTGGAGTCGGAAATTGCGGAGAGCAAGAGCACCGAACGCGTCACGCGGTAATTCGAGGATCGCAAGCGCAGATCGGGCTGTCAGCGTCCCACCACCCCCACCGGCCCCGCGCTGGTGAACGAATGCGCGACCTCGCCCTGGCCGCGCTTCTCGCGGAACTTGCCGTTGGTGAACTCCGAGACGACGCGGCGCCAGAACTTGATGGCGCGCGGGTTGCGCGACTGCTCGGGCACGGTCCACTCGCCGGCGTAGCGCGCGAATATCAGCATCGCGGCGCCGCGGCCGACGCCGCGGTTGCGGAACGGCTTTCTGATGAAGAACTCGCTGAGGCGGTAGTGGCGCTTCGGTTCCCCGGCGCCGGGGGCGCCGCGCTGCACCACCGCGAAGCCGACGGGCTCCTGCTCGCGCAGCACGATGAACGCCGTGCAGCGGTCGTCGTGGAACCAGCCCTGGATGATCTCGGTGACGCTCTGCCCGGTGACGGTGAGCGACGGAAACACGCCGGTCGTGTCGGCGGTGAGGTCGGCGAGGTACTCGCCGTAGGTGTCTTCGATCCAGTCGCGGTCGGCCCTGGCTGTGCGCGCTTCGCGGATGGTGATCGGCATTCCGTGTCCTGGAAAGAGAACGGCCGGGGGAAGCCGCGGGTTCTCCGCGCCATCCGCCCGGCCGTTCAGGCCATACAGTAATCGCTTACTGCGACGGCGGCGTGGCTTCCTTGGCGGCCTCGGCAGCAGCGTCGGCAGCGTCCGCAGCGGCGTCGGCGCCTTCAGCGGCAGCGTCAGCAGCGGCAGCGCCTGCGTCGGCAGCGGCGTCGGCGGAAGCGTCGACCGCGGCGTCCGTGGCGGCAGCAGCGGCATCGCCCGCCGATTCAGCGGCAGCAGCGGCGGAATCCGCAGCAGCAGCAGCGTCGGCAGCGGCCTCATCCTTCTTGGCGCCACAGGCGCCCAGCACGAGGGCAACCGCAATGGCGCCCCAGATCTTTGCATTCATCGTCAGTCACCCCAGTACGTCAGTGAGAATTACAGTGCACTTTCGCGATCGGGACCGCTCGTTCGCGGCTTTGCAGCCCGTCGCCCGTGAATTCTAGCGGTTATGCATTTGCAAGCAAAGGTCGCTGTTTTGCGACACTCTTTCGCGGCGGTTACTCTTCCCGTTGGGTCCCAGGGGTTCAGGCGATGGCGAAAAAGACATTGGACGAGCTGTACAGCGAGCACCTTCGGGCCCTGATGGCGCGTGCCGATCGCGCTTTGATTGCGGGCGGTTACGACGGATTGATCATAAGCTCCGGAAGTCAGCTCTATTACTACCTCGACGACTCCACCTACCCGTTCCGGGCCAACCCGCGCTACCGGTCCTGGTTGCCGGATGCCACGCCGGACTCGTTTGTCGTGTACCGGCCGGGCGGTCGTCCGAAGCTCGTTTTCCACCAGCCGGACGACTACTGGTACCTGCCCCCGGCCGCGCCAGAGGGCTACTGGGTGGGTCATTTCGAACTCGTGATCGTGCGTTCCCCGGCGGAGTTGCGCCGTGAGGCCGGATCGGGCCGCTGGGCGATCCTGGGACAGCCCGCGCCCGCGACCGAGGGCCTGGGCGATCACGACCCGGCGGCCGTCACCGGGCCTCTCGACTACGCCCGCGCGGTCAAGTCGCCCTACGAGATCGAATGCATGGCGCTTGCGACGGCGGCCGGCGTGCGCGCCCACCGCGCGGCCGAGCAGGCGTTCCGGGCGGGCGCCACCGAGTACGAGATCCACCTGGCGTACTGCCGGGCCGCAGGCGCGCGCGAGGAGGAATTGCCGTACAACAACATCATTGCCTTCGACCGCCACGCGGCGGTGCTCCATTACCAGGTGCTGGACCGCAAGCGCCCGCCGGGCGTGAAGTCCTTCCTGATCGATGCCGGGGCGCAGCACGCGGGCTACGCCTGCGACATCACCCGGACATACAGCGCGGACGCCGGCGAGTTCCAGGACCTGATCCGCTCGGTGGACTCGGTGCAGCAGAAGCTCTGCGATCGTGTGCGGCCGGGCGTGGATTACCGCGACATCCACCTGGATGCGCACCGCTCGCTCGCCGGCGTGCTGGTGACCCACGGCATCGTGTCAGGGTCGCCCGAGTCGGCGTTCGAGACGGGCCTGACATCCGTGTTCTTCCCGCACGGCATCGGCCACCTGCTCGGGATCATGGTGCACGACGCTGCCGGGTTCGCGGCGGCACCGGCCGGCGGAACGCGCGACAAGCCGGAGGGGCACGATTACCTGCGGCTCACGCGCGACCTCGAGCCGGGGTTCGTGGTGACGGTCGAGCCGGGCATCTACTTCATCGACTCGCTGCTCGAGGCCGCGCGCGCCGACGGGCGTGGGCGCGCGATCGCGTGGGAGCGCGTGGATGCGCTGCGGCCCTGCGGCGGCATACGCGTCGAGGACAACGTCGTCGCGCAGGCAGGCGCGCCGCGAAACCTCACCCGGGAGGCGTTCGCGGCGGCGAATTGAAGGGGACGCGCACCTTCATATTCGTGAAAGTGCGCGTCCCCTTCACGAATATGAATGTGCGCGTCCCCTTCGAGTCAGCGCTGCCGTAGCAGGTCGCGGATCTCGGTCAGCAGGACGACGTCGGCCGGCGGCGGCGGCGCGGCCGCGGCGGGAGCGGGCTTCTTCAGGCGGTTGATCGCCTTCAGCGCCATGAATATCGCGGCCGCGATGATCAGGAAGTCCACGAGCGCCTGGATGAACTTGCCGTAGCCGAGGGTCACGGGCTCGCCGGTCGCGGCGCTCGTGCCGAGCGTTATCGCGAGGCTCGAGAAGTCCACGCCGCCGATCATCCAGCCGAGCGCCGGCATGACGACCGCGTCCACGAACGCCGACACGATCTTGCCGAAGGCGGCGCCGATCACGATGCCGACAGCCATGTCGACGACGTTGCCCTTCATCGCAAACTCTTTGAATTCCGAGATCAGGCTCATGGTTTTTCTCCTTTGGTGCCGGGTCGCACTTATCGCACTTATCGGCAGTTTCGCATGATGTCGCATACTCGATAAGTGCGATAAGTGCGATAAGTGCGACCCGGCACCATCCAAAAAAAAGCCGGGGATATCCCCGGCTTCTTCCGTCGTTCGCGTCGAGCGGTTGCGTCAGGCGGCTTTCTTGCGCCGCTTCGGCGCGGACTTGTCGGCCTTGGCCGAGGCCTTCTTCGCCGGTGCTTTTTCCTTCTTCGGCGCGGCTTCCTTCTTCTTCCTGGCCTTTGCCGGCCCGTCGCCGGCAGGCTGAGGCGCCGCGGCCTCGCCCTCGACGAGCTGCATCAGCGCCATCGGCGCCGAGTCGCCCGGGCGCGGGCCCATCTTGAGGATGCGCGTGTAACCGCCGGCGCGGCTCTTGAAGCGCGGGCCGATGTCCTCGAACAGCTTCACGACCAGCGCGTCGTCGCCGAGCGTGACGCGCGCGCGGCGGCGGCCGGCGAGCGAGTCCGCCTTGCCGAGCGTGATGAGCGGCTCGACGACCCGGCGCAGCTCCTTCGCCTTCGGCAGCGTGGTGCGGATCGTCTCCGCGCGGATCAGGGCCGCGCACATGTTGCGCATCAGCGCCCTGCGGTGGCTGCTGTTGCGCGAAAGCTGGCGTCCCGAAAGCTGGTGTCGCATGTCTCTTCTATCCCGTTGGCGCGCTCAGGCCGTGCGCAGCTCGTCTTCGCGGCGCAGCGACGCCGGCGGCCAGCCCTCGATGCGCATGCCGAGCGTCAGCCCGTGGCTTTCGAGGACTTCCTTGATCTCCGTGAGCGACTTCTTCCCGAGGTTCGGCGTGCGCAGCAGCTCGACCTCCGTGCGCTGCACGAGGTCGCCGATGTAGTGGATGTTCTCCGCCTTGAGGCAGTTGGCGGAGCGCACAGTGAGCTCGAGCTCGTCCACGGGACGCAGCAGGATCGGGTCCGGCAGCGGGCCCGCCTCGCGCGAGGGCGACTCGCCCTGGCCCTCGAGGTCGACGAACACGGTCAGCTGCTCCTTGAGGATGCCGCCGGCGCGGCGGATCGCCTCGTCCGGGTTGATCGTGCCGTTGGTCTCGATGTCGATGATCAGCTTGTCCAGGTCGGTGCGCTGCTCGACGCGCGCGGACTCGATGCCATAGGTGACGCGGCGCACCGGCGAGAACGACGCGTCGAGCTGCAGGCGGCCGATCGGGCGGCTCTGCTCCTCGAACTCGAGGCGCTGCACTGCCGGGCGGTAGCCGCGGCCTCGCTCGATCTTGAGCGTCATCGAGAGCTCGGTCGCCTTGTTGAGGTTCGCGATGACGAGGTCCGGGTTCACGATCGTGACGTCGTGGTCGACCTGGATGTCGCCCGCGGTGACCGGGCCGGGGCCCTTCTTGCTGAGCCGCAGCTCGACCGAGTCGCGCGTGTGCATCTCGATCGCGATCGCCTTGAGGTTCAGCAGGATGTCGACGACGTCCTCCTGGACGCCCTCGATGCTGGTGTACTCGTGCAACACGCCGTCGATCTCGACCTCGGTCACGGCGCAGCCGGGCATCGAGGAGAGCAGCACGCGCCGCAGCGCGTTGCCGAGCGTGTGGCCGAAGCCGCGCTCGAACGGCTCGATCACGATGCGCGCCTGGCGCGAGGCCGTCTCCGTCACCTTGACGGACCGCGGCTTGAGGAATTCCGTGGCGGTACCTTGCATTGCCGTCACCCCTTATTTCGAGTAGAGCTCGACGACCAGGTTCTCGTTGATGTCCGGGAGAATCTGGTCGCGGTCCGGCAGCGCCTTGAGCGTGCCGCTGAGTTTCTTGTCGTCGACGTCGACCCAGTCGGGCCAGCCGACCTGGGTCGCGATCGCGAGCGCGGCCGCGATGCGGGCCTGCGCCTTCGACTTCTCGCGCACCGCGACCACGTCGCCGGCGGCGCACTGGAAGGACGGTACGTTCACGCGCTCGCCGTTCACCTCGATCGCCTTGTGCGAGACGAGCTGGCGGGCCTCGGCGCGGGTCGTCGCGAATCCCATGCGGTAGACGACGTTGTCGAGGCGCCCCTCGAGGTAGCGCAGCAGATTCTCGCCGGTGGAGCCCGGCCGGCCCGCGGCCTTGGTGTAGTAGTTGCGGAACTGGCGCTCGAGCACGCCGTACATGCGGCGCAGCTTCTGCTTCTCGCGCAGCTGCACGCCGTAGCCCGAGAGGCGCGTGCGGCGGTCGCCCTTGATGCCGCCGGGCGGCACCTCGAGCTTGCACTTGCTCTCGAGCGGCTTGATGCCGCTCTTCAGGAACAGGTCGGTGCCCTCGCGGCGCGAGAGCTTGCACTTGGGACCCAGGTATCTGGCCATCGTTTCCTCGACCTCAGACGCGCCGCTTCTTGGGCGGGCGGCAACCGTTGTGCGGAATCGGCGTCACGTCGGCGATGCTCGTGACCTTGAGCCCGCACGCGTTCAGCGCGCGGACGGCGGACTCGCGGCCCGGGCCGGGACCGCGCACGTGCACCTCGACGGTGCGCAGCCCGTATTCCTGCGCCGCGACGCCCGCCTTCTCCGCCGCGACCTGCGCGGCGAACGGCGTGCTCTTGCGCGAGCCGCGGAAGCCCGAGCCGCCCGACGTCGCCCAGGACAGCGTGTTGCCCTGGCGATCGGTGATCGTGATGATCGTGTTGTTGAACGACGCGTGGATGTGCGCGACGCCGTCGGAGACCTGGCGCTTGGCCTTCTTGCGCGCCTTCGCTTCCGGCTTGGCGTCGGTCTTTTGTTTAGTCTCAGTTTCGGCCATCGTCAGACCTTGCCCGGTTGTACGTTCGTCTTAACTGCCGCGCGGCGCGGGCCCTTGCGCGTGCGCGCGTTGGTGCGCGTGCGCTGGCCGCGTGCCGGCAGCCCCTTGCGGTGGCGGATGCCGCGGTATGCGCCGAGGTCCATGAGCCGCTTCAGGCTCATCGAGTTCTCGCGGCGCAGGTCGCCCTCGACCATGTAGCGCGAGACCTGCGCGCGCAGCGCGTTGACCTCGGGCTCCGTGAGGTCGCGCACGCGCGTCGACGGCTCGACGTTCGCCGCCTTGCAGGCCGCGAACGCGCGCGTGCGCCCGATGCCGTAGATGTGCATGAGGCCCACCCAGACATGCTTGTTGACAGGAATGTTTATGCCGGCGATGCGCGCCATGGCTACTTGACCTCGACCCGCGGAGAACCGCGAAGTTTACGTGATTGTTGCGTTTTTCTCAACATTTCAACGACCTGCCTCAGCCCTGGCGCTGCTTGTGGCGGGCGTCGGACGAGCAGATGACGCGCACGACGCCCTTGCGCCGCACGATCTTGCAGTTCTTGCAGATCTTCCTGACCGATGGACGAACCTTCATCTCAAGGACCCCTCTTGCCGTGGCCGCGCAGGTTGGCCTTTTTCATGAGCCCCTCGTACTGGTGGGACATCATGTGGGCGTGCAGCTGGGCCACGAAGTCCATCACGACGACCACCATGATGAGGAGCGAGGTGCCGCCGAAGTAGAACGGCACGCGGGCGTAGGACATCATGATCTCGGGCAGCAGGCACACGACGGTCACGTACAGGGCGCCCCAGACCGTCAGGCGCGTCAGCACCTTGTCGATGTACTCGCCGGTCTGCTGGCCCGGCCGGATGCCCGGGATGAACGCCCCGCCCTTCTTCAGGTTCTCCGCGGTCTCGCGCGAGTTGAAGACGAGCGCGGTGTAGAAGAAGCAGAAGAAGATGATCAGGCCGCCGTAGATCAAGAGGTGCAGCGGCTGGCCCCAGCCGAGCGCCGCGGCCACGTACTGCAGCCAGCTGCCGGTCTCGCTGGTGCCGAAGAACGACGCTAGCGTCGCCGGGAACAGCAGCAGCGAGGAGGCGAAGATCGGCGGGATCACGCCCGACATGTTGAGCTTGAACGGCAGGTGGCTGGTCTGGCCCGCGTACATGCGCCGGCCCACCTGGCGCTTCGCGTAGTTGACCGGGATGCGGCGCTGGCCGCTCTCGACGAACACGCAGAAAGCGGTGACCGCGGCGATGATGAGCAGCAGGATGATCGCGAACGCCGGGTTCATCTCGCCCGAGCGCACCTGCTCGAGCGTGCCGCCGATCGCGGACGGCATGCCCGCGATGATGCCGGCCAGGATGAGCATCGAGATGCCGTTGCCGATGCCGCGCTCGGTGATCTGCTCGCCGAGCCACATCAGGAACATGGTGCCGGCGGTCAGCGTCAGCACCGAGGGCAGCACGAAGCTGAACGTGCCCGGGTTGATGACGACTCCCTGGTTCTGGAACGCCACCGACGCGGCGAAGCCCTGGAACGCGGCGAGCACCACCGTGAAGTAGCGCGTCCACTGCGTGATCTTGCGCCGGCCGGACTCGCCCTCCTTCTTGATCGCGGCCATCGAGGGCACGACTACCGCCATCATCTGCAGGATGATGGACGCCGAGATGTAGGGCATCACGCCCATCGCGAAGATGGACAGCCGCTCGAGCGCGCCGCCCGAGAACATGTTGAACAGGCCGAGGATCGTGCCTTCCTGGCTGTCGAACAGGCGCGAGAGCGCGACCGGGTCGATGCCCGGCACCGGCACGAAGGTGCCGATGCGGTAGACGACGAGCGCGCCGAGCAGGAAGAACAGGCGATGGCGCATCTCGGTGAAGCGCGCAACTTCACCGATCGCAAGTGCCGTGTTTCCTGCCGCGGTCGCCATGGTTCAGCCGCCGGCCCTCAGGCCGCCTTGCCCTCTTCGACCTTGCCGCCGGCCTTCTCGATCGCCGCGCGCGCGCCCTTGCTGGCGACGACGGCGGGGCCCTTCAGCGTCACCTTGCGCTTGATCTCGCCCGACAGGATGACCTTCGCGCGCTCGGTCTCGCGCGGCACGATGCTGGCCTCGAGGAGCGCCGCCAGGTCGACCAGCTCGGCCTTCACCTTGTCGAGGTCGGTCAGCGTCACTTCGGCGCGCGTCTTCCTCATCGCCGAGCGGAAGCCGACCTTCGGCAGGCGGCGCTGCAGCGGAACCTGGCCGCCCTCGAAGCCGACCTTGTGGTAGCCGCCCTTGCGGGCCTTCTGGCCCTTGCCGCCCTTGCCGCAGGTCTTGCCCTGCCCGGCCGAGGCGCCGCGCCCCACGCGCAGCCGCTTGCGCTTGCTGCCCGGGCCCGGCTTCATGGTGTTGAGTCGCATCATCGTGGCTCCTCCGGGCTCAGGCCTTCTCGACGCCGAGCAGGTGCTTCGCCGCGTTGATCATGCCGCGCACCGCGGGCGTGTCCTCGACGACCTTCGTGTCGCGGATGCGTCGCAGCCCCAGGCCGTAGACCGAGGCGCGGATGTTCTGCAGCTGCCCGTGCACGCTGCCGTTCAGGGTGACCTTGACCTTGGATTTATCCATATTCGCAACTAGCCCGTGATCTCTTCCAGTGTCTTGCCGCGCTTCGCCGCGATGCGGTCCGGCGAAACCATGCGCTCGAAGGCGTCGAACGTCGCGCGCACGACGTTGATCGGGTTGCGCGAGCCATAGCTCTTGGCGAGCACGTTGCGGATCCCGGCGCACTCGAACACCGCGCGCATGCCGCCGCCGGCGATGACGCCGGTGCCGTCCGAGGCCGGCTGCATGTACACGCGCGTCGTGCCGTGGCGGCCCTGCACCGCGTAGTGCAGCGTCGCGCGCGTGATCGGCACGTTCGTCATGTTCTTGCGCGCCTGCTGCATCGCCTTCGAGATCGCGACCGGCACCTCGCGCGCCTTGCCGTAACCGAAGCCGACGCGCCCGGCGCCGTCGCCGACCACCGTCAGCGCCGTGAAGCCGAACTGGCGGCCGCCCTTCACGACCTTCGCCGTGCGGTTGACCGTGACCAGCTTCTCGATCAGGTCGTCGCCGGATTGGGACCTTTCGACTCGTGCCATCGCGTAATCCTCGGAATCAGAACTTGAGGCCGGCTTCGCGCGCGGCCTCGGCGAGCGCCTTCACGCGCCCGTGGTAGCGAAAACCCGAGCGGTCGAAGGCGACCGACTCGATGCCGGCGGCCTTTGCACGCTCGGCGATAGCACGGCCGACGGCCTGCGCCGCCGACGCGTTGCCCGTGCCTTTCAGGTCCTTGGCGAGGGCTTCCTGCACGGTCGACGCGGCCGCGAGCACGCGGGCGCCGTCCGGCGTCGTCACCTGGGCGTAGATGTGCCGCGGCGTGCGGTGCACCGTCAGGCGCGCCGTGCCGGTCTCGCGGATGCTGGCGCGGGCGCGGGTCGCGCGCCGCAGGCGCCGGTCTTTTTTCGTGAGCTGTGCCATGGCGTTACTTCTTCTTGCCTTCCTTCATCACGATCTTCTCTCCGGCGTAGCGCACGCCCTTGCCCTTGTAGGGCTCCGGCGGGCGGTAGCCGCGGATCACCGCCGCGACCTGGCCGACCTTGTGGCGGTCGACGCCCTTCACGACGATCTCGGTCTGGCTCGGCGTCTCTATCGAAATCCCCTCGGGCACCGGGAAGTTCACAGGGTGCGAGAAGCCGAGCGTCAGGTTCAGGTTCTTGCCCTGGACCGCCGCGCGGTAGCCGACGCCGACGAGCTCGAGCTTGCGCTCGAAGCCCTTCGCGACGCCGGTCACCATGTTCGCGAGGTTCGCGCGCGTCGCTCCAGCCGCGGCCACGCGCTCGTTCGTCGCCTTGCCCTCGGCGACCACGACGACCAGCGACTGGTCCTGCTGCGCGACCGTCACGCCGTCGGCGAGCTTCAGCGTCAGCGCGCCCTTGGCGCCCTTCACGGTCACCGCGTCCGCGGCGAGCGTCGCGTTGACTCCCTGCGGGAGCTTGACCGGCATCTTGGCGATTCTGGACATGATCCTTCTTCCTCAGGCCACGACGCAGAGCACTTCGCCGCCCTGCCCGGCGCGTCGCGCCTCGCGGTCGGTCATGACGCCCTGCGGCGTCGAGACGATGGCGATGCCGAGGCCGCCCAGCACCTTCGGCAGCGCGTCCTTGCCGCGGTACGCGCGCAGCCCCGGCCGCGACACGCGTTCGAGGCGCTCGATGACCGGCTTGCCCGCGTGGTACTTCAGCGCGATGACGAGCGCCTTGCGCGCGCCGTCCTTCGCGACAGCGAAATCGGCGACGTAGCCCTCGTCCTTGAGGACGCGGACGATCGCCTCCTTCACGCGCGAGGACTGCACGGAGACCTCCGCCTTTCCGGCGGCCTGGCCGTTGCGGATGCGGGTCAGCAGGTCTGCGATCGGGTCCGACATGCTCATGTTCTGTTCCTCACCAGCTCGCCTTGCGCAGTCCCGGCACGTCGCCGCGCATCGTCGCCTCGCGCAGCTTCACGCGGCCGAGGCCGAACTTGCTGTAGTTGCCGCGCGTGCGGCCCGTGATCGCGCAACGGCTGCGGGCGCGGCTCGGGCTCGAGTCGCGCGGCAGCTTCTGCAGCGCCTCGACCGCCGCCATGCGGTCTTCCTGCGACGCCTTCGGGTCGCGGATCTGCTCCTTGATCTTCGCGCGCTTCGCGGCGTACTTCTTCACCACCCGGGCCCGGCGCTTCTCGCGCTCGATCATGCTGGTCTTAGCCATCGCTCACTTCCTGAACGGAAAGTTGAATGCCTCGAGCAGCGCGCGGCCACGCTTGTCGTCGCCCGCCGAGGTCGTGATCGTGATGTCCATGCCCCGGACCTGGTCGATCTGGTCGTATGCGATCTCGGGGAAGATGATCTGTTCCTTGACGCCGAAGCTGTAGTTGCCCTGGCCGTCGAACGAGCGCGGGTTGACGCCGCGGAAGTCGCGGATGCGGGGCATCGCCACGTTGATCAGGCGGTCGAGGAACTCGTACATGCGCGCGCCGCGCAGCGTCACCATGCAGCCGACCGGGAGGCCCTCGCGGATCTTGAAGGTCGCGACCGCCTTCTTCGACTTGCGGACCGCCGGCTTCTGGCCGGTGATCTTTGCGAGGTCGCCGGTCGCGGCGTCCATGACCTTCTTGTCGGCCACGGCCTCGCCCACGCCCATGTTGACGGTGATCTTGGTGATGCGGGGCACCTGCATGTCGGAGGCGAGCGCGAGCTCCGAACGGAGCTTCGGCTTCACGACCTCGCGGAAATGCTTCTGCAGCCTGGCTGTCTCGGCCATCGCGGTACTCTCCACTTACGCGTCCACCAGCTCGCCGTTCGACTTGAAGAAGCGCGCCTTGCGCCCGTCCTTGAGCGTGCGGACGCCGACGCGGTCGGCCTTCTTTGTCGCCGGGTTCACCAGCGCGATGTTCGACGCCGCGAGCGGCGCCTCCTTCTGCACGATGCCGCCCTGCACGCCGCGCTGCGGGTTCGGGCGCTGGTGCTTCTTGACCATGTTCACGCCCTCGACGACCACGCGGCCGTCCGCGCGCACGCCGACCACGGTGCCGGTGCGGCCTTTCTCGCTGCCCGCCGTGACGATGACGGCGTCGCCCTTGCGTATCCTGTTCACAGGACCTCCGGCGCCAGCGAGATGATCTTCATGAACGCGACGCTGCGCAGCTCGCGGGTCACGGGCCCGAAGATGCGCGTGCCGATCGGCTCGAGCTTCGGCGTCAGCAGCACGGCGGCGTTGCCGTCGAAGCGGATCAGCGACCCGTCGCCGCGGCGCACGCCGCTCCTGGTGCGCACCACGACCGCGTCGTAGACCTCGCCCTTCTTGACCTTGCCACGCGGGATGGCGTCCTTGATGCTGACCTTGATCACGTCGCCCACGCCGGCGTAACGGCGGCGCGTGCCACCCATGACCTTGATGCACATCAACTCGCGTGCGCCGGAATTGTCCGCCGCCTGCAAGCGCGTCCTGAGCTGGATCATCGCCCTCGCTCCTTCATTCCGCCGGCGCGCGCTCGATCACGCGCACCAGGGTCCACGACTTGCGCCGCGACAGCGGCCGGCACTCCGAGATCGCGACGGTGTCGCCGGCGCGGCACTCGTTCTTCTCGTCGTGCGCGAGCAGCTTAGTCGTCCGCCGCACGTACTTGCCGTAGGTCGGGTGCTTGATCAGCCGCTCGACCGAGACGGAGATGGTCTTGTCCATCTTGTTGCTGACGACCGTGCCGGTCAGCGTTTTCGCCGTCTTCTGTTCAGTCGCAACAGAGTCGATCATCACTTGCTCCCCGCCGCTCGTGGGCCATCCATCTCGCGGAGGACCGTCTTCACGCGCGCGATCTTGCCCCTGGCCTTCGCATGCTGGTCGGGCCGCGCCGGCTGGCCCGCGGCCGCGGCCATGCGCAGGTTGAACTGCTCGCGGCGCAGCTCCAGCAGCTCGGCGCGCAGCTCCGGCTTGGTCTTGCCGCGCAGGGACTTCAAGCTCCGCGCGCGCTCCTTGATGTTCTTGCTGCCCATCAGCGCACCTGCCTGCGCACGAACGCGGTCGGGACCGAAAGCTTGGCCGCCGCCAGCTTGAACGCCTCGCGGGCCGTCGCCTCGGGCACGCCCTCGATCTCGAACAGCACCTTGCCCGGGGTCACCTTGGCGACCCAGTATTCGACGTTGCCCTTGCCGCTGCCCATGCGCACTTCCAGCGGCTTCTGGGTGATCGGCACGTCCGGAAAGACGCGAATCCAGATCTGGCCGCCGCGCTTCACGTAGCGCGTCATCGCGCGCCGCGCCGCCTCGATCTCGCGGGCGGTCATGCGCGAGCGGTCGGTCGCCTTCAGCGCAAAGTCGCCGAACGAGACCGTGCTGCCGCGGTGTGAGCTGCCCTTGAGGTTGCCCTTGAACTGCTTGCGGAACTTGGTCCGCTTTGGCTGCATCATGTCGTCTGCCCCTCGGGCGCTGCAGGCGGCGCGGCCTCGGCAGGCTTTTCGCCCGCCGTCGCGGCCTCGGCTTCCCGGGCCTCCGCCTCGACTTCCTCGCGGTCGAACACCTCGCCCTTGAACACCCAGACCTTGACGCCGATGACGCCGTAGGTGGTGCGTGCTTCGGCAGTGCCGTAATCGATGTCGGCGCGGAAGGTGTGCAGCGGGATGCGGCCCTCGCGCGTCCATTCCGAGCGCGAGATCTCGGCGCCGTTCAGGCGGCCGGCGATCCGCACCTTCACGCCGAGGGCGCCGCTGCGCATGGTGTTGGTGACCGCGCGCTTCATGGCGCGGCGGAACATCACGCGCTTCTCGATCTGCTGCGCGATGCTCTCGGCGACGAGGGTCGCGTCGAGCTCGGGCTTCCTGATCTCGGCGATGTTGAGGCGCACGTCGGCGACCGCCATCTTCATCAGCTTGGCGACCTCGACGCGCAGCTTCTCGATGTCCTCGCCCTTGCGGCCGATCACGACGCCCGGCCGGGCCGTATGGATCGTGATGTTGGCCTTGCGGGCGGCGCGCTCGATGTGGATCCTGCTGACCGACGCGTCGGCCAGCTTGCGGCGCAGGAACTCGCGCACCCGCCAGTCGGAGAGGATGAACGCCGGGAAGCTCTTCGTGTCGGCATACCAGCGCGACGACCAGTCGCGCGTGATGCCGAGACGGATGCCGATCGGATTGACCTTCTGACCCATGTTTCGCCCTTACCGCGCCCTGTCGGCGACTGTGACCCTGATGTGCGAGAGCCGCTTGACGATGCGGTTGCCGCGGCCCTTGGCGCGCGCGTGGAAGCGCTTCGCCACCGGCGCCGCGTCGACCTCGATGCGCGCGACCGAGAGCGTGTCGATGTCCGCCTCGTGGTTGTGCTCGGCGTTCGCGATCGCGGACTCGAGCACCTTGCGCACGATCATCGCGCCCTTCTTCGGCGTGTACGCGAGCACCGCGAGCGCGTCGCCCACGGGCTGGCCGCGCACGAGGTCCGCGACGAGGCGGCACTTCTGCGGCGAGATGCGCGCGTGGCGCAGGATGGCTGAAACCTGCATCGGCTTACTCCGCTGCCGCCTCGACCCGCTTGGACGAGGAGTGGCTCTTGAAAATCCGCGTCGGCGCAAACTCGCCGAGCTTGTGGCCGACCATGTTCTCGGTGACGAGCACCGGCACGTGCTGGCGGCCGTTGTGCACCGCGATCGTGAGTCCCACCATGTCCGGCAGGATCATCGAGCGGCGCGACCAGGTCTTTATCGGCCGGCGGTCGTTCTTGTCGCGGGCCACCTGCACCTTCTTCGCGAGGTGCAGGTCGACGAACGGGCCCTTCTTCAGCGAACGTGACATCTCGCTTACGCTCCCTTCTTGCGTCGGCGCACGATGAACGCATCGGTGCGCTTGTTCTTGCGCGTCTTCTTGCCCTTGGTGTGCCAGCCCCACGGCGAAACCGGGTGCGGGTTGCCCTGGCCGGAACGGCCTTCGCCGCCCCCGTGCGGGTGGTCGACCGGGTTCATCACGACGCCGCGCACGGTCGGGCGGATGCCGCGCCAGCGCTTGGCGCCCGCCTTGCCGAAGCTGCGCAGATTGTGCTCGTCGTTGCCGATCTCGCCGATCGTCGCCCGGCAGTCGACGCTGACCTTGCGCGTCTCGCCGGACTTGAGGCGCAGGATCGCGTTGCCGGCCTCGCGGCCGGAGAACTGCGCGGAGGTGCCGGCGGCGCGCGCGAGCTGGCCGCCCTTGCCGGGCTTCAGCTCGATGTTGTGCACGATCGAACCCACCGGGACGTGCCGGAGCTGCATGGCGTTGCCCGCGCGGATCGGCGAGTCGGCGCCCGACTGCAGCTCGTCGCCGACGCCGACGCCCTTCGGCGCGAGGATGTAGCGGCGCTCGCCGTCGCGGTAGAGGAGCAGCGCGATGTACGAGGACCGGTTCGGGTCGTACTCGAGCCGCTCGACCTTCGCGACGACGCCGTCCTTGTCGCGGCGGAAGTCGATCATCCGGTAGTTGTGCTTGTGGCCCGATCCCTTGTGGCGGGTCGTCAGGCGGCCGACGTTGTTGCGCCCGCCGGTCGACTTGTGGCCGGCCACCAGCGCGCGCACCGGCTTGCCGCGGTGCAGGTGCGAGCGGTCCGGGCGCAGCTGGAAGCGCGTTCCCGGAGAAGTCGGCTTGAGTTGTTTCATTGCCATGTCGCTAACCCTTCAGTGCAGCCGTGCTTCACGCACGCTCGCTGCCGCCCAGTTCGATCTGCTGCCCCTCGGCGAGGCGCACGTAGGCCTTCTTCCAGTCCTGGCGGCGGCCGAGCGAGCGCCCGAACCGCTTCACCTTGCCCGCCTGGTTGACGACGTGCACGGCGTCCACCTTCACCTCGAACATGTACTCGACCGCGGCGCGGATCTCCGGCTTGGTGGCGTCGCGGCGCACGCGGAACACGTACTGGTTGCCCTCGGTCGCGATGCGCGCGGCCTTCTCCGAGACGTGCGGCGCGATCACGACGCCGGCCAGGCGGTCCTTCGAATATCCGCTCATGCCAGCTTCTCCTCGAGCATGCGCAACGCGCCGACGGTCGCGAGCACCTTCGGGTAGCGCGCGAGCGAAACCGGGTCGAGGCTCGCGACGGTGCGCACGTCCACGTTCGCGAGGTTGCGCGAGGCCAGGTGCAGCTTCTCGTCGTAGGCCTCGATCAAGATCAGCACGTGGTCGAGGCCGAGCTCGGCCAGCTTGCCGACCAGCATCTTGGTCTTGGGCGCGGCGAGCTCGAGGCCGCCGGTCACCACCAGGCGCTCCTGGCGCGCGAGCTCCGAGAGCATCGAGCGGATCGCGCCGCGGTACATCTTGCGGTTCACCTTCTGCTCGAAGCTGCGCGGCTTCGCCGCGAAGGCGCGGCCACCCCCGACCCAGATGGGGCTTCGGGTCGAGCCCGCGCGCGCCTGGCCCGTGCCCTTCTGGCGCCACGGCTTCCTGCCGCCGCCGCGGACCTCGGCCTTGGTGAGCTGCGCCTTGGTGCCAGCACGGCCCGCGGCCGCGTAGGCCGTCAGCACCTGGTGCACCAGCGGCTCGTTGAACTCGCGCCCGAAGGTCGCGTCGGAGAGCTCGATCTCGGAGCCCTGGGCTCCGCCATTCACCAGCTTCAGCTTCATTGCCAGTAGCCCCCGGTCACTTCTTCGCCGCGCCGACGGACTTCCGCCGCGCCTGCGCCGCCGCCTTGACCGACGGGCGAATGACGACACGTCCGCCCGGGGCGCCCGGTACCGAACCGCTCACGAGGAGCAGGTTCCGCTCGAGGTCCACCTGGACGACCTTCAGGTTCTCTTCGGTGCGCCGGGCGTTGCCCATGCGGCCCGCCATGCGCTTGCCCGGGAGTACGCGGCCCGGCGTCTGGCGCTGGCCGATGGAGCCCGGCGAGCGGTGCACGACCGAGGCGCCGTGGCTCGCCATGCCTCCGGCAAATCCGTGGCGCTTCATGACGCCGGCGTAGCCCTTGCCGATCGTGGTGCCCGTGACGTCCACGACCTGGCCCGCCTTGAACAGGTCGACCTTGAGCTCGGCGCCGGTCTTGAGGTCCGCGCCTTCGCCCTCGGCGAGGCGGAATTCGACGATCTTCTCGCCCGCGAGCACGCCAGGCTTCGCGTAATGGCCTGCGACCGGCTTCGAAAGCCGGGACGCGCGGCGGGTGCCGAATGTGACCTGGACGGCGCGATAGCCGTCGGCCTTCGAGTCCTTCACCTGCACGATGCGATTCGGCAGGGCCTCGATGACCGTCACCGGCTGGGTGTCGCCAGCGTCGGTGAAAACCCGAGTCATGCCGGCCTTGCGGCCGACCAGACCTATGGTCATGATTTATATCCTTTTTTCACCACACCGGCTGCAATTGGCCGATGCTGTCCCGTCAAAAAGCCGCCCAGTATAGCGGCCCGAAAAATCAGTTCAACTGCCGTCAGTTCAGCTTGATCTGAACGTCGACGCCGGCCGGCAGCTCGAGTCGCATGAGGGCGTCCACGGTCTTGTCGGTCGGATTCACGATGTCCATGAGCCGCTTGTGGGTGCGGATCTCGAACTGGTCGCGCGCGTCCTTGTCGCCGTGCGGCGAGACCAGCACGGTGAAGCGCTCGATCTTCGTCGGCAGCGGCACCGGGCCGCGCACGGTCGCGCCGGTGCGGCGCGCCGTCTCGACGATTTCCCGCGCCGAGGTGTCGATCAGCTTGTGATCGAACGCCTTCAGGCGGATGCGGATGTTCTGACTCGTGGCCATCTCAGCTCCCTTACTTGAGGACCTTGGACACCACGCCCGCGCCGACGGTACGGCCGCCCTCGCGGATCGCGAACCGCAGGCCCTCTTCCATGGCGATCGGAGCGATCAGCTCCACCACCATCTTGATGTTGTCCCCCGGCATGACCATCTCCACCCCGGCCGGCAGCTCGATGTTGCCGGTCACGTCGGTGGTGCGGAAATAGAACTGCGGCCGGTAACCCTTGAAGAACGGCGTGTGCCGGCCGCCCTCCTCCTTGGTCAGCACGTACACCTCGCACTCGAACTGGGTGTGCGGGTTGATGCTGCCGGGCTTGGCCAGTACCTGGCCACGCTCCACTTCCTCGCGCTTGGTGCCGCGCAACAGCACCCCGACGTTGTCGCCGGCCTGGCCCTCGTCCAGGAGCTTCCTGAACATCTCGACCCCGGTGCAGGTGGTCTTGGTGGTCGGCTTCAGCCCCACGATCTCGATCTCGTCGTTGACCTTGACGATCCCGCGCTCGATGCGACCGGTCACCACCGTGCCGCGGCCCGAGATCGAGAACACGTCCTCGATCGGCATCAGGAACGGCTTGTCGATCACCCGTACCGGGGTCGGGATGTAGCGGTCCATCTCGGCCACCAGCTTGACCACCGACTCGGCACCGAGCTCGCCCGCCGCACCCTCCAGCGCCTTCAGCGCAGATCCCCGCACGATCGGCGTGTCGTCCCCCGGGAACTGGTACTTGACCAGCAGCTCGCGCACTTCCATCTCCACCAGCTCGATCAGCTCGGCGTCGTCCACCATGTCGCACTTGTTCAGGAACACCACGATGTACGGCACCCCCACCTGGCGCGCCAGCAGGATGTGCTCGCGCGTCTGCGGCATCGGGCCGTCGGCGGCCGACACCACCAGGATCGCGCCGTCCATCTGCGCAGCTCCCGTGATCATGTTCTTCACGTAGTCGGCATGCCCCGGGCAGTCCACGTGCGCGTAATGCCGCGCCGGCGACTGGTACTCCACGTGCGCCGTCGCAATCGTGATCCCGCGCGCCTTCTCCTCCGGCGCCTTGTCGATCTGGTCGTAGGCCGTGAACTCGCCCCCGTTCTTCTCCGCCATCACCTTGGTCAACGCCGCCGTCAGCGTCGTCTTGCCGTGATCCACATGCCCGATCGTCCCCACGTTCACATGAGGCTTGGACCGTACGAATTTTTCCTTGGCCATGGCGCAGTTTCCCTTAAGAGGCTTTCTTCAGGACCGTCTCGGCGACGTTGTTCGGCACCTCGACGTACTTCTTGAACTCCATCGTGAACGTCGCGCGGCCCTGGCTCATCGAGCGCACGGACGTGGCGTAGCCGAACATCTCCGCGAGCGGGACGTCGGCGGTCACGATCTTCCCGGACGGCGACTCGTCCATGCCGGTGATCTGGCCGCGGCGGCGGTTCAGGTCGCCGATCACGTCGCCCGAGTATTCCTCCGGCGTGACGACTTCGACGTTCATGATCGGCTCGAGCAGCACCGGCTTCGCCCTGGCGAAGCCTTCCTTGAAGGCCATCGAGCCCGCGATCTTGAACGCCATTTCGCTCGAGTCGACGTCGTGGTACGAGCCGTCGGTCAGCGCGACCTTCACGTCGACGATCGGGAAGCCGGCGATGACGCCGTTGCCCAGCTGCTCCTTGATGCCCTTGTCCACCGCCGGGATGTATTCGCGCGGGATCGAGCCGCCCACGATCTCGTTGACGAACTCGTAGCCTTTGCCCTCCTCGAGCGGCTCGAGGCGGATCCAGACGTGGCCGTACTGGCCGCGGCCGCCGGACTGGCGCACGAACTTGCCTTCCTGCTCGACCGACTTGCGGATGGTCTCGCGGTAGGCGACCTGCGGCTTGCCGACGTTCGCCTCGACCTTGAACTCGCGCTTCATGCGGTCGACGATGATCTCGAGGTGCAGCTCGCCCATGCCGGAGATGATGGTCTGCCCCGACTCCTGGTCGGTCGCGACCCGGAACGACGGGTCTTCCTTGGCGAGGCGCTGCAGCGCGATGCCCATCTTCTCCTGGTCGGCCTTGGTCTTCGGCTCGACGGCCACCGAGATCACCGGGTCCGGGAACTCCATCTTCTCCAGCACGATGACGTCGTCCGGGTCGCTCAGCGTGTCGCCGGTCGTCACGTCCTTGAGTCCCACGGCCGCGGCGATGTCGCCGGCGCGGACTTCCTTGATCTCCTCGCGGTCGCTCGCGTGCATCTGCAGCAGGCGGCCGATGCGCTCCTTGCGCGAGCGGTTCGGCACGTACACCTGGTCGCCCGAGGACAGCGTCCCCGAGTAAACGCGGAAGAAGGTCAGGTTGCCGACGAACGGGTCGTTCAGGATCTTGAACGCGAGCGCGGAGAACGGCGCCTCGTCGTCCGACTTGCGCGTGATCTCCTCGCCCTCTTCCGTCTGGCCCCTGACGTCCGGCACCTCGGTCGGCGACGGCATGTAGTCGATGACCGCGTCGAGCACTGCCTGCACGCCCTTGTTCTTGAAGGCGGAACCGCAGGTGACCAGGCAGATGTCGTTCCTGATCGCGCGCTCGCGCAGGCCCTGCTTGATCTCCGCCGTCGTGAGCTCGGTGCCCTCGAGGTACTTGTGGAGCAGCGTCTCGTTGGCCTCGGCCGCGGCCTCGACCAGCTTGGCGCGGTACTCGTCGCATTCGGCCTTCATGTCCGCGGGGATGTCGCGGTACTCGAAGCGCATGCCCTGCGACTCCTCGTCCCACCAGATCGACTTCATCTTGATCAGGTCGACGATGCCGGCGAACTTCTCCTCCGCGCCGATCGGCAGCTGGATCACGACCGGGTTGCCCTTCAGGCGCGTGCGGATCTGGTCCACGCAGCGCAGGAAGTTGGCGCCGGCGCGGTCCATCTTGTTCACGAACGCGATGCGCGGGACCTTGTACTTGTTCATCTGCCGCCAGACCGTCTCGGACTGGGGCTGCACGCCGGACACGGCGCAGTACACGGCGACCGCCGAGTCGAGCACGCGCAGCGAGCGCTCGACCTCGATCGTGAAGTCGACGTGCCCGGGCGTGTCGATGATGTTGATGCGGTGCTCGGGGTAGTGGGCGTCCATCCCCTTCCAGAAGCAGGTCGTCGCCGCGGCGGTGATCGTGATTCCGCGCTCCTGTTCCTGCTCCATGTAGTCCATCACGGCGGCGCCGTCGTGGACCTCGCCGATCTTGTGCGAGACGCCCGTGTAGAACAGCACGCGCTCGGTCGTCGTCGTCTTTCCGGCGTCGATGTGCGCGGAAATGCCGATGTTCCGGTAGAGCTCGATGGGCGTGGTTCTGGGCATGGCCGTCTCGTTACCAGCGGTAGTGCGCGAAGGCCTTGTTGGCCTCCGCCATGCGGTGCGTGTCCTCGCGCTTGCGCACGGCCGTGCCGCGGTTCTCCGCGGCGTCCATCAGCTCGTGGGCCAGGCGGTGCGCCATGGACTTCTCGCTGCGCGCGCGCGCAGCCTCGATCAGCCAGCGCATCGCGAGCGTCTGCCGGCGCGCCGGGCGGACCTCGACCGGCACCTGGTAGGTCGCGCCGCCGACGCGGCGGGACTTCACCTCGACCGCGGGCTTGACGTTGTCGAGAGCGGCCGAGAGCACCTCGAGGGCGGCGTCGCCCTGGCGGTTGGTCTTCTCCGTGATGCGGTCGATCGCGCCGTACATGATGTGCTCGGCGGCGGACTTCTTGCCGCTCGTCATGACCATGTTCATGAACTTGGCGAGCATCTCGCTCCCGAACTTCGGGTCGGGAAGGACGATGCGCGTCGGTGCGGATGTGCGACGGGACATTGCGTTCTCTCTCCGTTACTTCTTCGGGCGCTTGGCGCCGTACTTGGAGCGGCTCTGCCTGCGGTCGTTGACGCCGGCGCAGTCGAGCGTGCCGCGGACGGTGTGGTAGCGAACGCCCGGCAGGTCCTTCACGCGGCCGCCGCGGATCATGACAACCGAGTGCTCCTGCAGGTTGTGGCCCTCGCCGCCGATGTAGCTCGTGACCTCGTAGCCGTTGGTCAGCCGCACGCGGCAGACCTTGCGCAGCGCCGAGTTCGGCTTCTTCGGCGTCGTCGTGTAGACGCGCGTGCACACGCCGCGGCGCTGCGGCGAGCGCTCGAGCGCAGGCACCTTCGACTTGTACGTCGCGGCCGTGCGGCCGCCACGGATCAGCTGGTTGGTTGTCGACATACCGTCCTTCAGTCCCCGCAGCATCCGGGTTACCGGACGCATGAAACGCCGGGCCGCCCAATGGCGGCCCGAGTAAATGTTGTTTGGCTAATTCCACCCCACCCGTATTGGGGAGCAGGGGCCGAAAAGGCCCGCGATTCTAGTGACTGGGCCGGGGGAGCGTCAAGGTTGTCCGGGCTTCCTGCCGAAGGGCATTGGGCCCTTCGGTTGTTTGCTTGATAAGTATTTGATTTTAATAGACTTATAAAGCGTAATCGCCACCGTCGTCATTGGCCTGCCCGGGCCGCCCAGGTTGTAGTCCATGGGGCGGGCCAGCAGGATGCGCATCGCGCGTCCTGACGGGGGTGTTCGTGCCTCTTGCGTTTAACATAATCACGTGACCACGGAACGTCACGACATCCTCGTGCTCGGCGCCGGCGCCGCGGGCCTCGCGGCGGCCGCGGAACTCACCGGGTCCGGGCAATCGGTCGTCGTCCTCGAAGCGCGCGACCGCGTCGGCGGACGCATCTGGACGCGCTCCGATCCCGGCGCGCCGATCCCGGTCGAGCTCGGCGCCGAGTTCATCCACGGGGAGCCCGAAGCGACCCTGTCGTTGATGAAACGCTTCGGCGTCGCGGCCGTGGACGCGCACGGCCCGCACTGGACCTGTGGGCAAGGCCGGCTGCGCCTGCGCGCGGACGATTTCAGGCAGGTGCATGACGCTCTGCGCAGGAATCGCTCGCGACTCCGCGCGCGCGACCTCAGCTTCGGGGACTTCCTGGCGCGCGTCGACGCGCGGCAACTGTCGCGCAGCTCGCGCGACCTCGCACTCGCCCTCGTCGAGGGATTCGACGCCGCGGATCCCGCGCGCGTCAGCGCGCGCTCGATCGTCGAGGAATGGGTCGGGGGCGAGGCGCTCGACTCGCCGCAGTTCCGGCCGCTCGGCGGCTATGGCGCCCTGCTCGCGCCGCTCGCCGCGTCGCTGGAGCGCGGCAGGGCGAGCGTTCGAACGAACGCGGTGGTGCACACGGTCCGCTGGCGGCGAGGCGCCGTGGACGTCGGGGGCGCGCAGCTCGGCGAGCCGTTCCGCGTGCAGGCGAAGCGCGCGATCGTCACCCTGCCGCTCGGCGTCCTCCAGCGCGCGCCCGGATTGCCTGGCGCCGTGCGATTCGATCCGCCGCTCGCGGAAAAAGCAAGAACCCTGCGGCAGCTCGCCTCGGGACCGGTACTCAAGACGGTCCTGCTGTTCCGGGAGGCATTTTGGGAGGACGCAAACGGCGGCGACTGCCGCGACGCTGCGTTCTTTCACGCGCCCAAAGCCTCGTTCCCGACGTTCTGGACGGCGCTGCCGGTGCGCACGCCGCTGCTGGTCGCCTGGGCGGGCGGGCCGAAGGCAGCGCGGCTCTCGGGCGCGGGCCGGGACCGGATCGTGAAGGAAGCACTCGCGAGCCTGCGCACGATTTTCGGGCGGCGGTTCGCGCGCAGGATGCGGCTCGACGCGGTCCTGTCGCACGACTGGCAGCGTGATCCCTTCGCGCGCGGAGCCTACAGCTACGTGCTCGAGAACGGCGGGAACGCGAGGCGCGCGCTGGCGCGGACGCTCGGAAACACTTTGTACTTCGCAGGAGAGGCGACGAATTCCCGGGGCGAGGCAGCGACCGTCGCGGGCGCGCTCGAGAGCGGCCGCAAGGCGGCGCATGCGATCGCGACATCGGACTGACAGAAGTCGGGGTGCGTGCCTGTTAACCTTGCAGTGACTGCCGCTGTCGGCGCGCGAAGAGGTATCGCAATGACGCCTGGACTCCGCTTGCTCGTGCTCCCGCTCGCCACGGTCCTCGTCGCGCTTGCCGGTGCACCTTCATCGGGCGCCGACCAGGCCGACAAGGCCTCCCGCCTCGACACGCTCTACGCGCAATACTGGGAGGAGTACCTCGAGCTCAATCCCCTGGCCGCGACTTTCCAGGGCGACCCGCGCTACAACGACCGCCTCCCGAACTTCCTTTCCGAGGCATACCGGCAGAAGACGCACGACTTCCAC